>NZ_CM182062.1:0-1234285 GCF_059417725.1 Candidatus Pelagibacter sp. PS_41 | reverse complement strand
AAAATTTGTAGGAATAAAGTTAGTTAGAAGCAAAATAATCTTTTTGCAATAAATAATTTTGTAAAAGCAAAAATGAATAAAATTTATATTTGCAATAAATAATTTAGTAAAAATAAAAATAAATAAAATCTACAGGTGATTCATTTCTAGCGGGAATATTCTTTCTAATGCTGATGTAATTACAACCAAGAAGTGGTCTGTTTTCAATTTTAAAAATTATTTTGCCACAGTGCTGTTTGATTGAACAATTAAGTTTTACAAATTTAAAATCTATGAGTGTGTGATTTATAAATTATATTTCGTATTATTTTACTAAATCTATATATGGTTAATCTAAAAATAAGATTTCTTATATGATGTGAGTATTATTAGTTGAAATTTAAAATCGCTGTATATATTTGATTATAAAGCTGAAATTTTCTTAGTTGTTCTTGAAATGTTTCTTGAGGCATTTGCTTTCTTTATAATTCCAGTTTTTGCAACTTTCATTAATTCAGAGTTCAACTTTGGCAAGAATTTTAAAGCTTCATCTTTTTTCTTTTCAATTAGAAGTAAACTCATTTTCTTTATAGCATTTCTGTATTTGCTTTTACGAGCCTTATTCACCAATGTTTGTTTAGCAATTCTTCTAATTGTTTTAATTGCTGATTTTGTGTTTGCCATAAGCGCAGTGGTATAGCTTGAGAATTTATACTGGTCAATAGAATAATTGCTTATTTTTGGCAAATATTGCAGAAGAAAGTTGATCTATTCGATATAAATATTTTCTTAATTTTACCATGACAATTTTTTCTTGAGCAGCCCTGGTTCTCTCTTTGATATACTTTAAACTCTTTTTGAAAACTGCCATTTTTTCCTTCTGTATTTTTAAAATCTCGAATACTTGATCCACCTTTTTCAATAGCTTTTTTAAGTACACTTTTTGAATAATAAATGATTTTTTTACAATCATTTTTCGATAATTTCATCGCATATGTCTTGGGATTTATTTTACATAAAAATAAAATTTCGCTTGCATAAATGTTACCTATGCCAGAAACAAATTTTTGATCCAATAGAAAACTTTTTATATCTTTTTTTTTATTTATAAAAAAATTTAGAAGGTATTTTAAATTAAAACTTAAAAAAAAAGGTTCTGGACCCAAATGATTAAATCTTTTTTTTAATTCTTTGGGATTATCAATAAACCTAAAAAATCCAAATCTTCTTGGGTCATTATAAATAACACTCATATCATTAAACTGGATTTCAACATGATTGTGTTTCTTTGGCAATTCTGGTGAATTATAGAAACTAGTATTGGTAAATTTATTTATAATATGTTTATTAATTAGATGAATGGTTCCTGACATACCTAAGTGAATTAAACAAAAAGAATTATCATTAAAATTAAGAATTAGATATTTTGAAAACCTAGTAACTTTTTTAATCTTTTTTTGTTCTAATAATTTTTCAAATTTTAATGGAATTTTAAACCTTAAATTTCTGTTTTTAATTATTACTTTTTTTATTCTTTTTTGTTCTATTTTTTTTGATAATGATTGTTTGACTATTTCTACTTCTGGTAATTCTGGCATTTGATACTATATTATCAGTAAATAATAAATTTTATATGCAACAATATCTCCAAAATAAAAAAGGATTGGTTCAAAATGTATTTGACAATGTTTATGACAAATATGATTTAATGAATGATTTTATGTCATTGGGCATTCATCGGATATGGAAAAGAAATTTGATGAGCTGGATGAACCCATCAAAAGATAAAATTCTAGTTGATGTTGCTTGTGGGACTGGAGACTTAGGTAAACTTTTTTTAAATCTAACTGATGAAAATTGTAAAATTTATTGTGTGGATCCCAATTCTGGAATGATAAGCAAAGGTAAAGAAAAATTAAAAACTTATAAAAATATTGATTGGTTGATTGCTCCTGCAGAAAAGCTTCCAATTAAAGATAGCTCCTGTGATTATTATACAATCAGTTTTGGACTTAGAAATACAAAAAATCTTAATAAAACACTTGCAGAAGCACATCGAGTATTAAAACCTGGTGGGCGCTTCTTGTGTTTAGAATTTTCAAAAATTCAAAATTCTAATTTAGATTTTATTTATAAGAATTATTCAAAACTAATTCCTTTAGTTGGTAGGGCTGTTATTGGCAAAAAAGAACCTTATGAATACCTGGTTAAAAGTATTGAAGAATTTATTAATCAAGAAGAGCTAATTGATCTAATGAAAAAAAATAATTTCATAAATTGTAGTTACAGAAATTTATCAGGTGGTATTGTTGCGATTCATTCTGGTTGGAAGGTATAATGATTAAAAAATTATTTACTCTTTACAAATTAGGAAGAAAATTAGCTAAATCAGATGTTTTGAATATAGTTTCAAAATTCAAAAAACCACCACTAGCAATTACAATTTTATTTCAAATATTGTCTTTCTCTTTTTCTAGTTCTGGAAAAAATAACTTAAATGAAAATGAAGGAGAAAAATTATCTAAATCTCTTCAATCAATGGGAACTACTTTTATTAAACTTGGACAATTTTTAGTTACTAGACCTGATATTATCGGAGAAGAACTAGCAAAGCAATTAGAAGGCTTGCAAGATAGATTGCCTCCATTTTCTTTAACAGAAGCAAAAGCAATAATTAAGAAAGACTTAGGAGATGAAACATTTAACTCAATAATTGACTTGAGTGAACCTGTTGCTGCTGCATCGATTGCACAAGTACATAAAGCTAAAATTGATGACAATGGAACTATAAAAGATGTAGCTATCAAAATTTTAAGACCAGATATTAAAAAAACTTTTAATGAAGAAATAGATGCATTAATGCTTTTTGCTTTCCTTATTGAGTCCTTCATCAAAAAAACAAAAAGACTTAAGTTGATGGAAGTTGTATTTTTACTTAAAGAGATAACAAATCTAGAAATGGATTTGAGGTTTGAAGCAGCGGCAGCAAATGAATATGCTGAAAATACAAAGAATGATGCAGGTTTTAGAGTACCAATAATTTATTGGAATTTCACAAGTGAAAATGTGATGACACTTGATTGGGTCGATGGTGTTTCAATTCGTGAAACGGAAGACTTACAAAAAAGAAATATTGATACCAAGCAAATCGCATCAGATATAATTCAGCATTTTTTAAGACATGCTGTTAGAGATGGTTTCTTCCATGCAGATATGCATCAAGGCAATATATTCATTGATAATAATGGTCAAATTGTTCCTATTGATTTTGGTATTATGGGAAGATTAGACAATCTAAGTAAAAGATTTTTGGCAGAAATTCTCTTTGGTTTTATTCAGCGAGATTATAAAAAAGTAGCTGAAGTGCATTTAGTTGCCGGCCTCGTTCCAAAAGATGTACCAGTTAATGATTTGGCTCAAGCTTTGAGATCAATTGGTGAGCCCATTTTTGGTCAATCTGTCAAAGATATTTCAGGGGGAAAATTATTAAAACAACTTTTTGATGTTACTGAAAAATTTAATATGCAAACACAACCTCAATTACTAATGCTGCAGAAAACAATGGTGGTTGTTGAGGGTGTTGCAAGAAAACTTAATCCAGATACTAATATATGGGATACATCAAAACCAGTTTTAGAAAGTTGGTTAAGAGAAACAAAAGATCCAATAAATACATTGAATGAAGGTTTAAAAAGCACCACTGAAGTAATTAAAAGATTGCCTGATTTTCCAGAAATAATGGATAAAGCAAATCAAGCTTTGACATTTTTAGCAAGTGGTCAAATACCTCAAAATTCTAACTCCTTTACAGCTTTAAATGAAAAAAAATCAGAAATGATAGCGTTTAGAAATCAATCTATTATTGGTTTATTACTGCTTGTAATTTTTGGTCTAGTAGTATTTTAATTCTTCAATGAAAAATTTAACAGGTAAAAAAATACTATTAATAATATGTGGGGGTATATCAGCCTATAAAAGTTTAGAACTGATTAGATTGTTTAAAAAACAAGGTTCAGAAATTAAAACAATCCTTACCAAAAGTGCTAAAGAGTTTGTAACTCCTTTATCAGTAGCCTCACTTACTCAAGAAAAGGTTTATGACGACCTATTTAATGCTGAAAATGAAGCTGAAATGGACCATATATCATTGTCTAGATGGGCAGATTTAATTCTAGTGGCTCCCGCAACAGCGAATACTATATCAAAATTAAGTGTAGGATCTTCAGATGATCTAGCTTCAACTGTAATTCTAGCATCTGATAAAGATATTTTTCTAGTTCCTGCTATGAATGTTAGAATGTGGGAACATCCATCTACTAGAGAAAATTTAAATAAATTAAGGTCCTTTGGTTATAAAGTAATTGGTCCTGAAATTGGTGATATGGCTTGTGGTGAGTTTGGAGAAGGTAAAATGACTGAGCCAAAAAGTATTATTGAAGAAATTAATATTTATTTTAACTCCATAACAAATAATAATAAATTTAAGGCCTTGATAACTGCTGGACCAACAAATGAATATATCGATCCTGTTAGATTTATTACTAATAAATCTTCGGGCAAACAGGGCTATGCTTTAGCTAATGCATTTGCAAAAAAAGGTTTTCAGACAACACTTATTTCTGGACCAACCAACCTTCCTATTGGAGAAAATATAAATTTGATAAAAGTAGAAACAGCACAAGAAATGTTGCAAGCTACAAAAAAAAACTTACCTGCTGATGTCGCTATCTTTTCAGCAGCAGTTGCTGACTTTAAAGTGAGTGAAATAAAAAGTGAAAAAATAAAAAAAAATGAAAATTTAAATTTAGAACTTGAAAAAAACATTGATATTCTAAACTATGTTTCAAAACACAATTCCTTAAGACCAAAACTAGTTATTGGTTTTGCAGCAGAAACAAATGAAATTGAAAAAAATGCAAAAAAAAAATTAGTTGAAAAAAATTGTGATTGGGTAGTTGCAAATGATGTGTCGAATAAATCTATTGGATTTGACTCTGATTTTAATGAAGTTTCGATTTTTTACAAAGATGATGAAATCAAAGACGAAAGACTTAGCTTAAAACAAAAGTCTGCTATTTCTGAAGAAATAGTTGATAGAGTTATTCAGCAATTAAATTAAAACTCAGTGGCAAAAGTATTTATTAAAAAACTAAATCCTGAAGTAGAATTACCATCATATAAAACCTCTGGTGCATCGGGTATGGACCTCATGGCATTTATAAAGGAGCCAATTAAAATTCCTCCTAATACCTCTTATTTGGTCCCAACAGGACTTTCTATGGCATTTTCAAAGGATTATGAGGTGCAGATACGTCCACGTTCAGGTCTCGCCGCAAAGAACAACATAACTGTTTTAAACACACCTGGAACTATCGATAGCGATTATAGAGGGGAAATTAAGGTTATTCTTTTTAATCACAGTAAAGAAGATTTTTTGATTAATAATAAAGATAGGATTGCACAAATGATCTTAACACCTGTTGTTAAAATGGAATTAGAAGAAGCAGATAATTTACCCGATTCAATTCGTGGCGAAGGTGGGTTTGGCTCAACAGGAAAATGAGCAACCCATTAAATAAACATTCTATTGAACGATATTCTAGACAAATTGTTCTTAAAGATATTGGTGCTCTAGGACAAAAAAAAATTTTAAACGCAAAGGTATTAATTGTTGGAGCTGGAGGGCTTGGATGTCCTGTTGCTGAATTTTTATCTAGAGCTGGTGTTGGGACAATTGGAATTATAGATCATGATAAAATTTCACTCTCTAATTTACACAGACAAAGCCTTTATAACACAAATGATATTGGTAAATTTAAAGTTCAAATAGCAAAAGATAAAATAAAGAAAATAAATCCAAATACAAAAATAAAAACTTATAAAATGAGATTAAATAAAAAAAATTTCATAAAAATTATTAAAGATTATAATTATATTGTTGATGGTTCTGATAATTTTTCAACAAAATTTTTATTAAATGATTTTTGCTTAAGATTTAAAAAAACTCTTATCACTGGTGCAATTAGCAAATTTGATGGACATGTATTTACTTTTGATTTTAAAAATAAAAAAATTCCTTGTTTAAGATGTTTTTTTCAAGAAGACCAAATTTCAGATGATTTATTAAACTGTGAGGCAGAAGGTGTACTTGGTACTGTTGCTGGTATAGTTGGAACTATCCAAGCTAACGAAGTTTTAAAAAAAGTTTTAAATATTGGGCAAAACCTTGATGGTCATATTTTAATCATGGACTTACTTAATCTAAACTTTAGAAAAGTTAAATTAAAAAAAAGAAAATTTTGTTTTTGTAAATGAAAAAAAAAATAATTATTTTATTTTTATGTTTATTAATTACAAATATTCAGTCTTTAAATGCTGAAGAAAAATTCCTCTCTTTAAAGAAGAATAAAGTAAATGTCAGATATGGACCTAGCTTCGAGTCTGAAATTAAATACATTTATGAGAAAATAAATCTACCTGTAAAACAGATTGACCAAAAAGAAAACTTTAGAAGAATAGTTGATCTAAAAAATAATAGTGGATGGATTCATGTTTCTCAAATTAAAAAATCTAATTCAATCATTATCATGGAAGACAAAATTTTATTTAAAAAAGCATCATATTTTTCTAAACCTATCGCTCGTTTAGAAAAAGGAAGATTACTTATTATCAAAAAATGTGAAAATACTTGGTGTAATATAAAAACTGGTGATTATTCAGGATGGGTTAATAACCAGAATGTATGGGGATCTATTAATTAAACGGATCCTCTAATAAACAAGCAACTATGTGAATTCTAGCTTGTTCACCCCCATTAAAAAAATTATGATATTTCGTATTATTTGTAATGGTAACATTTCCATCTGCGGGCAGATGTTTAGCTACATTTTCGATAACCATTGAGCATCCTAAGTTTGTGATAATCGGTATATGAAGTCTTGGCTCAGGATCTTTATGCCAGCTTAATGTTGATCTTGGCTCTTTTAATAGCAATCTCACTCTACCCAGTTTAAATCTTTTGCTTAAGGTGTCATAGACTTCTTTAAAATATGTATTTTCAAATTCAGGAACTAGTTGTGTGTATTTCGATTCATCTATTTCAATATCTCGAGAAACTTCTTTTCCTGTTTCGTCAGCAATCGTCCAATATTTGCCTCTTAAATTATGTCCATCAATAGAACTACTATCATTAGGAATTTGATTTATTGGAATGGCGCCAAAATGAGCAACTCCTAAAGAATTAAAATTTCTTTTTTTTAAGACTATCTCTAAATCAGATCTTAACCTTGATATATCAAAGTTAAGATCTGGTACCGTATAAAAGTCTTTAAATTGAACGCTATTCATTAATGATGACTAATGAGCTTTCTTTAGTTCTTGTCTGTCAGCATTCATTACTTTAGTCCATGCATTAACAAAGTCTCTAACAAACTTTTCTTTATTATCATCTTGCGCATAAACTTCTGCGTAAGATCTTAATATAGAGTTAGAGCCAAAAACTAAATCTACTCTTGTAGCTGTAAACTTAGTTACATCAGTTGCACGATCTATTATTTCATAAAGGTCTTTGCTTGCAGGTTTCCACTTAAACTTCATATCAGTTAAGTTTACGAAGAAATCATTGGTAAGAGCTCCTGGATTATCAGTAAACACACCGTGTTTAGTTCCACCATGGTTGGTATCTAAAACTCTCATTCCACCAACTAGAACTGTCATTTCTTTAGCTGATAGACCCATTAAAGAACTTCTATCAAGCATCATCTCTTCAGTTGTAACTAAATATTCTTCTTTAGCCCAATTTCTAAAAGCATCATGAACTGGTTCTAAAACTTTAAAAGAATCAACATCCGTTTGCTCTTGAGTTGCATCACCTCTACCGACAACAAATGGAACTTTGACATTTAGTCCAGCTTTTTTTATAGATTGTTCTAATCCAACATTTCCAGCCAAGATTATAATATCGGCAACACTTGCACCTGTTTCTTGTGCAACTTTCTCAAGTTTACCAAGAACATTATTTAATCTTTTAGGCTCATTGCCTGCCCAATCCTTTTGTGGTGCCAATCTTAATCTAGCTCCATTCGCTCCACCCCTGTGATCGGTTCTTCTATAAGTTCTTGCACTGTCCCATGCTGTAGCAATCATTTCAGAACTACTTAAACCAGTAGCTTCGATTAATTTTTTTGCTTTTTCAACATCAAAATCTTTTCCTGCAGGGACTGGATCTTGCCAAATTAAATCTTCTTTTGGAACATCAGGACCAACATAATATTTTTTAGGACCTAAATCTCTATGAGTTAATTTAAACCAAGCTTTTGCAAATGTTTCTTCAAGATATTTAGGGTCTTTATGAAAACGTTCTGCAATTTCTCTATAAATAGGATCCATTTTCATAGCCATATCAGCATCTGTCATTATTGGATTTCTTTTTACAGATGGATCAGCTAAGTCTACTGGCTTATCTTCATCTTTCATATTAATTGGTTCCCACTGGTTTGCTCCAGCTGGACTTTTCTTTAATTCCCAATCGTAGTTTAATAAAAGATTTAGATAACTATGATCCCATTTGTTTGGATGAGTTGTCCAAGCACCTTCAATACCACTAGTAACCTGGTTAACACCTAGACCGCCACCACCTTTTCTATTCCAGCCAAAGCCTTGTTCATGTACATCTGCAGCTTCAGGTTCTGGACCTAATAATGAAGCATCTCCATTACCATGAGCTCTTCCAACTGAGTGACCTCCTACTGTTAAAGCACAAGTTTCTTCATCATTCATTGCCATTCGGCCAAATGTTTCTCTAACATCATAAGCAGTTTTTAATGGATCTGGTTTTCCACCCACACCTTCTGGGTTAACATAGATCAGCCCCATCACAACCGCTGCTAAAGGATTTTTAAGTGAAGTTCTGTCATCGTTATTGTCGTATCTTTTATTTTCTAACCATTCTTTTTCAGAACCCCAATAAACATCTTTCTCTGGGTGCCATATATCTTCTCTTCCAAAAGAGAAACCATACATTTTAAGACCCATTGACTCATATGCCATATTTCCAGCTAAAATCATCAAGTCTGCCCAGCTAATTTTATTTCCATATTTTTTTTTAATAGGCCATATTAATCTTCTAGCCTTATCTAAGTTGGTATTATCTGGCCAAGAGTTTAGTGGTGCAAATCTATGGTTTCCTGTTCCACTTCCACCTCTACCATCTGCAATTCTGTAAGTTCCAGCTGAGTGCCAAGCCATTCTGATAAATAGTCCACCATAGTGTCCAAGGTCTGCTGGCCACCAGTCTTGACTGTCTGTCATAAGTTTTAATAGATCTTTTTTTACTGCTTTAAAATCTAATTTTTTGACTTCTTCTTTGTAGTCAAACTTTTCATCCATTGGATTGGTTTTAGTGTCATGCTGATGTAAAATATCTAAATTTAAATTTTTTGGCCACCATTCAGCTGTTGGTGTCTGACTTGATTTTGTCATTCCACCGTGCATTACGGGGCAACCTGAACCATTTTTGCTAGTTTTACTAATCTCTGAACTCATTTGACCTCTTTTGTTGTTAGTTTAAGTTTTATTACGCTTGTTAAAAATTCTTTATTCAATCTATATAACTATTTTAATTTTTGTGTCAAGTAGTTTAGAATAATTATAAAGTAATTTATTCACTTTCAACATTGATTATGACATCAATATTTTTAATTTTTTTTCCTGTTGGTGGATTTGGTATATCTTTCAAATCAACCTGGTTAATATCAATCAATTCTTTATTTTTAATATCAAAAAAATGGGAATGGGTACCTGTGTTAGTATCAAAATAGCTTTTATCAGTTGCTATAACAATTTCTTTTAAATAACCATTTTTTTTAAAAGCATGCACTGTATTGTAAACTGTTGCTAGAGAAATTTTTTCATCTAATTTTTCTTCAATTATTTTACTAAGGTCATTAATTGTAAAATGAAAAGTTTCCTTTGGTGAAAATAAAGCCTCACATATTTTTAATCTTTGTCTAGTTGGTCTTAAACCAGATTCTCTTAACTTTTCTTTATATATATTTAAATTGTTCATTATTGTTTATAATTGTTCTAAACTATTACTATATTATAATCTCTTTAAATCAAGTATTAAGGAGTTTATTTTTTATGAAAAAAAATTCATACACATATAATGAACTAATTAATTGTGGAAATGGAGAGCTTTTTGGCCCCGGTAATGCAAAATTACCTCTTCCGCCAATGCTCATGTTTGATAGAATAACTGAAATCAGCAATAATAGTGGTACTTTTAAAAAAGGATCTTTAAAGGCTGAATTAGATATCAAAGATGATCTTTGGTTCTTTGAGTGTCATTTTAAAGAAGACCCTGTTATGCCAGGTTGTCTTGGCTTAGATGCTATGTGGCAACTAGTTGGTTTTTATCTTGGGTGGCTTGGCAACCCAGGTAAAGGGAGAGCTTTAGGAGTGAGTGCAGTAAAATTCACTGGTGAAGTTTTAAAAAATGTTAAAAATGTAAGATATGAAATTGATATGAAAAAAATTATGGCTCCAGGTGGAACAACAGTTGGTCTTGCAAATGGCTTAGTATTTGCAGATGACAAAAAAATATATTCAGCAGAAAGCTTGAAAGTAGGATTATTTAAATAATGAGAAGAGTAGTTATCACAGGTTTAGGAATTGTATCTTGTTTGGGAAACAATCAAGAAGAGGTTCATCAGTCACTATTAAAGTCTAAATCAGGAATTTCATATGCTGAGGAATATAAAGAGCATAATCTTAAAAGCCATGTTCATGGTAAACCAAATATAAAACTTGAGGATCATATTGATAGAAAAACAATTAGATTCATGGGTTCAGGGTCAGCCTATAATTATATTGCAATGAAAGAGGCGATTGAAGACTCTGGATTAGAAGAAAGTGAAGTTAGTAATTTTAAAACTGGTATTGTTATGGGTTCAGGAGGACCTTCAATTGAAAATGTAATTTTAGCAGCAGATAAAACTAGAGCCAAAACTCCAAAATTAATGGGTCCTTTCATTGTTCCAAGAACAATGGCAAGTACAGCTTCAGCTACTTTAGCAGTGCCATTTAAAATTAAAGGAACCAACTACACAATGAGCTCTGCATGTGCTACTAGCGGACACTGCATTGGAAATTCAATGGAATTAATCCAAATGGGCAAACAAGATGTTGTTTTTGCAGGTGGAAGTGAAGAAGTTCACTGGGCAATGACAGCAATGTTTGATGCAATGACAGCGTTATCTTCAAAATACAACGATACACCTGAGACTGCATCAAGAGCTTATGATAAAACTAGAGACGGTTTCGTAATTGCAGGTGGTGGTGGAGTTTTAGTTCTTGAAGAATACGAACATGCTAAAGCAAGAGGAGCTAAAATATACGCAGAATTAACTGGTTATGGAGCAACATCAGACGGATATGATATGGTAGCCCCATCAGGAGAAGGAGCAATCAGATGTATGCAAATGGCTATGGCAACTGCTAAAAATAAAATTGATTACATAAATACCCATGGAACATCAACACCAGTTGGCGATATTACAGAATTAAATGCTGTTAAAGGAGTTTTTGGAGGTACAATTCCAAAAATTAGTTCAACTAAATCTTTATCGGGTCACCCTTTAGGAGCTGCATCAGTGCATGAAGCTATCTATTGTTTAATTATGATGAAAAATAATTTCATTGCTGGTTCTGCAAATATTGGTGAAATGGATGAAGAGGCTAAAAAGTTTCCAATAGTTGCTAAAACAGAAACTGTAGCAACTTTAAATACTGTTATGTCTAATAGTTTTGGTTTTGGTGGAACCAATGCTGCTTTAATTTTTGAGAAAATATAATCATGAGTTTGATGAAGGGTAAAAAGGGATTAATCATGGGCGTTGCCAATGAAAGATCAATTGCTTGGGGCATTTCACAAAAGCTTGCTGAAGCTGGAGCTGAACTTGCATTTACTTATTTGGGTGATGCATTAAAGAAAAGAGTAATTCCTTTAGCTGAAAAATTAAATTCAAAAACAACATTCAGTTGTGACGTTGAAAACAAAGAAGAAGTTATAAAATTATTTGAAGATATTAAATCAGAGTGGGGTCAAATTGATTTTGTTGTCCACGCAGTAGCATTCTCAGATAAATCAGAATTATCAGGTGAATATTTAAATACATCAAGAGAGAATTTTTTAAGAAGCATGTTGATTTCATGTTTTTCATTTACTGAAGTTGCAAAAGAAGCTTCAAAAATAATGAAAGAAGGTGGCAGTATGTTAACTCTAACGTACGAATCTACTAAAGCTATTCCAAATTATAATGTAATGGGTGTTTGTAAATCAGCGTTAGAGGCAAGTGTTAAATATCTTGCAAGAGACCTAGGTGCTAAAGGCATGAGAGTGAATGCTATAAGTGCTGGACCGATTAAAACATTGGCAGCTTCTGCAATAGGAGATGCAAAATTCCTATATAAATGGAATGAAGATCATTCTTTCCTTAAAAGAAACGTAGATATCCATGATGTTGGAAATTCAGCATTATATCTATTAAGCGACCTTGCAAACGGTGTAACGGGTGAAATTCACTACGTAGATGCCGGATATAATAAAGTTGGAATGCCAGATCCTAAGAATATTACTTAAAATATAGTTAAATTTAGTTAAAAATATTAGGGGCGTTCTGTTGCCAGGTGCCCCATAAAAAAACCCCAGAACTTTCATTCCAGGGTTTTAGAAATTTAATTTAAAGTATTATTCAGCTGCTTGTTTCATAGAAAGTTTAACTTTACCTCTATCGAAACCAATCACTTTAACTTTTACTTCGTCGCCTTCTTTAACAACATCAGTAACTTTTTCTACTCTTTTAGGAGCAAGTTCTGAGATATGAACAAGGCCATCTTGTTTACCTAAAAAGTTAACAAATGCCCCAAACTCCATAATCTTCATTACTTTACCTGAGTAAATTTTATTAAGTTCAGCTTTTGCGGTGATGTCTTTAATCATTTGCATAGCAATGTTTCTAGACTCTTCATCTGGAGCAGCAACAGTTACAACTCCTTCGTCATTCACATCAACTTTTGCACCTGATTTTTCAACAATCTCTCTGATTGTTGCACCACCTTTTCCAATAACAGCTGCGATATCTTTTTTATCAACAGTTACTTGTTCCATTTTTGGAGTGTGTTGCCCAACATCAGCTCTTGATTCACTTAAAGCCTTATTCATTTCACCTAAGATATGAATTCTTCCATCTTTCGCCTGCTTTAAAGCCTGCTCCATTATTTCAAAAGTAATACCAGTAATTTTGATATCCATTTGAAGTGAAGTAATTCCATCTTTAGTTCCAGCAACTTTAAAGTCCATATCTCCCAAATGATCTTCATCACCTAAAATATCTGATAGGACACTAAAATCATCACCTTCTTTAATTAATCCCATTGCAATTCCTGCAACTGGTTCTTTAATTGGAACACCTGCATCCATTAATGCAAGAGAGGTACCACAAACAGTTGCCATTGAAGAAGAACCATTAGATTCAGTTATCTCTGACACTACTCTAAAAGTGTAAGGAAATGCTTCTTTTGGAGGAAGTGAAGAGTTGATTGCTCTCCATGCTAACTTTCCGTGACCAACTTCACGTCTTCCTGTTCCAATTCTTCCAGTTTCACCAACTGAAAAAGGAGGGAAGTTATAATGAAGCATAAATCTTTCTCTAGATTGACCATCTAGACTTTCTATTCTTTGTTCATCATCAGAAGTACCTAAAGTAGTAACTACAATTGCTTGCGTTTCACCTCTAGTAAATAATGCTGAACCATGAGTTCTTGGTAAAACACCAACTTCACACTCAATAGCTCTTACATCAGCTAAACCTCTACCATCAATTCTTTTTTTGTTCTTAAGAATATCAGTTCTAACAATTTTCTTTTCAAGATTTTTTAATTCATCGTTAACATTAAAATCAGAATAATTTTCATTATCTGCAAAAAGCTGCTTAGCTTTTTCAGAAATTTCTGAAATTTGATTTGATCTATCTTGCTTATCTCTAGTAGCAAAAGCTTTCGTTAAATCTGCTGTAAAAGTTTCCTCAAGTTTTTGTTTAACTTCGGATAAATCTTTTTTCTCAACAGTCCACTCTGGTTTTCTGCATTCTTTTGCAAGTTCCTCTATCATTTTGATTACTGGAACAAATCCTTCATGACCAAATTTGACTGCAGCTAACATTATTTCTTCTGATAAACCTTTTGTTTCAGACTCAACCATAAGCACAGCATCTTTAGTACCAGCTACTACTAAATCTAAAGTAGAGTTTTCTAATTCAGCTTTTGATGGGTTAAGAATGTACTTACCATCTACATACCCAACTCTTGAAGCTCCTACAGGTCCCATAAATGGCATTCCTGAAATAGCTAATGCTGCTGATGAAGCAGTGATTGCAAGGATGTCTGGTTGGTTTTCTTTATCATATGAAATTACCGTTGGTAACAACTGAACTTCATTTTTAAATTCGCTAGGGAATAAAGGCCTGATCGGTCTATCAATTAATCTTGATATTAATTGTTCGCTTTCAGTTGGTCTTGCTTCTCTCTTAAAAAATCCACCTGGAATTTTACCACCAGCATAATATTTTTCTTGATAATTTACAGATAGAGGAAAATAATCCATATCTGGATTTACTTTTTTTGCTCCTACTACTGTTGCTAAAATAACTGTTTCACCACATGAAGCAATGATTGCTCCGTCTGCTTGTCTTGCTACTTTACCTGTTTCTAAACTTATTTTCTTACCTGCTACTTCAATTTCCTTCTTATATACTTTGAACATTCAATTTCCGTTTCTTTTTTATTTTCTTAAATTCAGCTTCGTTAATACATTTTTGTAAGAATCAAATTTATTTTTCTTTAAGTATTCTAACAATTTTTTTCTTCTATTTACTGCTCTTAACAATCCAACTGAAGAATGCTTATCCTTCTTAAATTGTTTTATGTGGGCTGAAAGAGTTTCAATTTTCCCTGTTAATAATGCAATTTGTACCTCTGAAGAACCGGTGTCCTTCTCATGCATTTTTAATTCTACTGCTTTTTTCGTCATACTATTTATTTTCCTATTTGTTTGTTTGTTTTATTAAGTTTTCTATTTTTTCTGCGTATTCAAAAGAGTCATCCTTTGCAAAAAGTATTTTTGGTATGTATTTCATAATAACTTTTTGAGATAAAACTTTTCTAATTAAAAAAGAATATTCTCTTAATTTTTTAATAACTTTTTCTGTATCTTTTCCCCCTAGAGGTAAAACATAAGCTTTTGCAATTTTTAGATCTTGACTCATTTTTACTTCTGTAACGGTTACAGTATTAGTTTCTAAATTCGGCACCTTAGCTTCATTTCTTGCAAAAATCATACCTAAAGATTGCTTAATCATCTCTCCAACACGCAATTGTCTCTGTGATACCGGTTTTCCTATTCTGTCAGCCATTATACCGTTCTCTCCGTTGAAGTCGTGCTATAAGCCTCAATTATATCGTTTTTTTGAAAGTCTATAAAGTCTTTAAGAGTAATTCCACATTCCTGACCATTGCTCACCTGTTTCGCCTGATCTTTTTCTCTAAAAATAGTGCTTATTTTACCAGTATAGATAATTGCGCCATCTCTAATTACTCTTGCATTAGCGCCACTTGCGATCTCACCCTCTGTCACTTTAGATCCAGCAACTTTTCCTGTTCCTGATACTTTAAAGATTTCTAAAATTTGAGCTGTACCACTAATTGTTTCTTGAATATCTGGAGCAAGTAAGCCCGACATTCTTGATTTAATATAATCCAAAACTTCATAAATAATATTGTATGAAGAAATTTTTATTTTTTCATTCTCTGCTAATTTTTTTGCTTCCTTACTTGGCTTAACATTAAATGCAATTAAAGCTGCGTTTGATGCTTTTGCTAAAGTCACATCGGTTTCTGTTACCATTCCAATATCTGATAAAATTATTTTAGGTTTAACTTCATCATGAGTAATTTGACTGATGGCATTTTTTATTGCCTCGGAAGATCCATGAACATCAGATTTGATAATAATATTTAATTCAGTTGCAGATTTATCTGTAAATGCTGAGTCTTGTGTTGCAAAAGCTAGAGGGTTACCAGCAGTTTTATTTTCTTCTGCTCTATTAGCACTTAAAGTTTTTGCTTCTTTTTCTGTATCAAAAACAATAAAATCATCACCTGATTTTGCTGCACCATTAATTCCTAAAATCTCCACTGGAGATGATGGTGGTGCTTCATCAATATTTTGACCTTTGTCGTTAATTAATGCCCTAACTTTACCCCACTTCAATCCACTAACAAAAAAATCACCTTTTTTAATTGTGCCTGATGTAACGATTACTGTTGCTACAGCTCCTCGACCTGTATCAATTTTTGACTCTAAAACAATACCAGTTGCTTTAGATTCATAATCTGTTTTTAAATCTAAAATCTCAGCTTGAAGAACTATAGACTCTACTAACTTATCTAAGTTCTTTTTAGTTTTAGCAGAAATCTCAACCATTAGTGTGTCACCAGATAAATCTTCTGCAATTAACTCATACTCTAAAAGTTGATTTTTAATTTTTTGTGGGTCAGCATCTGGTAAATCACATTTATTTATTGCAACAACAATTGGAACTTTAGCGGCTTTTGCGTGTTTAATTGATTCAATTGTTTGTGGTTTAACTCCATCATCTGCTGCAACTACCAATACCACAACATCTGTTAATTTTGATCCTCTGGCTCTCATCTCTGTAAAAGCTGCATGGCCTGGGGTGTCAATAAAAGTTATTTTATTTGATTCATGTTCTATTTGATAAGCCCCAATATGTTGCGTTATCCCTCCAAATTCTCCTGATACAACGTTTGCACTTCTTAAAACATCTAATACAGAAGTTTTACCATGATCAACATGTCCCATCACAGTTACAATCGGAGGTCTATTTTTTAAATTTTCAGATCTAGACTCTTTTATTTTTTGAATAATTTCTTCTGCTTTAGTTTCTCTTATAGGGTTATGGCCAAACTCTTTTACCAAGTACTCTGCCGTATCAGCTGCTAGTGTTTGGTTGATCGTAACAGTTACTCCCATTCCAAATAAAAATTTAATTACATTGCTTGATTGCTCTGCCATTCTATTTGCAAGCTCTCTAACTGTAATTGCCTCTGGAATATTTACATCTCTCTTAACTGGTTTTAAATTTTCTTGGATCTCTTCTTTAGTAAGCTCTCTGTTTTCTTTTAATTTTGCTCTTTTAAGAGAAGCTAAACTTCTTGTTCTAGCTTCAATTTGATCACTTAGTGCTCTTGAAACAGTTAATTTTAATTCTCTTTTTTTCCCCTCTGACTTTCCTTTTTCTCCAGATTCTCCCTTGAGTCTTCTAGTTGCTCTTTGTTCAGCTAATTTACGTTTTTCATAATCATTAGTTATGGGTGAAGATGGTTTAGGTGACAGAGTGTTTCTTGGCACAAAAGATCCTTTAGGACTTGCAGCAGGCGTTGATCTAACACTTGCTGGTCTACTGAAACTACCTTTTGGAGCAAATTTGCTTGGCTTTTTTTCAATTACAACAGAGTTCTTACTCTGAGTTTTTGCTAACTCTATATTTTTTATTGATTTCTTGGCTATGCCAGAAAGTGTTAATTTTGTTTTTTTGTTGTCCATATTTCATTACTCAATCTTTATAAACTATATTTCTTGCAGACATGATCAATTCATCAGCTTCCACTTTTGATAAAGCAAAGTCTTCAAGATACCCTTGAATTTTTATTCTTTCACCTTTAACAACATCATAACCGCCTGTTAATTCATCAGATGCTAGATCTGCAAAATCTTCTAATTTTAAAATTTTCTGCTCACCTAAAGTAACTAACATTCCAGGAGTTAAACCTTTGTGATTTATAAGATCATCTTGCAATCCTAAATCTTTAATTCTTTTAGTAATATCTTCCTGATCTTTTTGATAAAACTCTTTAGCTCTTTCGATTAAAGCTTTAGCTGTATCTTCTTCAATACCTTCAATTTTTATTAAACTTTCTGGTGTGCTATCTTTAATATCTGAAATTGAAGAAAAACCTTCAGCGACAAGTAATTGTCCTAGGGTTTCATCTAGCTCTAAGTTTTTAACAAAGTTTTCAGTTTTCTCTTTGAATTCTAACTGTCGTCTTTCTGAGTCTTCAGCATCAGTCATTATATTAATTTCATAATTTAATAATTTAGTAGCAAGTCTTACGTTTTGACCTCTACGACCAATTGCTTTACTTAAATTTTCTTCAGTTAAAATCACATCTAATTTTTTTGCAACACTGTCAACATTAACTCTTTGAACTTCTGCGGGAGATAGAGCGTTAGAAACTATAATTGCTGGATCTTCAGACCAATTCACAATATCAATTTTTTCTCCTTGTAATTCATTAACAACTGCTTGAACTCTTGATCCTCTCATTCCAACACAAGCTCCTACTGGGTCTAATGAAGTATCAACTGCTTTAACACAAATTTTTGCTCTACTTCCTGGATCTCTTGCTGATGACTTAATCTCAATTAAACCGTCATAGATTTCTGGAACCTCTTGAACAAAAAGTTTTTCCATAAATTTAGGATGAGCTCTTGATAAAAATATTTGCTGTCCTCTTGTTTCTCTTTTTACATCATAGCAGTAAGCCTTAATTCTATCACCTGCTTTAATGTTTTCTCTTGGGATCATTTCATTTTTTTGAATAATTGCTTCAGTTCTTCCCAAATCAACTATTACATTTCCAAATTCTAAACGTTTAACAATTCCACTCAAAATTGTATCTTTTTTATCTATAAAGTCATTGTATTGTCTTTCACGCTCCGCTTCTCTTACATTAAAGCTAATAACTTGTTTTGCTGTCTGAGCTGCAATTCTTCCAAAGTCAAAAGAGGGCAATGGTTGTAAAATTTCATCACCAACTTTTTTATCTTTGTTTTCTTCATTTAAAATGATTGCGTCTTGAAGATTAATTTCTGTATTTGTGTTCTCTGGTTTTTCAACAATAACTAATTTTCTAAATATACCAATGTCACCACTTTCTCTGTCAATTAAAACTTTGATTTCATTGTCTTGTCCGAATTTAGATTTGGCTGCTTTAGCAATTCCAGTTTCCATAGAATCTATAATCAACTCTTTATCGATAGATTTTTCTAAAGCCACAGCTTCAGCTATTCTTAATAATTCTAATTTATCTGATCTTCTATTTAACATATTTTAATAGTTCCAAAAAAAAATGGGCTAAAGCCCATTCTGTGATTTCAATAATGTAAAGGCAATATATAAAGAATTTTTTTTAATTCAATAGTAACTATTTAGAAAAAACACTCTTTTTATCTGTTTTTTCCCATGAAAATGAACCGTCTGTCTCTGGCACTCTGCCAAAATGACCATAAGCTGCTGTTTTTTCATAAATTGGTTTATTCAAATTTAACATCTCTCTTATTCCTCTCGGGCTCAAATCAAAATTCTTTGAAATCTCTTCTGTTACAAATTTATTTTTTTCTAAATCATTATCAAATAAATCGACATAAATAGATAACGGTTTTGAAACCCCAATTGCATAAGCTAATTGAATTAAACATTTCTCTGAAATTTTTGAAGCAACAATATTTTTAGCAATATATCTTGCAGCATAAGCAGCAGATCTATCTACTTTAGTTGGATCTTTTCCCGAAAAAGCTCCTCCCCCATGAGGCGCTGCCCCACCATAAGTGTCCACAATAATTTTTCTACCTGTTAAACCACAGTCTCCATCTGGCCCTCCAATTACAAAATTTCCTGTGGGATTTACATAAAACTCTTCTTCATTAAAATCTTTTAAAAAATTTTCTGGAATTGATTTTAATAAATAAGGTCTTAACAATTCTCTAACTTTAGCTTGATCTACGTCTGCAGAATGCTGTGTAGAAATTACAACTGATTTTATTTTTGTTGGTCTTCCATCAACATATTCAAAAGTAACTTGGCTTTTTGAATCTGGCTCTATATTTTTTAATTTTCCAGATTTTCTATCTTCAGCCATAAGTCTTAAGATTTTATGAGAATAATGAATTGGTGCCGGCATTAATTCTTCAGTTTCATTACAAGCATAACCAAACATTATTCCTTGATCTCCAGCTCCCTCATCTTTATTTCCTGAGGAGTCTACACCCATAGCAATATCAGCTGATTGAGAATGAAGATGGCTTTCAATTTTTGTAGCTTCTCTCCAAGTAAAACCATCTTGGTCGTATCCAATATCTTTAATACAATCTCTTACTTTTTGATAAAGATCTTCTTTTTTTATCTCTGGTCCTCGGACTTCTCCTGCAAGGACAACTTTGTTTGTAGTTGTTAATGTTTCACAGGCCACTCTAGAAAATGGATCACCAGCAAGATAGCTATCTACCACCATATCTGAAATACGATCTGAAACTTTATCCGGATGACCCTCTGACACAGATTCACTGGTAAATAAAAAGTTTTTTAAATTACTCATGTTCAAGTTTATTAAATGAAAAAATTAAAAAAATATATATTAAAATAATGATAAAAAATATTTTATTACCATATTTCATAAATAGAGTTGATTTGGTAATTTTACTTTCAGTAAAATCAACATATCCTGTAGACCCAAATTCTACTTTTTGCTCAATAATTCCTATAGGATTAACTATTGCAGTGATACCATTGTTTGCAGATCTAATTATATACTTTCCACTCTCAATTGATCTAAAGATACTATGTGAGAAATGTTGTTTAGGGCCTATGGATCTTCCAAACCACCCATCTTCTGAAATATTAATTATATAATTATAATTATTTTTTTTAGATATTTTACCTGAATAAATTATTTCATAGCAAATGAGTGGCAGTAAACTCACTTTAATTTTATCTTTATCAATATTAAAAGGGGCTCTATTTTTACCACTTGAGAAAGATTGATAATTGTTTGTAACCGTTTTAAGGCCGATTAATCCTAAAATATTCTCAAACGGAATAAACTCACCGAATGGAACTAAATTAACTTTGTTATAGCTCTCCTGTAATTGCATTTTATGATCAAATACCACCATTGAATTATAAAATAAATTTTCACCATTAGAGTCCTCAATACTATTCAATCCCATAATAATTAAATCATCTGATGAAAAATTATTTATAAACAAGTCCTGATAGATATCCATTTCGCTTACATAGCTGTCTGGAATAATTCCCTCTGGCCATAAAAAAATTGTAGGTATTTTTTTTTCGGGAGCACTAAGGGTTATTAATTCATTAATTATTTTTATCTCATCTTGATTTGTATAAAATCTACCTAAACTAATGTTGGGTGATACAGCTCTAATCACGTAGGGATTTTTTATATTTTTAAGTGAATTAAATTGATTAATTTTAAGATTACCAAAAATTAAAAAAGTAGATGAAATTAAGATAAAGAAAAAACAAAATACAATCTGTTTTCTATTTTTTCTTAATATCAAAACAGCCGGTAAGGAAAAAAGAGAGATACAAAATAGATTAAAAGAATAAGTGCCAATTAAAGAGACTATTTGAATAAAATAAATATTTTCAGAAAAACTATACGAAACTAAATTCCAGGGAAATCCAGTAAATATCAAACCCCTTATAAATTCTATAATGCCAAATAAAATTGAAAAAATAAGAAAAGAGCTAATTAAATTCTTTGAGTAAAAAATTGAAAATAAATAAGTAATTATTCCATAAAATATAGCTAAAAAAGTTGGTAATAAAATTATGGCTAGAGGAATTAGAAATTTAAAACTTTCATCAAAAGTTAATGAAATTGATATCCAATACAAACTTGATAAAAAATATCCAAATCCAAAAAACCATCCATATTTAAAGAAAGACTTATTCTCTAAATTTTTTTCTCTTTTATTGTAAAGAAAAATAAAAAATAAAGAAAAAGTAAAAAAGTTAATTAGAAAATAATTATAAGGTGGTAAACTATAAGAGCTGATAACTCCTAAAAAGACAATGTAGATTGCATTTAAAAAATTTTTTTTAAGCAAATTTTTCATTTTTGCTTTTAACTAATTTAAAGATTTTTTCTTCCTCTTTGCTCATCTTTTTAAAATCTTTCAATTTTACATGATCATGACCCAAAAGATGAAGAAACCCATGAATAAATATTTTTATAACTTTATTTTTAAAATCCAGATTAGTTAAATTCTTTGGTTTATTCATAAATTCATAACTGATCACTATATCTCCAAGATAAGTATTCTTTTTTAAATTAAGTTTTTTCTCAAAGGGAAAAGATAAAACATCTGTTGGTTTATCCTTATTTCTGAAACTTTTGTTGAGCTTTTTAATTCTTTTATTATCTGACAAAAGAATACTTAAACTTATCTTTTTTCCAATAAACCTATATTTTTTTGGGAAAAACTTAACTAATTTATTGAAAAAAATATCTTTTTTTTTTATCTTTTTATTCCAAAGATTGTTCTCAGAAACAACACCAACACTAATCATTTTCTTGGTCTGAGTAAGCCTTAACAATCTTAGATACAAGGGGATGCCTAACTACATCAGAATGATCAAAATCTACAACAGATATTTCCTTAATATGTCCCAATAATTTTTTAGACCTATTCAATCCAGACATGCTTTTATGTGGTAAGTCAATCTGAGAAGGGTCACCATTAATAACAATTTTAGAGTTTTCTCCAATACGAGTTAAAAACATTTTAATTTGTGTATCTGTTGCATTTTGTGCTTCATCTAAAATGGCAAAAGAATTTTTTAACGTTCTTCCTCTCATGAATGCGAGTGGTGCAATTTCAATATCTCCAATTTCAATCATTCTTTGAATTTTTTCAAAATCAAAGAGGTCATATAGTGAGTCATATAAAGGTCGTAAATAAGGATCTACTTTTTCTTTCATGTCACCTGGTAAAAATCCTAAGCGTTCTCCAGCCTCTACTGCAGGTCTTGATAAAATAATTCTCTCAATTTTTTTATCAAGCAACATTGTTAAACCCACCGCCACTGCCAGAAATGTTTTTCCTGTTCCAGCTGGTCCTGCTGAAATGGTAATGTCACTCTGTCTTAAAGCTCTAACATATTCTTTCTGTCTTTCTGATCTTGGAATGACTGATTTTTTAGGTGTCTTAATTATATCTGAAACATTCTGGTTTTTTACTTTTTCTTCAATCATAAATTTATCTATGGATGAAATTATATCTTTTTTTTCAATACTTCCATTGCTAATAAATTGATTTGCTAAAAATTGGATAGCGTTTTTGGTTATCTCATTTTGTTCTGGAGTAGACTTAATAATAATTGAATTCCCTCTTGAATATAAACTCGTATTAGTAATTTTTTCTAATTCCTTTAAATTTGCATTGAATTCTCCCACTATACCCATCAATAAATCATTATCATGAAATATAACGCTTAAGGAATTGTTGTCTGAATATACAAATTTTAATGTTGAGTTAATTTTTTTAGAATTTGTATTATTCAATTTTAAGCTACCTTTTTTTTAGAACTTTCTACTAATTTTCCAAAAAGACTATTTTGATTACTGCTTGTTATTTCAACTTGTACAATTTTTCCAATACTATCTATATCACCATCAAAAATTACTGATGTCATATATTCTGTTCTGCCAAATAGCTTAATTCCATCTTTCATTATATTTTCCACTAGAACATTTAAAATTTTATTTTCAAGAGATTTATTTTTTTTAATTTGATTTTCAAATAACCTCTTTTGAATAATTTCTAATCTTTCTTTTGATTTTACCGCATTAACTTGGGTAAGATCTGCAGCTACTGTTCCAGGTCTGGCACTAAAAATAAAAGAATATGAATTTATGAAGCCAATTTTTTCAATTAATTCCATAGTTTTATTAAAATCATCTTCATCTTCTCCTGGATATCCAATGATGAAATCACTTGAGAATTCCACATTAGGATTTATCTCTTTTAAACTTTCATAAACTTTTAAATATTCCTCAATAGTATGTTTTCTATTCATTGATTTTAAAATTTTATTAGATCCACTTTGTACAGGTAGGTGAACTAGTGGCATTAATTTAGAGCTTTTTTTATACACATTAATTAAATCCTCTGTCATATCTTTAGGATGAGAGGTTGTATATCTAACCCTTTCAATTTGATCAAAACCATTAAGCTCTAACAATAAGTCTGATAATTTATATTCTCTATTATTATCTTGAAATTTATAAGCATTAACATTTTGACCTAACAAAATAATTTCTTTTGCACCTGACTCAATTAATTCTTTTGCTTCATCGATGATTTGTTTGAATGGTCTAGAGTATTCAGGGCCACGCGTATAAGGAACTACACAAAAATGACAGAATTTATCACAGCCTTCTTGAATAGTTAAAAATGAAGATACTTTACTATCTTTATTTTTAATTTTACTTAAATAATTAAATTTTGAAATTGTATCAAATTCAGTTTCTTCCTCTTTCTTTTTATTCTTCGAATGTTTTAATATAGCCTCATTAATTTTATGATATGATTGAGGTCCTATAACAATATCTATATAAGGCTCTCTTTTTAACATTTCTTGATTTTCAGCCTGAGCAACACATCCTGCTACAATAACAATTGGTTTTGGCTTTGATCTAAAAATTTTTTTAACCCTACCTATTTCATGATAAACTTTTTCTTTAGCCTTATCTCTAATATGGCAAGTATTTAATAAATAACAATTTGCATCTTCATACTTGTCAGTTTTTTCAAATCCAATTTCTTTGACTGTATCAAAAATACGATTAGAATCGTATTCATTCATTTGACAGCCAAAGGTTTTGATAAAAATTTTTTTCAACATTCAACTAGGATTTTTTTTTAACCCCATATAATTCTAATTTATGATCCACAAGTTTATATCCATATTTAGCTGCAATTTTTTCTTGTAGTTTTTCGATTTCTTCGTCCACAAATTCTATAATCTCTCCAGATTTAACATCAATTAAGTGATCATGATGTCCCTCATTTAATTCCTCATATCTTGCCTTTCCTCCCTTAAACTCATGTTTAGCTAATATTCCTGACTCTTCAAAAAGTTTTACAGTTCTATAAACTGTGGCAATACTAATTTTTGCATCAATTTTCGTAACCCTATTATATAACTCATCTACATCAGGGTGGTCTTTTGCCTCTGACATCACTTTTGCAATTATCTTTCTTTGATCTGTTAACTTAACACCTTTTGCTATGCATTTTTGCTCAATATTTTGTGACATTATTAATTTTAACTTAAATAAATAGGATTAATCAAATTCTTTTTAATTTGAAATTGTTCGCATAAACTGGGAACATCTTCATATCTAATTTCATCTTTAACCTTAAAATCTTCAAAACTAAAACAATAATAGTTAATTTTTTTAGTTAAATGCAAAGCTTTAATTGTTGCTAATGAGTTTCTAATACCCGCAAAACTTCCTGGACCTCTATTTACATATATTGTGCTTACTTTATCTAGAGAGATTTTGTTATTATTCAAAAATTCATTAATTAAAATCATTAATTTTTCAAAATTAATTTTACTATTTTCATGACTACAAGTATAAATATTTTTACTAACTATGAGTGTTAAAAAAATTTTATCTCTAGCAGCATCTACAATTAAATTATTCATTATAACAATGTTATTAATGTTTAGTTGTAAAGCAGATGAAAATAATATCAAATATTATTCGCCTGACATGGGTATACTTTCTCTTATGTATCACCGATTTGATGAAAATAAATATCCATCTACAAATATTCAAATGGATATATTTAAGGAACATATTTCAATAATTAGGCAATCAAACCTTAAATTCTATGATCCCAAAAATTTAGAAAATAACTTTTCAACAATTAAAAAAGAGAAAAAAATTCTTTTAACCATTGATGATGCTTTCACTTCTTTTTACAAGGTTGCTTGGCCTTATTTAAAGCAAGAAAAAATCCCATTCATATTATTTGTATCAACCCAATCGATTGGAAAATATGGTTATATGACTTGGGAACAAATAAAAGAATTAGAACAAGAGCCTTTTGCCTATATTGGAAATCATGCCCATTCTCATGATTACTTAGTAGATTTTAACAAAGAAGATTTTATAAAAGATATTAATTCTTCTACTTCCATATTTAATAAAAATTTAGGATATAATCCTATTTTCTTTTCTTATCCCTTCGGTGAATATAGTCTAGAAATTAAAGAATATATTTCTAAAAATTTTAAATATGCTTTCGGACAACATTCAGGGGTGATTGATTATAATAAAGACCCCTTTGAACTTCCACGATTCCCTATTAATGAAAAATATGGTGATTTAGATCGATTTAAATTTTTAGTAAATCTGTATCCACTTCAATATAAAAATTTATATCCTGAAGATAAATACGTAACAGATAATAATCCTCCTGAATTTTATGTAGAATTTTTTGATGAACAAAAAAATATAAATAATATTAATTGTTTTTCTGATGAGGGTAATGAATGGAAGCAGTCCAATGTAGATTTTAATAAAGATAAATTACGAATAAATTTTAGGGAAAAATTTTTGTTTAGAAGGGGAAGAATTAATTGTTCTCTTAATGATGATGGATTATGGCGATGGTTTGGAGTTCAGTTTTCAGTTAAACAAAATTAAATTAAACTATTAAGTTCAATACTTGATGGCATTAACTTTGCATCATCAAAATCTGTTAATTTATTTTGTCTAATAATTTGTTGTAAAATTTTTACATACTCTTTTCTAGTCTCTGCATATTCATCAAGATATTTTGAAAGAATAATACTATCTAGCTTTTCACCATTATCTCTTAGTTCTGCTCTAGCACTTCTAAAATCTCTATAAGATGAATGGGTATTTAAATTTCTTTGATACGCTTTAACTGATGCCTGTAACACGTTAAATCTCATAACTTTGTGTGTGCTATCATTATCAGCACCAGAGGGTTTTATTCCATCACCGGACCACGTCCACTGACCAAATAATGCATTTCCTTCTTGTGCAAATCTAGATGTTCCCCACCCAGTTTCTTTTGCAGCTTGAGCGATTGCCATTGAGACTGGTACTTCATCCATTCTTATTTTAAGTGTAGATAAATCTTTATTTACAACTCCATATTGTTTAAATTTTGAGTTCAGCCAATTTTGTTGTGCTTTAGTATTTTTACTTTTATTTAAAATAGTAAAAAGTTTTTTACGGTCAAATTTAATATTATTATTTTCTTCAATGACTAATGGTAAAATAATTTGGATAAATAGATCTTTTCTTTTTTTAGCATTTTCTATTTTAGTAATCTCTGCCGGTAATACTGTTAAAGAAATCGGTTTTACTAATTTATTTTTTCTTACATCTTCTAAATTATAATTTGTTGATTTAAATAACTCTTCAATTGTAGAAGCACTTAATCTCACACTATCCTTTTCTTTTGGCTGATTATCAAATGTGAAAATGTCTTCAAATAAAGATTCTTTATCTAAGTTATCATCTAGTTTTGGATCTTGGTTTTCTAGTGGTTTATTCAAATTATTTTTGGAATTATTCTCGTAGTTTTTAGAAAATATTTTTTCTTTATTTGTAAGATCGATGGCAAGTGGTAAAACAAAGAAAAATGAGATTATAATTAAACTAGATAAAAAAGTTTTTGATAGGGTGTCCAAGGTAATAGATTTTTTTTTATTAATATTCTTTCTTATTATAAGTCCCTTTTTTTTTAAAAAACTTTTTATTTCTAACAGTGAAAATTGTTTATTTCTCATAACTATATAGCTACTACCTCTTTTACCTCAGGGAGATAATGGCACAAAAGATTTTGCACTCCTTGCTTAAGTGTCATTGTTGAGCTTGGACATCCAGAACAACTACCTTGTAATTCTACTTTGACAACACCATCCTTAAATTCTTTAAATTTAATATCTCCACCATCTTTGGCAACAGCTGGTCTAATTTTAGACTCTAAAATACTTATAATTTGTTTTTCTATTTCACTATGTTTTTCTTTTTCACCTCCAAATAATTCATTCGCAATGACAAACTCTTTGCCTGTAGAGTAGAAATCATTAATCAAAGAAATTGCTATATGTTTAATTTCATCCCAGCTTATTTCTTCTTTTTTATTAATTGACAAAAAATCTGCACCTAAAAAAACACCTATCACGCCGTTAACAGATAACAAGTTTCGAACTAACTCGTTATCAGTCTCCTCTTTTTTAGTAACTTCAAAAGATCCATTATTGGATACCGTTTTACCAGGAAGAAACTTTAAAGAATTTGGATTTGGTGTTGCTTCGGTTTGGATAAACATTATTCTATATATAGTGATAAATTATGAAATTTAAACTAATTAATATATTTGTTTAAAAACCAACTAATTCTTTTATTTCCTTAATTTTTTTTGATGCAACTATATCTGCTTTTTTAGACCCCTCTAACAGAATTGTATCTAAATATTTTTCATCATTTAGTAATTCTTTTATTTTTTTTGAAATAGGTTCAATTTTTTCAACCAAAACATCTGATAATTCTATCTTGAATTCAGAAAAATTTTTTCCTGAAAATTCATCTATTGAATTCTGTAAACTCTGATTTTTCAAGCTAGAGTAAATACCTAATAAATTTTCTGCTTCAGGTCGCTCAACCAACTCATCAACATTGTTTGGTAATGGTAATGGGTCAGTTTTTGCTTTTTTAATCTTATTAACTATTTCATCTTTACTGTCAGTAAGATTAATTCTACTCAGATCTGAAGGATCTGATTTGCTCATTTTTTTTAATCCATCTTTTAAACTCATTATTCTAGAAAATTGTTTTTGTATCAATGGCTCTGGCACTTTTAAAAACTCAGGTGCATTAAAATCATTATTAAATTTTTGCGCAATATCTCTGCAAAGTTCTAGGTGCTGTTTTTGGTCGTCTCCTACTGGCACATGTGTTGCATCATAAAGCAAAATATCAGCAGCCATCAAAACAGGATATGAATAAAGACCAATACTAGCTTTTTCTTTATCTTTTCCAGCCTTTTCTTTAAATTGAGTCATTCTATTAAGCCAGCCAATCCTTGAAACACAACTTAAAATCCAAGCAGCTTCTGAATGTGCTGACACCATTGATTGGTTAAAGATAATATTGTTATCTGGATTGATACCACTTGCAATAAATGTAGCAGCTGTCTCTCTTATATTATTTTTTAATTCCTTAGGATCTTGCTTAACTGTGATTGCATGAAGATCTACAACACAAAAAATGCAATGATTTCCCTTGTCATTTTGAAGCTCTACAAAATTTTTTATAGCACCAAGATAGTTTCCCAAATGAAGATTGCCAGTAGGCTGAACACCTGAAAAAATTTTTTTACTCATGTTAATAGTTTAGATTAATATCACTTTTTTTAAAAGCTTTGATTAAGAGTGCTATAAAAATATAGAATGTAAATCCAACAATTACTGTTGAGATTAAATATATTGCTTTAAAATTTTCGGAATACATTAATTGTTCATTAAAAAAATTAATTAAAAAATTAAAAAAAATACCCATTAAAATAGAGGCTACTATAATTTTGATAAATCTATCAATGAAAACTAAATTAAATTTAAACAAATTATCTTTTTTTAAAAAAATAAATAAACAAATTGCATTAAACCAAGATGATATTGTAGTTGCTATGGGCAAAATAATAAATCCTATTTCCTTAAAAAAAATAACACTTATAAATATATTTAATAAAACTGAGATTAGAGAAATATAAAAAGGTAATCTTGTATTGTGTCTTGCGAAATAAAAGGCAGAAAAAACTTTTATCAATGAAAATGCGGGTAAGCCAATAGCAAAATAAAATAGAGCCTTTGCTGAATTTTTAACACTTAATTCATCAAAAGATCCATAACCAAATAATGATGATATAATTTCTTCTGAAGCAATTAACAATGCAATTGCTGCAGGGATACTTAAAAACAAACTTAATTCTAAAGCTTTATTTTGAATTAAATTCATTTTATCTTTATTTTGATTTTGAACATACTTAGATAATTGGGGCAAAATAACTGTACCAATTGCAATTCCAGCAATTGCTAAATTTATTTGATAAACTCTATCTGCATAATAAAGATAAGAAACTGCACTAGTTTGAAATGAGGCAATAATTGTTCCAACTAAAATATTTATTTGGGTAACACCAGATGAAAAAATACTTGGTAATAATTTTTTAAAGAAATTTTTTACTTTTTCATCAATCTTGATTGAAAAATTTACTATAGGTAAAAAATATTTTTTTACATAAAAATATAAAAAAATAAGCTGCAAAATACCTGAGATTGTCACAGCATAAGATAAATAATACACCAATTGATCATCTAAAATTTTACCCAAAAATAAAACACTAATTAAAAGTATGTTTAAAATAATTGGTGCAGCTGATGCTACAGCAAATTTATTATGTGAGTTTAAAATAGCAGAAAAAAAAGATGCTAAACTAATAAATAATAGAAAAGGAAATGTAATTCTTGTTAGAGTTACGGCTATTTCCATTTTTTTAAGATCGCCCTCAAAACCAGGTGCTATTAGAAAGACGAATACTGGCATTAAAATTTCAATAAGAAGTACTAAAAAAAACAATCCTAAAATTAATAAGTTAAAAATACTATTAGCAAAAGCTTGTGATTTTTTTTTATTATTTAATAAAGAGGAATAGCTTGGGACAAACGCAGCATTAAATGTTCCTTCAGAGAATAATCTTCTAAAAGTATTTGGAATTCTAAATGCAACAAAAAACGCATCAGCTAGCAATCCTGTTCCAAGAAAAATTGCTATTAAAATATCTCTTAAATAACCCAATAATCTACTAATTATTGTAAAAAAACTAAACGTACCTGTTGACTTGAGAAGATTCATAAATCATATTAGTCTTAAATTCGCTTCAATTGTATACCTAATTACCAAAAATGAAAAAAACTAAAATAGACCATTACACTGATAAAGAAGCTCTAGAATTTCATAGTTTAAATAAGCCAGGTAAAATTGAGATTAATTCCTCAAAACCAATGACGACTAAGAGAGATCTAGCACTTGCATACTCTCCGGGTGTAGCAGTTCCAGTAAAAGCAATTGCTGACAATCCCGAGGCAGCCTATGATTACACATCGAAAGGTAACTTGGTGGCTGTAATAAGTAATGGATCTGCAATTTTAGGAATGGGAAATCTGGGAGCTTTAGCTTCAAAGCCTGTAATGGAAGGTAAAGCAGTTTTATTTAAAAGATTTGCAGACATCGACTCGATAGATTTAGAAATAGACTGTAAAGATTCTGATGAAATAATAAATAGCATTAAAAATTTTGCATGTAGTTTTGGTGGGATTAACTTGGAAGACATAGCTGCACCTGACTGTTTTATTATTGAAGAAAAATTAAAAGAAATTTTAGATATTCCAGTATTTCATGATGATCAACATGGAACCGCAATAATAACTACGGCAGCTTTAATTAATGCTTTAGATATAAGTGGCAAGTCAATAAAAGACATTAAGATTGTGGTTAATGGTGCTGGTGCTTCTGCAATAGCTTGTACTAATTTATTTAAAAATAGTGGTGTCTTAAATGAGAACATAACCATGTTAGATCGAAAAGGTGTTATCTATAAAGGAAGAACAGAGGGTATGGACCAGTGGAAATCGGCTCATGCAATTGAAACTAAAAATAGAACACTTGAAGATGCAATAAGTGGGGCAGATGTATTTTTGGGACTATCTGCTAAAGGTGCTTTAAAAAAAGAACTTGTGAAAATAATGGCAAAGAATCCAATAATTTTTGCTTGTGCCAACCCTGATCCCGAAATAACTCCTGAAGAGATTATGGAAGTAAGAGATGATGCTATTATTGCAACTGGCAGATCAGATTATCCTAATCAAGTTAATAATTTAATTGGTTTTCCTTATATTTTTAGAGGAGCTTTGGATGTTAGGGCAACAACAATTAATGAGGAAATGAAGGTTGCAGCTGCAAACGCAATTGCTAAATTAGCAAGAGAAGATGTTCCAGATGAAGTGGTTGCTGCAATGGGTGGCGATCGTCCTAGATATGGAAAAGACTATATTATTCCATCTACCTTTGATCCAAGGTTAATTAGTGTTATCCCCGCAGCTGTTGCCAAAGCTGCTATGGATAGTGGAGTTGCAAAAAAACCGATAAAAGATTTTGAGCTTTATAAAGATCAACTTAAACAAAGACTTGATCCCTCGGTAACCATTATGCAGGGTATTAATTCTCATATTAAAAAAAATCCAAAGAGAATTGTTTTTGCAGATGGAGAAGATGAAAATACATTGAAGGCTGCTATAGCTTTTAAAAACTCTAAGCTAGGGATACCAATCTTAATTGGTAAAAAAACAAAAATTAAAGAAAGAATAAAAGAAATTGGATACAATGAAAACTTTGATATCAAAATAATAAATTCTGAAGATAATGAAAAAAGAGAAAAATATGTAAAATTCTTATTTGCCAAACTTCAAAGAGAACAGGGTCTACTAGAGAGAGATTGTGACAGGATGATTAGGAATGATAGAGTAATTTGGGCATCTTGTATGGTTTCTTGCGGTGATGCCGATGGCGCTGTCACTGGCAACACACGGAGGTTTGGATCATCTTTTGATAAAGTTACACAAGTAGTAAATGCTAGACCTGGTGAAATAATGTTTGGTTTAAACATGGTCGTTGCTAAAGGTAAGACAATTTTTGTTGGGGATACTAGTGTAAATGAATACCCAAGCTCAGAAGAGCTTGCAGAAATTGCAATTTCGTCTGCTCGTGTAGTTAAAATGTTTGGCTTTGTTCCAAAAGTTGCTTTTGTTTCTCACTCTACTTTTGGCCAACCTCTTACAAGTAGAACTAAGCATATTAAAAAAGCTGTTGAAATTTTAGAGAAGAAAAATGTCGACTTTGATTTTGACGGAGATATGCAACCAGATGTTGCTCTTAACTCAGAATACAAAGAACTTTATCCTTTTTCAAGTATCGTTGGAAATGCTAATATTTTAATAATGCCTGGACAACATAGTGCAGCAATCTCTTATAAATTAATGAAAAGTTTAGGTGACACAAGAGTAATTGGGCCCTTATTAATCGGATTAGGTCAACCCATTGAAATAGCACCTTTGAGATCTTCTACTTCTGAAATTATAAATCTAGCATCAGTGGCTGCTTACTCCGCTGACGTTATAGATTATAAAAAAAATTAATCTTTTTGAATTCTTAAATCTTCAACCAAAATAATACTTGCTATAACATTCTCAACATCAAGTATTTCTTTTGCTTCATTTATTACTTCTTTTTTTTCTTCATTTGTTAAAGCAATTCCATAAATGAATATTTTTTTCTTATAGGTGTCTATTTGATAATTAGTTGAATTTATTTTTTTATTAAAAATTAATGCAGAACGTAATTGAGAAGTTATCAATAAATCTTTTGCAGATTGTTTAAAATTAAAATCTTCTTTTATTTTAACATCATTTCTTACAGATCTGACACCTTTTGTTTCCCATGCTAGTTTAGTAATTTGAAGTTTTTCTTCAGGATCATCTACTTTACCAGTTAGAAAAATTCTTCCATCTAAAACTTTTGTTTTTACAGATATCAAATAACTTTTATTTGTTAATAGCAATCTACCTGTCAGATTTTTTTGCATCACAGAGTCATCTATTTGAGTACCTAAAGATCTTGGATCAAATGCAACACTTACACCTGTTCCAAAAACACCCTTCGAACTTAATCCTACACATCCAGTTAAAAATAAACAAATTAAGCTTATTAAAATAGTTCTATTTTTCATTTTTCAATTTTAGACAATAATTATAAATTTCTTTTTTTGGCACATTAGAGTTTTGGCTAATTAAATCTGTAATATCTTTTATACTTAGTTTCTTAATCATTTTTTGAATATTAATTTTATCTGATTCTTTTAAATTTATCGAAGAATTTTTTTCTTTTAATTTTTCAGAAATAACAATTGTTAATTCTCCTTTTGGGTCAGATTTAAAAGGTTCAAGTTTATCAATGTCAGTTCTAATATATTCCTCATAATACTTAGTCATTTCTCTACATATTAAGATCTTTCTATTTATAAAATATTCTTTGATGTATTTTACTGATTTGTTGAATTTCCTTGGTGAAATAAAAAAAACAATGCAGCCATCTTGTTTTTTAAGTTTTTCAAAATCTTCTTTGAGTTTATTATTTTTTTCTGGAAAAAAACCATAGAAAAAATATTGTTCATTAAAACCACTAATTGATACGGCAGAAGAAACTGCCGATGCTCCTGGAATAGGATAAATATCGATTTTATTAATTAAACACTCATTAACTAATATTGCCCCAGGATCTGAAACAGAGGGTGTTCCTGCGTCAGAAATTAGAGAAACAACACAATCCGACTTTAAAATCTTAATAATTTTAGATAGGTTTTTTTTTTCATTAAATTTGTGGTTTGAAATAAGTTTGGACTTAATTTCATAACGATCTAATAGGTTTTTTGAAGTTCGAGTGTCCTCGCACAAGATATAATCTGATTTTTTTAACACCTCTAATGCCCGCAAAGTAATATCACTTAAATTTCCAATTGGTGTGGAGACTATATAAAGGCCACTTTTAACTTTATTATTTGTAATGTCAGTATGTAGAATCATTAAATTTTAAACGTTATAATAATAACATTAAAATGAAAAAAATTATTAAAATTATATTGTTTTTGACCTTAACACTCTTAATGAGTTTAACGAGCATTAAAGCAAATGAAAAAATAAAGATAGGTTTGCTCATCCCTTTAACAGGTGAAAATTCAGAAATTGGTGAATCTATAATTAACTCTGTAGGACTTGCTATTAACAAAATTAACAACTCTTCAATTGAAATTATTCCAAAAGATACAGGATCAAATCCTGATATGGCCTTAGATGCCGCAATAGAATTGTCAAACTTAGGTGTCAAAATTATTATAGGCCCTGTATTTAATGAAAGCTTAGCTTATCTTAATAAAGTAAATGAAATAACTTTTTTAGCTTTAACAAATAAGAATAATAATTTTTCAAAAAATATTATTAATGCAGGAATAAATGCAACATCCCAATTAAGAGCAATTGATAGATTTATAAAATTAGAGAAAATTAAAAAAACTATTTTTTTAACTCCTGATATAGGCTTCAAAAATGAAATTGAAGTGGCTATTTCTAGATCTAAAATTAAAGTAAAAAAAAATTATATTTATAATACTGATCCAACTAAGCTCACTGAACAAATAGAAAAAATCACTCGTTATCAAATTAGAAAACAAAATTTACAAGATGAAATAACAAGATTAGAAAAATCTGATGAAAGTAATAAAGAATTGTTAATTGAGAGACTAAAAAAAAGAGACACGCTTGGAAATGTAAATTTTGATTCAGTTGTAATTTCAGACTTTGATGAAAGCTTAAAAAGTGTAACTACTTCTTTATTGTATACCGATGTCTCACCAAAAGAAAAATATTTTATCACTCTTAATCAATGGTTTGACGAATCACTTCTTAAAGAAAAAAGTTCACAGCCACTTTATTTTCCATCTGTAAATAAAAGTAATTATGAAGAATTTTCATCTGAGTATTATGAAAAATATAATCAATACCCAAATCAATTATCTTTTTTAAGTTATGATTTGGTTGGTCTTGTTTATTACCTGATACTACAAAATGATAATATTATTAATCAGGATATGTTTGTCAAAAAAACTTTATTCAAGGGAAAAGTTGGAATTTTTGAAATCCAAGACAATAAAATAAATCATATTTTAAATTTCTATAAAGTTGAGGATGAAAAATTTAAAAAAATTTTTTAATTTTTTTGAAAGCTTTAAATCTATGATCTATTTTATATTTTTCAGATGCTTTCATTTCTCCAAAAGTAATTTTTTTTCCTTTTGGAATAAAAATTGGATCATATCCAAATCCATTTTTACCTTTCATGGCAGGTGAAATTGAACCTTCAATTTTACCAATAGACCTTATTAATTTTCTATTTGGTACAAATATAGTTAATGCACAAACAAACCTTGCTCTAATTTTTTTTTGTTTCCAGTTTTTATCTTTTTTATTTAATTCTCTAAAAACTCTATTCATTGCTTTTTTAAAATCACCTTTTTTTCCACCCCACCTAGCTGAATAAATTCCTGGTTGTCCCTTTAAAAGATCTATCTCTAAACCAGAGTCATCGGATAAACATATTAATTTAGATTTTTTTGAGAAATATCTTGCTTTTATTGATGAGTTTTCTTCAAATGTTTTGCCATTCTCGGCTGGACTTTTAATTTTGAAATCTAAAGGTGAATATATTTTGAGATAATTAGGTAATAAGTCCTTAATTTCCTTTAATTTTCCCCTATTATTTGTTCCAACAATAAGTTCCGTAATTTTTTTCTTTAACATCTAGCAATTTTTAAATTTCATACCATATAAGCTCCTATGGAAAAAGAGCAAAACACTAACTCGGATAAGCAAAATAAAGAAGCTGAAGATAAAATAAACGAGGGACAAAATAATGATGCTCAAACAGATAATAGTACAGATTCTAAGGATGATAAAAAAGAGATAAAAGAGCTAACACCAGAAGAAAGAATTGTAGAACTAGAGGATAAAGTTGCAAGAACATTTGCAGAAATGGAAAATCAAAGAAGAAGGTTTGAAAAAGAAAAAGATGATGCATTTGACTATGGTGGATTTTCTTTTGCTAAAGAAGCTCTAAATCTTATTGATAACTTAGAAAGATCAAAACAAATTCTAGAAAGTGATGAAGCATTAAAAGGTACAGGGGCACTTAAAAAAACTTTAGAACATTTTGAAATTATTAGTAAAGATATGGTATCGATTTTTTCAAAAAATGGAATTACTCCTATAAGTTCTATTGGTAAAAAATTAGATCCAAATCAACATCAAGCAATGATGGAAATTGATGATGATCAAAAAGAACCTGGCACCATAGTTCAAGAAATTCAAAAAGGATTTATGATGAAAGACAGACTTTTAAGACCAGCTCTAGTTGGGGTATCAAAAAAAACAGAAACAAAAAAAGATGAAAAAAATGAGGAAAATAAAGAGAATTCAGACAATTAATAATCTTTGTCAGAGCTTGTAGATTAAAAATTAATAATTATATGAAAGGTAGGAAATAAATTATGAGCAAAATTATAGGGATAGATTTAGGTACAACAAATTCATGTGTTTCAATCATGGAAGGAAGCCAAGCAAAAGTTTTGGAAAATGCTGAAGGCGCTAGAACAACACCTTCTGTTGTTGCTTTTACTGAAGATGGTGAAAAACTAGTAGGCCAACCAGCTAAAAGACAGGCTGTAACAAATCCTGAAAATACTATATTTGCTGTAAAGAGATTAATTGGAAGAAACTTTGAAGACCCTACTGTAAAAAAAGATATTGCTGCTGCTCCTTTCAAAATTGTTAATTCTGAAAAAGGTGATGCTTGGATTGAAGCAAGAGGAGAAAAATATTCTCCCTCTCAAATTTCTGCTTTCATACTTCAAAAAATGAAAGAAACTGCTGAAAAATATTTAGGACAAGAAGTAACCAAGGCCGTTATTACAGTTCCTGCTTACTTTAATGATGCCCAAAGACAAGCAACTAAAGACGCAGGTAAAATAGCAGGTCTTGAAGTTTTAAGAATTATTAATGAACCTACTGCCGCCTCTCTTGCTTATGGTTTAGACAAAAAACAAAATAAAAAAATTGCTGTTTATGATTTAGGTGGTGGAACATTTGATGTATCTATTCTTGAATTAGGAGATGGTGTATTTGAAGTTAAATCAACTAATGGGGATACCTTCTTAGGAGGTGAAGATTTTGATAATGCTATAGTTGACTACTTAATTGGTGAGTTTAAAAAAGATAGTGGTATTGATCTAAAGTCAGATAAATTGGCTCTTCAAAGACTTAAGGAAGCTGCTGAAAAAGCAAAAATTGAATTATCTTCAGCAGAGCAAACTGATGTTAATTTACCCTTTATAACTGCAGACAAAACAGGTCCAAAACATATTAATTTAAAGATGACTAGAGCAAAGTTAGAGGCTTTAGTTGAAAACTTAATTTCAAGAACTTTACCTCCATGTAAAACTGCTCTTAAAGATGCCGGTCTTACAGCAAGTGAAATTGATGAGATTATAATGGTTGGTGGTATGACAAGAATGCCAAAAGTTATAGCTGAAGTTAAAAACTTTTTTGGTAAAGAACCAAATAAAAGTGTTAACCCTGATGAAGTTGTTGCAATGGGTGCAGCAATTCAAGCTGGAGTTCTTCAAGGTGATGTTAAGGATGTACTTCTTTTAGACGTAACTCCATTATCACTTGGAATTGAAACACTTGGTGGTGTATCAACAAAATTAATTGAAAAAAATACAACAATACCAACTAAAAAAAGCCAAGTATTCTCGACAGCAGAAGATAATCAACCTGCCGTATCAATCAGAGTTCTTCAGGGAGAAAGAGAAATGGCAACTGATAATAAAATGTTAGGAAACTTTGAGTTGGTGGGTATTGCACCAGCACCAAGAGGTGTTCCACAAATTGAAGTAACATTTGATATTGATGCAAACGGAATAGTTAGTGTTTCTGCAAAAGATAAGGGCACTGGTAAAGAACAAAAAATCCAGATTCAAGCTTCAGGTGGCTTAAGTGATGAAGAAATAGAGAAAATGGTCAAGGATGCTGAAGCAAATAAAGAAGAGGATAAAAAGAAAAGAGAGTCTGTTGATGTTAGAAACCAAGCAGATACCCTTCTCCACTCTACAGAAAAAAATCTTAAAGAGCATGGTGCCAAAGTTTCTGATGCTGATAAAAAAGCTATTGAAGATGCGTCTTCTGCTTTGAAAGAATCAATTAAAGGAACTGACACTGATGATATTAAGAAAAAAACTGAAACTTTAGTGCAAGCTTCTATGAAACTAGGTGAGGCAATTTATAAGTCTCAAGAAAAAAAAGAAAATTCATCTAAAGATGGTGATAAAAATGATGAAGGAAAAAAAGACGATAATGTAGTTGATGCTGACTTTGAAGAAGTAAAAGAAGAAGGCAAAGAAGGCACCGAAGATAAAGAAAAAAGCGCCTAAGTCTCACAACAACAATCATCTTGGAGTAACTTATGGCTAAAAAAGATTTTTATGACGTCTTAGGTGTTAGTAAAAATGCAAGCCCAGAAGAATTAAAATCAGCCTATAGAAAACTCGCAGTCAAATATCATCCAGATAAAAACCCCGGTGACAAAGCTTCTGAAGATAAATTTAAAGAAGCTAGTGAAGCCTATGGCATCCTTTCTGATAAAGAAAAAAAACAAAACTATGATAATTTTGGTCATGCTGCGTTTGAAGGCGGTGGTGGTAGACAAAGTGGAGGCTTTGGTGGTTTTGGAGGGGCGGATTTTTCAGATATTTTTGAAGATTTTTTTGGTGATTTTGGAGGTGGTGGACGATCAAGAGGAAGAAGAAATACTAGCAATAAAGGCTCAGATTTAAGGTATGATTTATCAATAACTCTTGAAGAAGCTTATGAAGGAAAAAAACAGGATATTAAATTTTCAACTACTGAAAAATGCAACACTTGTAAGGGTAATGGATCAAAACCAGGACACTCACCTGATAGATGCACAGTTTGTGGTGGGAATGGAAAAGTAAGATCAAATCAAGGTTTTTTTACTGTTCAACAAACTTGTCCTCAATGTGCAGGTTCTGGTGAAGAAATTACAAATCCATGTAATGATTGTAATGGCCAAGGCAATAAACAAGCGTCGAAAAAAATATCTGTTACAATTCCAAAAGGTGTGGATGATGGAACAAGAATAAGATTAGCAGGCAAAGGTGAGGCTGGTTCAAGGGGTGGAACAAATGGTGATTTATATTTATTCATAAATGTTCACTCACATGATTTATTTAAAAGATCTGATGAAAATTTATTCTTTGAGTTTCCAATATCTATTGCTGATGCGGCCTTAGGGACAACAATTGAAATACCAACTATTGATGGAGGTAAAGCAAAAATTAAAATACCTGATGGAACCCAAAATGGTAAACAATTTCGTTTAAAAGGAAAAGGAATGCCTTATATGCGAGGAAGCGGCAATGGTGATCTTTATGTGCAAGTAAACACTGAAGTGCCTATCTCATTAAATAAAGAGCAAAAAGAGTTACTTGAAAAATTTAGAGAAATAGAAAACGAAAAATCAAATCCAAGTATCAAAAAATTCTTTCAAAAAGCAAAAAGTTTTTGGAAAAACTAAAAGACTAATTAGTTAAAAAAGGTTAATATTTTCCTTAATGAAAAAAATTAATTTAGCAATATCTGGTTGTCTTGGTCGAATGGGTCAACAACTTATTAAATCTTCAAGATCAAATAAAAATTTTAAATTAGTAGCACTAACTGAAAATAAAACCTTTAACAAAAAAATTGCAGGAATAAAACTTAATCTTAATACAAATGAAGCTTTTAAAAATTCAGATGTTATAATAGATTTTACGGTACCTAATTGTACTTTTGATATCCTTAAAATTGCATCTAAATTAAAAAAAAGAGTAGTGATTGGTACAACTGGATTTAATCAAAAAGAAGAAAATATAATAAAAAATTACTCAAAAAAAATTCCCATACTAAAAGCGGGTAATATGAGCTTGGGGGTGAATTTACTAATGTATCTAACAGAGATTGCCTCAAAATCATTGCATGATGAATATTTAAGTAAAGTGTATGAAGTGCATCATAAGCATAAAAAAGATTATCCATCAGGAACAGCCCTAATGCTTGGTAAAGGCATTGCAGATGGTAAGAAAAAAAATCTTTATAATTTAATGGGTAAAAAGTTTTTAAATAAAAAAACTTTTCCCTATGGAAAAAAAATTAATTTTAATTCAATTAGAAAAGGTGAAATTATTGGAGAGCACGAAGTTACATTCTCAAGTGGGAAAGAAATCATAAAATTAAATCATAAAGCATTTGATAGGGCGCTGTATTCAGATGGTGCCTTAACGGCTGCAAAGTGGCTTATCAATAAGAAACCTGGACTTTACTCAATGAGAGATTTATTAAACTTTAAATAATGGATGAAAAGGAAAAAGCTAAAAAAATACTTAAAATTTTAAATAAAATTTATCCAACAACTCCTATCCCATTAAATCACATAAACAATTTTACTTTACTAATGTCAGTTCTTCTATCAGCACAATGCACAGATTTAAATGTTAATAATGTTACGAAAAATATTTATCCAAAATATAATAAACCAGAACATTTTGTAAAATTAGGTAGAAAAAAAATTGAAAAATTAATTAAAAGTATTGGTCTCTTCAGAATTAAAGCAAAAAATGTTTATCTAATGTCTAAACAACTTATAGAAAAGCATAGGGGTAAAGTGCCTAAAAGCTTTGAAGAACTCGAAAAACTTCCTGGCGTGGGCCATAAAACAGCAAGTGTAGTTATGTCTCAAGGATTTGGAGTTCCTGCTTTTGCAGTTGATACTCATATCCATAGACTAGCTCAACGATGGGGATTAACTAGTGGCAAGAATGTAATTCAAACAGAAAAAGATTTAAAAAGAATATTCCCAGAAAAAACATGGAGTAAGTTGCATTTACAAATAATTTATTATGGAAGAGAGTTTTGTAAAGCTAGAGAGTGTTATGGTTTGACTTGTAAAATCTGTAAGACTTGTTATCCTAATCGAAGAAATCATGTTCAAATAAAAAAAGCTTAATATGAAAATTCTAGGAATTGGTAATGCTATTGTGGATGTTGTATGTAGAATTAATGATCAATATTTAATTGATAATCAATTAACAAAAAGCACAATGAAATTAGTTGATGAAGTTGAATTTAAAAAACTATTATCAACTCTTAAAATAGAACAAACTATTTCTGGTGGATCGGTTGCAAATTCTATTGTTGGATTATCTCAATTAGGAAATGATGTTGGTTTTATTGGTAAAGTTAATGCTGATGATCTAGGACAAAAATATGAAGAGGGTCTAACCAAAGAAAAAGTGCAATTTTTCTATAATAAAAAAAGAGAAATTTTACCAACTGGAACATGTTTAATTTTAATCACTCCTGACGCCGAAAGAACGATGGTCACTTATTTGGGTATCGCAGGAAAAATAAATCAAAATGATATTGATGAAAAAGCTATAAAAGAAAGTGAAATGATTTTTCTTGAAGGCTACTTATGGGATAAGGGAGAGCCAAAATCGGCCTTTGATAAAGCAATGTCTTTCTCTCGTACCAAAGCAATGTCTCTGTCAGATCAATTTTGTGTGGAAAGACATAAGAATGAATTTTTAGATTTAGTGAAAAATAAACTTGATATTATTTTTGCTAATGAGCAAGAGATTAAATCATTAATTGATGTTAAAGATTTTGGGGATGTTGTTGAGTTTGGCAAACAAATTGAAAAAATCTTAATTATTACACGTGGTGAAAAAGGAAGTGTGGCCATTAAAAATAAAGAAGTTATGGAATGTAAAAGTAAGACAGATTTAAAAATTGTTGATTTAACTGGTGCTGGAGATCTTTTTGCAGCAGGTTTTCTTCATGGATTTATTAACAATATCTCAACCAAAGAGGCTCTAGAAAAAGGAACTGATATGTCTGCAAAAATAATTCAAAAAGTGGGTGCTAGACTTAATTAAAATTTTTTAGCCAATTAAATAACCATTTTTTTGACTTACAATAAATTTTTTATCCTTAAAAACTTTGTCTATTTTTTTTCTTAATCTATAAATATGAGTCTCCACTGTGTGTGTTTCAATATTTGCAGAATACCCCCAAATATTTTTTTGTAAATCAGCAATATCACAATTAATTTTTTTTTTATTTAAATACAGTATTATTTCAATTTCTTTTTCAGTTAATTTTAAAGTTATACCAAATTTAGATAAGTGCTTTGAATTAACATCTAATTGAAAATCTTTTATATTAATTTTAGACTGTAAACTGTATCTTAATTTAATTAAGTTAATATTAATTTTTTCTAAAAGTTTTTCAAAAGATAAGGGTAAGTCATTTAAATATAAAATGTTACTTTCATGAAGACCATGATTAAATAATAGTTTCGTTTTTTTATTTAAGATGATTAGAGATTTTCTTTTATCAAGACTATTATCTTTTAAAAAGTCATCTTCATTTTTAAATTTAATTGTTTTAAAAGGTAAATTTTCTTTTAAGTCATCAAATATTTCATATAGTGAATTATAATTTATTATAATAACATTTTGCATAAATATATTTAATTTTTTTTATGATAATTCATGTACTAAATAAAAACACTCTTATAATTGATGATTTTAAGATGAGATGTTGTGTGGGAAAAAATGGCTTAAACTCACAAAAAGAAGAGGGAGATTTTTCAACACCGAAAGGTTTATTTAATTTAAAGAAATTATATTTCAGAAAAGATCGTGTTGGTATTCCAAAATGCTCAATTAATAAAAAAGCAATTAATAAAAATATGGCCTGGTGTGATGACTCAAATGATAAAAGATATAATACAGAAATTAAAACTACAAATAAAAATCTTAAAGAATACTTATATAGAAGTGATCATAAGTATGATTACTTAATTACAATTAGTCATAATGATAAAAAAATACCTTATAAGGGTAGTGCTATATTTATTCATCTAACCGATAACTATAGACCAACATCGGGTTGCATAGCACTAAAGAGGAAAGATTTTGAAATTTTAGTAAAATTAATAAAAAATAACTCCAAGATAAAAATTGGTTAATTTCTATTTCCAAAAATTTTAGATCCAATTCTTAGGTAGGTAGACCCATATTTCGCTGCTTCAAGGTAATCATTTGACATGCCCATGCTTAATTCTTTAACATCTATTCTCTCTGCAAGATTCTTCATTTTAGAAAAATATTTTTTAGTATCTCCATTTTGTGGTGGCAAGCACATCAATCCAATAATATCTAATTCTAATTCGTTTATACATATTTTATGAAATTCATTTAATTCAGCTTGATCAATTCCACTTTTTTGGCTCTCGTTTCCAATATTTATTTGGATAAATATCTTTAATTTTTTTTTTAATTTTTTTTGTTCTTCAGAAATTTTTTTGGCTAATTTTAAGCTATCTAATGAATGAATATAGTCAAATAAACCCACAACAAACTTAACTTTATTTGACTGTAGTTTACCAATCATATGTAATTGAAGATGTTTAAAGTCCTGCTTGATCGGTTGCCATTTCTCTAACGCTTCTTGAACTTTATTCTCTCCAAAATGAACTTGGCCATGATTAATTAAAGGTAATATTTCATTAATTGGAAATGTTTTACTAACAGCTATTATTTTTGTTTGATTTGAATCTTTTTTTTCTATCTTTAATGTATTTTGGATAGAAACTAGATTATTAATACTTTGATGCAAAAAAAATTTCCTAAAATTTACTTGTTTGTTGAGGATTTCAATCCTGCTGATTTAAATAACTTAAATAAAAATATTTCAATTATTTATCGTAATTATAAAAAAAAACCTGATGAAAGTACAATATTATCATTAAAAAATTACTGTAGGGCTAATAAAAGAGAGCTTTATTTGTCAAATAATATTAAATTAGCTATTAAACATAGATTAAACGGAGTTTATATTCCATCTTTTAACAAAGTTAAAAATTTCAATTTTTTATCCAAACCAAATGATTTTTTAATTATAGGTTCAGCTCATAACAGAGCTGAAATTAAACTGAAGGAAGATCAAGGTTGCAATTTAATTTTCTTAGCTCCAACATTTAAGGTTAATAAAAAGATTGGTTTTCTTGGTATTAATAAATTTAACTTACTTACAACGAATAGCAAAAGTGTCTTTATTGCTCTTGGAGGAATTAATCAAAAGAATTTAAAAAAATTAAAACTCTTAAATTGTGAGGGTTTTGCGGGAATATCCTGGATAAAAAAAACGGCCCAAAAAATTAATTTTGGGCCGTTTTAAAATTAAATGATTTATCTAATTAAAACGCTAAACCAAGTGCGATTTCAGTCATAGATTTATCAGCTGCATCTTCATCATACGCTGGATTTGTTACGTCAATTTTGTATGCTTTAATTGACATAGCACCCATAGAGTAAGCTGCTTGGATACCATCAGTTTTCATTACAACATCAGCTACAGCTGTTGCTGCATTATCCTGCGCATCATAAGTTTCTTCTGATTCAGTGTATGAAACCGAAAAGTTTTCATTCACGTTGAAAGCGATCGACATTTGATTACCTTCAAAGAAACCAGCAGCTGTTCTTGTGTTACTGCCAACATTTTTTGCATCATTAACATCTTCGATAGTACCATTAGCACCACCATCCATGTAAGATTCAGTGTAACCAACTGCAACTGGACCAAATGAATAGTTTACATACCATGCACCTTCAAAAGCGTCTGCTACGTCTGTATTTCCTTCAGCAGTTCTCTCAATCTCAGCACCGTAGATACCAAACTTTAATGCATCGTAACTTAAAGTTACACCCGCAGCACTTGATGATCCGAAGTCTTCATTTACAGATACACTACCACCATCATTAACCATTACACCAGTACCACTAGCGCCTACGTTTGGCGAGTATTCTAAATCAAATGATGCAGTTACACCACCTAAATCAAATGAAGGTGAGTTATAAACGATCATGTTTGTGTCACCGAAGTTACCAATTCTGTTAGCAGAATTGTTCTGTGCATCAGACATTTGTTCGTATGCTTGTGGCACTTCTTCATCATACTTGTAGTTAGCTCCACCAGTATCTGTACCAAAAGATACAGTTCCTAGAGAACCCATAGTCATAGATGTGTAAGATGATGATATAGAAATAGCATCAGTTAACAATGAGCTAACTGTGAAAGTCCAACCATTATCTAATTCACCAGTACCTGTAAAAGATACGTCTTTATCAGTACCGATTGATTTTCCTGCAGCAGCATCTTTTCCAGTAACGTATGTTACGTTAGCAGAACCTGTTACAGAAATTTCTCCTGCTTGAGCACTAACTGCAACTAGCGAACCTGCTAATGCTGAAAGACCCAATTTTTTTATATTTGTCATATTTATTTTCCTTTTGTTATTATTCATATGAATAAGGCTTTTTAACAAAAAAATTTTTTTTTATTTGAAAAATTTACTCTAAAGTGTCTATTTTATTGAAATGTGACAAAATTATCACATATGATCAATTTTTTTGTTGAAATTCAACAAAACAAATGGTTTTTGACTACAAATGTATTTCTTAAAAAAATATTTTATCTTTCTTTTTCTAATTTTTTTCACTTTTTCGGGATGTTCGAATAGCATTTTTAAAAGAGCCGATATTAAAGATACACCAGTAAATGTTGATGATCGGATAAAGAAAAATATTGCAGAAGGTAGAGGAATTAGATTTGGCAAGGGATCCTCAAGTGGGGGCACTTTTGATTTTGCCTCCTCTAATGAATTATGGAGAGCGTCTATGGATGTACTAAATTTTGTTCCCTTTTCAAATGCGAGTTACTCTGGAGGTATTTTAATAACAGAATGGTTTGATGGTAATTCAAATGATCAAAATGAAAAGAGAGACTTAAAGATTACTGTAAGATTTTTATCTAATGAAATTAGAGCTGATGCTCTAGATATCAGTGTCCACGAAAGAATATGCCTAAGCAATGGAACGGGTTGCAATGTTAATAAAATTACATCCAACATAGAACCTGAAATAAAATTAGCAATTCTTAAACGCGCTGCAATTTTAGAAAAAGGTCTATTTTCAAAAAATGCCAAAGAATATGGTAGAAAGAAACGAACTACACTTAAAGATAAGTAATGTCGCAAAATAGTGTAGTAAAAAATGAGCCTCGGTGGATAAGGAATGACCTTAATAAAAAATAAATAATTTTATTAATATTGACTAGATACAATTTTAAACTAATCGAAAAAAAATGGCAAGATCATTGGATCAATAATGGCTTTTTTGAAAGCTCATTAGACAAAAATAAAAAAAAATTTTATTGTCTAGAAATGTTTCCTTACCCATCGGGTAAAATTCATATGGGACATGTAAGAAATTATACCATAGGAGATGTTTTAGCACGATTTAAGATAATGCAAGGTTATAATGTTTTACACCCTATGGGCTGGGACTCCTTTGGTATGCCAGCTGAAAATGCTGCTAGACAAAATAAATTAGATCCAAAAAAATGGACTGAAAAAAATATTAGTACAATGCGAGGCCAATTAAAACAATTAGGTCTTTCAATTGACTGGGATAAAGAAATTTCAACATGCTCACCTGAATATTATAAGCATCAACAAGCTCTCTTTTTAGAATTATATGAAAAAGGTCTTGTTTACAGAAAAGAAAATTATGTCAATTGGGATCCGGTTGATGAAACCGTTTTGGCCAATGAACAAGTAATTGATGGAAGAGGATGGAGATCTGGTGCTTTAGTTGAGAGAAAAAAATTAAACCAATGGTTTTTCAATATATCAAAATTTTCTAACGAGCTATTAGAGGGGCTAGAAACACTTAATGAGTGGCCTAATAAAGTGAAAACTATGCAAAAAAACTGGATAGGTAAATCTTTTGGTTGTGAAATAGATTTTCAAATAGATAGTAAGGTGCCTGTAAAAAGCATAAAATGTTTTAGCACAAGACCCGACACGTTATTTGGTTGCTCCTTCTTGGCAGTATCTGTTGATCACCCGATAGCAAAATTTTATCAAAATGATAAAAAATTTTTAGAATTTAAGAGAGAGTGTTCTAAAACTGGCACAACAGAAGAGTCTATTGCTCAAGCAGAAAAATTAGGATTTCCAACAAGTCTAATGGCTATTAATCCCTTAGACCCAACTATAAAAGTACCTGTTTTTTTCGCAAACTTTGTATTAATGGATTATGGATTTGGGGCAATATTTGGTTGTCCTGCACATGATCAAAGAGATTTTGATTTTGCAAAAAAATATAACTTAAATATCATTTCAGTTGTTAGTCCAATTGACTCAAAAGATAAAATTGAACTGAGTGGCAAGGCTTATACTGGTCCTGGTAAAATAATTAATTCAAAATTTTTGAATGATTTAAGTGCACCAGATCAATCTATTTTAGAGGCTATTAAAATATTAGAAGAAAAAAAATTAGGTAAAAAAAAAATTAATTTTAGGCTTAAAGACTGGGGCATTTCAAGACAAAGATATTGGGGCTGCCCTATACCGATTGCTTATAATGAAAAAAATGAAATTGTTAAAATTCCCAAAAAAGATTTACCTGTAACACTACCAGAAAACATTAATTTAAATACTAAAGGTAATCCTTTAGATCATCAAAAAGAATGGATTGAAATAGAAATAGATGGTCAAAAATGCAGAAGAGAAACGGATACTTTGGACACATTTGTGGACTCTTCTTGGTATTTTTTAAGATTTTGTTCAAGCAAGAACATTGAAGTAGGATTTGCTTTAGATGAAATTAAATATTGGATGCCTGTCGACCAATACATTGGAGGTGTTGAGCATGCAATACTACATCTTTTATATTCTAGGTTTTTTATGCATGCAATAAAAGATCAAAGAAAAGAATTTATAAACCCTGAACCATTTAAAGGACTTTTTACACAAGGAATGGTTTGTCATGAGACTTATAAAGATAAAAACAATCAATGGTTAAGTCCTGATGATATTGAAACAAGCGACAACATAAACTTTTATTTAAAGGGAAAACCTGATGAAAAAATACAAGTTGGACCAAGTGAGTCTATGTCAAAATCTAAAAAGAATACGGTGGATCCAGCAAAAATTATTTTAAATTATGGTGCAGATGCGGTAAGACTTTTTATTTTATCAGATAGTCCTCCTGAAAAAGATGTGCAGTGGTCTGATCAAGGAATGCAAGCTTCATATAAATTTATTCAAAAGTTTTGGCTTTTACACAAAAAAATTATTTCAAAAATTTCACTTAAAAATGAAAATGGTGACTCTAGTTCATTGGAATCGTTTACCAATATTATGATTGATAAAATTACAAAAAATATAGATAATTTTCATTACAATGTAATTATAGCAAATTATCATGAAACCTATAATTACTTAAACAAAGAAATTGAAAAACCAATTAATTATTTGAGTTTGACAAAAAATTATAAGAAAATATTAAGTCTAATACATCCTGTGGCTCCTCACCTTGCAAGCGAATGTTTGCTAGAACTAGATTCTAAAAATAAACTTGAGTGGCCAAATGTTGATCAAAAAAAGATATTGAATGAAAATATTAATATCGTTGTTCAAATAAATGGTAAAAAAAGAGGTATAATTAATCTAACTAGTGAGATTTCTGAAAGTGAATTAATTATTAAAATAAAAAATAATCCTTTAATAAATAAATTTATTAATAATGAAGAATTAAAAAAAACAATCTATATTAAAAATAAACTGATAAACTTTATTATCTGATGAATAAAATAATTTTAATTATAATTTTTATAATATTAAATAGCTGTGGATATAAATCTATTTATTCAAACAAAAATATTAACTTTAATATTATTAGCATCAAAAAGTTGGAGACAAACAAATTAAACAATATATTTGAAAAAAGAATAAAAAATTTTTCTAACAGTGACGCTAACAAACAAATTGTATTGGAAATTGTTTCAAAAAAAAATATTTCCATAATTTCAAAAGACTCAATGGGTAATCCTTCTCGTTATAAAATGACCATAATATTAAATCTTAAAACAATTGATGATCAAAACAAAAAAGTAGAAAAAGAATTCTTTAAACAATTTGATTATAATTCTAATTCGAATAAATTTGCACTTAGCCAATATGAGAAAGATATTGAAATAATATTAATTGAAAAAGTTATTGAAGAAGTAATAAGATATTTATCAAAATTTTAAAATGATTGTTAAGTCATTCGAAATAAAAAAAATTAAAGACAAACACAAATTTTTTTTATTTTATGGTGAAAACCAGGGCTTTAAAAATCAATTAATTGATGATGAATTTAAAAAAAAAAACCTAGAAAACTGTTATTTCTATGAAGAAAATGAAATTTTAAATAATAAAGAAACTTTTTTTTCAAACCTTTTAACAAAATCTTTTTTTGAAAATGAAAAATTAATTATTATTAATAGAGCCACGGATAAGATTAAAGAATTGGTAGAAGAAATTGTAGAAAAAAATCCTGAGGAAGTGATTTTAATTGTTAACGGAGGAATACTTGAAAAAAAATCCAAATTAAGATCATTTTTTGAAAAAAATGAACTAACCGTATGTGTTCCATTTTACGAAGATAATGCACAAACATTATCAACAATAACAAGTCAATTTTTTAGAGAAAATAATATTCAAATTTCTCAACAAATAATAAATTTAATTGTGGGAAGGTCACGCGGTGACAGACAAAATTTAAAAAATGAACTTGAAAAAATAAAAAACTTTTCACAAAATAAAAAAAAAATTCAAATAGAAGATATTCTTAAACTAACAAATTTAGCTGAAAATTATAGTGTTTCAGAATTAATCGATAGTTGTTTATCTAAAAATAAAAAAAAAACAATCAATGTGCTTAACGAAAACAATTATTCCCAGGAAGACTGCATTCTTATAACTAGAACTATGCTAATAAAGACAAAAAGACTAGTTAGATTATGCAAAGAACAAGCTAAATTAAACAATTTAGATGCTACAATTGCTGGATTTAGACCACCTATATTTTGGAAAGATAAAGAAATTATAAAACAACAAATTAAAAATTGGTCATATAATAAAGCAAAGTCTTTACTTTATGAGATTAATGAGGTCGAATTGTTAATTAAAAAAAATCCTGTAAATTCAATTAATATTTTATCAAATTTTATAATTGAAAAAACTTATATCAATTAATAATTAATTTTTATAATCTCAATTAGCTTATTTAATTGATCTAAATCTTTATATTCAAACACAAGAGACCCTGTGTTGTTTTTTTTATTTTTAATTAAAACATTAAGACCAATTTTTTCTCGAACTGAGTTTTCTAATGATTGTAAATTAATGTCACGTTGTCCTTTAAAGGATTGTTTCTTTATCTTAAAAATTTTTACAAAATTTTCTGCTTGTCTAACAGAGAGATTTTTCTCAACTATTTTATTTGCAACAAATTCTGAATTATCAAGACCTACTAAAATTTTTGCATGTCCTGGAGTTATTTTTTTTGTCTCAATTAATTTCAAAACTCCATTTGGAAGTGTAAGCAGTCGTAAAAAATTAGTTATATGACTTCTACTTTTTCCAATAAATTCAGCTACTTTTTCTTGATCGTAGGAAAATTCATCTATCAATCTTTGATAACCACGAGCTTCTTCTAATGCGTTAAGATCGTTCCTTTGAACATTTTCAATTATTGCAAATTCTAATGATTTTAAATCATCGACATCTGTAATTACTACAGGCACATCATGAAGACCTGCCTTTTGAGCTGCCAACCATCTTCTCTCACCTGCAATTATTTCATATTTGGAACTATCATCAGATGATTTTCTGACAATTATTGGCTGTATAATTCCTCTTTTTTTTATTGAATTAGTTAAGTCTTGTAAATTTTCTTCATCAAAAATTTTTCTAGGTTGGAATTTATTACTAACCAAATTGCTGATAGATAATTTATTAATATTTACCTCTGTCTTTGTCTCACCTATTAATGAAGATAATCCTCTACCTAGACCCTTCTTAACTTTATTTCTATCCATTATGCAGCACTCCCTACTGTTTCTTCTTGATTAATAAATTCATCTGTAAAGCTAAAATACGACTTACTTCCAGGACAAGATTTATCATAAATTAAAACTGGCATTCCATGAGATGGGGCTTCTGACAGTCTTACATTTCGTGGAATGACCGTTAAATAAACTTTATCATTAAAAAAATCTCTAGCTTCCTTTTCAACTTGGGAAGATAATTTATTTCTTTTATCGTACATTGTTAAAAGAATTCCTCTAATTCTTAAATCAGGATTTAAATTTGTTTTTACCCTTTCTATTGTTTTCATTAACTGTGTTAATCCTTCTAGCGCAAAAAACTCAGTCTGCAATGGAACAACTAAGGAGTGAGATGAAACTAAAGCCATGACAGTGAGCAAACTTAGGGATGGAGGACAATCAATTAAGATATAATCATACTGTCCTCTAAAATCATTTAAATAAGCGGTTAATTCACCTTTTAAAATGAAGGCTCGTTTGCTATCTCCTGCGGTCTCAACCTCTAAACCAGACAAATCAACATTTGAAGTTACTACATCTAAATTTTGATAGTTTGTTTTTTTAATTACATTAGAAATTGACTTAGAGCCATTGAGAACAGCATAAATTGTTTCATTTGAATTTTCTAAATTTGATAAACCAAGTCCTGTTGTAGCATTACCTTGTGGATCAAGATCAATAATTAAAACTTTTTTTTCTTTTTGAGCTAATCCTGCGGCAAGATTAATTACAGTTGTAGTTTTTCCTACCCCACCCTTTTGATTTATTACAGATATAATTTGCATCTATTTTTTTTTAATATTTTTTATGTTTAATAAAAAAGAATCTTGGCTTGTGATACTTTTTTTTTTTCAAAATCAAAATCCCAAATTTTTAAAGTGTCCTCCAAAATTTTTTCACCATTTTTACCCATAAATAAAATTAAATTTTTATAATTATTAAAATTTTTGTAAACTAATTCTAAAACTATTGGTAAGGGCTTAAATGCTCTTGCCATTATTGTACCTGACTTTATATTTTTTATCTCAAAAATATTTTTTTGTATTACTTCTGTTTCTAATTTTAATTCTCTAGATATTTTTCTTAAAAAAACGCTCTTATGATGACTTTTTTCATATAAGTTAACTTTTACGTTTTTTTTTAAGTTTTTGATCAAAATTGACACTATTATTCCTGGGAATCCACCTCCTGAACCTATATCTGTTACAATATTGCTGTTAAAATCAACAAAATCAATACTTTGAGCTGAATCTACTATATGTCGTTCTCTTATTGTATTATCCTGGGCATTTTCCTTGCTTATTAGGTTAATTTCTTCATTATTTCTTTTTAATTGAATAATAAATTTTTCAAAATCTACACAAGTTTCACGTGAAACATTTTGATATTTTAATAGTGGATATTTATCTAAAATTTCTTCCATTAAGCTATAAGCTTAATAGACTTTCTTTTCACATGTGACAACAAAATATATACAGCTGCTGGGGTAATTCCGTCAATTCTCAAAGCTTGACCCAAGGTTTTTGGCCTGATCAATTTAAATTTAGATTTTACCTCATTTGAAAGACCTGAGAGGTTATCATAGTTAAATTCTTCAGGTATGGATAAATTTTCATCTCTTTTAAAGGCTAAAATATCTGATCTTTGTTTTTTTAAATACCCCATATAATGGGCATTAATTTCAACTTGCTCATCTATTTTTTTATCAAAAAAGGGAATATTTGCCCATATTTCTCTTATTTTTTGCATATTAACTCCTTTTTGAGACAATATTTCATTTGATTTTCGTAAAACTCCATCCTGAGCTATATTTATCCCAAAATTCCTAACTTTATTTGGCGAAATTGATAATTCTGACATTTTTTTTACAATTATTTTTAATTTTTGTGACTTTTCCTCAAAAAGGACTTTTCTTATTTCATTTATTAAACCAATTGAAATACCTTTATCAGTTAATCTTTGATCGGCATTATCGGCTCTTAGGGTTAGTCTATATTCAGCTCTAGAGGTAAACATTCTATATGGCTCAGCTACGCCTTTGGTTACAAGGTCATCTATCATAACGCCTATGTAGGCATCAGATCTATCTAGAATAAAAGGTTCTTCATTTTTAAAAGATAGAGCAGCATTTATTCCTGCAATGAGCCCCTGTGCTGCAGCTTCTTCATAACCTGTTGTTCCATTAATTTGTCCCGCAAGATATAAATTAGGTATTTTTTTTGTTTCAAGCGTTAAAAAAAGCTCTCTTGGATCTATATAATCATATTCTATAGCGTATCCAGGTCTAATTATCTTGACATTTTCTAAACCACTGATATTATTACATATTTCTTGTTGAACTTCCTCGGGAAGTGACGTAGATATACCATTGGGGTATATTGTGTGATCATTTAAGCCCTCTGGCTCTAAATATATCTGGTGGCGACCTTTATCAGCAAACTTTACGATCTTGTCCTCTATTGATGGGCAATATCTCGGACCAACCCCCTGTATGCTACCAGAGTACATGGCACTTCGTTTTAAATTTTTTTGAATAATGTTATGAACATTCTCATTAGTATAGGTCATTCTACATGAAACCTGTTTGTTAATATTTTTTTTAGTTAAAAAAGAAAAAAAATAAGGATCCTCGTCTGCAAACTGTTCTTCCAAATTTTTATAATTAATTGTTCTTGAGTCTAATCGTGGAGGGGTGCCTGTCTTTAATCTTCCAATTTTAAAATTATATTTCTCCAACTGCTCGCTTAATCCTGTAGAAGGTTTCTCATTGTATCTTCCAGCTGGCGTTCTCTCTTCACCAATATGTATCAATCCATTTAAAAAAGTGCCTGTTGTTAGTATTAATTTATTACATAAAATTTTTTTTCCAGATTTTGTTACAAATCCAGTTATAGTGTTTTTTAAAAAAATAAATCTAATTACAGGATCTGAAAAAACTGTTAAATTACAATAGTTTAGTAGTTTTTCTTGCATATATTTACGATATAAATATCTGTCTGATTGAGTTCGTGGACCTTGAACGGCTGGACCTCTACTTCTGTTTAGCAGTCTAAATTGTATGCCTGATTTATCTGCAATCTCTCCCATTACACCATCTAATGCATCTATCTCTCTAACTAAATGACCTTTACCAAGACCACCTATCGCTGGGTTACAAGACATCTCTCCTATCGTTTCAATCTTATGTGTGAATAGGGCGGTATTAACTCCAAGACGCGCAGAAGCTGTTGCAGCCTCACAACCAGCATGTCCTCCACCAATAACCACTACCTCAAATGACAAATCATTTTTCATAAGCTAAATTTATAACTGATATAAATATTTACAAGCAGACAGTATTTTTTTTAAAGATATTTATCTAAAGCAATTCTGACTGTATTTATGATTTAAATTGACGAATTAGTTATGTTTATCAACAAAAATGGAGAAAATATGCTGAAAAACCCCGCAAAATCTTGTTTATTTGCCTATACAAAAATCGTTGAAAATACTACCTAATATCTCTTCAACATCTACTTTTCCAACTATCATTCCCAAATGTCGTGTTGCTAAACGAAGATCCTCTGCAGCTTTATCGAAATCCTCTGCTTCATTTTTTTCTTCAAAGTTTTTTAAATAATTTAAGCTTTGTTCAAGATGTTGTCTGTGTCTTTCGCGAGTAATTAAAATATCTTTATTTGTGATAAATTTATTTTTTAATTTATCTTTAATTTTTAAAATTAAATTTTCTATGTTGAGATTGTTTTTTACTGAAATTAAAACATGTTCAAAATTTTTTATTTCAGAGCTTAAATCTTTTTTTAAAAGATCAGATTTATTGACTACAAGTATTGCATTTTCATCCATCAATTTCCTCAAAACTCCTTTAAAATCAATACTTTTAGCGTCTACAATGATCAACTTTAGGTCTGCATTTTCCGCCTTATCAAGGGCTAGCTTTATTCCTTTTTTTTCTATCTCATTTTTAGAGTCTCTAATTCCTGCAGTGTCGGAAACCACAACTGGATATCCATCAATATTTAAATGAGTTTCTATTACGTCTCTTGTGGTCCCCGCTATCTCGGATACTATTGCAACATCTCTTTTTGATAGATGATTTAGTAAACTAGATTTTCCAGCATTAGTTGGTCCTATAATTGCAATCTTAAAACCTTCCCTAATCCTTTCTCCAACTTTTTGATCGTTTAAAATTTTTTTAATGCTTAAAATGACTTCATTAGAAATTTTTTTAATATTTTTTAAAACATCCACTGGCAAATCTTCATCGGGGAAATCTATTTTTGCTTCGACATTTGATAAAATTTTCAAAAGTTTTTCTCGAAGATCATTAAATATTTCTGATGATTCACCATGCATTATTTTTATCGCTTGCTGCCTTTGAATTTCGGTCTCTGCTGAAATTAAATCTGCTATACTTTCGGCTTTAAGCAAATTTATTTTTCCATTTTGAAATGCAAGTTTTGTAAACTCGCCAGGTTCTGCCAAGCGGCAATTTTCAATTTGAGAAATAGATGAATGTAGAGCGTCAATTACAGCTTTACTACCATGTACATGGAATTCTGCCATATCCTCGCCTGTGTAGCTCTCAGGGCCGGGAAACCATAATATTATACCCTCATCTATAAGCTCAGAAGTGTTAATTTTATTGATCTTTTTTAATGTGGCCACTCTGGCTTTTGGCAAATTCTCGTTGGTCAATAACTTTATTATTTTTTTTGTGTCTTCACCTGAAACTCTAATTATGGCTATGCCTGAAATACCTGGACCAGTTGATAGAGCATAAATTGTCATGCAATTATTATAGCTTCAATTTTACACTCATGTAAAACTTTAAATTAATGAAATAAATTTTTTAGGCTGGTTTGTTCATTGAATTAAAGAAATCTGCATTACTTTTGGTTTCTTTAAGTTTTGAGTTAATAAATTCAATTGCATCCATAGTGCCCATTGGAGCAATAATTCTTCTCAGAACATTCATTTTTGAAAGATCATCTTTGTTAAAAAGTAATTCTTCTCTTCTTGTTCCAGATTTAGTTATATCGATTGCAGGATAAATTCTTTTGTCAGCAATTTTTCTATCTAGAACTGTTTCACTATTTCCTGTTCCTTTAAATTCTTCAAAAATTACTTCATCCATTCTTGAACCGGTATCAATTAAAGCAGTTGAGATAATTGTTAAAGATCCACCTTCTTCAATATTTCTAGCTGCTCCAAAAAATCTTTTTGGTCTTTGTAACGCGTTCGCATCAACACCACCTGTTAAAACTTTTCCAGAGCTTGGAATTACTGCGTTGTAGGCTCTGCCCAGTCTAGTAATTGAGTCTAACAAAATAACTACATCTTTTTTATGTTCCGTTAGTCTTTTTGCTTTTTCGATAACCATTTCAGCAACAGCAACATGTCTTGAAGCGGGCTCATCAAATGTTGAGCTAATAACTTCACCTTTAACCGTTCTTTGCATGTCTGTCACTTCCTCTGGTCTTTCATCAATTAACAAAACCATTAAATAACTTTGAGGGTAATTTTTTGCGATAGAATTTGCTATGCTTTGTAAAATCATAGTTTTACCTGCCTTAGGAGGTGAAATAATAATTGATCTTTGACCCTTGCCTATTGGACTTACAAGATCAATTAATCTGGGTGTTAAGTCTGGTTTTTTTTCTATTTTAGTTGTTTCAATTTCCATGACCATTTGTTGATCTGGGTAGAGAGGTGTTAAGTTATCAAATGCGATTTTATGACGAGCCTTTTCAGGTTCCTCAAAATTTATTTTACTAACTTGCAATAATGCAAAATATCTTTCGCCTTCTTTTGGTGCTCTAACAGGACCCTCAACAGTATCACCCGTTCTTAAACCAAACTTTCTTATTTGACTTGGACTAACATATATATCATCGGGACCAGCTAAATAATTTGACTCCATGGCTCTTAAAAAACCAAAACCGTCTTGTAATAATTGCAAAACACCAGCACCTGTAATTTCCTCTTTTTCTGCAACTTTTTTTAGTATGGCAAATAATATTTCTTGCTTTCTAAGTGTGCTCGCATTTTCAATTCCAAGCTCTTCTGCTTGTGTAATTAATTGTTCAGATGATTTTAATTTAAGTTCTTGTATATTCATGTTGTGGGGGGTGTGTTTGAGATTTGTAAGATAGATAGAATATATATGCTCTTTAAAATATTACAAGTCTAAATGGGTTTAAATATTACAATAAAAACAATCAAAATTAACAATATTGTTGGTACCTCATTAAGTATTCTAAAAAATTTTGATGATTTTGTATTTCTGTTCAAGTTAAAATCTTTAAGCAATTTAGATAAATAGAAATGATAAATCGTTAATAAGATAACAAATAATAATTTTAACTTTACCCAAAGTGTAAAAAAAATATCAATTCCTATAGTAAGAATTAAAATAAATCCAAAAATCCAACTTAAAATCATGGCCGGCATCATGATGTAAAAAAATAACTTTCGTTCCATGGTTTTAAAAATTGAAGAAGAGTTTTGATCGTTTAAGTTTTCAACATGATAAACAAAAATTCTTGGTAGATATAAAAGTCCCGCCATCCAAGAAATGACGGCTATTAAATGTAAACTTTTGAATAATAAATAACTATTCATGATTTAAACATGGACATTTTTTAAATTCTAAAGGACATTGAATTTTTGGAGGATAAAGATCATCTTTAAACTCATATTCATTTTTTTTAATTATTAAATCTGACATTGTTTTAATAAAATCTTCATTTGTTCCAAGGGCAGGGACTCTTGTGTAATTCTTGCAACCATTTGCATCCGCAAGCTCTTTATATTCTATGTCTAGTTCAACAAGCGTTTCCGAGTGTTCAGAAACAAACGCAATAGGCACCAGGACTATATGTTTTCCAATTTTAGAGTTTTTTATAATGATGTCCTCTGTTGATGGTCCAATCCACTTAAGTGGACCAACTCTACTTTGATAGCTTAATATCCAATCTAAGTTTTCAATATTTAATTCTTCCACTATCTTTTTTACTGACTGTTCTACTTGCCATTGATAGGGATCTCCTTTTTTAATATTTTTTTCTGGCAAGCCGTGTGCTGAAAATATTAATTTAAAATTTTTTAAATCTTTAATCTTTTTAAGTATCTCTTTGGTGTGAGCTTTTACAAAGTTTTGATCAGTTGGATAACAACAAATGGTACTTGTTTTAACTTTATACTGATTTTTTTTACAAACATCTTTCCATTCTTTAATTGAAGACCCAGAGGTTGCTGCAGAATATTGGGGATAGAGGGGCATTAAAATAACTTCTTCTGGATTAAAAAACTGTACTTCTTTAATCACTTGCTCCGCTCTTGGGTGCCAACACCTCATAACAATAAAACATTTATATTCGTCAACCTCTTGATCTTGATTAATCTTTTTTTCAAGAGCGTCTGATTGTTCTTTTGTTAGTTTTAATATTGGTGATGCGCCACCAAGCTCTTCATAAATTTTTTTTGCAACAGGCGCCCTTCTATTAGAAATTAATTTTGCAAGAGGATATCTTAGAAAAGTTGGTAAATTTAATATTGCTGGATCATTAAACAAATTAAATAAAAAAGGCTCAACATTTTCTATTTTGTCTGGGCCCCCAAGATTAAATAAAATTATTGCTTTTTTCATTTAATAATCTTTTACTATCTTTACTAAATAATCAACCATTTCAGGATTGGTCTCTGGCAGGACACCGTGGCCTAAGTTAAAAATATAAGGATGGTCTTTAAATATATCTAGGTATTTTAAGGCTTGTTTTTTAAGGTTACTAATATCTGTTAGCAAAACTTTAGGATCCAACCCTCCTTGTACAGGAATGTTGATTGATTTAAATATTGAGATTGGATCTACATCATAATCGATATTGACTGCATCCGGATTGACTATATCACAATAATTTTTATAATTTTTTATTCCTCTAGGAAAACAAATTACAGGAACATTAAGCGATTTAACATAGTTTACCAAACTTAATGTTGGATTGTATACGTAATTAGGTAAATCATTTTCATCCAACAATCCAGCCCAACTATCAAAAATTTGTATTATGTTTGCTCCATTTTTAATTTGTTGATCAATATGTATTTTTAAAAATTTATCTAAGATTAATAGTATTTTTTTTATTAGATTTTTATTTTCAAAAAAAATTTTTTTTTCCAATTGTTTTTTTGGCGAATGTTTATTAATCATGTAAACCAATAGTGTCCAGGGTGCGCCAACAAAACCTATTAAACTCTTATTATTAATTAAATTTTGCTCACTTACTTTCTTAATAGATTTGTAAACTGGATCCAATTTTTTTAAAAAATCTGTTTCATTAATTTTTACCAAATCTTCTAAATTTAAATCACCTAACAGAGGGCCAAAATCTTTTTTAAATTCTACTTTTTGATTTAATCCATAAGGCAACATTAAAATATCTGAAAAAATTATTGCAGCATCTAGCTCGAATCTTTTTAAAGGTTGTAAAGTAACTTCAGATGATAATGTTTCATTTAAGCATAATTTTATAAAATCTGGATTATTTTTCCTAATTTCTCTAAACTCAGGCAAATATCTTCCTGCTTGTCTCATTAACCATATGGGTGTATTTGTGGTTTTTTTATTTAATATTGTTTCCTGAATAGGAGTCATAATAATAAGTAATTATTTAATTATAGTATTAGTTATATAGTATGTGAATAATGGTAATAAATTATTTTACCAATTTTATACACTTTTTATTAACAATTAATAATATTTAAGATCTCTTTTTAAATAGTATAATTAATATATTTTCTAATCTTGTTCGATAAGTTGTATATAAATAGTTCACATGTTTATTAATGTTTGTAAAAACGTTGTTTTACAATAAAAAATAATAAACTTCATTAATGGAAAAAAGTGATAAAAATAATACTTAATTACCAACATTTTATTCATGAGTAATACATATCAAATATATCTCATTTCTGATTCTACAGGTGAAACTTTAGACAGAGTGTTTTTAGCAATTAAAGCACAATTTAAAAATATAGAATATGATGTTAAATCTTATTTTTTTACAAGAACCAATAATCAAATCATTAAAATAATTGAAGAAGCAGAAAAAAAACCAAATGCTATAATTTTATATACAATTGTAGATAGTTCACTTGCTAAATTTTTAGGCAACAAAAGCGATGAAAAAAAAATTCCTTGCTTTAGTGTTTTAGGAAATTTAATCTTAAATTTTTCTAAACTTTTAAACCAAAAAGCATCACACAAACCTAGCGGACAGCACGAACTTAACGAAGAGTATTATGAAAGAATAGAGGCTATCCAATTTACTATGGCCCATGATGATGGTAATTTAGTTCAGGACATTAATAAAGCTGATTTAGTATTGTTAGGAGTAAGTAGGACTAGTAAAACTCCCACATCTATCTATCTTGCAAATAGAGGACTCAAAACGCTAAACATTCCTTTGGTTAATGAAAACTCAGTTCCAGAAACATTAAAAACAAACCCAAAATTATCGTGTGTTGTTGGACTCACAACTGAACCTGAAAGATTAGCCGATATAAGAAAAAATAGGATGAACACACTAAAAGAGACAGAAAACACAAGCTATACAGATATAAAAAAAATTGAAAAAGAAATTATGGAAGCAAAAAAAACATTTGCAAAATATAAATGGCCAATAATTGATGTTACGAGAAAATCAGTTGAAGAAACAGCAGCCTCGATAATTAAAATTCATGAAATATTTAAAAATAATGATCGATAAAATAATACTTGCCTCAAAAAGTGGAGTAAGAAAAAAAATTTTGGAAGATAATGGAATTAATTGCAGAGTTGAACCGTCTAATGTTGATGAAGATAGTATTAAAAAAAGTCTGCTAAAACAAAATGCAACACCAACAATTATTTCAAAAAATTTAGCAGAACTAAAAGCAAATAAAATAAGTCAAAAATTTACCAGTGAAATAATTTTGGGAGCAGACAGTGTTATCGATTTAGAAGGACAAATAATATCAAAGCCGAATGATAGAGCTGAGGCCATTAAAATACTTCAAAAATTAAATGGCAAAACCCATCAATTAGTTAGCTCTGTCTGTATTTCAAAGGGAGGTTCGATGTTATGGAATCATACAGACAAAGCTTCATTAACCATGAAAAACATGAGTTTTTTAGAGCTAGAAGATTATTTGGCTAAAATTTCAGACGAAGCGCTTTATGCTTATAATGTTTATCAAATTGAAGGAGCGGGGAGAAGTTTATTTTCTAAAATTGATGGAGATGAAGACACCATTATGGGATTACCCATTAAACAAATAAAGGAATATTTAAATATATTTTAATGATTAAAAAATTTTTAGTTATTGGCAATCCAATACAACATTCTTTATCGCCAGATTTGCACAATTATTGGATTAAAAAGAATAAAATAAACGCATCCTATGAAAAAAAACTAATACAAGAGAATGAATTAAAGAAATACATTTCTGACATCAAAGAAGAAAACATCCATGGAGCAAATATAACGGTTCCATTTAAAAATAAAATCATACCTTTGTTGGACTCTTTGACTTCTGAAGCCGATAGATCACAGTCTGTAAACACAATTTATAAAATGAAAAATAAAATTATAGGAGATAATACAGATATTGATGGTTTTAAAATTGCTTTAGAAAAGACAAAACAAACTATAGAAAACAAAACAGCACTTATTTTGGGGGCGGGTGGAGTAGTTTCATCAATAATTATTGCTTTAAAAAAATTAAAAATAGATAAAATTTTTATCACCAACAGAACAGAAAAAAAGGCAACCGAAATTAAAAAGACCTTTTCTGATGTAGAAATAATAAAATGGGGAGAAATAATTGATTTTGATATTATTATAAATGCAACTAGTGTTGGTCTGGACAAATCAGATGTGATTAAATTAGAGTATGAAAAAATTAGTAAAGATAAATTTTTTTATGATGTAATTTACAACCCCAAAGAAACAAATTTTTTAAAAGAGGCTAAAAAGTTTGGTGGAAAAACTGAAAATGGAAAAACAATGTTTTTATATCAAGCTCAAAAGGCTTTTTTTATATGGCATGGAGTTCTACCAAAAATAGATACAGAGGCCATTAATTTAATTAATTTATGATTAGAATAGCTGTTTTGGGAGGCATAGGGTCAGGGAAAACTTACATAGCTAAACTTTTTAATTTTCCAGTTTTTAATGCAGACTTAGAGGTTGCTAAAATTTATAAAAACAACAGGCAATGTTTTAAGAAATTAAAAAAAAAATTACCTGGATATTTTTTGTCATTCCCAGCAAAAAAAAATCAAATTATAAGAGCAATAATAAATAATGAGAAAAACTTAAAAGAAATAACCAAAATTATTCATCCAGAAATTAAAAAAAAAATGCATATATTTTTAAAAGATAATAATAAAAATAAAGCAGTTGTTTTAGACATCCCCCTTTTTCTTGAAAACAGACTAAATAAAAAAGATGATATTTTAATTTTCATTCAATCAAATAAATCAGAAACCATTAAAAGATTAAAAAAGAGAGATAACTTTAATATTGATTTATTTAAAAAATTTAAAAAAATTCAACTTCCTTTGAGTTTTAAAAAAAAAAATCAAATTATATAATTAAAAACAACTTTACAAAAAAATTAGTTAGACAAAGAATAGAAAGAATACTAAAAAAAATTATATAAAATGAAAGAAGTTGTATTAGATACAGAAACAACAGGACTATCGGTTAAAGAAGGACACAGGATTGTAGAAATTGGTTGTATTGAGTTAGATAATTTAATTCCAACAAAAAATAAGTTTCACTGTTATCTTAATCCTGAAAGAAAAGTTTCTGAAAGAGCGCTAGAAGTACATGGATACACAGATGAATTTTTATCTACACAAAAAAAATTTTCAGAGATTGTAGAAGAGTTTTTAAGCTTTATTAAAAATAAGAGATTAGTAATTCATAATGCTGAATTTGACTTATCGCACTTAAATAATGAATTGACACTATTAGGTAGGGAAAAAATAGAGAGTAAAAATACCATCGATACACTTGCCATAGCTAGAGATAAGTTTCCTGGTTCACCCACCAGTCTAGATGCGCTTTGTAAAAGATATCGTATAGACAATTCAAATCGAACTCAACACACCGCCCTTGTAGACTGCGATTTATTAGCGAAAGTTTATATTAATTTGTTAGATCAAAAAGAGCCCACACTTAATTTCAAAAATGAAGATAATGAAAGAACAACAATTAATACAAGTAATACAAACCAATATTATGAAAAAGTTGTTAAGCCTACCGAGGAAGAGCTAAAGCTTCACAAAGAGTATGTAAAAAATAGTTTAAGAAAAAATTTTTTTTAATTAGCCCTTTGCTTATATAGCTCTGTAAAATTTATTTTTTTTTCAAGTTTTATTTCTGGAAACCCTGAATTATGCAGCAAATTTAAAAATGCTTTTTCAAGGGTAGGATAAATTTTATTTTGAACATCACACAATATAATTTTTTCAAGTTCTTTTTTATCTTTGACCGCCTCATCAACTTGAACAATGGAAGCATATACTATTTCAAAATATGATTTTTTATCATTATACTCTTTGTCTTCAAATTTTAACGTTGTGCTAACCTCTACCATTTTATTTTTAAGAGGTTTGGAGCTAATATCTATATTCAATTGATATTTTGAAATATTTTCTTTTACATATATATAACTTTCAATATTTGGTGTTTCACTGGATATATCTTTTATGAATTCTGCTAAAATTTTAAAATTTTCTGTCATCTTCATCCTCTATATCTTCAAATTCGCCATTAATAAAATCTTGTTTTTTATTTATGGGTCTTTGTTTATTTGATACTTTTTTAAAAATCAATTTTCTTGTTGGCGGAAATATTATTAATAAGCCTATAAAATCAGTAGCAAATCCAGGTAAAATTAAAAGGAGTGCAGCAAAAGCTAAGGCTGCTCCAGAAATAATTTCGTAAACTGGGAGTTCATTTTTTACCATTTGAGACATCCCAGATCGCAATGTATTAAAACCTTCATAGCGGGCATAAACAACGCCAAAAAATGCAGTAATAAAAATCAATAAAATTGTATAAAAGGCACCTATTTGAGAACCTAATTTAATAAATAAATAAATCTCAATAACCGGAATACCTATAAGTAATAATAAAAATGTGTTCATTTGTCCTTAGTCTAAATTGCTAGTTGTAATTAATCAACTTAGTAAATATTATCAAGTTATGAATTATAGTTTTGAATACATCGATATTATTCTCTTAGCAATGATTGCAGGTTTCATATTTTTACGTTTGCGAGGAATACTTGGAAAAAAAACTGGTTTTGAGGGTAAAATTCCTTCACCAATCGAAAAAGAATTCCAGGAAATAAACATAAACCCAAAACCAGTGAGCGCAAATTTTGATGAACAATCTCAAAAAGAATTTTTAAAAGGTGCAAAAATAGCTTATGAGACAATTATTACAGACTTTAGTGATAGTGATAATAAATTAATAGCCAGCAAACCTCTTTTAAGTAAAAAGATTTTTGACCAGTTTAAAGAAGCACTTGAAGAAAGAGAAAGAAGGGGTCAGTTCGCAGAAATTACATTTATAGGAATTAAGTCAGCACTAGTAAAGTCTTATAAAAAAGTAGAAAATAGTTTTGAGGTTACGGTGGATTTTGTTAGTGAAATAATTACTTGTGTGAAAGATAAAGAAAAAAAAATAATTTCTGGTGATAGTGAAAAAATTAAAACTGTTTATGATACATGGGTTTTTTCAAGAGACCTTAAGTCAAATAATCCTAACTGGCTGTTAATTGATACACTTACATAATTGAATAAAAAAATTTCAGATAAAGATAAAGAGGATTGGGAAAATTTTTTAAAAGATAAAGAAAAAATACCCAATAAAGATTTCATTGTTAATAAAAAAATAAGACATGAAAAAATAAAAAAAATAGATCTTCATGGTTTTACACTTCAAGAAGCAAACAAAGCTATAGAACAATTTATTCAAAAGTCCTTTGATAAAGATGTCACTAAAATTATAGTAATTACTGGAAAAGGTTTAAGGTCTAAAAATGTTCACAACCCCTATCTCTCAAAAGATTTAAGTATATTAAAATATTCAGTTCCTGAATTTATTGAGTCAAATAACAATCTAATGAAAATGATTATAGAAATTACTGATGCTAAGATTGAAGACGGTGGTAGTGGTGCATTTTATATTTTTCTTAGAAATAAAAATAAACTTAAGTAATCATTAAAGAATAAATTTAGAGAGATCTGTATCTTTAACTAGTTCATCTAGATTCTGTTTAACATATTGAGAATTGATTATAATCTTTTCCCCAGCTCTATCTGTTGCAGTAAAACTTACGTCATCCAAAATTCTTTCAATAATTGTATGAAGTCTTCTTGCACCAATATTTTCTACTGTAGAATTTACTTCGGATGCAATATTGGCAATAGCATTAATTCCATCATCAGAAAACTCTAGATCTACATTTTCTGTTTTAAGTAAAGCAACATATTGCTTGATTAAACTATAGTCAGGCTCTTTAAGTATTCTTTTAAAATCATCACTATTTAAAGCTTCAAGCTCTACTCTTATGGGGAGTCTTCCTTGTAATTCTGGAAGCAGATCTGAAGGTTTTGCTAATTGAAATGCTCCAGAAGCAATAAATAAAATGTGATCTGTTTTAATTGGACCATATTTTGTACTTACAGTTGTTCCTTCAATCAAAGGAAGAAGATCTCTTTGTACACCTTCTCTAGACACATCTCCTCCAACTCTATCTGTACGACCTGAAATTTTATCAATTTCATCTAAAAAAACTATTCCATTATTCTCAGTTGAATTTTTTGCAGATTTAATAATTTTGTCTTCCTCAATTAGCTTATCGGCCTCATCATTTATTAAAATTTCATGAGATTCTTTAACAGTCATCTTTTTCTTTTTTTGTTTATTGCCAACTGATTTACCAATCATTTCACCAATATTAATCATCCCAATATTAGCCCCAGGCATTCCAGGAATTTCAAATGAAGCTTGGGAACCACTATTATTCACTGCGATTTCAATTTCATTATCATCTAAATCTCCATCTCTTAGTCTTTTTCTGAAACTCTCTCTTGTTGCAAGGCTTGCTTTATCACCCACCAAAGCATCTAAAACTTTTTCCTCAGCAAGCTTTTGTGCTTTTGCATATACTTCTTTTCTTTTTTTTACTTTTTCCATAGCAATAGCAATTTCAAGAAGATCTCTTATAATTTGCTCAACATCTTTTCCAACATAGCCAACTTCTGTAAATCTAGTTGCTTCTACTTTCACAAAAGGGGCTTCTGCCAATTTAGAAAGTCTTCTAGAGATTTCAGTTTTACCAACACCAGTCGGTCCTATCATTAAAATGTTTTTAGGTAGAACTTCATTTTTCATTTCACCTTGTAGGGCTTGCCTTCGCCATCTATTCCTTAGAGCTATCGCAACAGCCTTTTTGGCTTTGTTTTGACCAACTACATATCTATCTAATTCTGATACTATTTCTCTTGGGGATAAAGAGCTAACTAACGATCCATCGTTGTTTTGAATCTTTTCTTTTGGAAATGGAGTAACGTTTGTGTCTTTCATTAAATTTTTTCTATCTTAATATTGTCATTGGTAAAAACACAAATTTCTGATGCTATCTTAATAGCTTTTCTTGCAACTTCTTCTGCACCCAAATCTGTTTCTAATAAAACTTTAGCAGCTGCTAAAGCATAGTTTCCACCAGAACCTATGCCAATTGCATCACCTTCTGGCTCAAGAACATCACCTGTGCCAGAAATTATATAACTATTATCTTTGTCACCAATTGCCATTAAAGCTTCTAATCTTCTTAAATATTTATCAGTGCGCCAATCTTTAGCTAATTCGACAGCAGCGCGGGGCAGGTTTCCAGCATGCTTTTCAAGTTTTGCCTCCAATCTTTCAAACAAAGTTAAGGCATCAGCAGTAGACCCTGCAAATCCTGCTATTACATTTCTTTTTTCGATTTTTCGAACTTTTGCCGCTGTGCTTTTGATCACAGTATTTCCCATACTAACTTGACCGTCTCCAGCAACCACAACTTCGTTGTTTTTTCTAATAAGTACTATTGTAGTCATAGATTATAAATGGATATTAATTTTTTTTCTTCAAGTGCTCGATTACTAATATTGATATAGTTAGCTAATCTCTATATACCTATTAAATATTATGAGCAGAAAAGGAAAAGTTTCAAGAAAAACGAAAGAGACCAGCATTAGTGTTGATTTAAATATTGATGGTAAAGGTAAATATAATATTGATACAGGCATAGGTTTTTTAGATCATATGCTTGAGCAATTATCCAAACATTCACTAATTGATATCAATCTTAAGGCAAAAGGGGACACACACATTGATCTTCATCACACAACAGAGGATACCGGAATTGCTATTGGTGAGGCTTTAAAGAAGGCATTGAAAGACTATGCAGGGATAAAAAGATATGCCCATGCAATGATACCAATGGATGAAACCTTAACAAGAGTTGCAATTGATGTCTCTAACAGGCCATACTTAATATGGAAAGTTAAGCTTAAAGTGGAAAGACTTGGTGAAATGGATACAGAACTTTTTAAAGAATGGTTTCAAGCATTTTCTCAATCAGCAGGCATAACACTTCATATGGAAAACATCTATGGAGACAATAGTCATCACATAATTGAGTCCTGCTTCAAGGCTCTAGCAAGATCACTGAGGACTGCTTTAGAAATAGATCCTAGAAATAAAAAAAGCATACCATCAACTAAAGGCTCATTATAAGCTTAATGAATGTCACAATTGTTGATTATAATTCAGGAAACATAAGCTCTGTAATTAATTCTTTTAAGGAAGCTGCAAAAGATAAAGTTAAAATCGAAGTAACCTCTAATCTAAATAAAATAAAATCAAGTGATAAACTTGTATTGCCAGGACAGGGATCTTTTAAGAGCTGTGTTGATGCATTAAGTAGCATAAATGGTTTGATAGAAACACTCAATGAGTTTGCAATAATAAATAAAAAACCTCTTCTTGGGATTTGTGTTGGTTTACAAATGTTTGCAGATCTTGGTTATGAAGAAATTGAAACAAAAGGCCTGGGTTGGATCTCAGGCAAAGTTTCAAAGATTGATAATCAAAATAATAAATTCAAACTTCCACACATTGGTTGGAATGAAATAAAAATCATTAAAGAAAGCAAGATTTTTAAGGATATAGAAAATAAATCTCACATGTATTTTGTACATAGTTATGAATTCATTCCAGATGATAAAAGTACAATTTCAGCAACAACAGAATATTCGTCAAATATTGTTTGCTCTGTTGAAAAAGAAAATATCTTTGGAACTCAATTTCACCCTGAAAAAAGTGATAGAATTGGATTAAAGTTAATAGAAAATTTTTTGAATTTATAGAAATGAAAATATTTCCAGCAATTGATATTAAAGATAAAAAGTGTGTAAGATTAATTAGAGGAGATTTTAGTAACAAAACTGAATATCAAATATCACCAGTTGACCAAGCTGGTAAATATAAAGAACATGGCTTTAAAAATTTACACATAGTTGATTTAGATGGTGCTCTAACTGGAAAAACAGTTAATTTAGATATTATTCAACAAATAGTTCATAATTTTAATTTAAAAATTGAAGTAGGAGGGGGTATTAGAACCATTGATAGTATTCAAAAATATACAGATATAGGAGTTGAAAAAGTTATTTTAGGAAGTGCAGCCATAAAAGATAAAAATTTTTTAGAAGAAGCATGTAAAAAATTTTCAAATAAAATTGCCTTAGGTTTAGATGCTAAAGATGGATATTTATCTGTTTCAGGATGGAAGGAAAACTCTAATCAATTAACGTTAGATTTTTTAAAAGAGGTTAATGACTTTGGTGTTAGTAGATTAATTTATACAGATATAAATAGAGATGGCATGAAGCAAAGTCCTAATTTTGAAGAAACGATAAACGTTGCTAATGTTTCAAACTGTCCAGTGATTATTTCAGGAGGGGTATCCTCAATTGATGATATTAAAAATGCAAAAGGTTTAAAAAATATTGAAGGAATAATAGTTGGTAAAGCCATTTATGATGGTGATATTAGCTTAGATGAATTAATAAAAGAAATTGATGCTTAAAAATAGAATTATTCCTTGTCTAGATGTAAAAAATGGAAGAGTTGTTAAAGGAATTAATTTTATAGATTTAAAGGATGCTGGTGATCCAGTTGAGCAAGCTAAAATTTATAGTGAGGGTGGTGCTGATGAGATTTGCTTTTTAGACATTACTGCTTCCAATGAAAATAGAGACACAATTTATGATATTGTTGAAAGAACATCTAAAAAATGTTTTGTGCCCTTAACAGTTGGTGGAGGGGTTAGAAGCATTGATGATATTAGTAAATTATTAAATTGCGGAGCAGATAAAGTTTCGATCAATACTGCAGCAGTTCAAAATCCTGAAATGATAATTGAAAGTTCAAAAAAATTCGGATCACAGTGCATTGTTGTTGCAATAGATGCTAAAAAAAAAGACAATAAATGGGAGGTTTTTACTCATGGAGGAAGAAATAATACAAGCATAGATGCAATAGATTTTGCAAAAAAAATGGAAGATAGTGGAGCAGGAGAGTTGCTGGTCACTTCGATGGATAGAGACGGTACTCAAATTGGCTATGATAATGATTTAATGTTTAAGATATCATCAACAGTAAATATACCTGTTATTGCCTCAGGTGGTGTAGGAAATTTAGATCATTTAGTAGATGGTATAAAATTAGGAAATGCTAGTGCTGTACTAGCTGCATCCATTTTTCATTATGGAACCCATTCAATAAAGGAAGCTAAACAATATTTGAATTCAAAAGGGATTCCCGTTAGAAATTAAAGATGTCAGAAAATCTATTAAATTTAGTAAATATAATTAGAGAAAGAAAAAATAAAGACAAAGATAAATCTTACACATCATCATTGTTATCTGGTGGTTTATCTAAATGTATAGATAAAATGGAAGAAGAATTTGGTGAACTTAAAGAAGCTCTAAATGATAAGTCGAATGAGGTTCATGAAGCAGCAGATACAATCTATCATATATTAGTCACACTAGAAGCAGCTAACATTAAATTTGAGGATGTTTTACAAGAGCTAGAAAATAGGAAAAACCAATCAGGAATTGAGGAAAAAAATAATAGAAAATGATTTACGACAAGAATAATATTTTTGCGAAAATTTTACGAAAAGAAATTCCTTGTAAAAAAATTTTTGAGAATGAACATGTTTTATCCTTCTATGATATTAACGCTCAAAAAAAAATTCATGCTCTGGTAATACCAAAAGGTGAATATATTGACCTAGATGATTTTAATCAAAAAGCTTCAGATGAAGAAATTGTTGCTTTGAGTAAAGCAATTACAGAAGTATCAAAAATATTAAATATATCAACAGATACAGGCAAAGGTTATAGAGCGTTAACTAACTTGGGGGAGCATGGAGGACAAGAAGTTTCTCATTTACACTTTCATTTATTTGGAGGTGAAAAAATAGGAAAAATGGTTGAGTGACAGAAAAAATTCTTAGAAATTATTTAGAAATTAAATCCCTGGAAGATTTTAAAGAAGTAGAAGCACCCTCGCAGCATAGCTCTGTAGAATTACTTAATCCTAAAGATTTTCAATTAAATAAATTCTTTTATAAAAATGTAGGGAAAAATCATCATTGGATTGATAGACTTATTTGGACAGATTTAAATTGGATTGAATATGTATCTAATAAAAAGCTTTTTACTTATGTTTTAAAAGAAAAAAATGAGATTGCTGGTTATTATGAATTGTTATTTTATGAAAATAATAAAGAGGCAGAAATTGCTTATTTTGGAATTTTAGAAGAATATTTTGGAAAAAAATTAGGTGGATATCTACTTAGTGAAGCAATCAAAAATTCATTTAATCGGGGAGCAAAAAGAGTTTGGGTACACACCTGTTCACTTGACCATGAGAATGCCTTAAAAAATTATTTAGCAAGAGGAATGAAACTTTTTAAAACAGAAACTCTAATTAGGTAGAATTTTAGTTATTTTTTGGTAACTTGAATTTGTTATAATCTAATTTTTGATTTATCTTAATTGAAGAAATAAATGTAATACTCAAATTTTGATATATATCTTCTGTTTGCCATCCAATTAAGTTTAAATTTTTTTTGTCAAAAAAAATATTTATTTCATTATTATTTTCAAAAATTTTAAAGTTAAGATATTTATTATCTATATTCCTTGGTTCTAACTCTTGTATTTTAGAAATTAGATACTCTTTATCTAGTAAATACTGCAACGGCGTTTTAGCAAGTGGGTAAATATAATAATTACCACTATTGTTAATCTTAATTACTAAAGATTTTCCATTAGAGACAAGGACTTTCTTATTTGATCCACTATACTCACACCAAATTTTTCCCGGATATTCCAAGACACACATTCCATTTTCACTTTTATTATCAACAGTTTGAATAAAATTAAAACTTAAATTATTAGTGCTTTTCATTTTTGCAATTATATCTTCCTTCGTAGATGGTAATGCAGGATTATAAAAGTTTAGCAAAATAAATATTATTAATATCCTAGGCATTATAGGACATCTCTTTTACCAACATGGTTTGCTTTGCTAACAATTCCATCAGCCTCCATCATATCAATAATTCTAGCCGCCCTATTGTATCCTATTTGCAATTTTCTTTGTAAAAATGAAGTTGAGGCTTTACCTTCTGACCTAATTATATCTAAGGCTGCTTGATATAATTCATCTTTATCTCCATTATTAGATCCAGTATCACCACTATCTTTTTCATCCGCAAAATTTAAGATTTCATCTATATAGTCTGGTTCTGCCTGGACTCTTAAATAGTTATTTACCTTTTCAATTTCATTGTCAGAAACAAAGGGTGCATGAATTCTCACTATTCGATTAGCAGATGACATATAAAGCATATCTCCTTTCCCAAGTAATTGTTCAGCTCCTTGTTCTCCTAAAATTGTTCTACTATCAATTTTTGAAGTTACCTGAAAAGAAATTCTTGTAGGAAAGTTTGCTTTAATAGTACCTGTAATTACATCAACACTAGGTCTTTGAGTGGCCATTATAATGTGAATACCAGCAGCTCGGGCCATTTGTGAAAGCTTTTGAATATAATTTTCTATTTCTTTTCCTGCTACTAACATCAAATCAGACATTTCATCCACAACCACAACAATGTAAGGCATAGACAAAGTATGTTTTGCATTATATCCATCAATATTACGGACACCTTCTTTTGTCATAAGTCTATACCTATTCTCCATTTCTTTAACAACCCAACCTAAAACTGAAGCAGCTTTTTTTGCCTCTGTAATAACTGGACATAACAAATGAGGAATTCCTTCGTATGTAGACAGCTCTAACATTTTAGGATCGATTAATATAAATTTACATTTATCAGGAGCGTGCCTGTAAAGTAAGGAGAGAATAATAGTGTTGATACATACAGACTTTCCAGAGCCAGTTGTGCCAGCTATTAATAAATGAGGCATAGATGCCAAGTCACCAACAATAGGTATTCCCGAAATATTTTTTCCAAGTGCTATTGGTAGTCTTACGTCTTTTTTATTAAAGTCAGCATGTGAGAGAATTTCACTAAGAAAAACATTTTCTCTAGTAGAGTTGGGTAATTCAATACCAATAGTACTACGACCTGGTATAGTTGCTATTCTCGCAGATTCAGAGCTAGTGTTTCTAGCGATATCATCTGAGAGGTTAATAATTTTTGAAACCTTAACTCCTGCTGCTGGTTCAAATTCATTAAGAGTTACAACGGGCCCATGACTAACTTTTTTAATATTTCCACTAACTCCAAAGTCTAAAAGGATTTTTTCCAAGAATTCACTATCAATGTAATCTTCATCTTGAAGTTTAGCTCTTTCTTTTTCACTTGGAATTTTTAATAAATCTACAGAAGGTAATTTAAATCTTATTTTTTTATTGGTATCTTTATTTTCACTTTTAATAAAAGGAAGATCATCTTGAATTAAGCTTTTTATCTCATCTTGTGGTATAAATTCACTTATTATTTCATTTTCATTGGTGTAATTTTTCTCTTTTTTAGAAAACAGAAATTTGAATAATTTTTTTATAGTATTATAAAAAAAATTAATTCTAAATTGAATACTTATTAAAAAAATAGTCAAAATTAAAAAAATTAATAGATAATAAAATATTTGTGAATTGGTATTGATCATTGATGCCAGGAAAGTTGTTTCAAGGTACTTACCAATAAAACCCCCATTACCATTAATATAAAGATTAAATGCCCTAGGATAAAAAAAAGAAAAAAATAAAGATCCAATTAAAGAATAAATCAAAGTGTAGAAAATACTTTCTATTATTAATAAAATTTTTTTATTTAAAACAATATTAATTCCACAAATTATAAGACTAAAAGGAATTAATAAGGATATAACCCCAAAAGACTGAAAAAAAAGATCAGAAGTAAAACTTCCTTGAAAACCAAATAGATTTTTGATTACCGTGTTATCTGGAAAAATAAAATTTGGATCATCAGGCGAAAAACTAACCAATGAAATTAACAAAAAAACACCTGCAACTATGATACCCAAACCCAAAATCTCAATTACTCTATTTATTCCAAAGTTAATTGTATTGTTTGCTAGTTTTTTAAATTCCATAAATTAATTAATCAGATTAATCACTTTGTATCATCTAATTTTTATTGTTAAAATTAAAAAATATTATGAATGTATGCATTATAGGAGAAGGATTAACCAGTCTAGCTTTAGCTAAAAATCTTATAAATAAAAAAATAAATGTTCATATTTATTATAAAACTAAAATTCAAAAAAAAATAACTAGTAGAACTATTGGTATATCAAAAAATAACTTAGAATTTTTTAAAAAAGAAATTTTTGAAATCACTAAAATAAATTATTGGAAAATAAAAAAAATAGAAATTTATTCACAAAAAATTAAAAATGAAAATATCTTTAATTTTAATAATGAAAAAAATGATTTATTTTATATGGTTAAAAATGAGAGACTTTATGAATTGTTAAAAAAAGAAGTTTTAAAAAGTAAGTTTATTAAAAGAATAGCAATCAATAAAAAATTAAATGAGAAAAATCTTAATAAAAAAAATTACGATTTGATAATAAATAGTGACCCAAATAATTTTATTGCAAAGAAATATTTTACAAAAAAGATAGAAAAAAATTATTTTAATGTAGCCTACACAGCAATTTTTAAACATAAAGAAATAGAAAATAATACTGCAGTTCAGGTATTTACGGAGCTTGGTCCTGTTGCATTCTTACCTATTTCAAAAAATGAAACCTCAGTGGTATGTTCGCTGGATACAAAAAGTAAAAAATTCTCAAACTCTGAAATAATAGAATTGATTAATAAAAATAACCCTAAATATGTAATAAAAAATATTTTTGATATTAATAGTTTTAACTTAAGTTCGTCTGTTTTAAGGAAATATTATCAAAAAAATATTTTAGCTTTTGGAGATTTATTGCACAGAATTCATCCCTTGGCTGGACAAGGTTTTAATATGACTATTAGAGATATAAAAATTTTCTCTGAAATTATTCAAAATAAAATTGATTTGGGTTTACAGTTGGATTCTTCGATTTTAAAAGATTTTGAAAATCAAGCCAGAAATAAAAACTTTATGTTTTCAAATGGAATAGATTTTATTTATGAATTTTTTAATTTAGAAAAAAAATTGAAAATAAGAAATTTCACCAAAATTCTTAAAGCAGTTGGTAAAAATAATAATTTTAATAATTTATTGATTAAAATTGCAGATAGGGGAATAAATCTGTAATTTATTGAATGGTTGTATTATCAAAGTTATCATAATTATAAGTATTTAAAATTTCAGCAATTTTATTTTTTCTAATTTCTAAATCTTGGCTTTCCAATAATATTTGTTTTTCCTCTAATGAAAAAGGTGACGCCATTGCAAGAGCATTAATTGTTTCATTTAAATCTTGTTTCTCAAGAGATTTCCAATTGATTATGTATCCTTTTTTTTCAAACAAGGTTTTTAAGTCTTTAAAAATTAACTCAAGATCTGCAAATTTTAATTCTTTTTTTGAAATGTGTAAATCATCTGAAAAATCATCAAAAGTTACTTCACATAGACGGTAAGCTTTATCAGCTTTAATTTCTTTAATTACTTTAAATCGCGTTAATCCATTTAGCTCAATTAAATATCTGCCATCAACTTTTTCAAAATTTGAAATTTTCCCTAAGCATCCAACCTCATATAAATCAGGTATATTACTTAGTTTTTTTTGTTTTGGTTGAATTAAACCAATTAATTTATTGGTTTTCATACTATCATTTATCATCTCTATATATCTTGGTTCAAATATATTTAAGGGAACAGTTGTATTTGGAAAAATAATAAAGTTACTTAAGGGAAACACGGGTATAATTTTTGGTAAATCTTGTTTTTTCATAATTTCTTTTATCAAATTTTTGATAATCTATATACTAATCAAAAACTTTATTATTGCTTGCGTTAAAAAAACCGTCTATTTATTATATTTATATGCGGGTCTAGCTCATTGGTAGAGCGAATCGTTGCCAACGATTAGGTAGAGGGTTCGATTCCCTTGACCCGCTCCAATAAATTTTAAGTTATAATATTAAATGAGTGATCTTTTAAGTAAAAAATGTGTGCCATGTGAAGGTGGGATATTACCATTTGATATAAGTGAAATCCATAAATATCAAAAAAAAGTTGATGGATGGGATGTAAAAAAAAATGATAAAGATATTTTTTTTTTAGAAAAAAATTTTATATTCAAAAATTTTATTAATAGTCAAAATTTTATAAACAAGGTTGGGGAAATTTCTGAAAGTGAAAACCACCATCCTGATATCTCTTTTGGATGGGGTTATGCAAAAATTATAATTACCACACACGCAATAGAAGGTCTCTCTGAGAATGATTTTATTTTAGCAGCTAAAATTGATCAAATTGCTAATGTCTAAAATGTCTAGTTTTAGAAAAAACTAATATCGTATTAGTTTGATTTGCAAATTTTATTATTTCCTTATCTCTAATAGAACCAGAAGGTTGTATAACAGCACAAACTCCAGCTTGAATTAATTTTTCTATTCCATCTACAAATGGAAAAAATGCATCTGAAGCTGCAACCACGTCTTCTCTAAAATTTTCAAATTTATGCATTTTATCAATTGCGATTTGGCAACTATCTAGTCTACTTGGTTGACCTGAACCAATACCTACTGTTGCCTCATTAGCAGCTAATACGATTGCATTTGATTTGACATATCTACAAACATTAAAAGCAAAGATTAAGTTTTTTAATTGTAATTTGGTGGGTTTTTTTTTTGAAACTATCCTAAAATCTTTAATATTAAATTTATTTATATCTTCAGACTGAGTTAAAATTGACTCATTTGCAGAATTAAATCTTACCAAATCTTTTATTTTAAAATTTGAAGAGTCTATTAGACGTAAATTTTTTTTATTTTTTAATATATTAAGAGCCTCTCTATCAAATCCATTAGCAATAATAACCTCTAAAAAAATATTTTTTAATTCTTTTGCTAAAGTTTTATTTAATTTATAGTTGCATGCAATTATTCCACCAAAAGCACTAATAGGGTCACAAGCCAGTGCTAATTTATAACTTTCTAGAGCGTTTTTATGAATAGATACACCACAAGGGTTAGCGTGTTTTATAATAACCGTTCCAGTATTGGAGGGCAGTGATTTTGAAATAGTTAAAGCAGAAAATATATCATTATAATTGTTATAGCTTAATTGCTTTCCATGAATTTGATCTAAATTTAAACTATCAGTTTTTGAATAAATAGCTGCTTGTTGATGTGGATTTTCCCCATATCTTAAATTCTCTACTAAATTTCCATAAATAATTTTTTTTTTAGGAAATTTATTATCTTTAATGTTGTTAAAATAATTTGAAATTACTGCATCGTAATAAGCTGTTTCAGAAAAAGCTTCTAAAGACATTTTTTCTCTAAATTCCAAAGATGTTGAACCTTTATTTAATTGCAGTTCATTAATAAGTTCAGAGTATTGATTTGAGGAGGTAATAACAGTTACATCCTTATAATTTTTTGCTGCAGCTCTCACCATAGTTGGCCCACCAACGTCAATATTTTCTATTATTTTTAAATGATTATTTGTCTGTTCTAAAGTTTTCTCAAATGGATAGAAATTAACTATAACAAGGTCGATTTCATGAAAATTATTATTTTTTAAATCATTTTTATGTTTTTTATTTTTTCTTTTACTTAATATCCCAGCATGTATTTTTGGATGCAGTGTTTTAACTCTTCCACCAAGTATTTCAGGAGATCCTGTGTATTCTGAGACCTCTAAGCATTTAAATTTTAGTTTCCTAATTTCTTTGTAAGTGCCACCTGAGCTTATGAATTCAACTTTATATTTAGTTAAAATTTTTAAAAGGTCTTTTAAATTACTTTTATCAGATACAGAAATTAATGCTTTTTTGATTTTATTCATTATAATTTAGTAATTTCCCATTTTATAGTTTGATTTTCATCATTAGTCATTCCTGAAATAAATATATTTTGATTATCAGAAAAAGAATTTTTCTTACCAAAATATAGTCCGTTATCAATATTGATAGTATTGTTTTCTGAGTTAAATTTCCATCCTTCACCATCAAGATCAATGAGTATTGACTTGTTATCCTGTGTTTTCATTACCTTAATATTTGGCTCTAAATGAAATCTAATTTCAAATTTTATATTTTTAATACCATTTTTTGAAATCATTTTATCATGACCCACAAATTTTATTTGTTCTGGATAAAATTCAACTTCTCTTTCATGAATAATACCATATCGCTTTAGGTAACCATCGTGTGAGGCATGAACTTTCCAATAATTTTTTTCAAAAATAATATTTTTTTTTAATATTTTTAAATCCTGCAAAAGTTTGGAACCCTTATTTTTAGTTTTAGTAAATTTACATGAAGATCTGTCATCTATAATTAATGTGCTATGGACTGCACTTGATTTAGATAAATCATTTAATTTATGTTTATAGTCTTGATAATATCCTGAGTTACAAATTAATTTTTTACCATTTGTTAATATCTCCAGAGATAAAGCACCTGCCTGATAATCAGATGAAAATTTCTTATCAGGACTATCTCCAATATCCATTATTAGAGAGTATTTCTTATTATTAAGAATTACATATCCTCCTATTTCTTTGTTTTGAGATTTAAAGTTATAATCAAACTTTTTCAAATAATGATCAAAATTGTCATTATTTGTTTCATGATTACCGTTGAATAATAAGTCCACATTATTATTTTTCCAAGTAAAGGCATATCCTTGTCCTAAATAATAAATATATTCATTGATATAATCTGGTATTTCATTTTGAGATTCTTTGAACCACTCTCGAATTAGAATAAAATATTTTAAATAAAAATTTAATTGTCTTATGTTTCTAGATTTTGGAAAGCCATCATTATCTAAAGAAAATTTAACAAATTTTTTGAGCAAATTAAGCCCTTTATCTAAGTATTTATCTTCATCTCGGTAACACAATCCGGCTAAAATTATAGCAGCACAACCTATCATTTTATCATCAACTTTTTCAGACCGTTCAATTTGATCAATTAAATAGTTAATTTGTTTTTTAATAACACCGTTGAAATTATCTTTATAGTGGCTAGCGCCATCTTCATAAGTTAATCTAGCATTTGAAATCCAAGCTATTATTCTTTTTGCTAATATATCTATTTCCCAGCTTTTATGATTATAACGATAATTCTTACTTATCCATTGTTGTATTATTTCTTGAGTATCTTTTTTTGAGGATCTTAAATCTAAACTAAACAACCAAAAAAAACTGTTTAAATTTTTGTAATCTTTATCTTTTAAATTTTTATCATTCCAGATGTTACCTAGTGAGTAATTTTCGATATTAATTTTTTTTTTTTCAAATTTAATAAGTGAATCTAAAAGATTAGGACTTGGTTGATATTCTAAAGAACTGATGATGGTGGGATTAATTTTTTTATTATAAATACTGGAATTTAAATAAAGGGAAAGAATTTTTTTTTTAAAAAAAATAAATGAGTTATTAAAAATCATTATTTAACTTGATTTTAGAAGCTCTATATTTTTTTTTATATTTCCATTGTTATTTTTAAATATAGTTGTGCCTGAGACCAAAATATTAGCACCAGCTTCAATAGCCAATTTATTATTATCAAAGTTAATTCCTCCATCTATTTCAATATCAAATTTCAAATTTTTTTGATCTTTTATTTTTTTTAACTCTTTAATTTTTTGTAATACTTCTGGCATAAATTTTTGACCACCAAATCCAGGATTGACGCTCATGATTAAGATTAAATCTATCTCTTCTAAAAAATTTGTTACTAAATTAATTTCAGTTTTAGGGTTTAGCGATACACCCACTTTTTTATTTAAACTTTTAATGTGTGCTATTGAACTTTTTAAATCTTCAGTTGCCTCAGGATGTATAGTTATAATATCTGCTCCAGCATCTGCATAATCTTGAATGTATTTATGTACTGGTGAAATCATTAAATGAACATCAAATGGCAGTTTTGTATATTTCCTTAAAGCTTTAATAATTGGAGGCCCCATAGTTAAATTAGGAACAAAATGACCATCCATCACATCTACATGGATCATATCAGCCCCACCTTCTTCTAGTCTTTTAATTTCATTTCCTAATTGACTAAAATCAGCTGATAAAATTGATGGTGATATTTGTATTTTTTTCATTGATTGCCAGCTCTACTAGTATCAATTTTTAAAATTTAATTGAATTAAATAATTGATAAATTTGTTTAGAAATTTCACTTTCTAGAGGAAATGATAACATTCCCATTACAGAATATCCTAAGACCCAGGGCATAAAGTAAAATCTAATCATAAAAAAGAACCATGCTACATATAATGGAACTAGAGGTCCTATGATGAAAGAAGGGGTTATTGGTTTAAAAATTTTTATTAGTGGATTGGTAGATTTGACAAAAATCTTCATAAAAAAGAATTCAGAATCTTCTTTTTGAAAAATATTCATCGCAACTCGTCCTATTAAAGTCCACATAATCATACCAAATAAGTAATCTATAAAATAAACTAATGGATGGAAATTTGCTGACATTTAATGATTTATATTAGAAATGAGATTGAATTAAAAGGGGCGAAATTAATCGCCCCTTAGAATTAAAGTTTATTAGTTCTACTTACCAGTAACAGTTCTACCGCTTGGTATACGAACTTCATCAACCATTTTTTGAATTGCTTTATCTGGTTCTTGAGTCATTAAACTCACTACAACCATTGAAACAAAACTAACACCTGCTCCGAAGATACCAAATGTTAATTGAGTAAGTCCTAAGAACCCACTTCCACCACTTCGCACCCAAACTAGGTACCAAATAGCAGAACCAAGACCTAAAACCATACCAGCAATAGCACCTTCTCTGTTGGCTCTCTTCCACCATACACCAAGTACAAGTGGGAAGAACAATCCAGACATCGCAAAGTCGAAAGCCCAGATAACTGAACCTAAGATACCTTGGATTTCCATTGCTGCAATAGTTGCTCCAGCAAAACCAATTACTACAAGTAATACCCTTGCAACAAGAAGTCTTTTTGCAGTCTCTGCTTTTGGATCAATCATTTTGTAATAAACGTCATGAGAGATCGCGTTCGCAATTGCTAGGATCAAACCATCAGCTGTTGACATGGCAGCAGCCATACCTCCAGCAGCAACCAGTCCTGAGATTACATATGGTAATCCAGCTATTTCTGGTGTTGCTAACACAACCGCTTTACCGCCCATGAAAAACTCGTTTAACTCAAGAGTTCCATTGCCGTTAAAGTCACTGATGAACATCAAGTTTGCTTGATTCCAGTTTTGGAACCAATCTATTGACTGAACTTCAGCAAATGATTTACCAATAATACCTGTTGGTAGTGTTGGATCGATCAACGATAGTTTAGATAGCGTTGCTAACATTGGCGCTGAAGAATACAGAAGGAAGATAAAGAATAATGACCAACCAACTGATTTTCTAGCTGCTTTTACACTTGGAGTAGTAAAGTATCTCATCATCACGTGTGGTAATGATGCTGTTCCCATCATCATCGCCAATGCTAATGAAATAAACGCCCAAGGTGTTGCATTTACTGCAGAGTGTGCTTTAGTTATTCCAGCTAACCCTTTAGGTACCGTTGCTAGATCAGCAGCAGAGTTTTTAACAAAACCAAACTGTTGTTCTAACTCACCAATTCTAGCTACTTCATCAGCTAACATAAAGTGAGGGAAGAAACCCGCACCCATTTTGTTACTGATCCAAAAAATTGGAAGTAAGTAAGCTATAATTAGCACGATATATTGTGCAACCTGTGTCCAAGTTACCGCTCTCATACCCCCTAACATTGAACAAAGTAAAATACTTATTAGTCCAATATATACAGCGTATTTAAAGTCGATATCTAGAGCAACAGATGCAATAGTACCAGTAGCGTTAATCTGAGCAGTCACATAAGTGAATGAAGCAACAGTTAAAACTATTACCGCACATAGTCTCGCTAAATTACCACCGTATCTTGTACCTACAAAATCTGGAACCGTGTAACAGCCAAATTTTCTTAAGTATGGTGCTAATAAAGTTGCAACTAATATGTAACCACCAGTCCAACCGACAAGTAGAGCCATATATCCATAGCCTTTGAAGTAAATACCACCTGCCATTGCAACGAATGAAGCACCAGACATCCAGTCTGCCGCCGTCGCCATTCCATTGAATACAGTGGGCACTTGTCTTCCAGCCACGTAATATGCGTCTGCTTGAGCTGTTCTTGATAGATAACCGATCAATGCATAGATGAATATTGTAAAGGCCACAAAAGCAACACCTATTGCTTTAGCAGTCATACCCATCTGCTCACCAATTGCCATTAAGATTATGAAACCTATAAAACCTCCCGTATAGATTCCGTAAACTTTTGGCAAATTGTCTATAAATTTACCTTTTATCATTATTGATCTCCTTTTTCGTTGAAGCCAAATTCTTCATCGATTTTCTCTTGCCTATTAGCAAACCAGAAACATAAAATTACAAAAATTCCAAGAGATCCTTGACATGTAAACCAGTATGTCCATGGATAACCGAAAGGTCCTGTAACCTCATTCATTTCAGCTGCAAAAAGGAAGATGCCGATAGAGAAAACAAACCAAATAGCCAATGTTACGAATAACAATGTCCTAGTTTTTTCCCAGTGTTTTGTTGCGTTTGACATTTATACCTCTCTGTTTTTAGTTATAACTAACCGAAAACATACCCATTCTGATGGTTTTTAAAAGGCTAAAATTTTTCAAATTAAGTCCTTATTTGCTTAATTTTTAGGCTATGATGGCGCATATTTGAACTTTTATGCAAAAATATAAACTTTCCTGGAGAGATATATCACTCAATGATTTTAAAGTTTACTTGTTTGCGATGTTTAAGGCTTTTATCCCAAAGAAAAAAATTAAGAATTTAAATGACCTTGAACACTTTATTCAAACAAAATCTGCCTGGGTAACGCAAGTTACTTTATATAATTATTTAAAAACTAGAATGGGCACAAGGTACGTTCTTCATTTTGACAATGATGTATTCATGGCATCTCTTGATATTGCCAGATGGAATATTTATTCTGTTGCTTTACAGGATCTGACATTATTTACTTTCTCATATTTAAAAGTTAATTTTAATTATCAAAACATCAACCAGTCTAAAGAAATTTTTTTTAAAATTTTAGATAGTGAATCTTCTAATAAGATGCCAGTTGATATTATTGAGGGAGCAAAAAAAACTTTTAATGAGCGACATCAAAATATAAACTGGGAAACTTATTATAAAGATCTGCCATTTAATCCTAGCGCATTATCATTATATAAATGGGCCCCAATAGCTGAAGAATTAAAAACTTTAGATAGAAAAATTGTATTAAACTCTATGATTTTAAAATGGGATAATGTTGAAAAAGAGTTTAAAGAGTTAATAAATTTTTAAATATTTTTTCTATTATCAACTAAACTTTGTACAACACTTGGATCAGCTAAAGTTGTCGTATCTCCTAATTGGTCATGCTCATTAGCAGCAATTTTTCTTAAAATTCTTCTCATAATTTTTCCTGATCTCGTTTTAGGTAGCCCAGGTGAGAAATGAATGATGTCTGGTGTTGCAAGAGCACCTATTTGCTTACGAACCCAAAGTTTTAAATCTCTCTCTAGATCAAGGTCAGCTACCTCATCAACATTTAAAGTAACATAGCAGTAAAGTCCGTTACCCTTGATATCATGAGGATAACCAACTACTGCAGCTTCAGCAACTTTTGGATGGGCAACAAATGCACTTTCTATTTCGGCAGTTCCAAGGTTATGACCAGAGACAATAATTACATCATCAACACGTCCTGTTATCCAATAGTAACCGTCTTCATCTCTTCTAGCACCATCCCCTGTAAAGTATTTACCATCAAACTGAGAAAAATAAGTATCAATAAATCTTTGATGATCACCATACACTGTCCTCATTTGTCCAGGCCAAGATTGGGAAATACACAGCCTTCCTTCGCCAGCTCCCTTAATTTCATTTCCTTCTTTATCAACAATTGCTGGCTTAATACCATAAAATGGTTTTGTGGCCGAACCTGGTTTTAAATTTATAGCTCCTGTTTGAGGACTAATTAATATTCCACCCGTCTCAGTTTGCCACCAAGTATCAACTATAGGACAATTTGAATTTCCTACAGCTTTGTAATACCACATCCATGCCTCTGGATTTATTGGCTCACCTACCGTACCTAGTAATTTTAAGGATTTTCTTGAAGTTTTTTTCAAAGGACCATCACCTTCACGCATCAAAGCTCTAATAGCTGTTGGAGCAGTATAAAAAATATTTACTTTGTACTTGTCAATAATTTCCCACCATCTAGAACTGTCAGGATATGTTGGAATTCCTTCAAACATTATAGTTGTGGCTCCATTAGCCAGTGGACCATAAATTATATAACTATGACCCGTAACCCACCCAATATCAGCAGTGCACCAATAGATATCTTTAGGTTTATAATTAAAAATATATTGATGAGTCATTGAGGCATAAACCATATATCCACCAGTTGTATGAAGAACTCCTTTAGGTTTGCCAGTTGAACCAGAGGTATAAAGAATGAACAATGGATCTTCAGCATTCATCTCCTCAGGTTCACAGTGATTGGGAACACCTTCAATTAGATCATGGTACCAAATATCTCTATCATTATCCCAGCTAATTTGACCTCCCGTTCTCTTGACTACAATACATTTTTTAACATTAGCACAGCTTCTTAAAGCCTCATCTGTAATTTGTTTTAATGGAATAGTTTTTCCACCTCTAACTCCTTCATCAGCTGTTATGATATATTCTGACTCACAATCATTAACTCTTCCAGAAATAGAGTCTGCTGAAAATCCTCCAAAAATAATAGAATGAACTGCACCAATTCTAGCACAAGCAAGCATTGTGATTGCTAACTCAGGTATCATTGTTAAATAAATTGTAACTCGGTCGCCTTTTTTAATTCCCAATCTTCTCAAACCATTTGCAGTTTTTGATACTTCTCTGTGCAATTGATTGTATGAAATTTTTTTTGTATCTTTTGGATTATCTCCAACCCAGATAATTGCAGTTTTATCTTTTTTATTTTTTAGATGACGATCTATACAATTAGCAGAAGCATTTAATGTTCCATCTTCATACCATTTAATTCTAACTTCTTTCTTACTATATTTAACATTTTTAATTTTTTTGTACGGCTTAATCCAAGTTATTCTTTTTCCCTCATTTTTCCAAAATTCATTATTATTTTTAATTGAGTCATAATATTTTTTTTGATACTTAGTCTTATTAATTAAAGCACTTTTAACCCATTCTGGTCTAGTTTTAAAAACTAACTCTTTTTCTTTTTGTATTTTTACTTTTTTTTTTAAAACTTTTTTTTTAATCTTGGATTTTACAGAGCTCTTTTTTTTAGCTTTTGTTTTTTTTTTAAGCTTAGGCTTTATAGAGCTTTTTTTCTTAGCTTTAGATTTTGTTTTTTTTTTAAGCTTAGGCTTTATAGAGCTTTTTTTCTTAGCTTTAGATTTTGTTTTTTTTCGTTTTGGCATGATTTTATTTTTAAATACTACCCATCTTATATAAAACTTTCCAGCTTTTAGAGTTAATTGGCATAACGGAAAGTCTGCTTTGTCTAATCAGCGATAAATGGCTTAGTTCTTTGTTTTTTTTAATATCTTCAAGAGTTACGCTTTTCTCTAATTTTTCCTTAAACTTAACTTGGACAGCTACAAATCGACTTTTTTTATCTGTTTTATCTAAGAAAGCTTCTTTGATAACCTCAACAATGCCAACGATTTCTTTGCCAATATTTGAATGATAAAAAAAACATAAATCTCCTTTTTTCATTCCCTTTAAATTTTTTGCTGCTTGATAATTTCTAACTCCATCCCAAGGAGCCCCTTTTGCGCCAGCTTTTTTTTGCTGATCAATTGACCAAACATCAGGTTCTGATTTTAATAACCAATATTGCATCTAATTGTTTCTCCAGTGTTTACTTACTTTTTTAAACATAGAACTTTCATTTCTACTTATGTGATACCAATAGATTTAAACGTTTGTAATGTTTTCTATGAATATAAGGCATTAATATTGAAATCCAATTGTTCCAAACGTTAACTTTTTTTTTAAAATACCAATCTATATTATTATGGTCTAAGCCAAAGCCGTAATATGAATAACCATTAGTAATAAGCTTGTGTAAAATTTTTTGCTTTTGTTTAACATTTAAGTGCAAGTATTCTATTGAAATATTCTGTATATTATATTTTTTCAAATTTAGGTTCATAATTACATTAAAATCACCACCCTCTATATCAACTGAAAAAAAATCAATTATTTTTTTTTTAAAATTTTTTTCCATAAAATTTTTAATACTTTCAGTTTTTATTAATTTACTTTCAATTTTTGAATCAGGGAAATAATGTTTTACATGTTTGATGTTTTGAGAAAATAGCTGGTAATGTGGAGCATCTTTTTTACAATAGTAAAATCTAATTTTATTTTTATTTATTTTTTTTGACACAATAGCAAAATTATAAATTTTTACTGACTTATAATTTTTCCAGCATTTTTTTAATTTTTTAATATTTATAGGATTTGCCTCTACAACAAAAACATTTTTATTTTTTGTTTTATGATTTTTTACTAATTCAGTAAATCCATCTCTATAGTTTGCTGCTGGATCTAGGTCGCCAGCACCAGCTCCAATATGTACAAAATTCATAAATTCATTTTCCTATTTATTAAGTCTTCTTTGCAAGACATTATAATTTTATTCCAGCACCTTTTAAAAAAATAGCATCTGCATCTAATGGCCACCTAGGTTTTGCAGGACTATTCAAATCACTAAATTGTTTTAATTTAAATTTTTCTAATCCAACCATTGCAATCATTGCCGCATTATCACCACACAAGTCAATGGGTGGAAAAATTGCCTCAAAACCCTCTTCCACACAAAGGTTGGTTAGAATTTCTCTAATTTTTTTATTTGCCGCAACACCCCCTGCAACTACAAATTTATTTTTATTATTTGGGTTCATTTTTTTAAATTCTCCAAAAGCAATCTTACTTTTTTTATAAAGTATTTCCTCAATTGTTTTTTGAAAAGATGCTGCAAGATCATATTTTTCTTGGTCAGTTTTTATTTTTTTTGAAATTTTTAAAACAGCAGTTTTTAAACCTGCAAATGATAAATTACATCCTCCTTTATAAAAAATTGGTTTAGGTAACTCATATTTATCGGGATCACCTTTTTTGGCATACACTTCTATTTGTGGCCCACCTGGAAATTCTATACCTAATAATTTTGCTGTTTTATCAAAAGCTTCACCAACAGCATCATCAATAGTTGTTCCTAATCTTTTATAATTTCCTAATCCTTGCACACTTAAAAATTGAGTATGACCACCTGAAATTAAAAGTAACAAGTATGGATAGTTTAATTCAGAATTTAATTTTGGACTTAATGCATGTCCTTCTAAATGATTAACAGCTATAAACGGTTTATTGAGTGATGAAGCTACAGCTTTGCCAAAACTTAAACCCACTGATAGGCAAACTATAAGACCAGGCCCTGCAGTTGCTGCTATTGCATCTAGGTGTTCCATTTTTAGTCCACTTTCATCTAGTGCCTTTTTTGTAATTAAGTCTATTTTTTCTATATGAGATCTTGCAGCAAGTTCAGGGACAACACCGCCAAATTCTTTATGAACATCTACCTGGCTTGAGACAATACTTGATAAAATTGTTGGCATACCTTGCTCATTTTCTGTTACAATAGAAGCAGCAGTTTCATCACAGCTCGATTCAATTCCTAAAATTATAGGTTTTTTAATCATTAAATTAGTTTTTATTAATAATACATTCTCAATATAAGTATGAAGTATAAAGCAAATAAATGAAAAATAGAAAAATTATTATAGGTTCAAGAGGAAGTAAATTAGCACTGATCTATGCTGAAAAAGCTAGAGAAATTATTCTTAAACATGCAAAAGATTTTGGAATTGAGGATGTGGATATTAAAGAAATTGCAACTAAAGGCGATCAAGTTCAAGATAAACGATTGTCAGAAGTTGGTGGTAAAGGTTTATTTTCAAAATCAATAGAAATAGAATTATTGAATAAAAAAATTGATATAGCTGTACATGCTTTAAAAGATATGCCTTCAGAAGAAACTGAGGGGCTGTTAACTAATTGTTTTTTAAAAAGAAATGATCCACGAGAGATTTTGATTAGTAAAAATAATAAAAATTTAAAAGATCTAAAATTAAACTCTGTTATTGGAACTTCATCATTTAGAAGAGAATTTCAAATTAAAAAAATAAGAAGTGATTTTAAGTGTAAATTAATTAGAGGAAACATAGACACTAGATTAAGAAAGCTCGATGAAAATTTATATGATGCAATTATCTTATCCTATGCTGGAATTAACTCACTAGGTTTAAATAAAAGCATAACTCAAACTTTTTCAACTTCAGAAATTATTCCTTGTGCAGGACAAGGAGTTATAGCTTTACAATGTCGAGACAACGACAATGAATTGATTAAATTGTTAGACTTAGTGAATCATAAAAAAACATACGACTGTATAAAAGCAGAAAGAAGTGTTTTAAAGATTTTAGAAGGTGATTGTGAAACAGCTGTAGGTGCTTTTGCAAATATTGAAGGAGAAAAAATCACTTTAGAGGTAGAGCTTTTTTCCTTAGATGGAAAAAATAGATTTTATTTAAAATCCTCTAAAGGAATAGAGGAGGCTGAGAAATTAGGTATAGAGATAGGTAGTGCTCTTAAAAAACAGTCAAATAATTCTTATAAAAAATAATATGCATATTTTATTTACAAGACCATTGGAAGATTGTCATGAAATGATGATAAGATTTAAATCATTAGGGAATGAAATATCTCATTTACCATTAATTAGTATTCAAGGTATTAAGTACAAATCTGTTGATTATTCAAAATTTAAGGGAATTATTTTTACAAGCTCTAACGCTATCAAATTTTTGGATATTAAAAGTATTAATAAAAAGTTAAAATGTTTTTGTGTAGGAAGCGCCACTGAAAAAAAAGCAAGAGATGCTGGTTTTCAAAATGTATTTGCTGCAGAGGGAAATGTAAATAATCTCAAAGAATTGATTTTGCAAAATTTTAATCCCTCGGATGGAAAATTGATTTATGTTAGTGGAGAAGTTGTCTCTAGTGATTTAGATCAAGAATTAATTTTAGACGGCTATAGCATAGATAGAATAATTAACTACAGAGCTAATGAGATAAAGAAATATGACGAAAATTTTATCGAAAAATTAAAGCTAAATATGCCAGACATTACTTATATATACTCAAAAAATAGTGCGATTAATTTTTTAAAGGTAATTAAAAATTATCAGCTAGAAACGTTGTGGATGAATACTAATTTGATGTGTGTGGGTGAGAAAACCTCCGCAGCACTTAATGAAATAAAATGGAAAAAAATTTTTCTTTTTAACCCTGGAGAAGAAGAATTTTTGCTATATAAAATTTGATTATGGACATATTTAATAATTTCAGTGAATTATTTTTTTCAGTTTGGTCAAGAGGAATTTATGGAATTGATATTTTTCAAATTTTAATTGGAATTGGAATATTTTTTATATTTTTAGTTTTTAGAGGTTTAATTAGTAAACTTATTATAAAAAAATTAGAAATAATTTCTAAAAGAACTACAAATAAACTAGATGATACATTTGTTCATGCAATGGTGGGGCCTGCAAGATTTTTACCAATTGTTCTAGGTTTTTTTATTGCAAGTTATTACATGTCTTTTGGAGAAGAGGGTAAGTTAGCCATAGATACAATAAATAGAACACTGATTACTATTTTTATTTTTTGGTTGATCCATCAGGTTGTTGAACCCATTTCTTATATTTTAAGTGGTTTAGACAAGATGCTAACTAAAGAGTTGATTGGTTGGATTATTAAATCGTTAAAAATCTTAATTTTTATATTAGGTTTAGCTGCTGTCCTTGAACTTTGGGGAATAAAAATTGGACCAATTATTGCTGGACTTGGTTTATTTGGTGTTGCGGTTGCTTTGGGTGCCCAAGATTTATTTAAAAATTTAATATCTGGGATTTTAGTTTTAGTTGAAAAAAGATTTAAGATTGGTGATTGGATTTTAGTTGAAGGAACAATCGAAGGTATTGTTGAAAAAATTGGCTTTAGATCTACGGTGATTAGAAAGTTTGATAAATCTTTAGCAATAATTCCAAATTTTCAATTTGCAGAAAATTCAGTAGTTAATATTAGCGAGACTACTAATTGGAGAATAAGATGGTCGATTACTCTTCAGTACGACACAACTGTTGAACAATTAAAAAAAATTAGAGAAGAAATTGAAAACTATATAAATAAAAGTGATGATTTTAATCAAAGTGTAGGTGTTGCTGTAAGAATTGAAAAATTTTCAGATAGCTCAATAGATCTACTTGTTAGATGTTTTACAGCCAGTAATAGTTGGACTGACTCACTTTTAGTTAAAGAGAGATTAGCAATTGCAATAAAGGAAATAGTAGAAGGTAATAAAGCTTCTTTTGCTTTCCCAAGTCAGTCAATTTATATCGAGAAAAAATGATAGCAATTTTTTATTTGTTTCTTCAAATATTAAAACTCTATTCTTATGTGGTAATTGCAAATGTAGTTACCAGCTGGCTTGTTGCATTTAATGTTTTAAATACTCAAAATAGATTTGTTTATTCTATTTTAGAGGTGACTTATCGATTAACAAGTCCTGCACTTAATAAAATAAGAAGTTTTTTACCTAATTTAGGATCAATAGATATTTCACCAGTTATATTACTTTTATTGATTTGGTTTATAGAAATGTGTATGAAGCTGTACATTGCACCAATGATTTTTTAAGAAAATACATGATTTTAATAGATGGAAAAAAAATAGCAGCTGAACTTAGAGAAGAACTAAGACAAGAGGTTATAGAGTTAAAAGCTAAACACAATAAAGTTCCAGGACTTACAGTTATTTTAATTGGCGATATGGCTCCTAGTCAGATTTATGTTCGTAATAAAGAAAAATCAGCGAATGAAGTAGGGTTAAAATCAGAAGTGATTAGATATCCAGAGGCTGTTGAAGAAAAAACAGTATTAGATAAAATTGAAGAACTTAATAAAGATGAGAGAGTTTCAGGAATTTTAGTTCAATTACCATTACCAAAACATATTGATAAGCAAAAAGTTATTGAAACTATTTTGCCAAGTAAAGATGTTGATGGGTTTCATCCAATGAATGTTGGCAATCTTTCTTCAGGCTATGAAAGCTCAGTTCCTTGCACTCCTTTAGGGTGTTATCTAATGATTAAAAAAATTGAACCAAACTTGAGTGGAAAAAAAGCAGTTATGATTGGCAGATCAAATCTAAACGGTAAGCCAATGGCACAGTTACTTTTAAAAGAAAATTGCACAGTAACAATTACTCATTCAAAAACTAAAGATTTAAAAGCAGAATGCTTAGAAGCAGATATTATCGTTGCAGCTGTTGGTATTCCTGAACTTGTAAAAGCTGACTGGGTTAAAAAAGATGCAATCGTAATAGATGTTGGGATCAATAAAACTGAAAACGGCATAGTTGGAGATGTTGCATTTGACGAAGTGTCAAAAGTTGCAAGTGCTTTAACGCCTGTTCCAGGAGGAGTAGGACCAATGACTATTGCCTGTCTGTTAAAAAATACAATTGAGTGCTTCAAAAGATCCCAAAGATAAGTGTTAAAAAAGATTTTCAGAAAACTTCATATACTTCACAGTATTTATATTAAGCATAAGTTTTTTATTAAAAAAAAATCTTATTCAATGGATAATGAGGATACTGTTATTTTAAAATATTTCAAAGATAGAAAAAATGGTTTTTATGTTGATGTTGGTTGTTATCATCCTATACATAGAAATAATACATATCTCTTACACAAACAAAATTGGCATGGAATCAATATAGACACAAGTCAATTTTCTATTGATCTTTTTAATTATATGAGACCAAAGGATTTGAATTATAATTGTGCAATTTCTAATAAGAACGAATTTATAAAGTTGTTTTACCAGAAAGAGCTTAGTCAATTAAGTACAACAGAAAAAAAACAAGCTGAAATTGTTTTTCAAGGCAATATTAAAGAAAAAGAAATAGAAGCTTTTACCTTAGATGAAATATTAAATAGAGATAAATATAAAAATTCCAAAATTGATTTTTTAGACATCGATGTTGAAGGGGCCGACCTCAAGGTTTTAGAGGGTCTTTCTTTTGATAAGTTTAAACCCGAGTTAGTTTGTGTTGAAATTCGTGCAAAAGAAATAAAAAAAAGTGATATCTATAATTTTTTAACTGATAAAAATTATGAATTATTATGGTCAGGTGTTTTTAGTCATATTTTTAAAAGATTGTACAATTAAGAAAAGATAGATGAAAAAATTTTTAACTTTTATAATTATGATTTTTATTTATAACTCATCATCATTTGCTATGGATAAAAAACCTTACCATCATTTACCAGATGGAACTTTTAGAAACCCAGAAGGATCGCCCGTTAGAACTAGTAAAGCCAAGTTTTCTTACACACAATTTATTAAATTGAAAAAGAAAATAGACATGACCGTTCCTAAAGAACACGTTGTTGATAAAGAAAAAGTTTTATCTGATTTAGAAAAGCATAAAAATGAAGATTATATTGCTTGGATTGGTCATGCTACTTACTTAATTAAACTTGGAGATACAACGATTATAACTGATCCTGTATTTTCAAAAAATGCAGGTCCTTTAATTTTTGGTCCAGATAGATTTACTGAGCCTGCTTTAAATTTAAATGAAATTCCAAAGACTGATTTATTATTATTAACACATAATCATTATGATCATCAAGATATGGGAACTATTAAAAAATACCCATTTAAAGATACAAAAGTTTTGGCACCACTAAATCTTGGAAAATACTTTACAAAAAATAAATTTAAAGATGTAAATGAAATGGATTGGTATGAAGAAATTAAAGTTAATGAGGATTTAAAAGTAACATTGCTCCCAGCTGTTCATTGGTCTAAAAGAAGTCTAACGGATAGGAATAAAACACTCTGGGGTAATTTTTTAATTGAATATAAGGGTAAAAAAATCTTATTTGCTTGTGATACTGGCTATGGAAATATTTACAAAGAATTAGGTGAAAAATATGGTCCAATTGATTTAACAATGATTAATATTGGAGCTTATGACTTTAAGCCGATGTTTGATAAATCAATTTATCACACAACGCCAGAAGAAGCCTTAAATGTAGCAAAAGATTTAAGAAGTAAAAAGGTTATGGGAACTCATTGGGGTACATTTGTTTTATCTTTGGAACCAATTATGGAACCACCAATGAGATTTAAGGCTAGTGCAGAAAAATATGGGTTTAAAAAAGAGGATGCAATTATATTTAAAATTGGAGAGATAGCATCATTTAAAAGTATAATTTCCGAATAGAAATATTGATAAGTGCTTAAAATAGTTTTTATTCAAAACTTAGCCAACAACACCTTTAAATATTTTTTCTAAATTAGGAATTATATCTTTGTTTTCATAAGGTTTTATTGTCTCAAATAAAAATTATTTAATTAATTCCTTTTAATTTTTGATAATCTTTAAGGATGAAAAGACCAAAATATCCGTACAGAATTGCAATCATTATGCTTCTTCTAACGGCTGTGCCAATTGGTGCTACTCAACTAGGATGGTATTTGTATGGAAAACAGGTTGGCTTTGATTATGGAATGATAGCAGGCACTTTTGCTGTTATATTAGCTGGATATTTAATGTATGAAAAAGACTGGAGAAATGAAGATGAGGATGAGGATTAAATAATGGATAAATTAATATTTTTTATATTAGCAGTACCAATATTAATCTTTGTTTTTTATCTTGGTGGTTCAGCAATCATGACAGGCTTCAAGGCTAAGGTTGACAATGCGCCAAGTCAAGACAATGAAACTCAATCTGATAACTTTAATAATGTTTTAGAAAGTAATTCAAATTTAAGTAGTGAAATTACAAAGTTAAATGAACTTTTAAAATCAGGAATTTTAACACAAGAAGAATTTGATAAAGCAAAAAAAAAACTGTTAGATAATTAGCCTACAATTTTATTCAGAACATTCTCTAAATCAGTAATGGATTTTTTATTTTCATACAAGTTTGTCTCTGCTTTAAGTTTTAGTTGATTTTTAATTTCAATGAGATTCTTGTCGTTTGCAATTTCAACTGCTGTATCAACATAATTATCAATATTTTTTACAATTGGATTAAATTTCATGTCTGAAATTTTCATTTGATTATAGGCTCCGAGTACAAGTCTAGACTTTGTGTGATTTGTGGGCATAGTTATTGTGGGAGTTCCATAAAACATTGACTCGTAAAAACTATTACCAGCACCAAAATATAATGGGTCTAGCAAGACAGACGCTCTACCACAATGATTAATATATTGTTCCCAATTCATAATTTCTAAAAAATTAATTTTTTCAAGATTTATTTTTGAATTTTTTTTTAGTCTATTGATGAAAATATTGCTGAGAGCCTTGTTTGAATCCTTGATAAAATAAAATATTGAATTTTTATCTTTCTTTTGAATTTTTTCTATTATTTGGTCAAAATCTGGGTGTAATTTGAATAATGTTTGCGGACATGAATATAAATTTAATTCATTTAATTTTTCTTCATTAAGTATATTTTTAATTTTTGGTTTGTAGTAGTACATAGGCAAACTTTCTGAACAAATTATTTGCTCTGAAAAATTTTTATGTGAATTTTCAGACTCTATAAATTTTGAAGAAATGAAATAATCAATAGAGTCGTTTCCAGTAGTTTCAGGGTGTCCCCAAGAAGTTATTTGATATTTCGCAAGGCGAATATATGAGAGAAAATATAGTTGAATAGATAAGCCAATTTCTGGATAAAAAAGTATATCTAATTTTTGATCAAGTATTGAGATTTGTTTCTGTTTAAAATCTTTCGGTAAAAAAATATTTTTAATAACACCTTTTTTTTCGGCATCTACCAAATCATTTAATATTGATCCTTTTTTAGTTTGCTCAGAATGAAAAACCAATACTTCAAATTTTTCTTTATTAATTTTTAAGATAATACCTTTAAATAGTTTTCCAATAGTGTGGTCAGTTAAATATTCAGAGATAAAGCCTATTTTAATTTTACTCGATGAAGTATTTTTGTGAAGGTAAACTTTGTTAAGCTCAGGATATATTCTTCTAAACAAAGATATACATTTCTTGTTTATTTCTAAGTTATCGAACTGATCATATGATAAACCGAATTGAGGAGGTTTTATAAGATGGTCATTAATATTAAAATTGTAGTTTTTATTGTTATTTAAAATTTCTTCAATAAATTTATTAATATTGGATCTAAATTTTATAATTTCATTAGAGTTATTTTTAATCATTGGTATCAGCAGTTCTTTTTTGATTTTCCAATGGTCATTTAATAAATTATTATTTATACCAATACCGATAAATTCTTTTGCCTCTTCAATTTTATCTTGTTCCTCAAGGACTAAAATTAGCATATTTAAAGCATTAGGTTCTTTTAAATTTATTTTAATTATTTTTTTTAGAATATTCTCTGTTTCAAAGAAATTTTCTTGATTGAAATAAGTTAAAGATATGTTTCTTAATAGAGATAGGTTTTCAGGATAAAATTCTAAAATTTGAAACCACAGCTCTCTTGCTTTTTCATATTTTAGAGACTCAAAATTTTTTTGAGCCTCGTTAAAAATTTTTTTAGCTTTTATTTCATCCATTTAGCTTTTTTCCATTAACCACAAACTATTATTTGCTAAAAAATAAATTTTTCCATTTACGGGATGTACCTGAATATCTCTTATTCTTCCAATATTATTTCTAAATATAAGATCTTCCTTCACATTCGTTAGATCATTAAATATTAATTTTCTTAAAGATTTATCTTTTAAAGAAGTGACTAGAGCATGACCATTCCATTCTTTAAACTCATCCCCTTTATAAATTGTGATAGCACTAGTAGCTATTGATGGTACCCAATATTGAATTGCTTTAGTAAAACCTGGTTTCCATTTAGGGCCAATAGGTATTCCAGAATAATTTTTTCCACCCCAGCCCAAAATTTTCCATCCATAATTTTCTCCTTTTTTAGCCTCTCCAAACCAATCACCACCTCTTGCTCCATGATTACTTAAATATATTTTTCCATCATAATCGGAGAGTGTTAACCCTTGTGGATTACGAACACCTATCTGATAAATTTCAGGCAACCAATCTGGTTCACCAGTAAATTTTGGGTTGTCTTTAGGAATACGACCATCAGTATGAATTCTAATAATACTACCAGGATGCTTTGTGGGATCTTGAGCAATCATACCTTGACCTCTTTCACCAGCTGATGCATAAATATAATCATCTTTAATCGCTAATCTTGAACCAAAATGATAACCTGAATCTATAGGAGGGTTTGCTTGAAAAATATTTTTAAAATTTAATTCTTGTTTGTTTAATTGTGCTTTTGCAATTGATGTACTTGTTTTCGAACTTCCTCTATCTTCTGAATAAGAAATCCATAAAGTATTATCTTGGTAAATAATATCTAATAATCCACCTTGGCCAGCTTCTAAAAAATTAAGATTATGCTTAACTTCTGTAACTTCTTTTGAAATGAAATTAACAATTTTAATTTTACCTTTTTTTTCGGTAATAATGATTTCTTCATTATTAATAAATGAAGATCCCCAAGGTTCATCTAGCTCTATAATTTTAGTGAATTTATAATTATTAGAATAGCCTTTTGAAGTAAATAAAAGAAAAAAAATTACTAATAAAAAATATTTTTTCACTTTAAGAAAGCTTTGATCTACCACCATCAACAGCTACTATCTGTCCAGTAATCCAAGAACTCTCTTCAGTAATTAAAAATTTAGCAAGCGCTGCAGAATCTTTTCCTTCACCCAATCTTTTCAGAGGATGTGCTTTAGCAATTCCTTCTGCAATTGTAAGATTTTTTAACATTGGTTCTGCGATTTTAGATTTCGATAAGCTAGGTGCAATACAATTTACTCTAATATTTGGAGCAAACTCAGCAGCCAGTGTAACAGTTAATCCCTCAACAGCAGCTTTAGCAGAAGCAATAATTGTATGATTAGTAAAACCTCTTTGAGCAGCAACGGTTGAAAATAAAACAACAGAGCCTTTATTTTTTTTTAAACTTTCTTGAAATCCTTTTATAACTTCAATGGCTGTATAAAGGTTTAGTTTCATACATTTATTCATATCAGCCTCTGTAACCATTCTTAATGGTTTTAAATCAATAGAGCCCACACAGTAAGCGACCCCTTTAATATCATTAATATCTGATTTTACTTTTTCTATAAACCCATCTTCTAAAACGTCAGCAACTGTATAAGAGCAACCCAATTTTTCTGCGATTGCTTTAACTTCACTTTCATTTCTTGCAACAAGATGTATATCGTTACTTGAATTTTTTAATTGTTCAGCTAAGCTAGAGCCCACAGAACCTGTCGCACCAAAAATAAGATATTTTTCTGACATATAATTTTTAATTAGTTATATTTAATTATGAAATTGTTTTTTATACTTGGCAATCAATTATTTCCATTAAAATACATAGACCGCTTCAAAAAGGACCACTCTTTTTACATGGCAGAAGACTATGAGCTATGTACTTATGAAAAGCATCATAAACAAAAGATACTGCTATTTCTATCTTCTATGAGGTCTTATGCGGATACGCTTAAAGCGAATAAATACAAAGTCGAATATTCTAAAATTGAAGACAAAGGGTTTAAAGACACTTACTTTAAAAAATTAAAAATTATCATTCATCAAAAAAAAATTACTGAAATTTCAAGTTTTGAGGTTGAGGATAAATTTTTTGAAAAGAAAATTTCTCAATTTTTAAAAAAAGAAAAAATAAATTGGAATATTATTCAAACTCCAATGTTTTTAACCTCAAGAGATGAGTTTAAAAATTATTTAGCAAAATCAAAAAAACCTTTTATGGCAACATTTTACAAAGAGGTTCGTAAAAAATCTGGAATATTAATGGGTGCAGATGGAAACCCTATTGGGGGCAAATGGAGTTTTGATGAGGATAACAGAAATAAATTACCAAAAGATGTGTTAATACCAAAATTTCCAAAAATTAATGAAACTAATCACACTAAAAAATTAAAACCAATTATTGAAAAAATATTTAAAGATCATCCCGGTAGCACAAATGATTTTTGGCTTGCAACTGAATATGCTGATGTTGTTAAGCTTTTAGAATTTTTTATTAAAGAAAAATCAAATTTATTTGGTGACTATGAAGATGCTGTTAATCAAAAAGACAATATTTTATTTCATAGTGCATTAAGTCCGTACATTAATTTAGGATTGATAACTCCTGAGATTATCATTCAAAAAATTTTAGAATTTCATAAAAAACATAAAATTAGAATGAACTCGCTTGAAGGTTATATTCGTCAGATAATAGGATGGAGAGAGTTCATGCGTGGAATTTATCAAGGTTACTCTGATGAAATGGAAACAAAAAATTTTTTTAAACATGAAAGAAAAATGAAAAAGTCTTGGTATGAAGGCACAACTGGTTTACCTCCATTGGATCATGCAATTAAAAATGCTGTTAATCATGGCTGGTCTCATCATATTGAAAGATTGATGATTTTATCAAATATAATGAATCTTTGTGAGGTTAAACCAACAATTGTTTATAAATGGTTTATGGAAATGTTTGTCGATTCATCTGACTGGGTGATGGTTCCCAATGTTTATGGAATGGGTTTATTTAGTGACGGAGGTATTTTTGCAACAAAACCATATATCTGTGGATCAAGTTATTTTATGAAAATGATGGATTTTAAGAAAGGGGATTGGTGCAATACGATGGATGGTTTGTACTGGAGATTTATAGATAGAAATAGAAAATTTTTTTTAAAAAACCCCAGATTATCAATGATGGTTTATGTGTTTGATAAAATGAAAAATGATAGAAAAAAAATGATTTTATCTGAAGCAGACAAATTCATAAAACAAAATACAATTTAGTGAAAAAAAAACATCTACCATCAAAAATTTGTCCTGTTTGTAAAAGACCTTTTATTTGGCGCAAGAAATGGAAATTAAACTGGGATAAGGTAAAGTATTGTTCTAAGAAGTGTTCGAAGTGATTTACTTATCTTTATTTGCTATATCTTTTTTAGCTGCAACCATTTTACCATTTTCATCTGAACTCACATTGGCAGGGTTAATTGCAACATCGAATTATGATAATTTATTATTGTTAATCGTTGCAAGCTTTGGAAATGTTTTAGGATCTGTTGTTAACTGGGTTTTAGGATTTTATTCAAGAAACCTTACTACAAAAAAGTGGTTTCCATTTAAAGAAAAGCAAATAGAAAGATCATCAGTATGGTTCAGAAAGTTTGGTAAGTGGACATTATTATTTGCTTGGGTTCCTGTTGTAGGTGATCCGCTAACTTTAGTTGCAGGATTACTACGAGTTAAATTTTTAGATTTTATTATTTTAGTGGCAATTGGAAAGGTAAGTAGATACCTTCTAGTCTTCTATTTGATCGGTTAAGGAATGAACATAATTGTCTTACAGCACATAAAGATTGAAGACCCAGGCTATATCAAAGATTTAATGTTAGCTGATGGTTTTAACTTAACCACCATAGAGCTGGATGAAGGTGAAAAAATTCCAAGTGATCTAAGAAAATTTGATGGAATGTTTTGTATGGGTGGTCCAATGGATACTTTTATGGAACAAGAATACCCATGGCTAATTGAAGAAAAAAAAGCAATTAAAGAATTTGTTGTTAATTTAAAAAAACCTTATTTAGGTTTTTGTCTTGGGTGTCAATTATTAGGCGAGGTAATAGGTGGCAAGGTAGTTAAATCAAATCCAGCAGAAATTGGAATAATGGATATAAATTTTACTAAAGAAAAAAATGAAGACATCTTATTTTCAAAATTTCCAGAGCAAATTAAAAGTTTGCAGTGGCATTCTTATGAAGTGCAAGGAATAGAAAATAATAAGGATGTAACTTTACTAGCATCATCTTCTGTCACCAAATATCAAATTTTTAAATACCAAAATCATGCATATGCAATTCAATTTCATATTGAAATTAAAGAAACCACAGTAAATGAATGGGGATGCGTACCCGAATATAAAAAAGCCCTAGAAGACCAATTAGGAGATGGAGCATTAGAAAAATTTGATAAAGCTGCCAAAAATAATATGACTGATATGAATAATTATTCTAAGATTCTTTATAAGAATTTTAAAAAAATATTATGAATAAATTAAAACTAGGTCCTAAGGTAAAATTTAAAAAAGCAAAGTTACCATTAAAAAAAAAATTAGTTGGAAATTATACAATTCTTGAACCTTTAAATGTTAGCAAACATTCAAAAGACTTATATTCAGAATATTCAAAAGATAAAAAGAATATAATTTGGACGTATTTGCCTTATGGGCCATTCAAAACTTATTCAAATTTTAGAAATTGGATGAAAGCATTTTGTTTAAACAAGGATCCTTTTTTTATTCAATTTATTCCAAAAGACACAAAAAATATTGTGGAATGGCGAGCTATCTAAGAATTGAACCAGATCATGGTTCAATTGAAGTTGGGCACATTAATTATTCTCCACTTCTTCAAAATTCAGTTGAAGGAACTGAAACGATGTATTTGATGATGAAAAATGCATTTGAAGTTTTGAGGAACAGAAGATATGAGTGGAAATGTAATAATTTAAATTCATCCTCAAAAAAAGCAGCTTTAAGATTGGGTTTTAGATTTGAAGGTGTGTTTAGACAAATGTTTATTTTTAAGGGCAGAAGCAGAGATTCAGCCTGGTTCTCTATTTTAGATAAAGAATGGCCTAAAAATAAAAAAAGATTTTTGAATTATTTAAAAAAGATAAATTTTAATAAAAATTTTAAACAAATAAAAAAATTATAAAATGAATAATAAATTTTTTGAATGGGCGGGGGTTGTTACAGCAATTCTTTATTCTTTATTTGTAGCCTTAAATATTGGAATAGAGTTTTTAGGATTTTGTTTGTTACTGTTGTCAGCTATTTTAATTGGTATCTGGGCATACAGAGGAGGTCATAAGGGAATACTCGTATTACAATTTTTTTATGCCACAGCTGGTATAATTGGAATGATACGTTGGTTTTAATTAAAATTAGCAATAATTTTTGGAATATAATTTTTAAAATTAAAAAACCCCTTATTACAATATTGCCAAGAAAATTGATCTAACTTTCTATATAAAAATTTAAAATTTCTTAATTGATTATTTTGAATAAAATCCAAGTTTTCACCAACGGTTGGATAAAGAGCATAAACTTCTTCAGTAATATTTTTTAAATCATTAATATTAATAGTTTCACAATTAATTGATTTTTCTTCTAATCTTATTTTTTGATCCTCTAAAAGATTAGCTTTAAATTTCAACACTTTTTCACTTAATTTGATAGTTCTATTTGTATTATTTAGGACCAAAAAAATTTTTTTAAATTTATCTTCTTTAAAATCAGAAAATTCAAATGCCATATTATTTTCAAATATTAATAAAGTTTTATCTTCAAAAATCTCAGAATTTTTAAAGCTCTTATTGATAACTGAATACATTTTATCACCAGATATAGGCTTAGCATTTTCATTAAGTTTTATGTTTTTAAACCTATTATTTGTAAATTTATTTATGTTCCATTCATTTGCTAAATAATTTTTACCCTGCGTTTGAATGCCAGCAACCCATCTCCAACCAAGGGTATTTGATGCAGCATCTCCATCGTACAAATGATTCATAAAAAATTCGGCTCCTAATTGCCAAGGAAGTTCTAAAGTGAAAACCCAAATACTTGCAAACCACATTCTTGCATGATTGTGCAAATAGTTATTTTCTTTCAATTCATTTACCCATTCATTGAAACATTCTATGTTTGTACTACCCTCAATAGCATTTTTATAATCAGCGTTATCTATAAATTCTTCACGTATCTTTTTTAATTCATTTAAGTAATCTGTCCAAACATTAGGTCTTAATTCTAACCAACCTTTCCAATAAACACGCCAAAGAACTTCCTGAATAAATTTTTCATTTTTTGCAAATGAAAACTTTTTAAGAGATTTATTAATTACTTCTAATTCATTTATTACCCCGTGTGTTATATAGGGGGATAAAGAAGAAATATTAGATCTATTACTAGGTCCAAAATCAAAATTTCTTAGTTTTGAATAATCTGTAAGATTTTGTTCAATAAAATTATTTAATTGATCAACGGCTTTAGCCCTTGAAGCTTCAAAAATCATTTTAAACTATTTAGATTTTCTTTTCTTTAGGCCCAATTTATCACTATGTCTCAATCTAAGAATAACTATTGCAGATGCAATCAGAACTATAGCTATAGCTTCATAAACTAATGCTGATGGATCCATCTCTTTTCCTTGCAATATAATAAATCGAGCTAGGGCAGTTATTGCAATTAAAAGAGGTAAAGTTATGCTTATTGATTGCTGGTTCCAAAAAACACGAACCATTGCTAAGACTTCTAAATAAAGAAACATCAAAAGTAAATCTGCTAGCATTACAGATTGATTTAGAAACATATTTTTAATTTCCATACCAACAGCAATTACAGTGCTTACTAAAATAATGCACATTAATACTAGTTGTAAATTTTTTGCTATTTTATCCATTACTTATCTTTACTAAATGGTAGCCACTTTTCAAACACTGATTTTGATGGACCATCATATGGAATTGAGTAAGAGCTAGGGTTTGGACTGGTTAAAACTTCTATTCCTTTAGAGAATACGAAGATGAATACAATGACAAAAACAATAACCATAATTTTAAATGGATCAAAGTTTTTAGTTTTGAATACACTACTAGATTGTGCTTCTGCTTTATGAAAATGCTTGAATGTCATATAGACTGCAAATATCAATCCAATATGAGCAACATATAAACCGGCCCAACCAAATGCAAAAGTTGTATAAGAAAATATATATAAACTAAAAACAGTTGTCCAAACGAAGCTCAGAACTAATAAAATTTGTAATCTAACAGACCTTGGTAAAGACCTTAGATCATTTTTACTATCATCAAATAAAATGTTAGCAGCATCTTTCATCCAATTTTTTAATGATTCCATAAAGATAGATTAGATTTTTATTAGATAAAAACAAAGGTTAAATTGTCCTTTAATTTTTAGCTTAAATTGGACTTTATTACACTTTCTAAATTTGTGGAGCTTTGGGCGCCTGAAATAAAATCTTTTCCTATTTCAAAGAAGGGCACTCCATGAATTTCTTTCTCTCTCGCGACCGAAATATATGAATTAACTTCTTCAATATTTTTTAAGTTAAAAAAATCATTAATTGCTTCTCCATTAATATTAAATCCTTTTCCAATATTAATTAAGATTTCTTTATCTCCAATATCAAGACCTTCAATAAAGTATGATTGATATATTTTTTCTTTAATTTCGTTGTGTACATTAGATTGTTCAGCTAATTTGATTAATAAGTGAGAAAATACAGTATTGGGTGTTTTTTTTATCTTATCTAGATTAAAATTAAGATTTTCTTTATTGGCCTCTTCTGTCATTCGATCATACATTGGTTGAGCAAACTCTTTTCCCCCAAACTTTATTTCTAAGTACTTGTTTCTTTCAATTCCTTCTTTAGGCATGTCGGTATTTAGTTGAAATGGAACATGCTCTATCTCAAACTTAGTTTCAGGAAAGGCGTTTAAAGCTTTATTTAATCTTGTCTGACCAATAAAACACCACCCACAAATTGTGTCAGCAAATACTTTTATTTTCATTAATTTATGAACGAAGTTTTTGTTTATGAAAGTTAATAAATCTTTCTACGTTTGATTTATTAAAGGTTTTATTTTCTTCAAAAGAAACTTTTTTCATTGAGTAAGCATTACTTTTTGTCTGTCTAGACATTATAGTGATATTACCTTTGTATAATTTAAGCTTAACAGAGCCATTAACTTTATTCTTTTTAAGGTCGACAATTTTTTGAAGTTTAAATCTTGCTTTTGAGTACCAATAACCATTGTAAATAAGTTCTGCATATTTAGGCATAATCTCATCTTTTTTATGCATAGTTTCTTTATCTAAAGTAACAGACTCAATTGCTCTATGTGCTAACATTAATAGTGTTCCACCAGGCGTTTCATAAACACCTCTAGATTTAATCCCAATAAATCTGTTCTCAACTAAATCAACTCTACCTACTCCATTTTTGCCAGCAACATCGTTAAGTTTTTTTAACAAATTTCCAGGCGATAATTTTTTACCATTAATTGTTACAGGGTCTCCATTTTTAAATCCTATAGTTACAAAAGAAGGTTTATTAGGTGCTTTTTCAGGGGACACTGTTCTTTGAAAAAGAAATTCAGGAGCTGAATTTTTTGGGTTTTCTAAAACCTTACCTTCAGTTGATGTGTGATATAAATTATCATCAATAGAAAAAGGAGGAGCACCTTTTTTATCTGTTGGAATTGGAATATTATTTTTTTTTGCATATTTAATTAAATCTGTTCTAGAATTTAATTTCCAAATTCTCCATGGTGCAATAATTTTAACTTTTGGACCAAAGTAATGATAGCCTAATTCAAATCTTACTTGGTCATTTCCTTTACCAGTTGATCCATGTGAAACAGCATAAGCTCCAAATTTTTTAGCAGCAGCAATTTGACGTTTTGCAATTAAAGGTCGAGCAATTGATGTACCCAATAAATAAACACCTTCATAAATTGCATGTCCTCTTATCATTGGAAAAACATAATCTTTTACAAAAATATCTTTTAAATCTTCAATAATGATGTTTCTAACACCTAGTCTTTTGGCATTTTTTATAATTTTTTTTCTATCAATTTCTTGTCCAATATTTGCAGTATAACAAATAACTTCTGCGTCATAGTTTTCTTGAAGCCATTTTAATATAATAGATGTGTCAAGCCCACCAGAATATGCGAGTACAATTTTTTTTTTAGGCTTCATCTACTTAGCTGCAATTTGCTATAGTAGCATTGTATGCCTTTGTGAAACCCAATAGTGAATAATGATCAATAGTTGAAGATCCATTCTGAGTATAACCTGTAATCATTATCCTAGATCCTCTTTTCATTGTTTTGATCATTTTTTTCTCTAGTTTATTATCTTGGTCTGACATCCAAGCAAATCCTTCTTGAATAAGATCAAATTTATATTTATTTTTTCCTGAAGTTGCAGTTACCGTATTTTTATTATTAAATTCATAGCCACCAGTAACACTTATCTCATTGGTTATTTTTTCTCCGGGTCTAAAGCTAATAAATAATCGTGCTTCTCTAGGGTTCGCCTTGGGTGATTGGAGAACTGGCTTAGATTGAGCAAAACACACTTTACCTGTGTCCGAGTTTATTACATATGTTTCCCAATCTTTATGTGTACCCATTTTTTTTACTTCTTCAGCATTAGCTTGACTGATAAAAGTAGCAACAAAGATTATGATTATAAAATTTTTAATTATGGACATGGGTTAGGGTAAATAGTTTGTATTTCATTTATTTCTTTAATTACGTCTTCACTTAAATCTATACCTATACTTTCTATATTAGTTTTCAACTGTTCCATTGTCGTTGCACCAATGATAACCGATGTTACAAACGGCTGAATTTCTAAAAATTTTAAAGACATTTGAGCTAAATCCAAATTATGTTTCTTTGATATTTCATAATATAATTCAATAGCTTTTTCAGCATTTTGATTATTATATCTAGACCAAAAATCACCATCTCTTTCCATTCTAGAATTTTTTGGCAATTGTTTATTTCTGTATTTTCCAGATAAATAACCACACGCAAGAGGAGAGTAAGCTAGCAATCCTGCTTGCTTCCTAATAGACATTTCTGCAAGTCCAATTTCATAAGTTCTATTTAATAAATTATAAGGATTTTGAACCGAAAGCATTCTTGGTAATTTTTTATCTTTCGAAAGCTCTAAATATTTAGATAATCCCCACGGTGTTTCATTCGATACACCAACGTATTTAATTTTTCCTTGATCAATAAATTTTTTTAAATTTCCTAGAATATCTTCAAACCTAGTCCACTCATTGCTATCATCATGTTCATAACCCAGTTTGCCAAAAAAATTTGTTTTTCTTTCTGGCCAATGTAATTGGTATAAATCAATACAATCAGTTTTTAATCTTTTTAAACTTCCTTCAAGTGCTTCTGTAATATTCTTTTCTCCAAATTGATTTCCACCACCTCTTACATACTCTCTCATTGGGCCACAAACTTTTGAAGCTAAAATTACTTTGTCTCTCTTTTTTGTTTTTTCAAACCAATTACCAATAATAGTCTCAGTATGACCAAACGTTTCTTCTCTTGGAGGAACAGAATAAATTTCCGCAGTATCCCAAAAGTTTACACCCTGATCTAAAGCATAATCCATCTGCTCAAAACCTTCATTTTGTGTATTTTGTTCACCCCAAGTCATAGTACCGAGACAAATAGTGCTTACTTTTAAATCTGTATTTCCTAGTTTTTTATAATTCATAATTATTTAACCTTATTAAGACATCTTGAAATAATAGTAAAAGGCTATTATATATGTGTCATGGAATTCAATAAACAAAACATACTAAATAAAGTAAAAGAAGCTCAGCAATCAACAGTGGTAATGGATGAGGGCTTAAGAGCCTACATGTTAAAAGTCTATAACTACATGGCATCTGGTATTTTATTAACTGGATTAGTTTCTTTAATATTTTTTAAACTTTCAGTAGTAACAGATGCGAATGGATCAATTGTTGCTTTAACAAGTTTGGGAAATACAATTTTTTTATCAGGTTTTAAATGGGTTGTAATGTTAGCTCCTCTTGGAGTTGTTTTTTACATGAGTGCTAGAATTAACAAAATGTCGGCTGCAAGTGCCCAAACAACCTTTTGGGTTTTTGCCTCATTGATGGGTCTTTCTTTATCTTCAATTTTTTTAGTTTATACAGGAGCGAGTATTACTAGAGTTTTCTTTATTACTTCAATTACTTTTGGAGCAATGAGTATTTACGGCTATACAACTAAAAGAGACCTTACAAAATTAGGATCATTTTTAATGATGGGATTAATTGGTATTATTGTGGCTTCAGTTGTTAATATGTTTATGAAATCTTCCATGATGGATTTTGTTATTTCAATCTTAGGTGTTTTAATTTTTGTGGGACTTACTGCATATGATACTCAAAGAATTAAAAACATGTTTGTATCAAGTGATACTGGAGAGTTAATGGGTAAAAAAGCTGTGATGGGTGCCTTAACTCTATACTTAGACTTTATAAATTTATTTATAATGTTGCTGAGATTGTTTGGACAAAGAAGATAGTTTTTATTTTTTAAGATTTTTCCAATTAGTATTCTTAAGTAATATTTCTAGATCAAAAGAATTTTTTAATATTTTTCCATTAGAGTCAGTGATTAAATATTTCAGATTTTTACTGTTAGGTTTAAAATTTTTACAAATTTTGTATAAAGCATTTTCGGTAGCATTTTTAAAAACACTGAAACTTACTTGTCTGCTTGAAATATTTAAACCATAATCTTTCCAAGTTCCTGCTGAGACCATTTTGGCATATAAATCTAAAATAACTTTAAGCTCATTCTTTTCAAAAAATTGTTTCTCTGTTATCTGATTATGAGGATTGTTGATGACTAATTTTAAGTTTCTATTCATCAAGCTTATGCTTCTTAATTATAGATATTTGAAAGGCCGTAAAAATAATAGTTATTGGTAGCATTCCCCAAACCTTAAAATTAACCCAAAACTCTTCAGTTTGTGTTCTCCAAATATATTCATTTAACAATGCAAGACTAAAGAAAAAATACATCCATCTTTTGTTTAAAATTTCCCAACCAATATCAGTTAAAGAAATTGATTTACCCATAATCTTCTTAAGAACAGGTTCTTTTGTAAAGTATTTTCCAAAAAACAAACCAAGAGCAAATAAAATATTTATAATTGTTGGTTTTATGTAAACAAAAATTGGATCATTAAAATAAATGGTAAGACCACCAAAGAGTGTAATTAAAATACCACTCAGCAAAGGCATCATGGGTATTTTTTTTTCAAAAACCCAAACAATTGCTAAAGCAACTAGAGTTGCAACTATAAGTGGTGGTATGGCAACTGATAAATTTTTATCATTATTATAATAATAGAAAAAAAATATAGCTAAAGGCCCAAAGTCTGTTGCAAATTTAAGAAAAGATTTATTCACTTGAGACATATTAACATAATAAAAAAACAATTATATTTTTTTTATTGATTTTTGTTTTTAAACCCCCATATTAATAATAATGGCAATTCAAAAAGCAAAATTTTCAATAGGTGATATTGTTAAACACAAACACTTTGAGTTTAGAGGTGTAATTTACGATGTTGATTTTGAGTTTAATAACTCTGAAGAATGGTATCAGTCAATTCCTAAGAATGTACGTCCAAGAAAAGATCAACCCTTTTATCATTTACTAGCTGAAAATGATGAGATTACCTACGAAGCCTATGTATCAGAACAAAATCTACTTATGGATGACTCAGAGGATCCAATTAAACATCCATTAATTGAAGAGATATTTTCTGGAAAAAAGGGCTCTAGTTACTTTAAGCCATCTAATTAAATCTTTTTTTTAACACATTTTACTCAAACCTCAGACACAGATTGAGCCTAAATTAAACTATATTCTGGTCAAGAGTGTTATACTAATACCTCTTAGTAATCATTATCTCCCTCTTCACTCTTGATCAGATTAACTTTTCAAAATAATAATTAATTTAACTTCTTTTAATATATATAATTTTAAAATGTTTAGATATTTTGAACCTAATAAGATTTTTGCAATAACTTCAAAGGCACCAAAATATGTTCTATTTCTATTTATCGTTGTTTTAACAATTGGCTTAATAGAAGCACTCATTCTTTCACCTGAAGATTATAAACAAAGTGACTCTGTAAGAATTATGTACGTACATGTCCCCGCAGCATGGATATCACTTGGAATATTTTCAAGTTTAACTTTATTGTCTATTGGAAGCTTTATTTTTAAAAATAAAAATTTTGCATTAATTGCAAAAAGCTTGGCACCATCAGGCTTTGTTTTTAATATTGTAGCATTAGTTACTGGATCTATTTGGGGCAAACCAACATGGGGAACTTGGTGGGCATGGGATGCAAGAATAACATCTATGCTAGTGTTAGCTTTATTTTATGGAATGTATTTATTGGCATGGAGGATATATGAGGACAAAGAAGAAGTGGTTAAAATAACTTCTATAATTGCAATCATAGGAGTAGTTAATGTTCCAATTATTAAATATTCAGTTGATTGGTGGAACACACTCCATCAACCGGCATCAATAAACATCATAACAACTAACACAGCAATTCACCCATCAATGTTAATACCTTTAGGCTTAATGACTGCGGCATTTGCTCTTTTTTCATTACTCATTTTTTTGATGAAATATAATACGGAACTGATAAAACTTAAAAATAAAGGATTAGATAGATTATGATAATAGAAATAATTTCAATGAATGGGTACGGAGCTTATGTATGGTCAGCCTTTGCATTTACATTGACTAGTTTTACAACTTTATATTTTGTGATCAAATTGCAACTTTCAAAAGAACAAAAAAGATTTGCAAATAAGTTTGGTTCCCTAAGTATTGAAAAAGCTAAAGCTGCTAAACAACAAACTATCAATAACGAAATATTATCCAATATATCAAATATTTAACTAATAAACCATGTATGGTAAAAAGGTTAAATTACGATTTTTATTCTTAGTATTGCTTCTAGCAACTGTAATTTTAACTGTTTTTCTAATTCTACAATCATTAAAAGAGAACGTTATATATTTTCAATCTCCATCTGAAATAAATTCTCTAATAGAAATAGAGAGCAAAAAGATAAGAGTAGGGGGTATGGTTAAAGAAAAATCTGTAGTTATCAATTCCAATAAAGTAAATTTTATTATTACTGATTTTAAAAATGAAATTAACGTCACTTATTCAGGTGCCGTACCAAATTTATTTGCTGAAGGAAAAGGAGTAGTTGCTGAGGGTTTTTTAAAAGACAAAAATTATTTTTCTGCAACAAAAATTTTGGCAAAACATGATGAGAATTATATGCCACCAGAAGTCAAAGAAGCTTTAGGAGTTAAATAAATTGCTTGCTAATCAAATAGGTTATTATTCGTTAATACTTGGATTGTTATTTTCATTTTTACTCTGCACAATAGCTATCCAAGACTTTAATAAAGTTAATAAAAAACTTAATGAAAACATAATAATCTTAACTTTCCTTCAGTTAACTTTTGTGATTGTAAGTTTTTTTAGTTTAATTTTATCTTTTATAAATTCAGATTTTAGCAATGAGACAGTTTTTAATAATTCACATACAACCAAACCATTATTTTATAAAATTTCTGGAACCTGGGGCAATCATGAAGGTAGTTTGTTATTATGGTTATTAGTTCTAACTTTATTTATTTTTCTATTTTTACTAAAATCAAATTCACAACCAAAAAAATATAGAATATTAACTTTATTATTTCAGCAAATTATAATTATTGGATTTTTTTTATTTGTATTAACTACCTCAAATCCGTTTAATTATTTATTTCCAATTCCTAAAGAAGGCCTTGGTCTTAATCCAATATTGCAAGATCCGGCATTAGCAATACATCCTCCAATTTTATATTTAGGATATGTTGGTGCCTCTATAATATTTTCAGCCTCACTGGCAGCAGTTGCTCAAAATTATATTTCTCAAGAATGGGCACAGCACATAAAAAAATGGGTTTTAATATCTTGGATTTTTTTATCATTAGGAATTATGCTGGGTTCAATTTGGGCTTATTATGAATTAGGCTGGGGAGGTTTTTGGTTTTGGGATCCTGTTGAGAATGTTTCTTTAATGCCCTGGTTATCGTTAACAGCTCTTTTACATTGTATTGCGGTATTAGAAAGAAGAGCCACATTAACATCATGGGTAGTTGTGTTATCTATTACAACATTCACCTTAAGTATGTGTGGAACATTTTTAGTTAGATCTGGCTTACTAAATTCTGTGCATACTTTTGCAAACGATCCAGCAAGGGGAATTTTTATATTAATCTTCCTGTTTGTTTTAATAATCTTATCTTTGGGTGTATTTTTTATTTTTCATAAAGATAATAATGTTAATCAAAATAATTTTTTTTGGCTTAGTAGAGAAACATCCATTTTAATAAATAATTGGTTTATGATGTACTTTTTGTCTGTTGTTTTAATAGGTACAGTTTATCCAATTTTTTTAGATGTTATTTCATCAGAAAAAATTTCTGTAGGACCTCCATTTTATCACAAACTCATAGCTCCATTTTTAATACCCTTTTTATTATTTATGGCCTTGGGCCCAAGACTTAAATGGATCAAGTCAAAAATTGAAAAGAAATATTCAATAATTATAATATTTATAATTTCAATAATTTTAACGTTTTTTATAATCAAAAATCTAACAACAAATATTCTTTTCTATACTCTTTTATTATCAGCTGCTTTTTTTCTTTTTTTCACAACTCTTAAAGAATTTTTGACTAAAAAATTAAATAATAGTTCACAAACAATTGCCCACTTTGGTTTTAGTTTATTAATATTGAGTATTTTATTTAATGGCATCTTATCATCAGAGGTGATTACCAATATGAAGATAGGTGAAAAATTTAAATTTGGAAAAGAAGAAATTTTTTTTAAAAAGATTGAAGAAAGAAGAGAGAGTAATTTTAATTCAATTATTGCTTTTTTTGAAATTAAAGATCTGGAGGGAAACGTTGTTGAATTAGAACCAGAGATAAGAGTTTATAATCAACCTCTAATGGTTACTAGCGAGGCAGATATAAAAACAACATTATTGGAAGATAAATTTATAGTCATGAATCTTGTTAAAGGTAATGAATATTTTAATGTTAGATATCAATCAAAACCATTTATGGTATGGATTTGGATTTCTGTCTTTTTATTAGGTCTTGGTGGAACGATAGGTTTATTTAAAACTAGGACATGAAAAAAAATATAACTATATTAATTACAGGCGTAGTTTTAAGTTTTTGTTTTATAATTTTTTACAAAGGATTAAATAATCCAAATACTTATGCACCAAAAACTAGCATTAAAAAAGATATTCCAATTTTTAATGCAGTAGATTTCTTTTCAAAAAAAACTGTTAGTTCAGATGAAATTTTTAAAGATAATACTTATTATATTGTAAATATTTGGGCATCTTGGTGTGTGCCTTGTAGAGCAGAACACCCTCTATTAATGCAATTAAATAGAAATCATTCAGTTAAACTAATTGGTATAAATTACAGGGATAGTTTTAATAATGCAAAAAATTTTATTGATGAATTTGGAAATCCCTATTCAAGAATTTTAATTGATAAAGATGGTACTTTAGGTGTTGAATTTGGTGCTTTCGGTGTCCCGGAAACCTTTTTAATAGATAGAAATAAAAAAATAATAAAGAAATTTATTGGCCCAATTGATCAAGAAGCTGTAAATAAGATTGAGTTAATTATTAAATGAAAATTTTTAAGATATTTATAATACTTTTATTAATTACAAATTTTTCAGAGTTAAAATCTGAAGAAAAAAATGATATCTTAAAAAATAAAATATTAAAAAATATCCGTTGTTTGATTTGTCAGGGTCAGTCTGTATACGACTCCGAGTCAGAATTTGCATCTAGTATAAAATTAATTGTTGATAGAAAAATTAATGAAGGACTAAAAGAAGAGTATATATATGAATTTTTAAGAGAAAAGTATGGTGATTGGATAGTTTACGATCCACAATTAAATAAAAATACTTATATATTGTGGTTATTACCGTTATTGTTATTTTTGTTAGGTGGTGCAATAATGAGAAAAAAAATTAAAATTTAAATACTAAATATTCATGGAGCTAAAAAAAATATATTTATTGTTATCCTTGTTGCTTTTTTTTACTCCAGCAAAGAGTGAAACAGAGTTCAGCTTCTATGCCGGCACCTTTGATACCATAGATAAAGAAGGTGATGATGAGGCAACTCTATATGGTTTTGAACATAATAATCCAATATTATTCAGAGATACGTTTATTGGAAAATTTTCTCCGATTACAGGTGGATTTGTTACAGATAAAAGTTCAATTTATTTGTACACTGGGGTTCAAGCTGAATATGAGTTGGGTCCTTTAAATATTGTACCCAGTTTTGCACCTGGTTATTACGAGCAAGGTGATGGAAAAGATTTAGGAATGGCTCTAGAGTTTAAAAGTGAATTAAAATTTAGTTTAGATATTTTTAAAGAATCTAAAATAGGATACTCTTATAGTCATATTTCAAACAATGACTGGGGAGACAAAAACCCTGGTGTAGATAATCAAACAATTTCATTTTCAAAAATTTTTTAATTTAATGAAGTTAAATGATTGTTATAATTTTAATGACTTTAGAAAATTAGCTAAAAAAAAATTACCTTCACCTATATTTCATTATATTGATGGTGGTGCAGATGATGAGCAAACATTAAGAAGAAACACAGAATCTTTTAATGATTGTGATTTAGTTCCTAATATACTTGCTAGCGTTGGTAAGCCTGATCTTTCAGCGACTGTTTTTGGTAAAAAGATTAATATGCCTATCTTTCTTTCCCCAACTGCAATGCAAAGACTTTATCATCATGATGGCGACAAAGCATCTGCTAGAGCTGCTGAAAAATTTGGTACTTTTTATAGCATGTCAACTATGGCTAATAATACAATTGAAGAGATTGCAGAAATCTCAAATGGTCCAAAATTGTTCCAACTTTATGTTCATAAAGATCAATCAATAACAGATGATTTAATTGATAGATGTAAAATATCTGGCTTTGACGGCATGTGTTTAACAGTAGATACTTTAGTTGCTGGAAATAGAGAAAAAGATCATAGAACTGGATTTACCACTCCTCCAAAACTTACCCTTCAAAGTTTAATTAGTTTTGCAATGAGGCCTGAGTGGGTATTTAATTATTTTACTCATAAAAAATTTGAATTATCTAATGTTAAAAACAAAACAGACAAAGGTACCAATATTTCAAAGTCTGTAATTGAATATATTAATGAACAATATGATCCAGCTATGAATTGGAAAGACGCTGAATATTGTGTGAAAAAATGGAATGGTCCATTTGCACTTAAGGGCGTGATGTCAGTCGAGGATGCAAAAAAAGCTATAGATATAGGATGCTCTGCAATTATGATTTCAAACCATGGCGGTAGACAACTAGATGGTTCAAGGTCGCCTTTTGACCAAGTTAGTGCAATTCGAGAGGCTGTTGGAGATAAATTAGAGATCATATTAGATGGTGGAGTAAGACGTGGAACTCATGTTTTAAAAGCTTTAGCAGCTGGTGCAACAGCTTGTAGTTTTGGAAAAATGTTTTTATTTGCATTAAGTGCAGGAGGTCAACCAGGTGTTGAACGTCTATTGCAAAACATGCATGATGAAATTAATAGGAATATGGTATTAATGGGCTGTAAGACCCTGAAAGAATTAGATGCATCAAAATTAATCTATAGAAAATAGTTATTACTTATCATAAGTATATATAAAAAAAATAAATTAAATTATAAAATATTAATATTAGAATTAAATTATTATGAAATTAGCAAAAAATTTAGAGAGATTAGGAACTGAGTCTGCATTTAGTGTTTTGGCTGAAGCTAAGGCTTTAGAGGCTAAAGGAAATCCAATGATTCATTTAGGGTTAGGTCAGCCTGATTTTAAAACACCCCAACACGTAGTAGATGCTGCAAAAAAAGCTTTAGATGATGGTCACCACGGATATGTAATGTCCAACGGTATTCCAGAATGTAGACAAGCTGTAACAAGATGGATTAAAAAACGTTATAGTGTTGATGTAGATTTTGAAAGAATTTTAATCATGCCAGGTGGAAAACCTACGATGAGTTATGCCATTCAATGTTTTGGAGAACCAGGTGCTGAAATAATTCACCCTACACCTGCCTTTCCAATATATGAGTCAATGATTAATTATACTGGATCAACATCTGTACCTTATGATTTAACTGAAGATAAGGATCTTAAATTTAATCCAGAAAAAATTTTATCACTAATCACTGATAAAACTAGATTGTTAGTATTAATTAACCCAAACAATCCAACGGGTAGCTTTGTGGAAAAAGCGGATATTGATGTATTGGCTGAAGGTCTTAAAAAACATCCACACGTAACTATATTAAGTGATGAAATTTACAGTAGACAGATTTTTGATAATAAAGAAATGCCATCATTTTTTAATTATCCAGAGTTAAGAGAAAGACTGATTGTATTAGAAGGTTGGAGTAAAGCATATTCGATGACGGGATGGAGACTAGGATGGAGTTTTTGGCCCAAGGAATTAATTTCACATGTTAATAAGCTTTTAATTAATAGTGTATCGTGTGTAAACGCAGCAGCTCAATTTGCAGGAATTGCAGCATTGGATGGTCCAGATGATTCAATTAATGAAATGATGGTAAAGTTTACACAGAGAAGAAAACTAATTCATGAAGGTTTAAATAGTTTGCCAGGTATAGAATGTAGCCTTCCAGGAGGAGCTTTTTATGCATTTCCAAAGGTAATTGGAACGGGAATGAATGGTTCAGAATTTGCAAAAAAATGTATGCATGAAGCAGGAGTAGCAATAGTTCCAGGAACAGCTTTTGGTAAAACTTGCCAAGATTACGTAAGATTTAGCTTTGCAGCCTCACAAGATAACATATCTAACGCATTGGAAAATATCAAAAAAATGCTAGGCTAAGACTAATGAGTGAATTAGTTCTGCCAAAGATAGATAAAGCAACGATAAATAAAAAAGAATATATCTTTAAAAATCTTGCAAAAATTATAAATCCAGAAAATGTTTTAAGTCATGCTGATGACGTTAAGCCATATGAAACTGATGCATTAGCGGCTTATACGCAGACACCACTTGCTGTTGTGATGCCAGAAAATACTGAAGAAGTAAGTAACATTTTAAAGTTTTGTTACAAAGAAAATATTAAAGTTGTACCAAGGGGAGCTGGCACTGGCCTTTCAGGTGGTGCACTACCTTTAAATGATGCAATTTTATTAAGTCTTGGGAAATTTAATAAAATTATAGAAATTGATTTTGAAAATAAATGTGTAGTAACCCAACCTGGTGTAACAAATCTAGGAATTACTCATGCTGTCCAACATAAAAATTTTTACTATGCACCAGATCCATCAAGTCAGCTTGCATGTTCAATAGGTGGTAATGTTGCTGAAAATTCAGGAGGTGTTCACTCTTTAAAATATGGAACAACAACTAATAATATTTTAGGTGTTGAAATGGTAATGATGGATGGAACGGTTTGTAGAGTTGGTGGAAAAACTCTTGATCAAGAAGGATATGATTTGATGGGATTAATTTGTGGTTCAGAAGGATTATTAGGAGTGATTACTGAAGTGACAGTTAAAATTTTAAAAAATCCTCAAGTAGTTAAAGCAGCGTTAATAGGATTTCCAACAATTGAAGAAGGTGGAAATGCAGCATCAGAAATAATTTCAAGTGGAATTGTTCCAGCAGGCATGGAAATAATGGATAAAGCTTTAATAGAGGCAACAGATAATTTTAGTAAAGCAGGTTACCCAAGAGATGCAGAGCTTTTATTAATTGTAGAATTAGATGGAACTGAGTCTGAAGTAGATGAATTATTAAAACAAGTAAGAACTATTTGTGAAAAAAATAATTGCTCAAGTTTAAAATTTAGCAAAAATGAAAAAGAAAGACTATCATTTTGGGCAGGTAGAAAAGCAGCTTTTCCAGCATGTGGAGCTATGGCACCAGATTATTATTGTATGGACGGATCCATACCAAGAGGAAAACTAGCAGAAGCTTTACTTGAAATAAAAAAACTTTCTGAAAAATATGAGTTGCCAGTAGCAAATTGTTTTCATGCGGGAGACGGAAATTTGCACCCGTTAATAATGTTTGATGGGGGTGATAAAGAACAATTAAGAAAAACTGAAGAATTTGGAGCTGAAATACTAAAAGCCTGTGTAAGGTTAGGAGGAGTTATAACTGGAGAACATGGGGTCGGAATTGAAAAAAGAGAACTAATGTGTGAGATGTTTAATAATACAGATATTCAACAACAATTAGATATTAAAAAATCGTTAGATGAAAAAAATTTGTTAAATCCTGGAAAGGTTTATCCAATATTAAGAAAATGTGCAGAGGAAGGAAGGGTACATGTCCACAGAAATGAAGAAAAATTCCCAGATCTTCCAAGATTCTAACAACATCTATTATCCAGAAGATGAGCTGCAAGTTTCAAATCTAGTTCAGGAGCTTTATAAAAAAAACCAACCAACAGAAATAATTGGCACAGGCTCAAAAAATTTTATTGGTAACAGAATACAATCTGCAAAAAAACTATCTATGTCTAAATTGTCAGGTGTAATTGAGTATTTGCCTGAAGAACTTTATATTAAAGTTAAAGCTAACACGCCATTAGAGTTAGTTGAAAAGGAGTTAGAAAAAAATAATCAAGAATTGGCTTTTGAGCCTATTGATTTTGGATTTATTGAAAATGGAAAATCAAATAAGGGCACTATAGCAGGTCATTTAGCTTGTAATTTTGCTGGCTCTCGAAGATTTAAAGTCGGAAGTTTAAGAGATCATATATTAGGTTTCAGAGGTGTAAATGGTAAGGGAGATATAATTAAATCAGGCGGAACAGTTGTAAAAAATGTTACTGGTTATGATTTATCAAAGCTAGTTACAGGATCTTTTGGAACTTTAGTAGCATTAACTGAAATAACATTAAAGGTTTTACCTAAAAAAAAATTATCAAATACAATTACAATTTATACTGATGATAAAAAATTAGTTAAAGATTTATTCGAAAAAATTTCTGGCTCAAGTAGCGAAGTCTCAGGAGCTGTTTATATTCCCGAAGAACCCAAAGATGAAAATTATGACCAAAATAAAGAAATGGTTTTTAAATTTAATGATTTAAAATATAAAGGGTCATTTTTAGCGTTAAGAATAGAAGGAGATAAAATCTCAATAGAAGAAAAATTAAAAGCTTTAACAATTGAACTTGAGTTTAGTAATTTGAATACAATAATTTTGGATGTTCATCAATCAATACCATTTTGGAAAAAAATAAACAATCTTGAGATATTTAAACAAACAAAAAATAACCTCTTAAGAGTAGTAGTGCCTCCTTCAAAAGGCCCTAAGTTGATGCAATTTCTAGGCAATAAGTATAAATATTACATTGATTGGTGTGGCTCATTATATTGGATAGAAGTTCAATCAAAGAAGAGCTCTAAGGTAAGTGATATTAAAAAATTAACCAAGGAATTAGGTGGCTATTTAACTATCATAAAGACATCGGAAGAATATGATTACGAAGAAACGATTTTTACAGTAGACGATACAAGACTTTTAATATCAGAAAAGATCAAAAAAAGTTTTGATCCTAAAAGAATTTTTAATCCAGGAAAAATGTACAGAGGAATTTAATGCAAACAAACTTTACTGAAAAACAATTAAAAGACAGTGATAATACGGCAACAGAAAAAATTTTTAAAAAGTGTGTTCATTGTGGTTTTTGTAATGCAACTTGTCCAACTCATCAAATATTTGGTGATGAATTAGATGGGCCTCGGGGAAGAATTTATTTAATTAAGGATATGTTGGAAAATCAAAAAAAACCAACAGCAAAAACGGTAAAACACATAGATAGATGTTTGTCTTGCTATAGCTGCATGACCACTTGTCCTGCTGGAGTAAATTATATGCACATCATTGATCATGGAAAAAAATATATTGAAAAAAACTATGAAAGATCCTTTTTTGATAGAACAATTAGGAACTTTTTATCAGTAGTGTTACCGAATACTGGATACTTTAGATTAGCAAGTTATATGGTTAAATTAGCTAAACCTTTTCAATTTTTAATGCCATTAAAAATAAAAGATATGATGAACTTGATGCCAACAAGTTTTCCCAAAAAAACCTTAAAACAAAAAGAAATTTATCCTGTGGCTAAAAATAAGAAAGTTGCAAGAGTTGCGCTTTTAACTGGTTGTGTGCAGAAAGAAATTTCTCCTCAAATTAATGAGGCCACGATTAGACTCTTAAATAGACATGGAGTTGAAGTAATTGTTCCTAAAAAAATTAGATGTTGTGGTTCTTTAAATCACCACTTAGGCAAAGAAGATGATGCTCACCAGGATTTTATAAATAATATCAATACTTGGTATGACGAACATCAAAAAGGAAATTTAGACGCTATTTTATCTAATACTTCTGGATGTGGAACTACCATGAAAGACTATGGTTTCATTTTTAGAGATGATGAAAATATGAAAAAGAAAGCTAAAGTAATTTCTGATTTAACTAAAGATGTCACTGAATATTTAAATACAAATTTAAAATTAAATTTTAACTCTAAAGAAAAGAAGTATAAAATTGCTTATCATTCAGCTTGTTCAATGCAACATGGACAAAAAGTACACAGTCAACCCATGTCATTACTTTCAAAAACAAATAATGAAATTATGGAAATTCCAGAAGGACACATCTGTTGCGGATCTGCTGGTACTTATAATATTTTGCAGACTGAAATTGCAAAAGAATTATTAAGTAAAAAAGTAAAAAATATTGAAAGTTTAAAACCTGATTTTATATCAACTGGAAATATTGGTTGTATTACTCAAATTTCTAATGGAACGAAAACTCCAATTTTACATACCATTGAGATATTAGATTGGTATACTGGTGGCCCAAAACCAAAAATATTACAAAAAAATTAACTATGAAAAAAATTATAATTACAAGAAGGTTATTAAAAGAGTCTGAAGATAAAGCATCAAAAATATTTGATGCAAAATTTAATAGCAATGATGAATTATACTCTCAATCAAAACTAATTGAATTGAGCAAAGGACAAGATGCAATCCTAACTTCTTTAACTGATAAGATGGATGAAGAAACTATAAACAAACTGCCAGATAGTATTAAGATAATTTCTAATTTTGCAGTTGGTTTTGGAAATATTGATTTAGAAGCAGCCAAAAAAAGAGGAATAGCTGTAACTAATACACCAGAAGTTTTATCTGATGCCACAGCTGAGATTGGAATTTTATTAATACTTGGAGCATGTAGAAGAGTGCCAGAGGGCATTCAGGCTGCAAAAGAAAGTAGCTGGAAATGGTCAGCAGATTATTTGATAGGAAAACAGTTAACTGGTACGAGGCTTGGAATTTTAGGAATGGGGAGAATAGGTCAAAAGATTGCAAAAATTGCAAAATCTTTAGGAATGATTATTCATTATCACAACAGATCAAAACTAAGTGACGAAAAAGAACAGGGTGCTATTTATCATGATAGCATTAAAAGTCTTTTTGGAGTTTCAGATGTATTGTCAATTTGTTGTCCCGCAACAAAAGAAACAGAAAATTTAATTAATAAAGAAACATTAGAATATTTTCCAACAGGTGCAGTTATAACAAATGTAGCTCGAGGAGATATTGTTGAAGATGAAGCTTTAATAGATGCATTAAATAGAAGAAAAATTTATGCAGCAGGACTTGATGTTTATAAGGGTGAACCAAATTTAAATCCGGGCTATCTGAAGATTAAAAGTGTTTTTATTTTGCCTCACCTTGGAAGTGCTACTAAGCACACAAGAATTGCTATGGCCAATCTAGCTATAGACAATATTGATGAGTTTTTCAAAACAGGAAACTGTAAAAATTTAGTAAATTAATTTTTGGTTATCAAGTTAATATAATACAATTTTAAGTTGTACTGTTATTGTCGCAAGAAGATTTTTCATTATAAAAACACAATTTTATAAAGCCATTCAAAGTCTACTATTCTTTAGACTCTGATTACGAATGTGATTAAGATGCCGACAGTTAATTAACTAATAATCAAAGGAGAAATAATGATTAAAGAAAAAAAATCATTGAAGAGCTCAAATTCTTCAAGACGTAAGTTCTTTAAGACTGCTGCTAAAGCTGGTGCTGTAGCTGCAACAGCTGTTGCAATGCCTAATATTGCAACTGCAGACGGACACGTTACATTAAAAATGCAAGCTGCTTGGCCTTCAGGCGCAAACATTTTTTTTGAAATGGCGCAAGACTACTGTAACATGGTTAGCGATATGTCTGGAGGATCACTTAAAATTGATCTTCAGCCTGTAAACGCAATTGTTAAAACTTCAGAAATCGGAGCGGCGGTAAGCGATGGAATCGTTGATATGGGTCACTGGGTGACTGCATATTGGTATGGTAAAAACGCTGCAGCTTCACTTTTTGGAACTGGTCCTTCATACGGAATGTCATCTCAAGAAGTTATGGGATGGATGGAGTATGGTGGAGGAAGAAAATTATATGAAGAAGCAGTAGCTAGTGTTGGATATAACTACACTGGATTCTTTCATATGCCTATGCCAGCACAACCTTTTGGTTGGTTCAAAAAGAACGTAACTAAAGTATCTGATGTTAAAGGTATGAAGTATAGAACAGTTGGTCTAGCGACTAACGTTTTAACTGCTATGGGAATGGTCGTAAGACAATTACCAGGTGGTGAGATCCAACCAGCAATGAAAACTGGTTTGATTGATGCTGCTGAGTTTAACAACCCAACATCAGACTCACAGTTTGGAATGCAAGATGTCTCTAAACACTATCACTTAGGAAGTTTCCATCAATCTCAAGAGATGTTTGAAATTCCTATGAACACTAAGAGACTGAAAAGCCTTTCACCTGCTCATCAAGCTATCTTGAAGAACGCTGCTTATGCTGCTAACTCAGATAACTACTTCAAAGCACTTGTTAGATACTCTGACAGTTTAGCTGATTTGATGAACACACATAAGGTTAACGTTTACCAAACATCTGATGCCATTTTAGCTGAACAGTTAAAAGGTTGGGATAAAGTTGTTGGAGAATTCTCAGGAAAAGATGCATTCTTCAAAAAAGTGGTAGACTCTCAAAAAGCATACGCTAAGAAAGTAATGAAGTACTTGCTGATGAATCAGCCTAATTACAAACTAGCTTATGAAAATGAGTTTGGACCAATTGGAAAAGTTAAAATCTAATTAACTTTTTAATTATTTAAGAAGGGGGTTTCGGCCCCCTTTTTTTTATAGTACAGTTTTTAACAAAATTAGAGTATCCTATTCAAATCATGATGAGAGCCTACATAAAATTAGCTGACACATTAAGCACCTCAATAGGTAAGGCTTTTTCTTGGTGTATTGTTATTTTGATGGGTGGAACTTGTTATGAAGTTATGATGGCCTATGTATTTAATAAGCCAACACTTTGGAATTTTGACTTTAGTATGCAGATGTATGGTGCGATATTGATGATGTCAGGTGCTTATTGTTTAGCAACAGAATCTCATGTTAGAGGAGATGTAATTTACAGATTATTTAAACAAAGAACACAAGGCTATATTGATTTAGTACTTTATTTTATTTTCTTTTTTCCTGGTGTCGTTTCTTTAGCATTTTATGGTTATGAATATGCTGCACTTGCTTGGAAGATAAAAGAGACTAGTTGGAGTAGCCCGGCACAAATTAATATTTACATGGTAAAATCTTTAATACCTGCCGCGGGAATATTTTTGGTTATTCAGGGAATAGCTGAAGTATTTAGAGCAATTATTTGTATTAAAACTGGACATTGGCCAGCAAGAATGGTTGTTGCTGAAGAGACAGAGCAAATTTTAATGAGAACAGCACAAGACGAGGATCAAAGAGATGTTATTTAGTTTAACAAATCCAGAAGTAGCCATCTTCATGATGGGACTATTTTTATTTGCAGTGCTATTAGGTTTTCCAATTGCCTTCACTTTAATGGCAATGGGAATAGGTTTTGGGTATTATGCTTATTACGATCCTGCTTTAATGGATCATGTATTTGATAATAGAATATTTTCTTTATTTGTAAAAAACACATACACCGTTATGGATAATAACGTGCTCACCGCTGTACCACTGTTTTTATTCATGGGATATTTAGTTGAAAGAGCTGGCATTGTAGCAAAATTATTTTTTGCAATAAGACTTGCAGCTCATAGATTACCAGCTTCAATGGCAGTAGCCGCTCTAATAACATGTACTTTGTTTTCTACAGCAACAGGAATTATTGGTGCGGTTGTAACCCTAATGGGGCTACTTGCTTGGCCTGCGATGGTTAAGGCAGGATATGATAAAAAATTTGCTTCAGGAGTAATTTGTGCAGGCGGATGTTTGGGTATTTTAATACCACCTAGTATTATGTTAATTGTTTATTCAGTAATAGCCCAGTTATCTCCTTTGAGATTATTTGCGGCAGCAATTTTTCCAGGACTTTTACTTGCAGGACTTTATATAGCTTACGCTGTGGGTAGAGCTTGGCTCCAACCATCAATTGCACCTAAGCCAAGAGCAGAAGATATTCCACCACGAGCTGAAATTTTAAAAGAAGTATTAGTTTCTTTCGTCCCTCTTTTTGGATTAATTATGTTGGTTCTTGGAACAATCTTAGCAGGTATAGCAACTCCAGCAGAGGCAGCAGCAGCAGGAGCATTTGGTGCTATATTGTTATCTTGGTTTTACAAAACACTTAAATGGCAAAGTTTTAAAGAGTCTGTTTTTCTAACTGCAAAAACTACAGCTATGATTATGTGGTTATTTATTGGTTCTTGGACTTTTTCTTCTGTATTTTCTTATCTAGGTGGTCATGAAATTTTTGAACATTTCTTTACATCAATAAATATAAATACATGGCAATTTTTAATTATCACACAAATTATTATTTTTCTTTTAGGATGGCCATTAGAATGGACTGAAATCTTAATTATATTTGTTCCAATATTTTTACCGCTTCTAGAGGTATTTGATGTTAATCCATATTTCTTTGCAATGTTAATTGCTCTTAATTTACAAACATCTTTCTTAACTCCTCCAATGGCAATGTCAGCTTATTATTTAAAGGGCGTTCAAAAGAAAAATGTTGAATTGATGGAAATATTTGCAGGAATTATGCCATTCTTGGGTATAGTAATATTTGCTATGTTTCTTATGTATATGTTTCCAGGCATTGCCTTATGGTTGCCAGAAACGTTATTTGCAAATTAGACAAACTAAATGTTAAATATTTTTACACTCACAGCCAATAAATTGGCTGAACATTTAAAATCAGGTCAATTATCTTCAGTTGAAGTTTGTACACAATATATTGAGAGAATTGAAAAATTTGAAAAAGATGTAAAGGCGTGGCAATATTTTGATAAAAAAAAGCTTTTAGAAAAAGCTGTAGAGGCAGATGAGTATAGAAAATCAGGTAAACCACTAGGCTCATTACATGGCTTACCAATTGCGGTTAAAGATATAATTGGCACATTTGAAATGCCTACTGAATGTGGTTCTCCCTTAAGAAAAAAAATGCCTAGCTCACAAGATTCAGAGATAGTTAATTTACTTAAGATTGAAGGAGCGATAGTGATGGGTAAAACTGTAACCACAGAACTTGCATATTTCCATCCTGGAAAAACTACCAATCCACACGACAACACAAGAACGCCAGGGGGATCATCAAGTGGTTCAGCAGCTGTCATTGCAGCACATATGGCACCCCTATCAATTGGAACCCAAACTAACGGCTCAGTTATTAGGCCCGCTTCTTACTGCGGGGTTGTAGGCTATAAGCCTTCTTATGGATTAATTTCAAGAAGTGGAGTTATGAGACAGTCTGATAAATTAGATCACATCGGAGTTTTTGGAAAAACGGTTGAAGATGTTGCCTTGTTTGCAAAATCATTAATTAAAAAAGATTTATATGATCCATCAACTATTCATTATGCTGCAGATGAAATGTTAAATGTTTGTAAAAAGGGTCCAATATATGAGCCAAAGTTTATTTTTTACAAAACTAAAAATTGGAAAAATATTGATAAAGAGTCCCAAAAATCTTTTGATTTCTTTATAAAAACTTTTAGTAAAAATATTGAGGTCTTTGATACCCCATCTTATTTTGATGACATTCCAAAATATCATAAAATAATTCATGAAACTGATATGGCAAATAATTTTCAAGGTTATTATAAAAAATCTAAAAAATTTCTTTCTAAAGAGATGGTTAGTGCAATTGAAAGAGGACTAAAATACTCAGCAAAAGAATATGCTGAAGCAATAGACTTTATGAAAAGAAGCTACGAGTCTTATAAAGAGGTTTTTGAAGATTTTCATGGAGTATTAACTCCGTCATCGTCTGGCGTTGCTCCAAAGGGTTTAAAGAGCACAGGTAGCCCAGAATTCTCAACTATTTGGACATATATGGGTTTGCCGTCTATCTCATTACCTTTACTTATCGGTGCAAATAATTTACCATTAGGAATTCAATTAGTTGGAGACAAGTTAGATGACCTAAGATTTCTTGGTGTAGCTAATTGGTTAGAAAAAAATTGTAAAAAATATGCTAAATAAAATATCAACATTTTTAGGATCGTGTCTTGCAACAATATTTCTTATTGGACTTGCAACAACCTTAACTAGATCTTCTATGATTGGTTTTTGGGACGTGTTACCCGTATATATCTTAATGGCTCTAGCAATTGGAATGATGATTTACGAAGCTTATTTCGATAAAAAATAAATCAAATTTTTAGTGAATAATTCAAAGAATAATTATTTACCTTTTTTATTACTTTTCATTCAACCTATTTTTATGGCAAGCAATCTAATCGTTGCAAGAGGTGGAGTTGAATATGTGCCTCCAATTTCTCTAGCATTTTGGCGGTGGACTGCTGTATTCTTAATATTATTACCTTTTACCTATAGCTCTCTTAAAAAAAACTTTAAATTTGTAAAACAAGAATACAATAGAATATTCTTTATTGGGTCAATGGGGTGTGGTGTTTGTGGCGCCTTTCCATTTTTAGCAGGCCAAACAACAACCGTTACAAACATGGGAATTATATATTCCTCATCACCAATATTTATAATTTTAATTTCAAGTATTTTTTTTAAAGAGAAAATAAATTTTTTAAGAATTGTAGGTCTAGTTTCTTGTTTAGTTGGGGTTTTTGCTATTATTATTAAAGGTGACTTATCTTTATTAATTAGCTTAAAATTTACAATTGGTGACCTCTGGATGTTAGCTTCTGCAATAGGTTGGGCCCTTTATTCAATTTATTTATTTTATTGGAAAACAAATTTAAAAATTTTTGATAGATTTACATTGATTGCATTTTTTGGTGTAGTTAGTTTATTTCCATTTTATTTGATTGAAGAAATTTTTTTTGTTAAAACAATTTTTAATGAAGACTTTTTCATTTGGGTTTTATTTGCTGCTATTTCCCCAGGAATAATAGCTTTTACATTATATACCATGGCACAAAAAAAACTTGGGGCCTCCATAACAGGTTTTACACTTTATATCTTTACAGTTTATAGTGCCATTTATGGAGTGCTATTTTTTAAAGAACAGCTTGAATATTATCACTATCTAGGAACAGCCTTAGTTTTTGGTGGTGTTTATTTAGTTAAAAAAAAAAATAAATATGAAAAAAAAACTTAAAGAGTATTTATTGAAGTTAATTTTAATTATACCAATAGCTTACTTTTCTTTACTTTTTATTATATTTATATTTCAACGAAATTTATTATATCACCCAAAAGAAAATAACTATTCTGGTGATGAATTAAAAGTTAAAATAGAAAAAGTAAAGATTGAGACAGGTGATAATATTGAATTACTTGGATGGTTTCATGAAAAAGATCTTGTAAATTTTAAAACTCTGGTTTTCTTTCATGGCAATGCGGGAACATTAGAAAATAGAATACATAAAATTAATCATTTTAAAGAAATGAATATAAATTTTCTAATCATTTCCTGGAGAGGATTTAGTGGCAACTTAGGCAAACCATCAGAAAAAGGATTATATGAAGATGGCGAGAGTGCAATTAATTGGTTAAAAGGAAAAGGACTTAAAGATAATGACATTATTCTTTATGGTGAGTCATTAGGTACTGGAATTGCAACTCATGTTGCTCAAAAGCGTAAATTTGCAGGTATTATATTAGAATCTCCATTTACATCTATGGTTGATGCAGCAAAAAATGTATATCCATATTTTCCAATCAGATTTTTACTTAAAGATAAATACGAAAGTGACAAAAAAATTAAAAATTTTAAGTCTCCAATTCTGATTATGCATGGAGAAGCAGATAAAATAGTGCCATTTTGGATGGGTAAAAAAATGTATGAATCAGCAAATGAACCAAAGTATTCTTACTTTTCCGAAAAAGATAATCACATGATGGAATACAACAAAAAAATGATAGTAGTTTTGAAGGAATATTTAAAGAGTTTAAATTAAGCCACAATCTGACCAAATAATTTACAGATTTTATTTTTAAATATTAAGAGTGCTAAGATTTATTATATCTTTATTAATTATAATTTCTTTCAGTAATTTTACATACTCTGGTGAGACAAATTATAATACAGATAATCTTTTTCATGTAGGTCAAATGAATTCTTATGATAAAAATTTTAGTCTTTATTTTAAAACTAGAGAAAAATCTATTTTAGCAAGAGGAGAAAATTTTAATTATGTTACTGATTTTCCCCAGGATCTATATATTTATGACTATAAAACAAAAACTTCATCCCCTTTAATCTCTTATGAATGGTTTCCATCACAAGCTAAATTTTTTTTAGAAGAGTATGATTTTCCAGTTTTTCCAGAGGATTTTGCGTATTACCTACTAAGGGATAACAATACACTAATTATGATTAGTGCAATTAAAAATATCAAAACAAATTTTCAATTTGATATTGCGAATAAGAAATTAAATCAATATTCCTCTACTGGAAAACTAGAATTTATAATTTCATCAGTTGCAAAAAATTGTGGACATTCACATCTACAAGAAAATTATAAATGTAATTATTACAAACCTTTAATTTCTAATAACTTGATTAATTAATATTAATAAAAGCTTCTGCAAACTTTTCTGCATTAAAGATTTGTAAATCATCTTCTTTTTCTCCAAGTCCCAAAGCAATTATTGGTAGCTGATATTTTTTAGCAAGAGCTAATAAAATACCCCCTTTTGCTGTTCCATCTAATTTTGTCATTATTAGACCCGTAACAGGGATAATTTTATTAAATTCCTCTACTTGGTTAATTACATTTTGTCCTGAAGTAGCATCTAAAACCAAAATTACATCATGTGGTGCATTAGGATCTATTTTTTTAGTTACATTAGCAATTTTCTTATATTCTTCCATTAAGTTCTTTTTATTTTGTAATCGTCCAGCTGTATCAATTAACACATGATTAAAACCTTCTTTTAATGCTTCTTCTATAGCCTTGTATGCAACAGAGGCTGGATCAGACCCTTGTGATGATTTAATGATTTGTATATTAATTTTATTCGCCCAGCTTTCTAACTGCTCGATAGCCGCCGCTCTAAATGTGTCACACGCAGAAAACATAACTTTATTTCCGTTAGATTTTAAAATTTTACCTATTTTACCTATGGTTGTGGTTTTACCAACTCCATTAACTCCTGATATTAATACTGCATTGAGTGTTTCTTTCTTATCAAAAAAATTTTGGTTTTCTAATGGTTTCATTAATGTGATTATATAATTTTTAAGAATTAAATTAACCTCATTCATAATATCTTTTTTAGGATTAATTTTTTCTTCAGAAATAATCTTTTTAATTTCTTCGGCTGCAACAAGACCAACATCTGACTGAATTAAGTATTCCTCTATTTGATCTAATGTTTTGTCATCAATTTCTTTTTTGATAATTATATCTCTTAAACCAGAGGTGAAAGTAGATGCACTTTTTTTAAAACCAATTTTAAATTTATCAAAAATTCCCATTATAATTTAATATCTATATCTTGAATATCAGAGACTGGTCCCTTCATAAAAACACTATTTCTTTCGTCAATAAAAATTGTTAGTTTTCCTAGAGCAAACTCAATGTCTAAAGTTTTATCAGCTAGTTGATTTATATTTGCTGCAACAGCAGTTGCACAAGCTGCAGTACCACATGCCTTAGTAAGTCCAGCACCTCTTTCCCAAACTTTAACTTTTATTAGATTTTTATTTATAACTTTTGCAAGAGTAACATTGCATTTTTCTGGAAAAAATTCATGATGTTCAATTTTTGGACCAAGGTTTTTCAAATCAAATTTTTCTATTTCTTCTACAAAAAATATTATATGTGGATTGCCAACATTAACGGCTGTACCCCCAATAAATTTAATATTATTGTCATCTATAATCTCAATTTTCAAATTTTTTGTATTCATTTCTCTAATTAAAGGAATTTCTTGCCAATCTGTTTTTGTTATTCCTATCTCAGTTTCTACCAATTTATTTTCAATGATATTAGATTTTAGTGAACCCGACTCTGTCAAAACTGTTATTTCCTTTTGCCCATTTTCCCTTGATAGGAACTCCGCAACACATCGAGTACCATTTCCGCAGGCTCCAGATATACTGCCATCTGAATTATAAAAAACTAGTTCTGCGTCAGCATCATTTGTTTTATTTTTTTTAATCAAAATTAGCTGATCACATCCAATGAAATTACGATCACATATTTTGATTATTTGATCTTTATTTAAATTTAAGTCCTTTTTTCTTAAATCAATGATAACGAAATCATTGCCTAAACCATCCATTTTAAATGCTTTAATATCCATATATAGATATTTAACTTATTTATTGACTTTTTGTACCTCTATTATAGGTTGTTGCCGTTCCCACAAAAACGTTAAATTTGTGGTGTCTTTGGTAACAAAGAGATCAACACTAGTCAGCGAGGATTCGCCCACTAGTGCAGTACTGCTATGTGTAAAAAAAATGTTTGAAAACTTAACAAATAAATTTGAAGAAATCTTTTCTTCTTTAAAAAAAGCACCATCACTTGATGAAAATCAAGTTGATGAAGGTTTAAGAGCTATTAGACAAGCTCTCTTGGAAGCTGATGTATCGCTTGATGTAGCTAAAGATTTTATAACAAGAGTTAAGCCAAAAGTTTTAGGACAAGAAATAATTAGATCAACCTCTCCGGGGGATATGGTTGTTAAAATTGTTCACGATGAGTTGGTAAGTTTTTTAGGTGAAAGCAACACAGATATTAATTTAAATGCTGTTCCACCAGTTTCGATGATGCTAGTGGGCTTGCAAGGTTCGGGTAAAACTACAACTACTGCAAAATTAGCAAAATACTTAGAAAAAAATAAAAAAAAGAAATTAATGATGGTCAGCCTTGATGTCTACAGACCAGCAGCACAAGAGCAACTTAAATCCTTAGGTGAACAAAACAATATTTTAACTTTACCAATTATTGAAGGACAATTGCCAGCAGATATTTGTAGAAGAGCAGTAAGTGCTGCTAATTTAAATGGGGCAGAAATTATATTATTTGATACAGCAGGAAGGACTCAAATTGATCTTCAGATGATGAGTGAGATTAAACAAATAGAGAGTATAATTAATCCAACAGAAACTTTTTTGGTCGCAGATTCATTAACAGGGCAAGTAGCAGCAGAGGTTGCTAAAGAGTTTAAAAATACCGTGAATTTAACTGGTATTGTTTTGACTAGAGCCGATGGTGATGCAAGAGGTGGAGCTGCACTTAGTATGAAGTATGTCTCTCAAGTTCCAATTAAATTTTTAGGGGTAGGTGAAAAAACAGAAAATTTAGAAGTTTTTCATCCAGATAGAATAGCAAATAGAATATTAGGTATGGGTGATATTGTTTCTCTAGTTGAGAAAGCAGCTGAAGATCTTGGTGAAGAGAACATAAAAAAAGCAGAAGAGAATTTAAAAAAAGGTCAATTTTCGATGGAGGACTATTTAACTCAGCTAAGACAAATGAAAAAAATGGGTGGAATAGAGGGGATAATGTCATTTATGCCAGGTGTTTCTAAGATGAAGGCACAAATGGATACTGCAGGAATTGATGAAAAAATTATTTCTCAAAATGAAGCAATAATTTTATCTATGACGAAAAAAGAAAGAGGAAATCCTAAAATCATTGATGGTTCTAGGAAAAAAAGAATTGCTAATGGCTCTGGAACAGATGCGGCCACTATCAATAAATTGCTTAAGCAATTTAAAATGATGTCTGAAATGATGAAAAAGATGTCAAAAGGAAACCTGAAGGGTATGTCCGATAAAGGAATACCTCCAGAGCTACTAAATCAACTTAAATAATAAAGGAGAAGAAATGTTAAAAATAAGACTATCAAGAGGTGGAACAAAAAAAAGACCAGTTTACAAAGTAGTTGTAGCTGATAGCCGACGTGCAAGAGATGGAAGATTTATTGAGAAGGTAGGATTTTTTAATCCTCTTTTACCAAAAGATAAAAAAGAAAGAGTTGGACTAGAAGCTGAAAGAATTAAATATTGGTTAGGTGAAGGTGCACAACCAACAACTAGAGTTGCAAGAATATTAGGTGAAAATAATTTAATCACAATGCCAGTAAATGGAAGCAATCCTCTTAAAGCGGTTCCAAAAAAAGAAAGAAAAAAAGAAGGTGATGAAGCTCCAAAAGCAGATGCTCCAAAAGCAGATGCTCCTAAAGCAGATGCTCCTAAAGAAGAAGCTCCAAAAGCAGATGCTCCTAAAGCAGATGCTCCTAAAGAAGAAGCTCCAAAAGCAGATGCTCCTAAAGAAGAAGCTCCAAAAGCAGATGCTCCTAAAGCAGATGCTCCAAAAGCAGAGGCAGCTCCTAAAGCAGATGCTCCTAAAGAAGAAGCTCCAAAAGCAGAGGCAGCTCCTAAAGCAGATGCTCCTAAAGAAGAGGCAAAATAGTTTGACTTATGTGGCAAGCTCAAATTTTTACACTTTACCCAGATATTTTTCCCGGTCCTTTAAGCAAGGGGCTTTATGGGAAAGCTTTAGCAAATAAAATCTGGGATTTAAAAGTTGTAAACATAAGAGATGCAGCAGAAGATAAACACAAAACTGTAGATGACACTCCATTTGGAGGTGGTTCTGGAATGTTGCTAAAGGCTGATGTATTAGCAAAATCTATTGATCAAAATAAAAAGGAAGGAGAAAGAATTTTTTATTTATCTCCTAAAGGAAAAAAACTTGATCAAAAATTAGCTTTAGAATTATCAAGAGAAAAATCTGTAAGTTTAATTTGTGGACACTTTGAGGGTGTTGATGAAAGAATATTGTCGACCAGAAATATTGAAGAACTTAGCATTGGTGATTTTATTTTGTCAGGAGGAGAAACGGCTTCATTTGTTGTTTTAGATAGTATTCTAAGATTATTACCTGGCGTTTTGGGAAATGAACAATCAAAAAGTGATGAGAGCTTTGAGAATGGACTTTTAGAGTATCCCCAGTACACAAAACCTCAAATTTGGGAGGAAAAAAGCGTTCCAGATGTGCTATTATCAGGAGATCATAACAAAATTAAAGACTGGCGTTTATCACAATCAGAGGCTATAACACGCGTCCGAAGACCAGATTTATGGGAAAAGTATAAGAAAAACTAATTAAAAATATAGCATTATGAAAACGATTGAAGAAATAAACCAATTTAACGTTAAAAAGATATTAGCAGAAAAAAAGATACCAGAATTTTTTCCTGGCGATGTTATTAAAGTTGGTGTGAGAATTACTGAAGGAAAAAAAGATAGAATTCAGTATTTCGAAGGTGTTTGTATTGCTAGAAAAAATAGAGATCTTAATTCATCATTTACAGTTAGAAAAATTTCATTTGGTGAAGGTGTTGAAAGAACGTTTCCTTTATATGGAACCGTTATTGACTCAATTACTGTAATAAGACATGGAAAAGTTAGAAGAGCTAAATTATATTATTTAAGAGATAGAACAGGTAAATCAGCTAGAATTGCAGAAAAAATTAGAAAAAAAATAGGTATAGAAGTTGATGTTAAGCCTGAAACAGTAACAGAAGAGACTTTAGCACCAGTAGAGACTGTAGAAGCTGAGACTGAAAAACAACCAGAAGTTCAAGTTGAAACAAAAATAGAAAAAACTGAAGAAAAAAAATAATTTTTTTTCAATGCCTTTAACTCTTTACGATAAAATTTGGAATGATCATTTAGTTGATCAGCAGGAGGATGGAACAGCACTACTTTTTGTTGATAGGCATTTAGTCCATGAAGTTACAAGCCCCCAAGCATTTGAAGGATTAAGAAATGCAAATAGAAAAGTAAGACAACCAAGTCTTACCCTAGCTGTTGCAGATCATAATGTTCCAACTACTGATAGATCCAAGGGTATTGCTGATGCAGAGTCAAAAATTCAAGTAGATACCTTGGAAAACAATTGTAAAGAGTTTGGAATTCAATATTTAGGAATGAATGATAAACGACAAGGTATAGTTCATATTATTGGACCAGAGCAAGGATTTACACAACCAGGGACAGTAATTGTTTGTGGAGATAGTCATACAGCAACCCATGGAGCATTTGGAGCCCTAGCTTTTGGTATAGGCACATCTGAAGTTGAACATGTTTTGGCAACTCAAACCTTAGTGCAGAAAAAAGCAAAAAATTTCAGAATAAATGTAAATGGAAAGCTTCCAATTGGTGTGACTTCAAAAGATGTAATTTTACAAATTATAGGTGTTATTGGTACTGCAGGTGGAACAGGATCTGTTATAGAATATTCAGGTAGCCTAATTTCATCCTTAAGTGTTGAGCAAAGAATGACAATTTGCAACATGACAATTGAAGGTGGAGCAAGAGCTGGATTAATAGCCCCAGACGAAAAAATTTTTGAATATTTAAAAGGCAAGCCAATGTCCCCAAAAGATACAGATTGGGATAAAGCTATGAAATATTGGATGAGCTTAAAAACAGATGATGGTGCTAAATTTGATAAAGAAATAAACTTGGTTGCAGAAGATATTCTTCCCATGATTACTTGGGGAACATCTCCTCAAGACGTCATCACTATTGATGGCAAAGTTCCAAACCCACAAAATGAAAAAGATGAGGATAAGAAAAATTCTATAGAAAGATCTTTGAAATATATGGGTTTAAAGGCTGATACATTAGCTACAGATATAAAAATTGATAAAGTTTTTATTGGAAGTTGTACAAATGGTAGAATAGAGGATTTAAGAGAGGCTGCAAAAATATTAAAGGATAAAAAAAAAGCAGCACATGTTCATGCAATGGTTGTTCCAGGATCTGGGTTAGTTAAAGAACAAGCAGAACAAGAAGGGCTTGATAAAATCTTTATAGAGTCAGGATTTGAATGGAGAGAGCCAGGTTGCTCTATGTGTTTAGCCATGAATGCTGATAAATTAAAACCAGAGGAAAGATGCGCATCAACATCAAATAGAAACTTTGAAGGTCGACAAGGAAGAGGTGGGCGTACGCATTTAGTAAGCCCTGGAATGGCAGCTGCTGCAGCCATTTCTGGAAATCTTGATGATGTTAGAAAATATCAAAATTAGAAATGAAAAAATTTAATACACTTAAAAGCATTCCAGCTTATTTACCAATAGTTAATATTGATACAGATATGATTATTCCTAAACAGTTCTTAAAAACAATTAAGAGAACTGGACTTGGTAAAAATTTATTCTTCGAAATGAGGTACGATGATAACGGTAATAGTTTAAAAGATTTTATTTTAAATCAAGAGCCTTACATTCAATCAAAAATATTAATTGCAGGTAAAAATTTTGGCTGTGGGTCATCAAGAGAACATGCGCCCTGGGCATTATTAGATTTTGGAATAACATGTGTGATAAGCTCAAGCTATGCAGATATTTTTTATAATAATTGTTTTAAAAATGGAATTTTGCCAATTACTTTGGAAGAAAATAAAATTAAAGAATTATCTGAATATTCAAAAAGAAAAGAGGAAATAGCAATTGATTTAATGGAAGAGAAAATAATTTTTGGAAATAATGAAATAAGGTTTGATATTGATCCTTTTAAAAAAAAATGCCTATTAGAGGGATTAGATGATATTGCTCTTTCATTAGCAAAAAAAGATAAAATCATGACATTTGAGGAAAATTTAAAAAATACTAAGCCATGGATATTTAATGATTAAAGTAAAAAAAAGAAAAATTTTACTTTTACCAGGGGATGGCATTGGTCCTGAAGTAATTCAGGAAGTGAAAAAAATTATTCAATGGTTAAATTCAAATAAATCTTTGGACTTTGAGATTGATCAAGATTTAGCTGGAGGATGTTCTTACGATAAACATGGAACTCCAATTACAGATGAAGTTTTTTATAAAGCTTTAGAAAGTGAAGTTGTAATGTTAGGAGCTGTTGGTGGTCCAAAGTGGGATAATTTAGATTTTTCTAAAAAACCTGAAAGAGCATTATTGAAATTAAGAAAAGAATTAAAATTATTTGCAAATTTGAGACCAGCAATTTGCTTTGAGCAATTAGTTGATGCATCAACTTTAAAGCCAGAGATTGTATCTGGATTAGATATAATGATTGTAAGAGAATTAACAGGTGGAATTTATTTTGGAGAACCAAGAGGAATTAAACCAATAGAAAATGGAGAAAGAAAAGGCATAAATACTCACACTTATACTACTAGCGAGATAGTTAGAGTGGCTAAAGTTGCCTTCGATTTAGCAAGAAAAAGATCCAACAAAGTTACTTCGTGTGAAAAATCTAACGTGATGGAAGCTGGGCAATTGTGGAAAGAAGAAGTTCAAGAATTACATGACAAAGAATATAAGGATGTAGAACTAAGCCATATGCTTGCAGACAACTGCGCTATGCAGTTATTAAGAAATCCAAAACAATTTGATGTGATTGTTACGGATAATTTGTTTGGAGACATGTTATCTGATCAAGCCTCAATGTTAACTGGTTCGTTAGGTTTGCTGCCATCAGCATCATTAGGAGCTAAAAATAAAGAAGGAGAAATGAGAGCAATGTACGAACCCATTCATGGATCGGCACCTGATATAGCCGGCAAAGGAATTGCTAATCCAATCGCTAGTATTTTAAGTTTTGCAATGGCTTTAAAATATTCTTTGGATTTAGATAAAGAGGCGGAGGCTTTAGAGAAAGCGGTTCAAGATGTACTAAATGACGGCTTAAGAACTAAAGATATTCTATCAGAAGGCACAAAAGAGGTTTCAACTTCTCAAATGGGTGATGCGATAATTTCAAAATTGCAATAATCTATTAATTATTCTAAACTATTTTTATGCCAACCTATTCTGCTCCAGTAGAAGACATGATGTTTCTTTTTGAGAAATTGAGAGACAACAAAAATTACAATGAATTAGAAAAATATAAAGAAGTCAGCTCTGAACTAGTTAAGGATATATTAGAAGAGGCAGCAAAAATAAATCAAAATTTAATTTTACCACTTGCAAAAATAGGAGATGAAAATCCTGCAGTTTTAGAAAATGGAGTAGTAAGAACACCCCCAGGATATAAAGAAGCGTACCAAAAATATATTGAAGATGGTTGGACTTCTTTATCTTGTGATCCAAAATTTGGTGGCCAAGGAATGCCAAAAACTGTAAGTGCATTTTTTGATGAAATGCTCTCTTCTGCAAGCCTATCATTTAAATTATATAGTGAATTAAGTATTGGAGCATACAACTGTATTAATCATCATGCTTCAGATGAAATAAAAAATAGGTATTTACCCAAGATAGTGGAAGGTAAATGGAGTGGCACAATGTGCTTAACAGAACCTGTATGTGGAACTGATTTAGGACTTTTAAAAACAAAAGCAGAAAAACAAAGTGATGGAACTTATAAAATTACTGGTCAGAAAATATTTATTACTTCGGGAGACCAAGATTTGACAGAAAATATTATTCATTTAGTAATTGCTAGAGCAACAGATTCTCCTGCTGGAACCAAGGGTATTAGCTTATTTTTAGTTCCTAAATTTAAAGTAAATGAGGACGGGACTGTTGGCCAACGAAATGGAATATCAACAGGATCCATTGAAAGCAAGATGGGTATTAAAGGTTCTGCTACATGTGTGTTAAATTTTGATCAAGCTACAGGTTTCATGATTGGTAAAAAAGACAAAGGTCTAAATGCAATGTTTACAATGATGAATCTTGAAAGAATAGTTGTTGGTATTCAAGGATTAGGAATTTCTGAAATTGCTTATCAAAACTCACTTGCTTACGCAAAAGAGAGAAAACAAGGTAAAACTAATAATACTAAATCTACTAATGGTGCAGATTTTATAATTGAGCATGCTGATATAAGAAGATCATTATTAAATATGAAATCAATAATAGAGGGTGAGAGAGCCTTATGTTTTTGGTTATCGCAGCAAACTGAAGTTAGTCTGAATCATCCAGATGAAAAAATTCGCCAAGAGGCCTCTGATTTTGTTTCGCTAATGACTCCAGTGGTAAAGTCATTATTTACAGATCTAGGCATGGAAATTACAAATGATGCAATGCAAATTCATGGAGGTTATGGTTATACTAAAGACCAAGGGATAGAACAATTATTTAGAGACAACAGAATAACACCAATATATGAGGGAACAAATTCTGTGCAAGCTGCAGACTTAGTTTTTAGAAAATTATCCAATAAAAATGGAAGTATAATTAATAAATTTTTAGATCTAATAAAATCTGAAACAGATATAGATAACGAAAAAATTAAGCCATTTACTAAGGATTTTGCTCACTATTTAAGCATCTTAACTAAGTTTAGTGAATGGATAAATGAAAAAACAAAATCAGATAAAGACGATGTGAGTGCAGCAGCAAACGATTATTTAAAGACACTTGGGTTTGTGGCAGTTGCTTATGCTTGGATAAAGGTTTTAGATATAAGTTTTAAAAATTACGATGAGAACAAAAACTTTTATGATGATAAAATAAATACGGCAAAATTTTACTTTGATAAAGTTTTACCAAGAGCAGAGCAACATTATAAATCAGCCATATCTGGAAGTTCAAATATAATGAATTTTAAATTTAATTAAAATGAGTCATTACGATACTAATTTAGACAAAAATGCAGCAAACTATGTTCCATTAACACCGATATCTTTTTTGGAAAGAGCAAAAGATGTTTACCCAAATTATGAAGCAATTGTTTACGAAGATCGAAAATATACTTGGGCTGAAGTTTATAAAAGAACCACTAAATTTGCTAGTGCACTCGAAAAAATTGGTGTTAGTAAAGGTGATACCGTTTCGTTTTTAGCTTTTAATACACCAGAAATTTTTGAGGCTCATTATTCAGTTCCTATGATGGGTGCTGTGTTAAACACAATAAATATTAGGCTGGATGCTAATACTATCTCTTATATTTTAAAACATAGTGATGCAAAAGTATTAGTAGTAGATAGACAACTTCACATAGAAGTAAAAAAAGCATTAAGTAAATTGGATAAAAAAATAACTATTATCGACATACATGATAAGTTTGCAGATCAGTCAAAGTTAGAAAAAATTGGCGAACTAGAATATGAAAGCTTCTTAGAAACAGGTGATGATGGTTTTATTTGGAAAAGACCAGAAGATGAGTGGCAAGCTATATCATTAAGTTACACCTCTGGAACAACAGGAAATCCTAAAGGAGTTGTCTATCATCATAGAGGATCATATTTAATGGCAACAGGAAGTGCAGTTGCATGGAATATGCCTAACAGATTAAATTTTTTAACAATTGTTCCAATGTTTCATTGTAATGGCTGGTGCTATCCTTGGACAGTTCCAATGTTAAATGGAAGGACTATTTGTTTAAGAAATATAGATGTTAAAAAGATTTTTGAGTTAATTGATAAATACAATGTTACTCATTTTGGAGGTGCACCAATCGTATTAAATATGATTACGGGTGCTCCAGAAAGTGATCGAAAAAAATTAAAACACAAAGTTCATGTGCTTACCGCAGGAGCGCCACCACCAAGTATAATTTTCAAAAAAATGAAAGAACTTGGTTTTGAAGTAATGCATGTTTATGGTTTAACAGAAACTTATGGTCATGTTACTCAATGCGCTTGGAATAATGATTGGAATGAATTTGATGAAGACAAACAAAATGAAATTAAAGCAAGACAAGGTGTAAGGTACCCTAATCTTGAAGGTGCAACTATTATGGACCCTGAGACGATGAAAGAAGTTCCAAGAGATGGAAAAACAATTGGTGAGATTATGCTTAGAGGTAACGTGGTCATGAAAGGTTATTTTAAGGACAAAGCAGCAACAGATAAAGCTATGGCTGGTGGCTGGTTTCATTCTGGAGATTTAGCGGTCATGCACCCGGACGGTTATGTTAAAATACAAGACAGATCTAAAGATATAATTATTTCTGGAGGAGAAAACATATCTTCAATTGAGATCGAAAATACGCTTTCTAAACATCCATCAGTATCAATTGCTGCTGTTGTTGCTAAGCCTGATGAAAAGTGGGGAGAAGTACCATGTGCATTTATTGAAATGGTTAAAGACAAGCCTACAACTGAAAAAGAATTAATAAGCTTTTGTAAAGAAACTTTGGCTAGTTTTAAGGTTCCTAAACAAGTTGTTTTCTGTGAATTGCCAAAAACTTCTACAGGAAAAATTCAAAAATTTGAGCTTAGAAAAAAATTTTAATTAATTAAAGTGATAGAAAGATAAAGTTTTCTTATTAAAAAATCAATTTAAGCAGTTAGACTTCAGATTAGGCTTTTGGTAACATTAATTAATGAAAAAATTTAAAATTTGTTTAACGCTATCTTTATCTTGGATAGTATTAGTGGGATACCTCGTTTGGGCTAATGGATTACTTGCAAGAGGTACTAAAGATTTTAGGTGGGATGAATGGATATGGTTTGGACTAATTCCTGCAATAGTTCCATATATATTTTATTATATTTGGAAACCAGAGGTTATAAAAGATTTTTTAAATCAAAATAAACAATGAAAATAGAAATCTATACACAAAACTTAAATTTAATATATGAGAATAGCATTTTGTTTATTGATTATTGTTATCAAGGTGTAGTTAATTTAGTTACTTATTTAAATCTTTGATTTTTTTTTATTCATTCTTAATCTTTTCATTAGGTGCTTGCCTTGGAAGCTTCGCAAATGTTTGTATCTATCGTTTACCAAAAAATAAACAGATTGTTAGTGGTCGGTCTTTTTGTCCAAAGTGTAAAAAAAAAATCAATTGGTACGATAATTTACCTTTAATTTCTTTTATCATTTTAAATAATAAATGTAGAAATTGTAAAAGAGTTATTTCATCAAGATACTTTATTGTTGAATTAATAACTGGAATTTCTTTCTTGTTGATTTATTTAAATTTTAAAAATCCTTATACAATTATTTTTTTATCTATTTTAAGTTTAATTTTAATAATGATATTTTTTATCGATTTAGAAAATTTCATTATCCCAGATAGTTTAAATTTTATTGTTATGGGTTTAGCTTTATTAAAAAATTTTCTACCTAATTTTGATACAAGTTTAATTCATGAAATAAACCAATCAATTATTGGCGGTATGGTTGGATATTTAAGTATTTGGCTAATTATTTATTTATATAAAACGTTTAAAAAAATTGATGGTATGGGATTTGGGGATGCAAAATTAATGGCAGGTATTGGCTTATTATTTGGTTGGCAATCTATACCTTTTATTCTTTTTGTTTCATCTATTTTAGGCTTAATTTTTGTAGTCCCATCATTAATTAAAAAACAAAAAACTATGAGAACTGAAATTCCTTTCGGACCCTTTATTATAGCGGCCTGTCTAATCTATTTTGCCCAAGGTGATCTATTATACAGTCTAATATTAGTTTAATTTTTATTATTAAATAGTATTATTAACATGATGTTAAACAAAATTTCAGAGCTTGCAAAAACTAATAAAAAAATTTCCGATTTTCATTTAAGGTCTGGTTCAGATATTTCTTATAGAGCCTTAGGAGACATTGTCATGGAACCTAACAGTCAAGTTGAAGATAAAGATTTACAAGAATTATTAAAGAATAACTGTTCAGCAGATGAAATTAAAAAGTTTGAAGTAAAAAATGAATTAGATACCGCAGTTATGTTAGGTGAACTAAGGTTTAGAGCTAACTTTTTTAAAACTTTAAATGGTTTAGCTGCAGTTTTAAGAAGAGTGGAGACAAAAATTCCCCTAATGGAAGATTTAAACCTTCCTCAAGTATTGTTCACTTTACTTGATGCCCATAAAGGTTTGGTATTAGTTACAGGTCCAACAGGGTCTGGAAAATCTACAACTTTAGCAGCAATTATTAATCAGATAAACGAGTCGAGACCCTCAAATATAATTACAATTGAAGATCCTGTGGAATTTATTCACAAAGATAAAAAAAGTATAGTCTCTCAAAGGGAAGTTGGAAAACAAACAGAGAGTTTTTCTCATGCATTAAAAGCAGCTTTAAGAGAAGATCCAGATGTAATTCTTGTTGGAGAACTTAGAGATCTTGAAACTATAGGTATGGCATTAACTGCTGCTGAAACAGGTCACTTAGTTTTTGGAACATTGCATACAAGTGGTGCGCCCAATACTGTGAATAGAATTATCGATGTCTTTCCACCTGAACAACAGGGTCAAATAAGAGCACAACTTGCAGAGTCTTTAAAGATGGTTGTCACTCAAAAGTTATTCAAAAAGAAAGATGGTTCAGGCAGAGTTGGGGCTTTTGAAATTATGATTTGTAATCCACCCATTAAAAATTTAATTCGTGAAGCAAAAATTCATCAAATTCCAAGCGTTATGCAAACGGGTCAACGTGAAGGGATGGTTACGATGGAAAAATCAATTGATGAATTAATTAGTGGAGGTATCATCTCAAGTGCAGAAAAAAATTCTTAAAGGTTTTACTTTAATTGAATTATTAGTTGTGATGGCAATAATTAGTATTTTATCAGGAGTGGGTGTAGTGGCTTATAATGGCTATACTTCAGCTGCCAAAGATGTTGCTACAAAAGCTAATCACACAAAAATTGTAAATAACATGGAAAGTGAGTTTGCCAAATGCAAATTAGATAAAAGCTCTAAAATATTTAATTCTCATAAATGTGATTCATCTAATCGTCCATCAACAGCAACTATCAATAATTATGTTAATAGTTTAGGCCTTAAAAACCCTTATGATAAAACTCAAAAAGTTGCACAATCAAATGTTTGTACATCTGGATCTATTGCAATTACTGAAAAAGAAGTAGGCTCATATGATGTTGCTTATGCATCAGTTAAAAAACAAAAAAAAAACACTTCATTAGTAAGCTCTGGTTGGTCAGAAAATTATTCTAAAACTAAAACTACTTCTGTTGCTTACACTTGTGCTTCTGCCTCAAATTCTAATAAACCAAAGAATAGTCTTGCAGAATATAAGCCACCTAATCCTGGTTCAGGAGCGGGTATTATTGTTGATAAAGATGGTAATATTGTTCAAAATGGAGCGCACGCATGTAGTGCTGACTGTTTTAAAACAGATTCAGCTGGGATGAAGAATTGGTACACTTATATTAATGGACAAAAAGTTTATCCAAATAGAAGTGGCAGTCCATATAGGTTTGTAATGTTTGAAGGTGCTAGTCCATCTGGAAATATAGCTTCAAAATGTGGCGGTGGGAATTGTAAGTACAATTTTGCTGATGATACTTATACAGATCTAGGAAATGGCCAGATCTACAAAGCAGGGGAATAGATAAAATTTCAATGCAACTGATAAGTAATAAAAAAGGTTTTACAATTTTAGAGCTTTTAGTTGTTCTAGCCGTTATGGGTGTTTTTACTGCAATAGCTTATCCAAATATATCTAGTTGGATCACTGATCGTGAAGTAAAAAAAGAAGTTTATGAAACTGTTACCTTTATAAAAGAGCGTAAAGCTGAAGTTACTAGTGGAAAATATGGAATGACCCAAATTGTTTTACAACCAAATTTAGAAGTTTATACGATGAGCCCCCAAAATTTTTTTAACACATATCAAAATATTTCTTCAAGTAGTTCGTATAAAACAAATAAACAGTGCGACTATGCATCGAGGCAATCAGGATTTACAAGAAACTCAAGTTTAGAAACAATTAGTTTTCCAATCAATGTTAGTGAGGTTCAGGTTTATCCTAATGGTGCACACAATCCATCAGCTACGTACCTTTGTATTACAAAAGATGCGAGTATTAAATTTATGCAATTAAGAAAAACTGATAGAGATCCAGATACAAATCAAAATGTTGATATGTTTGTTTTTTGTTCAAATTCAAACACTACCCAAAGTACTTGTAAATTTGATGCAAATTATGATTTTATGTACAAGCTGAACATTGATAATTTTCAAAATATAAAAGTTTATAAAAAAAACAAAAAGAAAAACAGCTGGATAAAAATTGATGGATAAATCAAACAGAGGTATTTCAATAATAGAATCTATGGTTTGTATGGTGGTAATTGGGATTGGGTTTATTGCCATAATGCAGCTTTCAGCCTTTTCAATTAATTCTATGGATCGAGCAACTGAAAAAAATAAACTTAATTATTTATCTGAAATGGTGATGGAGGATATGATCGGTGATCCTGATAATGTTACTAGTTATGGAGGTTTTATAAAGACGTGTTCTCATAGTCTTAATAATGGTTCAAACCTTTATCAAAAAATGCAAGACAAATGGAGAAATAGACTTGAAGAAAAAAATCAAATTAGAATAAATAATAAAGATAAAAAGATGCCATGTGATAATTTGGATACCAAAAAGATATTTGTTGATCCTGGAGCCAATACATCAGGAAAAGTTAATTTTTTTACTAGAAAAGGTAAACAAAAAAAATATTTAGGAGTTGTAGTTAAATGAGAAGTAAAAACTCTGGATTTACTTTAGCGGAACTTTTGGTGTCAATTGTAATTGGTGCTATCAGTATTGCTGCAGCATTTGCATCTTATAATTATTTTAATAAATCATATAAATCAGTTTCTCAAAAAGCTGCAATTAATAGTGCAGCAAGAGATGCCCTTACAGTTATAGCAAGAGATTTGAGAAATGCAGGTTACATAGACATAAATTTTACAAGAGATTCACGTCCTGAAACAAAATTGATTAATCTTAAACAAAAATCTTTAGATAATTTAGATGAATTAGCAGTTTGGTATACAACAGCACCAAATGATCGAATGAGTGTTTATTATACTCCAATGAAATATCAAAATAGCAATAAAATGTATCTTGCAAGAGAAGTTGTAATGAACCCAGTGACAGTTGGAACAGTTATATATGATAACATAGAGTTTGTTCCTAATATCGTAGATTTTCAAGTTGTCTTCAAAGATAAGGAAGGAAATGAACTTTATCCCGTCTGTGATGATTGTGGCCCAATAGAAAATTCACAAGGTTCAAATCAAACGGTTGGTGCTTATACCAAAGGACAAGCTAATATGAAAAAGGTTCATAAAGCTGAAATATATTTAACAATTGAATCGGCTAAAGAAGTTTTTAATACCAAACAAGAAACGATAATTAGAAATCATGAAATGCCTTATGGAAACGACTTAACATTTAATGATAAATATTATCGTGAAACTTTTTTTGTAAGCGTGCATACAAGAAATTTAGCAAAACACATTGCTATATCAGAACAAACAGGAACTAGTATTGGAGTATCATCAACTTATAACTAATGAGAAATAGATTTAAACATAGTGAAAAAGGATTTGCTCTTCCATTAGCATTGTTATTATTGGTTGTTATGACAATAATGGGAGCTACCTTAGTTACAATTTCATCTAATGAGCATAATGCTAATAACGATAAAGATAGCAACCAACAGGCATTTTATGCTGCTGAAAGTGGAATTTCTGTTGCTAAGAATTGGATGGTAGGAAATGTTAATAAATTCTCTTCTACACCACCAAACAATTTAGATAGTAAACTTAGGTTTTGTAAAGCATCTTTTTTTCCTAATTTAATAAGTTCGAATAATGGATTTCACACCGAAAGAAAATCATTGAATGAACCCGATGTAATCACCGCGTCAGGTGATGAAGCAACAAGATTAAGCAAATATAGTTTTGAATATTTTATAGCTTATACTCCTGGTGGTAATGGGAACAATTCAGCATTTATAAAAAAAACAGGTACAAATAACACTCTGTACACGATTTATTCATGTGGCTGTAATGAATCTAAAGATAAATGTAACGCCCAAAGTAATATTATAATTCCCTTAGAGGCCGTGGTAACCTTAGTTAATTAATGAATAAATTTATAGTTTATATATTTGGATTTTTTTTCTTAGCGCAAGCAAATGCATTAGCTTGTAATTTTAAAATAACAAATTTTGGAAGTCCTAAAGAAAGTATAAAAATTGAAGAACTTGTACCTGTAGTAATGCCTGATCGTTTTGGAGGAGAACAATTAATTATTCCAATGCAGGAGCTTTGTAAGAACGATAAAAGTTTATATGGAACAAGTGTTATTCATTTATATATAGAAAACAAACTTAATAGAATTCAACTTTATAGGCCTAACATGGATGATAGTAAGTTGATGGATTATGCTATGGGTAAATATGGTAGTTTCAATCTTCCTGAAGGGGTTCCAAAATCAAGATGGCGAGGCAGTTATGTTTGGGAGTCTGGAAATGATAGTATTGAATACATTAAAACAGATATTCATGATGGTCATGCAGAAATTATAAATATAGTAAGTAAACTTTACTCTGTTGGTATGGCAGATTATGATTCAAAGGTGGGGGAATGGCTAGACTCTCAACAGTAATCATCTTTTTATTCTTATTTTTATTTAGCTTTCAAGCACAAGCTAAGAGCCCTCCGCCAGGGACTGGAACCACAGATATTCCAGCAAACATTTTAATTATGTTGGATAAGTCTGGAAGTATGAGGGATGCATTAGCCAGTAACACAGTAACACAATATCCGATAGACGTTGCAGCAGATAGTTCAGGAAATGTTTATGTTTTGGAGTATGCAAATAATAGAATTAAGGTTTTTGATAGCGCAGGAACATTTCTTAGAAGTTTTGGAGGTTATGGATCTGGTTGTAATCAATGGAAATATGCAAGGCAATTTACAATTTTTAATGATCAAGTTTATTTAGCAGACCTGCAAGGCAATAGAGTTTTAAAGCTTAGTTTAACTGGTCAATGTATTGGTAGTGGTTTCACTTATTTCACTAGACCATTTGGAATTGCTGTTAATAGTAATTATGTTTTTGTCGGAAATTATGGCAATACAATTGAAACACTTGCGACAGGTAACTTAGCTCGAACTGGCTATCAAAATGTTGCTGGTGGTGTCAATTTATCCATCGGTATGTCTTTAAATAGTGCTGGAAATAAACTGATAGTAGCATCTTTTTTTAACCATAAAGTTTTTGAATTTACAGTATCTGGAAATAATCTTACCTATGTTAACGCAGCTGGCACTTCACAATCTTCAGCGAATGGATCTTTCAATAGACCCGTAGACGCAGCTTATGATAGTAGTGGAAATATATATGTTGTAGAACGAGATAATGACAGAATACAAAAATTTAATTCGTCTTTAGTTTACCAAGCAAAACAAGGATCATTTTCTAGAACGTCGGCATTTTATAATCCTTATGGAATGTTTATAGATAGTAGTGATAATATCTATGTTGCAGATTTTACTAATCAGACTACTAGAAAATTTAACACTAGTTTAAGTCAAACAGCAACATTTGGAGGAAAATCAGGAACAAAATTGTCTAGTGCTAAGAAAGTAATCAAGCAAATAGTTTCTGATACCAATCTAACAGCTGGAGCAAATTTTGGTTTAATGGAATGGAGTTCTAGTGCCAATATAAGAGTTGGAATTACAAATAATGGAGCTCGATTCATTTATTCAAATGTAGATGGTATTAGTGCAAATGGTGGAACCAACCTTGCTAGAGCTATGAGGACTGCAAGAGATTATTTTAGAAGTGGCGTGGTTGATAATTGGGATTTAACCTGTTCTTTAAATTTTCTAATAGTAATAAGTGATGGATATTGGCAATCAAACAACGAAGTAGTTACTGTTGCTAATCAAATCAGAAATGTAGATAACATTCAAACTTTTGCTGTAGGTTATGCTTTAGGTGGATCTAATAGTAATTATTCTGCATTAGCAACTGCTGGAGGAACTACAAACCCTCTTTATGCAGAAAATGAAACAGAACTGCTTGCAAAAATAACAGATGCAATTAAACAAGCTATCTCAGGTCGACTAACCTTTACTACTCCTGCAGTAATGTCCGATGTAAGTAGGAATAATTTTATCTATCAATCGACATTTGAATATGCATCAGACAAACAATGGGAAGGAAGTTTGAAAAAGTATCAATTAAATACTGATGGTACTTTTGGTTCAGCTTTGTGGGATGCAGCAGATAAATTAAATTCTAAAACCTCATCTACAAGAAATATATGGACTCCAGTAATTGGTACTGGCTTAAATAATTTTACAACAGCTAACAGAGATCTTTTAAAATCAAAAATGTTTCCTAATATAACACCAACAGATACCGAAGTTGATAATTTAATAAACTTTATTAGAGGTATAGATACTTATGATCAAGATGCAGATAATAATAAAACAGAGTCTATACATAAGCTTGCAGATATTTATCATTCTGATTTAATTGTAGTTGCAAATCCAGAAGCATCAGCAGTTGAAGATAATACTGCTAATTTTCAGAAAAAAGACTCATATTATAGATTACAGAATAATTATAATAATTTTAAAAGTGGAGCAACTTGTGGCGGGCCATGCGCTAATAGAGCAGAAATTGTTTATGCTGGAGCCAATAATGGTATCCTTCATGCATTTAAAGCATCAGATGGCGAAGAGTTGTGGGGATATATTCCACCAAATGTTTTAGGTGTCCTCGAAAAGATCCCATCTAGCAAGGCTAATTCGACAAATGCTATTTATGGTATAGATGGTTCTCCAGTCGCTAAAGATATTTATTTTGATGATACTCCAAATGATGGCAAAGATAATCCAAGATGGCGAACAATTCTTTTAAGTGGGCTTGGTGCAGGTGGAAAAGGTATGTTTGCACTTGATGTTACAGATCCAAATAGTCCTACTCATTTATTTGCTTTTAACAATGATGAAACTAATAAATTTGTTCAACATTGGGATGCTAATGCGACTAAATTTGAATTTGCTTATGTAGGTGGAAATATTTCTCCAGAATATGATTATAGTAAGTTAGGAGAAACCTGGTCAACTCCACGAATTATTAGAATTAAAGTTGATGGTAAGGATAGATGGGTTGCAGTGTTTGGTGGAGGATACAATGGTGGTGTCAATCCTAATATTGGTTCTGCTGTATTTGTAATAGATTTAGAAAATGAAGGAAAAGTATTAAAAGTAATTGATATAGAGGATAAAGCTGCACAAGCATATAGCTGGTCAAATCCTAGCGTTTTTAAAAGAACTAGTCGTTTAACTGATAATAATACTAAGTGGAAAGAATACGGTTATAATGGTGGTTATGGAGTATGTTTTGACCCTTCAAAAGGTGAAACTATGACACTTGAGCTTACACCTTCAGTTGGTTACACAATAACTTACTCTAACAACAACACTGGATCAACAGCTATCACAAATGGTGTAGGAACAGATAATGACTGTGTAGAATATATAACTTTTGACGAGCCTTGGCCAAATACTAGAGATGGAGGTCCTCCTAAACCTGATTATGGATCACTCTTATTTAAAAGACATTTAAACGATGTAGTTAATTCATTGCCTGCAGATTTAAGTGTCATTACCGCAGATGGTACTAATAAAGCAAATTATAATGGAGCATTAATTTATGCAACAGACTTAGAGGGTAAAATAACCAAAATTGATTTAACAGAGAACTTTGTTATGGATACTGATCAAAATAGCTCTACCTATAATTCAATTATACGTTCAGATGTATCAGATAAAGAAATACATCAAACTACTTTGTTTACAGCTGAAGCCACTTCTGCAAATGGAAGGAATATTTTTACAAGACCAGAGGTTACAATTAACAGTGATAACAATTTATGGTTATATTTTGGAACTGGAAACACTCAAAAGCTTCAAGCACAATCAAGTCAGATACAAAATAGAATTTATGGCATAAAAGATGTGAACTTTCCAAATTTTGTGGAAGTTAATCCAACCGGTAATGTTTCAATGTGCAAAACAGCACCTACATGTCCATCTGGTACTGATTTAGGCTGGTATGTTAACCTTGATAATGCAAAAAAATTAACTGCTGAACCAACAGTTGATAGAGATAGGGTATATTTCCCGTTATACGAGCCAAGCTCTATAAATAACAAGTGTAGTATAGGCAGCGCTTATTTTACAGCATATGACACAAATTGTGGCAATTCATTACTTAATGTTAATATGGGTAAAGGAGTACTCTCAAAAGTTGTAAAACAGGGTGACAACCTATATATTGGTCTATCCGGGGAAGCTAAAAATAATATTGATGGATTTACAGCAAAAGACAACCTAATTACTGGTAAATCTAAAGCACAAGAAATTTCAGGCGCAGTTCAGCTTGAAAGCTGGAAAGAAAATTATTAAAATCAAAAAAGTCTAACACAAATACTATTTACTCTAACACAAATTATGTAAATTACTAAAAGTGTTGATTTATAAAGTATTTTTTATATTTTTTAAATATATTATAAAATAAGCTAACTCTAACACAATTTTAATATTTATTTTGTGTTAGAATAAATAAAATTTACTAAAATAATTTAAAGAAATTACTTTTTATTTATTTTATATAAAAAACATTGATTCTATTGATTATTTTTACTCTTTTTTAATAAATAGCCTACTTTGAGCACTAAATTTTGATTAAGTTGTATACAATATTCTAGTTTGTGTTAGAGATGTATAAGATATGTGTTAGAGATTCTTTTTTTTGTGATAGAGAAATAATATAATTTTTAAAATTATGATAGATGAAAAAGATAATAATAATTTAGACAGTCAGTTGCAAGAAAATATTGAAAAGGAAAGCACTATTGAAGAAAATCAACTTCAAGGTGAAAATAGTCCTGGTAATGCACAAATAAATGACAATAAAGAGGAAATACAATCTAAAATTGATAAAAAGAGTGAGCATGAGGTAATTCACAAGAAAGATGGCCGTTTACATATATATATAAGACAAGACAAGTATAAGGGTGAGTTAAAATCAAAAAATTGGGTCGGAAGACTATATATTGAGGGCAAACAAAAGATCTCTTCATCAGGAACCCCTAATCTTGAAGAAGCAATTCCAATATTGGAGAAGTGGTTTGATGACCTCCAACTTGAGAAAAGTGAGAATATTTTAGCCAAAGAGCAAGTTATTGAACAAATTCAAGAAAAAAATCTTAAAATTGATGAAGTTACTCCTACCCCAACAATTACTAAAGAAAATAACGAAGTTGTTAGCCCAGTTGCTGGGTCAGGGGTGTCCAATGAGACTATGCAGGAACCTGCAAAAGGCGTAACAATAAGTATGTTGGATAAATTAAAAAATTTTAAATTCTCCAAAGCCAAAAGTAATAACTCAACCAGTGAAGGGGCAGCTGGAGATAACAAAAATCTAAAAACTAAAGCAAATAATATAAAAAAAGTTTTTCAAAACTTCTTTCAATCTAAAGTTAGTAAATTAAGTGTTGCAGGTGAAGAAATAGCAGGTTTGGATATGACAAGAGAAGCTATTAGAGTTGCTCAAGTCTCTCAAGACAAAGATGAAAAGTGGATATTAGATAAATTTTCTTATCGTATATTGGATCAAGAAAAAGTTAGTGAAAATATTTTAGAACACAAAGATTATTTAGCTGAAGAAATTGAATTAGCTATGGCTAATGCAAAAATTACTTCAAAGAATATTGCATTATCCATTCCGGTTACAAGTGCAATTATTAGAGTAGTTACCAGCCCACTAATGACAGATGAAGAATTCCAAAAAGCAATTGAAACAGATTCACTTTGGGAAAACCTTGTTCAGCTTACAGATAACTTAAATGATTATTCAATTTTTCATCAAATTATAAATAGAAATTCTAAAACTAATACAATGGAAATTTTATTTGTTGCTTCAAAACTGGCCGACGTAAATGCTTATTCATCTATTGCTAAAAAAGCTGGACTTAATCCAGTTATTATGGATGTTCGTTGTTTTACCTTAAAGAATGCACATGATAATACAAAATTTAAATCTATTACAGATAAAGGAAATTCAGCTATTTTAGAATTAGGAATTGATGAAAATTATATAATGATTATTCATAATAATATTCCTGTAATTACTGATATATTTTTAAGACCTCAAGAAAAAGAACATATTAAAGATATAAAAAGTGAACAACTTTCAACTGAGGCAGACGCAGTTATTAGAAGATATGCGATGCAAGTTAAACAAGCGATAACTGACTATGAAAGTAAATATGAAAATAAAATTACATCTATTCAAGTAGTCTCCAGCTTAAAAAATATTTCATTTATACTTCCAGCATTTAAAAAGAATTTACCAACAACAGGCTTTATTAATTTTGATCCCCTGCAAAGTATAAGCATACCCTCATATAATAGTGAAAAAATAGCTGGTGATAACAATTCACCATTATCTTCAGTACTTGGTTTAGCTTACAGAAAATTGGATGTATTTGGTTATTACAAATTTGTAACTGCTGTTAAGAATATTAACTTATTACCTAATAGAGATGCTGTCCGTCAGCAAAATAAACTAAAATTCTTATCAGGTTTTGCTTTTAAGGGTGCCGTAGGTGCAATTGCAGGTATTTACTTGATATTAACGGTCTTTTCATTCTTTCAAATTAGTAACAATAAAGACAAATTATTAGAATTTGATCAAGTGCAATTAGAATTTGATAAAAATAATATTCAATTTTCAAAATTAGCAAAAAAAAGAAAAGAAATGCAGCGAGCATTAGATCTTGGAAAATTAGTTAATTCAAATCAGGCAAGATCTTACAGATCATTAGCACAAGTTACGAGAAGTGTTCCTCAAAGAGTACAATTTACGAAAATGACTTTCGATGGAAAAGATAGTTTGATTATAGAAGGGGTTGCTTTTTCAGATCAAGATATTTTGAATTTTATTTCAAATTTAAATGCAAAATCATTAATTGAACAGGCATCTTTAGCTGCAATGAAAAATAAAACTGGGGACCAAGCATCAGGAAATAATAATAAAAAGGGATTTACAATTAATTGTAAATTGAAATTGATATAATGGATTTAGCAAGTTTAAAAGATTTAGATCTAAATGATATAATTACAAAGCTTAAAAGTGGTGCTTTGGCTGATAAAAAAACACTAATTAAATTTGGTGTTAGTTTTGTTGCTATATTAATTTTCTTAATAGGTTATTATGCTTTTGTGTCTCCAATAGTAAATCAACAAAAAGAGCAGATTAGCTTGATGAACGAAAATAAAATTAAGATTGAAGAATTTAAAAATAATATTGGTACTTTAACAGCAGCTGTTAAAGCATTAGAGCCTGACTATGCTAAAAATAGTAAACTTTTTCACAGCAAAAAAGAAGTTGAAGACCTTTACCAAAACATAAGTAAATTTGCATTGATTAATGGTTTATCAATAACTAATCTTAAAAAAGGGAACCCCAAGGGTGTTGCTGGAGTACAGGGTCAAAGCACAGAACAAACAACAGAAAATCAAGATGGCCAAAATGTAATGTATTATACAATTCCTGTTGAGTACGAAATTCAAGGAAATTTTTTAAGTTATCTTAAGTTTAGAAGGGCATTATCAAAATCTCAAAAAGTTATTAATTTTGATAAGGAGGAAATTACAACGATAGCTGAAATTCAAGGACAAATTTTATCAAAAGGCACTATTTCAATTGTGGGGTTACCAAATGAATATAAATAATAAAAAAATATTAATCTTTTTAATGACAATTATGCTTTGTCAATTTCAAATGATAAGTTTAAAAGCAGATGAACATTCTTCTATAGATGATGAGGAGTTGCCAGCAATTGATCCTTTTGCAGGAGGAGTTGGCTCCACAAACCAGGTAAGTGAAACAGATACTCAGTTAAGCTCAAATAATGGGCTTTTAAATAATATGAGATTGGTCGGAACAATTATTGGTGCAAACAATAAAATAGCAGTTTTTTCAGCTGCTGATGGAGGGGCTTATAAGTATGAGGAAAATCAAGCCATCACAGATACCACAACAATTAGAGATATTTATACAGACGTAGTAATTGTTGAAGATGGAGAAAACAATTTTTTTGAAGTTTATATGGACAATATAATTAAACCGAGTGAAGGGTAACAAGTGAATAGATATTTTAAAATTTTAATAACACTATCATTTATTGTTTTGTTACAGTCCTGTGCAACAACAGGCAAAAATCCTAAATCAGTTCACGGTGATAAACCCTTAATCGATACAGCTAAAATTATTGTTGAAGGTCGTGAGGACATGGACAAAAAAATTATTGATGGTCCTAAGCCTTATGACACAAGCATACCAAGAGAAGATAAACGTAAAACAATAACAACTGAAAATGTTAAAAATTACGTTTATATTTCAGATGAATACACCAATCTTAAACAAATGATTGATATCAATTTTCAAGGGCTAGATTTTAAATATGTGATGTCATTGATGGCGGATATAGCGGATATAAATATTTTAGTAGGAGATGAAGTAAGTGGTACAGTAAATGCTAAAATTGATAATGTGGGTTGGGATGTTGCATTTCAAACTTTGTTAGATATGAAAACATTAGTAGCTGATGTTGATACTAACAATGGAATTATAAGAGTTCATACTCCTGAAAAATTAACCGCACAAGAAACTGCAAAATCTGCAAGGGCGGAAGTGTTAAAGAAAAAAATTCAATTAGAAGAGTCTGTTGAGCCGATCTTAGCTGAAATATTTAGATTGTATTATATTAGTCCCACACAGGCTAAAACCACGTTGGAGGCTTTATTTGCAACACAAGGTGCAGAGGGCACTAACACTATGTCTAATCTTTCAATTACAGTAGAGAATACTACTAGATCAATAATTGTTAGAGGCCACGAACCAGACCTTGATACTATCGATGCAGTAATAAGAGAGATAGATGTAAAAACTAAACAAGTTTTAATTGAAGCATTTATAATTGATGCAACTTCTACTTTTGCAAAGGCATTAGGAGCTAGAGTTGGAGCGATGAGTGTAAGTGAAAGAGGTGTTAAGGGAACAACTACTATTTCAGGAATGACATCTGGAGGAAATGCAGCAACAACCGCAGGAGATATAGCTTTAGGGTCTGCGGCAGGAACCATTTCAAATCAAGGAATTTCTGGGACAAGTGGAATAGGAATACTTAAACAAATTGGAGCGCGTGCTCTTAAGGTTGAAATTGAAGCTTTAGAATCTTTAGGTTTAAGTAAAACACTATCTCAACCAAGTGTGTTTACGTTAAATAATCAGGAAGCAACAATTACCCAAGGAACACAGATTGCTTACCAAACAACAGCAGATGGAACAACAACTACTGAATTCAAAGAAGCTGCATTATCATTAACAGTTACTCCTAGTATTATAGGGGATGGAAATGTATTATTAGATATTCAAGTAAATAATGATTCTCCGGTAACAGTTGCTGGATCTGACGAACCAGGAATTAAAACTAATTCAATTGTCACAAAACTTTTAGTTAGTGATGGTGATATAGTTGTAATTGGGGGCATTAAAAAAAACACCACAAATAATACGAATAGCAAAACTCCCGGGGTAAGCAAAGTACCTGTTATTGGCAATCTGTTTAAAAGTAAAAATAATAGTGATGAATTAGTGGAGTTATTAATTTTTATTGCACCTAGAGTGATTGAGTAAGATGAGCAAAACTAAATTAGATGCCACTAGTGAACAAAACATTTTAAATATGTTAATGGAGAGCTCATCCATTTCAACTGAGCAAATGTCTAAGATTAATGCCACCAGCCAAGAAATAGGTAAAACAAAATTAGAAACTGCTTTTGAATTAAATTTTACTGATGAAGACAAGATAGTAAAAATTTTATCAACAAGTTATTCTATGGATATTATAGATTTAAAAAAAACTGTAATTGATCCAAAAATTAAAAAAATTATTGATATGAGATATATTCAAGATAATTCACTTGTTCCATTTCAAATGGGTGGTGGAGTTTTAAAAATTGCAATAGCAGATGCATCAAAATTAAGTTTGATGAAAAATTTAAAAACAATGACAAAGATGGAGCCAGAATTATATGCTGCATCCATAAGTAATTTAAATTCTTTTATTGAAAGATTTACGAAAAGTGAAACACAAAAAATATCTGATGCAAATGTAAAAGTTGAAAAGCTTGAAAAAACTGATGATGAATTAGTTGAGGTTGGTTCAGAAGTAATTGTTTTTGGAAATAAACTAATTACTGAAGCGATCAATTTGGGAGCAAGTGATATTCATATAGAATCTTTTAGAGATAGTGCACAAACAAGATTTAGAGTAGATGGCATTTTAAAAGTGATGGATAAATATTCAAAGTTTTTACATGAAAACTATGATGCGGTTATTGCAAGAATTAAAATAATTAGTAAATTAGATATAGCAGAACGAAGAGTTCCTCAAGATGGTGCCTCAACATTTAAATCCGATACAAAAGAAATTGATTTAAGGGTTTCGGTTTTACCAACAAAAAATAAAGAACGTGTTGTAATGCGTATATTAAATAAAGATGCAGGAGACAAAGCTTTAGCTGACCTTGGATTTGAAGCTAAAGATTTAGAAAAATTAACTAAAGCTATTTCATCACCTCAAGGGATGGTATTAGTGACCGGTCCAACAGGTAGTGGTAAAACAACAACTCTTTATAGTGTTTTAAAACATATTAATAAGCCAGGTATGAACATTTTAACAGCAGAGGATCCTGTTGAATATGAAATGGAAGGAATTGGCCAGGTACAAGTTAAGGAGGCAATTGGTTACACTTTTGAAGAAGCCTTAAGATCTTTCTTGCGTCAAGACCCAGAGGTGATTTTGGTTGGAGAGATCAGGGACAAAGCTACAGTAGATATTGCATTGAAAGCTGCTTTAACTGGCCACTTAGTATTTAGCACACTTCACACTAATGATGCTCCAAGTTCTATAACTCGTTTATTAAATATGGGAACTCCAAACTATTTAATATCTGCAGCTTTAACGCTTATTATGGCACAACGTTTAGCCCGAAAAACCTGCTTAGATTGCCGTATAATTGACGAAAATATTACTCCAAAACTATTAAATTCAATTGGATTTTTACCCGAACAATCTGCAAGAGCTAAAATTTATAAAGGTGGTGGCTGTGCTGAATGTAGTGGCTCAGGGTACAAGGGAAGAATGGGAATTTATGAAATTCTTGAAATTGAAAATGAATTAAAAGCAGGGATTTTATCAAACCTTCAACAAAATGAATTAAATGCGATAGCCAAAAAAAATGGCTTTAGGACCATGCAAGATATGGGGCAAGAAATGTTATTAAGTGGTGATCTTTCATTTGCAGAATATGAAAGAGTATTACAATCTAACTAATGTTAAATTTTGAATATAAAGGAATAGCTCTCGGCAAATATGTAGAGGGAGAAATTGAAGCCCTAAATAATGCAGAGGCTGCTCATAAACTTAAAGACAAAAAAGTTATTATCACAAAATTAAAAGAAACTAAAAAGAAAAAAGAAGTTAGCAAAAAAGAAAAAACATCTTTTAGTTTTGGCACTGGAATAAAACCACAAGAGATTTTAATTTTTTGTAAGCAGTTTGCAACTATGCTTAGAGCTGGACTGCCTGTTTTAAATACTCTTGAAATGCTAGAAGGTCAAACATCAAGACCTCCTATGAAAAAAGTTATTGCAACTATTAAAAAAGATTTAGAATCTGGAAATGCACTTTCAAAATGTTTCGAAAAACATACAAAAATTTTCGATACTGTTGTTGTTAATTTGATTAAAGCAGGGGAGGCCAGTGGTAAGCTTGATACATTTTTACAAAAAATTGTAATTAATTTAGAGAAAAGAGAGAAGATTAAATCACAAATAAAAAGTGCTTTATTTTATCCAGGTGTTTTATTTTCAGTTGCAATATTAGTTACAGTTTTTATGCTAATGAATGTTGTACCAACTTTTGTAAATATGTATGAAGGCATGGGTATGGCAGATGACCTACCAACACCTACAGCGGTGATCATGTCTATGAGTGAATTTGTTCGTTCATCAGGTGGATTTTTTTTACTTATTTTTATTCTATCTTTTGTATTTGGTTTTAAATTTTTAATTAAAAAAAATTATGAAGTGAGAAAAAATTGGCATCGTATTATGATGAAGCTTCCAATTTTCGGAAATTTAATTCAAAAATCTATTTTAGCAAAAGTATCTTTAGTTTTAGGAAACCTTAACCAAGCAGGGGTTGATTTAATTGAAAGTATAGATATTGCAAAATCAGTAACTGATAATGTAATTGTTGTTGAAGCTTTAGAAAGAATTAAGAAGGGAGTTTTTTCAGGAGAAAGTTTAACGGACTTGTTTAATAAAGAAAAAATATTTCCTCCAACTTTTAGTCAATTAATATCAGTTGGTGAACAAACAGGTAGTTTGGATGAAATGTTTGGTTCAGTTGCGCTTTATTATGAAGAAGAGTTTGATGTAGCAGTTGCTAACCTTGCAAGCTTAATTGAGCCCATAATGATCGTATTTATGGGAATTACTATTGGGGGTTTAATGTTGGCTATGTATGCGCCTATATTCAATGTTGGAGCAATAATTGGGTGATTATTAGTAATCTGACAAGGATAAAATCAATTGACCTTTTTAAATATAACCTTCATAATAAATCTAAATATTAAACACTAAAGAGGATTTAATGAAAAAAATTAAAAATAAAGGTTTTACACTAATTGAATTATTAGTGGTTGTAGCAATTATAGGAATTTTAGCAGCAGTAGGTGTTGTTGCTTATAACGGTTACACAGGAGCTGCAAAAGTTGCTTCGACAAAAACAATTCACGCACAAACAGTTAAATATATGGCAGCAGAGTCTCAAAAATGTAGCTTAGGTGAAACGGCATATGCTGGTACTCAGACGTGTCCTGTAACAGCAGCTAAAATTGTAGCTGGAGCGATTGCAGTGCTAACGGATAAAAATCCACATAATACTACAGTAGAATCGGTTAAAGGTGGAACTACCTTTGAGTTAGGTTATGTTAATATTGCTGCTACAACTACAAAAACTGTTACAGTAAAAACTTGTATAAAAGATACTTGTACAACTACCGCCAATCAAATGACAACAGTTGTAGCAACTGAATAAATAATATTTTAAAATTAGGTACTACAGCCAAGGGTTTACTTTAAAAAAACTCTTGGTTGTGGTTGCTAGTTAATGCCCACTATGAGCGTATTATCATAATAATTAAAAGTAGTTTATAGTATAATAATTCAATTATGGAAATCGTTACTGCTTTACTATTATTTTTAAACGGAAGTATGATCGAGCATGTTTATAAGGCTGATCTAAAATCGTGTAATGAGTCAAAAATAATGGCAGAAAGTGTAGTTAACTCTAACAGTGTTGTTTTTGTATGTAAAAAAGTTAAAGCAAAAGTGACTATTGACGAAGGAACTAATACGAAAAAAATCGTTAAAGTTTTAGATGATAAAATTTTTACTGGATCAGGTACGGCTTTTTTTATATCTGATAAAGGTCATATGATTACTAACCATCATGTGGTTAATTATTGTAACATTACCAAAGTCAGTTATTTTGGTAAGACAGGAACTGCTAAAATATTAGCTTACGATAGAGTAAATGATCTTGCACTTCTTGAAACAGATATAATACCAAAAGACAAATTTGATATTTCAAACAGAGATCCAAAATTATTAGATGATATTTATGTTGCAGGCTATCCTTTTGGCAAAGCAGTAAGCTCTTCTGTTAAGGTTACCAAAGGAGTTGTTAGTGCACTTGCTGGTTCACAAGATAATTATGCATTAGTTCAAATTGATGCAGCAATTCAGCCAGGTAATAGTGGAGGCCCAATTGTTAACACTAGTGGTGATGTAGTTGGAGTTGCAGTAGCCAAACTAGATTTTAAAGATGCAATGGAGTCTTATGGAGTTATTCCAGAAAATACAAATTTTGGGATAAAATCATCTATTCTTAAAAATTTTACTTCAGCTAATAGTATAAAAAATTCTGAAGAAGAGCCAAAGGAAATTTCGACAGAGGTACTTGGAGAAAAAATACAAAATGCAACTGCTTATGTGGGTTGCTGGACAGCTGAAACAAAAATAGCAGCTATGAAAACAGTAAAAACTGTTTTTGGTCAACCCCGTTTAGCATTCGATTTCGCGTGTTATAATAGTTGTAAAGAACGAAACCCAGATGGTATCTGTCAACAGCAATGTGCATTAAATTAATCAAAACTCAAATACTTTTTAGTAACAAAAAAAATTCAAAAGGTTTTACACTAATTGAGCTCCTAGTAGTTGTGGCTATTATTGGAATTCTTTCTGCAGTAGGAGTTGTGTCCTATAGTGGATACAAAACTTCAGCAGAAAAAAAACAAGCTGAAATTACACTAAACTCTATTTATTTAGCCGAGCAAGAATATAAATCTAATAACGGAGAATATTATATTAGTACATCGCAATCAAATATAGTTACGAACTTATTTGATGGTGTAGATGATTTAGATGGACAAGCATACACCTTTAAAACAACAGCTACAGACACGCTTACTATTATTGCAACTAAAATTAGTGACACAAGCTGTACAATAAAAATAACTCAAACAAAAAAAAAACCAGTTGCCAGTAGTAGTTGCTAGTTATCGACTATAAAAGTAATTTAAATTTATTTGAATTCTGATTATATTTTGACTTGTTTGAAGTCAATTTAGTGACATTAAAAAAATATTATTTTTGATTAAAATTATTTTTTCTTAAAATAAAAACAAAAATTAAAGAAGTTGTCATCATAATTAAAGCATAAGCTGCGGATGGCACCATATAAACAACATTATCAAATAATTGAGTTCCAACAAAAACTGCCAAGGTTCCATTTTGCAAACCACACTCTAGAGAGATAGCTCTTTGCTGAGCTTCACCTGATGCAAAAAATTTAGCAACATAAAATCCTATAACCATCATAATTACATTTAATATTAAGGCTATTAAACCTGCTCGTGCTAAAAAGCTCACGATATTGTCCCATTCTTCAATATATATTGCAGCAAAAACAGTTAAAAATAATATTATGGAAATTCTTTGAAGTATTTTTAAATTTCTTATTACTAAATCTCCAGTAAAATGTCTGATAATCATTCCAATTATTACTGGAACCGTAACCACAAAAAACATTTTTAAAGATATTCCTACCATTGATATTTCTTTAGCAACGTAAGAGATTTCAAATAAGCTGATAGTAGTGAAAATTATAAATGGAACAGAAATTATACTTAATAAACTCATAAATGCTGTTAGTGATATTGATAATGCTACATCACCATTTGCAAATTTTGTAAGGACATTTGAGGTTACACCTCCAGGAGCTGCTGCAATTAACATCACTCCTAAAGCCATTTCAGTTGGAACTTTTAAAATAATAATAAGTAGATAAGCAACAATTGGTAAAACAAATAACTGACAAACAAAACCTGTAAAAAAATCTTTAGGATTTTTGATTATTCTTGAAAAATCACTTAATGTTAAAGAGGCTCCTAAGCATAGCATAATAATAGCTAAAGCAATTGGGGCTATTGATGTTACAATTCCCATATTAATTTATTTTTTTGATTAGCTTTAATTTGATTAGAGACTCTGTATAATAAATTACTTAAAGAAAGCATATTTTTATCTTGTAAGTTAGAAATCACTTTGTATTGCTTACTTTGTGGACTTAAACCAAAAGTATAAAGCTTTTTTTCATCAATCATCAAAAAATTATTTTTAACTAAAAATTTTAATTTTCTAACAACCGTTGCTCTTGGAATTCCTGATATATCAGCAATAGAAAATGCATTAATACCCATATGGTCAGATTTTTTTAATTCCTTAAGATATTTTTCTCTATTTAAATTTTTATTTTTAAAAGTTTTATTTTGAACAGTATTAATTAGTACAATAAATGCTACACATACTGTTTCTAAGTCTTTAGTTTTGGTATATGCTTTCCAACTATTAGTAAAAGTGAATAAAAACTTATAAAATTGATACCAACAAAAAGAAAAGCTTTCTTTAATTGATTTTGAAATTTCACCTACACCAAAAGTTTCATCAGTTTTATTTTTATTGTTTAATATTTCACTAAAATTAAAAATTAAAATACTAAGATTTTTTAGAGTTTTATCAGCTTTAGCTGTTATAAATGCTGATCTATCTACAAAGATTTTTTTTCCATTTTTTTTTATTACACCCTGTTTTTTTAATAATTCTATCTTTCTTCTTACACTTTCTCTAGGAATTCGAAGATCTTTTGAAATATCAATGATGTTAATATTTGGAATTTCTAATGATTTATCTTTATAAAATGTATCATAATCAACCGTTAGTCCATTTTTTCTATAGAAAATAAAGTCTTTATTAATTAGATAAATTAAAATTATAAACTTATCGATTCCGTTATAAACTTTGTAAGCATCAATAAGCCAAGTAGTAATTAGCGTATAATATGCCGGTGCTAATGCACTAAAATTTTTATTAATAATTTCAAAAAGTTTTTCTTTATCTAGTTGATTGGAAACACTCGGAATTTTTTTTATAGTTTGAAGCATAAATAATGAATAAAGCTTATTTTCACCCATTTTGGACAGTTGTCAACGTGACAAGCTTAAATGCTTTAAATTGCAAGTTATAGCTAACAAATTTAATGCAATTTGAGCACCAATACGGTTGAATTTATCTCTTATTCATTAGTCTGCAGAGGTGAAAAAAATTCTCAAGACATCATTTTTTGTATTTAGCTTTTTAGCTTTATTTTATTCTAATGCTTTTGCTATTATAGAATTTAAGCAATCAAAAGTAATTACCGCAGATACTAATGGTGTTAGAGGAATAAACTTTAATCCAGATGGAAGCATAATGTATATAACTAGACGTATTGCTAATGAAAATGCTTTCATAACTCAGTACTCACTCAGTACACCGTTTGATATAAGCACAGCAACAAAATCATCTTCAACTCAATTAGTAGGTGATGGTGGTTCTGTTCCACGAATGAGATTACCTCATGCAATTGAATTTAAATCTGATGGAACAAAAATTTTTGTAACCACTAACAAAGATCCAACTTCTGTCTACCAATACAAATTAACTACTCCTTGGGATACATCTACATTAGAATATGAAATAAGATTTCAGGTGGATTTAGATGGCTCAGGTAATGAAGATCAAGTAAGAGCTCTAACATTTAAACCTGATGGAACACGTATGTTTATAGGTGGAAGAGATCTACATAAAATAAGAGAGTATATATTGTCAACTCCTTTTGATCTTACATCTGGAGTTTCAGTAGGCTCTTTATCAGCCTCATTAGAAGACGCTGATAATAACATGAGAAATATTCAATTCAATTCAGATGGGACCATTCTGTATATTGGTGGTAATGAAAATAACAATATGAACAAATATAGTCTAAGCACACCTTGGGATATCACAACTCTTTCTTCTACTCCTACTCTTTACGGTTTAGGCAGTAGATTTTCAAACATGAGAGGTTTTATATTTGCAGCAAACTTTACAAAGTTATTTGTTACTAATGATAATGATACTACGGGGGTAAATACAATTTTTGAATATAGTCCAGCTTGTGCAGGTACAATAACTTGTAGTGATGCATCAAAAAATGCTGATGTTAAAGCAATCATTGAAGCAAATGTAGAACTATCAAAACGTATAATTAAAAATAATACTCTTCCAATCTTTCATCGAATTGAATGGTTAAGAAGACATAAGAATAAAGATAATTTATCAAATCTTAATGCTGAAATTAATTTTAATACCACTACTCGACTTGATAACCCATTGTTAAATTACTGGATTACAAAACTTCCAGATAAAATAGTTTCAATTAATGAAGAAGTGAAAAATGGTCAGTATATAACTGTAGGTCAAGAAGATATAAATAATAACAACTTAAATAATTTTACGACTGTAATTAAATCAGATAACCCACTCTTAATTTCTTGGTTGAGCAAAGTTCAAAAAAAAATAACTACACTTCAAGCATCCGTTGAACAAAAGACAGAAGATGGAAGTTATGATAGTGATGATTGGTTTAAGTGGAGTGAGGGTAGAGTTAGTTTAGGTAAAAATAAATCTTCAGCTTCATCATCAAGAGATTTTCACAGTTATGGTATTTCAATTGGTGCAGATAGAATTAAAGAAAATGATAGAGACACTATGTATGGATACGTTTTTCAGTATGGCAATGATAATGTTGATATTGGATATAAAGGAACAAAATTAGACACAGATGCCTATAGTTTTGCATTATATGGCACCAAACTTAGAGATGATCACGTTTTTACGGATGCATTAATTGGAGTTAGTTTACTAGATATAGACCAAAAAAGAGTTACTTATGGCAACACTTTAGAGGGAAACCGAGAAGGCCAACAGATCTATGGATCATTTAATGTTGGAAAAAGAATAGTTGATGAAGATCTAAATCTTAATCCAGGTATTAAATTAGATTTAGGGTACACAAATCTAAAAGCATTTAGAGAAAAGTCAAATATAGCAAATAGTTTGACTGATGCATTACTTTATAAAGAGCAAAATATTAAATCATCATTAGTAACACTCGGTGTCCTTTTAGATAAAACAGATACTGATAGGCAAGAGGATAAAATTGTTAATCACCATGGTCGACTAGAGTATATTGCCGATCTAAGTCCTTCATCAGATGCAGAATTTTATTATTTAAATAGTCAAAGTACAGTTTACAATTATAATGTAGAAAATAAATCAAAGCATAATTTTAGAATTGGTTATGGTTTTGATGTCACTTCAATATCAGGTTGGTCATTAGTTGGAAATTTTGAGAGATTTCAATCTAACGGCAAAGGCTACAGTAATGATATCTATCTATCGGTAGGGTATGTGCCAATCGATGAAATGAAATTTGTATTTGATGTGAATAATTTTGAGAATACTAGTTTATCTTTAACCAACAACTTAAATGGATTTGATTTAAAAATGAGTTCTAACTATAATCTTTTAAGTGATGTGCCTGACTATGGTGCAAATCTAGAAATTTCAAATAAATTTTAATGAGTAAAGTAAAAATATTTTTCTATTTAGTCTTAGCTTTTATTTTTTATAAAGGCTTTGTTGCATTTCAAAATTTTGAAATTGGTGTTGATGACAGAGTAGCAGAAATAGAAGAAAAAGCAGATTTTGAAAAAGAAGGTGAAGTAATTGGTCTCATGATGTATTTGGGTGACCCACCAAAATTATATGAGCATTTATTAACTAAGAATAAATCTAGGTGTTTGGAAATGAAACAAACAGCTGAAGAGAGCTCCTTTGCATACTATGAATGTGCAAGAGTGAATGCTGTCCTTAAGGGTAGAAAAATTGTAAGCATCATAAATAAAATTGAAGTTATAGAATAATTATTAAATTAAAATAAATTTTTTTATAAATTTCATAAGATTAAAATGTTCATAAATTCAATACCTGCACCACAGTCTTAAAATTGTTTATTTGCAGTAAATTGTATGGTTCTATCTATAAGGCCCTCTTGATCCTCATATCTTAAATCTAACTCAAAGTTTAAATTTTGGGTTTTTTTTCCAATAGAAAGACCGGCATGATAACCAGACCATTCTTGATTTCCTTCATTGCTTACATCTGAATTAAAACCTCTAGCACTAACTTCAATTTTATCATTATAGTTTTTAAAAGCACTCCCACCTACATAAAGTTTTGAAAGAAAATTTTCTTCAGGTATTTTAGTGGTATGTGAAATCTCAAGAGTATTAGATAATAATTTATCTACACTCTCTTTTATCTTCAAAGTTCCATCAGTAAATTGAGAGCTATATTCAGGATACCTTTGGGCGCTAAAAGAACTTTCAAGGCTGATTAAGATAGATCTGTTATTGTCTCTTTCAAAAGTATTTAAAATTTTACCATTTAACCCTGCAAATTCACTTAAGAAATTTTTTGTTCTAAGCTCTGTTTTATCAGTATCATAATCAGTCTGTTTTTGCAGACTAATACCAATAAGAGGTGTTAATGAAGCTTCAAATCCAGAGTTCTGATACGAGCTTTTTAATCCTAAAGTGAAATTATCATTATATGAACCCGATTGATCATCGAAATTATTATTTTGTTGAGAGTATCCAAAAAAAGCATTGCTTACTAAATTATCAGTAAGAATCATCGGCGAATACATACCCACGCCTCCATAATTATAAGCTTTATAAACATTCTCTCTTCTTTGAGAACTATTAAATATTTTTACGAATCCTGTGTTACAATCCTTAAACTCTTCTTCATTCCTATTTTCTTCTAATGTTGTGCATCTTTGCTCATTGAATCCCATTCCATCAACAGCATTATAAAAATTTCTAAATTTACTTAAAGTATTCTGAGCCCGGTATTTAAGACTATTTAGATTTACTTCTAACCTTTCACCTTTAATAATTAAAATTCCATCTATACCTGCGTTATAATACTCTGCTGCTTCCAATAAAGCTTCATCTCCTTTTCCTGCGTGGTTCTTCGTTCTAACCCCTGCATTTTCAGCCTTTCTTGAAGGTGTTATGTTTCCCCAAACGTTATTGTCACCATTTGAGAAAGTTAAAACCTTTTCAGTCAGAGTAACTTCGTGTCCAGAGTTATTTGTAATCGTTAAATTATCAGCATGTTCTTGGATATAATCAAATATTCTTATTTCGAGATCTCTATTAATTTCGGCTCCAATAACAATTTCACCTTTGGTTCCATTAAAATCTATACCGTTTCTAAATTGTGCACCTTTTTCAATATTTATTGTCGTTTTACCACTTCCTGAAGCTCCACATGAGTCGAAATGAGCTGTGTCATCACATTTAATAACCATGATATCCATACCAATTCTTCTTGAACTGCCAGACAATCCTACATTAAATGCTTCCTCTGGTCCTCCAAAGATTGTTCCTGAAGTAGTTATTGTATTGTTTACTTTGTTATTAAATCTAAGTGCAAATACTCCCCTACGTTCCTGCTCCATTCTTCCTGTATTTATAACTGTATAGCTTCCAGTACCCTCAGCATCTTCATCACAATGTTCCTCGTGACTATCAGATGAGCAGTGTCCAAGATTAATTAATCCAAGCCAAGAAGGATTGTGAGTTGTCTGACCAGAGTTTATTCCTTGTGCCGTGATAAGCCCACTATTATTTAAAGTAATATTTCCAGATACCACACTTTCATAACTACTAATCGCAGCGTGTTGTTCTGAGGAAATTGTACCAGTATTTGTTATACTAAAATCTCCTCTGGTACCATTAATTATAATAACTTGAGTTAATCCATTAATCGTTCCATTATTTTCAATTGTAGAGTTAGCTGTATCTGCAAAATAAAGCATATTATGAGTGGTACTATCTATTGTTCCATTGTTAATTAATGTAAAACCGTCATCATCCTCTACATCAATCATTCTTTCAACTGTGCCGTTCCAACTTATACCTTCATTAACCGTCATAGTTTGGTCATCTGCACAATCTAATGAACCTTGCGTAGTATCCTCAGAAATAGTTACGTTACAATTCGCCTCAGCATTGTTATTAAAAAGAATAAACATAATTCCAATTAAGAAAAAATATCTAATTATAGTTTGTATTTTTAATTGAGTGAACATTGCTACTGACAAATACTATCACTATTTCTTTGCTTACAATCATTGTAACAAACAAAATCGAATGCTAGTTTAGTCTTAAGTATATTTTTTATAATTAATTTTTTAGTTTTGTTTATAATATTAAGCATCATTTTAATGAGGATTTTCTAGCTCTCAATAAAAATGGCTTTTATATCAGGGATTGTGCCCGTTTTGAGCACTTATAACAACTAAAAAGCCATTAAATTCGATTTTATATAGTATTTTTTTTTATGGTATTTTTCTTAAGAAAATTAGCTATTGGTTTACTTGTGTCATTATCTTTTATTTTGATGCAAGCACAAGCTGGAATAGTTGAACTGGTAAATAAACAATTTAAAGACTTGAGTATTAAATCGTTAGCAACATTTTAATTTTATGAAATTTATAAAAAACTTTATTTTAATTTTATTATTTATATTGCCAATCTCTAATTCATTTGGAGCTATGGTAACTCACAATCAAACAGAAACAGTTAATCAGTCAAGTGGTAGTCTAGTAGCTGGTATCGAGTTTAACAATGATGGAACTAAAATGTTTACATCTTATGGTCAAATGAATGGGTCAGCTTTTTATATACAAGAATATAATTTATCTACACCTTATGATATTTCCACAAGAGTTGATGCAGGAAATAGTGAACGATGTGAATTAACTGGCACTGTGGCAGAAAATGCTAATACAATTTATGACTTAGAATTCAGTAGTGATGGAATGAAGTTTTTTACAGTACAAAGAAAGAATGATACAAATTCTATAGATGACAGTGTTTATGGATTTGATTTAACCTCACCTTATGATGTTTCAACTTGTGCATTAGCTACAAAAAAACTAGATCTAGATACTACAGCTTTGACGACTGGAAGTCAGGCTGGAGATTTTGATCACGCCGGAGGTCAAAATAACAAACATAAGGTTCAAGGTATAGAAATTAATGATGATGGTACAAAGTTATTTTTAAATTTTATGGACAACGCTAATTCTGATAATGTAGGAGCTAGATTGTATGAATATAACCTTTCAACTCCTTATGATGTATCAACATTATCAATAGTAACTACTGCAGGTATTGAAATACCTACGTCAACATCAAATGGTGTAGAAAACCCGAATGGAATGAGATTTAGTGCAAATGGAAAAAGAATCTTTATAATTAGTCATGCAGAGAATGCTGGTACGAGATCAAGTATAACTCAAATTTCACTTAGTAAGGCTTATGACACATCATCTTTTACCCTTGATGGTAGACTAAATATTAGGGACCTAAGTCCCTCTAATAATGAGCCTCGAGGAGTTGCATTTAGTGCAAATGGTTTAAAACTTTATATAGGAAGTGATGCAAATCAAGGCGGCAAAGATGAAATAATGGAGTATGATTTGGTGTGTCCTTTCAATATTATTGCAGGAAAATGTCCTTCGATTACAGAAAATAATGAAAGAACAGGAATAGCCATTGCACAAATAGAAGTTGCAACAAGAACTATAGAACACTCAACGGACACTGCTTTAAATAGATTAAAGTGGATTAGAAGAAATAAAGATAATCAAAACCTTACTAATCTTAATTTAGATCTTAATTTTACCAATCCAATGCTTGCCTCTCTTACTAAAGTTGTAAAAACCTCAGCTACTACAAAGAAAAAAGAGGAAAAAAAACAAGACGTATTTTATTGGAGCGAAGGAAGTATTGCTGTTGGTAGAGTTGGAGAGACAAATGTTTCTTCATTTAAAAAGATTAAAACTAATGCAATTACAGTTGGAGCAGATAAATTTACTAAAAATAATGGCATAAGGGGGCTTGCTTTTAGATTTGGTAAAAATGATGTTAAAGTTGGCTCAGCTGGAAGCAATTTAGATACGAATACTTATAATTTAACCCATTATTCCTCATCTCCAATTGAAGATGATACAAAATTTATAGATACAGTTATTGGAGCGGGTATCCTCAGCTCTGATATTTTGTCAGTACTTGATGGTCAACGTGTAACTGCTGATAGAAAAGGTAGACAAATATATGGAACAATTAAATTAAAAGATGAGATTAAGAAAAATAATTTAATTCTAATTCCCTCTGGACAAATAGATCTTGGTTATACCCGATTAGATGGTTATCAAGAAAGTGGTAACACTGCTATGAAATTTAAAAAGCAAAATGTTCAATCAAGAAATGCAAGGCTTTCAATTGCTGCAGTTGATGAATTAGAAAATAATAAATATAAAATTCGAAAGCATGGAAAATTAGAATACAAAGCAAATTTAAATCGTTCTTCTAAAATTAAGTATTCTTACGTCTCTGATGCTTCAAGTGGTGTATTTGATACTAAACTAAACTCAGGTGCTTTACATAATTTAAATGGTGAATTGGGTATAGATATAATTTTACCTGATAGTTTTAGCATCTTCTTAATCTATGAGAGAAATCAAGCTTTAGGAACGGGTCATACTGATAAAATACATTTAGCAATAGGATATTTACCTAATAGAAAAACTAATTATGCTTTTAAATTAGAAGGCTCAGAACATTTAGGATCTGTTTATAAGATAAGTAAAAATATCAATGATTTTGAAATTGATTTTAACTTAAATAATCAAGATGTATTGAAACCAAATATTATTGATGAAGCAACGATTAATTTAAAGAAAATCTTTTAATAATCCTGAGATATTTTATTTTAGTCATATTTGGTAATAGTGTTATACTTTTGCGATGAAACAAAAAGGTTTCACCCTAATAGAACTCTTAGTCGTTGTAGCAATCATCGGTATTCTAGCAGCTGTTGGAGTGGTTGCTTATAATGGGTATACGGGTGCAGCTAAAATCAATGCAGTAAAAACTAATTTTAAGATGGCAGAAAAAAAATTAACAGAAGCTTTTACGATGTGTAAATCTGGTTTGGATTTTTTTTGGTCCGATGGGCGAAATTGCCAAAATGGACCTATCAATGGAGATACCTTGGCTTGGGGAGTATATGGTGATTTTTCAAAAAGCATTAAAGTCAATCCTTATGACTCAAACACTAAAGCAATTGAGTGGAGCCAACTAAGTGATGGCTTTGCAAATTGCCCACCAAAAAAACCTGCAAAAGGTCAAATCAAATTTAGTTATGCAAATAGTAAAAATAATTTTTGTAGCATGGGTGGTGGCAACACATCTTGTGTTTATGCTAATGTAGGAAAAAAAGATGGTTCCGATGATTATTTATATGCAGAATTTAATCTCTGTGAATTTTAAATATGATTAACAAAAAAGGTTTCACCCTAATAGAACTCTTAGTCGTTGTAGCCATCATTGGTATTCTCGCTGCAGTAGGAGTAGTTGCTTATAATGGGTATACTCAGAGTGCAAAAAGAAATGCCACACTTCAACAACATGCACAAGCAGTTAAGTTTATAAATAATACTCTCAAATTATGTGACGTTCAGGGTTCAGCGACAATTAATATAAGCAGTTCTAGGACAATAAATTGTAATATAACAAATAATGCAAGTGGTATAAATTCTCTTAATGCAGTTTTTATAGGATATCTTTTAGATCAAGGCTATAAAAATCCTTATGGAGGAACTGACCCGGTTGTATATATTGGTAGAAATAGTTCGCAAGATAGTGATGGAAGAATGAGATTTGACGAAACTGAATGTGCAAGTGGATCATCAAAAAAAAAAATTTCTTTATGGGTTAAAACTCATAAGGAGTATACCAATAAAACTATTGCAAAAGATGGTTGGTGTAATTAATCAAAAAAATTGAGATATTAAATTGATAATAACTGTAGAAAATAAGAATGTTTATGCTTCTGATTCTGGACAAGGCATTGAAAGTTCTAAGGACACAATAGTATTTTTACATGGAAGTGGTTTATCGCACATTGTTTGGTCTCTAACCGAACAATTTTTTTCAAATAAAAATTTTAATGTTTTATCAATTGATTTACCAGGGCATGGGAATTCTGACGGTCCATCTATTGATACTATTGAAAAACTTGCTGAGTGGCTGGAAAAAGTATTTATAGAATTAAAATTGGATAATATAATTCTTGTTGGTCATTCTCAAGGTTGTCTAGAAGCTTTAGAATATTCATTTAAATACAAAGATAGATTAAAAAAGATAGTTTTTGTTGGGGGCTCTTATCGAATGCCTGTTCATAAAGATCTCATTGATCTAGCAACAAACGGAGACTCTAATGCTGTAAAATTAATGATGAAGTGGGGATATGAAGGTTCAAAAAAATTTATTGGTGGAAATCCAGTTGAAAGAATAATCCAATCACCCAGAGATATCAGAGAAATTTTAGCAGTTGATCTTATTGCCTGTAATAATTATCAAAATGGCTCTGATGCTGCTAAAGCTATAAATTGTCCAGCTATGTTTATATTGGGAGAACTAGACAAGATGGCTAATTTAGAAAGTGGAAAAAAATTTGCAAATTTAGTCAAAAATTCAACTACCCATATAATTAAAGGATCAGGACATATGATTATGATTGAAAAAGCTTTTGAAATGCGAGAAAAGATTTTGGAATTTTTAAATAAATGAAAAATTATTCAATAGCAAAATCTAGAAGATTAAGAAGCACCCCTTATACCTCAAGAATAGAAAAACAAGGTGTAACAGCTTATACAGTCTATAATCACATGTTGTTACCGGCGGCCTTTGGTTCAATTGAAGATGGATATCACCATTTAAAAAAATATGTTCAAGTATGGGATGTTGCTGCCGAAAGACAGGTTGAAATATCTGGAAAAGATTCAGCAAAATTAGTTCAGTTAATGACATGTAGAGATTTATCAAAATCAAAAATAGGAAGATGTTATTACTGCCCGATAGTAGATGATTTAGGAAACTTAGTTAATGATCCTGTAATTTTAAAAATAGCAGACGATAAATGGTGGATATCAATTGCAGATTCTGACGTATTATTTTATGCAAAAGGATTAGCATCTGGATATAAATTTGAAGTTAACATCATAGAGCCAACTGTAGATATAATTGCAATACAAGGGCCAAAATCTTTTGCGCTAATGGAAGAAATTTTTGGAAAAAAAATTACTGAACTAAAGTTTTTTGGTTTTGATTATTTTGACTATGAAGGTGAACAACATTTAATAGCAAGATCTGGCTGGTCAAAACAAGGGGGATTTGAAGCTTACATTCAGAATCCTGAGATAGGAAAAAAGCTATATGATAAATTATTTGAAGTTGGAAATCAGTATAATGTAAAGCCTGGGTGTCCAAATTTAATAGAAAGAATTGAAAGCGCACTACTATCTTATGGGAACGATTTTGACAATAATGACAATCCTTTTGAATGTGGTTTTGACCAATATGTTTCTTTAGATAGTGAGGTTGAATTTCTAGGTAAAGAAAATTTAAAAAAGATAAAATCTGAAGGAGCTCTAAAAAAGTTAAAAGGGGTAAAGATTGATTTACAAGAAATAAGTCTTACATCTTCAAAAAATATTTATGATGTTAACAATGTTATTATTGGTGAATTAAGGTCAGCAACTTATTCTCCTCTATTTAAGCAAGTAATTGGAATAGCCATGATTAAAAAACCTTTTTGGAAAAACACTCAGGCTTTTAAAATTGATATAAATGGTAAAACTTTTGATGGAAAAGTTTGCGATTTACCCTTCATCTAGTATAAAATCTTGTAGTATCATGAATATAGCAATTGTAGGTGCCACAGGCAATGTAGGAAGAAAAATTCTCGAAGTATTAGAGAGGAAAAAATTAAAAATAAATGAATTATTTTTGGTAGCCTCATCTAAAAGTGCTGGTCAAAAAATAGTTTTTAATGGTAAGGATCATGAAGTTTTTAATCTTGAAACTTTTGATTTTTCAAAAACTAAAATTACCTTTTTTGCTGCTGGAGGAAAAATTTCTGAGAAGTATGCACCATTAGCAGCAAAACATTCAGTTGTTATTGATAACTCTAGTTTTTATAGAATGGATCAAGATGTGCCTTTAATTGTTCCTCAGGTGAACGCAGATGCTATTAAAAATATGAAAAAAAATATTATAGCCAATCCAAATTGTTCTACTGCACAATTAGTCATTGTATTAAAACCTTTACATGATTTATTTAAGATTCAAAGAATAGTTGTTTCAACTTATCAGTCTGTTTCAGGAGGTGGCAAAGGTCCAATGGATGAATTAATTGAACAAACTAAACTATCGTTAAACAATAAAAAAATTATATCTAAAAATTTTACTAAACAAATAGCCTTTAATGCAATTCCTCATATCGATCTTTTTTCAGATGATGGCTACACTAAAGAAGAGATAAAAATGACAAATGAAACAAAAAAAATACTTGATGAGCAAATTGAACTAACAGCAACTTGTGTAAGGATTCCAGTTATGGTTTCACATTCAGAGTCAGTGAATATTCAATTTGAAAAACCATTTTCTTTAGGAGAAGTTCAAGATGCCTTAACTAAAGCTAAGGGATGTAAAGTACATGATTTAAGAGAAGATGGGGGCTACATTACTCCTTTAGAAGCTGAAGGTAGTGATGAAACTTATATATCTAGAATAAGAGAAGATAAAACAAATAAAAACTCCCTAAACTTATGGATTGTTTCTGATAATTTACTTAGAGGAGCTGCATTAAATGCAGTTGAAATTGCTGAAACTTTAATTAAAAAAAATATTGATGGAAAATAACAATCCTTTATCCCCTCATATACAAGTTTATAGATGGCATATTTCATCTTTAGTTTCGATTTCTCATAGAATTACTGGAATAATAAATATAGTTGCAATCACAGTTATATGTGTTTGGGTTGCCTCTTTATTATTAGGAGAGACTAGTTATGAATTTACAAAAGTTTTTTTACAATCCATGTTTGGAAAATTTATAATTTTAGGATTAACATGGTCATTTAGTTTTCAAATCCTCAGCGAAATAAGACATTTAATAATGGATATGGGATACGGTTTTGAATTAAAAACTACTAAAATTACAGGTTTAGTTGTGATTATCGGCTCATTTTTATTAACAATTTTAATTTATCTTTTAGGAAAATAATTTTTATGAATAATGTAACTAAAAAATGGGTACTTTTAAAAGTAAGCTCAGCTATTTTAGTTCCTTTAATGTGCTGGTTTATAATAAATTTTGTAGGTATTTTTGATAAAGATTATACCGATGTGCTAGGTTTTTTTTCTACAAAATCATCAAAAATATTATTTTCATTATTTTTGATACTTGCATTTTTTTTCTCTAATTTAAGTATTAGTGAGGTATTTGAAGATTATATTAATGATGAAAAAAACAAAAATGCCGCAAACAAAGCATTACAAATTTTTGCTATAGTAGTTCCACTAATTACGATTATTATAGTATTTAATTTAAATATATGAGTGCTTACAAAATTATAGATCACGAATATGATGTTATTGTGCTTGGCGCTGGTGGCTCAGGTTTAAGAGCAGCAGTTGGTTTGAGTGAAGCAGGATTAAAAACCGCTTGTATATCAAAAGTATTTCCAACAAGAAGTCATACATCTGCTGCACAAGGTGGAATCTCTGCTGCCCTTGGAAACATGGGAGAAGATGATTGGAGATGGCACATGTATGATACGGTTAAAGGTGCAGATTGGTTGGGTGATCAGGATAGTATTGAGTATCTTTGTAAGGAAGCACCAAAGGCAGTAATAGAATTAGAAAAGTATGGAGTTCCATTTAGTAGAACAGATGATGGAAAAATTTATCAAAGACCATTTGGTGGAATGACTAAAAATTATGGTAATGGTATTGTTCAAAGAACATGCGCGGCTGCCGATAGAACAGGGCACGCAATACTTCATACCCTTTATGGACAAGCATTAAAGCACAACACTGAATTTTTTATTGAATACTTTGCGTTGGATTTAATAATGAAAGATGGTGAATGCAAAGGTCTTATAGCTTGGAATTTAAATGACGGAACTATCCATAGATTTAGAGCCCATATAACAATAATAGCAACGGGTGGTTATGGTAAAGTTTATTATTCTGCAACATCAGCTCACACATGTACAGGTGATGGTAATGCAATGGTACTTAGAGCAGGTCTTCCTTTACAAGATATGGAATTTGTTCAATTTCATCCAACAGGAATTTATGGTCATGGAACTTTAATTTCAGAGGGTGTTAGAGGAGAAGGTGGATATTTGGTTAACTCAAAGGGCGAGCGGTTTATGGAGAGATACGCGCCAAATGCAAAGGATTTAGCATCTAGAGATGTAGTGAGTAGATCAATGTCAATTGAGATCAATGAAGGAAGAGGTGTTGGTAAAGAAAAAGACCATGTCCATTTACACTTAAGTCATTTAGATAAAAATATTATAGAAAGTAGACTTCCAGGAATTACGGAGGCAGCAAGATTATTTGCTAACGTTGATGTAACAAAAGAACCAATACCTGTTGTGCCTACTGTGCATTATAATATGGGAGGTATTCCTACTAATTATAAAGCAGAAGTTTTAACCGTTAATGGTTCTGAAAAAACGGTTCCAGGTCTTATGGCAATCGGAGAGGCTGCATGTGTTTCTGTTCATGGAGCAAATAGATTGGGTTCAAATTCATTGATTGATTTAGTTGTGTTTGGAAGGGCTGCAGCAATGAGAGCTGCAGAATTAGTAAAGCCTGGCACACCTCATGAAGAAGTAAGTGAAACTGAGACTGAAAAATGTTTAGCGAGATTTGATAAACTTAGAAATGCTAATGGAGAAACTAGTACCGCAGAACTTAGACTTTCAATGCAAAAGATCATGCAATCAAAATGTGCAGTTTTTAGAACAGATAAGACTTTAAAAGAAGGAGTTGATGAAATAAGAAAAGTTTATGATGGGATGGATTCAATCTCAGTCAAAGATAAATCTTTAGTTTTTAATACAGATTTAGTTGAAACATTGGAATTTGATAATTTGATTAGACAAGCAATTACCACAGTTGATTCCGCTTATAATAGAAAAGAGAGTAGAGGTGCTCATGCTAGAGAAGATTTTCCTAAGAGAGATGATGAAAAATTTATGCAACATACTATTGCTTGGTGTAACGGAAAAGATACTAAAATTGACTATAGACCAGTTCATAAAACAACATTAACAAACGAGGTCCAATATTTTCCACCACAAGAGAGAGTTTATTAATGGTTCAAATTAATTTACCTGAAAATTCTAAAGTTCAAAAAGGTAAATATTACAAAGATACAACTGGATCGAAAAATATCAGAAAAGTTAATATTTATAGATGGGATCCATCAACTGGAGAAAATCCAAGAGTAGACACATATGAGGTTGATATGGATAACTGTCCTTCAAAAGTTCTAGATTTATTAAATAAAATTAAAAGTGAAATAGACCCATCACTAGCGTATCGAAGATCTTGCGCTCATGGTGTTTGTGGTTCTTGTGCTATGAATATGGATGGTAAGAATGGTCTTGCATGTACAACACCTCACTCTGAAATTGAAGGTGATATAAATATTTATCCTCTTCCACATTTAAAAGTTAAAAGAGATTTGATTGGGGATTTAAATGGACTTTATAAACAGTACCAGTCAATAGAGCCCTGGTTAAAAACTAATACTAAAGTTGAAACAACTGAAATTATTCAATCTAAAAAAGATAGAGAAAAATTAGATGGAGCGTACGAGTGCATTATGTGTGCATGCTGCTCAACATCCTGCCCAAGTTATTGGTGGAATGGTGACAAATATTTAGGGCCTGCTGTATTACTACAAGCGTACAGATGGATAGTTGATAGTAGAGATGACGAAAGAAAAGAGAGATTAAAAAAAGTAGCTGATGAGCTTAAGCTTTATAGGTGTCATACTATTATGAATTGTACTAATGCCTGCCCAAAGGGATTAAATCCAGCAAAAGCTATAGCAGAACTAAAAAAAATGTTAGTTACAGCTAATCTTTAAACAAAGCACTCTTCAAATTATTTGCTGCAGAAAGCATTGAAGGTAAGATTTTTTTTAAACCATCGATGTTTTTTCTACTCTTTGCTGTGTGAGTAGAAAGACAAAAACACAGTTCATTTTTATAATTTGTAATTGGCAAAGAAACACCTACCATTCCATTAAACCATTCTTCATCATCAAATGCATAACCTTGCTTATTAATTTTATTTAACTCTTTTTTAAACTGAGAAATATCAGTAATTGTATTTTTTGCTGATTTTGGTGTTTTAATATTATTAAAGATTTTTAATGCGTCCTCTTTTTTTATTGAAGAAAGATAAAGTTTTCCAGATGCAGAAGCATGCAATGGCAAATGATCACCAGCTTCCAGATTTAACTGCATTGGCCAATGAAATTCAATTCTGTCAAAATACACTAGTTTTGTTCCAATAGGTACTGACAAACTAACTGTTTCTTTAATTTCAGTTGTAAGTTTTCTCAAATAAGATCTCCTAAGAGTAAAGTTTGGTTCATAAGGCAAACTATGTAAGATTATATTTCTAATCTTTGGTCCTGGAATATATTTCTTATTACTGCTAGCAATTAAAAATTTCTCATCACACAAAGTTTCTATGTGTCGGTAAACAGTGGGTAATGGAATCTCTAATTTGTGAGATATTTTTTTTGCAGTAAAATTGTCTGGATCTAATAGAACTTCTTCAAGGATGTTTAAAATTCTTTTGGGTGAAGTTCTACTATTTGTATCACTCATAACTTTTAAGTTTTTTAACTAAAAAAATTAAGAAAGAACTGGAATTGTAAACTCTGGACCACTATTATCTTCCGACCATGTTACTGTTGCAGTTTTCAATTTAGTATAGAATCTTACTCCTTCAGGACCATGCATAGAATGATCCCCAAATAATGATCTCTTCCAACCACCAAAGCTATGGTACGCAACAGGTACAGGAATGGGAACATTTACTCCTATCATCCCAATTTTTGCATTTTCAGTAAAATGTTTTGCTATCATACCACTTTTTGTAAATACAGCAGCTCCATTTCCTAATTCATGATCATTGACTAATTTTAAAGCTTCTTCATAAGTATCTGTTGTCATCATGCTGAGCACTGGACCAAAAATTTCTTCTTTATAAATTTTCATATCAGGTTTTACATCTTCAAAAATGGTAGGACCTACAAAATATCCATTCTCATACCCTTGTAGTTTCATATTTCTTCCATCTGCAAGAAGCTTAGCTCCTTCTTTTTCACCCGTATCTATGTATCCCAAAACTTTTTCATAGTGAGCTTTGTTATTAAGTGGGCCAAAATCACTTTTTTCGTCTGTGTATGGTCCAACATTTAGTTTTAGTGTTTCTTCTAATAATTTAGTTTTTAAATTTTCAGCAGTCTTTTTTCCTACACAAACAGCAACAGAAATAGCCATACATCTCTCACCAGCAGACCCAAAAGCAGAACCTATAATAGCGTCTGTTGTTTTATTAACATCTGCGTCAGGCATTACAACCATATGGTTTTTAGCTCCACCAAGAGCTTGAACTCTTTTATTGTTTTTTGTTCCTGTGTGATAAACATATTCCGCAATTGGAGTCGAACCTACAAAACTAATCGCTTGAACATCTTTACTCTCTAGTAGAGTATCAACAGATTCTTTATCACCGTTTACAACATTTAAAACACCCGGTGGCATACCAGCTTCAATAGCTAATTCTCCAAGTCTAATTGGACAACTCGGATCTTTTTCTGATGGTTTAAGTACAAAAGTATTTCCACATGCAATAGCAACTGGGTACATCCACATAGGTACCATTGCTGGAAAATTAAATGGAGTAATTCCAGCACAAACACCCAAGGGCTGTCTCATTGAATAAGAGTCAACATTAGTTCCCACACTTGCAGAGTGATCTCCTTTTAAAGAATCGGTGATACCAGTTGCATACTCAACAACTTCAATTCCTCTTTGAATAGAACCTTTTGCATCTGGAATAGTTTTTCCATGTTGTTCGGAAACCATTACAGCCATATCTTCCATATTTTTTATTAATAAATCTTTATATTTTGCTAAAATTCTTGCTCTGTTTATAGGTGTGGTTTTAGACCATTTTAAAAAAGCTTTCTTAGAGCTCTCTATAGCCATTTCAACAGTAGCTTTACTTGCTAATTCAACTTCTGCTATTTGTTCTCCAATAGCGGGGTTAAAAATTGGACCGGTTCTAGAATCTTTTACAGTAAAAACTTTTCCATCAATGAAATGACTAACTTTTTTCATACTTCTCCTTTTATATATAATTTAAAGTTATACTAGCTCAATTTTCTTTGCAATATATTATTCCTTAAATGAGAAAAATATTATCAATTAAAAGCTTTCAGTTGTTGACTCCTAAAATTACTTAAGTTTAGATTAAGCATTAACAAATTAGATGAAAAGAGAGAGAGGACCGTTTGATTAAAAGAGAAAATGTTCGTATTTGTGTTCCTAGATACTTGCAAATTGGCAAGGGTAGCTTGAATGAACTCCCTGATATAATAAAAATTTTAGGATCTATAAAATCATTACTAATTGTAACTGATAAACAAATGGTATCATTTGGTTATGTAAAAAAACTACAAGATGTTTTAACTAAAGCAGGGTTAAATTCTGATGTTTTTGATGACACTGTTCCTGATCCAACGGATTCAGTAGTTTTAAATGGAATTAAATTTTTAGAAAAATGTAAAAATGATGCTGTAATTGGTTTTGGTGGAGGAAGTCCAATAGATACTGCAAAGGCAATAGCCGCAATGGCTAAATTTAGTAAAAATATTCAAGATTATAAGCCACCATCAATGTTTGATAAAAAAGGTTTTCCAATAATTGCAATCCCTACTACAGCCGGTACAGGCTCGGAAGTAACACATCACGCAGTAGTTATAGACTCAAATAATAATGAAAAAATTTCTTGTAGAGGAGAAGGATTTGTCCCTATAGTTGCAATTGTTGATTATGATTTAACTTTATCGAAACCCAGAAGATTAACTATTGATAGCGCAATTGACACTCTAACTCATGGAATAGAAGCATACGTAAGCAAAAAAGCCACACTCTTTTCTGATCGAATGGCTTTAGACACAATAAGACTTGTTACCCAAAATATATATGCAGTTGATAAAAATCCAAAAGATTTAAAAGCAAGAGAAGGCTTAATGTTAGCCGCTACATTAGGAGGCTTAGCATTTTCCAATGCTTCAATATGTTTGGTGCATGGAATGAGTAGGCCGCTAGGTAGTAATTTCAAAGTTCCTCATGGACTTAGTAATGCAATGTTACTACCAACTATAACTAAATTTTCGATAGATCATGCAAAAAGTAGATATGCAGATTGTAGTCGTGCTGGAGATTTTGCACTACCTGGTGACAATGATGATGTGGCCTGTGATAAATTGATTAAAGGTCTGTACAAAATTAATAATGATTTTGAAGTTCCATCAATGCAAAATTTTGGAATTAATCAAAAAAATTTTGAGGAAGAGTTAAAAAATATGGCAACTGATGCAGAAAATTCAGGGGCGCCAAACCTCAATCCAAGAGTGCCTTCTGTAAATGAGATGGTAGAACTTTACAGACAAGCATGGAGAGCATTTTAAAATGAGTTGGAAATGCACTTCTTTTAGACGAACAACTCGAAACAAAAGAGAGGGGAAAAATATGATAGATAAATCAAAATCACTAATGAAATTGTTCGTTAGTATTTTTGCTGTATTTGCTTTAATGATAACTTTTTCATTTCAGCAGGTAAATGCAGCTGAAAAAATCAGATGGAAAGTACAATCTACTTTCAATACTGGTTGGCCAGCGCTGGGTGACCCAGTTGCTCGTTTAGCAGACACTTTAGATAAAGCTACAGATGGAAGAATAAAATTAAAGGTTTATGAGCCTGGAAAAATTCTTCCTCCATTAGAGATCTCACCATCAATTAGTAAAGGTGATTTGCCTGCAGCTTATAACTATATGGCTTATGACCAAGGTAGAATTCCAGCGGCCGTTTTATTTGCGGCAGTACCGTTCGGAATGGAACCATGGGAGTATGCTGCATGGTGGTTTGAAGGAGAAGGTTCAAAGTTAGCAAATGAAATTTACAACAAGCAAAATATTAAAGTTTTGTTATGTAGTACAATTGGACCTGAAACTGCTGGTTGGTATAGAAATCCAATTACAAGTTTAGATGATCTTAAAGGTTTAAAAATTCGTTTCTCAGGATTAGGAGGAATGGTTTTAAATGAAATAGGAGCATCTGCAACTTTAATGGCCGGTGGTGAAATTTTTGCTGCTTTAGAAAAAGGAACTCTAGATGCAACAGAATATTCGATGCCAGCAATTGATGAAGTTCTTGGTTTTCACAAAATTACTAAGTTCAACTTGTTTCCAGGTTGGCACCAAGTATCAACATCTACTCACTTCATGGTCAACTTAGACTTATGGAAAAAAATGGGTGCAGCTGACCAAGCTTTATTCGAAATGGCTTGTACAGCAGCAGCTATGAGAGCAATTACAACTGGTGAATTTTTACAAGGAAAACAAATTGCAAGTTTCCCTTCTAAAGGTGTAACAGCTGCTAGATTGCCTGATAGTGTATTGAGAGAACTTCAAAAAGTTAGTGCAAAAGTTATGGCAGAACAGTCTGCTAAAGATGCTGACTTTAAAAAAGTTTGGAATTCTCAACAAGCATTCATGAAAGAATATGATGTTTGGCAAAAATGGGGTTATTTACCTAGAAACTTTTAGTATTTAATACTTTTAAAGTTTATAATAAAGTTAAAAAGCAGTCGGTTTTGCCGGCTGCTTTTGTTTTTAAAAGAAATTTTTTTATGGCGAATGATTTTACAAAATTAGAAAATAGTTTAGATAAAAAACTACAGCTCAAACACTTGCCAATCACAAAAAAAATAGATGGGTTTGTGACTAGTGTTGGTGAAGTATTTAATTGGATATGGGTTGTTTTAGTTGCTGTAATTATTCTTAATGTCATTCTTAGATATGTATTTAAGAGTGGTATGATTGAATTGGAAGAATTACAATGGCATCTATATGCTGTAGGGTGGTTAGTTGGCTTGTCATCTACTTACGTAGTAGATCAACACGTTAGGGTAGATGTTTTGACTGACAGCATGGCTTACAGAAGAAGACTGTGGTTTGAGTTTTTTGGAATTCTTTTATTGTTTTTACCATTCATTATTTTAGTACTTATTTACTCAGTTCCATTTTTTGAACTATCATGGGAAACAAGTGAAAGATCTACTTCTGCAAATGGACTTCCTGCACGATGGCTTGTAAAAGGCTTTCTAGTATTTAGTTTCTTTTTATTATTATTAGCTGGCTTATCAAGATTAATTAGGGTTCTAACAACTATTCGACTAGGGTTTGAAAAAATAAAATAGATGGAATTAATTTCAGAATACTACATGTCAATATTGCTCTTTTTGAGCTTTATAACTTTAATTTTTATTGGTTTCCCTGTTGCGTGGACAATGGGAGGTTTAGCGGTATTATTTACTCTCATTACAATGTTGTCTGATAGCTATTTAGACACTTTCTTTGGAGTTGATTGGAAATTTTCTTCGATGGTAGTTTATAGGCTGTATGGAGTTATGGCAAACTGGGTCCTTGTTGCTCTTCCAATGTTTATTTTTATGGGAATAATGATGGATAAATCTGGAATTGCAGAAGATTTAATGACAGATCTTTCAAAATTGTTTGGTCGTATGAGAGGAGGTTTGGCAATAGCAGTTGTCTTTATTGGGGTGCTATTAGCAGCCTCAACAGGCATCATAGGGGCGTCTGTTGTTTTATTAACAATTCTGGGTGTTCCTTTAATGTTAAAAAATAATTACAGTCCAGACCTTGCATGTGGAGTTGTTTGTGCAACTGGCACACTTGGAATTTTAATACCTCCTAGTATTATGCTTGTAATTATGGGTGACCAAGTAAGAATTTCGGTAGGTGACCTATTTATGGGGGCAGTATTTCCTGGCTTGATGCTTGGTTTATTATATACAATTTTTATTATTACTTATGCTTACTTAAAGCCAAAAGTTGCACCAGCTCCTAAAAGTGCAGAGCCTGTTTCTTTAGATATAATTTTAAGAGTATTTAAATCAATTATACCACCAGCTTTATTAATAATAGCAGTCTTAGGAAGTATTTTTATGGGTATAGCAACTCCTACAGAGGCATCAGGAGTAGGTGCGCTAGGGGCATCTATTTTAGCTCTTATAAGAGGAAGGCTTTCTTTCAAGGATTTAAAAAGTGTAATTAGAAAAACTACACATACAACAGCGTATATATTTGCACTGTTTGTAGGAGCAACGATGTTTGCTTTAGTTTTAAGAGGATTAGGTGGAGACGAATTAATTGAAGGTGCACTCAAAGGATTATCTTTTGGACCCAATGGAGTTGTTATAGTTGTTCTGTGTATTGCTTTTATATTAGGTTTCTTTTTAGATTGGATAGAAATTACATTAATTTTATTGCCTTTTTTAGCACCAGTGATGGTTGATCTTGGTGTTGATATGGTATGGTTTATAGTTATGTTTGCAGTTGTTCTACAAACTTCTTTTATAACTCCACCAGTTGGTTTCGCCTTATTTTATATGAAAGGTGTAGCCCCTCAAGGAATAACAATACAAAATATTTATAGAGGAATAATTCCTTTTGTAATTTTACAAGCAATAGCAGTTGCAATTGTTTTTAATTTTCCAAAAATTGTTACATGGCTACCAAAAGTAGCTTATGGTCCATAAAAACTTACAATACATTTAATGAAAAAAATTATTTTTTTATTTATATCTTTATTCATTATAAGTTTTGCTAAAGCAGATACCAATACTTCTTTAAAAGATTATTTAGAAAAGAAAGATATTGAAGATGGCAAAACACAAATCTATTTATTAAATAGATGTAGTGCAGTTTATGCTTATGCATCAGGCATAATTTTAAAAACAGATGCTGTAAGTTCTAAAAATTTTATTGAGATTTCAAATAATCTTTTATTTAAGTCTGTAGAATTAATGGTAATTGAAGAAGAAAAAAAATTAGAAGAAGCTCAAAAAAAAGCTGAAGAAAATAGAAAACAGCTATTCAATAATTACATAACTGATGGTAAAAAAAATTGGGAGGAGAACAAGTCACATTTTAAAGGATCATACATTTCTGGAGATATGGCAATCTGCTCAAAACTTATTGAAGATAAGTAGATAAAATCTAAAATTCAGTTGAATTATTGTCAATTATCAATAAAAGATAAGCTCATTCATGAAAAAAAAAATTTCTTTAATAGGAGCAGGACAGATTGGTGGTACTTTAGCACACTTAATTGGAACTAAAGAAGTAGCCAATGAGGTTGTCCTTTTTGATGTTGCCAGCGGTATAGCTAAAGGAAAAGCCTTAGATATTGCCCAATCATCATCTGTTGATGGTTTTAATGTAAAATTTTCAGGTACAGATAATTATGAAGATATTAAAGACTCAGATGTAATTATAATAACTGCAGGAGTTCCAAGAAAACCAGGAATGAGTAGAGATGATTTATTAGGGATTAATTTAAAGATTATTAAACAAGTAGCAGAAGGAATAAAAAAAAATGCACCTAATGCTTTTGTTATATGCATCACAAATCCACTTGATGTAATGGTAATGGCATTTCAAAAATTTTCTAGTATGCCAGCTAATAAAGTAGTTGGAATGGCAGGAATTTTAGATAGCTCAAGATTTAAATTATTTCTATCAGAAGAGCTTAATGTTCCTGTAAAAGAAATAGACGCAATGGTAATGGGAGGTCATGGAGACACAATGGTACCATTACCAAGATTTACAAAAGTTTCAGGAAAACCTTTATTAGACTTGGTTAAAGAAGGCAAAATAACTCAAGAAAGATTAGAAGAAATAAATCAAAGAACAAGGGATGGTGGTGCTGAGATTGTAAAATATTTAGAAAAAGGATCAGCATTTTACGCACCCGCAGCATCAGGAGTTCAGATGGCAGAAGCATACTTAAAAGATGAAAAGAAGTTATTACCGTGTGCCATTCAATTAAATGGAGAGTATGGGGTAAGCAATGTTTATGCTGGCGTACCTGTAATCATTGGAAAAAATGGTGTAGAAAAAATAGAACAGATAGATCTAGATGAAAAAGAAAAAAAAGAATTTATGCATTCTATTGATGCTGTTAAAGCACTTTGGGAAGCCGCATCTAAAATAGATCCAGATCTTTCTAAATAATGAATATTCACGAACACCAGGCCAAACAAATTCTAAAAAAATATGGAGCGGTAGTTCCTGAAGGAGTTTTTGCGTTTACAGTTGAAGACTTAATTAAAAAAGTAAAATCTTTAAAAACAGAAAAATTTGTTTTAAAAGCGCAAATTCATGCTGGTGGACGAGGCAAAGCTGGAGGTGTAAAAATTTTAAACACAATTGATGAATTAAGTGCTGCTGCAAAAGAATTGCTTGGAAAAACACTCGTAACACATCAAACTGGCCCAGCAGGAAGAGAAGTAAAAAGATTATATGTAGAAGAGTCCTCTAATATTGATAAAGAATTCTATTTATCTTGTTTAGTAGATAGAGCAAGTTCAAAAATAGTATTCATATCCAGCGATCAAGGTGGAATGGACATTGAAGAAGTTGCAGAAAAAACTCCAGAAAAAATTATAACAACTAAAATAGATATTACTGATGAAATTTCTGATGCTGACTGTGAAAAAATAATTGCAATTTATGCTTTAGCAGATGATGCAAAAAAACAAGCAATAGCACTGATAAAATCAGTATATAAAATGTTTTTAGGCACAGACGCCAATATGGTTGAAGTTAACCCACTAATATTAACTAAAGAAAAAAAAATAATTTGTTTAGATGCAAAAGTTAATTTTGACTCTAATGCTTTATTTAGACATCCTGAAATAATCGAGCTTAGAGATTTAAATGAAGAAGATCCCGCAGAAATAGATGCGAGTAAACACGATCTTGCTTACATAAAACTAGATGGAAGCATTGGCTGCATGGTCAATGGAGCAGGTCTTGCAATGGCAACAATGGATATAATTAAATTATATGGTGAAGAGCCAGCAAACTTTTTAGATGTTGGCGGAGGAGCTTCAAAAGAAAAAGTTTCAGCCGCTCTTAAGATTATTCTTTCGGACAAAAATGTAAAAGGAATCCTAATAAATATATTTGGGGGAATTATGAGATGTGATGTCCTTGCACAAGGTGTTGTGGATGCTGCTAAAGAAATAAATATAAGTGTTCCATTAGTTGTAAGACTTGCTGGCACTAACTTTAAAGAAGGAAAAGAAATTTTAGATAATTCTGGGCTAAAATTGATTTCAGCTGAAAACCTAGATGACGCAGCTCAAAAAATTGTAAAGGCAATAAAATAATATGTCAGTTTTAATAAATAAAAATACAAAAGTTATATGCCAGGGTTTTACAGGTGCTCATGGAACTTTTCATTCAGAGCAAGCCATAAAATATGGAACAAATCTCGTTGGTGGAGTTACTCCAAAAAAAGGAGGACAAAAACATCTTGATCGTCCAGTATTTAATACAGTAGCTGATGCGAAACAAGAAGTTGGAGCAGATGCCACAATGATTTATGTGCCAGCAAAATTTGCTGCAGCAGCAATAATAGAAGCTATTGATGCATCTATTGAACTTATAGTTTGTATTACTGAAGGTATACCAATTCAAGATATGCTTCGAGTTAAACAAAAGCTAAATAGTTCAAAAAGTCGATTGATAGGACCTAACTGTCCAGGAATAATTACTCCTGATGAATGTAAAATTGGGATTATGCCTGGAAATATTCACAAAAAAGGCTCGGTGGGAATTGTTTCAAGATCTGGAACTTTAACTTATGAAGCAGTTGCACAAACAACTGAAAATGGATTAGGACAATCTACTTGTATAGGAATTGGTGGAGATCCAATAAATGGAACAAACTTTATTGATTGTTTGGATTTATTTTTAAATGATGATGAGACGGAATCTATTCTTATGATAGGAGAAATTGGTGGCTCTGCAGAAGAAGAAGCAGCTGAATTTATTAAAAACCACAAAATAAAAAAACCTATGGTTGGGTTTGTTGCTGGAATAACAGCACCCCCAGGAAGAACTATGGGGCACGCCGGAGCTATTATCTCTGGTGGTAAGGGCGGGGCAGAGGATAAGATTAAAAAAATGGAAGAATGTGGGATTACAATTGCAAAATCACCATCTGAACTAGGAAAAACATTATTTAAAAAATTATCTAATTGAAAATTATTTATCTGATATTATATCAATAAAATAGATGTCATCATCAAAAAATCTCGAATTCAAAAAAACCTCATTTCTTAGTAAATCAAATAGTGCATTTATAGAACAAATGTATTTAAAATTTATCAATAAAGATAAAGATCTCCCAGAAAGTTGGCAGCATTACTTTGAAGATATAGGCGAAGACTTAAGTATGATTGCGAAGGAAATTAATGGACCATCTTGGGGCTTAAAAAATAAAATTGATATAGATGAACTTCAAAAAAAAATTGAACAAGAAGAAGAAAATCCATCAGGCAATACTCAGCAAGCTAATGTGGGTCAAATAAATTTATCTAAATCAAATGAAGATTCAATTAAAGCGGTCTCTATGATTAGATCATATAGACAAAGAGGACACCTCATAGCTAAATTAGATCCATTGCAATTATTGCAGTCAGATTATCTAGATGAACTGCATCCAGAGTCTTTTGATTTTAAAAAAAGTGACTATGAAAAAAATATTTATTTAGGTGGTGTTATAAATAAAGATCAATCGAATATAAAAGAAATATTAGTATTTTTGAAGAAAACTTACTGTGGGCCAATTGGATATGAATATATGCACATATCAAATCCAACTGAAAGAAAATGGTTTAGAGATCGGATTGAAAAGTCAGAAGACAACTTAAATTTTACAAAAAATGGTAAAGAAGCAATTTTAAATAAATTAATACAAGCGGAAGGTTTTGAAAAATTTTTACATAAAAAATATGTAGGAACAAAAAGATTTGGACTAGATGGTGCAGAAAGTTTAATTCCTGCTTTGGAACAAATAATTAAGATTAGTGGCCAGTCTGCAGTCAAAGAGGTTAAGATTGGAATGTCACATAGAGGTAGACTGAATGTATTAGCGAATGTTTTGCAGAAATCATATAAAAGAATATTTAATGAATTTGCTGGAGAAATTAATGCATCATCAGAAGAAGGAGCTGGAGATGTTAAGTATCATTTAGGCGCATCTTCAAATAGAGAGTTTGATGGAAACTCTGTGCATGTTAGTTTAACAGATAACCCATCTCACTTAGAGGCAGTTAATCCAGTAGTGCTTGGGCAAACAAGAGCAAAACAATTTTTTCATAAAGATAAAGAGAGAAATAAAGTAATACCCATATTGATACATGGTGATGCTGCATTTGCAGGCCAAGGTGTGGTAGCCGAATGTTTTGCAATGTCTGGATTACCAGGTCATAACACTGGTGGAACAATTCATATTATTGTTAATAACCAAATAGGTTTTACAACAAGTCCAAGATTTGCACGATCTTCACCTTATCCATCTGATGTAGCAAAAATGGTTGATGCTCCAATTATTCATGCTAATGGAGATGACCCAGAAGCTGTCGTTTATGCGGCAAGAATAGCTACAGAGTTTAGATTAAAATTTAATAGAGACGTGGTTATAGACTTGATTTGCTATAGAAGATTTGGTCATAATGAAGGAGATGAGCCTTCATTTACTCAGCCATTGATGTATGAAAAAATTAGATCACATCCCTCTGTAGTAAATGTTTATGGGAATAAATTGATATCTGAGAATACAATTACTAATGATATTTTAGAAAACTCAATAAAAGAATTTAAAAATTTACTTGATGATCAATTTAAAAATGCAAAAAATTACAAACCTCAAATAGAATGGTTTGAAGGCACATGGTCAGCATATAAACCTGAAAAAGGAAAAGATAAAAGAGGAGTAACAGGTGCAGATACTAAAAAACTTTTAGAGATTTCAGAAAAAATAAATTCTTATTCTGAAAAATTAAATTTACATAAAACAATAACCAAAATACTAGACTCAAGAAAAAAAGCAGTCGAAAATGGATCGAACATAGACTGGTCAACTGCAGAAGCGTTGGCATTTGGATCTTTATTAGAAGAAGGATATCCAGTCAGGCTAGTTGGTCAAGATTCTGGTAGAGGAACTTTTAGTCAGAGACATTCTGTTTTAAGAAATCAAAAAGATAATAGTCGTTATGTCCCTTTAAATAATATTTCAAAAAATCAAAAGCAATTTGAAGTAGTCGACAGCTTTTTATCAGAATTAGCAGTTCTAGGTTTTGAGTATGGTTACAGTCTTGTTGAACCTAACACACTTACAATATGGGAAGCTCAGTTTGGAGATTTTGCTAATGGAGCACAAGTAGTAATAGATCAATTTATTGCATCAGGAGAAAGAAAATGGACAAGAGCATCAGGTTTAGTAATGCTTTTACCACATGGATATGAAGGTCAAGGCCCAGAACATTCATCAGCTCGTTTAGAAAGATTTTTACAACTATGTTCTAATGACAACATGCAAGTAATGAATTGCACTACTCCTGCAAATTATTTTCATGCACTAAGAAGACAAATGCATAGAGATTTTAGAAAACCATTAATTATGATGACACCAAAATCTTTATTAAGAAACAAGTATTGTGTTTCAAATTTAGAAGATTTTAATAAAGAAAATTCATTTCATAGAATATTATGGGACCATGCTGTGGACCCAAAAACTAATGGTTTTATAAAATTAAGAAAAGCTTCAGAGATTAAAAAAGTAATAATGTGCTCAGGTAAAGTTTACTTTGATTTATTAGATGCTAGAGAAAAACTTAAAATAGATGATGTAATATTGTTCAGAATTGAACAACTATATCCATTTCCTGCAAAAACTCTTGTAAAGGAACTTAAACCTTACGCTAAAAATGCTAAGTTTTATTGGTGCCAGGAAGAACCAAAAAATATGGGCGGATGGTTCTCAGTAAGAGACTATATACAATGGACATTAGAAACTATTAACGCTAATAATAGTAAAATTTCTTATATAGGAAGAAGTCCAGATGCATCTCCAGCAACAGGATATGCAAAAAGACACATTTCACAACAACAAGAGATTATTAACAAGGTTTTTGAATAAAAATGAGTGAAAAAATTTTAGTACCAGTTTTGGGTGAGAGCATAACAGAGGCAACAGTTGCTAAATGGCTTAAAAATGAAGGTGACACAGTTGAAGCCGATGAAGCAATTGTAGAGTTAGAAACTGACAAAGTTAATTTAGAAGTTCCATCTCCAATAGATGGAGTTTTATCTGAAATAAATTCAAAAGATGGTGAAACCGTAGAAGTGGGAGCTCTTCTTGGTATGATAAGTCAAAATGGAACTCAACCATCTGAAAAAAAAGTAATTACAAAAATTGAACCTAAAAAAACTGAAAATAATGTAGTTAATTTAGAAATTAAAAAAGAAATTCCTAAAGTTTTTGAAGAACCTGAAGAGAAAGAACCTTTAATATTAACCAATGAAGTTAAAGAAGAAAAAACAGATTCTTCAAATAAAAATAGTGAAGTACTTTCACCAGCTGTAAGAAAAATGGTAGTTGAAAATAAAATTGATTTAAAAAAAATTAGTGGCTCTGGTAAAGAAGGTAGAATTCTTAAAGGTGATCTGATTAGCATGATGGGAGAAAACCCTCAGCCATCAGAAAGAAAAATTAAATATGGTCAAGAAGAGAGAATTAAAATGTCTAGGCTTAGACAGACAATTGCAAAAAGATTAAAACAAGCACAAGAAAATGCAGCATTATTAACAACATTTAATGAAGTTGATATGACTGGTATAATGGAAATGAGAAAAGAGAACCAGGAAGATTTCCAAAGTAGGTATGGAATTAAATTAGGGTTTATGTCATTTTTTGTAAAAGCATGTGTTGCTGCACTAAAAATGTATCCATCAGTTAATGCTGAAATTGATGGAGATGAAATTATTTATAAAAATTATTACAATATGAGCTTTGCAGTAGGAACTGAAAAGGGATTAGTGGTACCAGTATTAAGAGATGCTGATCAGTTATCATTTGCAGATATTGAAAAAAATATTAAAACTATTTCTGAAAAAGCAAAAGATGGAAAAATAACCATAGAGGACCTTCAGGGTGGAACCTTTACAATTAGTAATGGTGGAGTTTATGGTTCAATGTTATCTACTCCAATATTAAATTTACCTCAATCTGGTGTGTTAGGTATGCATAATATAGTTGAAAGACCAATGGTAGTTGATGGTGAGATTAAAATTAGACCCATTATGTATCTTGCCTTGTCTTATGATCACAGAATTATAGATGGAAAAGAGTCAGTATCGTTCTTAAAAATGGTTAAAGAAAATTTAGAGGATCCAAGAAGGTTGTTTTTAAATATTTAAATGTCAGGTAAATTTCAAGCAGTTGTAATAGGTGGTGGTCCGGGAGGTTATGTGTGTGCAATAAGATTAGCGCAATTGGGAATTAAAACTGCATGTATAGAATCAAGAGGCTCATTAGGTGGAACTTGTTTAAATGTTGGGTGTATACCTTCTAAAAATTTACTAAATATTTCTGAAAATTATCATAAGGCGCAAAATTTCTCTAAACTTGGCATTGAGGTGAGTGGGGTAAAACTTAATCTTCAAAAAATGATGCAAAATAAGGATAAAGCGGTGACAATTTTGACTAAGGGCGTAGAGTTTTTATTTAAAAAAAATAAAGTCACTTATTTTAAAGGCACTGGAAGCTTTAAATCAGCAAATAAAATCTCGATATTAGATGATCAAAAAAAAGAAACCATAATTGAAACAGACAAAACAGTAATTAGCACAGGGTCAGTGCCAGTTGCATTACCAGGTATTAAATTTGATGAAAAAATAATTGTATCTTCAACAGGAGCATTAACTTTAGAAACTGTGCCAAAAAAAATGGTTGTAGTTGGTGGTGGTTATATAGGATTAGAGATGGGGTCTGTTTGGTCTAGATTGGGTGCAGAAGTACATGTAGTTGAATTTTTAGAGCATATTACTCCTGGTATGGATAGAGAAATATCCACAGAGTTTATGAAAATATTAAAGAAACAAGGAATTAATTTTCATATGCAGACGAAAGTAGAAGGAATTAAAAAAAATGCTAATGGTGCTAAAGTTTCAACATCTGATAAAGATGGAAAAAAAGCAGATTTTGATTGTGATGTGGTTCTTATATCTGTTGGTAGAAAACCTAATACAACTAACTTAAATTTAGAAGCAATTGGTGTTGAATTAGATGAAAAGAAAAGAATTAAAACTGACAAAGCATTTCAAACAAATATTAAGAATGTATATGCTATTGGAGATGTAATTGATGGACCAATGCTTGCTCACAAAGCTGAAGACGAAGGTATTGCAGTTGCAGAAAATATTGCAGGACAATCAGGACATGTTAATTATGATATTATTCCTGGAGTTGTTTATACAACACCAGAGGTTGCTTCAATTGGGAAAACAGAAGAACAATTAAAAGAAGCAAATATTAAATATAAAATTGGTAAATTTTCATTTATGGCAAATTCAAGAGCCAAAGCAATTGATGAAGCAGAAGGTTTTGTTAAAATCCTAGCTGACGAAAAAACAGATAGAGTTTTAGGAGCACATATTATTGGACCTCATGCAGGTGAATTAATTGGGGAAATTGGAGTTGCAATGGAGTTTGGTGCTAGCGCTGAAGATATTGCAAGAACATGTCATGCACACCCAACATTTTCAGAAGCAGTAAAAGAAGCAGCTTTATCAGTAGATAAAAGAGCAATACACTCTTAAAATATTTTCATATTATAAAGATATGAAAGTACCGATTCTTATACCAAATATTTTTAATCATCCTTTTACCTACAATTCTGATTTAACTTTAAAAGTTGGAGACTATGTGCTGGTACCTTTTGGAAAGTCAGAGGTGACTGGAGTTGTGTGGGATGACTTTGAAAAAAAAACAAATAAAAATTTTGCAATTAAAAAAGTTTTAAGGAAATTAGATGTTCCACCCTTAAAGAAAAATATAATTAAATTCCTAAACTGGTTTTCAGAATACAATATGACGCCTAAAGGTATGGCATTAAAATTATTATTATTAAGTAGTGGCGCCATAGAAAAGTTTCCAATTGAAGCATATGAAACATTCAAAATAGATATCAAAGAAAATAAAATAAAACTTTCCAAAGAACAAAAAAATTCATTAAAAAAAATGAATGTATTAAATCAAAAATTTAGAGTTCATGTTTTACAAGGCACTACAGGCTCAGGTAAAACAATGGTCTATTTTGAGGCTTTAAAAGAGATAATTAATAAGGGTTTTCAAGGATTAATTCTATTACCAGAAATCGGATTAACAGGACAGTTTCAAAATAAATTTATAGAATTTTTTGGTTTCAAGCCGGCTGTATGGCACTCAGGCATTACCAAAAAAAATAAAGAAATTATTTGGAGCGGAATAGCAAATGATAAAATTAAAGTTGTAATTGGGGCTCGATCTTCATTATTTTTACCTTTTAAAAAACTAGGATTAATTATTGTTGATGAAGAGCATGATCAATCTTACAAACAAGATGAGGGAGTAACTTACAATGCTAGAGACATGGCAATTTCAAGAGCATCTTTTGAAAATATTCCAATTAATTTAATAACCGCAGTTCCATCTATTGAAACTTATGACAATATTAAAAAAGGCAAATATAGTTTATCAAAACTTGATCAAAGGTATTTAAATGCATCTTTGCCAAAATATGAAATAATTAATCTAAATAATTCTAAACTTGAATCTCAATCCTGGATATCTAAAGAAACAATTGAAAAAGTAAATTTACATCTTGAAAAAAAAGACCAAGTTTTATTTTTTTTAAATAGAAGAGGATTTTCCCCACATGTTTTATGTAAAAAATGCTTTAGTAGCTATTCATGTCCAAATTGCTCAATAAATTTGGTATATCATAAAAACAAACAAAATTTGTTATGTCATTACTGTGGCTATAAAGCTTTACTAAATAGAGATTGCTCTAAAGAGGGCAAATGTGATTTTATTTTTAGTGGTCCTGGTGTTGAAAGAATATCGGAAGAGGTTAAAAAAAATTTTCCTACTCAAAAGACAACTATATTTTCCAGTGACACAATGAATAAAAAAAGTTCTTTGGATGTTATAGAAAAAATTATAAATAATGAAATCCAAATTTTAATTGGGACTCAATTAATTTCTAAAGGGTTTCATTTTCCAAGCTTAAATTGTATAGTAGTAGTTGATATTGATTTATCATCACAAGGTCATGACCTAAGAGGTGCTGAAAAAAACTTACAGTTATATCATCAACTTTCAGGAAGAGCAGGTAGAACAGGCAAACCAGCAACTGTTTATTTTCAAACTTACAATCTAAATACCAAAATGATTACTGATATTACCAATAAAGATCCTGATATATTTTTAGATAAAGAACTTGAAATTAGAAGAGAAAATAATCTTCCACCGTTTCAAAGATTTATTGCCTTAATAATTACTGGTAACAATGAAAGAGAACTTGAAAAAGAAGCTTATAAGTTTAAAAGTTTTATAGAAAATGCTGTTGATGGTAGAGTGCTTGGACCTGTAAACGCTCCTATATTTAGATTAAAAAAAAGATTTAGAGTAAGGCTTTTGATTAGGGGTAGAAAATCTTTAAAAGTTCAAAATTCTCTTTCAAAAGTCATTGAAAAATTCAAATTTCCCGCTGGAATGAAACTAACGGTTGATGTTGACCCAATAAACTTCAATTAATACAGAAAAAACAAGACTTTTAGACAATGTGTGACTTGAAGAGGTAGGAGTCATATGTTAATTAAAACAAAATTTTAATAAATCTTCTAATATTTATAAGGAACAATAAATTGAGCAAAAATAAAGTTTTTTCTGAAACATCGGCGGATAGATATTCTCTTGCACTTTATGAATTAGCAACAGAAGCTAATAATTTAAGTGAGATTGAGGTTCATTCTACTTCAATTATTAATTTAATTGCTTCAAGTGAAGATTTTAAATCTTTAATAAAGGATCCAACAAATAGCAAAGAAGATCAATTGAATGCTCTAAGTAAAATTTCAGAACAATATAAAATAAATGAATTATTAACAAAATTTTTAAACTTTCTAATATCTAAAAGAAGATTCTTTTATGTGGATAAAATTCTAAAAAGCTTTGTTGAAACATGTTCAGTCAAAAGAGGTGAATTAAAAGCAGAATTAACTTCTGCAAAAGATCTTACTGAAAAGGAAATTAATAACATAAAAGAAGAATTGACTAAAAACTTTAGTTCAAAAATAAAATTAAACTATAAACATGATGCAAGTTTAATTGGGGGTTTGATTGTGCAAGTCGAAAGCACAATGGTGGACACTTCCATTAAAAATAAATTACAACAAATCGAAAATAGGATGATAGAGGCATAAATGGATATAAACCCATCAGAAGTAACAAAAATATTAAAAGAGCAAATTAAAAAATTTGGGGATAAAGCAGAAGTGACTGAAGTTGGTCAAGTTTTGTCAGTAGGAGATGGTATTGCCAGAGTGTACGGATTAGACAATGTTCAAGCTGGAGAAATGGTAGAATTTTCTGATGGATCAAAAGGTATGGCTCTAAACTTAGAAAGCGAAAACGTTGGAGTTGTAATTTTCGGAGATGATAGAAAAATTAAAGAAGGTGACGTTGTTAAAAGAACAGGAAGTATTGTTGATACACCCGTTGGAAAAGAATTATTAGGAAGAGTTGTTGATGGATTAGGAAATCCAATCGACGGCAAAGGTGCTTTAGATAAAGCAACTAAAAGAAGTAGAGTTGAAGTAAAAGCTCCTGGAATTATTCCAAGACAATCTGTTAGTGAACCCATGCAAACAGGCTTAAAATCAATTGACAGTTTAGTTCCAGTTGGAAGAGGACAGCGTGAATTAATTATTGGGGATAGACAAACTGGAAAAACTGCAGTTGCTATCGATGCGATCATTAACCAAAAAAAAATAAATGAATCTGGCGATGAGAAGCAAAAACTTTACTGTATCTATGTCGCTATAGGTCAAAAAAGATCTACTGTTAGACAAATTCAAAAAACTTTAGAAGAAGCTGGTGCAATGGAATATACAACAATTGTTGCTGCTACTGCTTCAGATGCAGCACCACTTCAGTTTTTAGCACCATATACAGGCTGCACTATGGGTGAATACTATAGAGATAATGGTATGCATGCATTAATCATTTATGACGATTTATCTAAACAGGCTGTAGCTTATAGACAAATGTCACTTTTATTAAGAAGACCTCCAGGAAGAGAAGCTTATCCAGGGGATGTATTTTATTTACACAGCAGATTGCTTGAGAGAGCAGCCAAACTTAGTGATGAGCATGGTGGAGGTTCATTAACCGCTCTTCCAATAATTGAAACCCAAGGTGGAGACGTATCTGCTTTTATTCCAACTAACGTTATATCAATTACAGATGGTCAAATATTTCTTGAAACAGAATTATTTAACCAAGGAATTAGACCAGCGATTAACGTAGGTCTATCAGTTTCTAGAGTTGGATCTGCAGCACAAACAAAAGCAATGAAAAAAGTTTCTGGTTCAATGAAATTAGAGCTTGCTCAATATAGAGAAATGGCTGCCTTTGCACAATTTGGATCAGATTTAGATGCATCAACACAAAAACTTTTAAATAGAGGTTCAAAACTAACTGAACTTTTAAAACAAAAACAATATTCTCCTATGACAGTTGCTGAGCAAGTAATTTCAGTTTTCTGTGGAGTAAAAGGTTATTTGGATGATGTTGAACTTAAAGATATTGCTGAGTTTGAGTCTAAGATTATTGAAAAATGTAAATCTGAAAAACCAGAAATTTTAGAATCTGTTTTAAGTTCAGGTAAACTTGAAGAAGATACTGAAAAATTATTAGTTGAAACTATCATGGAACTTAAGAAGAACTTTAATTCTTAAAATATGGCAACACTAGACGACTTAAAAAAAAGAATAGCGAGTGTAAAGTCTACACAAAAAATTACTAAAGCCATGAAAATGGTTGCAGCCGCTAAACTTAGAAGAGCACAAGAAAATGCTGAAAAGGGAAGACCTTATTCTGAAAAAATGAATAACATTATTCTTAATTTATCTAGTGGCATTTCTGATAAAGAAAATGCCCCTAAGCTTCTTTCTGGAACAGGTGAAGATAAAGTGCATTTATGTATTGTGTTAACATCTGATCGTGGTCTATGTGGTGGTTTTAATACAAATATTATTAAAAAAGCCAAAGCATATTTTCAAAAAATATCTGATGAGGGAAAAACTTTAAAGATTATAACAGTTGGCTCTAAAGGGTATGATCAATTAAAAAGAGTTTATAAAAATGATATTGTAGAGAGAATATCTTTTAAAGATTCAAAAACTATTAATTATCTAGATGCTGAAAAAGTGGGGAAAATGATAATTGATAACTTTGAAAAAAAAGAATTTGATGTGTGTACAATTTTTTATAATAAATTTAAAAATGTAATTACTCAAATACCTCAAGAACAACAAATAATTCCTTTAAAAACATCTGAAGCAGAAGAAAATTCTTCTGAGGATAATTATGAATTTGAACCAGATGAAGATGAAATTTTAAGCAATTTATTGCCTAAAAACATATCTACTCAGATTTTTAAAGCGATGTTAGAAAATTCAGCTAGCGAACAGGGCTCAAGAATGAGTGCAATGGATAATGCAACCCGTAACGCAGGTGAAATGGTTGACAAGCTAACTATTGAGTATAATAGAAGTCGTCAAGCAGCTATTACAAAAGAACTAATTGAAATTATATCAGGAGCGGAAAGTTTATAATTATGAGCAAAGGAAAAATCACACAGATCATTGGAGCAGTAGTAGACGTAAAATTTAATGGAGAATTGCCAGAAATTTTATCAGCATTAGAATGTAAAAATGGAGACAACAGATTAGTTTTAGAAGTTGCTCAGCACCTTGGTGAGTCAAGTGTAAGAACTATTGCAATGGATGCTACCGAAGGATTAAAAAGAGGAGACGAAGTAATCGCAACAGGTGCTCCTATCCAAGTTCCAGTTGGTCCAGAGACCTTAGGAAGAATTATAAATGTAATAGGTGAACCTATTGATGAAAAAGGTGAAGTTAAAACAAAAGAGAAATGGCCAATCCATAGAGCTGCACCTGAATTTAGTGATCAGTCAACAGAGACAGAAATTCTAGTTACAGGAATTAAAGTAGTTGATCTATTAGCACCATACGCCAAAGGAGGAAAAATTGGTTTATTTGGAGGTGCGGGTGTTGGTAAAACAGTACTTATTATGGAATTAATTAACAACGTAGCAAAAGCCCATGGTGGATTTTCTGTGTTTGCCGGTGTTGGTGAAAGAACTAGAGAAGGAAATGATCTTTATCACGAAATGATAGACTCAGGCGTTATTAAGCCAGAAGGCCCAGGATCAAAAGCTGCACTAGTGTATGGTCAAATGAATGAACCCCCAGGAGCTAGAGCAAGAGTTGCCTTAACAGGTCTAACTGTAGCTGAATATTTTAGAGACCAAGAAGGACAAGACGTATTATTCTTCGTTGATAATATCTTTAGATTTACTCAAGCAGGTTCAGAAGTTTCTGCACTATTAGGAAGAATTCCTTCAGCAGTTGGATATCAGCCTACACTTGCAACAGACATGGGTAACCTTCAAGAAAGAATTACAACTACTAACAAGGGTTCTATTACATCTGTACAAGCAATTTATGTACCAGCAGATGACTTGACTGACCCCGCACCTGCAACATCTTTTGCTCATTTAGATGCAACAACTGTATTATCGAGACAGATAGCTGAAATTGGAATTTATCCAGCAGTTGATCCACTAGATTCTACTTCTAGAATTTTAGATCCTAGAATAGTTGGTGATGAGCATTACAGAGTTGCTAGAGAAGTGCAAAAAGTTCTTCAAACTTACAAATCACTACAAGATATTATTGCAATTTTAGGAATGGATGAATTATCGGAAGAAGATAAATTAACAGTAGCTAGAGCACGTAAAATACAAAGATTTTTATCACAACCTTTCTTTGTTGCAGAAGTCTTTACTGGTTCTCCAGGGAAATTAGTAGATTTAGAATCTACAATTAAAGGTTTTGCAGCAATATGTAATGGTGAGTATGATCATTTACCAGAAGCTGCATTTTATATGGTGGGTACAATTGAAGAAGCTGTAGAAAAAGCAGAAAAAATGGCAAAAGACGCTGCTGCATGATGAGTGAAGAGTTCAAAATAGAAATTGTAAACCCAGAAAAATCTTTTCTTACAAAAGAAGATGTAACAGAAGTTGTTGTACCTGCTTTTGAGGGAGAAATGGGGATTTTAAAGGACCATATCTCAATTATTTCATTTTTAAAGCCAGGGATTATTAAAATCTTTTCTAAATCAGGAGAGGATAACTACTATGTTGAGGATGGAATTGTTGAATTTAAGAATAATAATTTATCAGTTCTAACAAGTTCAATTTTTAATATCAAAGATATTGATAAAGATAAAATTAGTGAACTACTTACTCAAGCAGAAGAAAATTTAAAAAATAGTGACATTACGGATCAAAATAAATACCTAGTTGATCAAAAAATTGAAGTTTTAAAAACTATAAATTAATAATTTTTCTTACTTGGTCTTGGATATTTTTGTAAACATGCATTTTAAAATCCACAACTAAGTCAGTTATTTTTTCAAGCTCAATCCATTTCCACTCTGAAAATTCAGGTTGTGCAGTTTTAATATTTATTTGATTATCTTGTCCTAAAAATCTCATTACGAACCATTTTTGTTCTTGGCCTCTATATTTTCCTTTCCAGATAATTCCAAGTAAGTTTTTTGGCAATTCATAAGAGATTAGACCATCAAGTTCTTTAATTAGCTCTACACTATTTATACTGGTTTCTTCTTCTAGTTCTCTATAAGCAGCATCCAAATAATCTTCACCTTTGTTAACTCCACCCTGAGGCATTTGCCAAAAATTTTTTTGATTATCTATTCTTTTTGCAACAAAAACTTTATTTTCTTTGTTTAATACAACAATGCCAACTCCACTTCGTAAAGGGAGGTCTAAATTAGCGCTTGTCATTTATCCGTTAAGTAATTTTATAGCAAAATTTAACTGGTTATCAGTTTCTGAATTGATCTTAAAATCATCAGAACCTTCTACAACTTCTATATCAGGAGTTACTCCAACTTCTGAAATAGATTTTCCAGATGGAAGATAATATTTTGCAATTGTTAATCTTATGGCACCTCTATTCTTAAGAGGTATTATTGATTGCACCGATCCTTTCCCGTAACTATTTTCACCAACAATAATTGCTCTTTTATGATCTTTTAATGCACCAGCTACTATTTCAGCCGCAGAAGCTGATCCATAATTAATGAGAACTAATACAGTTTTTCCATTAGTTAAATCACCTTTTTTTGCAAACCATTTTCGATTTTCAGAGGGCTGTCTACTTTTCGTTGATACAATTTCACCATTATCTAAAAAAAAATCAGATATTTTAATTGCCTGAGAAAGTAATCCACCTGGGTTATTTCTTAGATCTAAAATATACCCCTTAAGCTTTTTATTATTATTTAGTTTTTTAATTTTTTCTTTGACTTGTGAGCTACTATTTTCATTGAAAGAAGTTAATCTTATATAACCTATGTTATTTTCTAAAAGTTCAAATTTTACAGATTGAACTTCAATTATTTCTCTTGTGATATTAAAAATTAATGCTTTTTTTTCACCTCTTCTTCTAACTGTTATTTCTATACTTGAACCAACAGGTCCACGCATCAACTCAACAGCTTGTGTTAAAGACTTTCCTTGAACTTGAGTATCGTTAATTTTAACAATATAGTCACCAGCTTTTAAGCCAGCTTTTGAAGCAGGAGTATTATCTATTGGCGATATTACTTTAACAACACCTGCCTCCATACCTACTTCAATACCTAAACCACCGAATTCTCCGCTTGTTTCAGTTTGCATACTCTTAAAGTTTTCAGGCGTCATATATGCGGAGTAAGGGTCTAAAGATTGTAATAAACCGTTTATGGCAGCATCCATACTTTGTGACTGATCAATTTCATCAACGTATTCATCATTTATTTTTTCAAGAACTTCACCAAATAAATCAATCTTTTTATAAATTTCAGAGTTATCAGAAAAACTTTTTTGATAAATAAATAAGAAAACTAAAACAAAAAAAGAAATCTTTTTGATTAGGCTCATATCATCACTTTTTCTTTAGGAATTACTTCAGACCAAATTTTTTCAAGTTCATAAAATTTTCTTTTATCAGGATGGAATATATGGACAATTAAATCAATACCATCAACCAATTTCCAATCTCCACTTTCTTTTCCTTCAATTTTAGAATTTTTAACTCCATTAGATCTTAATTTTTCCAGTACCATTTCTGATAAAGCTTGAATGTGTCTTGATGAGGTACCACTTGCTATGATTAAGTAGTCGGCCATTGAACTTTTATTTTTAAGATCTATTGAAACAATATCTAAGGCTTTATTGGAATCTAGTGTTTCTAAAATTAAGTTTTTTAAATCTGAGTTTTTTTCCATTAATATATTTAACCTTATCAAACTTTTCTTAATTGAGAAGATGAAATATTAACCTTTTTAAATTTAATAAATGATAATCTTTTTTTATTCACACCATTATAGGTGACTGACTTTAAAGATTTAGCCTTGTATCCTTGTCGATCAAACACTAGGAGATTGCATTTTTTAACAATAGATTTCCACTTGTGCCATTTATGAAAGTTAATAAGGTTGTCAGCACCCATAATAAAATATAGCTCATATTTTTTATTTTTTTTCAGATAGTTGATAAGGTCAATAGTTCTATTAGAGGATATCTTTTCTTCATAAAATCTTATTTTTATAAAATCATTTTTTGCAATTAGTTTTTTTGCAAATTGGATTCTATTTTTTAAATTTGATTTACTAATATCTTTGAATGGATTTTGTTTAGTAATCGCCCAGATGACATTTTTTAGATTAAGTAATTTTTTTGCCTGTTTTGAAATTTCTAAGTGCCCCTTGTGAGCAGGATCAAATGTACCTCCTAATATTCCAACTTTTATTTTTTTGTTATTTTCTAATTTTACCATTACTGACTATTTCGTATTTATATGAAACAAGCTGCCCAAGCCCAACAGGACCTCTTGGAGGTAATGTGTTTGTAGAAATACCAACCTCACCACCAAAACCAAACTCACCACCGTCAGCGAATTGTGTAGAAGTATTATGCATAGCTATAGAACTTTTAATATTTTTTAAAAATCGATTGGCTGTTTTTTTATTTTTTGTAACAATAGAGTCAGTGTGCATAGTTCCATATTTATTAATATGCTTTATTGCTTCTTTATAATTTTTGACAGTTTTTACAGAAACAATTGCTGATAAATACTCTGTAGACCAATCCTTATCTTTTGCGGGATATATTTTTCCTTTGTAATTATTTCTTATAACGTGATCTCCAAAAATTTTGCAGTTGTTTTCTTCTAATTTTTTTAAAATTGGGTTACAAAATTTTTTAATTATTTTTTGGTGCATCAAAATTGTTTCCGTAGCACCACAAATGCTAGTATTCCTTAACTTTGCATTGTAAACAATGTCTATTGCCATCTTAAGATCAGCATCTTTATCTATGTATGTATGACAAAGACCCTCTAAATGTCCAATGATAGGTACGGTTGAGGACTCTTGTACTCTTTTAACCAAACTTTTTCCTCCACGTGGAATAATCACATTTATATAATTTTTCATTTTTGAAAGCATGTAATCAACTATTTTCCTATCTTTGGAGTTTATAAATTGGATAAAATTTTGATCTACTTTATTTTCTTTAAGTGATTTTCGAAATAAGTTTGCTAAAATTTTGTTAGTATTTATAGCTTCTGATCCACCTTTTAATATTACTGCATTCCCAGATTTAAAACATAAACTTGCAACATCAGATGTAACATTAGGTCTGCTTTCATAAATTATACCCAATACACCTATAGGCACAGACACTCTACTTATTGTTAAGCCGTTTGGTCTACGCCATTTTTCTAATATACAATCAACCGGATCTTTAATTTTTACAATTTTTTCAATAGATTTTTTTATACTGACTAATTTTTTATGATCAATTGTAAGCCTATCTATTAAATTATTCTTTAAGTTTTTTTTTTTAGCAAATTTGATATCTTTTTGGTTGGCACTAATTATAGAGTTTTTTTCTTTATCAAGTAATAAAGCATATCTCTTTAAAATTTTATTTTTAGTTCGTGTATCAATTTTATTTAGGATAGCCTTTCTAGCATTTTGACCAAGTGAATTCATAATTTTGTTCATTCTATATTTCCACTATATCATCTTTATGTATAACTTCTGATTTAGCAACATATCCTAATATTTTTTCTATTTCTCTTGAGTGATAACCTTTAATTCGTTCTATTTCATCAGACGAGAATGAACTAAGTCCTCTAGCGCACTCATTGTTATTTTTGTCTAAGACTTTTATATGATCACCTTTTTTAAAATTACCAGTTACTTTTTTTACGCCAGCGGCCAATAAACTTTTACCATTTGTGAGTGCTTGTCTTGCACCATCATCAATAATAAGAGCTCCTTTTGGTGAGACAGAACTAATGATCCATTTTTTTCTAGCATCTAATTTTGAAACTTTAGGTAGAAACCACGTACAATTATTTTCCTCAATTATTTTTTTTATAGGTCTATTTAACAAACCATTTGCGATTACCATTTTACAACCTGACAATTGACAAATTTTAGCAGCATCAATTTTTGTTTTCATTCCACCCGTACCAAGATCACCAATACTTTTAGTGGCTATTCTTTCAACATTCCTATCAATATTTTTTATTTCTTTAATAAGTTCAGCATTTTTAAAAATTTTTGGATTTTGAGTGTAAAGACCATTAACATCTGAAAGCAATATAAGTGTGTCTGCTCTAGATATTTGAGCAACCCTTGATGCCAACCTATCATTATCACCATATTTTATTTCAGTTGTTGCTGTTGTATCATTTTCATTTACAATTGGTATAAAGCCTAACTCAAATAAATTATCAAAAGTTCTTTTTGCGTTTAAAGCCCTTCTTCTTTGTTCAGTATCCTCTAGTGTTAAAAGAATCTGAGAAATATTAATTTTTAACTTTGAGAAACTTCCTGAAAATAAATTCATCAACTCTATTTGACCAATTGATGCAACAGCCTGACTTTTATCAATTTTAAGACTTTTTTTATTTATATTGAGTTTTTTGCAACCCATGGCAATTGCACCAGAGCTTACAATGATTACTTTTCTATTTTTTTTTATGAGTTCTTTAATATCTTTGGCAAATTCAGATAACCATTTATTTCTTATTTTTTTATTATCATCTATCAGTAAAGATGAGCCTATCTTAACCACAATAATTTTTGAATTTTCAAGATACATATGAAAGTAATTTAGCTTTTATTTGAGATATTGACTCTTTATCGAGTGTTGAAAGTATAACAACTTCTGAGTTTTTATTTTTAGAAAATTCTTTTAAAATTTGACTTACTTCTTCTTTTTCTAATAAGTCAGCTTTATTTAATACAATTAATTCCTTTTTATTTAGTAAATCTTTACTATAGCTACCAAGTTCAGTTCGAACTTGTTTGTAGGTATTTTCAAGATCCTGGTTAGTAATATCTAACAAGTGCATTAAAGTTTTACACCTTTCTATATGCTTTAAAAATTGAATACCTAATCCCACTCCTTCATGTGCACCCTCAACTAAACCTGGAATATCGGCTAATGTAATTTCCTTATCATCATAACTCGCAACTCCTAAATTTGGGTTTAATGTTGTAAATTTATAGTTAGCTATTTTTGGCATTGCATTTGTAATGGCAGCTAATAAACTTGATTTACCTGCATTAGGCAATCCCACTATCCCAACATCTGCAATAGTTTTTAATTGTAACCAAATTATATATTCTTCTCCTATTGTACCCTTAGTGAATTTTTTTGGTGCTCTATTAGTAGAACTTTTAAATCTTGTATTTCCAAGCCCACCCTTGCCACCATTAGCAACAACAAATTCTTCACCTTCTTTTTTAAAGTCAAAAATTAAAGTTTTATTATCTTCCTCAAAAACTTGTGTTCCTATTGGTACTTTTAAAAATAAATCATCACCGCCACGACCTGTACGGTTTTGTCCTGATCCATTTTCTCCACGTTCAGCTTTATGATGTTGTTGGAATCTGTAATCAATAAGTGTGTTTAAATTTCTTTCAGATCTTAAAATTATGGAGCCACCTTTGCCACCATCACCACCATCAGGTCCGCCGTATTCAATAAATTTTTCACGTCGAAAACTTGGAGAGCCATGTCCTCCATTGCCTGCTTTTACATAAATTTTAACTTGATCAAGAAACTTCATAATACAACTCTCAATTTTTAGTTGTACTACTAATTGGGTTTTACTGAAACGAATGTTCTGTCTGATTTACCTTTTTTAAAAACAACTTTACCTTCAACAACAGAAAAAATAGAGTGATCTTTACCCATACCTACATTTTCGCCAGGAAAAATTTTTGTTCCTCTTTGTCTTACTATTATGTTTCCAGGAATTACTACTTCACCACCATATTTTTTAACGCCCAGTCTTCTACCAGCACTGTCTCGTCCGTTTCTTGATGATCCACCTGCTTTTTTTGTTGCCATAATTTACCTAATTTATTTACTTGCTACTTCTGCTTCTACTTTTTCAACTTTTTTAGTTGGTTTTATCATTTTTGATGCTTCAGATAAAACTTTACCATCTTTTGAAAAAATTTTGCTAATTCTAATTAATGAAAACTGTTGTCTATGTCCATTTTTTCTTCTTGAATTTTGTCTTCTTCTTTTTTTAAAGATTAAAACAGTTCTATTTTTACCATTTTCAACAAGGTCAGCCTCAACTTTTGCTCCTTCTACTACAGGAGATCCAACTTCAATAGTTTTATCATCACCGTAAGCTAAGATTTCTTTAAATTCAATTTTAGTCTCCGGCTTTGAGTCCTCTAATCTTTCGATTTTAAGTATCTCACCAGCTTTAACTTTGTACTGTTTTCCACCTGTTTGTATTATAGCGTATGACATTGTTTTATCTTTTTTTTATAATGAGCAATATAGTCTCGCGCAAATCATAGTCAAGCGTGAATAAGTTAGAAATTGTCCTTTAAATCTCTCAATTTTGAGAACGTTTCAACTTTATTAGATCTAAGAAAAATATTACAATCTAGCTCTTCTCTAATTGTAGATGGAATAGTGGGTAAATTATTTTCTAATTTTTTATCTATAATTTTTATTTTATTTTTAAGATTTTCATTATTTTTGTCATGAGTTATACAAAATTTAGCATTTTGTTTAGTATATTCATGTCCACAGTAAATTTTAGTTTTTAATGGAAGTGCTTTAATTTTCATTAAAGAATTAAACATTTGTTCATAACTTCCTTCAAAAATTTTTCCACACCCTAAAGAAAAAAGAGTGTCTCCAGTAAAAGCAGCTTCCTCATTGAAAAAATAAAAACATATATGTCCAAGAGTATGACCTGGTATATGAATTATTTTGGCCTCAAAACTTTCCTGCTTCCATATTTCTTGATCATCAACAAGAGTATCTATTTCTGGAATTCTATCTTTATCTCCCTTGTATCCAATAACACGAGCATTATATTTTTTTTTTAATTCTTGATTACCACCCACATGATCATAATGATGGTGAGTATTGAGTATATATTTTAAATTAATATTTTTTTTTTCTAAGTATTTAATTATAGGTTTTGCTTCACTGGGATCAATTGCACAAGCTATGTTATTTTTTTCATCAATAACAAGATAAGAATAATTATCATGTAAACAGGGTATTATTTGAATTTTCATTTATCTTTCAATTAAAAAAATACCCAATTCTGCTGATAAGTTTTTTATATTTAGATTTAATTTATTTATAGTTGATATTTTTTCATTTTTTAAAGCTATTGATTGATCTAGTTTTATATTTCGATTTTCACAAAAATTATAAAAATCTTTCAATGTGCACATATGTAAATTAGGAGTATTATACCATTCGTCAGGTAGGTTTTTTGTTATTGGCATTGTTCCTTTAATCAATAAGTGAAGTCTGACTTTCCAAAAACCAAAATTAGGTATAGTAACAACAGCTTTTTTTCCAACACGTAATAATTCTTTTATAACAATTTCAGGAGTGAGAAATGCTTGTAATGTTTGACTTAAAATAACAAAATCAAAAGAACTATCTGGAAATTGCAAGAGATCTTTCTCTGCATCTCCCTCTATAACTGTTAATCCTTTTGATAAGCATTTTTGAACATTATTTTTTGAAATTTCTATTCCTCTAATATCTATTTTCCTACTGTCTTTCAGATACTCCATTAGTGTACCATCGCCACATCCCACATCCAGAACTCTAGTATTCTTATCAATTAGATTAGATATTATTTTAAACTCTTGTTTCATATTTAACTCTTAGAATAAGCTGTTTTAATATAATCACCTAAGGTATTTAAAAATTCAGGGACTTTTAATAAAAATGAATCGTGACCTTTATCAGACTCAATCTCAACAAATCCAACATCAGCACCTATGGCATTCAATGCAATAACAATTTCTTTATTTTCGGAAGTGGGATAAAGCCAATCGGAAGTAAAGGATATAACAAGAAATTTTGTTTTAGTATTTTCAAATGCTTTAGATAAATTTCCATTATGTTCTTTGATAAGATCAAAATAGTCCATTGCTCTTGTTATATATAGATAGCTATTTGCATCAAATCTATCAACGAATACAGATCCTTGGTATCTTAAATAACTTTCAATTTGAAAATCAGCATCAAAACCAAATTTTAAATCATCTCTTTCTTGAAGCTTTCTTCCAAATTTTTCCTGAAGCCCATTTTTTGATAGATATGTAATATGTGCAGCCATTCGAGCTACTGACAATCCTTTATCAGGACTTTTATCTTTATTAGAATAGTCTCCATTGTCCCAGTTAGAGTCCGCCATAATTGACTGTCTACCAAGTTCATTGAAAGCTATGTTTTGTGCTGAATGACTTGCAGTACAAGCAATTGGTATTGCTACTTTTGCTTTTTCAGGGAAATTACTAACGAACTGTAGTGCCTGCATTCCCCCCATAGATCCACCAATAACAGCAAATAATTTTTCAATATTAAAGAAATTTAACAAATTAAATTGTGCATTAACCATGTCGTTAATAGTTATAACGGGAAAGCTAGTTCCATATTTTTTATTTGTTTCGGAATTAATTTCATTAGGACCAATTGAGCCCATACAGCCACCAATAACATTTGCACAAATCACAAAAAATTGATCTGTATTAATAGCTTTACCAGGGCCAACAGCATACGACCACCAACCTTCTTTTTTTGTGATTGGATTTATTCCAGTTACAAATTGATCACCTGTCAATGCGTGAAACACAAGTATAGCATTATCCTTTTTTTCATTTAAGGAACCATAGGTTTCATAGGCCAAAGAATAATTATTTATAGTTTGACCACAGTCCAATTTTAATGGTTTATCAATTATAAGTTTTTTTATCTCTAAATCTTTAATCATAAATATTAGCCAAATTTGAATTGGGAGATAAAAAAAACTTATTTAGCGGTTTTTTTAAGCGCTCGCAATTCAGTTAAATCAGCGCATATTTTTTGTACTAGATAGTATTTCTTATGTCAATTTTTTTTAAAAATGACATATTCTATATGAAAAGTTAGTATTTTATTTATAAAGTGAATAAAACTATAAAATGACAATTCCAAAATTTAAAATATTTAAAATAGAAGCTTATAAGCCTGGTAGGTCAAATATAAGTAAAATTTCAAATCCAATAAAACTATCAGCAAATGAGTCTGCACTTGGGGTGAGCCCAAGGGTAACAAAAATATTGAAAGATAAAAGCTTGTTAATTTCAAAGTACCCAGATGGTAAAGCCAGAAATTTAAGAAAGGAGATTGCGAGGAAATATAAGTGCAATTTAGATCAAATAATATGTGGTGCAGGTTCAGATGAGATTATTCAAATAATTTGTCAATTATATTTGAAACCATCAGACGAAGTGATTGTTCCACAATATAGCTTTTTAATGTATAGAATTTATGCTCAAATCATAGGAGCTAAAGTAGTTTTTTCTAAAGAAAAAAACTTTAAGGTATCGGTTGATGAAATACTTAAAAAAGTTACTAAAAAAACTAAATTAGTATTTATTGCAAACCCAAATAATCCAACCGGAACCTATTTAAGTAAAAGAGAATTAATAGAATTAAGAAAAAAATTAAATAAGAATATTTTGCTAGTTTTAGATGATGCTTATTTTGAATATATGAAAAATAAAGATTATAAACCAAGTTTAGACCTATTTAAGAATACCAACAATGTTGTTGTTATAAGAACATTTTCAAAAATTTATGGATTAGCTTCATTGAGAGTAGGTTGGGGGTATGCAAATAAAAAAATAATTAGTGCAATGAATTTAATAAAACCCCCATTTAATGTTAATCAAATTGCACAGCGTGCAGCAATAGAAGCTTTAAAAGATAATAGTTTTATTAGTCGATCTGTTAAACACAATATTTTCTATGCAAATAAAATTAAGAAATTCTTAGAAAATGGGAAAATTTTTTCCAATGAAGTTACAGCTAACTTTTTATTGCTAAGTTTTGATAAATGTAAATATTCAGCCAACTTTGTTTTTAATAAACTACAATCAAAAGGAATTATATTAAGATCGACCGAGAATGGCTATAATATAAAAAATAAATTAAGATTAACTATTGGATCAAAAGTACAAAATGAAAAATTTATAAAAGCAATTACGGATATATTTAATTAATTATGAAAAATATTTTAATCATAGGTTGTGGTTTAATTGGCTCATCTGTATTAAGAGCTATTTCTCATTATAAAGTTTCTAAAAATGTATTTGTGTATGAAAAATCAAAATCTAATTTATCAAAAATAAAAAAATTAAAATTACCCTGTACTATAATAACTGATTTCAAAAAAACTGTTCCTAATATAGATTTGATAATAGTTTGTACTCCACTTAGTGAATACAAGGGGATAATTTTAAAATTAAATAAACACTTGCTGCCCAAAACAATCATTACAGATGTTGGTTCAAGTAAGGAAAAATCTCATAATGTAATTAAAGAAAATTTAAAGAGAGGAATTTCATGGACCTCTAGTCATCCAATAGCAGGATCAGAAGTTAGTGGTCCAGTACATGGTAAAAAAGATTTATTTTTAGACAAATGGTGTATTCTTATAAGAGAAAGTAATACCAACCAAAAACATCTCTCAATATTAAGGAAATTCTGGACAAAAATTGGATCCAAGATTTCTATAATGAGCTCAAAAAAGCATGACTTAGTCTTTTCAATGACTAGTCATTTACCACATCTAATTGCTTATAATTTAGTTAAAACAGCTACCGACTTTGAAAGAAAACAAAAGTATGAGTTAATTAAGTTTAGTGCTGGCGGTTTAAGAGATTTTTCAAGAATCGCTGCTTCAAATGAAATAATGTGGAGGGATATTTTTTTTAATAATCAAAAAAATATTTCTGATGCAATCGAATTATTTATTAAAAATTTAAGAGCTTTTAAAAAAGATATTGAATCAAAAAATAATAAATTAATACTTAAGAAGTTAATTGATACAAAAAAGGTTAGAAAAAAAATAATTAAATTAAAACAAGATATAAGTGAACCTGATTTTGGAAGGAAAAATTAATTTTTTATTTTTTCAATTAGTTCACCTAGGTATGGTTTAAAGTAATCTGAAGATTTAATTGCAGATTTATAAATAGGTTTTCTAGCCTGAACCCAACTTGCAGTTTTTATAGATTTAGGATTATTTTCATGTTTTAGACAGTTTTCTTCAAATCTTAAATCACAAAAATTTAATAAATTTTTAATTTCTTCTTTTGGATTTTCAACTAACTTTTCATAAACTACGTCATAAATTTCATTAGGAAATAATTCTTTCCAAAATTTTATATAATTTTGATAAAGTGTATAAAAAGAAGCAAGATCATTTAGATTATTAGAAAAAGATAAAGTTCCAGAAAAAAAATTTTTATAGTTAGACCAACAAATATCTATAGGATCCCTATTACAATTAATAATTTTTGAATTTGGAAAAATTTTTTTAATAAAACCGATATATTTAAAATTTAAAGGAGCCTTATCAATAAACATTTTATCTGAAGAGTCTATTTTTGATATTTTAGAAACATACTGTCCTTGTATTATTTTTAATAAATTATTTAATTTATTATTATCAATGTTAGCTAAATTTTTATTATTAAAAATCCCGTCATGTAAAATATTTGATAAATAAGGCAGCTCACCTCCCCCAAAAACATTTGAATGTGAGGATATTATTTGTTCAACTAAAGATGTGCCTGACCTCGGCATACCAACTATAAAAATTAATTGGCGTAAATTTTTATCTATCTTATTATTGCTTATAAAATTAATTGTTTTTTTTATTTTTATAAATTTTTCAACATCGTGACTAATATCATACTTAATAATTTCACTTAAGTATTGATTTGCTCTATTAAAGTTTTTAAAAGAATTTTCATATTTTTTTACATCTTCAAAAGCTTTCCCAAGAGCAAAATGTAAATGCATTAATTGATTTTTGTTAAGATCTTTTTCTTCAATCTTTTTAATCATCTTTTTTAAATGTTCATTATCTTGTGAGTATTTTGTAAATGATGAAATTAATCGATCTGCCTCAGTAGCTTTTGGATTATTTTCTAATATTTTATTTAAATGAAACTCTGCATCATTAAATTTTCCTAAAGTAATATAAATTGTTGCTAAGTTAAATTGTATTTCATTTGAAACTTTGTTAATTCCTAGTGATTTTTTATAAAGAACAATAGCCTCATCAAATTGATTTAAATCTTTTTTAAGATTGGCAAGGTTATTAAGTATATTTATGTAATTAGGTGCAATCTCAAGTCCTTTTTTAAAATAATACTCTGCTTCATCAAAAATTTCTAATTTGTGCTTACTAATTCCTATGTTGTTTAAAAAATAAGGGTTTCTAGGGTTTTTTTTAAGAGCCTCTTCCATAATTTTTACTGAAAGGTCAAATTTACCCAAACTTTGGTAGGCAATAGAAATAATATTATAAATTATTTGATGCCCTCGTTTCTTTAATAAACCTTTGGCTTCAGTTATTACATCTTCAAATAAACCTGCTTTTAATTTATTAGTTAGAATATCTATTTTTATTTTTAATTGATTATCAGTTATCATTAATATTTTTAATACTAGTTACTTTTAAATTAGATTTTTTCTTAATCTCTAAAATTGTATCTTTAATGCTCATAGTCACAACTTTTTTTCTAGGCCCATAAGCATGAATTAAATTATTACTATTAAGGCAAATTGCAACATGTCCTTTCCAATAAATTAGGTTATTTTTTTTATATTTGTTTTTTATATTATTCGTTTGAAAAAATTTTACTTGGTCTTTTGTATCCCTTGGGCAGTATAGGTTATTGAATTTAAAAAAAATTTGAACCAAAGCAGAACAGTCGATGCCTTTATAACTATTGCCACCCCATTTATATTTTGTATTTTTAAAAATTTTAATATTATTAAATATTTTATTTTTATTTTTAATGGGAACAACATCCTTACATCTAATCCAATAATTATCAAAATTATAAAATTTATTTTTGTATTTCTTCACCTTGATAAATGAACAAAAACTAATTTGTTTATTTAACCTAGATTGCATATTAGGCTTAGAGTACAGAGTTGCTTTCAACACTGAGATTTTATGAGTTTGTTGTTGTGTTATAGGGAATTTTTTTCTATTTATAAAGCCAATATAATTATCATAAAAAGTTTTAATTTTTAATGTATTCTTATATTTTTTGATTATTTTAAATTTATCTCCATATAAAAGTTGAGTAGCTAAATTTTTTTTAGACTCTTTGTCTTCATAAACATTTAATATTAATCTATTATTAATCATTTATTCTCTTATGGGAGCTACTTTTGACAACCATATAATTAATATTAATACAGGCACACCAAGTAAAGCAGTAACTACAAAATAATTTGAATATCCAATGGCGTCAACCCAACTACCAGAATAACCAGCCACTAATTTTGGTATAAAAAGCATGATAGAGCTAAATAATGCATATTGTGTTGCAGTAAATTTTAAAGATGTTAAAGCAGATAAATATACAACAAATGCAGCACCAGCAAAACCACTTGCTATATTGTCAGCAGTAATTACACCTATCAAAAATTTAATACTAGGCTCAGATATGGCAAGCCAGGCAAATAACAAGTTGCTACTTGAGGCTATAAAAGCACCTAAAAATAATGATCTCATTGTACCAAATTTTAGACAAAAAAATCCTCCTAAAAATCCACCTGCTATAGTTGCAAAGACACCAAAAAATTTTGAATATGTTGCTATTTGGTTTATGTTAAATCCTTTTTCTAGATAAAAAATATTTGCCATAACCCCCATAACTACATCTGCTATTCTATAAAGAGCTATCAAAAAGAGTATAGAAAAAGCAAATTTACCATAACGATTTAAAAAATTTAAAACTGGGTCAAGGTAGATTTTTTTAACTATTGTTTTTGAAATATATTTAGTACTCATCATTGAAAAAATTATAATTCCAAAAAAAGTAAAACATAAAAAAATTCTCATAATAGAAAATAGAAATTTTTTTATTATTTCATTTTCTCCAAAAGGATTATTAATAAAATTATATAAAAAAATAAAACCAGCTAATGAGAGAATAAAAACAAACAAAAATTTTGCATGTTCATTAATTTTAAGATTTTTTTTATTATTTATTTTAGGTTCTTTTGATAATAAAGTAGTTATTACGCCAACAACCATGAATAAAGCCATGATTAAGTAAACAGTTTTCCATACATTCTTATTATATATTTCGCTACCCAAGTAAGAAGCGAGCCACAAACTACCTGCACCACCTATCAACATAGCCAATCTATATCCAGCTATATACATTGATGAAAGTGGACCTTGTAAATAAATGGGTGACGATTCAATCCTAAATGCATCAATTAGAATATCTTGTGTAGAGCTAAATATAGCTAATAGAGTTATGGATATTGTAATAAATAACAAGCTTTTAGCTGGATCTGTTAATGAAGTTAAAATTAAAGAAGCTATAATCATCAATTGTGTAAATAGCAACCAGCCTCTCCTATGACCCATTTTATCAAAAAAAGGAATTTTAAAATTATCGACAATTGGAGACCACAAATATTTAAACGCATAAGTAAACCCTACCCAGCTAAAGAGAGTAATAGTGCTTCTATCAATACCAGCCTTGAAAAGCCAAACAGATAAAGTGGAAAATATCAAAAGTATAGGCAGCCCTGATGAAAATCCAAGCAGTAACATTTTTAATGTTTCTTTTTTAAAAAATAGATAAATATTTTTATTTTTCAATTTATTGTCTCCAAAAGGAAGGTAGAAATAATACCAATATAGCAAAAAGTTCTAATCTGCCTAATATCATTCCAAGTGTTAAAATCCATTTAGAGATTTCAGGTAGGGTTGAAAAATTGCCATTTGGGCCAATTATTGAGCCTAATCCAGGACCAACATTTGATATTGATGTTGCAGCTCCTGAAATTGAGGTAATAAAATCTAAACCACTTAAAGATAGAAAAGCCGTAATTAAAAAAAATAGAACTAAATAAAGAAATATAAAAGAAATAATGGATGCCATAAATTTATCATCAACATTATTTTTGTCATATTTTATTATAAAAACACCCTTAGGATAAATAATTTTTTTTAGTTGATTAACTATGAACAAATATAAAATTTGGATTCTAAAAATTTTAACTCCACATGCTGTAGAACCAGCACATCCACCAATAAACATCAGTGTTAAAAAGAAAATTAGCGGAAAATTACCCCATCCATCAAACTCTCCAGTTACATAGCCTGTGCCACTTAAAATCGAAATTACATTAAAAAAGATTATCCTTAAATTTGTTAGAGAAAAATTATTATTTTGAAAAAGTAAGTAAATAAAAAGTATAATAATTGAAAAAATAATTATCTTTAAAAATGATCTAATTTGTACATCAGAAATAAAAATTTTTTTATCTCCATTTAAAAATTTTATATAGGCAATAAAAGGTAAGCTACCCAAAATTATAAAAATCATTGATGATATTTCGATTGATAAACTATCAAAATGTCCAATAGATTCATTGTAGTTTGAAAAGCCACCAGTTGCTATTGTTGTCATTGAATGAGTTAAGCTATCAAAAATACTCATTCCAAAAATAGAATAAGTAAAAGCACAAAGAAAAGTTAAGCTTAAATAAACATAAATTAACCTTAGAGAAATTTCTTTTGATTTTGGTAAAATTTTTTCTGATGAGTCATTGCTAGAAATTTTAAATAATTGCATTCCTCCAACATTCATTATGGGCATTAGTGTTATTGCCATTACAATAATACCAATTCCACCTAGCCATTGAAGCATGGCTCTCCACAATAGTATTGATTTAGGAGCTTCATCTAAATTAGATATAATTGTTGATCCTGTGGTTGTGATACCAGACATACTTTCAAAAAATGAGTCTGTTATAGAGAGCTCTAAAGAAGAGAAAATAAATGGCAATGAACCAAATATTGCAATACTCAACCAAGAAAGAGCAGTTAATAAAAAAGCCTGTTGTAGATTTAATTTTTTATCATGATTAAGGTTAGATAAAAAAAATAAAACACCAAATATGATTGAAATTATAGATCCTCCTATAAAGGAGGAGTCAATTTCCGAATAAATAAATTGAGCAAGAATTGGTATCATCATGGAAATTCCAAGAATAATTTGCAAAACACCCAAGGTAAAAAAAACTGTTTTATAATTAGACATTTTGAAAGAACATTATTTTATGGTAAATAAATTTCAACTCTATAAGAATTAATAAAAACACCAAATATAAGATATTTGTTATTAAACAAAGTGATTGAAAAAGAGAATTTAGATAAAACTAATGCATGGCCTGTTGTTGAGGCCAAAAAAATGTTGCGTGAAAGAAAGTCATTTATAGACAAAAAAGGTAAAATAATTTTACAAACAGGGTATGGTCCAAGTGGACTTCCTCATATTGGTACATTCGGTGAAGTTGCTAGAACATCAATGATGGTTAATGCTTTAAAACAACTTACTGATATTCCAACTGAAATTATAACGTTTTCTGACGATATGGATGGTCTTAGAAAAGTACCAGAGAATATTCCTAATAAAGAACTTTTAAATAATAATCTTCATAAACCATTAACACAAGTTCCAGATCCATTTAAAAAATTTGCAAGTTTTGGTGAACACAATAATGAAATGTTAAAAGATTTTTTGAATAAGTTTAATTTTGAATATAATTTTAAAAGCTCCTCTATACTTTACAAAAGTGGTTTTTTTAATCCAACCCTTCAAATAATTTTAGAAAACTACCAGGGTATTATGGATATAATTATTCCAACATTAGGTAAGGAAAGACAAAGATCTTATAGTCCATTTTTACCAATTTGTCCAAATACAGGTAAAGTTTTAGAAATTCCTGTTGTAGAAATTTTAAAAGATAAATCAAAAATTATTTTTGATAATAATGGTGAAAAACTTGAAATTAGTATTTTAGATGGAAATTGTAAATTACAATGGAAAGTTGACTGGGCAATGAGATGGTACGCTTTAGATATAGACTTTGAAATGTATGGAAAAGATTTGATTGAAAGTGCAATATTGTCATCAAGAATAATAAAATTAATTGGGAAAACAAACCCATCTGGTTTTGCCTACGAACTCTTTTTAGATGAAAAAGGTGAGAAAATATCCAAATCTAAGGGTAATGGAATTACAATTGATCAATGGCTAGAGTATGCCTCTCCTGAGAGTCTTTCTTTATACATGTACCAAAATCCTAAAAGAGCCAAAAAATTATATAAAGAAATAGTTCCCAAAACAGTTGATGAATATTTAGAACTTATAGAAAAAGCAAAAAAACAAAATGAACTTCAATTATTAATGAATCCAGTTTGGCATGTTCATAATGGAAAAATTCCGAAAGAAGATACGATAATGAGTTTTTCAATGCTTTTAAACTTAGTGGAGACTAGCAATGCAGACTCTAAAGAATTACTTTGGAAATTTGTAAAAAAATATAAAAAAGATATTTCTGAAAAAGATCATCCTATTTTTGATAACTTAATTGGTTATGCTATTAAGTATTTTAATGATGTAATCAAAATTCAAAAAAAATATAAAAAGCCTGATGAAAGTGAAAAAAAAGCTTTGAAAGCACTTATTAAGACTTTAGATGAGTGTAATGATAAAATGTTACCTGAAGATATTCAGACGTTAATTTATTCAACTGGAAAAGATAATGGATATTCAGAAAACTTACGTGATTGGTTTAAATTAATTTACGAAGTTGTTTTTGGAGATGAAAATGGTCCAAGGATGGGTTTTTTTATAAGCTTTTTTGGAGTGAACGAAACTAAAGAATTAATAAAAGAAAAAATAAAATAATGTTTTCAAAATTTAGATCACTAATCTTTAAGTTTGATCCTGAAACAGCTCATAATTTAGCAATTAAGTCTTTAAAATTAAATTTGGTACCAAATTTATCTAATCAAGACAAAGATGACTCATTATTTAAGACTAAATTATTTGGAAAAGAAATTAATAATCCTATAGGAATGGCAGCTGGTTTTGATAAAAATGCCGAAGTTTATAATTCTCTTTTCAAACTTGGCTTCGGTTTTGTGGAAGTAGGAACCGTTACACCACTTGAGCAATATGGAAATCCAAAACCAAGAGTTTTTAGACTAGTAGATGATCAGGCTCTAATAAATAGATTGGGATTTAATAATTTAGGCTCAGAAAATATTAGCAAAAGAATTAGGTCAAATCCAAATGAAGGTTTATTGGGTGTTAATATTGGTCCAAATAAAGATAGTGAAGATCGACTAAATGATTATTTAATTGGACTTAGGGTTTTTCATAATATTGCCGATTACATTACTATCAATATATCTTCACCTAATACAGAAAACTTAAGAAATTTTCATGATAAGACTAAATTTGACGAATTAATGGACTCAATAGAAAATGAAAAAATTAAACTGAAATCCAAAATACCAATTATGGTAAAAATTTCCCCAGATATTTTAGAAGAACAAATTGAAATAATTTGTAAAACTTTAATTCAATATAAAGTTAGTGCAATAATTGTTTCTAATACAAGTGCTAAAAATAGAGATAAATTAAAAGATATTCTAAAACATCAAAAAGGTGGCCTATCAGGAAAACCTCTGGAAGAAGAAGCGAATAAATTAATAAGTAAATTCTATAAAATATTAAATGGAAAAATTGAGATTATAGGAGTTGGAGGTGTAGACTCAGGAGAGAGTGCCTATAAAAAATTTCAGTCAGGAGCAAGTTATGTACAACTATATACTGGAATGGTTTTTCAGGGACCAAACATAGTAGGAAAGATTAAAAAAGAGCTTAAAGAAATATTAATTGCTGGTGGTGTTAAGAATTTTAAAGAAATAGTGGGAAAGAAGCTAGCTAATTGAGCCTAATAAACTTGACGAGTTCTTTAACACGTCCTATATAGTCACTAAATATTATGTCTAAAAAATGTGAATTAACTGGTAAAATTCCAATGAAAGGTCACAATGTTAGTCACGCTAACAATAAGACTAAAAGAAGATTTTTACCAAATTTAAAAAAAGCTAAATTTACAAGTGAACTTTTAAAGAGAAGTTTAACTTTAACAGTAAGTAATGCTGGAGTTAGATCCGTAGATAAAAAAGGTACATTTGATCAATTTTTAAAAAGTGCAAAAAATAAAAATATTTCACCTAGACTAAAAAAACTAAAAAAGAGTATTCTAATTAAATCTCCATTTATTAAAAAAGCACCAAAAGCATCTCCCAGTAAATCAGCTTAATGAACAAATACTTTTTACTACTTTCATTAATAATGGGAGTTGTAGTACTAGCATCCAATTATCTTGTTCAATTTCCAATAAATTATTATGGACTAGGTGAAATACTTACTTATGGAGCCTTTAGTTATCCAATTGCTTTTTTAATTACTGATTTAGCCAATAGGTCTTACGGTAAGCTTATTGCTAGAAAAATTGTTTATATAGGTTTTGTTATTGGAATAATTTTTACCTTATTTTTTTCAACAAACTTTGAAGATTTAATTTCAATTAGAATAGCCATTGGCTCTGGAGTAGCATTTTTAGTTGCACAGTTAATTGATGTCCAAATCTTTGATCAATTAAGAAAAAAAAAATGGTTTATTGCACCACTTACCTCATCATTAATTGGCTCAACAATTGATACTTTTTTATTTTTTTCAATATCCTTTTATGCATCAGGAATTCCTTGGATTACTTTATCATTAGGGGACTTATCTGTAAAAATACTTGTGGCACTTATAATGCTAATTCCATTTAGGTTATTATTAGGAACTGTTAAAGAATCTAAAGCTTAATACAAAAATTTATAAGATAAAATTTTATAAGCTAATTTAGCTACTAGAAAATTATAGGAATTAAACCCTTTAATAGGTGACAATTCATTTATATCCGCACCCACAATATTTGAGTTTTTAGCTGCTATTCTTATAATATTTAAAGTTTCATCCCACAGTAAGCCACCTGGTTCTGGTGTGCCAGTTGCAGGCATTATACTGGAATCTAATCCATCAACATCAAAAGTTAAATATACAGTTTTATTTTTTATTAATTTTTTGAATTTTTTTAAGTCCCACTTAGCCTTATCTTTTGCCCAAAAGATATCTATTCTAGATGAATTTTTTTTTAAAAAAGGTATTTCACTCTCTGAGATATTTCTAATTCCAAATGAGATTAGTGATACATTTTTATAATCCAAACATCTTCTGATAGCTGATGCATGAGAAAATTTTTCACCATTATAGCTTTCTCTCAAATCTGCATGTGCATCAAAATGTAATAAGCAAATATCTTTATGTTTTTTCACAAATGGAGCAATACAGCCAGGTGTAATAGAATGTTCACCCCCAAATGTTATTGGAAAAAGTTTTTTATCTAATATTTCTTGATTTATATTAGACATCTTTTTTAGGGCTTTCTTTATATCTTTATCAATCTTAAATGGCTTTAGAGTTTTAATTCCAATTTTTTTGTAAGGTTCACAGTGTAATTCTTCATCGTATAATTCAACCTGATGAGAAGCTTTAATAATTTCTTTTGGTCCATTTCTAGTGCCTCCACCATAACTTACAGTTTTTTCTAAACCAAATGGAATAACAACAACCTTTTCTTTAAAATTGGTATTGTTATCAATCCCAAGAAATCCGTTTTTATTAGATAGATATTTCAATTTTATTTAAATATTTTTGAGAAATTTTTTCTCGTTCTGTTTTTCCAATCACCCTTATGATAAGCATCGCTAACAATTAAAGGTAAAACACTGGTAGCTTCCGCAAAGACCATTTGTTCTTTTGTAATATCTACTTTACCCCAAGAGCTTGCTTCTTTTAATGTTGAGCTGCTACAAGCTCCATCTCTAGAGTCTGCTACTGTAATTTGAACTGCATATTTATGCATTCCCACTTCTTTGCCAAGCAGTTCAGCACATATTACTGTATCTTGGATAAAGTTTTTAGGAACTCCTCCACCAATCATAAATAAACCAGATCCTTTTGATTGAATCTTAATTTCTGTTAATTCACGAAACTCTCTTATTGAGTCTATGGTTATATGATTTTTTGGATTATTTTCTTGATGAATAACCAATCCAAATCCAGCACTTGAATCTGTAAAAGCTGGACAAAATATTGGAACGTTATTGTCATAAGCTGTTTCAATTAAAGAATCTTTTTTTACTGAGTATTTTTTTAGGTATTTTCCCATTGCATAAATAAACTCTCTAGAAGTATAACTTCTTGGTTCTAATCCATCTGCAATTTCACATATTCTTTTGTCGCATTCTTGTAATTCATCTTCATCAATATAAGTGTCATATATTCTATCTATGTAGTTTTTTCTCAATTCCGTATCATCTTGAAATTGTGAGCCTTGATAATGCTTAAAACCTAAAGCTTCAAAAAAATCCATATCAACAATTGAGGCACCAGTCGCAATGATTGCATCAACCATATTGTATTTGACTAAATCCTTATAAATATTCATACAGCCAGCGGCAGATGTTGAACCAGCTAGTGTTAAAAAAATAGTGCAATCTTTGTCTTGTATCATTTCATTAAAAATACCAGCTGCATTTGCTGTTTCTCTAGAAACGAAAGACATTTTTTCCATTGATGAGATAATTTTTCTTGCATCAAAAGATGTAATATCAATATGTTCTACAGGGTTTTTTAGAAAATCTTTTTTACTATTATGATTTAAGTTTTTGTTTTCTGACATTAGGCAACTAATATAGCCCTATTATTCTCTTTACCATACATTGTCATTATTGGTTCATCTTCTACTTCATAAATTTCGTTAGAATAAAAACCATTAAATTGAGTTCTAAAAGTAAGACCATAAGCACCAAGTTGACCCAATTCTATATAATCGTTTTCTTTAATATTATTTGGTAATAGAAATGGTCCTTTCATATAATCCATGCTGTCACAAGTAGGACCATAAAAATCAAAAGCAGTTAATTTTTTTGAAATTATTTTTCCTGATTTAATTATACGAGAAGGGTAAACTATATTTGGTGTACCAGCATCGAAAAGAGTTCCATATGTGCCATCATTTATATAAAGCTTTTGTTTTTTTCTAAGATTTATTCTTACAATTGTAGAGCCACTTTCAGCAACTATTGCTCTACCAGGCTCACATATTAATTCTGGAAGTTTTTCTAATTTTAAATTTTCTAATCCTCTTTTTATTTCTTCAAAATAATTATCTAAAGATTGAGGAACAAGATCAGGGTAGATTGCAGGAAACCCACCACCAATATTAATATAGTCAGGAATAATTTTTGTTTTTTTTATTATATTTCCAACTTCTGAAATTCCTTTAACATAAGAAATAGGATGCATACATTGAGAACCAACATGAAAACTTAAGCCAATTTTTTTTGCATATTGTTTTGTTAATCTTAACAAACCAAAAGTCTCAGAGGTTAAAGCACCAAATTTTTTAGATAAATCTATTTCTGCATGTTCGTTTGAAACTGCAATTCTAATAAATAATTCAAGATCTGAAGCATGATTTGTTGACTCAATTATTTTAATTAACTCATCTTTTGTATCTAAAGAAAAAGTTTTAATATTATGATTAAAATAAGCATCTCTAATACTTTCTCTACTTTTTACAGTATGCATGTATGAGCATTTAGCATTAGGATCTATTGCTCTTATATCTTTAATTTCTTGAATTGATGCAACATCAAAGTTTTCAATACCACTCTCAACTATTGTTTTTAAGACTTCCGGATGTGGATTGGTTTTAACAGCGTATAAAATTTTACCAGGAAATTTATTTCTAAAATATGTAGAGGCTAACTGTATAGATTTTTTCCTAATACAATAAATCGGTTTTTCGGGTTTTAGTTGACTTACAAGCTCATCAACACTTTTAAATTTTTGCACTTTATATGCCTCCAAAAAAAATTTAATAAAAAAAAGTTTTTTAAAAAACTAAAAAACTTTCATATAAATCATGCAATTAAGGTAATAGTTAATTAATGTAAAGCAAATAATAGGTGTTGAAATTTTTAAAATAAACACCATATCTAAGGTATGCCTGAACAAATCAATCTTAAAAAACTAAGTGATTTTGACAATAAATCACTATTAATTGTTGATGATGACAACCCTTTTAGAGATAGACTGGCAAGAGCCATGGAAAAAAAGGGCTTTACAGTTTTACAAGCTGAGAGTGTGCAAAAAGGTATTCAAACTGTTAAAACAAATAAACCAGGATTCGCTGTTGTTGATTTAAGGTTAGCTGATGGAAATGGATTGGAAGTTGTTAAAGAAATACAAGTTTCAAATCCCAAAAGTAGAATTATTATGTTAACCGGTTATGGAAATATACCTACGGCGGTAGCAGCCATTAAAGAAGGAGCCATTGATTATTTGGCAAAACCTGCAGATGCTGATGATGTTGAAAAAGCATTATTGGCAGATCCAGAAAAGAAAGCTGAACCACCAGAAAATCCGATGTCAGCAGATAGAGTTAAGTGGGAACATATTCATAGAGTTTTTGAATTATGTAACCGAAATGTATCAGAAACTGCTAGAAGACTTAAGATGCACAGAAGAACTCTACAAAGAATATTATCTAAAAGATCTCCTAGATAAATTTTCTTAATTTAATTATTTTTTTTGCTAATAAAGTTAAAAGACAAATCTTGAATAATTCAGCTAGTAAAAAAGGTGTTACACCTAAACCAAGTATTGGTTTATCCCATCCAATCAAAGTCCCAAGCCAGATTGCTCCAAATATATAAATTATTGAAACTGAAAATATTAATTTAGTAAAAATTAAAAAAATATTATTTTTCATATTGAGATATCCTGCAAAAAAAACTGCAAATAAAAAACCTATTAAGTACCCCATTGTTGGACCGGTAAAATAAACTAAACCAATACCTTTTTCTGGGGAATTAGAAAAAACAGGCATTCCAATAATACCTTCAAATAAATATACACCTACTGTTGTAAGACCAATTTTATACCCAAACGCTAAGCCTATGAAAAGTACAACAAAAGTTTGCATCGTCATTGGCACTGGATAAAATGGTATTTTTAATTTAGCAGAAATGGTTAGAGCAATAGTTCCTAAAAAAATCAATATAAATGTTTTTGTAACTTTTTGAATTGAGTTTGTTTTTAATAGATCCATAAATAAAATTTACTATTTATTATTATAATAATCTAGTTTTTTATTAGTCTTAAAAATACATCTTCTAAATCACCATCATCAGTTGATATATCAACAATTTTGACGTTATTTTTCTTTATTAAGTTTATTAATTTTTCCATATTAACTTTGCTCTTTTCGTAAGAGACACAAACTTCATTGCCTATCTTTGATATTATTTCAAGAGATTCAAGGTCATTTTTTTGAATATTAATTTCTTTATCTGTTTTAAAAGTAACTTTTTTTGTTTGAATTCTATTTAAGAGATTTTTAGTACTATCTAGGGCTACTACATTTCCTTTGTTGAGAATAGCTATTCGATCACACATTTCTTCTGCCTCCTCAAGATAATGTGTTGTCAAAATAATAGTAACACCAAGTTTGTTAAGCATTCTTACATTTTTCCATAAATTTTGTCTCAATTCGACATCAACTCCAGCAGTAGGCTCATCAAGAAAAACGAGAGGAGGCTGATGAACTAACGCTTTAGCCATTAATAATCTTCTTTTCATTCCACCAGATAAACTTCTGGCATAACTATTGGCCTCTTTTTCTAAAGATACTAGATTTAAAATTGTATCAGTAATTCTATCTTTTTCTTTTACACCATATAAGCCTGCCTGAAGTTCTAGTAGTTTTCTTGGACTAAAAAATGGGTCTAAATTTACCTCCTGAGGAACTACTCCAACTGAAGCTCTAACCTGTCTGGGATTTTCATCTAGATCAAATCCACATACATTAACTTCACCCCCAGTCTTAATGACTGTCCCAGCTAAAATATTTATAAAAGTTGTCTTACCTGCTCCATTTGGACCCAGAAGGCCAAATATTTCTCCTTCTTTCACGTCTAAGTTTAAATCATTTAAAGCATAAGTTTTTCCATTATGTTGCTTAGAATAAATTTTTTTTAGATTTTTAACCGAAAGTATATTTTTTTTGTTCATGTGCGTTAATACATTTATAATATTTAAAATAATTAAGATAACATTAACTTAATGGATAAAATTAAAAAAACAGATCACTTTTATTTAATTGATGGTTCAGGTTATATCTTTAGAGCTTACTACGCTCTTCCACCCTTAACCAGAAAAAGTGATGGACTGCCGGTTGGAGCAGTAAGCGGATTTTGTAGTATGTTATTTAAATTATTAGAGGATTCAAAATCAAATGAAAATTTACAAAAACCAACTCATTTTGCAGTAATTTTTGATTCAGCTAGAAAAACTTTTAGAAATGAAATTTATTCAGATTATAAAGCAAATAGATCAGAAGCACCCGATGACTTAGCACCGCAATTTGAATATATAAGAAAATCAGTCCTAGCATTTAATTTACCATCAGTTGATCTCCCAAATTATGAAGCTGATGACTTGATAGCAACTTATACAGAACAGATATTGGCAAAAGGAGCTAAGGTTACGATAGTTTCTTCAGATAAAGATCTAATGCAACTATATAGAAAAGATGTTCGTTTATTTGATCCCATGAAGAATAAATTTATTACCCCAGAAGACATAATGAATAAATTTGGTGTGGAGCCAAAAAAAGTAATTGATGTTCAGTCATTAGCTGGAGATAGTAGTGATAATATTCCTGGAGTTCCAGGCATAGGTGTAAAAACTGCTGCAGAACTCATTAATCAATACGGAACTCTTGAAAAATTATTAGATAATGCTCATGAAATAAAACAAAATAAAAGAAGAGAAACTCTTATAGAAAATAAAGATAAGGCAATTATTAGTAAAAAACTAGTAACCCTTATGAAGGATGCTCCAGCTCAAAGAAAGATAGAGGAATTTCAATTAAAAGAAATAGATAAGGAGAAACTATATAAATTTTTAAGAGAAATGGAATTTAATAGACTTCTTAGCTCAGTCATTTCTGCGTATGGTGAACCTAAATTAGTAACCACTAAAACAGAAAGCTCAGTAAAAGAAAAACAACAAAATATAAGTAAGAAAAATTACCATCTTATTAGTAACGAAGAAGAGATAGAAGAATGGATTAATGAAGCTGAGGAGGCTGGTGAATTAGCAATAGATACTGAAACAAGTTCACTGGATGCACATCAAGCAGATCTTGTTGGAATATCGCTAAGCACAAAAATTGGAAAAGCTTGTTACATTCCAATAGCACATAAATTTGACGGATGCTTAGATAAAAATATTGTAATTAAAAAATTAAAGCCACTTTTGGAGGACAAGAGTGTAAAAAAAATAGGCCAAAATATTAAATTTGATTTTATTGTTTTGTACAAGCAGGGAATAAAAATGAATTCAATGGAAGATACAATGCTGATGTCATATGTGCTTGATGCGGGAAAAAACAGACATAATATGGATACATTATCTGAGATCCACTTACAGCATAAAACAATTTCATTTAAGGAAATAGTGGGTACCGGAAAAAAAGAAATTAATTTCAGCGATGTCGAACTTGATAAGGCAATGGAGTACGCTGCTGAAGATGCGGATATTACTTATAGATTATATAAAATTTTTAATAAAAATCTTAAATTAGAAAAATTAACTAATATTTATGAAATTTTTGAAAAACCTTTAATTGAGATACTAGCCTTTATGGAAATTGAAGGGATAAAAGTTGATAATAAATTTTTGAAAGTACTATCCGAAAAATTCGAGAAAAAAATTAATAAAATAGAAAAAGAAGTTTTTAAAATTTCAAAAAAAGAATTTAATATTGCCTCACCAAAGCAATTAGGTGAAATAATTTATAATGAATTAAAAATAGCTGCCCTTAAGAAAACAAAAAAAGGAAGTTTTGCAACAAATGCAGGTGTACTTGAAGATTTGGCATTTAAAGGACATAAATTCCCACAATTAGTTTTAGATTGGAGACAGGTATCTAAACTTAAAAATACATATTCTGATGCATTACCAGAACATATAAATCCTTCCACAAAAAGAGTACATACTTCATTTTTATTAGCTGCAACAACAACTGGAAGATTAGCTTCAAGTGATCCAAATTTACAAAATATTCCTATTAAATCAGAAGATGGTAAAGATATAAGAAAAGCCTTTATATCCGAAAAAGGGTTTACATTGATCTCAGCAGATTATAATCAAATTGAAATGAGAATTTTAGCTGATTTAGCTGATGTTAAGGAGTTAAAAAAAGCTTTTAAAAATAATGAGGACATTCACACACTTACAGCTAGCCAAGTTTTTAATATTGATATTAAAAAAGTAGACCAAGATATGAGACGAAAAGCAAAAGCAATAAATTTTGGTATTATTTATGGAATTTCACAATATGGTCTTGCAAAACAAATTAATGTTTCAAATCATGAGGCTAATGAATTTTTAGAAGCATACTTTGCTAAATTTCCAGAAATAAAAGTTTATATGGATGACACTATTAAATTTTGTAGAAAGAGTGGATATGTAAACAATGTTTTTGGAAGACGATCACACTTTAATGGAATTAATGATAAGAATTTTAATGTTAGAAATTTTCAAGAGAGAGCTGCAATTAATGCGCCAATTCAAGGTTCGGCATCTGAAATTATGAGACTTGCAATGATTAGAATTGATCAAAAGTTTAAAGAAATAAAAAATAATAAGTCAAAGATACTGCTACAAATTCACGATGAGTTAATTTTTGAAGTTCCAAAAAAAGAGGCAAAGAATATAACTAAGATCATCAAAGAAGAGATGACCAGTGTTACGAATAGTGATTTGCATGCTTTTTCAATCCCATTAACAGTGGATATAAATACGGGTGATAATTGGGGAGTACTTCATTAATTAATGAACATTGCCTAAATTAGAACAATTTAGTATTTTTAAAGTAGATTATGCAAACACAAACAATCGCTTTAATAGATGACGATCGAAATATACTTACAAGTATAAGTATTGCGCTTGAAAAAGAAGGTTTCAAGGTTCAAACTTATATTGATGGCGAAAGTGCATTAATTGGACTAAGTAGAACACCACCAGATTTAGCAGTAATTGATATTAAAATGCCAAAAATGGATGGTGAAGAACTTTTAAAAAAATTAAGAAAAAAAACTTCTCTGCCAGTAATTTTTTTAACATCGAAAGAAGATGAAATAGATGAACTGTTAGGGTTAAAATTAGGAGCAGATGATTTTATAAAAAAATCTGGTGGATTTTCCATAAAAGTTTTAATTGAAAGAATAAGAGTTCAGCTAAGAAAAAAGGATATCAATGTTAACCTTGAAGAGACCAAGAGTATAATTTCTCATGGAAGACTTAAACTTGATCCTTCACAACTGGAATGTGAATGGAATGGGAAGCAGTTACCAGATAAACTTACAACAACAGAATTTTTAATAGTTAAAGAGTTAGCCAAAAGACCAGGCATAATCAAGGAACGTGCACAGTTAATGGACATAGCCTATAGAGAAGATACTGACATTGAAGATAGAACTATAGATAGCCATGTCAAAAGAATTAGAAAAAAATTTAAAAAAGTTGATCCTGATTTTACTGCAATTGAAACAAGATATGGTAGTGGATACAGATGGAACGTTAGTTGATGTTCACAAATTTCATAAAAAGCTTATCAATTTTAAAAAAATTTTTATTTATAAATTTAATAATTTTTTTAGTAATTGGTAGTCTAGCATTTTTGTATATTAGCAATGTTAAACCAATCTTAATTAAAAATAAAACTACCAAACATATTAAAATAATCAATAATACCATTGAACACATACTTCGACTAAATATAAAATTTGAAGAAGAAGATATTAGAAGATTTTTATTTTCAACAAGATTTTTATTTCAAAATTTAGATAGAGTTATTCTATTTGATAATCAATTTAATCTAGTGGGAGATACTGATACTCTAGATTTAGACCCAAGATCATTTTCAAATAGACTAGACATTGTTCAATTAGAAACTTTAAATGAAGAAAAAAGCAATAAAATAGTTGAAACGAAAAATATAAATAAGGAAAAAACTATTTCTTTAAAAGATATTTTAACAAATTATTCATGGTCTAAGGATTATGGAAAACCTTATACTTTTGTACAAGAAGGGTATGACCAGTTCCTACTGACAACAATAAACAATGTAATATTGGATGGTAAAAATATTGGCTATTTAGTAATTACAGAAAATGCCAACGATGTAAAGTTAGCTATTGATGAGAGAAAAACTTTTATTTTAAGAACAGTAATTTTTATTGTTATTGTTATTTTTATCTTTTCTTTTGTATTAAATAGATATTTTTTAAAACCAATAAAAAGTTTAGTAACCTATACAAAAATAATTAAAGAAAAGAGCAGGAAGAAAACAAATATAAACGAACTGAAAAATCGAAATGATGAATTGGGAACTTTATCAAATTCTTTAGATGATATGACAAGTGAGCTTCAAAAAAGAATCTCCCATGCAGAAAACTTTTCAACGGATCTTGTTCATGAAATAAGAAACCCCTTAACATCATTAAAAAGTGCATCTGAAATTCTAAACGAAACTGTTGATCAATCTCAAAGAAGTAAATTAATTAACATTCTTAATCATGATGTTCAAAGAATTGAGAGATTAATTACTGATTATTCTCAAATGTTGAAGGACGAGGTCGCTTTAAGTAAAGAAAAGATGAAACGAATTAATCTTAAAACAATAGCACAATCTGTTGTTGATGATTTCAACAATATTTATGAGGCTAAAAGGGGCATAAAAATAATACTAAATGATCTAAATAATTATGACGAATATTGTATAAATGGAATAGAAAATAGAATTGAACAAATTATTGCAAATTTGCTTGATAATTCAATTTCATTTAGTGAGGACAATAAAAGAATTTTAGTTGAAATTTTTAAAGATGATAAAAATGGTATCATTTTAAAGGTTATAGATGAAGGTAAAGGATTTAAAGAAACTAATACAAAAAAAATATTTGATAGATTTTATAGTAATAGACCAGATAATTTTGGTCAACATTCAGGTTTAGGTTTAAACATAGTGAAAAATTTAGTTGAACTACACGGTGCTTCAGTCAGTGCTGCTAACAATACAGCACGAAAGGGTGCAAATATTGAAATTATATTCCCCAAAGCCTAAACATAAGTTGATAAATCAATTTTTTACTGCTAGAAAACCGTTCAATGGATGATTTTAAAGTAAAAGATATATCACAAGCAGAATTTGGTAGAAAAGAAATTTCTATTGCAGAAAGTGAAATGCCAGGACTAATGGCTTTAAGAGAGGAGTATCAAGGAAAAACTCCTTTAAAGGGTGCAAAAATTCTTGGTTGTCTTCATATGACAATTCAAACAGCTGTTTTAATTGAGACACTTGTTGAGCTTGGAGCTGAAGTGAGATGGTCTTCATGTAATATTTTTTCAACTCAAGATCATGCAGCGGCAGCCATAGCAAAAGCAGGCATACCAGTTTTTGCCTGGAAAGGCGAGACAGAAGAGGAATATCTTTGGTGTATAAAACAAACCATTGAAGGAAAAAAAGATTGGAAAGCTAATATGTTATTGGATGATGGTGGTGATTTAACTGCAATTATGCACAACGAATACAAGGATTTATTAAAAGAAATAAAAGGTCTTTCAGAAGAAACTACTACAGGAATTAAAGCACTTAATAAAATGGAAAAAGAGGGCTCTTTAATGATCCCTGCAATTAATGTTAACGACTCAGTTACAAAATCAAAATTTGATAATTTATATGGTTGCAGAGAAAGTTTGGTTGACGGTATTAGAAGAGCTACAGATGTTATGATGTCAGGAAAGGTTGCAATTGTTGCAGGCTTTGGTGATGTTGGTAAAGGTAGTGCTGCATCATTAAGAAATAGCGGTGCTAGAGTAATGGTCACTGAAGCAGATCCAATTTGTGCACTTCAAGCAGCAATGGAGGGATATGAAGTTGTGTTAATGGATGATGCTATCGATAAAGCTGATATCATTGTAACAGCAACTGGGAATAAAGATATTGTTACAGCTGATCACATGAGAAAAATGAAGGATAGAGCAATACTTTGCAATATTGGACATTTTGATAATGAAATTCAAGTTGATGCTTTAAAAAACTATAAATGGTCTGAAATTAAACCAGAAGTAGATGAGATTGAGTTAGTTGACGGTAAGAGAATTATTTTATTAGCCAAAGGTAGACTAGTGAATTTAGGTTGTGCAACGGGACATCCTAGTTTTGTAATGAGCGCATCATTTACAAATCAGGTAATGGCTCAGATAGAATTATGGAATAACCATAAAAATTATGAAAATAAAGTTTATGTATTACCAAAAAATTTAGATGAAAAAGTTGCAATGCTTCACCTAAAAAAAGTGGGTGCAAAACTGACCAAACTATCTAAAGAACAAGCAGATTATATAAGCGTTGAGACAGAAGGACCATTTAAACCAGATGCTTATCGCTACTAATAGCGAAAAACTAGATATCTCATTAGAAGATAGAACCTCAGAATTAGCTAAAAAAATTTCAATATCATTGAATAAAGCTGATGTTGTATTATTTCATGGTGAAATAGGCGTTGGTAAAACAACTTTTATAAAACATCTAATTAATAATTTACAAAAATTAAATAATATAAATCAAACAGAAATTACAAGCCCTACATTTAATTTAGTAAATGAGTATGATGTTGGAAAATTTACCGTTCAACATTATGATCTTTATAGACTAAAAAATATTGATGAGATAAAAAATATTGGTCTATTAGAAAATAGAAAGGAAGTTTTAACCTTAATTGAATGGCCAGAAAAAATAGAAAAAAATATTGAAGATAAGATAGAATTATTTTTTGAATATAATGATGATTTAAGTAAGAGATTTTTAACTATCAAAAATTTAAAAAACTAAATGCTGCCTTATAATTATAAATTAAAAAAATTAAAAGGTGACGCATCATTTAGAACCTTTTATAGACAGATTAAAGAAACAAAAAAATCTGTTATAGTTCATGCATCTAAAGAAAAAGAAAAAAATTTATTAATTTATGATGCAATTAATAAATTGTTAATTCAAAATAAAATTTTAGCCCCTAAACTTTATAGTGAAAATTATAAACAAAATTTTATAGAAATTGAAGATTTTGGTGATCAAACAGTTTTTAATCTATTAAAAAAAAATAATAATCAACAATTAAACTTATTTAAAAAATCAGTTCAGCTTCTTCAAAAAATTCAAACAATTAAAAAAAATAAAGTTATAAATTTTAAAAATAAAATTTATAAGATACCCCGTTATAGCAATAGTATATTGCACGAAGAAGCCAATTTATTTACCAAATGGTATGCTAAAAAATTTGTAAAAAAAAATAAATTTTTAAAGTTTAAAAGAGAAATTAATGAACAAATAATAATTTTATCAAGAAATTTAAGATGTAAACATAATGTTTTTGTTCATCGAGATTTTCATGTATCTAATTTAATGAAATTTAATGGAAAATTAGGAGTTATAGATACACAAGATGCATTGATAGGAAATAGAGCTTATGATTTAGCATCTTTAATTGATGATGTTAGATTTAAAACCAGTCAAAAGTTAAAAGGAGATATATTTAGATATTATATAAAATTGAATAAAAAAAATATTGATGAGTATAATTTAATTAATGATTTCGAAATTTTATCAATTCTTAGAAATATGAAAATAATTGGAATTTTCACAAGATTGGCTATTAGAGATAAGAAGTTAAAATATTTAAAATTAATACCTTATGCTTGGAGATTAATAGAACTAAGAATTAAAAAAAAACCAGTTTTTAATGATTTAAAGAAAATATTAGATAATAATTTTTCAAATAAAATGAGAAAAATTTAATGAAAATTAAAACTGCATTAATTTTGTGTGCTGGTTATGGAAAGAGGTTAAACCCATTAACACTAACAACACCAAAACCACTCTTAAAAATTAATCAAATTACATTATTAGAGAATTGTATTAACTTAATAGTATCATTAGGCATAAAAAAAATTCTAGTAAATACTTTTTATTTAGAAGAAAAAATCAAAAACTTTATAGAAGAAAAAAAATTTAAAATTGAAATTAAAATAATTAAAGATGGAAATAATATTTTAAACACAGGAGGAGGAGTTTTAAATATGGTAAATTCTTCAGAAGACATGGATTTCTTAGTTTTTAATCCAGATACGGTATGGGGTGAAAATTATAAAAACGATATAGAGGGTATGGAAAAACTATACTTCTTAAATAAAATCAAGAATATACTTTTATTAGTAAATAAGAATATTAGCTTTGATAAAAATTTGCCAGGTGATTTTAGCCTTAATAATAATATGATTAAAAAAGATAAATTAAATAATTTAATTTATACAGGATGCCAAATTATAAATAAGGATTTATTTAAATCTTATTCAGTTCATAATTTTTCAATATCAGAGATTTGGAATAATTTAATTGAAAGTAATAGTCTTTATGGTTTTGAAAGTTTAGAAAATTTTTATCACTTAACTAATCTCGAAGTTTACGAGAATCTATTAAAAAACTAGTAAATTTTTAGCTCTTTCTTTATCTAAATAAAAACACTCCTTAATATTAAGTGAAATATCTAAATCGATTAAAAGTGGATTGCCCGTAGGTATTTCTAATAATGATATTTTGTCTTTATCTAATTTAAATAAGTATTTACATAAAGCTCTAATAGAATTTCCATGTGCTGAAATTAAAATATTTTTATTATCCAAAAGTTTATTTTGTATTTCATTTTTGTAAAATTGAATGACTCTTTCATAAGTATCTTTAAGAGACTCTGTGTCAGGAATATTTTCTTTTGGAATATCCTTATACACTTCAATATTTAAAGGATGATAAGGGTTTTTTCTGTCTAAAGGATCAGGTCTAATATCCCAAGATCGTCTGAATTCATGAATTTTTTTTTCACCAAGTTTTTCTTTCATCTCATCTTTATTTAATCCAGTTAATGAGCCATAATGTCTTTCATTTAATTGCCAGGCTCGAATGAATTGTTTGTCATCTCCCAGTGTATTTCGAATAAATTTTAGTGTGTTAATGGCTCTTAATTGAAATGATGAAAAAAAATAATCGATATTGAGTTTAATTTTTTTAATACTTTCTCCCGCTTTAAGCGCTTCTTGCTTTCCTTGTTCTGTGAGATCAACATCCACCCAGCCTGTAAATCTTTTTTTTAGATTCCATTCACTTTGTCCATGTCTAACTAAAATTAAATGAGGCATTTGATATATTTTAATAACTTATATAACCTATAAAATGAATATAATTATTATGAATAATTTAATAAAATTTTCAAAACTCATATTCTATTTTTTAAACATAATATTAATTATACTCTATTTGTTTCCAGGCAGTATTTTTGGGTATTTTCTTTATAATGACTTAAATATTCAACCTCAAATAACTAGAGATTTTATTATATCTAGTAATCATTTTTATGCTTTTGCTTTACTTTCTATTTTTGGTTTTTTTGCTTATCATAAGACTAAAAATATAAATTTTTTATCTTTATATTTAATATTTCTATCAATTATTCTAGAATTTTTTCATCTTATTATTCCTTACAGAGGATTTGAATTTAGTGATTTATTTGGAAACTTAGCAGGTGTTATATTTGTAGTTATTATTTATAAAGTGATAAGTAGGTATGCTTAAAATTAAAAATTTTATTTTTTTTTCAATATTTACTTTAATTTTAGGCTGTTCTTCAATTCCACAAAATACATCAAATAGCTGTTCAATTTTTAATGAGAGATATCTTTGGTATAAACATGCTAAAAGTACTGAAAAAAAATGGGGCACCCCAATCTATGTTCAACTGGCAATAATAAAAATGGAGTCTGATTTTCACTGGTTAGCAAAACCAGAAAGACAAAAACTATTTAAAATTATACCCTTTAAAAGACCCTCAAGTTCTTTTGGTTATTCTCAAGCAGTCAAAGGAACATGGGAGCAATATAAAAATGAGACAGGTAATAAATTAGCAACAAGGGCAAGATTTAAGGATAGCGTTGATTTTATTGGTTGGTATACAGATAAAACAGAATCTCTCCTAAAAATTTCAAAACAGGATGCATTTAGACAATATATTGCATATCACGAAGGTTGGGGTGGTTATAAAAATTATAAAAATAATCAAAAAGTTATAGGATTAGCAAAAAGAGTTAAAAATCAATCTGATAAATATAAATCTCAACTTAAAGAATGTCAGAAAAGATTAAATAAAAATAAATATATTATTTTTTAACGAAGCTGTTTTTTTAATTCAATGTCAACAGCATCTATTCGTTTAGTATTTTTTGCTAATACCAAATACATAGTTGGTGTCACATAAAGAGTAAATAATGTTGAGATGATCATTCCTCCCAAGATAGTTGCTCCTATTGCTAATCGCGAAGCTTCTCCAGCTCCAGGGCCAATGTTTCCGATAACAAGTGGTAACATTGCTATCATCGTGCTCATTGATGTCATCATTATTGGTCTAAATCTTAATTGGCAAGCTTCTTTAACTGATGTTTCAATATTTTTACCAACTGTTCGGAGTTGGTTTGCATAATCCACTATAAGTATACTGTTCTTGGTAGATATTCCAATTAATATAACCAGAGCAATTTGTGAAAAAATATTTATAGAACTGTTTAAGAATAAAATAAAAACTAATCCACCAAAAAGAGCCAGCGGTACAGTTAACATAATTATGAAAGGGTGAATGAATGAATTAAAAGTTGCAGCCATTACCAAATATGCTGTTAAGAAAGCTAAAGCAAAAATAATAAATAATTCATTACTAGTTTCTTTTAATTCTTCTGATTTACCTTTCCAGGTAATTTGATTTTCTACTCCAAGATTTGAGATTGTTTGTTCCAAATAAGATATAGCTTCACTTAATGTATAATTTTCTGAAATATTTGCAGATATAGTTACTGCACTTTGTCTATTATATCTTGCTAGTTTTTTAGCAGAACCTTCTTCTTTAAACTCTACTAAATTTGCAAGAGAAATTAATTTTCCAGTTGTATCAGATCTTACAAATATTTTTGCTAAGCTCTCTTTGGATCTTCTATCCTCCAAGTACTGCTGTAAAATAATTGGGTATTCTTTACCGCGTTGATCAAATTTTGTAACAGTTTTACCCCCATAAAGTGTCTCTAACGTCTTACCAATTGAGTCAGTTGATATTCCTAAGTCTTTAGCCTTATTTTTATTGATAATAAGTTTAATCTCAGGCTTATCTCTAGAATAATCAGACTCTATTCTTGAAAGTTGTTTATTTTTTCTAAGCTCTGATATTATCATATTTTGAATTACTTCTAATTCTTCGTAAGTTGAGCCCAATATAACCATTTGAACTGGTTTATTAAAATTAGAAACACGAATTGATTGAGGTGATATTGGAAAAGCTACAGTTTCAGGAACAGTAACAATTTTTCCAATAGCTTCTCTCATCACAGTTTGGGAACTTTTTTTTCTATCAGCCCAATCATCTAGTAGAGCAATAATTATGAAACTATTAAATGAATTTCTATTACTTCCAAAACCCGGAACTCTCATAATAAATCTTTTATACGGACTATCTTTTGCCTGAAGAAGAGGTATTAATCTTTCTTCAACATCTTGAGCTCTTTTTTCCGTGTATTCAAATGAACTTCCTTCATCAGTGAAACCAAGAACAAGATATACACCTCTGTCCTCTAAAGGTAACAATTCTTTTTTTGTAAATGTATACAAAATACCAGAAGCCAAGATAGTTAAAATAATAAATGAAATTATAATTTTCTGTTTATTAAGCCAATAATTTAAAGTTTCTTCGTAAAATTTTGATAATGATTTAAAAAAAGTATCAAATTTAATCACTACTTTATTTTGTTTCGGTTGTTTAATTAAAAATTTGCTTGCTAACATAGGAGATAGTGTAAGAGCAACGAATGACGATACGACTATAGAAAAAGACAGCGCTATTGCGGTCTCTCTAAATAATGTTCCAGCAATTCCATCAATAAATATTAATGGTAGAAAAACAGCCACCAGGATTAATGTTGTAGCAATAATTGCAAAACTTATTTGTTTTGATCCCTTATAAGAAGCTACTAGTGGATTTTCTCCTTTTTCAATTCTAGAATAAATTGCATCAGTCATTATTACAGAGTCATCAGTAATAATTCCAATAGCTAAAATAAAACTTAATAAGACAAAAATATTTATTGAAAGTCCAAATAGATAAAGCCCTAAAAAAGAAGCAATTAAACTCACAGGTAGAGCAATTGCAGGAACAATTACCGCTTTTATATTTCCAAGAAATAAATAAATAATTATTACAACTAAAATAAAAGCTACCAGAAGGGTTTTGTAAACTTCATTAATAGCTGAAGAAACATAGTCAGCTCTATTAAAAGCAACTTCAATGTTAACTCCTTCAGGTAATGTTTTTTTAACTTCAGTTATTTTTTTTTTAATTGCTTTTGATAGTTCTACTGTTGAAGCGCCACTTTTTGCATAAATACCAATACCTACAGTTTTTAAATTTAAAGCTTCTTTTGTTTGAGCCTTAAATAATGTTTTTTCAGAAACTGGTCCAAATTCCACAACTGCGACATCAGAAAGTTTAACAATGCTATCTTTTAACATTTTAATTGGTAACTCTTTGATGGAATTAATATTATTATAAGACTTATCTAAATTTAAAGTTAAATCTATGTTGTTTGCCTCAAGTGTACCAGCAGGTAAACTTACATTTTCATTTCTTAATGCCCTCTCAACCTCTTGAATTGTTAGATTGTTTGCAGCTAGTTTTATAGGGTCTATCCAAACTCTAACACTTAATTCTCTTAATCCTCCAGTTCTAATTCTACCAACATTTTTAACGCTTGAAAACTGGTCAACCAAATATCTTTCTGTGTAATCTCCAAGCTCTAAATCACTCCAATTATTAGAAGTTACTGCTAACCACATTGTGGTAGTAAACCCAGCAGATTGTTTTAATATCTGAGGAGCATTTGCTTCACTTGGAAGATTATCAACAACTCTTGCAACTCTTTCTCTGATATCATTTGCAGCGTCGTCTAAATCTATATCAGTATTAAATTCAATATTAACAGAACTACTCCCATTTTCAGATGAAGAGTCTATATTCTTTATTCCTTCAGCTCCTCCAATAATATCTTCGATTACTTGAGTGATTTCCTGATTAATGATTGATGCAGATGCTGATTTATAATCCACTCTAACCTGTACCACCGGTGGTTGTAAGCCATCAGGATTTTCTCTAACAGGTAATTCAAAAAAAACAAAAATACCAAATACAACTAATATAAGAGACATTACCCACGCAATAACTGGTCTTCTTATACTTACTTCTGTTATATACATTATTTTTTAATTGGTTTAATTTCACCTTTAGGTCTTACTTTCTTTAGCCCTTCAGCAACAATAATTTCTCCTTCATCAAGACCTGATACGATTTCAATAAATCCATTATTTCTAATTCCAATTTCTATTTCAATTTTATTTGCAATATTATCTTCAGACACTTTATAAACAAAATACTTGCTACCCTCTACCATCATGCTTGTATCTGGAATCCCAAGAGAGTTTCTTTCATTGTAATTAACATTGATTTCTAGAAGGGACCCTGGAATTAATTCAGAATTTTCATTTTGAATTATAACTCTTGTTAATAAACTTCTTGTTTCAGCATTAATTCTACTTGAAACAGCATATATTTTTCCATCATATACTTTATTTTTCATACCTGAGAATTTTGCCTTAACAGGTAAATCTTTTTTGATAAAAGAAGCAAATGTTTCAGGGATTTTAATATCAGAATATAAAATTGAATTATCATCTAATGTTATAATAATAGAATTATCTGAGCCAAGAATATCTCCTGTAATACCTCTATATCCAAGCACACCATCAAATGGAGCAACAATGTTTCTATCTTTAAGCTGAACTATTAAATCTCCTTTTTTTACATTATCTTTTAAAGTTAATTCACCAGTTAAATCATCTTTTTTAATTCTAAAAGACTCAGTTCTTTTTGAGACTGCAGTACCATAACTTTCAATTTTTTCAGAAAAATCTTTATATGAAACTTCTTTAACGATTATTCCTGGAGGCGGTCTTTTACTAAACTTTTTCGCAAAATGGTTACCAATCATTGTTCTTCCAACAATCACAATTGTAATAATTAAAAAGAAAGAAATAATTGCTGAAGTAATTTTTGTTGATCTTTTCATATTTTAGCTTTTTCCGTATTCACTCCATGAACCATCATAGATTACTGGATTATATTTATTATCTATTAAAGAATAAGCAAGTGCCAAAACAGCAGCAGTAACGCCAGATCCGCATGTAAATACAATGTTTTTATCTAGGCTACTTTTTATTGAGCTAAACTTTTGAAAAATTTTTTTTTTATCAATAAAAGTATGATCAGCATTTATAAGTTCAGAAAATGGAAGGCAATAAGAATTATTTATAGAACCACTTTTTAAGCCTTTTCTTGGCTCAGGTACCACACCTTCAAATCTCTCTTTACTTCTTGCATCAATAACTAAAAATTCTTTTGTTAAAATATTTTCATTAATTTGGGCTTTATTTTTTACTAATTCTATTTTTTCATTGGCAGAATAATGAGAAGGTTTGATATTTACTATATCATTTGCAGTAGGTTTTTTTTCATTAACCCATTTTTTTAAACCACCGTCTAATACTTTTATCAAGTTTGGATTATGTCCAAAATAAATGAAATTATACCAACATCTACATGAGCTAATTACATCTGAGTTATCATAAACAATAATCTGATCATTATTTTTAATGCCCATATTTGAAACAATATTCTCCCAAGATTTTTTATCAATAAGCATATGGGGTAGGTCAGTATCTTTTTTTGAATTTTTATCTAAATCAAAATAAATTGCATTTTTTATATGTTGTTTTTTATACTCTTCGAAACCATTTCTTTTGGTTTGAGGCATGTGCCATGAACAATCAATAATTTTTACTTTATCAAGATTTGCCATCAACCAATCAGTACTTACTAATGACATCTTATCTTTTTTCTAAATACCGTTGATGATATTCTTCAGCTGGACAATAATTTTTCACTAAAGAAATTTTTGTAACTACTTTACCAGATAACCTTGAATTTTCTTTATCAATTATCTGTTTGGCAATTTCTTTTTGCTTATCATTGAGGTAAAAAATTTCACTTCTATATTGTGTACCAAAATCAGGCCCTTGCGAGTTTAATGTTGTTGGATCATGTATTTCAAAAAAATATTCTAAAATTCTTTCATAAGAAATAACGTTTGGATCAAAATCTAATTTAACGACTTCAGCATGATTGGTATTTCCTTTACAAACTTCTCTATAATTTGTTTCCTTTTTGTCACCACCACAATATCCAACTTCAGTTTTTATAATACCTTCGAGTTTACTAAATTTTATCTCAGGCCCCCAAAAACATCCTAATCCTAAAACAGCTATTTCCATTGATTATCCTTTAATTTGATCTACAAATTATTCCTATGTTAACTAAAAATCAATTAGGTTTATTGTACATGTTTTTGTCTGTTTGTACTTTTTCTATAATGGATTTGCTTGTAAAATGGTCAGGGAATTACCCTACTGGACAAGTTCTCTTCTTTAGAGGTTTTTTTGGTCTCCTCCCTACTTACTTTTTAATACCAAGGGATCAATTAAGAACTTTTTATAAAACCAAAAGACCCACTGAACATATTTTTAGATGTGTTATGGGTTTAATTGCATTAGTTGCGATAGTAATAGCATTGAGAGAACTACCTCTTGCTGTAGTGGTAAGTCTTTCTTATGCTGCTCCACTCTTTATTACTATTTTATCAATTTTTTTATTAAGTGAAAAAGTTGGTATTTTTAGATGGGCAGCAGTTATTGTAGGCTTTATTGGAGTGGTTGTAATTTCTGAACCAGGGTTTATTGAAATGAATTTTCTTTATTTTTTACCAATAATTTTTTGCATTGGAATGGCATTTGTAACTATCACAATTCGAAAATTATCTACAACAGAACCAATTTGGCTTATTTCTATTTTTTTTACAATTACAATATCTCTTGCAGGCTTAGCAACAATTCCATTGGGCTGGATAATGCCTAATTTTCAAGATTTTATTCTTTTAGCTTTAATTGGAGTTACTGGAGGTACTGCAAATTTATTATTAACTCAATCCTATAAACTCTCTGAAGTATCTTTGGTTGCTCCACTAAAATATTTGTCATTAGTTTTTGCTATATTTTTTGGTTATATGATGTGGAATGAGATACCAACTTTTAAAACACTAATTGGTGCATCACTAGTAATAATGTCTTCCCTTGTAATTCTTAGAAGGGAAATTTACTATAAACAAAAAATACCTTCAAACATCAGACATGACTAAAACTCCAATATATTGGAATAATGCTAAAAAATATTTATCTAAAAAGGATAAAATTATGAAAAAGTTAATAATCAAATATAAGTCTCCATCTGAAACCATACTCACTTCTAGAAAAGATATTTTTTTTTCATTATGTAAAAGTATTATTGGACAACAGATAAGTGTTATGGCGGCAAACTCAGTTTTTTTAAAATTTAAAAAAAGATGTAAAAATAAAATAACTGCAAAAACAATTTCCAAATTATCAATTGCACAGCTTAGAAGTTGTGGTTTGAGCAGACTAAAAGCCATAGGGATTAAAAGTTTAGCAAAACAAACCCTTGATAAATCATTTAATCCAAAATTAATTCCAAAAATGTCTGATGAGGAAGCTATTGTCTATTTGTCTAACTTAAGACAAATAGGAAGATGGTCAGCAGAAATGATTTTATTGTTTACTTATAATCGTTCAAATATTTGGCCAATTCAAGATATTGGACTTCTTAGAGCAATTTCAAAAAATTATAAAAAAAAATATTTTCCACCGGAATCTTATATAAGATTATTGAATAAAAGATTTACACCTTATTGTTCTGTTGCTACCTGGTATCTATGGAGAAGTATTGATCCAGAGCCTATTCAATATTAACGCCCTCTATAATTTGTAAATTTCTTTCAGTGGTATCTTTTGCTAAAGCCCATCCAGCTTGATATTCTTTTGAGTCATGACATTTGATAGCTTGCTCATAGCTTGGAAATTCCCAAATGACAGTCCTTGGATAATCCTCACCTTCCAGGGTTTGAAATTTTCCACCTCTAACTAGCGGTTTTCCACCATAATTTTTTAAAATTTCTGTAACTTTTGTTCCATAATTTTTAATATTTTCTTGGCTTCTTATTTTTTTGTATAAAGCTATCCAGTATACTCTCATATTAGTCCATCCATTTTTTAAGTTTATTTTGATTTTCTTGAATAAATTGAGGCAATTTATTTAAATCATATTTTTCTAGTTTTTTTCTTTTTTCATCACCATACTTCTTTGACCTTTTATCACCAAACATATCATAAATTGTTTTGTTACTTTCTATCAATTCTTTTATTTTATTACTACCAAGCTCTTCAACCTCATAGTCTCTATGATGTAAATATGATTTTAATTTTAATTCAATATCTTCAGCATCTTTAATATTTGAAAAATGCCAACCTCCATTTTTTATATAAATTTTATTGATATATTTATTTTTAGAAAAAAATGTATCTATACGCCAGAAAGGATATTTTTTATTCTTAATATTTCTTAACCACTGAGGACTTTGCAGATCTTTTTTTCTACAAGCTTTTGTTCCAAACCATTTAAAATTTATAAGGTACCTGTTAAATTTATAGTAAAATATTTCTTGTTCAAACATAATAATTTGATTTTTTATTTTTGATAAATTTATTGAATTAAAGTTTGGTATTTCATCCACATCAGAAATCAATATTAGGTCATCATTTTTTGCTTTTTTTAATCCTTTTAATATATGGTTTCTTTGGTCATTTTCTCTCAAATGAGCATTATGTATTAATTTGTAGGATTTTATACTTTCATTATCTGTTTCATCTAATTTAGAAATTTGATCAGGTTCATTTTTATGCTGTATATAAATAATCTTATCTTTAAATTTATTAAATTTTTTAATGTCAAATTTTAACTGTCTTTTAACACCATTATGATAAAATTGACTTTCAACTATTACAAAGAAATCAACGTATTTATCTAGAATATTTAATCTTATATCAAGTAAAAGCTCCTCATCATAAAACATAAAACAATCAAATATTTTCATAATTTTTTTTTACTTCTTTTTAAATTCTTTTAATATGATAATAAAATTTATGGCTGACAAATTAATTATCAATTTTGACCAGTATACAAAAATTGTTGAAAAATTAGCAATAGAAATTCATAAAAGCTATAAACCAACGGTATTAGTTGGAATTATGAGAGGTGCAGCACCTATATTGGATATTCTTTCTAGAATTTTAAAATTACCAATCGCTTATATTGTTATCCAGAGCTATTCGGGAAAAGGAATGGAGGATAAACAAGGCCAATTAATGTTTGCTAGAGAGATCAGTTCTTTAGCAGAAAATAAAGATTTTGATAAAGTGTTATTAGTTGATGATCTTTCAGATACTGGTCTAACTCTAAATAAAAGTATTGAATGGTTGAAAAAATATGAACCAACAAAAAATTATATTAATGAAGTTAAAACCGCCTGCTTGTGGAAGAAAAAATCTTCTACATTTGAGCCTGATTTTTGTCCAGTAAAATTAGATTCTGATCCATGGATTGTTCAGCCAACTGAACATTATGAAGAATTATCTATGGAAGAAATAATTAAGAGAAATAAATAGGGCTGGAATTAATCCAGCCCTAAAAATTATATTTTAAGCAACTACAAAGCTAATAAAACTTAGTATTGCAATAACCCATATTGCTGGAGAAGTTGAAGAAAACTTACCAGTAAATAATCTGATTAACGCATAAGATACAAAAGCTAAAGCAATACCATTACTAATACTGTATGTTAGTGGCATAGCTATCATTGCAAGAATAGCAGGGGCTGCCTCACCAATATCATCCCATTCAATATCAGTTATGTTTCTAACAAAAAGAACAGAAACAAATAATAAGGCTGCACCATCAATTTGCTTAGGCAAACTTGTTGCTAAAGGAGCAAAGAATATGCAGGCTAAAAATAATAGACCAATTACTAAAGAGGTCATTCCTGTTTTTCCACCAGCTTTTACACCAGCTCCAGATTCAACATAACTTGTAACAGTTGTTGTTCCCATCATTGCACCAGCAACGGTTCCAACACTGTCGGCCATCATTGCTTTTTCTATGTCTTGAACTTTTCCATTTTTATCAACCTTACCAGCAACGTTAGCTACAGAAGTCAATGTTCCAGCGGTATCAAAAAAATCAACAAACAATAAAGTAAATACAACAGTTGTCATACCTGCTGTTAATGCAGCTGATAAATCAAAATCAAATAGGTAGGTCATTGGAGGTGGTGAGCTTGCAATCCCATTAAATTTAGCAAGTCCAGTAGCCCATGCAATTATACTGAATAATAAAATTCCAATTATAATGTTTCCTTTAACTTTCATTTTTTCAAGAACAACCATTAAGATAAAGGCAGCACAACCTAATAGAACAAGTGGATCACCTAAGTCACCTAGCTGAACTAATGTGACTGGATTATCAACAACAACTTCCATTATTTGAAGACCAATTATAGCAAGAAATAATCCTATACCAGCACCAATTCCTAATTTTAAACTTCTTGGAATTGAGTTAATTAACCAAGCTCTGATAGGTGTTAACGAAATGATTAAGAATAAAACTCCAGCAACTAAAACAGCGCCCAAAGCTTCTTGAGGCGTATAGCCCATTCCAGCACAAACACCAAATGCAACAAACGCATTAATTCCCATGCCCGGAGCTAAACCTATTGGCCATGTTTTTCCATAAAATGCCATTATGAAACAAGCAAGTGCTGTAGCAACAATTGTTGCCGTATAAACTGCGCCAAATTCAAAGAAACCTTTTTCTGGTCCAGCAAATTCGCCTGATAATATAAATGGATTTAAAAACATAATGTAGGCCATTGTCAAAAATGTTGTTACACCAGCTATTACCTCTGTTTTAAAATCTGTCTTGTGTTTTTTGTAGTTAAAATATTTATCTAACATTTATCCTCCTAAGATTAGACTTGAGTTTTATTAGAATTTTTTTGTAAATTCTCTTAAAAACCTATGTTTATTAACATAATTCAACTTATAAGTTATATTTAAGCTATATTTTTGGTGCTATCATTGTTTCATGCAAAAATTAAAATACATTTTTATAAGTTTATTTTTTTTTAGTCTAGTGAGCGGTTGTCAAACAATTAAAGATAGAACTGATGAGATTGTTGAAAAAGAAAATTCAAAATTAAGTCAATTTATTGGAAAGAGCTCAAATAGTTTGCAAATGGAACTAGGTAAGCCTGATGAAGATTTTAAAAATGATAAAGGAAATTTAGAGCTTGTTTATAATTCCAAAAAATATGGAATACTTTGTGAAAGAAGATTTGAAGTAGACTCGAGCTCTATTGTAATTGGTTTTGTGTCAAATGGTTGTTTTTAAATATTTAATACCTGCGGGGAAGTGCTCCCCACAAGTAAGGTTAATACTTATCTAATTTCAATAAGCTTTTTCTTTTTATATTCAGGTACAATTCTTTCACAGGCGATTGTCAAAAGACCATCTTTTAATTGAGCACCATTCACTCTCACATCCTCCGCAATTGTAAATGATCTGGCAAATTGTCTTTGTGAAATACCTTTATGAATAATTTCACCATCATCAGATTTGTTTTCTGATTTATCAACTTGTTTAGTTCTAACAGTTAATAAATTATCCTCAAACTCAACCTCAACATCATTTTTATTAAATCCAGCCAGAGCAACTTCAATAGCGTAATTGTCTTTACCAGTTTTTCTAATGTTGTAAGGTGGGTAATTGGACTGCATGGTTAACCCTCCATTTCCTAGCATATTTTCAAATTGGTCAAACATATCGTCAAAACCAATTGAAAAAGGTCTTAGAGTGTTAAATATAGATAGATCCCTACTTGTCATAGTTTCCTCCTTTGTTAGCAAGGTTAATTTAGTAAGCCCCATTAGGCGACGTACAGTTGATATTTAGGAACTAGTCTGAAAATTTCAAGATGGGATAATTAAATTTTTTTACAAATTTTTAAAGCAAATGCATAATCTAATGCAATTTCTTCAATAGCACCATCACGCCCAGATTTACCACCATGGCCCGCATTCATTTCAGTTTTTAAAAGTAATAAATTATTATCGGTTTTATATTCTCTAAGTTTAGCTGTAAATTTTGCTGGCTCATCAAATAAAACTCTATTGTCACTTAAACTAGTTGTTATGAGCATATGAGGATAGTCCATCTTTTTAATATTATTATAAGGTGCGTAAGAATATATATAATCAAAATGATCTTTTTTATCTTTTGCATTACCAAACTCGTCAAACTCTCCAACAGTTAAAGGTAAGGAGTGATCAAGGTTTGTAGTTAAAGAGTCTACAAATGGTACAGCCATTATAATTCCTAAAAAAAGTTCTGGCGCTAGGTTAACTACAGCACCCATAAGAAGCCCCCCAGCAGAACCACCCATCCCAATTATTTTATTTTTTGAAGTATATTTATTTTCAATTAAAAATCTTGCGGAAGCAATATAGTCCTCAAATGTATTTTTTTTGTTAAGTAGTTTTCCATCTTTCCACCATTTCATCCCTCTTTCCATGCCACCTCTTATATGAGCGGTAACCCAAATTATATCTCGATTGATTAAACTTAATTTAGTTGAAGAAAACCCTGGACTCATTGAACTGCCATAAGAGCCATAACCATAGAGTAATAAATGTGCAGATCCATCTAATTTAGTATTTTTATGTCTTGTTATTGTAAGAGGAACCAATTTTCCATCATGAGATTTGCAATCAATTCTTTCAACTATGTAATCATCAGGATTATGACCAGAAGGAATCTCTTGTTCTTTAACTAATCTTTTTTCTTTTGTAGTTAGATTATAAGAATAAACTCTAGACTGTGTTTTTGGTGAAGAATAACTTAAGTATATCTCATCAGTATTTTTATCTCTTTGTTTTAAAGATATACCAGGCACATACACAGTTTCGTCAGAAAAAATTAATTCTTCTTCTATTCCTGTATTAATATTTTTTACAAATAATTTATCTAAAGCATCAGATGTTTCAGATCTAATGATCCAGTTTTTTAAAAAAGTTAATCCACCAATTAAAACTTCAGCCTTTGCAGATATAAAAGTTTTCCAATTGGGTTTATCTAAACTATTACTAATATCTACCTTAAAATCTTCAGCACTTTCATTGGTATGATTATAAAATTTTCCATCCCAAGAGTTGACAGAATATAAAACTTCTCTTTGTCTTTTTTTTATTAATTTAGGCTTAGGATTTATTTCATTTACTTCAAAGTAATACTGTTCGGAGGTATTATGGTCTGAAGAGCTAATAAAAAAGTATTTATCATCAGAACTCAAACTTATACTAACAGTAAAAGCTTCACTTTTTTCTTCAAATATTAACTGATCTTCTTTAACAGAGGTTCCTAATTTGTGTCGATAAATTTTTCTTGGTCTATGGTTTTCATCAAGCTTTGAATAAAATATATATTTATCATCTAAGCTAAAAGTTATACCACCAGATGTCTCTTCTATTTTTTCAGTAATTAATTTTTTTGTGTTTATATCTCTAATATATATTGTGTAGTACTCTGAACCCTTTGTATCTAAAGAGTATCCTAAATATTTATCATTAAAACTAACTTCTAAATCGCCAACACCAAAATATTCAACGTTAAGCTTTTCTTTTTCTTCATCACCATTCCAAATTTCCTCAATATTATTAGTTCCAATTTTTTTTCTTAATTTTATAGAATAATTTCCTTTTGAGGTGGTCTTTGACCAGTATTCATAATCAAAGTCTTTAAATGGAAGAGACTCATCATCTAATTTTATTCTACCTTTAATTTCATCAAATAATTTTTTTTGTATTGCTTTGGTGTCAGACAAGTGAAAATCAGTATATAAATTTTCTTCTTCAAGATATTTTCTAACCTCTGGATTAAGTTTTGTATTATCTTTTAAAACTTCTAGAATGTCTGCCTGATGAATCCAGCTATAGTTATCTTCCCAACTGACATTGTGACACGTTTTTATTTCTGATTTTTTTTTGAGTTGTGGTATTTTCATGAAGACAAATTAAATATATGAATATTATTATATATATACTAGTTTTTTTAGGAATTATTTATCTTTTATTAAAATTTTTAGCTAATGCTTCTTCTAAAAAAATATCAAAACATTTAAGAAAATTAATTTTTATTGGATCAATTATCTTGGCTATAATTCTATTCATAGGTGGGAAATTTTTACTAAGTGTGCCCTTGACCCTTTTGAGTTTGGCTGTAGTTAAATTAAAAGGTCTTTCAATATTTCAATTAATTGGATTATTTAGACTTATTCAAACTCTTAGAAGATCAGGAAGATTTTCGTTTAATCAAAATCAAAATATTAAGAATCATTCAACATTGTCACTAGAAGAGGCTTACAAAATATTAAATCTAGATATTCATAAAAGAGTAACAAAAGATGATGTTCAAAAAGCTCATATCAAGATTCAAAAAAAAATTCATCCTGATATTTCCCCAGAAACAGCCAGACTATCTTCAATTGTAAATGAAGCGAAGGATCTAGTCTTAAAAAATATTTCTTAATTTAAAATCTGTTTTAATTGACTAAAAATTTTTATTGGATTGATTTTATCTTTACCTAAAGTGTTATGCGTTACAAAGCTTTCTCCATCTGGCAGAATTGGATACATCAAGGTATTATAACTTCCATATACTAATGGCGTGTCTGCCATTAAAACAATTGTTTTAATACCAAGACCCGAAGAAAGATGACTGAAACTTGAGTCATTACAAATAGAAACGTCACAATTTTTAATTATTCCTAAAATTTCATAAATGTCTAGATCATCTAAAGGAATACATTTATCCTTAAACTCTGAATTCAATATTTCTTTTAGAATTTCTTGTTCATCTTGATTTTTCCCAGTGGCTAAAAAAAATTTACAACGAAGAGTATTAGATGTTAGTCGAATAAGCTCTATAAATGTTTTAGCAGGAATTCTTTTTGTTGGACCAGATCCTCCAATACCAAGTAAAATATTTTTTTCATCATTTTTAATTCTAAATTTTAGTTTTGCTCCAAAAATAGATTTTTCATTAAGTAAAATTTTTGGATTTTCTTGTATATCTATATTTAATTTTTTTTTTAAAAGTTTTTTCGGGGCATCAATAATATTTTGTTCTTTTTTGTCAAACAAAGGGTATTGATAAACATTCTTGATTCCAGCAAATTTTGCAATCAAATTAAACCTTAATGATGAATTAAAAATAAAAATTTTATCAAATTTGTATTTCTTTAGCTCCCTTACTAATTTAAAAAAACCTTTAAAGCCTTGATGCTCAGCATTTTTTTGTTTATTACCCTGTTTTAGAATTATGATTTTATCTATTGACTTATCATCTTTTAAAATTTTTTCAGCTTTTGAACTTTCTTTAACAAGGATGTTAACAGGTGTATTAAATTTTTTAGATATAGCATTTATAAATGGCAAATAGATTACCATATCTCCAATCCCCATTTTATTTTGTACTATTAAAATTTTCATATTAGGCTTTTATACCTTTACTAAACTTTTTTTTTATATAAATTTTAGTTATGGGTAAAATTAAGGGTATTTATGCAGCTTCAATGTCAGTTCTTAACGATGATTTAAGTCTAAATATTGAAAAAACTATTGCCCATGCTGAAAAAATCATAGATCAGGGATGCCATGGAGTTGCAATTTTTGGAAGCACTGGTCAAGCACAACTTATTCCAATTAGTGAAAAAATTAGTTTATTAAATAAATTATCAAAAAGTGTTTATAAAGATAAATACTTAATTGGAACTGGTCTTAATTCTTTAAATGAAACTATAAATTTAATGAAGATTGCTAATTCTTTAAAATTTAATGAATTTTTAATAATGCCTCCTGCTTATTATAAGTATGGTGATAGAGAAGTAGTTGAATTTTACTCAAGATTAATAGATGCCGTGCCAGATAGTAGGATTGTTTTATATAATTTTGAAAAATTGTGTGGATATAAATTTAGCATCAGTTGTGTTGAAAAACTTGTTGAAAAATTTCCAAAACAAATAATTGGAGTAAAAGATAGCTCATATAACCTTTATGAAAATTTGAAAATTGATAATTTTTCTGTCATGCCAGGATCAGAATTGAAACTTTTAAGAGGACTTGAGAATGGATGTGATGGTATAATTACTGCAACTTGCAATGTCACAGCTAATTTAGCTAGAAAAGTTTATGATGATTTCAGTAAAAAAGAAAAGCAAACAGTCAATGAAACTCTATGTAAAGTTAGAGGTGTATTTGACCAATATAATTTAATTTCTGGATTACATTCATTGATGTCTGATCAAGACGATAATTATAAAAATGTTATACCCCCTATGAGTCTTTTAAATGAAAAAGAAAAAAAACAACTTGTTGATGATCTTAATAAGCTCAATTTTAAATTAGAAGCATTAGAGGCAGCTTAAATGCAATTAGCAAGATTTTTAAATAATATTTTTAAAAAGGATGGCTTTGTATTAATTGATGCTTTTTCTAATAAATATATAATAGGTACACCATTTAACAAGGACCCTATAGTTGTTAGACTACTAAATAAAAAACTACACTATAAACTATTATTTTATCCAGATTTATATTTTGGTGAGGCTTATGCTGAAGGAGATATTGAGATTGAAAATGGATCTTTGACTGATTTTTTAAATATCGCATTAATGAATATTGGCAGAACAGATATAAATATATTTAATAAAATTTTAAATAAATTAAGAGGATCTTATAGATATTTAACTAATTTTAATTTTATAAAAAAATCTAAAATGAATGTTGCTCATCATTATGATATTTCTGATGAGTTATATGACCTATTTCTTGATCCAAAAAAACAATACTCATGTGCTTATTTTAAGAATGAAGATGATACTTTAGAAACTGCGCAAAATAACAAAATTAATCATATCATAAAAAAATTAAATATTAAGTCTGGTCAAAGGATACTCGATATAGGAAGTGGCTGGGGTTCTCTCGCTATCGATATTGCTAAAAGCATAGATTGTGATGTTACAGGAATTACGCTTTCAAAAAATCAATATAATTTTAGTTTAAAAAAGATTAAGGATTTAGGTTTAGAAAAAAAAGTTCGTTTCAAATTATTAGATTACCGACAAATTAATGATAAATTTGATAGAGTGGTAAGTGTAGGTATGTTTGAGCATGTTGGCCGTAAATATTATAAAAAATTTTTTGATCAGATGTTTAATTTACTAGACGAAAATGGAGTAGCAATAGTTCATACTATAGGCTCAGTTGATCCCCCAAGAGACCCTCAGCCATGGATTAATAAGTATATATTCCCTGGAGGGTACACACCAAGCATGAGTGAGATGACAAAACCAATAGAAAAATCAGGCTTAATTGTATCTGATGTTGAGGTTTTAAAGCTTCATTACTCATTAACTTTAAGACATTGGAAAGAAAGGTTTTTAAGCAATAAGGATAAAGTAATATCGATGTTTGATGAAAAATTTTTTAGAATGTGGGAGTTCTACTTAACATCTTGTGAGATTGCTTTTAAATATGGTGATCAGGTAGTTTACCAGTTTCAACTAGCTAAAAATTATACTTCAACACCTACTACAAGAGACTATATTTATCAGTAATTAATTGATAAATCTAATCTTTTTAAAGTATGAAAAAAATAAAAAAAAAAATATCAAAAACAAACCTTCAAAAAAAAATAAGGTAAAAAAAGGTATTAAGAAAAAATATAAAAATTTAAAAAAAAAGATAAAAATTAATAACAAAAAAAAAATAAAAAATATTTCAAAAAAATTAATTAAAAAACAAAAATTTAGTTATAAAAAAAAAATAAGCCTTGTTTCACAAATAGTTAGGTTTCAACAATCTTTAAAGCCAGAATTTGATTTTAAAATTAATTTTAGTTTAGAAAAATATATACAAGCCTTTTTTGATGGCATAGCTAATAGAATAGTTGAATATAAGATTTTAAAAGCTGAAGAAAAAAAAAGAAAAAAAATAGAAGAAATTGAAAAAAAAGAAAAAGAAAAACTATTAATTCAAAAACAAAAAATCAAAGAAGAGGAAGAACAAACCAAACTTAAGGAGAAAGCTTTAAAGGAAGAGGCTAGACTTGAGAAAGAAAGAGCAAGAGATATAAAGTTATTTTTACGAAAGGAACAAGTATTAATAAGAATTGAACATGCTGAAAGACAAAAACAATTTTTAAAACAGTTACAGCTAGATAAACAAATTGAAAAATTCAGAATAAGAGAAATTAAAGAATTAGAAAAACTTGAAAAAATTTCATTAAAGGAAAAAAGAGATGATTATACAGGCCTTCAGGCAAGAATAGAAAAATTAAAAGATAAATATAGAATTATACGAGATCAAAAAATTAGAGAAAGAGTAGAAGCTTTAGGTGTTGAAATTCAAGGTAATGAAGATAGAGAAACTCTACTTCAAAAAGAAAGAGACTATAAAATTGCTAGACAAAAAATTGAACTATCTCTTGAGAGTTTCTATAGAAGTGCAAGTAGTTTGGTTTTTCAACTTAACAAAAGACATATTACAAGACATATGTCTATTTTTAGATGTATTGACCAAAGATTTGAAACGGGAGAAATATTTATCAAATGGGATGAAGCTCCAGATGAAGAATGGTTGTTATTAATTTATATAAAGAATAATTCTCCAGAAGAAGGAATTGTTATTGAAGATAAATCAAATCCAGAAAAAAATATTTCTCATGAATTTAAGGCCAATGAAATATTTAAAGCATCAGACTTAATGGTGGATTCATTAACTCAATTAATTTCGAGAATAAGAGCTAAAAAAGATTAAATTAAACACTTTCTTCGTTAATAAGCCTTTGAATTTCAGGTATTAGTTTTTGATTTTTAAATGTAGGATGAAATTTTAATGCTTCTTCAATACTTTTAATCGCTTTTTCATACTTTTTTAAATTTATATAAATTCTTGCTTGTCCAGATAAAGCTCCAAAATGCCTAGGCTCTATACTTAAAACTTTATCAATATCACTTAAAGACTCTGTAAACTGACTCATTAAAAAATATACAGTTGCTCTTTTATTCCATGCTTCAGACCACTCAGGATCACTATCTATGACATTATTAAAAACTTTCAGTGCATAATTATAATCTCCATATTGCATAAGTTCTATTCCTAATTCTAATTTTTGAGTTAATTCCATATTATTTGGATGTTCGTTCCAAATATCCCAGATCTTTCTTTCCAGTAACTCAGCAGTTTTTGGATTAGTAACATCTCTAAGTTGATTGAATAGACTATTTAGAATTTTTTTTTCTGCAAAACTACTAGAATAAGAAAGGTTTAAAAATAATATAACTAATATTAAAACTCTCATTTGCAAAAGATATTTTATTCAATATTTATTCTCAAGAATAAAAAAACCTAATTTCTACTTTAAAAGCTGGTTTTTATTTTTTAGGAATAAAAAAAATGCAACAATTTCATAAAAAAATGAAAATAAATTAAAGATTATAGGTTTTTTTAAAACTTTGTAGAGAAATCTATATTTAGGAATATTTTTCCAGATTAATAAGAAAGCTTCTGCACCCTCAATAATATTTTCACCATCTTTAATATGAAGTCTTCTTAAAAGACTTTTTGCATCTTTCTGAGTTTCTATTTCTGCTGTTTTATTGTCTGTGATATCAACCCATTCAATATTTTTTATGTTTTGTTTTTTATACAGATTGATCTCTGTTCGGCAAATTTTACAGGAATTATTAAAATACACTTTCACGAATTATTTATTTTCTTTCCAAGCCTTAATCCCACCTGTCATATTTTTTACATTCTTTATTCCCATTTCTTGCATCGTTTTTGTTGCAAGAGTACTTTGGCCACCAAGACTACAAAAAACTATATATTCTTTATCAGGGTTGTTTTTAAAATTTTCATTTTCTAAAGGACTACCTTCTGCTAAATAAAATTCAAGCAAGCCTCTTTCAAGATTAATTGCATTTCCTATAGTCTCTGAATCAAAACTACTTTTGTCCCTAACATCAATAAATTGAACATTTGGGTCCTTTAACTTTTCTCTTGCTTCATCTACAGAGATATTAGTTATTTCATTGGAAACGCTCATTAATTCATCAAATTTTTTCATTTTATCCTTATTTTTGTTAAAAAATAAAATTACACATAATCAATCATTTTGTATATGCGTGAAATACGCAGATTGAAAATATAAATATACCTATTATCTATTACCTGTGAGTGATTTTTTTACTAAAACAGATTTATCTAGAAAAGATGCAGAAAATATTATTTCTGAGACTTTAAATAATTGTGATGATGGTGAGCTGTATTTAGAAAATTCAAAGAGCGAGTCAATTGTACTGGATGATGATAAAATTAAAAGCTCAAGTTATAGTTCTGATTTAGGATATGGTTTAAGAGCAGTTACAGGTGAGGTAGTTGCTTATTCTCATTCTAATGAGATTTCAAGAAATTCGTTAAAGCAGTCTGCTAACAATTTAAGTTCAACTCTTAAATCACAAAAAGGTATTTATAATCATGAAATTCCCAAGACCAATGAAAAACTTTATAAAGATATTAATCCGATAGATGAAAAATCACTTGAATCTAAATTAGAGCTTTTAAAAAAAGTTAATAGTTATACTAGAGCCAAAGGTGGAATAGTTCAACAGGTCACTGCTAGTTTTGCAGGAGAATATAAATCTATAGAAATCATAAGGTCAGGTGGAGAGGTATTAACTGATGTTAGACCATTAATTCGTTTTAATGTTTCGGTAATGCTTGAAAAAAATGGAAAGAAAGAAACTGGTGTTTATGGAATTGGAGGAAGACAATCCTATGATGAGTATTTAAAAGATGACAATTGGAAAAATGTATGTGATGAAGCCTTTAGAATTGCATCAGTAAACCTTGATAGCAAACCAGCTCCCGCAGGAGAGATGAAAGTTGTTTTAGGATCAGGTTGGCCCGCAATATTGATACATGAAGCAATAGGACACGGATTAGAAGGTGACTTTAATAGAAAAAAAACATCTGCATTTCATAACTTAATGGGCCAAAGAGTGGCTAGTGAAGGTGTAACAATTATTGATGACGGAACACTTCATAACAGAAGAGGTAGTCTAACAATTGATGATGAGGGCACACCAACTGAAAAAACAGTCTTAATTGAAAATGGAATATTAAAAAATTTTATGCAAGATCGATTAAATGCAAGATTAATGAATACAAGATCTACAGGTAGTGGTAGAAGAGAAAGTTACAAGCATGTTGTCCTTCCAAGAATGAGAAATACCATGATGATGAATGGAAAATATTCTCAAGAGGAAATGATTAAGTCAGTTGATAAGGGAATATTTGCTGTAAGTTTTGGTGGAGGACAAGTTGATATTACTTCAGGAAAATTTGTATTCAATTGCACTGAAGCTTACGAAATTATAAATGGAAAAATAGGTTCTCCCATTAAGGGTGCAACTTTAATTGGTGATGGACCATCTATTTTAAAAGAAGTTTCATTGGTTGGAAATAATATGATGCTTGATCCAGGTATTGGAACATGTGGTAAAGCGGGTCAAGGTGTTCCTGTTGGTGTTGCGCAACCCTCAATCTTAATTGACAAAATGACTGTTGGTGGAACTCAATTATAAAATAAATGGTAAAAGATCAGGAATATTTAAAGAAAAAAGCTTCATTTTGTATTGATTTAGCTCAAAAGTTAGGTGCTACAGAAAGCAGTGCTGCTGTTATGCACTCTATATCAGAGACAGTTAATTACAGAAATAAAAAGTTAGACGAATCTGATAGGTCAGACAGCTTAGCCATAAGTTTAACAACTTATATTGGAAAAAAAAAATCTAGCATTACTTCATCAAATCTTAATGATGATAATATAGAAACTTTAATTGAGCGATGCATTGAGACAACAAAAATTACACCAGAGGATGAGTATAATTCTTTACCAGACAAAGAATTGCTGGCTGATAAAATTAATGACTTAAACTTATATGATGATGATCATATCGAAAATGATGAAAAAATTGAATATTTAAAAGAAGCTGAAGAAGCAGCACTTCAAAAAAAAGAAATTATTAATACTGAAACAGGTTTTACTGAATCTAAGTCTAATTTTATATTGGCAAACAGTGATGGATTTATAAATGGTTATAAATCTTCATCTTTTTCAGCATCATGTGTTGCTGTTGCCAAAGATGCAAATGACAAAATGGAAAGAGATTATGAATTTACAAGCACTTGTCATTTACAGGATATGATTAGACCTCAACAAATTGGATCAGTTGCTGCAAAAAAAACAATACAGAAATTAAATCCAAAAAAAATAGAAAGTGAAAAGATTAGCATTATCTTTGATAGAAGAATTTCAAAAGGGATATTAGGTGTTTTAGCAAATGCTATATCAGCATCATCTATTGCAAGAGGCACATCTTTCTTAAAAGGTAAAATTGATGAAGAAATATTTTCATCTTCAATCAACATTTATGATAAACCTGACATTGTTAAAGGATTGGGCTCAAGATATTTTGATTCTGAGGGTGTTAAAACTGAAGAATTAAAGTTAGTTGATTGTGGTGTTTTAAAACATTATTTAGTGGACACCTATAATGGAAAAAAATTAAACCTAAAATCAAATGGTAGATCTGGTGGAACAAGTAATTTATTTTTTGAAAAAGGCTCAGTTTCATATAGAGAGCTTTTAAAACTTAATAAAAGAGCATTGTATATTACTGAAACAATTGGTCATGGGAGCAACTTAGTTACAGGAGATTATTCAGTGGGTGCAAATGGTTTTATGATTGAAGATGGAATATTTAAATATCCCGTTAGTGAAATTACTATTGCAGGAAATTTTAAGGATATATTCAAAAATATTACTTTAGCAGATGATCTAGAGTTTAAATATTCAACAAATGCACCAACAATATTAATTGAAGGCATGGTAGTTGCCGGTAAATGAAAGATTTTTGTGTTATTGGTTCAGGCATATCAGGTGCAACAATAGCAAATCATCTAAGTAAAAAATATATTGTAGATGTATATGATAAAGCTAGAGGTGCTGGTGGAAGAGCATCAAATAAAAAATTTAATCTTAAAGAAAGCTTTGATCATGGGGCTCAATATATTTCTCCAAAAAACATCAAATTTAAAAGGTTTGTAGATAATTTAATTTCAAAAAAAATTTTAAAAAAATGGCCTGGTAAACATCTTTTTTTAAAAGAAAATATTAAAGAAAATAAAAAACATATCAAAATAATTGGTAAGAATGGCAACAATGCTATCAGCAAATACCTCTTAAAAGATATTAATTGTTTTTTTAGTAGCGAGGTTACCAATATTTTACACAAAAATAATATTTGGCAGCTTACTTTAAATGATGGTTCTAAGAAATTTTATAAATCAATAATTTTAACATGTCCATTTCCTCAACTAAAAAAATTATCAAAAAAATATATTAAACATTCCTTTATCAATCAGAAAATTAAAATGGAAGCCAATATAACAATTATGATGGTTGTTAAAAATTTAGGATCAAAAATTAGTAGTTATTTTTTCCCAGACTCAGTTCTAGGGTGGGCTGCTAATGAAAATAGTAAAAAAAGATTCAAGAGTAATCATGATTTATGGACTCTTCAAAGTACTCCTAAGTGGGCAAACAAAGTCATTAATAATAATAGAATTAATAAATTACAAAATTCTAAAATATTAATAGATAAATTTTTTAAACTTACAGGTTTTAAAAAAAGTAAAATTTTACATTTAAAAAATCATGGATGGAAGTATGCGTTCAATTCAAACCCACTTAAAATAAAAAGTTACTGGAATAGTTCTCTAAGATTGGGTGTATGTGCAGACTGGTTTGTTGGATCAAGACTTGAGTCAGGATGGCTAAGTGCAAAAGATTTATCTCTAAAAATTAAATGATAAATTTTATTTGTAACTCTTTAATCTATACTCCCAGTTTCCAAGTCTTGAATAAGCAACTTTTACAATCATTGCTTTTTCTCTATCGTACCAAACATCGAAATCTAGTCTTTTATCTTTAGGAATAGTCATATCTTTTGATGTTAATTTAAAATGATCTGCTTCAATTATATTTCCGTATAATTCTATTTTTTCTTTACCTAAAAAATTAACAACCTGCTCCTTTATACTACCTGATATAGGACTAATTTGTGACTCTGCTTGTAATATCTGATGGTTCCACCAATTTCCTATTATATTTTTAGTATCTGCAAGACCAACATAAGATGATCCATTAATTTTGAATTTATCTGACTTAGAATCATAAATGAGATTTACAAATTTCTCTTTATCATTTTGTAAAGTCTTTGACTCATATGATATCAGTTTACCATCTTTATGTATTTCTATTCCATGGCCTTCAAGATTAAATACTTCTATACCAAGCAAATATACTTTAAATTCAATTTTATTTTTAACTATCAATAAACCCCCTTTTTTTTCAAAAAAATAATTATTAAAACCAATAACTTTACCATCTTTGAAAATTTCCATTTCTATTTTTTTAAAATTTTGGTAGTGAGAAGTGTGGGCAAAAACACTATTACTTAGTAAGATAAAAATAAATATAGATATTTTACTTATAATTGATTTCATTAATTATTTTTTTTTATCAGTTTTAAACTAATTGCTGAAAAACTTTTTGATAAGATTATCTTAGAATTTAAATTAGGATTTAAATTTTTACATTTATCTTTTGTAATTATAGGTAAACATATTATCCAAATTGTTTTTTTTTTTGAATTTTCAAATTCATTCATTTCAAAATAAGAAATGTTATATTTTTTTATCTTATTTAATGCTATTATATAATTTTCTATTGCATAAAATGCTGACTCTCTGGTTTCAGTAGGAATATCCATATCAAACGTATAATATTTTTCATTTGATTTATTTATTTCATCTAGTGATCGACTAAATTCAGGTTTATAATAGGGTCTTTCTTTAATAAATTGCTGCACAGTTGACTCTGTATAAAGATTTCCAATAGTTAATGCTGATATGATGATAATTGTAGCTATTTTTATTTTTTGGTTTTTAATTTCAAATATTAAAATAGATATTAAAATAATAATAGGTATTAAAACAAAGATAATATATCTATGAAAAATAATTGGTTTTATTAAATAACCAAATACTAGTGGTAAAAAATAACTTAAAAATAACAAAACTAAAAAAAAAGTTAAATTTTCAACATTTTTGAAAAACATTTTTTTAAAATTAAATAGTAAGAATAATAGAGTTATCAAATAAAATAATCCAACTAGTCTTGATCCAAAAAAAGTAGAAAAATAAAAATTAGTATAAAATTTTAAGCCAGGTTGTTCCAACCAACTAGGATAACTGCTTAGATCATTAATATAAAAATATAAATAAAAAAAACTAAAAATTAAACTTATAATTATAGATAGATTTAGTTCTCTGAAGCTTTCATTAAATTTAAAATATTTTATAGCTATAACAGTAATGATTGAAAAATAAACAATCAAAGTGAAAGGGTGAGAATAAATCATTAATATTTGTGATGCTGAATTTATAAGTAACAGATAAAGATTAAATTTTTTTTCTTGATGGCATTTTATTGATTTAAAAAAATAATAAATAACTGTTGAGCATAAAAATAAGACCAATGAATATGCCCTTAGTTCCTGAGAATAGCTTATTAAATAAACATTAAAGCTTAATAAAAATAAGGAAAAAATATAAGAATTATTTTTTTTTAATAATCTGGAAGTTTTAATAATAAAAAATATACTTAGAATATTAAGTATTAATGAAAGATATCTGCCAATAAATACATTGTAACTAAATAATTCAAACAAAGCCTTTAATAAAAGATTGTATAGAAATGGTACTTGTTCGATACTTCTATGCCTTTCCCAGCTCTCTATAATAGATATTTTTGGATCTGCTACCCAAAAACTTAAAATTTCATCAAACCAAAAATTATCATAATTTATATTATAGGCTCTTATGAAGATTCCAAGAAATGAGATAAAAAATATAATAATAAAAACTAATTTATTTGTTTTAAGATTTAACATTTATTACGTAACATATTGATTAAAATTTTATTTTATTAATATTGTATTATAAGTTGTTTTTACGCAAACTTAACAGTAAAAATTGAAATGTTTTTAAGTATAAAAAAAATTCCTAAAGTTGCTTGGAGCTCAACAAAACCACTAAACCTAAAGCCAAAATTTTCCTCAATTTTTTTTTTAGTGTTTGGTCTTATTTTGTTCGGTTTAGGTGAGGGGTTATTAATTGTATCATATGCAGGAGCTTCACCATGGAGTGTTCTTGCTCAAGGTATTTCATTAAATGTTAATTTTTCAACAGGAATAATAACTATTTTTGTAAGTATAGGAGTTTTACTTCTTTGGTTACCTTTAAAGCAGAAACCTGGAATTGGAACAATTTTGAATGCGATTATTATTGGTTTAATGATTGATGTTTGTATTAATTTTGTACCAACTCCTGAAAATTATATTAATCAAGTTTTTTTAGCTATTGCTGCTGTACTTACCGTTGGGTTGGGTGGTGGTATCTACCTTGTTGCAAATTTAGGGGCAGGGCCAAGAGATGGGCTTATGGTGGGTTTACAAAAAAAAACTAACTTACCAATTGCATTAGTAAGAGGTGCTATTGAAATTACTGTAATGTCTGTAGGTTGGTATCTTGGAGGGATAGTGGGAGTTGGAACTTTATTATTTGCTTTTGGAATAGGACCTGCGGTTGCTTTAGGATTATATCTTGTTGGAAAAATTTTCAGTAATTAAAGAGGTGTTCCAGATTTTTCGTTCTTTTTTCTCTCTGTAGGATTAAGAATAGCTTTTCTCAGTCTAAGAGATTTTGGGGTAATCTCTAAAGCTTCATCGGTATTCAACATACTTAATTGTTCTGCAATTGACATTTGTCTTACTGGAGTAAGTACAACATTTTCGTCAGTTCCTTGAGTTCTCATATTAGTTAATTGTTTACCTTTCATGACATTTATAATCATATCACCAGGTTTTGGTGCTAAGCCAACAATCATTCCTTCATAAACAGGGTCATTATGTGTAACAAACATTTCACCTCTGGCCTGAAGGTTAAATATTGCAAACGCAACAGCTTTTCCGTTTGCCATTGAAATTAAAGCACCATTTTTTCTTCCATCCATTTCACCTTCAAATTTTCCATAACCATGAAAAATTCTGTTAATTACACCAGTACCTTTTGTTAAAGTTAGAAATCTACTTGTGTAACCCATCAAGCCTCTTGTTGGTGCATGAAAGATTAATCTTTTTTTATCTTTTCCTGTATCTTTTAGATCTAGCAATTTACCTTTTCTTCTATTCATCGAGTCAATAATTTTTGATGAAAATTCTTCATCTACATCAACTGTAATTTCTTCAATTGGCTCTAATCTGTTACCATTTTCGTCTTTTTGATATAAAACTTTTGGGGGACTTACAGTCATTTCAAAACCTTCACGTCTCATTTGTGTTAATAAGATTTCAAGCATTAACTCGCCACGACCACTAATTACAAAGGCATCAACATTTTTGTTCTGGGAAAAAGAAATTCCAACATTATTTTGTGCTTCAGTAACCAGTCTATCTCTGATTTGAGTACTTGTTAATTTTTTACCTTCTGTCCCAGCTAAAGGTGAACTATTCACACTTATAGTAATAGACATTGTTGGAGGATCTATTGGAGTTGCTGGAATTGGATCGTTTACTTCAAGATCACAAATTGTATCTGCTACGTTAGCTTTTTCTAAACCTGCAATTACAACAATATCTCCTGCTTCACCAACTTCAATGGGTACTTTTTTTGTTCCTTCGTATCTAAAAATTTTAGTCAATCTACCTTCATCAACTTTCACACCTTTAAGATTTATTGCCTTAATAGGTTGGTTAGCTTTTGCTGTTCCTTGAGATATTTTTCCAACCAAACTTCTACCTAAAAAACTATCTGCATATAAAAGAGTAGATAGCATTGCGAAAGGTTTAGTTTTATCAAGTTCAGCAGGTTTAACATGCTCTATAATTAGATCTAATAAAGGATGTAAATTTTCTCTTGGACCATCTACTTCTTTATCTGCCCACCCAGATCTACCACTTGCATACATAACTGGAAAATCTAACTGTTCTTCATTTGCATCTAAACTTACAAATAAATCGAATGTTTCATCTAAAACTTCATCAGCTCTTTGATCTGTTTTATCTAACTTATTTATTACAACTATTGGCTTTAGCCCCTGTTTAAGTGCTTTAGCTAATACGAATTTTGTTTGAGGCATAACACCCTCAGCTGAGTCTATTAATAATAAGGCGCCATCAGCCATACTTAAAACACGTTCAACTTCAGCAGCGAAATCTCTGTGACCTGGAGTATCAATAATATTAATCCTAGTGTTTTGCCAATCTATAGAAGCAGGTTTAGCTAAGATAGTAATTCCTCTTTCTTTTTCTAATTCTCCAGAATCCATCAGCCTTTCATCTACAACTTCATTTTCTCTAAATGAACCACTTTGCTTCATTAAGTTGTCGATCATAGTTGTCTTGCCATGGTCAACGTGAGCGATAATTGTGATGTTTCGAATATTGTTACTCATAATTTGACGCTCTTATACATTAATTGAGTCATTTGAAAACTTAAAAAAAATCAATATTTACTCACTTAAATTAATTATTCTAAAAATTGACTTCTTGTGATTGTTATAAAAACGTATAGATATCCCTATATAAATTAGACGTATTAAAGGATTAAGAGCATATCTCCTTAAATTTTAAAAAATCTAAATACCTAAATGGAAAATTTTAAATTATTAAAAATAGAAGATTCGTTAAAGAATTCATTGGAAAAAATGAAATTTACGAAACCAACTCCAATTCAGGCAATGGCAATTCCTGTTGCTTTAGAGGGAAAAGATATTTTAGGAACAGCTCAAACAGGAACTGGAAAAACATTGGCATTCAGTATTCCTCTAATCAATAAATTAATATTAGATAAAAATGCATTTGCATTAGTTATGTGTCCAACTAGAGAGCTTGCAACTCAAGTAATGGCTGCAATAAAAAGTATTATTAGCGATAAAATTAATATTAAAACTGCCTTACTTATTGGTGGAGAGGCAATGCAAAAACAACTTAGACAACTAGGTAATAGATCAAGAATAATAGTTGGAACTCCTGGAAGAATTAATGACCATTTAAAAAGGAAAAGCTTAAATTTATCAGCTACCAAATATCTAGTATTAGATGAAACTGATAGAATGTTAGATATGGGTTTTACCCCTCAAATAGAATTAATTTTAAAATTTGTTCCAAAAGATCATCAAACTTTATTATTTTCTGCAACACTACCTCAGAATATTGTTAGAATTTCTGAAAGATATCTAAATAAGCCTGAAAGAATTTCAACAGGGTCAACATCAGTACCGATCGCAAAAATTAAGCAAGAAACTCTTCAGGTTTTTAAAGAAAATAAATACGATCAACTAGTAGACCAATTTATAGCAAGAAAAGGATCAATATTAGTTTTTGTTAAAACTAAAAGAGGTGCTGATAAAATGGTTAAGCGTCTTAAAGAAGAGGGTCATTCAGCTGATGCTATTCATGGAGATCTTCGTCAAAGTAAAAGAGACCGTGTAATTAATTCATTTAGAAAAGGTCTTAAAAGAATATTAATAGCAACTGATGTTGCTGCAAGAGGACTAGATATTCCTTTAATTCAGCACGTTATTAATTTTGATCTTCCACAAGTTCCAGAAGATTACGTTCACAGAATTGGAAGAACTGCTAGAGCTGGAACAGAAGGTTCTGCTTTAACTTTTTTAACACCTGATGATAGATCGATGTGGAATGAAATTAGTAAATTAATTGATCCAAATTTTAAACCCGCACCACGTGGTGCAAGAGGAGACTCAAGAGGAAAAAAAAGAGGAAAAGCTCCTTACAATAAAAAAAGAAAATTTAGAGAGGAAAAAAAATCTTTTAGCAAAGGAAGACCTGATAGATCATCAAGAGATGGGGAGAAAAAAAGTTTCGGTTACAAAGGAAAATCTAGTTTTGGTGACAAGTCAAAACCATCTGGTTACGGAAGACCTGATAGATCATCAAGAGATGGGGAGAAAAAAAGTTTCGGTTACAAAGGAAAATCTAGTTTTGGTGACAAGTCAAAACCATCTGGTTACGGAAGACCTGATAGATCATCAAGAGATGGGGAGAAAAAAAGTTTCGGTTACAAAGGAAAATCTAGTTTTGGTGACAAGTCAAAACCATCTGGTTACGGAAGACCTGATAGATCATCAAGAGATGGGGAGAAAAAAAGTTTCGGTTACAAAGGAAAATCTAGTTTTGGTGACAAGTCAAAACCATCTGGTTACGGAAGACCTGATAGATCATCAAGAGATGGGGAGAAAAAAAGTTTCGGTTACAAAGGAAAATCTAGTTTTGGTGACAAGTCAAAACCATCTGGTTTTACAAATAACCCAAAGTATTTTGGAAAAAAACCATCTGAAAGTTTAGGATCAAGCACAAAAAAGAAAGACTTTACTTTTAAAGGTAAAAAAAAGTTTAAGAGTAGAAGCGATAGACCTAAAAGTTTTACTTTTAAAAAACATAGTCAAAAAAGAACCTAATTTTAAGATTTTTTAGTCTTTTCTTTTTTTTGTTTTCTTTTCTCTTTCAAGCTTAATTTTGGCTTTTTCGCAGTACTTGAATCTTTAAATGATTTTCCGCTGTATCTTTTTGACATATCTTAATCTTATAACAGCTTAATAAAAAAAAAGGCCACCTAAAAAGATGGCCTTTTATAAATTTATTTAGAAAGAGTGGGATTACATGCCCATTCCACCCATACCACCCATGCCGCCCATTCCACCAGGCATTCCACCAGGCATTCCACCAGCACCAGAGTCTTTGTCGTCTGGTTTGTCAGCAATCATGGCTTCAGTAGTTACAAGTAATCCAGCAATCGAAGCCGCATCTTGTAAAGCTGTTCTTACAACTTTAACAGGATCAATGATACCTTTAGTAAACATATCAACGTACTCTTCGTTCTGAGCATCGTAACCCATATTCTTTTTATTCTGTTCAAGTAATTTTCCAACTACAACTGAACCATCTACTCCAGCATTTAAAGTTATTTGTCTAATTGGAGCCTGTAAAGCTTTAGCTACTAATGCAACACCAGCTTTTTGGTCATCACCCTTAACTTTAAGTGACTCTAGACTTTGTGAAGCGTATAAAAGGGCACAACCACCACCAACTACTATACCTTCTTCAGCAGCAGCTCTAGTTGCGTTAAGAGCATCTTCAACTCTATCTTTTCTTTCTTTAACTTCTACTTCAGTTGCACCACCAACTTTGATTACAGCAACTCCACCAGCAAGTTTAGCTAGTCTTTCTTGAAGTTTTTCTCTGTCGTAATCAGAAGTTGTTTCACCTACTTGTTGTTTGATTTGTGCACATCTAGCTTCAATTTCAGATTTCTTACCATTGCCGCTAATAATTGTACTGTTATCTTTATCAACTTTAACTCTCTTACAAGATCCAAGATCTGTAAGTTTAACGTTTTCAAGTTTAACACCAATATCTTCAGAGATAACCTGACCACCAGTTAAAATTGCAATATCATCAAGCATTGATTTTCTTCTATCACCAAAACCTGGAGCTTTAACAGCAACAACTTTTAAACCACCTCTAAGTTTATTTACAACAAGAGTAGCAAGAGCTTCGCCCTCAACATCTTCTGAAATAATCATTAGTGGTCTACCAGCTTGTACAACGGCTTCTAAAAGTGGAACCATTGGCTGTAAGTTAGTTAATTTCTTTTCATGCAATAGAATGAAAGGGTTTTCTAACTCTGTAGTCATTTTATCTGCATTTGTAATAAAGTATGGCGACAGATAACCTCTATCAAACTGCATACCTTCAACAACATCTAACTCAGTTTCAACTCCTTTAGCTTCTTCAACAGTGATTACTCCTTCATTGCCAACTTTCTGCATTGCTTTTGCAATCATGTTACCAATTTCTTTATCACCATTAGCTGAAATAGTTCCAACTTGAGCAATTTCATCAGTGTCTTTAACTTTTTTTGCTGAAGAAATTAAACTTGCTTTAACATGATCTACAGCTGCATCTATTCCTCTTTTAACATCCATCGGGTTCATGCCAGCAGTAACATATTTTACACCCTCTTTAATAATCGCTTGAGCTAAAATAGTTGCTGTAGTTGTTCCATCACCAGCTTCTTCATTTGTTTTGCTGGCAACTTCTTTAACCATTTGAGCACCCATGTTTTCAAATTTATCCTCTAGATCGATTTCTTTAGCAACAGAGACACCATCTTTAGTAATTCTTGGAGCACCATAAGATTTGTCGATAACAACATTTCTACCTTTTGGTCCAAGAGTAACTTTCACAGTATTTGCAAGGATATCAACACCTCTTATCATTGCCGCTCTTGCTTCAGAGTCGAATTTTATAATTTTAGCCATTTTTATTTTTCTCCTTTAATTTAATTATTTTCCCGAAATACCCATAATGTCAGATTCTTTCATTATGCTGTATTCTTTGCCATCTATTTTGATTTCAGTTCCTGACCATTTCCCAAAAAGAACTTTGTCACCAACTTTCACATCCATTGGAATTAATTTTCCATCTTCAGTTTTTGCACCACCACCAACAGCAATCACTTTACCCTCTTGAGGCTTTTCTTGAGCTGTATCAGGGATAATTATTCCTCCAGCAGTTTTTTCACTGCTGTCTAAGACTTCTATTAGAACTCTATCGTGTAACGGTTTAAATTTCATAAATTCTCCTTTTATTGTGCAACTCATATAGCTATTAGGCTAACTATTTCAAGGTTTGGTTAAAAAAATATGTGGGTCAAAAAACGAGAGAAATTGTGATTTTAATAAGCTATACCTCCCATTATGGCTAAGAATTTAGATAAAGAGGGATTGAGTTCAATTGTTGAGAATTATGATATTTTTTATATTGATTTATGGGGCGTAGTACATAATGGCATCACCCTTCATAAGGAAGCAATTAAAACGTTAGAGCAAATTACAAAATCAAAAAAAGATTACGTGCTTTTGACTAATGCACCAAGACCCAATAAGACGGTAAATTCATTTCTAGAAAAAATGGGCATGAATAAAGAAATAAGAAAAAAAGTTTATTCATCTGGAGAAGCATCGTTAAATTATTTAAAAAAAAATTTATTAGAAGATAAGTTTTATCATGTCGGTCCGCCAAGAGATTTTGATTTATTTTTAGATTTTAAAAAAAATAAGATATTAGAAATTGAAGAAAGCAAATATTTGCTTTGCACAGGTTTGTTTGAAGATCAGGGTGATAATTTAAATTTTTATAAAGAACTATTTAAAGATCAGATTAATAAAAAAATGATATGCACAAATCCTGACTTGATTGTAGATAGAGGTCACAAAAGGGAATTGTGTGCAGGATCAGTAGCATTAGTTTTTGAAAAATTGGGTGGTGAGGTTATATATTTTGGAAAACCATTTCCTGAGGTATATAATCAAGCAATTAATAATCAGGGAAAAAAAGTATTATCAATCGGTGATAATTTGAATACTGATATTAAAGGTGCAAATCTTTTAAATTATGATTCTTTAATTATAGCAAATGGTATTCATAAAGATGAAATTAAAAAAGAAGGTATAGATTTGGTTTCAAAGAAATATGAGGTTATTGTAAACTTCATCCAAACAGAATTAAAATGGTAAAATATGAAGCTATATAAAAATTTCAATGTTTCTAATAATCATAAAAATTCAATCATTTTGATTGGAAATTTTGATGGAGTTCATATGGGACATCAAAAATTATTTAAACAAGCTAATAATTATAAAAAAAAATTTAATTTAAAAATTGGGGTTTTAACTTTTGAGCCAATGCCCAAAATGTTTTTTAATAAAGGTTTTAAAAATTTTAGAATTTCAAACATTAATCAAAAAAATATAATTTTAGAAAATCTAGGGGTAGATTTTATTATAACTAAAAAATTTGATAAAAAATTTTCATTAATAAAATCTGATTTTTTTATAAAAGAAATTTTGTCAAAAAAATTGAAAGCAAAATATATATTCGTAAGTGATAACTTTAGGTTTGGCAATAAAAGAGAGGGTAACGTAAAGCAACTAATAAAAAATGAAAAAAAATATCACTACAAAATAGTCAAACCTCAACCATTAATTTTAAATAAAAAAGTTATCTCATCAACCTATATTCGATCTCTTTTAGAAAAAGGAGATTTAAAAAAAGCTAACAAGTTTTTAAGTAGAAATTGGTCAATTGAAGGAATAGTTCAAAAAGGAAGACAACAAGGAAAAAAAATTGGATTTCCAACATGCAACATAGATATAAAAAATTATGTCATTTCAATGCCGGGGGTTTATGCGGTTAATGTGAAGCAAAAAAATTCAAAAAAATCTCTTAAAGCTATAGCTAATCTGGGATATAGGCCAACTTTTAACCAAAAAAAAATATTATTAGAAGTTCATATTTTTAATTTTTCTGGAAATCTTTATAATAAGCACTTATCAGTGGAGTTCACAAAATTTATAAGAAAAGAAAAAAAGTTCAAAAAAGTTGATCAATTAAAAAAACAAATTCAAAGTGACTTAAAAGTTGCTAAAAGTTAAAATGAGTAAAGAACATATCAATTTACCAAAAACAGCTTTCTCAATGAAAGCGAATTTACAAAATAAAGAGCCTGAAATTTTAGAATATTGGAAAAAAATTGATCTCTATAAAGAGTTAAGAAAATCCAACAAAGGAAAAGAAAAATTTATTCTTCATGATGGACCGCCATATGCAAATGGCAATATTCATATGGGTACTGCTCTAAATAAAATATTAAAAGATATTATTGTTAAATTTCATCAAATGGATGGAAAAGACTCAGTATATGTTCCAGGTTGGGATTGTCATGGACTACCCATCGAATGGAAAATTGAAGAGCAATACAAAAAAAACAAAAAAAACAAAAATGAAGTTCCAATTACTGAATTTAGAAAAGAATGTAGAGAGTTTGCTGAAAAATGGATTGAAGTACACAAAACACAATTTAAAAGATTAGGCGTTGTTGGAGATTGGGATAACCATTATGCAACAATGAGTTTTGAAGCTGAAGCTCAAATTGTAAGAGAATTAGGAAAGTTTTTAAAAGAAGGAAGTTTATATAAAGGCTTTAAGCCTGTTCTTTGGTCAACTGTTGAAAAAACTGCATTGGCTGATGCTGAGGTAGAGTATCAAGATCATAAATCTGATACAATTTATACAGCCTTTCCAGTTGTAAAAACAAATTTAAAAGAACTAGAAGGAGCTCAAATTATAATTTGGACAACAACACCTTGGACCATACCAGCAAATAAGGCTTTAGCTTATAACGAGGCTCTCGATTATCTAATCATTCAATTAAATAATGAAGGTGATTTTAAAGGTAAAAAAATAGTGGTAGCAGAAGCCTTATTAGAGTCTGTTATTAAAGACTGTAATATTAATGACTATAAAGAACTAAAAAAAATTAAGGGAAGTGATTTTAAAGACACAATTTGTAGTCATCCTTTTTTAGCACTTGGTTATAACTATGATGTTCCAATGCTTGAGGCTAGATTTGTTACAACAGAACAAGGAACAGGAATTGTACACTGTGCGCCAAGTCATGGACCAGACGATTTTAATCTTTGTTTAAATCATGGAATTAAAGCAATAGAGACTGTCGATGGCGATGGAAAATATACTAAGAACCTACCTTTATTTGATGGTATTCACATTTTTAAAGCTAACCCAATTGTAATTGAAAAGTTAAAAGCAGAAAAAAAATTGTTATCTAGTGGAGAATTAATTCATTCATATCCACATTCATGGAGATCGAAAGCACCTCTTGTTCATAGAGCAACTCCTCAATGGTTTATCTCAATGGAAAGCCATGGACTTAGAAAGAAAGCATTAAAAGCTTTAGATGACACTACTTTTTATCCAGATAAAGGAAGAGAGCGGATAAAAGCAATGATTGAGACAAGGCCAGATTGGTGTGTATCAAGACAAAGAGTATGGGGAGTGCCTCTACCAATATTTATTCATAAAACCACCAAAGAAGTTTTGGTTGATGATGAAGTAAACGAAAATATTGCAAGCATCTATGAAAAAGAAGGTTCTGACTGTTGGTTTTCAGACAACCCACAAAGATTTTTGGGCAAAAAGTATAAGGCAGAAGATTATGATAAGATGAGTGATATTGTTGAGGTTTGGTTTGATAGTGGCTGCACCCACTCATTTGTTTTAGAAAAAAGAGAAGATTTGCAATGGCCCGCTTCAATGTATCTTGAAGGTTCTGATCAACATAGGGGTTGGTTTCATTCATCATTATTAGAGTCTTGTGGAACTAGAGGTAGAGCTCCTTATGAAGCTATTTTATCACATGGATTCGTAGTCGATGGCAAGGGACTTAAAATGTCTAAATCTTTAGGAAATGTAATTGCACCTGAAGATATATTAAAAAAATATGGTGCAGATATTTTAAGAATTTGGGTTGCGTCATCAAATTATGCAGAAGATTTAAGAATAGATTATTCAATTTTAGAACAACACGCAGACTCTTATAGAAAAATTAGAAATACCTTTAGATATTTATTAGGAAATTTAAATGATAATTTTAAAAAAGTAGATTTAGAAAAATTAGATTTGAATCAATTGCCAGAATTAGAGCAATACATCCTTCATAGAGTTTTTGAATTAAATAAAAACTTTAATAATTATTTTAAATCATATGATTTTCATAATCTTTACAAAGAACTATTGAATTTTTGTACTGTAGATTTATCTGCATTTTATTTTGATATCAGAAAAGATGCTTTATATTGTGATAGCAAAGACTCAGATAGAAGAAAAAGTTGTATTCTAGTTTTAAATATATTGCTTGAGTCTTTAAGCAAATGGTTTGCGCCAATTTTATCATTTACAACTGAAGAAATTTTCAAATTAATTAATAAAGATGAAAAAAGCATTCATCTTGAAAAATTCATGAAATTTCCAAAATTTTTTGAAAACGATCAATTAAATAAAAAGTGGATTGAATTAAAGAAAATAAGAGATGTTTGTAATGTTAGCATTGAAACAAAAAGAGCAAGTAAAGAAATAGGCTCAAGTTTAGAAGCAAATCTTGTAATAAGTCTTAATAAAAACCTGAAGGAATTAACAAAGGATATTGACATGTCTGAACTTTGTATAACCTCAGCAGTAGAAATTATTGAAAGCACAAACAATGACACAACTGTACAAACCAAAAAAGCAGTAGGAGAAAAATGTGTTGTTTGCTGGAAAATTATTAAAAATGGCTGTCTTAGACATAAAAATTAAAAATGATGCAAGTCAATAAAAAGAAACTATTTTATTGTGGAATAATAATTTTAACTATTTTTTTGCTAGATAGGTTTACAAAATTATATGTTTTAAGCTTAGCCGAAATACACAATCATGTAGATATTTTTATAACATCTTTTTTCAACATATATCTAGTTTGGAATAAAGGAATAGCATTTGGATTGTTAAACTTTGAGCAAAGCCAAATATATAACTTAATTACAGGATTGATTGTAATAATTTCCATTGTTATTTTATTCATCATTATAAAAACAAAAGATATGAGGGTTTACTTTTTTTCCTTTATATTTGGAGGTGCAATTAGCAACTTATTTGATAGGTTATATTACTCTGCAGTACCAGATTTCATTGACTTTCATGTAAATAATTTTCATTGGTTTATTTTTAATGTGGCAGATATTTTTATTTCTTTTGGGGTAATTTGCCTTATTTTAGTAGAAATAATTTTAGATAAACATTTAAAAAATGAAAATAAATAATATAATTTTAATTCTTTTAGTTGCACTAGTTGGACTTTCTTGTCAGTCAATCAAAGATGGACTTAGTGGTAGAAAATCTGAAAATAGTGATGAGTTTTTGGTTCAAAAAAAAAGTCCACTAGTTTTACCACCAAAATTTTTAGAGCTACCACAACCAAAAGATAAAGATGAAGAAAATATACAATTAGAGGAAGAGATAGATATAGAAAAAATTTTAAGCATTAAAAGTCAAACTATTAGTGAAACAAATAAATCAAATAAAACGGCAGAGGATTTTGTATTAAAAAATATTAAGAATAATTAATGCTAACTAAGAATATTAATTTTAAAAATTTTAAAAAATTCAAAAAAAACAAGAAAGTTAAAAATCTTTTTAAGAAACTATTAAAAAATCAGCCTTCATTTTTAGAAACATTAAAACCAAATTATAAATATAGTTATTCAAAAAAAACACTTGTTAAGTATAAAAAATTTTCCAATATAAGAATTATTGGTATGGGAGGATCAATACTTGGTTCAGAAGCAATTCATAGTTTTCTAAAAAAAAAAATTAAAAAAAATTTTTATTTTGTAAATGATTTAAAAAATAGTGAAAATTATTTAAAAAATAAAAAAATTAATTTAAATTTAATTATATCCAAATCTGGAAACACTTTAGAAACAATAGTAAATTCAAATACATTAATAAAAAATAAAGATCACAATATCATAATTACCGAGGATAAAAAAAGTTACCTAACTAACCTGGTGGGGCAATTAAAATCTGAAATATTTGAACATAAGAATTATATAGGTGGAAGATATTCCGTACTGTCAGAGGTTGGAATGCTGCCTGCAGAATTAATGAATTTAAATGAAAATAAATTTAAACAGTTTAATAATATTATTAAAAATAAAATTTTCATTAATAATCTCATTAATAACGTAGTAGCAACCTTGCATTTTATTAATAATGGTAAGTTTGCGTCTATAATTTTGAATTATGATGAACAATCAGAAAATTTATTTAAATGGTACCAACAGTTAATAGCTGAAAGTTTAGGTAAAAAATCGAAAGGGCTGTTGCCTGTTGTATCGTCTATGCCAAAAGACAATCATAGTCTAATGCAACTTTATTTAGATGGTCCCAAAAAAAGTTTTTATACTTTTTTTAATACTTTAGATAACAAAGATGTAAAAATAGATAATAATAATATTTTATCTAGCCATAGATATTTAAAAAATCAATCAATACAAAAAATTAAACACTCCCAAATGCTTGCTAGTGAAAAAGTTTTTAATAAAAGAAAAATTCCATTTAGAAGTTTTAAAGTTTTAAAACGAGATGAAAAATCACTAGGTGAACTTTTCTGTTTTTTTATTTTGGAAACAATTTTATTAGGAAGATCTTTAAACGTTAATCCTTTTGATCAACCTTCTGTTGAATTAATAAAAAAAGAAACAAAAAAAATATTAATCTAATTTATTACCAAAGATAATTTTTGAAATACCATAAATTTTACTTATTATGATTTTGAACTCTTTGGGAAATAAGTCTTTTTCCTTTTTATGCCTATGAATTATTATTACCCCATTTTCTTTTAATAAATTTAATTTGATGATTTTATTCAGAATATCGGGCACTTTTTTTTCTTTATAAGGAGGATCCATAAATATTATATCATATTTTTTGTTTAAATATTTAAACGTATTTTCTAAAAAAATATTTTTTTCAATAACTTCTGAAAAATTTTGTTGCTTCATGCTACTTATGTTTTCTTTTAAAATAATTAATGCTTCTTTATAATTCTCAAAAAAAGTAACTGATTGAGCTCCTCTAGATAAACACTCGAGACCAAATGAGCCCACACCAGCAAATAAATCAAGTACATTTGCATTTTCAAGTTTACAATCTAATAACTTTGAATGTTTAATTAAATTGAAAATTGACTCTTTAGTTAAATCCTTAAGAGGTCTTGTTAATTCATTTTTAGGGGATAAAATTTTTTTACCTTTGAGGTTACCTGAAATAATTCTCATTCATTAATTACTTTATATCCAATATCTTTCCTAAAAAAACCACTGTTCCAATTTAGTGCTTTAATATGACTGTATATTCTATTTCTACTTTCCTTAAAGCTAGAAGATAAACTTACAAAGTTCATAACTCTACCACCGTTAGAATATATTTTATCATTAATTTTTTTTGTGCCTGCATGATAAATAAAGTCTCCCTTATTTAAATTAAGTTTATCAAAATTTTTAATCAATATGTTTTTATTATACTCATTAGGATAACCTTTTGAGCAAAGCACAATACATAAACTTTTCTGGTCATGCCATTCTATTTTCAAACTACTTAAGTTTTCATTACAGCATGCTTCTATAATTTCTAAAAAATCTGTTTTCAATTTTGGTAAAATAGTTTGGCACTCAGGATCTCCCATTCTAACATTATATTCTATTAAAAATGGTTCTCCATCAACTATCATCAATCCTGCATACAAAAATCCTTTGTAATTAGAACCCATGTCTTTTAATGCATTAATTGTTGGCTTTATTATTTTTGTTAAAATTTTTTTTTCAAGTTTTTCATTAATTAATCGTGATGGAGAATAAGCCCCCATGCCTCCAGTATTGCTCCCTTTGTCGCCTTCAAGTACTCTTTTATGATCTTGTGCTGTTTCAAAATTTTTAATTTCCTTACCATCACTAATTACAAAAAAACTCATTTCTTCACCCTTGAGAAATTCTTCAATTAGTAAGTTTTTAGCTACTCCAAATTTTCCATTAAATATTTCTTCAATAGCAATATTGCCTTCACTCTTATTTTCACAAATATAAACACCTTTCCCAGATGCAAGCCCGTCTGCTTTAATTACAATTGGAAATGAGGTTTTATTTAAAAATGTAATAGCCTCACTAGAATTTTTAAAAACACCAAACTTAGCAGTAGGAATTTTATAAGTTTCACAGATTTTTTTGGTAAATATCTTAGAGCCCTCAAGCTGAGATGATATTCTGTCAGGACCGAAAATATTTATTTTTGTGTTCTTGAAAAAATCAACTATTCCATCAACTAATGGTTTTTCAGGACCAACTATAATTAATTTTATTTTATTAGAAAGTGAAAATTCTTTAATTCTAATAAAATCAGAAATATCTATTTCAATATTTTCTGCTAGTTCAGATGTGCCAGCATTTCCTGGAAAACAATAAATTTTGTTTACTTTTGAGGATCTTTTAATTTCTTTACATATTGCATGTTCTCTTCCACCGCTTCCAATTATTCCAACATTCATGTAAGAATATATAAACTAAAAATGAATAAAAAATTAGCTAAAATAAGATATTTACCAAATAATTTTGAAGTTATTGAAGAGGGAGATCATGTAATTTGTGCAGTATCTGGCAAGAAGATTGATCTAAATACTTTGAATTATTGGAATGTGGATTTGCAAGAACCATATTATTCTTACGTTGAGGCAGCAAAAAAAAGAGAAAGTGAATAACTTTAAAGAACTCTTATTTCCATCGATTATGAGACCAAATCCATTGTTCGGGATTTTTTAAAATCATTTTTTCTAACAAACCGTTTAAGTTTAAAGTTATCGACTCAATTGTTTCATCACCTGAAAAATTTATTGGCTCATGTATAGTAATTTGGAAATTTGTGCCCTGTATTCTTTCAATATAAACAGGGATTATTTTGCATTTAAATTTTTTAACAAATTGTGCAGGAATAGTAGTTGTAAAACATTCATCATTAAATAATTTAGCCTTAATACCTTGAGAAACTCTTTGATCAATCATGAGCGCTATAGAAGTTTTTTGTTTGAAAAAACTAAGCAATTTTTTAGTACCTGAAATTCCTTTTTTGATTTGATTTTTACAAATATATTTTTTTCTAACCCTCTCCATTATATAGTTAAGAAATTTATTATTAAGTGGTCTATAAATTGCTGCGAGGTTAATTCCTGATTTTTCAATATGTAGAGCCATCAATTCAAAGTTATTGAAATGTCCTGAAACAAATATAACAGGCTCATTATCTTTCTTAATTTTTTCAAGCACATCTTGACCTTTAACTTTTATATTATTATTAAATTTGGGCCCTCTAAAATTTTTTATAAAAACGTATTCAGCAAGTATTCTTCCATAATTTCCCCACATCTTTTTTGAAATTTTATCTAATTCCTCAGGACTTAAATGTGGAAGTGCTTTAAGAATATTTGATTTAATTAAATTTTTAGATCTAAAAAAAGGTCCAAAACTTGATGCAATTTTATTAGAGATAAATGAAGCAATTTTAAGCCCCAAAATTCTAAATAAAAGAAGAAGTGTTATTATAATTATAAATTGAAAAAAATATTTTATTAATTTCATATATATTTTTTTAAATGATTTATTAGCCTATCTTCATTCCTGATATCTAGCTCTACTTTTAAATATTTAATATCATTGCTATCGATTGATTTAATCTTAATATAATCTTTTTCAGTAGTTAATATCTTTAAGTTAAGTTTTCTCGCCTGATATTTTATTTGGTCAATATCCTTATGAGTATAATTATAATGATCAGGAAAAATCATTTCTTTTGCTATCTTAATATTATTATTGATTAATGTTTGTTTAAAACTATCAGGATTACCTATGCCTGAAAAAACAATATATTCATCGTTAATATTAAATTCTTTAATATTTATAGCTTTATAGTTGGTCTCAAATATTTCAATATTAGCATTATAACTTTTTAATAGTAACTTTAGTTTAGAGTTATCTACCTCATTTCCATTAATAAAAGCCATGTCGTACTTTAAAATACTATTTATTTTTTCTCTTAGAGGTCCAGCAGGAATTAAAAAACCATTTCCAATTAATTTTAAGTCATTGAAGCAAACAATCTTTAGATCGTAATTTATTGAGCTATCTTGTAGACCATCATCAAAAATTGCCACATCTTTGTTTTCTAGAATTGCTTTATTAAGTCCATCAATTCTATTTTTTTCACAGTAAAGTATAGTTTTTTCAGATAGCATTTTTTGCTCATCATAATGGCTTTTGTAAAACTTTTTTATAGTGCAAGCATTAATGTCAAGTTTTTTTAAAATTTGATAAATTTTTATTGTCAATGGTGTTTTTGCTGTGCCACCTACATATATATTTCCTACACAAATTTTTTTAGGCTTATGATCTTCTTTTTTATCTTTTTTTTTATTTAAGAAAAAATTATTTAAAATTAGAGGAAAAGTTAGTGGCAACAAAATATAAGACATTAAATTTGGACGTTGATAGTCCCAAAATTTTGGTTTTTTAAATTTCATTTTTTCTTTATATGAAAGTTTATCTCATTTAAGGTTGAGTATAAAATTTTAGAACTAAGATTTTTTATTTTTAATTGAAGTTTTTTAGAGTTGTTTTTATTGTTCAGTATCTTGCTAACTTTAAGAGTTAATTGATTGGGGGTGGTAACTTTATGTGATGCTCCATTAACTTTTAAAAGGTTATAAATTTCTTTAAAATTCCATATATTTGGACCATGTAATATTTGGCACCCATACTTTGCTGCCTCCAAAGGATTTTGCCCTCCATGTTTAATAATTGAGCCTCCTAAAAAAACAGTTTTACTAATCTTAAAAAAGGATTGGGTTTGTCCAAAAGTATTTACTAGGTATATATCTGTTTTTTTATCAATCTTTTTTTTAGAGTCGTGCAAGTGAATTTTTAAATTCATTTCCTTTATATCTTGGAGAATTTTTTTAACTCTATGAATATGTCTTGGTATTATAATTGTTAATAAGTTTTTATACTTAACTTTAAGTTTTTTATGTGTATTTGCACATATCTTTTCTTCAATTCCATGTGTACTGGATGCACACCATATCTTTTTTGTTAAAAAGAACTTATTTAAATTATTACCTAATTCATTTGTAGTTTGTTTGCTTTGAGTAAATTTTAAATTACCAAAATACGAAATTTTTTTTGCCCCAAGTAATCTTAAATAATTCTTAGACGCCAAGCTTGATGATATGCACATGTCAAAATTTTGAAATATCGTTTTAGCAGAGGAAGAAAAAAATTTCCATTTCTTAAAAGATTTCTCAGTTATTCTTGCGTTAATTAACATTAATGATATTGATTTTTTTTTTATATTTGTAAGCATATTTGGCCATATTTCAGAATCTATAAATATTGCAATAGACGGATCCCAATATTCTAAAAATTTGTAAGTATTATAGTTTGTATCTATTGGAAAAAATTGATGGATAGTTTTTTTTAATTTTAATTTTGATAAAATCTTAGAGGAACTTAGAGTGTTTGAAGTTACTAAAATTTGTTTTATTTTATTATTTTTTTCTAGTTTTTCTATTAGAGGAACCACACTTAAGATTTCCCCAACACTTGCACCATGAAACCATATTAAATTTCCTTTAGTCTTTTTTTTTGAAAAAAAACCTAGCTTTTCTCTAAATCTTGATGGATCTTCTTTTTTTTGTAATAATCTTATTATTACAATTAAAGGTGATAAAATAAAAATTAAATTTATTAGAATCCTATAAAAAAAAAACATTAAATTTTCTTAATTTGTTTTTCGTAGAAGTTTTTATAAACCTTTGAGTTTGCCAGCAGTTGTTCATGATTTCCTTCATCAACAACTCTCCCTGAGTCAATTACATAAATTTTATCTGAATTTAAAATTGTTGATAATCTGTGGGCTATCACTATTGTTGTTCTATCTTTAGTTAAGAAATTTATAGCATCTTGAATTTTATTTTCTGTTTCTGCATCTAGTGATGATGTGGCTTCATCCAATAAAATAATTTGACTTTTTTTCAGCATTGCTCTTGCTATTGAAAGTCTTTGTTTTTCTCCACCAGATAATCTAGTTCCATTTTCGCCAATAATAGTTTCATACTTATTTGGAAGTTTTTCTATAAATTCACTTGCAAAAGAATATTTTGCTGCTTCCTCAATTTCTTTTTGACTTGCATTTAGGTTTGCATAAGCAATATTATTTCTAATTGTATCATCAAATAAAGTAGTATCTTGACTAACTAGTGAAATATTTTTTCTTAAAGATTGTATGGTACATTTATAGATAGATTGATTATCTATCTGTATATCTCCTGAAATTGCATCATAGAACCTTGGAATTAAATTTAAAATTGTTGATTTACCAGCCCCACTATGACCAACAATTGAAGTCATTTTTCCACCTAGCATTTTTATACTTACTGAATTTAAGGTTCTGATTTCTTTTTCTTTTTCATACTTAAAAGATACATTTTTAAATTCAATATTGCCTGTATCAACTTTTATTTCAGAGCTATCTTTGTTTTGAAGAAGTTCAGATTTTTCGTCAATAACAGGCAAAATTCTTTTTGCAGCTGAAAGTCCTTGGCTAATTGTTATATTCAATGTAGCAAGTGATCTAACCGGTTGATATGCTAGCATCATAGCTGCAAGAAAAGAGAAAAAATTATTTATATCAATCTCATTCTTTAAAACTAACTTTCCAGAGTAAAAAATTAAAACTGCTATCATAATACCTGTTAAGGTTTCCATTATTGGTGATGATCTAACGTAGACAGTTGCAATTTTTACACTTTTTTCTTTAACATCATTTATGAATCTTTCTGCTCTTATTTTTTCATATTTTTCCTGTTGAAATATTTTAATAAGTTTATGATTTTTAAAAAGTTCAATTAAATATGTATTAAGAATTCCAGCTCTTAACATTTGTTCTGTTGCAACCTTACCTATTCTTTTACCTAAGGTTCTTGCTGCAAAAGTTGCTAAAGGTATCATTATAATTGCCACCAAAGAAAGCTTCCAATTTTGAAAAAACATTACAATCAATAATCCGATTAAAGTTAAACTATCTTTAAAAATATTTAAAACTGCAGTGCTGATTAAGTTGGTAATATGACTTACATCATTAGTTATATTGGATATAAATTTTCCAGTATGCTTTCCATCAATTAATTTTGTGTCGGCCTCAACCAAGTTATTTAACATGTCACATTGAAGGTCTTTTCTTACCTCTTCTGAAACACCTATCATAAGAACTTTTGCTACATACAGTGAAAAGCCCTTTATTGCAAAAGCAGCAATAATGAAAATTGGAATGATTATTATTAAAGCTTGATCTTTTTCAATAAATATTTTTTTTATTGCTGGATCTAAAAGATAGGCAATGGCTGAAGTACTGCCAGCCACAAGTAAGGCAAAAAATACAGACAATATTATTTTATTAATATGTTTTTTTGTATAATCAAAAAAAAGTCTTTTTATAATATCAATTTTATTCATTTAAAGTTTTCCAATCAAAATATTACATAAAACTATAGCGCCAAAAAAATTATTACTTTTAAAAATTTTCAAACAAGTTTTTGGATCTTGATAATTAAAATTATAGATTTGAAAAAAAAATAAATGTGCAGCTGAGATAAGAATAAAAAAATAAGACATTGAATTAAGCTTCATAATAAAACTTACTAAAATTAAAGAAATTAAAAAGAGCAAATAACATGTTGTTAAAAATAATTTTGGTTTTTTTTTAAATTTTATTGAAGTTGATTTTACACCTATAATTTCATCATCTTTAATATCTTGAAACCCATAAATCGTGTCATATCCCAGTGTCCAAAATATGGCTCCAATATAAAATATAATAGCTACAGCGTTTATTTCCCCTTGTATTGCTGTCCATCCAAGAACCAAACCATAATTGAATGTTATTCCTAAAAATAGTTGAGGCCAATAAGTAAACCTTTTCATCAATGGATAAGTAAATGCTAAAGGCATAGAACTAAGGGCTAGAATAATTGTTAAATTATTAAAATTAATTAAAACTAAAAAAGCAATCGAACATAAAATAATAGTATAGAGCAATCCCAATTTAACAGAGATATTACCTGAAGCGATCGGTCTATTTTTAGTTCTCTCTACTTTTTTATCAAATTCTTTATCAGAAATATCATTTACAATGCAGCCTGCAGAACGCATTAGAACTGATCCCATAAAAAATAAAAATAAATAAAAAAAATAATTATGGAGTGAATTTGAAAAATCATAGGCAAGTGTTAAACCCCATGCACAAGGCCAAAATAATAGCATAAAGCCAATAGGCTTTTTTAATCTAGTTAATTCGATAAAGAGATTTAATTGCTTCATAATATTTTACTTGTAAATAACAAAGGCTAGTTTCATAATCAAATTGATTCGTATGAATATAGATTACACAGTTACAGCATTGATGTTTCCAGCCATTCCTCTATTGATGAGTGTATATAGCAACAGATTTCACTCTTTGAGTAAGCTTATTAGACAGCTTCATGATGAACATGTGTATGAAAATCATATTCCTCCTGAGTGGAAAAAACAGTTTATAAATTTAAATGGAAGAATTGTTCTTTTAAAGTGGACTATTATGTTTGCTGCATTTGGTTTTTTATTTAATATGCTGACTGTTTTTGCTCTGTACCTAAATGAGATTTTTGCTGCAAGAATAATCTTTGGGTCATGCTGTTTATCGATGATGATTTCAATTATTGTTTTTATGAGAGAAATTCAAGTATCAACAAATGCATTAAAATTGCATATGTCTGATATGGATGTTGATTTAGATTAATTAGGAATAATAACTGCAGGGCCAGTTAATAGTCTTGCTTCTAATTCATCATGAGCCTTTTTTGCATCATCAAGCGCATATTTTTTTGAAATTTCAACTTTAAATTTCCCAGATAAAATTGCATCAAAAACTTTTTTTGCAGACTCAACCAATTCTTCTCTTGTCATTGTGTAATGTGCAATAGAAGGACGAGTAAAAAATAATCCTTTTGCATTAATATGTTTTTTAACATCTATAGTATCAACGTACCCTGATGCATTACCAAACGCGACCATCATGCCTCTAACTTTTAATGTTTCAATTGATCCATCAAATGTTTTTATTCCAACACCATCATAGACAACATCAACTCCATCTTTACCTGCAATTTTTTCTACCTCTTCAACAAAATTTGTATCTGTATAATTGATTACATGATGACATCCATTTTTTTTAGCAATAGCCTCTTTTTCTTTAGAGCCAACAGTTCCAATAACTTCAGCTCCTAATGCATTAGCCCACTGACATAATATTTGGCCAACACCACCAGCTGCTGCATGGTATAAAACTTTATCACCTTTTTTAATTGGATAAGCTCTGTGTAATAAGTATTCAGCAGTTATTCCTTTAAGCATAATACAAGACGCAATTTCATCTGAGATACCCTCTGGAACTAAAACTAATTTTTCTTGAGGAAATAATTGTTTTTCTGAATAACTTCCAATTGGCATTGACGAGTGAGCCACTCTATCGCCAACTTTAAATAGATCAACATCAGAACCCACTTCTTCTATTATTCCACATGCCTCTAGGCCAATTCCACTTGGAAGAGGAATAGGATACAAGCCTGTTCGGTGATAAACATCAATATAGTTAAGACCAATTGATAAATTTTTTATCAAAACTTCTTTTGGACCTGGTTTACCAATCTCAATATCTTTAACTTCTAAGACTTCAGGGCCACCAAATTTTTCTATTTTAATAGTTTTCATTATTTTACAAATGTATCATTATGATAATCTTGAACTGCTTGCAAGATTTCTGCTTTAGTGTTCATTACAAATGGACCTCCCCTAGCAATAGGCTCGCCAATTGGTTTTCCAGATATCAATAAAAACTTAGCTTTAGTTAAGCTAGAGACTTTTAATTTTTTACCTCTAGTTAGGATAATTAAAGTAGAATCTTTAACGGCATCATGATCTTGATTGCCAACTTTAATTTCACCTTCAACTAAATATATTAATGAATTGTGAGTTGAGGGAAGATCAAAATTAAATTCTTTTCCTTTTTCAAGTTCTACATCAAAATAAACAGGTTCAACGTTATGGCCCTTAACAGGTCCTTCTGCATCTTGAAATTTTCCAGCAATCACTTTGACAGTCTTATCATCATCTTTATGAGTGCTCATTTTATCTGCGTCAATATAAATGTATTCAGGCTTTGTCATTTTTAATTTAGCAGGCATGTTTACCCATAATTGAAACCCATGAAGCTTACCCTCTTTCATTGCAGGCATTTCTGAATGAATTATTCCACTTCCTGTTTTCATCCATTGGACATCTCCAGCAGTCATTATTCCTTTGCCACCTGTGCTATCTTTATGTTCAAAGTCACCAGCCAGCATATACGTTACTGTTTCAATTCCTCTGTGAGGGTGGGGAGGGAAGCCTCCAATGTAATCATCTTTATTTTCAGAACCAAACTCATCCAACATTAAAAAAGGATCGTGGTAATCAATAAGGTGAGTACCAATACTTCTTTTTAATTTAACACCAGCGCCATCTGATGCTGAAACTGGTTCTATTATCTTTTCAACTTCAATATTTGCCATTTTCTAAATTACTTATTATGAGAGCCATCACAAAGAGGCTGATTGTTTGTTGCTTTGCATGTACAAAAAAAAACTTTTTTTGTCTCTTCAGCTTTATAAGCTAGAGGAGTAAATTCAGAGCCTTTGTGAGAACCATCACATAATGGTTGTTTTGAACTTTTTCCACAAGCACACCAATAATAAGATTTATCTTTTTCAACTTCTACTGCAATCGGTGCATCTCCTGCTCTATGTGCATTTGTCATTATTAACCTTTCAATTTGATTGAACTGTATTTAATACTTTGTTATGAATAATGCAATAAGGCAATATAATCATACCAGTATATAAAATCATACCATGAAAAATTTAATAGATTGTCCAGCTGAAAGAGCCGTCTACTTTCTTGGAGGTAAATGGAAAATTAGGATCTTGTTTGGTTTACTACAAAGAAAAAAAATGAGATTTGGTGAGTTTAAAAAAGCATTAAAAACTATTACACAGCAAATGTTATCTAAGCAGCTTAAAGAGTTAGAGGCTGATGGTATAATTAATAGAAAAGTTATTCAAATAATGCCCCCAAATGTTGAGTATTCACTTACTGAATTTGGTCTTTCAGTTATGCCTATTTTAAAATCTTTTTCTGAATGGAACAAAAAAAATACTCGAACTATTTCAGTAAAACTAAATAAGAATTTTGAAGAGAATAGAATTAAATAATATCAAGTAATTGTTTTAAGTTTTTAACTTCATCTTTAGGTTTATAATCAAGATTATCAAAAATATTATTATTTCTATTTACCCAAATAGAACTGTAACCATAATTCCCACCACCAGAAACATCCCAAGTGTTAGCACTTAAAAATGCAACTTCTTCTTTTTGTATTTTGTATTTTTTAATTGGCAAGTCATAAACTTTTGCGTCTGGTTTATAAATTCCAACTTCTTCAATTGAAAAAATATCATCAAATATATTATCTAGATTATTACTCTTAACTAATTCATTAAGAAGAGAGGGTGTTCCATTTGAAAGAATACCTAATTTATAATTTTTTTCTTTTAATCTTTTTAAAACCTCAGGTACCTCAGGAAAAGGTGAGAGAACCTTATAAAGATTTAATAATTCATTTCTCATTGATGAATCTATTTCGTAAGCCTTCATAGATTTATCCAAACTATCTTCGGTTACTTGCCAAAAGTCCTTATGTCTATTCATTAGACTTCTAAGCCAAGTGTATTCAAGTTGAGTAGTTCGCCAATAATTAGCAAAGCCTTCCCATTTATCACCAATTTTATCTTTACATTTTTCTGCAGCTGAATTGACATCAAATAAAGTGCCATATGCATCAAAAATTATTGCTTTAATATTTTTCATAATTTAACTTAATATTAATGAGTAATATTAGATTATTTTTTAAAGAAAGTTTATCACTTAATTTAACCGCTAAACTTAATAAATCACAATCTCACTACGTAAACAAAGTTATGAGGATTGAAGTGGGTGAAATTTTTTCATTATTTAATTGCAATGGAGAGTGGGAAGCAAAAATTTCAACTATTTCAAAAAGTATAGTTGAATTTAATATAACGAAACAATTAAGACAAAAAGAGACTTTAAATGAATTATGGTTAGCTTTTTCACCCATCAAATCAAACTATTTTAATTTTATGATTCAAAAAGCAACAGAACTTGGTGTCACAAAATTTCTTCCAATAATATTTGACAGAACAATTGTAAGAAAAATTAACAAAGATAGATTAGAAAAGATAATCATAGAAGCTGCTGAACAATCTAATCGTATTAACGTCCCTTTTGTTGAAGATCCTCAATCTTTGCAAAATTTTTTAAAGGAAAAAAAAATGGATTTAATATTTACAGATTTAAACTCTGAAAATAAAAAATTAAAATTAAATAAATTAACTCATAATCCAACGTGTGTAATTATTGGTCCAGAAGGAGATTTTTCTGAAGAGGAAAGGAAGGAGATTCTTGGTTTTGACGGAGTTCAGCCAATTAAGATAAATGACAATATACTTAGGTCAGAAACTGCTGTAATTACAGCGTTATCAATTGTTAATTATGCAATTAATTGATATTTTGTCGCGAAAACTAAAGTGTAATTTTTTAAAAGACACTTTATATAGTGTGTAACAAATGAAAAAATTTTTAATAACAATTATAGCTACAATGTTAATGACTAGTGCTTGGGCGGATCAGCCTAAAAACTGGCAACTAGGCTTTCAAGATTCAGCTTCTCAAAGTATGACTGAGATTGTTAGTTTTCATAACAATATTCTTCTTCCTGTAATTATTGCTATTAGTGTTTTTGTTTTATTCCTAATGATTTACGTTTGTATAAGGTTTAGAGCGTCAAACAATCCTAACCCATCAAAAACTACTCATAATGTTGCTGTGGAAGTTTTATGGACATTAATTCCATGTTTAATTTTAATAGTGATGGCTGTTCCATCATTTAAAATTTTATATAAACAAGATACGATTCCAAAAGCTGACCTAACAATTAAAGCTGTAGGTTACCAGTGGTACTGGGGATATGAGTACCCCGATGAAAATATTATTTTTGAATCATATATGATCAAAGATGACGACCTAAAAGAAAACCAACCAAGATTACTAACTGTTGATAATGAAGTTATCGTTCCAGTTAATAAAGTGGTTAAAGTTTTAATTACAGCTAATGATGTTTTGCATGCTTGGGCATTACCATCATTTGGGGTTAAGAGAGATGCTGTTCCTGGAAGAATTAATGAAACTTGGTTTAAAGCTGAAAAAGTTGGAACGTACTACGGTCAATGTTCTGAACTTTGTGGAATAGAGCATGCTTTTATGCCTATTACAGTAAAAGTTGTGACAGATGAAGAATATGCGATATGGTTAACAGAGGCAAAAATGAAATTTGCTAAAGAGCCAATTACAGAAAATGAATATAAAAAAATAGCGAGTAAATAATAATGTACACACAAACAGCATCACACGACGATCACCACACGCCAACAGGTTGGAAACGTTGGGCTTACTCAACTAACCACAAAGACATTGGTACAATGTATTTAATTTTTGCAATTGTTGCAGGAATTATTGGTACAGCTTTTTCAGTATTAATGAGAATTGAATTGATGCATCCTGGTGATGGAATTTTAGGTGGCAACTATCACCTATACAATGTGTTGGTTACAGGCCATGGATTAATAATGATTTTCTTTATGGTGATGCCTGCAATGATTGGGGGATTTGGTAATTGGTTTGTTCCAATTATGATTGGTGCACCTGATATGGCTTTTCCTAGAATGAATAATATTTCATTTTGGTTATTACCAGCTTCATTTATTTTATTATTACTTTCAATTTTTGTAGATGGCCCTCCAGGTCAACAAGGTGTTGGTGGAGGATGGACTTTATATCCGCCTTTATCATCTAAAGCTGGACAACCAGGACCTGCAATGGATTTTGCTATTTTAAGTTTACACTTAGCTGGGGCTTCTTCAATTTTAGGAGCAGTTAACTTTATTACAACAATTTTAAATATGAGAACACCAGGTATGACTTTGCATAAAATGCCATTATTTGCTTGGTCGGTTTTAGTTACTGCATTTTTATTGTTATTATCACTTCCTGTTTTAGCAGGTGCAATAACAATGCTTTTAACGGATAGAAATTTTGGAACTGCATTTTTTGATGCTCAAACTGGAGGAGATCCAGTTTTATACCAACATTTATTTTGGTTCTTTGGTCACCCTGAAGTTTATATTTTAATTTTACCTGGCTTTGGAATGATTAGTCATATTGTTTCAACATTTTCTAAAAAACCTGTATTTGGATATTTAGGAATGGCTTATGCGATGGTTTCAATTGGTGTTGTCGGGTTTGTTGTTTGGGCTCATCACATGTACACAGTAGGTTTAAGCACAGATACTAAAGCATATTTTTTAGCTGCAACAATGATTATTGCGGTCCCAACTGGGATTAAAATATTTTCATGGATTGCAACAATGTGGGGTGGATCAATTTCATTTAAAACTCCCATGATGTGGGCATTAGGTTTTATATTTTTATTTACGGTAGGTGGTGTAACAGGTGTTGTTCTTGCAAATGCAGGTGTTGATACTGCAATGCATGATACTTATTATGTAGTTGCTCACTTTCATTATGTATTATCTTTAGGTGCGGTATTTGCAATCTTTGCAGGATTTTATTATTGGTTTGGTAAAATGTCTGGGTATGAGTATTCAGAATGGATGGGGCAATTACATTTTTGGTTAACATTCATTGGAGTGAACTTAGTATTTTTTCCTCAACATTTTTTAGGTTTAGCTGGAATGCCAAGAAGATATGCTGATTACCCTGATGCATTTGCAGGTTGGAATTACGTATCCTCTGTGGGCTCTTATATTGCAGTTGTAGGCTTGCTAGTATTTTTTGTTAACTTAATTTATTCTTTTTCAAAGAAAAAAGCTGCGGCTCAAAACCCTTGGGGAGAAGGTGCAACAACTTTGGAATGGACAGTTCCATCACCACCTAACTTCCACACTTTTGAAGAGTTACCAAAGTTTGAAGATATTGATGGTGTCGAAAAATCTACTAGTTAGTAAAACTATAATTTTTATAAATATTAATGATTAATTCTAAATTAAAAAATAGAAATTTAAGACAAGCAGAAATTTTTAGTTTTTCTGAATTACTTAAATTAATGAAACCAAGAGTTATGTCTTTGGTCATTTTTACTTGTGCTGTTGGACTTTTAATGGCGCCTGTTACAGTACCAACTCTAGACGCAATGATTGCAATTTTCATTGTTTCAGTTGGGGCAGGAGCAGCTGGTGCATTAAATATGTGGTACGAATCTGACCTTGATGCGTTAATGACTCGAACTTGTTTAAGACCAATTCCAATGGGTAAAGTAAATAAAAAACAAGCTTTAATTTTTGGAATTTTGCTATCATTTTTTTCTGTAGTTGCACTAGACTATTATGCAAATACCCTATCAGCAGCTCTACTACTTTTTACAATTTTATTTTATGTTTTCATTTATACAATTTGGTTAAAAAGAAAAACTCCACAAAATATTGTTATTGGAGGAGCAGCAGGAGCTTTACCTCCAGTAATTGGCTGGACTATTGCAACCAATTCACTTTCTTTAGAAGCATTAACTTTCTTTTTAATTATATTTTTTTGGACACCATCACATTTTTGGGCATTAAGTCTTTATAAGTCAGATGATTATAAAAAAGCTAAAATACCAATGTTACCATTAACCAATGGTGTGGAGGCTACAAAAATAAATATTCTTGTTTATTCACTGTTAATGTTGCCAATGGTTGTTTTACCATATGCAATTGATTTTGTTGGACTAATATTTTTAATACCTGCTTTAGCTTTAACGCTTTATTACAATCTTTTATGTTTTCAACTTTATAAGTTCAAAGAAAATAAATTTAACCCCAAGAAAGCTAAAACAATATTTGGATACTCAATTTTATATTTATTTTTGATATTCGTTATTTTTTTAATAGATAAAATATTATGATGGTGCCTGATAAAAAAACTAAGCGAAAAAATATTTTAACAGCAGTTGCAATATTAGCATTTATGATTTTTTTATTTTTTTTTACTCTCTATAATACTGGTGTTTTTGATAGACAAATATAATGCAAAATAAAACACTTACACCAATTTTATTAGCGGGAATATTTTTTCTAATGTTAGGATTATCTTTTGCTGCAGTTCCTTTGTATGATTTATTTTGTAAAGTAACAGGCTTTGGTGGTACCACCCAGGTATCAAGACAGGCCCCTGAGTTAGTTTTAGATCAAAAAGTAAGTGTTAGATTTGATACCAATGTTAATAAACTTCCATGGAACTTTAAAGCCAAGACAAATGTTATGGATGTAAAAATTGGTCAAGTAAATAGTATAGAATTTGAAGTTGAGAACTATGGAAATGAGACAACTTACGGTGTTGCAAGCTTTAATGTTTCACCATCAACATTCGGGAAGTATTATAGTAAATTAGGCTGTTTTTGTTTTGAAAAACAAGAGTTAAAACCAGGGGAAAAGGTTATATATATAATGACTTTTTATTTGGATCCAGAAATGGTAAATGATCCTGGTACTAAAAATATTAAAGATGTAACTATGTCCTATACTTTTTTCTCATCAGATTACTATAAACAGCCCCAAATATAAAATATGTCTGCAGAAAAAAAACATGATTATCATTTAGTAGATCCAAGCCCTTGGCCTATTTATGTATCTTTCTCTTGTTTAGTTCTAGCTATAGGTTCGGTTTATTATTTACACAACGAAGTATCTTGGGGAATGTACCTTGGTTTAGCTTTACTTTTATATGGAGCATACATGTGGTTTAGAGATGTTGTTATTGAGGCAGAACATCAAGGTCATCATACTCCAGTTGTACAAATTCACCATAGATATGGAATGACACTATTCATAGCATCTGAAGTAATGTTTTTTGTTGCATGGTTTTGGGCTTATTTTGATATAAGTTTATTCCCCAATGAATTTGTAGGAAGTGTTTGGCCACCTCAAGATATAGAAACACTTGATGCTTGGGATCTTCCATTAATTAATACACTTATTCTACTATTATCTGGAACAACAGTAACTTGGTCACACCATTCATTGATTGAAGGTGATAGAAAAGGTTTTATTCAAGGATTAATTTTTACAGTTATCTTAGGGTTTAGCTTCACGTTACTTCAAGCATATGAGTATAGTCATGCAGCCTTTAATTTTTCAGGACACATTTATGGATCAGTATTTTATATGGCAACTGGATTTCATGGATTTCATGTCATCATAGGAACTATATTTTTAGCTGTATGCCTTTGGAGAGGTAAATTAGGTCATTTTAATAAAGACCATCATTTTGGGTTTGAAGCAGCTGCATGGTATTGGCACTTTGTTGATGTTGTTTGGTTGTTTTTGTTTGCAGCTATTTATGTTTGGGGAAGTTAGTTTCTAGCCTTTGAGATATAAATTTTTATTTTCTATTTTTGTTTTTTTCTTCATATCTGTATTTGTAGCTTTAGGAAGTTGGCAAATTGTTAGACTTAATTGGAAGTTAGAATTAATTAATCAAATAGAAACATCCCTTAAGGATACTCCGGTTGATTTATCAAGTAGTAAACACACAAACTATCTTAGAGTTAAAACTAGTGGTTTGATTGATTTTGAAAAACAAATCTATCTTTATAATTTAGATGAAAAAGGCAAACCAGGATTTGAAGTTATTAGTCCATTAACAGTTGAGAATAGAAACTATTTACTAAATAGAGGGTGGATACCTTTTGATAAAAAAAATGATCAAACAATAAATCTTATAGACTCTAGTAATATTAATGGAATTTTAAAAAAGCAAACAAAGTCTAATATGTTCAAGCCAGAAAATGACATCCCAAATAATTATTGGTTTACTTTAAACAGAGAGGATGTTTTTAAATATACTGGGAAAAATTTTTCTCCTTATATAATTTATCTTTCTGGACAAAATGATCTTCCTAAAACAAAATCAATTACTGCAAACATTTCAAATAATCATAAAAAATATGCACTAACTTGGTTTTCATTAGCGATTTCGATTCTTTTAATATATTTATATTTAAGAAAAAAAAATTATTAGATGAAGTATATAAGCACTAGAAATAATTCAAAAGAGCATAGTTTTGAAGAAGTATTTATAAAAGGATTAGCTGACGATGGTGGACTATTTATTCCAAAGGAGATTAAAAAATATACTCAAGAAGAATTAAATTCATTAAGTGAATTGAGCTACCAGGATTTAGCTAAAAAGATTATCTATCCCTTTATAGGTGATTTTATGTCTGAGTCTGAGTTGTCTTTGATCATAGATAAATCATATTCAACTTTTCGAAAAAAAAATGTTGTTGATTTAATAAAACTTGGTGACACAAAAGTTTTAGAGCTATTTCATGGTCCAACACTTGCTTTTAAAGATGTTGCAATGCAGTTGCTTGGAAATTTTTATGAATTTTATTTAAGCAAAAATAGTAAAAATATAAATATTATTGTTGCAACATCAGGAGATACTGGTGCTGCGGCCATAGATGCAATTAAGGGTAAAAAAAATGTAAATATATTTGTCCTTCACCCTCATAATAAAGTTTCACCCGTTCAAAGAAAAATAATGTCCACTGTTAAAGAGAATAACGTCTTTAATATTGCAATAGAAGGAAACTTTGATGATTGTCAAAATTTAGTTAAAGTGATGTTTGCAGATAAGGATTTTTCAAACTCGATTAATATGTCGGGAGTTAATTCTATAAATTGGGCAAGAATAATTGCCCAAGCTGTTTATTATTTTTATACTTACTTCTTAATTAAAGATAAAAAATCAATTAATTTTTCAGTTCCCACAGGAAATTTTGGTGATGTATATGCTGGCTACTTATCAAAAAAGATGGGTCTTCCAATAAATAAATTAATAGTTGCAACGAATAAAAACGATATTTTACATAGAGCAATATCAACTGGAAAATATGAGGTTGAAACAGTTTTCGAAACTAATTCACCAAGTATGGATATTCAAGTTGCCAGTAATTTTGAAAGATTAATTTATGATTTGAATGATTTTGATGACATAGAAACTAAAGATGTAATGATTAAGATAAAAGATGAAGGAAAGTATATCTTTGCAAAAAATAGATTAGAAAAAATTAGAAAGGATTTTCTCTCTGAAAGTATGAATGAAGAGGAAGTAATAGAAACGATAAGAAATATCTATAATAAATATAAAGTAATATTAGATCCTCATACAGCGATAGGTCTTGGCGCTTTAAATAAAATAAATATAGAGGGAGATAATATTGTTTTAGCAACGGCACATCCTTGCAAATTTCCAGATGCTATAGATAAATCAATTTCAATAAAGCCAAGCCTACCCAGTGAATTACAATATATTATGGATAAAAAAGAGTATTACGATATAGTTCCTAATAACGTAAGTAAAACCAAACAATACATTAAGGACAAATTAAAATGAAGTTGAGAGAAAATGAAAATATTCCTAGTGCTGATTTTTTTATCTTAGAGAATGGAAATCCTATAAAAAAAAATACATTAGAATTTTTTAAGGATAAAAAAATAGTTTTATTTGGACTTCCTGGTGCATATACTTCAGTTTGTTCAGCCAAGCATTTACCTAGCTATGTTGAAAGTTATGAGCAATATAAAGCTAAAGGCATCGACCATATTGCTTGTATTTCAGTTAACGATCCTTTCGTAATGGATGCATGGGGAAAAAGTCAAAATGTTGGTGACAAAATTATAATGATGGCAGACCCAATGTTAGATTTTACCAGAGCTATTGGTGCAGATATTGATAAGAGTGCTAGAGGCCTAGGTATTCGATCGAATAGATATACAATGTTATTAGATAATCTTAAGGTTATTAAAGTACAAGAAGAAAAAGATACAGGTGCTTGTGAAATTTCAGCAGGTCAAAATTTTTTAACTTTAATTTAGTTCAGCAGCTTTTTTAGCTAATAAATCAACTTCTTCATTTAAGGCATTGCCAGCATGAGCCTTAACCCAGATCCATTTTATTTTATACGATTTAGTTAATTCATAAAGTTGCATCCATAACTCTTTATTTTTAACCGGCTCTTTCTTAGAAGTTTGCCAATTATTTTTGATCCATTTATGGATCCATTCAGTAATACCTAACCTTACATATTGTGAGTCAGTATAAATTTCGATTTCGTTATTTTTGTCAATTTCTTGAAGCGCCATGATTGGAGCCATCAGCTCCATTTTATTATTAGTAGTATCTTTAACACTTCCACTAATTTTTTTAATTATCTCATTATCATTTATAATTGCAGCCCAACCTCCATTTCCAGGATTATTTAAACAGGAGCCATCTGTATAAATTTTGATCATTATTTATAATAATCTTTGTAGTCCGTAAGATTGTTGTGAATAATTAATTTTTGTAAATATTCTCTAGGGTCCTTAATCTTAATTAATGCATTATTTGGTGTATTAAAAAAATCATAAATTCTTGTTAAAAGATATCTCAAGGCAGCGCCTCTGCACATTAAATTAAGTGACTGCTTTTCTTTTTTTGACAGAGATCTTATTGCTTCATATCCATTAATTAAATTTTTTATCTTTTTATTATTCATTACAAAATTATCTTTCTTTTTATCAAAACATAATGCATTTATACAAATTGCAATTTCATAAATAAAATAATCATTAGAAGAAAAATAGAAATCAATGAATCCTGAAAATTTGTTTTTTTTAAAAAAAATATTATCTATAAATAAATCTCCGTGAATAATTCCCTGGGGTAAGTTTTTAGGCCAATGTTTCAGAATATCTTTAAAACATAGATTTAGAGTTTTCTTAAGGTTAGGTAAAAATTTATAGGATTTAAAATTAATACTCTTCATTAAGCCACCAAGCTTATTAATTGACATGGAATTCTGTCTACTTAACTTTAGTTTAGATGTAACAGTATGAAATTTTGCAATATTTTTTCCAATATCAAAACAATTTTTGTAGTTAAGATTTGTTTTATCTTTGCCTTCTAAAAAGGTTACAATACAGGCAGATTTTTTTTTAATTTTACTTATATGAGAACCTTTTTTAGTACGTAATGGCTTTGGACATGCAATTTTTTTTTTATTAAGCTCTTCCATCAAGTTCATAAAAAATGGTAAATCTTTTTTTTGAACTCTCTTTTCAAAAATTGTCAGGATAAATTTATTTTTTTTTGTTTTAAGTAAATAATTGGTATTTTCTATTCCTTTTTTAATACCTTGAAATTTTTTAACTTCATTTATTTGATAATCATTAACCAATGAAGAGACATCTCTTTTTGAAATTTTTGTATATACAGCCATCTAATTAAGTTTGCCAGGAACTTTAAAAACAATATTTTCTTTTATAATTTCAACAACCTCAATCTTTACTTTATATTTACTTTTAATTTGATCAATAAAGTTTTCAACTAAAACTTCAGGGGCAGATGCTCCTGATGAAATACCAATTGTTTTACAATTTTTCAATTTATCAAATGGGATGGAACTTTCAGAATGTATTAGTTCAGAATGTGGGCAACCAGCTTGTTCTGCAACTTCAACTAATCTTACAGAATTTGAGGAATTTCTACTTCCAAGGACAAAAAACATATCGCACTTTTTTGCAATATTCTTAACTGCTGCTTGACGATTAGTTGTTGCATAACAAATGTCCTCTTTAAATGGCTCTTTTATTTCTGGGAATTTTTTTTTAAGAGCTTTAATTATTCCTTTAGTGTCATCAATAGAGAGAGTTGTTTGAGTTACATAAGCAATTTTTTTATTCCCATCCAATTCATAGGCCTCAACATCATGCTCATCTTGTATTAAATCAATTGTTCCATTTGGTAGCTGACCCATAGTACCAATAACTTCTGGATGGTTATTGTGCCCAATAAGAACTATATGATAACCAGCTTTATGTAAATTTTCAGCTTCTCTATGAACTTTAGAAACAAGTGGACATGTAGCATCAATATATTCCATTTTGTAATCATTAGCTTGTGTAGGTACCGATTTTGGAACACCATGTGCTGAAAATATTACTGGTCTGCTTTTATCTTGAATTTCATCAAGCTCTTCAACAAAAATTGCCCCTATGGCTTTAAGGCTATCTACAACATATTTATTATGAACTATTTCATGACGAACATAAACTGGTGCACCATATTTATTTATACTTTTTTTTACAATTTCTATGGCTCTTTCTACTCCTGCGCAAAATCCGCGTGGAGCAGATAGTAAAATTTTTATCTCTTTATTTTTCATTTTTTTCTAAAAGGTATTCGAGCAATATATGTGGAAAGGTCAAAGACGCCAAACCAATAAATATAGTTTTAAATATAGCATCATTGATAGGATAATAATTTGTAAGAAAATATAGGCTTATAATATAAAATATTGCAGTTAATATTGTTAGTGGCATAGCTTTTTTCATAAATTTAAGACTTCCACTTTTGAAATCAATATTATCTATTTCATTTATTAATGAAATGGAGTGTCTAAAAGAATGTAAAAAACAAAAATAAACTGTAAATGCAACCAAAGGTGAAAAAAAATAGTTTAAGATTAATATCGAAATAAAGTCAAAAAAAATTAGAATATTAAGTATTTTAAAATCCCTGCTAAATAAGTAAATATGAACAATCAGAGTAATCAAAAATATATAAAAAATTAGATTATTAGTTTCAATAAAACTGAATATTAGATAAAAATTTTCATTTTCAACTAATAGCAATTTAAAAATATTGACTGTTTCGGTAAAGTGAAACATTAGAGGTGCTATAATCACAAGTAAGCCTTTAAAAAAATAAAAAATAATATCTTTATTCGATTTTTTTTGTATCAAAAAATCTGTATCTTCTTTTCCAAAATGGTAAGCAGCCACAATCAAGAATACAACCAAAGATAATGTGGGAATAGAAAGCCAAAAAATAATTATGATAATAGCAATCAGTAAATACAGTAAGTAAAAAATAGAATTATTTTTAATTTTATAAAAATTTAGAAGCCTTTTCCCTTTTTGGTTATCTAGTGCACCATGAGAAATACCAATTGAAAGTATAAGAAATAAACAAATCATAGGAGATATATATAAATTTTGAAACTGGTCAAAAATGATTGAAAATATACTAGTAAAAATAAAAAAAACTAAAGAGTGAAAAAAATTGAATTTGTTAATTTGACTATTTATCATTTTTAAATAAAGCTTTAATGAATATCCATTTTGGCATTTTCAATATTACAGATAAGTCTTGGAATAAATTACTTTTATTTGATAAAAATTTTATAACATTCTTAGGTAGCCCATTAAACATGTTCATGAATATATTTGGCATTTTATTGGGGTGACTATTAAGCACTCTTAAAAATATTTTATCTAAAAATTTATATTTCGCACCAATATTATATTTTTTACATTCATGGATATTATGAATATTTTTTCTTATATATTTGCTATGTTCTTGAATATTCAAAAAAGTATAACCGGTACTTAGTCTAGTCATTCCCCCGGCGGTACCAATATTTATTATATTTTTTTTATCATTGGTTTTAGGATAAAATAAAGGAATTGCACCTTCCTCTTCATATAATATTTTGTAATCTTTTATATTAAGATGATTAACAATATAATTTTGCAATTGATTATCATAATCTTTTAGTGAATTATTAGCCATTGTTGATAACCAAGTTGTTTCTACTAGTGCTCTATTTTTAGAATATGGAAGTGTATAAAAAAAATGAACACTATCCCTTTGATCACAATCAAAATCCATTAAATTAAAAATTTGGTCATCAAAATCATTTTTTTTAGTTTCAATTTCAATACCTTTAAAGTGTTGCCATAATTGATTTTGATTAGCTTTAAATGAAGAAACACTATTAAAAATAAAACCTTTATCCAAATTTATTTCCTCAGAACTTTTATAAAAGCTAATATTTTTATTTGTATTTAATTTGCTATTAATTTTTTCATAAAACAAGCCACTATCTATAGATTCATAAGGCAAATCACTACATTCTATAAATTTAGTTTTATTGGGAATATTAATTGAAAAATTAATCCAACTTTTTTTTACACAATCTGTAAAGTTGTGCTCTAAAGTCTTCCAATAAGACCAAGTTTTATCTCTTTTATATTCTAACCTTGGTTCAATTATTGCTAAAGTTTTGTCTCTGAGCTTATTGTGAATTTCAAGCTCATAGGCTAGGGATAGACCTGCACAACCACCACCAATTATAACGTAATCAAATTCTTTCATCTAAATTTATTTCTTGTTTAATCAAGAGATGTTCTTCTTCTCTTAGATGACTTTTTTCATTCGTAAATGATAATAAAATTAAATCATATATTGAGAGAAATGTTTCAAATAATTTACTAAAATTACTCACATAAATCTTTCCACTTTTATTATAATTATCAATATTTCTTTTTTGTAAAATATTGTCTCCGATTTTTTTATAAATTCTTCTAGCTACCAATATTGCAAATCTAAAAGTAAAAGGAATTTTTTTTATAGAGTTAAAAGAGCTCTCATAGAAAAGATCAGCTATCCTTAAAGTTTTTTTTATATTCTCAAAGTCATATTCTATGTAAAATCTATTATTATTTGCATCTTCTACAACATCTCTGGATATATTGGTTAGTTGCATCGCTATGCCAAGATCTATTGCAGCTTTCATTGATTTTTTATCTTCAACATTTAAAATTTTTGCCATCATTAAACCGACTGTGCCAGCTACTCGATAAGAATAAATTAATAGTTCTTTTTTTGTATTTAGTTTAACTATTTCACTTAGATCAGATTCAATACCATCAAATAAATCATCTATAACCTTTATTGAAATCTTATAATTTTCTATTAAAGACCACATATTTCTAATTACCAAGCTATCAAAATTTTTATTTAAGAACTGACTTTTAAACTCCGATAGTTTTTTTATTTTAATATCTAAATCATTCTTATCATCTGCTATATTGTCTACTGTTCTACAAAAATCGTATAAAGAAGAACAATCTTTGTATGTATTTTTTGGAAGAAAAAAAGCTGCCCAATTAAACGACTTGGCATAAATAGATAAATAATTGTTTTTTAACATTATAATATTTTATCTAAAACTTTTGCTGAAGATAGTACGCCTGGAACTCCTGCACCCGGGTGCGTTCCTGCTCCAACAAAATATAATCCATCATAAATTTCTGATTTATTATGAAATCTAAAATATGCAGATTGAGTAAATTTTGGCTGGATCGAAAAACCTGATCCAAATTTGGTATTTAATTCATTTTCAAAATAATCTGGTGTTAAATAGAAATCTTCAATAATATTTTCTCTAAGATTGGGTAGCAATGCTTTTTCCATCTTATCTATTACTAAATTCTTCATTCTTTCACCTTCAATTTTCCAATCAATTTTGGATTGATTGTTTGGGACTGGCACAAGAACATAGAAACAATCATTTCCCTCAGGTGCCATTGATTTATCTGTAGCTGATGGTCTATGCAGGTAATAACTTATGTCATCGTTTAATTTTTTATTTTCAAAAATATCACTCAGATGTTCTTTGTATTTTTCACCAAATTTGATCGTGTGGTGCTCTACATCTGGGTATGTTTTTTTTGTTCCAAAGTAGTAAACGAATAGGCCCATAGAATACTGCATTCGATTTTGCTTCCATTTAAATAGAGAGCTTGTTTTATTTAGACTTAAAAGTTTTTCATATACAGCAGGAGGATCAGCGTTACATATTACGTTATTTGAATGAATTTCTTTTTGATTATCTAATTTTACTCCACTAATTTTTCCATTATTTGAAATTATTTCTGTAACCTCATGTCCTTTGATTAATTCAATTTCTTGTTCAATCATTAATTTTTCTAAGCCGTTGATTATATTACCAGTTCCACCCATTGAGTAATGAATGCCCCATTTTTTCTCTAGATATAGAATTAATCCGTATATAGAGGTTGTTGTAAAAGGGTTTCCACCAACTAATAGAGGATGCATACTCAGCATACGTCTTAATTTTTCATTTTTTATATATGAAGAAACTAATGAATAAACTGATTTATAGCTTTTAAGCTTTAGTAAAGAAGGTAATTGCTTCATCATCACAAGAGGCTTATCAAATGGAACATCAGCTAGTTCTGTGAAGCCTTTATCAAATATTTTTTTTGTGAATTTTACAAGCTGCTCATAACCTTTTACATCTTCTTTGCTTATTGTCTCAATTTGCTTTTTCATTTGATCTTCATCTCCAGAATAATCAAATACACCTCCATCTTCATAAATGAATCTATACCAAGTTTTTAAAGGAGTGAGTTTTATGTAATCTTGAGACTTTTTATTAAATAAAGTGAAAAGCTCTTCAATTAGATAAGGTGCAGTAATTACTGTTGGACCGCCATCAAAGGTAAAGCCATTTTTTTTAAATACCCTAGCTCTTCCGCCTAAGTCAGGGTGTTTTTCAATTAAAGTTACTTTATGATTTTTAGCTCTTAATCTTAATGCTGCGGCTATACCACCAAACCCAGAACCAATGACTATAGATTTCATTAGGTTAATTTATATTTTTTTTAAAGAATTGTAAGGTAATTATGAGCTTATTTCTTTTAAAGCTATTTTTGTTTCTTCAACATTTTTTTCAAAAAGACCATCAAGTTTTGATTTATCAACAGATGTGTTAATAATTTTTTTAACAGAATCAACAGCGATTTTAATTGAAACATCTTTTATTTCTTTAAGTGCAGCCTCTTTCATTTGTGAAATTTTATTTTCTGCTAATTTTTTTTTAATTTCTGAAGATTTGTGAAATTTATCATTCATTTCGATTATAAGATGTTCACTATCTTTTTTAGCTTGTCGCAAAATATCATTACTTATTGTTTGTGCGGTATCAAGTTTATTTTGAGCGTTATCCAACAAGACTTTCGCTTCTTGTCTTAGCTTTTCACTTTCATCTATTTCATTTTTAATATCAAGGATAAGCTTATTTAAAAGTTCATTAATTTTTTGAGGTATTTTTAAATAAATTAAAACCCCTAAAAATATTAAAAAAGATATAGCTACCCAAAAAGTTCCATCAATTATCATAATATTTAACCATTTTTTTTCTCGAAAGATCTTCTACTATTGCAGAGATGCTACTACTGTTAACTTCAGCCCCTATTAGTTTCTGTAGTAAGTCTGAAGAGGTCTCAACAGCAATCTTCTTAATTTTCTCTGGAGCGCTATCTCTAAAAGTTTTTATTTCAATCTCAGCTTTATTAACTTCTTCATCAAGTTCTTTTTCTAGTGTTTCTTTTTTTATACTAATGTCCTTCAGCACTTCTTCTCTAGCTTGTTTAAAGTAGTTTTTTGCTTCATTTTTGCTGCCTTGTATTATTTTTTCGTATTCTTTAATTTTTTGTTCACTTTCTTCTCTTTGCTTTTCCGCAGCCTCAATGTTTTCTAAAATTTGAGATTTTCTATTTTCTAGATTGGCACTTATTTTTGGAAGTATAAGTTTAGATAAAACAACATATAAAATTCCAAAAGTAATAATTAGCCAAAAAATTTGAGAAACCCAAAACTCAGGATTTAATTGAGGCATTCCACCACTTTCAGCTGCAAAAGCTTCCATAAAAAACAGGAAGCTTAAAAATATCGACTGAAAAAATATTTTTTTAATCATTAAATTTAAAATGCAAATAAAATAATTAACGCTACAACTAATCCAAATAGGCCAGTTGCTTCAGCTAAAGCAAAACCTAATAAAAGATTAGGAAATTGTTTTTGAGCTGCAGATGGGTTTCTCATTGCACCAGAAAGGTAATTACCAAAGATAATTCCAATTCCAACACCGGCACCTGCTAGAGCTATTGCTGCTAGTCCTGCCCCGATCATTTTTGCTGCTTCTAATTCCATTATATCCTCCTTATGTTAGTTAATGGTGTAAATTTAATGCATCATTTAAGTAGATGCAGGTTAAGATTGCGAAAACATATGCTTGAAGAAAAGCAACTAATATTTCCAAGCCAGTTAGCGCAACCGAAAAACTCAGTGGAAGCCATCCACCAACTATTCCAAGGCTTATTACAAAGCCTCCGAAAACTTTCATCATGGTATGACCAGCCATCATGTTTGCAAACAAACGAACTGAAAGACTAATTGGTCTACTTAAGTAAGAAATTATTTCTATAACAACTATTAGCGGCAATAGTAAAGCAGGCACCCCGCTAGGCACAAATAATTTTAAATATCCCAATCCATGTTTCATAAATCCAATAATTGTGACTCCCAAAAAAATAAATGAAGCTAAAATAAAAGTAACAATAATATGACTAGTTACTGTAAAGGCGTAAGGGATCATCCCAAACATATTGCAGAATAGTACAAACATAAATATTGAGAAGATAAACGCAAAGTATGGTTTTGCTTTTGATCCTGCTGTATCACTAATCATTTTGGAAACAAAAGTATAGCTTAATTCGGAAAGAAGTTGCATCTTGCTTGGTAGTAAAGAGTTTTTTTTTGACCCTAAATTAAAAACTAATAAGATTGCAAGTGAACTAATCACCATAAACAAACTTGCGTTTGTGAAAGAAATATCTATTGCTCCTAATTTAATTTCTGGTCCAATTCTATAAACTTCGAATTGGTTCATTGGGTTTGTAGCCATAATTTTTTAAGTCTATTTTTGCATATTCTTTGCAGATCTAAATACGTTTATAATTCCAGCAACAACACCTACAAAAAAAAATATTAATATTAACCAGGGTTTAGTACCAAAGGTCTTGTCTAAAATAAACCCTATAATTGTCCCAACTGCCACTGCAGACACTAATTCTGTACTTAATTTAAAGGCAGTTCCAATAGAGGAGGCTGCCTCTTCATTTTTAATAAGATTTTTCTTTGTAAACTTTGTTTTTGCAATCTCCAAGCGAGTTTTAAGGTCTTCTTTTGGCATCAAGTATTATGCAACCATACTTTCAGCTTTTTGTAAATCAACAGCAACCAACTGGCTAATTCCCTTCTCAGGCATTGTAACTCCATAAAGCCTATCCATTTTAGACATTGTTAAAGCGTGGTGGGTTACAATAATAAATTTAGTATCTGTAATTTTAGTTAGCTCTTCTAATAGGCCACAGAATCTTGTGACATTGGCGTCATCTAAGGGTGCATCAACCTCATCTAAAACGCAAATTGGAGAAGGGTTAGTTAAAAAAACAGCAAAGATTAGAGAAAGAGCAGTCAAAGCTTGCTCTCCACCTGATAATAAAGTGATTGATTGAAGTCTTTTACCTGGGGGACTTACTAGCATTTCTAAGCCTGCTTCAAGTGGATCATCAGAGTCAATCAATTCTAATTTAGCATTACCACCATTAAATAGTTTTGTATAAACTTCATTAAATTTTCTATTAACTTTTTCAAAAGCTTCTAATAATCTTTCTCTTCCTTTTTGGTTCAATTCATTGATGCTTTCTTTTAATTTTATAATAGCCGTTACAAGATCCTCTCTATCTTGTTCCATTTTTTTTATTTCAATTTCATATTTACTAGTTTCCTCATCAGCTCTTAAATTAACAGATCCTAATTTCTCTCTTTCATTTTTTTTTTTATCTAAAGCATCTTCTTGTATTGTAGAATTTGGTAACTCTTCAACACCGTTTAAATTTGAGTTTTCAAGAATTTTATCTTCATCAAGATTAAGCTCAGAGCGTACCCTATCAAGTAGATCATCTTTACGTTTTTTTAATCCTTCAATCGTTGCACCAGAACTTGCTTTTCTTTCTCTTATCTGAATAGATTTTTCTTGAACTTCATTTAATTCGAGTCTTAAAGAATTTATTTTTTGGTCTGTTTCTTTTATTATTTTTTCATTTTCAATTTTTTCAGCTGAAGCAATTCGTAAGCCTTCAGTAATCTGACCTTTTCTTTCTGCTTGAGCTTTTGGCTGTTGATCACGTTCATTTAAATTTGATAGTAATTTATTTTTTCTTTCAGTTAATTCTGTAACCATTTTTTGAGAATTTGAATATAAGTTCTTCCAGCTTTCAACTTCTGTTTCTATCGCTTTAATTCGCTCATTTCTTTTTACAGACTCTTTTTTAATTGATTGGTTTTTACTAAAACTATCTGCATATTTTTCTTGTAATAGTTTTATATTTTCATTTTTTTCATTAATATTAGAAAGTTTCTTTTTACTTTCTTCATCTTCAAGGTTATTCAAAAAATCATCTATCTCTATTTGACATCTATCAAGTAAAACAAGTGCCTGACTTACTTCATTATTATTGATTAGCTCTTTTGCTCTTGTTATTGTACTTTTGACATTTCTAATTGGGCCAACACCAATATTTATATTTCCATCGGCAAAAACATTAATTATTTCATCTACTTTTTTTTGTTCCTCTTTTAATTGATTTTTTGCATTTTCAAGATCTTCATTGGAAAGTTTCTCAGTTTCAAAGTACTTGGAGTCAATTTCTATTAATTCAGCTTTTTCTTCTTTCAATCTTTTTTCGTTTGAATTTGCATCAATTACAATCCCTTTTTCTCTATCAATATCCTCTTCAATTATTTTTAAAGATTTTTTTATATTTTCTATCTCATCTTGAGTTCTTACATTTTCTTCATCTAAATTTTGTAATTCTAAATTTAATCTTTGGATTTTAGAGAGATTTTCTATATTTTTTTCTCTTAGTGGTGACACTTTATCAGTTTCAGTTTTAATAGAACCTTCAAACTGAGCTATTTGTTGATTGAAATTGCTTACCTCTCCTTGGGCTTCATTATTAATTTCATTTTCCACCCTAATTTCATTGTCAATTTCTAATAATTTTAAATAATACAAACCTGCTTCAATTTTTTTTATTTCCTCAGAGATTAGTTTGTATTTAGTTGCTTCTTCAGCCTGTTTTTGTAGGTTGGCTAATTGTTTTTCTTGTTGTCTTCTTAATTCATCTGCTCTTTTTAAGTTTGTTTCCGCAGCATTCAATCTAAGTTCCGCTTCATGTCTTCTCACATGTAGACCCGAAATATTTGCTGCCTCTTCCAAAATAGCTCTTCTGTCTGTAGGCTTAGCTGTAACAAGAGCTCCTATACGACCTTGACTTATTATTGATGGTGAGTGGGCACCTGTAGATAAATCTGCAAAAAAAATTTGAGCATCTCTTGCTCTAACTTCTTTGTCATTTATATAAAACTTTGAACCTTTATCTTTTTCAATTTTTCTTCTAATTTCAATCTGGTCTAATTCTTTATATTGCATGGGTCCTTCATGGCTATCGTTATCCAGTGTAATAGAAACTTCCGCTATATTTTTAGATGCTTTATTCGAAGTGCCATTAAAAATAACATCTTCCATACCTGAGCCCCTCATACTTTTAGCAGATGTTTCGCCCATTACCCATCTTAAGGATTCTACAATATTGGATTTGCCACAACCATTTGGGCCGACAATACCTGTCAGGCCATTTTCAATTAAAAAATTTGTTTTTTCGGCAAATGATTTAAACCCATTTAATTGGATTTTTTTAAACTCCATGAACTAACTTATATCAGTTTTTCTAGATATTTTTTTAAATTCTTATAATTTAGGGATTTTTCAAACTTTTTATCGTTTATTATTATCGTAGGAGTAGCATTGACCTTAAATTTTTTAACACCTTCGATTCGGTCATTTAATATGTAATCTTCTATAATTTTATCACTTAAACATTTATCAAAATCTATGTTTACATTCTCACCTTTTAAAAATTTTTTTAAATATCCTGTAGCTTCTTCCGGTGTTTTTCCTCTAGCCCATTTTTTCTGGCCTGAATATAAAATATTCATAATGCTTGAACTGCCGTCATTATTACACTGAGCAATTTTTGAGGCATTAAATGCTGCAATATCTAATGGAAAATGTCTAAATTCTATTTTTACCAACCCGTTATCAATGAAGTTTTTCTTAAGTTCTGGATACACGTCTTTATGAAAATTTGCACAGTAACTACAAGTCAACGACTCGTAAGCAATTATTGTTATTTTAGCACTTTCTTCTCCTTCAGTAATTCTTTTAACAATTTCATTTTCTGCAGCAAACGATTTAGAGGAGAGGATTAAAAATATTATGAATAATGTTGAGGCAAATTTTTTCATCTTTGTTTGAATAATTTAGTTAATTCTAGTAGTGATTTTTTTATTTTATCGTTTTTAATATTATTAATTCTATCTGTATATCTATTATTTGTCACATGATTTTCATTAGTATCTAATTTTTTGAATTTTGTTTGAGCATCATCAAAGCTTATGAATTTCAATTTCTCAACAACGGCATAGCCAAAAAAACTATTCATTTTATCCATTATTATTTTTTTTGAGTATTCTAAATCAATTTCATGTCCTCTCTTAACCATTATTTGAAGAGTGCTTACTCCAAATTTATTCGAATTTTTAAAGGATTTGGGATAGCATATCTGAAAAAGATCATCTCCAACTATATACTTCCAGTTACTAAGTGTTTCAGAAAATATATGACCCTTTTTTTTGATTATTTTTTTAATGTTTTTTGGCAAAGTGTCTTTAAAAGACCTTAAGCCTTGAATAGTTTTAAACCTCTGCTTAGTATTATTTTTAAATTGCATATGACTAAATCCATACTAACAAAAAAAATTCTTTATTGGTACGATAATAATAAAAGATCACTGCCATGGAGAAAAAAGCTATCTCAAGTTAAGCGAGAATATTACACGTTAGTAAGTGAATTTATGTTGCAGCAAACGCAGGTTGCAACTGTAATTCCATATTTCAATAATTTTGTAAAAGATATTCCAGATATTAAATCTCTATCAAAAATTAAGGAACATAAACTTTTAAAGTATTGGGAAGGGCTTGGTTATTATTCAAGAGTAAAAAACTTAAAAAAGACTGCACAAGTATTAGAAAAAAATTTTAACAGAAGGTTACCAAGCACGATTGACGAATTAAAATTATTACCCGGAATAGGTGACTACACCTCTAATGCAATAATGGCAATTGCCTTTAACAAGCCATTTATTCCCCTGGACGGGAATATTGAAAGAGTAATTAAAAGATTATTAAATTTAAAATTACCCAAAGAAATTACAAAAGATAATCTTGTTAAGAGTAAAAAAATATTAGGCAATTCAACTAGAGCAAGTGATTATGCACAAGCGATAATGGAGCTAGGTGCATTGATTTGTCGACCTAAAAATCCCTTATGTTACCAATGCCCTTTAATTAAAAATTGTAAGTCTTTTAAAAAAAAAGATTTTGAAATAATAAAAGTAAGAAAAAAGAAGATTGATAAATTTTATTTGTTAGAAGTTTATAAAAAGAATAATAAATTTTTACTGATAAAAAATACTAAATTAAATTTTTTAAAGAATTTACAAATATTTCCTATGAAGCAAATACCCAAACCTGACAATTCAGTAAATGCTTTAAACTTCAAGATATCAAATATGAATATGAATATAATAATCAAGTTTTCTAAGTTAAAGGGTACAATTTCTAACTCTTCTTGGATTGATAGCTCTAAGCTTGAAGATTATACTTTGCCCACATTTACTAAAAAAATTTTTAATTATTTAAAAAAAAATTAATGAAAAATATAGCAATAATAGGAGCGGGTATTTCAGGTCTGTATATTGCAAATCTTTTTAGCCAAAACTCAAATTATAAAATTACAATTTATGAGAAAAATAGTTCTGTTAACTTAGAAAAAGGATACGGTATTCAACTTTCAGTTAATAGCATCAAACTATTAAATCAAATAAATTTCCAAAAAATTAGTGTAGAAGATAAATTTCATCCTCATAAACTAGACTTCTATTCTTTAAAAAATAATAAGAAAATATGTGATTTAGATATATCCATGTTTAACAGTGCTGATACAAAATACACTACCTTGCAGCGCTCTACATTAATTGATTTCTTAAAAGAAGGGCTTCATGAAAATATTATCCATTATAATAAAAAAGTTATAAAAATTAATGAAGAAGCTGAAAATAAAGAAGTTTCTTTTGAGGATGGTTCATCTATTAAATGTGATTACTTAATTATCTCTGATGGAACTTTTTCAAAAACAAAATCATTAATTGCCAATAAAGAAATTAAACCAAAGTACTTTAACTCTATTGCCTTAAGAGCAACAATAGACCAGGATGCCCTCAAGGGTATTAATCCAGAGAATATATCTTTATTTTTAGGATTTAATTTACACTCAGTTCTTTATCCAGTTAATAGCAAAGGACAGTTTAATTTCGTTAGCGTTCTTAGAAAAAAGCTTAGTACTAACGAGTTATCAGATTATTCTTTGTTTGAGAGCAAAGATTTTACTGCGTCTATTATATCTGAAATATCAAAGCAAGTAGTTCCTGAAACAATTAACAATCTAAAAAGCATTAAATGCTTCCCAATATTTGTGAGTTCTAAGGTACATCAACCAAAAAATAAAAATACTTTTATTATTGGAGATGCTTTTTTTGCTTTACCTCCAACTTTTGCACAAGGTGCCTCTCAATCAATAGAGGTTGCCCATGAACTTTATAAAAATTTAGAAAATGAAAACACTCAATTTAACTCTGAAAGAGTTAAAAGAGTAAGGATGATTGATATGAAATCAAAATTTAATTACTTTGCTTTTCATCTATCCAACCCATTAATAATTTGGATTAGAAACTTAGTTATAAAAAAATTAGTTAAAAATAAAGAATTTATTAACAGCTATCTTGGTAAAATTTATAAAGACTAATTTTTAGAAATTAATCTTTGTCTTAAATTATCAATTGGAACAGAAACACCATTCACTGTGCAATGCCAATAAGTCCAACCATTACAACTTTCTGCACCAAGTATTGTTGCTGCAACTTTATGAATTGATCCTTCAGCTTGATCATGTTTTATACTTCCATCTGCCATAATCTTAGCAACAATTTTTTTCTTTTGATCAAAAATACTTGTTCCAGGTTTTATTATTCCAAGCTCTACCAGTGATCCAAAAGGTATTCTAGGTTTTGATCTATTATTCTTTAAAGTGTCTAAGAAATTATCTTCTATTGGTTTTGTTTTCTTTAGTCTTTCCTCTGCAGCTTTAAAATAGTTTTTTTCTTTTTCTATGCCGCAATAGTTTCTACCTAATTTTTTTGCAACTGTGGCTGTTGTTCCAGATCCTAAGAATGGATCTAGAATTAAATCATTTTTGTTTGATGAAGCTAATAAAACTCTATGTAATAGAGACTCTGGTTTTTGAGTTGAGTGAACTTTTATACCATTTTTTTTAAGTCTTTCTGCACCATTACAAATGGGTAAATTCCAATTAGATCTCATTTGAAGATCATCATTTAAACATTTCAAAGATTGATAATTAAAAGTGTATTTTGATTTCTCACTTTTAGAGGCCCAAATTAAAGTTTCATGAGCGTTTGTAAATCTTGTTCCTCTGAAATTAGGCATTGGGTTATTCTTATTCCAGATAACATCATTTAAAATCCAAAAACCCAAGTTCTGTATTGCAGTACCTACTCTAAAAATATTATGATAACTCCCTATGACCCAGATGGCTCCATCCTTTTTTAAAATTCTTCTACATTCGGTAAGCCATGCAATTGTAAACTCATCATATTTTTTAAAGTTTTTAAATTGATCCCATTTATCGTTAACAGCACTGACTTTGCTTCTGTCTGGTCTTGTGAGTGAATTTTTTAATTGTAAATTGTATGGTGGATCAGCGAAAACAAGATCAAAAGTTTCGCTTGGAATTTTTTTTAATTCCTCGAGACTGTCACCATTAATAATCTTATTTTTAAAATTGTTTTCCATTTTGAATAAAACAATTAGACTCCATACGGATTCTTGCGTCAACCTGAGATTGAAATAACTAGATTCAAATTGTGTCTGAATTTTTTGAGGGAACCAGATGTTGTGCTGTTACACGTGAAAATTATAAAAGATCACAAATAGGTGAGAAAGTTTTTCGATGATATTTAGTAATGCCAAATTTCTTAATTGCTTTTAGGTGTTCTTTTGTACCATAACCAGAATTTGTGTCCCAACCATACTGACTAAATTCCTCAGAAAGTTTAGTTATAAATTTATCCCTGCTAACTTTAGCAATAATTGATGCTGCTGAAATACTTGAAATTTTTTGATCACCTTTAATTATATATTTTAAATTATAATTTTTGATTGTGGGCAGTTTATTTCCATCTATTAGCACTAAAGAAGGTTTTTTTTTTAATTTAAGAATTGCTCTTTTCATAGCTAGTAGACTAGCGTGCAATATATTAATTTTTTCTATCTCCCTAGTAGATGCTTGGCCAATTGCCCATACTGAATTTTGTCTAATATATTTATAAAGCTCGTTTCTTTTTTCTTTTGTTAAACTCTTAGAGTCTTTAAGTAGTTTTTGGTTAATTGAGTTATTTAATATTACAGCAGCTGCATAAACTGGACCAATCAAGCTTCCTCTGCCAACTTCATCAACACCAGCTACAATTTTCATTAAATATTAATCTTTAGATCTATAATTTTTTTTTTAATCCTTTTTAAGTCTTCCCAAGAATATTTTTTATTTTCTGGTGTACGCAAAAGATATGAAGGATTAAAAGTTATAATAACATTATAGCTAGTATTTTTAACAATTATCTCTTTCCATTTTCCTCTTTCATAGGATATTTTACTATTCAGGCCTGTTAAAGACTCCATAGCAGTACTACCCATGAGAATAATTATTTTTGGGTCAATTATTGAAATATGTGTTTGTAGAAATTGTGAATATCTTTTTATTTCAGCTGAAGTTGGTTTTCGGTCTTCAGGAGGTCTAAAATTAACAGCATAAGATGTATAAATATTTTGCTTTTTGATATTAATTGCGAGTAACATTTTTTCTAAAAGATTTCCGACCTCACCCCTAAAAGTCAAACCAGTTTTATCCTCTTCTATTCCGGGAGCTTCACCAATTAACATAATTGAACTATTAATATTTCCATCACCCAAAACAATATTCTTTGAATTATTTTTTAGACTACAATCACTAATTGAGTTTATTTGTTTTTTTAGTTCAGTTAATTGAGTTATTTTATCGATTTTATTTGCCTCTTTTAAATTTAAGTTAGTATCTTTTAATCGATTAATAGGCTTTTCATTAAAAACAAAGTCTGATCCAATTGAGTCTAAGAATTTAGCTTTAAAATTCGAATTTTGATTTATTACTTTTTTAGACATACAATAGTAGAATGTTAGTAAAATTTCTTAAATTTATTTTAATATTATTAATTTATCAAAGCCCATTATACTCAAAAAACAATACTTTAAACGACTTTAATTCACGTTTTTTATCTAATTATTTTTCTGGAATTGTTGCATATGAAAATTCAGATAATTCTCAGGCACTGAAATTTTTTAATTCATCAAAATTTTTAATTAAACAGCATGAAATTTACTTAGAGAAATACACATTTGCATTAGTTTTAAATGGCAAAGTAAAAAAGGCAATCAATCAAATTAAACAAAACTCTACAAAAGATAATTCTAATTTTTTTCAAGCTAATTTATTATTAGCAATAGATAGTTTAAAAAAGGGGGACTATAAAAGTAGTGAGCAATATATTAATAGATCGTACGAGCTTATTAATAATGATAGATTTTCCCTAATTATTGCAGAAATTTTTAAAGAATATCTTTATGTCTTTAATGAGAAAAAAATTCCCAAATCAAAAAAAAAATTTGGCAATTTTTCTTATATCAATGAAGTTTTCCAAAGGTGTTATTTAGGTGATCAAACTACAAAAACTTACTTTAAAAGGTTAATTAATTCTCAAAATGATGCAGATTATTCAAGGTATGCATTTTTTTTTGTGAACTATTTGATAGAAAGTGAAAAATATGATGAGGCAAAGCAAATCACAGATGACTTTGATTATCTAAATTCTTCTCTTTTAATTTCCCAAGGAAAAAAATGGATAGAGGATACAAAATTTAAAAATTTTTTAGATATTTTTTCATGTACTAATTCCAGTGATATTATGGGTGAATTTTTTTTTCTAGTTGCTAATTTATATTCATCTCAAGGGGACTATGAAAAATCAAATTTCTATTTGAATATATCTAATTATTTAAACCCAAAATTTACTTTAAACTTATCTCTTCTAGCAGAAAATTATTATACAAATGAAGATTATGAAAATACTAAAAAGACATTAGAAGTTTTTGATAAAACAAATGAATTTTATTATTGGTTTAAAATAAAGAAAGAAGCACAAATTATATCAAATAATTTGGATAAAGATGTTTCTTTAAAGTTTATTAATTCAAAATTTAAAGGAATTAAAAATCCTAACAAGAAAATGATTTTTGATATTGCAAATTTCAATAAAAATGCAAAAAAATACGCAAAGGCGATAAATTATTATGACCAAATACTCCTAAACATTGATAGTAATTCTGATTTATATGCTGAGATCCTTTACAGGAGGGGAGGAAGTTACGAGCGCTCTGGTGACTATAAAAACGCAGACAACGATCTTTTGAAATCACTAGAAATTAATCCAGATGATGCTTATGTACTAAATTATTTAGCGTATTCGTGGCTTGAGCGAGAATATAAAATAGATACAGCTCTTGAAATGCTAGAAAATGCCTATGCTTCAAGAAGCAATGATCCTTATATAATAGATTCTATTGGATGGGCTTATTTTTTGGTTGGACAATATGAAAAGGCTGAAAACTTTTTAAAAAGAGCTGTTGAATTAATGCCTCAAGATCCAATAGTTAATGATCACTATGGAGATATTCTTTGGAAATTAAATAGAAAAATACAAGCAAGGTATTTTTGGCAATATGTTTTGAAGCTTGAAGAGACAGAAGATGAAATGAAAAAAAACATCAAAGAGAAATTAATTTATGGAATCAAGCAATCTTAACCTATGACCTCATTTAAAATAAAATCTCATGCAAAATTAAATCTTGCTTTGAATGTAATAGGACGAGCTGTAAAACTTCACAAGATTGAAAGTTTGATATCCTTTATAAGCTTACATGATTTGATCTATTTAAAAAAAATAAAAAGTAATAATCACAAAATATTTTTTACAGGAAAATTTTCAAAAAATATTAGCAAAATTAATACTATATCAACTTTGCTAAACTTATTAGACGCAGAGAAGCTTTTAAATAATCAAAAATTTGAAATAAAAATTAGAAAAAATATACCTCATGGAGCTGGTATGGGAGGTGGTTCAATGAATGCTGCAAGTTTAATAAATTTTTTGATAAGTAAAAAAATCTTAAAGATTAAAAATAAAAAATTAAATGATTTAGCTGCTAAGATAGGCTCTGATGTCGTTTTGGGCTTAAAACCAGGCAATACCATTCTTTCATCAAATGGTAAAATTAAGAGATTTGTTAATAAAAAGGCACTATATGTTTTAATAGCTAAGCCGTATTTTGGCTGTTCTACAAAACTTATCTATTCAAAAGTTGTTTCATTTTCAAAGTCTCAATTTAAAAGACCGCAACAAAAAATGTTTCAACCACAATATTTAAAAGCCCTAAATAATGATCTCGAAAAGATTGCTTTAAGGAAATATCCAAAACTAAATAAGATCAGATCTTTTATGGTAACTTTACCAAAAAATATATTTGTTAGAATGACAGGATCGGGCTCTTCAATTGTAGCCTATTTTCATTCTCAAAAGGATTGCAGTAACGCATACGGGCAATTTAAAAGGAAATTCAATAGTCATTGGTGTATTGAATCAAAAACTATATAATTTTTTTTTTTGTGTTATATGCAATTAATATTGGGGCGTAGCCAAGCGGTAAGGCACTGGTTTTTGGTACCGGCATCCTAGGTTCGAATCCTAGCGCCCCAGCCATATATGAACAACTTATTAGATAAAATTTTTTTTAGATCTCAAAATCTAAATTATATAAATTTAGGCTTCAAAAAAATAAAAAAAGAAACTGAGGTAGAGCAGTTATTTAAGGCTATTCACTCATTTTCTGTAAATAGTGAAATTCGATATGTTGGTGGATGTGTCAGAAAAATTATTAATAAAGAAGACTTTGATGATATTGATTTAGCAGTAAATTTAAATCCTAAAGATGTTTGTGAGGCGCTTGATAAAAAAAATATCAAATATTATGAAAGTGGTATCAAGCATGGCACGATTACAGCATTAATTAATGATATTAAGTTTGAAATTACATCCCTTAGAAAAGACATTGATACTGATGGTAGACATGCCAAAGTTGAATTTTCTGAAAATTGGAAAGAAGATGCCTCACGAAGAGATTTTACCATAAACTCTATTTATGCTGATATTGATGGAAGTCTTTTTGACCCATTTGATGGAAAGAAAGATTTAGAAAATGGAAGGGTTCTTTTTATTGGAAATGCAGAAACAAGAATTAAAGAAGACTACCTAAGGATCTTAAGATATATCAGATTTTTTTTAAATTATTCAAAAGTTAAGCATGAGACATCAGTCATTAAGATAATTAAAAAAAATCTTACAGGCATGATGAATATATCTGCTGAAAGATTACTGGATGAGTTACAAAAATTAGTAAGATCAAGAGGGTTTACAAAATTAGCAAAAGATAAAGATAGCCTTGAAATAATAAGTCTTATCTTTCCACAACTTAAGAATATTTCATTATTCAGCAAACTAAATAGTTTTGCACTAAAAAATATTGCTAACGTTGATTTTATTTTATTATTATCTCTAATGATTATTGATGGGACAGATAATGTCGATTATTTTATTTATAAATACAATTTATCAAAAAAGGATCAAAAACGTCTTTTATTTTTAAATAAATTTTATTCCAAAAAAGTTAATAGGTCATTTTTTTCAGAAAAAAATTTAGATAAAATTCTCTATTTTAATGGAAGGGAGGCATTGAACGATATTATTTATTTTAAAATTTTTTTATCCAAAAAAGTAGATGATAATTTGATAAAACTGATTAAAATTTTTAAGGAAAAAGAAATTCCAGTATTGCCTCTTAAAGCAAATACATTGATAGAGAAATATCAAATTCCTGAAGGGATAGAATTAGGAAAAAAATTAAAAGCTATCGAGGAAATTTGGAGTAATAATAATTTTAAGATTTCAGAGAAAGAAATTCAAAAAATTGTAAATAATTAAATATATTTAACGTTTTTTATTTCAAAGTTTTTAACACCAGCTGGAGTTTTAATTTCAACCAAATCATTCTTGTTTTTGCCAATTAATCCTTTGCCTATCGGGGATTGAAAAAATATAAGTTTTTTTTGCAAATCTGCTTCATCTCTACCAACAATTTTGTAGGTAATTTTTTCTCCAGTATCAAGGTTTTCTAAGTCAACAGTTGAACCAAAAATAACCTTTCCATCATTGTTTAATTTGGTAACATCAATTACATTTGCTCTTGCAATAATATCATTGATTTGAGCAATCCTTCCTTCATTATGAGACTGCTCTTCTTTAGCCGCATGATATTCAGCATTTTCTTTTAAATCTCCATGTGACCTAGCTTCAGAAATTGCCGCTACTATTTCAGGACGTTTTTTTTCTTTTAAAAAGATTAGCTCTTCTTTTAAACTTTCAAGTCCAGCAGATGTTATTGGTTCTTTATCCATATTAATTCCATTTTGCTATTGGAGGTAATGACATTAGAATTCCTTCGACATTACCACCTGTTTGTAGGCCAAACTTAGTTCCTCTATCATAGAGTAAATTGAATTCAACATATCTACCTCTTTTAATATACTGCATCTCCTTTTCTTTTGTAGTCCATTTCTTTTGATATTTAGAGTTAATTATTGAATTAAATAACATTTGAAAAGTAACACCAAGATCAGTCACAAATTTGAAATCTTTTTTCCAATTATCTTTTTTATAATCAAAAAAAATACCACCAATACCTCTGGTTTCTTTTCGGTGAGGAAGATAAAAATATTCATCACACCATTTTTTATAATTTTTGTAATAATTTTTATTATGTCTATCGCACATCTTTTTTAACTCTTTATGAAGAAATTTTTTTTCTTTAGAATCTTTTATGCAGGGTGTTACATCCATTCCCCCTCCAAACCAGCCATGAGTTGTATAAATAAATCTTGTGTTAAAATGAATAGCAGGAACATGTGGATTATGCATATGCATTACAACAGAAATTCCAGATGCCCAAAATCTAGGGTCTCTTGAGGCGCCAGGTATTTTTTTACCCATTTCTTTAGAAAATTTTCCATAAACTTCTGAAAAATTTACTCCAACTTTTTCAAAAATTTTTCCATTTTTTAAAATTCTAAATTCACCTCCACCCTCATCTTTAATTTGATTTCTTTTCCACACTTTAGATTTAAATTTAAGTTTGTGGTTTTCTAATTTTTCAATATCATTACAAATAGTATTTTGTAATAACTTGAACCAATTAGAGGCAATTTTTTTTTTAATTTCCTTATCCATCATTTAATAAAAATAGTTTGTCTCAAATTTTCTGAAAGAATTATAGCAACTGAAGAGGCTATGTTTAAAGATCTTTTATTATCTTTCATTGGTATTTTTAACTTATATTTTATAGAATTATGCACATGATTAGGTACACCGGCACTTTCTCTACCAAATAATAATGTATCATTATTTTCAAATTTGAATTTTGCATAAGATTCGGAAGATTTAGTAGTTAGTAATATAACTCGCTGATCTTTTTTTGATTTAAAAAATTCTTCAGAACTTTGATAGAATTTTATCATTTTTTCATCCATATAATCCATTACTACTCTTTTAAATCTTTTATCGCTAAACAGAAAACCACAAGGTTCTATTATCTCTAAATCTGCACCCAGACACGCACATGTTCTTATAATAGCGGCTGTATTTTGGGGAATATCAGGTTCATATAAGGCTATTTTAGGTCTCAAATTCATTGGTTCTGTGTCATTGTTTCAGTAGAAAAAAAACTTTTTTCTTATATGAAATCATATATTAGATAACAATATACAAAAAATTACAGATGTCTGACAAAAAACCTGAAAGAAGAGAATTTTTATTTACAGCCTCGTATGCAGTAGGTGCGGTAGGTGTAGGAGCAGTTGTTTGGCCTTTAATTGATCAAATGAATCCTGATGCATCAGTTAAAGCATTAGCAAGCACTGAAGTAGATGTAAGTACAATGGAGCCCGGTAAAACAATCACAGTACTTTGGAGAGGAAAACCAGTTTTTATAAAAAGAAGAACTTCAGAAGAAATCGCTGAAGCAAGAGCTGTTAAGATGGAAGACTTGAAGGATCCTCAAAAAGATGAGGATAGAGCTAAAAATCCAGAGTGGCTAGTTATGGTGGGAGTTTGTACACATTTAGGATGCGTGCCTTTAAATGATAAAGGTGACTACAATGGATGGTTTTGTCCTTGTCATGGATCGCACTACGATACATCTGGTAGAATTAGAAAAGGACCAGCGCCAACGAACATGGAAATACCTAAATATGAATTTGTTAATAGCAATACAATAAAAATCGGATAAGAATTATTATGAGTGATCACGAATACACACCTAAATCAAAGTTTGGAAAATGGTTTAATGATAGACTGCCACTTTTATCTCTTGCCAGTCATTTAACAGATTATCCAACTCCTAAAAATTTAAATTACTGGTGGACATTTGGTGGAATTTTAACTTTTTGTTTAATAACGCAAATCGTAACAGGTTTGACTTTAGCTATGCACTATATTGCTCATGCTGACATGGCTTTTGAAAGTGTTGAACATATCATGAGGGACGTTAACTATGGTTGGTTAATAAGGTATATCCATGCCAATGGTGCTTCAATGTTTTTTCTAGCAGTTTATATTCATATATTTAGATCTTTATTTTATGGATCATATAAATCCCCAAGAGAAATTATTTGGATTTTGGGAATTATAATTTATCTCTTAATGATGGCAGCAGCTTTCATGGGCTATGTTCTTCCATGGGGACAAATGAGTTTCTGGGGTGCAACTGTAATTACAAATCTTTTTAGCGCAATACCTTTAGTGGGCGAGGGTATAGTGAACTGGCTATGGGGTGGTTATTCAGTTGATAATCCAACCTTAACAAGATTTTTTACGTTACATTATTTAATTCCATTTTTAATTTTAGGCTTAGTAGTTCTTCATATCTGGGCACTACACGTACCTGGAAATAATAATCCGGTAGGTATTGATATTAAAAAACCATCAAAGGATACAGTTCCATTCCATCCTTATATTGTCATTAAAGATGGTTTTGCTTTACTAATGTTTATGATCGTTTTTGCTTTTTTTGTGTTCTATACACCAAATATTTTAGGTCATGCTGACAATTATATTGAAGCAAATCCATTAGTAACGCCAGCTCACATTGTACCTGAATGGTACCTATTACCTTTTTATGCAATTTTAAGATCTGTACCTGATAAATTATTAGGTGTGATTGCAATGCTATCAGCAATTTTAATTTTAGCTGCTCTACCTTGGCTTGATACATCTAAAATAAGATCAGCTGTATTTAGACCTTTGTATAAACAGTTTTATTGGATCTTAGTAGCTGACGTACTAATACTTGGTTACGTAGGGGCAATGCCAGCTGAGGGGCTGTACTTATTAATTGCTAGAGTAGCAACTGGTTATTACTTTATTCACTTTTTAGTAGTTCTTCCAATATTAGGTTTTAAAGAAAAAACTATGCCTTTACCACTCAGTATTACAGAGCCAGTTTTAGGAGGATCTCCAATGGCCTCAGCAGTTAAAAAAAAAGAAAGTTTAAATTAATTTAGTGAACAATATTTTTAAAATCATTTATCTAATAATATTCATTATAACCGGAACAATTCAGGTTAATTCGGCAGAAAAAATAGATTATTTAAAAACAGATTGGAGCTTTAAAGGTCTTTTTGGTAAGTTTGATAGAGCTTCATTGCAAAGAGGTTATCAAGTCTACAAAGAAGTATGCGCTTCGTGCCATTCGATGAAATATGTAAGTTTTAGAAACTTATCAGAACCAGGCGGACCAGAATTTACCGAGGAACAGGTGAAAGCAATAGCCGCAAGTTATGAGGTGAATGATGGACCTAACAGTGAAGGCGAAATGTTTCTAAGACCAGCAAAATTATCAGATAAGTTTGTTATGCCCTACGAAAATGTTAAAGCTGCACAAGCTGCAAACGGTGGTGCCTATCCACCAGATATGTCTGTATTGGCCAAAGCTAGAAGTGGAGGAGTTGACTACATTTACTCATTGCTCCTTGGTTATGAAGATGCGCCAAGTGATGTAAAACTTGATGATGGCGTTTACTATAATAAATTTATGTATGGTAATAAAATTAAAATGGCTGAGCCAATTACTGATGATTTAATAGAATATGGAGATGGGACTCCTGCAACAAAAGAACAGATGGCTAAAGATGTTACGACATTTTTAATGTGGGCAGCTGAACCGCACTTAGAAAGCAGACACAAGATGGGATTTAAAGCCATCTTATATTTAATAATTTTGACAGTTTTAGTTTATTTCAGTATGAAGAAAATTTGGTCACGTATTGAATCTGAAGTTTAATATATCACCATCTTTGACAATATAATCTTTTCCTTCAAGTCTCATTTTTCCATTTGTTTTAGAATTTACCCAACCTTGATTAGCTATGAAATCTTCATAAGCAATTGTTTCAGCTCTAATAAAACCTTTTTCAAAATCAGAATGTATTTCACCAGCTGCTTTTGGTGCTGTACAATTTTTCTGAATAGTCCAAGCTCTGGTTTCCTCAGGCCCGGATGTGAAATAGGTATCTAACTCTAGGATATTATAACCCTTTTGAATTAACATATTTAGACCAGTTTTTTTTAAACCGATCATCTCCATATAGTTTTCTTTTTCTTCATTTTCTAACTGATTTATTTGATTTTCAATATCAGCTGAAACTATTAAGGTATTTTTTTCTCCAAATTTACTAATAAAAGCCTCAGTATATTTGTTTCCATTTTGAACACTTGGTTCATCAACATTACATACAAAAATTTTAGGCTTTAAAGATAATAAACCACTTTGATTTAATAGTTTTTTTTCAAATTGGTCACGTAGAATTTGAATATCTTTAGAATTATTTATGCAATCTAATGCAATTTCTAATATTTTTATTTGCTCTTCATCTACATTTTTTTTATTACTCTTTTCTAATCTTTTTTGAATAGACTCAAGATCAGCAAGCATCATTTCAGTTTCAATAATCTCCAAATCTCTTACAGGATCAACCGTGGGATTTACATTTTGGATATCATCAGAATCAAAACATCTGATCATATGAATTACAGCATCAACCTCTCTAATGTGTGATAAAAATTTGTTTCCCAGGCCTTCACCTTTAGATGCACCCTCTACTAATCCTGCAATATCCACAAATTCTATAGTGGTATTAATCTTTTTTTTTGATTTTGAAATTTCAACTAATTTATCTAGTCTCTCATCAGGAACTGGAACAATTCCTACATTTGGCTCAATTGTACAAAAAGGAAAGTTGGCTGCTTGTGCTTTGCTAGAATTCGTTAGTGCATTGAATAAAGTAGATTTTCCAACATTGGGCAATCCAACAATTCCACACTTAAAGCTCATTATTTATTATTTACTGTGCTTGAAAATAAATCTAATTTCTTATCAAGTAGTATAGATATTGAGTCAATGATGTTTTCTGTAATTTTTTCTAATTGTAACATTTCATCTTCATCAAAATCTTTCAAAACATGATCTGAAACATCTGCCTTAGTTTTTGGTCTTCCAATTCCAATTCTCACTCTCGAATAATCTTTTCCAATGAATTTATCTATAGATTCAATTCCATTATGTCCTGCACTTGAACCAGCAAACTTCGCTTTTACTTTGCCAAATTCAATGTCCAGATCATCATGAAATACAATTACATCCTCAGCATCGATTTTAAAATATTCAATTAATTCTCTGATACAAATTCCAGAGTTATTCATAAAGGTAAGAGGTTTTATTGCGTAAACTTTTTTATCCTCAATATTACCCGTCGTTAGCAAACCTTTGAATTTTGGTTTTTGTTTAGAAAGCCCAAATTTTTGATTAAGGGCATCAATTAACTTAAAACCAATATTATGCCTATTGTTTTCACTATCAGGTGTTGGATTTCCTAAACCTACAAATAAAAGCATATTTTTTTTAAATCGTATCTAGGAAACTTCACTATGATTAGTTAATTATTTTTTCTCTTCAGAGGCTTTTTTGTCATCGCCATCTTTTTTATCACCATCAGCTGCTGCTGGAGCTGCTTCTTTACCTTCTTCTGCTGCACCTTCTTCTGCCGCAGCCTCTTCAGCTGGTTTCTCAGGCTCTTTCATTACTGTAGGAGCCGCTAAAGTTGCAATCACAAAATCTCTACCTGTAATTGTTGGTGTTACACCCTCTTCTAGTTTAACTGCAGAGATTTTAAAGCTTTCTCCAATATCTACACCCTCCAAATCCAATGTAATTACAGATGGAATTTTTTCACTTGGACACTTTAATTCAATTTTTCTTCTAACTATGTTTAATACTCCACCTCTTTTTAAACCTGGAGATGTTTCATGGTTAATAAATTCAACAGGCACCTCAATTCTAATTTTTACACCAGGTACAATTCTTAAAAAATCAATATGAGTTGGCTCATCAGATAATACATTATAACTAATTTCTCTTGGTAAAACATTTTGAGGTTTACCGTCTAAATTAAGAGTTATTATGTTTGATAAAAAACTTCCTTTATCAAGTAAAGATTTTACTGTCTTTTTTAATACAGTAATTTTTTGGTTTTGCTCAGGACCACCATAGACTATACCTGGAATGTTACCAGCTAACCTAAGAGATCTAACATCCCCTTTAGATTTTGAGTCTCTAGTATTTGCATCAAGTGAATTCATAAAAAAGAGGTTTCTAGCCCAAGTTTGTTAATAACTCAAGATAATTATTTAAATAAATCTGAAACAGAGGTCGAATTGGAAATTCTTTTAATTGCTTCTCCCATAAGGGTTGAAATAGGCAAAACTTCTATATTTTTAACATTTTTAATTTTATTCCCATTATCAATTGTGTCAGTTATTACTAATTTTTTAATAACTGATTTTTTAATTTTTTCTACAGCTTCTCCACTAAGAACGCCGTGAGTAATATAAACAAAAACTTCTTTTGCACCTCGATCTTTAAGAGCTTTAGCTGCATTTACAATAGTTCCACCCGAGTCAATTATATCGTCAACTATGATACACGTTTTATCTTTAACATTTCCAATGACATTCATAACCTTTGACTGTCCTGGTTTAGGTCTTCTTTTATCTACAATAGCAAGATCAGCATCCAACATTTTACCAAGAGCTCTTGCTCTTTCGGTTCCTCCAACATCTGGAGCAACACAAATAATATTTTTACTTTTAATATTTTTTTTGGCATGTCTTGCAAAAATGGGTGTAGCAAATAAATTGTCTACAGGAATATCAAAGAAGCCCTGTATTTGGCCAGCATGAAGGTCTACTGTCACTACTCTATCGGCACCAGCTTTAGTAATTAAATTTGAAACTAGTTTTGCTGAAATAGAAGTTCTAGGGACAACTTTACGATCTTGTCGAGCATATCCAAAATATGGAATAACAGCAGTAATATTTTTTGCTGAAGATCTTTTTAATGCATCAATACAAAGTAATAATTCCATTAAATTATCATTCGCTGGTGATGAAATAGACTGAAGGATAAAGATGCTATTACCTCTAATATTTTCATTTATTTCAACATAAATTTCACCGTCAGAAAATTTTTTGATACTTGAGTTAACAAGTTTTGTTTTTAAATATTTTGAAATATTCTTACTGAGAGGTTTATTGCTATTTCCAGTTAATAATTTCATGAGATAAACTTAATTAATCATAATTACTGAAATATTTCTACCATAATCATTCTCATTAAGCCTGATAGATCGTCTTGCACTAAAAAAATTGTTTTTTAAGACAAATGTATCTTTTTTGATAACATCAATATTCTTAATATCTAGAGCTTTTAGTTGATGATGAATATATTTACCTAAACTAAAGTAGTTTTTATCTTTTGTTTTTTTAAAAAAAAGGACATTCTTTTTATCTTTTTTTATAAATTTCTTGATAAAATCTTCTTTAACCTCGTAATTATTTACAGATATGCAGGGCCCTATAACAGCAGTTATGTTGTTAGAAGAGCAACCTTTTTTAATCATAAAATTAATAACATTTTGAATGATACCCTTGTAAGCACCTTTCCAGCCAGCATGTATTGCGGCTATCATTTTTGTTTTTTTATCATGTATAAGAATAGGCGCACAATCTGCAGTTAGAACTGCAATTGGAAGATTTGTTCTATTTGTAATTAAAGCGTCACCTTCAAGTTTTTTTTTTGGAACTTGTGTATTTTTACTTATAAAATGAAATTTATTACTATGCACCTGTTTTAGTAAAACAATTTTTTTGGCAGTAGTATTAATTTTTTTTTTAACAATATTAAGATTTTTTAAGATATTTCGTTTATTGTCATTCGATCCAGGACCACAATTTAAACTTTTAAAAATACCAGTAGATTTGCCCCCAGCTCTATTGAAAAAAGCATGATTTAAATTTTGTAACTTACTAAGCTTTTTTGATTTAATCATTACCAAACCCTAGTTTGAATCTATTTTTATGATTTGTTATAAACAATACTTTAAATAATTTTCCCATTTGTTTTTCATCAATTAATCTTTGAATTCTAAAATAAATATCAGCCTTTTCACTAAATTGCATATTCTTAGAAATAATTTCAGCTCGCTCCATTATTCCAAGCTTTGTTAGAAAATGTTTTTGTGTAGTCATTAAAGAATTAAAAGTGCCAAATCTTTTCAGCATTTTAATGATCAAATCAAAGTTTGGGTTATAAGTAATATCTGAATTTCCAAATTCATCGAGAACACCACAGTACTTATGTTTTGATACTGCTTGAAGTGTATTTTTTATTTTTTTATCAACATAAGCATAGTCAATTATTAATACCCCACCATTATTTTTTTTAATTTTATTGGTTATATTTTTTAAATAATCATCAGCTTGAGGTGAATATTCAATAAAAGTTTGTTTATCTGAAATCTTAAATTTAATTTTTTTTTCAAACTTCTCTATATCAAGTGGTATATCCAAATATTCTTTGTGTGTATTATCTATAAATTTTACATATCTTTCGTGCCATTTTTTCTCTTTTTTAATAAATTGCTTAATTGGCAATGCATCAAAAAATTCATTTGCTAGAAAAATACAAGGCAGATTATTCAATTGATCTAAATTATTTAGCCATCTAATTTTATTATTATTGATAATATTTTTTTGAATTTTTCTAAGTAATTTACTTCTTTCCAATATATTAATTTTACAAGCACTAAAAAATTTTGGAAATTTTGAAAATGTTTTATTTAATACCCTCATCATTTCACCGTTACCAGCACCTAGCTCTATTAAATTAAATTTTTTTGGACAACCTAGATTTTCCCAAAACGAAATTACCCAAATTGCCAGCATTTCAGAAAATAATACAGATATATTGGGTGCAGTAATAAAGTCACCACTTTTTCCAAATGGAACTTTTTTAACATAATATCCAAATTTTTTATTATAGAGAGACTCCTCTATATATTCATCTAGAGTAATCTTATCACCATTTTTAATTTTCATTTTTTTTTAAATAAAATAGAAGCACTCCAATTACAAAAAACAGAAGGCTTATGATTTGACCTAAAGTTGAGTTTAAAAATAGAAATCCAATTTGTGGGTCTGGCACTCTGAAAAACTCTAAAGAATATCTAAACAAAGAATAAAAAATTAAGAATAAAGCAGAAAGTTTTCCAGGTGTTACAATATATTTTCGTTTAAAAAGATAATTTAGTATAAAGAAAAGAATAATACCTTCAAAAAAAGCTTCATAAATTTGAGAAGGATGTCTTTTGATATTATCTATTAATACAAATTGAACACCCCAAGGCAAATCTGTAGCTCTTCCATAAAGTTCAGAATTTATAAAGTTTGCAATTCTACCAAAAAAAATACCAATAGGAGCTGATAGCGCAACTAAATCTAAAAAGATAAATGAATTAATTTTATGTTTTTTTCCAAATATTACACAGGATAGAATAACTCCAATTAAACCACCATGAAATGACATCCCACCATTCCATACCATTAGAATTTCTAATGGATTGTTTATATAATATGAGAAGTTGTAGAATAGGGCATAACCAATTCTTCCACCTAAAATTATACCAATGATTAAATAGGTAATAAAGTCATCAAATAGATCAAGTACAATGGGATCTTTAATTAATTTTTTTTTACAATAAATCCAACCAAGCACTATTCCAAAAATATAGGCCAAAGAATACCACCTAATTTCTAGTGAAAAAACTTCAAAGGCGACTGGGTCAAAATTATTAATAAACATTTTTTAAAAACTACTTATAAAGTATATTAATTTTATAAATGAATATATGACAAAATCTAAATTTGTAATTGATAAATTAGCTAAGCTATTTGAGCAAGGTCTTATTTCTTATAAAGATTTAAGTTCTGAAATTATAAATGTTTTAAAATCAAAGAGAGATGAAATAGTTTTTAAAATGAAGCTAGTTAGTAAAGAGGAAACTGATATTTTAATTAAAAGAGTAGAAAATCTTGAAAAAAAATTAGAAAAACTAGAAAAAAATAATTTAAAAAAGAAAGCTACAAAGGTAAAAAAACCTTAACTCTCAAGCCATTCAAGTGAGATTTTTCTAGTATAATATTTCCACCATGAGACTTAATGATATCTGATGTTATGGCTAACCCAAGACCTACGCTTGATTTAGAGTCAGCTCTTCCCTTGTCTATTTTGTAGAAGGGTTTAAATACATTTTGATATTCATTTTTAGGAATACCAATCCCATCATCATCTAAAGTAATTGTAATATTATTATTTTTTTTATTTAATTGTATTTCAATTTTTTTGGCATATTTAATTGAATTATCAATAAGATTATTAATAGATCTCTTAATTAAATTCTTTCGACCACTCATGTAGATTCTTGGTATGATTTTATTTGATATGTCTTTATTATTATATTTTTTAATTATATCTTCTATTAATTCTGAAATATCAAAAGTCTCATCTTTTTCTACAAAAGTTGAACTTGTAAATTGTAAATATTCGTTTAACATTTTTTCCATCTCATCAATATCTGCAGACATTTTTTTTGATAGATCTTTATCTTCAATAAAGGAGAGTTGTAATTTTAATCTTGTTAATGGTGTTCTCAAGTCATGACTTATTCCAGATAACATTTCAGATCTTTGATTAAGGTGTCTCATGATTCTTTTTCGCATTTTATCAAACTCTAGACCTGCCTGTCTGATTTCCATTGCACCAGAAGGTCTATACTCATCAACTTTTTCACCTCTTCCAAATTTCTCAGCAGCTTTTGCAAGATTTACAATAGGGCGAGTTTGATTTTTTAGAAATATTATAGCTATACTTATCATCAGCAATGCTGGAAGGGTTATCCATAATCCAAACAATCTGGCGGATGTGCTGGTTACCCTGTCCTTTGGAATAAAAAATTCAAAATAACCATCATTATGTTTAATATTTATATGAATGAGCTCTTTATATGTCGTTGTATCAAACCAATAATTATTAGTTCCAATATTTGATTTTAATTCTCTTCTTAATGTTCGATCTATAGGACTAAACCACCTTTGTTTTTGAGGTAATTCAAATGAATCATCTGTTTTAAACTCAACGTTAAGATCTAGGTAAATTGAAAAAAGACCTGACAAATCATTATTATTATATTTACCATTGTCATAGGCTACGATGAAAGTTTTCATTTCACCTACAAGTGCTCGTGTCATTCCTTTATTTGTTTTAATCCACAGACTATCAAAGAAAACAATGGTGATAACCAATTGCAAAACTATTATTGGTACTGCAACAATTAGTAATGCACGGTAAAATAGTCTACGAGGTAATAAATTTTTAATAAAGCTACTCAATCCATAAGACATAGCCAGCACCTCTTAAAGTTTGCAAATATTTTGGATTTTTTGGATCAAGTTCAATTTTCTTTCTTAGTCTTGTAATTATAACATCAATTGATCTCTCTTTGTCTAAATCAATTAATTTACCAATACTTTCTCTTGAAAAAGTTTTTCCAGGGTTATTAATCATTTTTTCTAAAATAATTTTTTCAGTATTGTTAATTTTAAATTCACTATCATTTTTAATGATTAGCAATTTATTTAAATCTATTTTTATATTATCAAAAGTTATAATTCTCTTTAAATCATTTTTCTTTGTTTTATTTAGTATATTCTTTATTCTTAATACTAGTTCTTTAGGCTCAAAAGGTTTTGGCAAATAATCATCTGCACCTATTTCTAATCCACTAACTCTATCCTCGGTTTCTCCTTTGGCAGTTAAAAGAATGATTGGTGTATCAATATTTGATTTATTTTCCATTATAAAATCTAAACCACTTTTTCCAGGCATCATCACATCAAGAATGATCAAATCAAATTTTACTATTAATATTTTTTCTTTAGCATTTTCAGCACTATTAGCAGTCGTAACTAAAAAATTATTTTCATTTAAAAATTTTTTTATTAATGATCTTATTCCATCATCATCATCAACTACTAAGATATGGGCTATAAAATCATTCATTAATTATTTTTTTTAGTACATTATCAAAATTAATAACTTGCTCTGAACTTGAGTTTAGAAGAGCATTATAAATTCGCTTTTTTTGAGTGGAGAATATGTCATTAAAAATTTTTTCTCCTTTATCATTTAAAAAAATATGTTTTACCCTTGTATCCTGCTGATCTTTTTCAAAAAAAACAACTTCTAGTTTGATCAAATCTTTTAAAACACGATTTAAACTTTGTTTAGTAATGTTAAGTTTTTTTAGTAGTTCTGAAATTGTAATACCTCGATACATAGAAAGAATGTGTAAAACCTTATGATGTGCTATCCCAATTGAGTACTTATCCAAGGTTTTTTTGGAGTCTGCAAAGATTTCTCTATAGCTTGTAAACAACTTCTCTATTAACTCTTTAAGTTGATCATCTTTTAAATATAAAAGTTCTTTCATTATTGGTAAGTTATATTGACATATTATAGATACAAAGATAATTTTGAAAAATAATTAAAAAAAATTTCACACATGATACCCTACGACAAAAGATCTGGTAAAATTTGGTATAATAATGAGCTTGTTGATTGGGCTGATGCTAAAATTCATATACTAAATCATGGTCTTCATTATGCCAGCTGCGTTTTTGAAGGTGAAAGAGTATATGATAGTAAGATTTTTAAATTAGAGGAACACACTTCAAGACTTTTTTATTCAGCAAAACGAATGGGAATTACAATTCCATACTCTGAAAAAGATATAAACCAAGCATCTAATGAAATCATTTCAGTACAAAAAATTGAAAATGGGTATGTAAGACCAATGATTTGGAGAGGTAGTGAGATGATGGCAATTTCTGCTCAACAAACAAAAATACATGTTGCAATAGCTACTTGGGAATGGGGCTCTTATTTTGATCCTAAATTAAAAATAAATGGAATTAGGTTAAATATTTCAAACTGGAGAAGACCAGCTCCAAATACAATACCTTGGGATACTAAAGCCTCAGGATTGTATATGATTTGTACTTTATCCAAGCATGAGGCGGAGCAACAAGGATACACTGATTCTCTAATGTTAGATCATGCAGGCAATGTAGCAGAAGCTACTGGAGCAAATATATTTTTTAAAGATAAGAACAATGAATTGCATACTCCAATCCCAGATTCCTTTTTAGATGGAATTACAAGAAGAACAGTTATTGATATTGCAAAATCAAAAGGGATTAAGATCCATGAGAGAAAGATTAAACCTGAAGAGCTCAAAGATTTTGTTGGTTGTTTTTTAACTGGAACAGCAGCAGAGGTTACGCCTGTATCTTGTATAGCTGATAATGAATTTAAAGTCTGTGAAACTATAATTGATTTAAATGAAAGCTATCAAGCTTTAGTAAGAAGCAATTAAATTAATTTTTACTGTCTTCAGACATTGCATGATCAATACCTTTTCTTAAATACTCATAACCAGTATATAAAGTCAAAAAAGCAGAAAGCCAAAGCAAGATTATTCCAATAGTTTGTGCATTATAGTCTTGGAAGTTCAAAATTTTATTTCCAGTTTCACCAGTTAATAAAAGTGCTATAGCAACCATCTGTAAAAAAGTTTTTAATTTTGCTAAATTAGATACAGGTAGTCTGATTTTCCCTTTTGCTAAAAATTCTCTTAAACCCGAAATCAGAATTTCTCTTGTTAATATGATAATTGCAGCAATAACTTCGTAATGTTTAATTGTCCCACTCATCACAAGCAATATTAATGCTGTGGCAACAATAATTTTATCAGCAATAGGGTCTAACAATTCACCTAATTTAGATTCTTCACCCAACATTCTTGCAAGCATCCCATCTAAAAAATCTGTAAATGAAGCAATTAAAAATAAAGCGAAAGCAGTTAAGTCACCATAAAAACCTGGTAAGTAAAATGCTAGAACAAAAAAAGGAACAATTATTATTCTGCCGATAGTTAAAATGTTTGGAATTTTTTTAAGCATAATTATTCGTGAAAAAAGTTATATATCTTTTTTGCCACTTTTTCCTCAACACCTTCTACTGATTTTATTTCATCAAAACTAGCTGATTCAACTGCTCGAGCTGAACCAAAATGGTTTAATAATGCTCTTTTTCTAATAGATCCAATACCATCAATTTGGTCTAAAAGTGATTTTGTAATGCCTTTTGCTCTTTTAGCCCGATGAGAAGTAATAGCAAATCTATGAGCCTCATCACGAAGCCTTTGTAAAAAGAATAGGGTAGGATCATTTTTATCAAATTTAAATGTTTTTCCATTATAGAAAAAAGTTTCATCACCACTATTTCTTAATTTACCTTTAGCAATAGCAATCATTGGAAGGTCATGTAAACCAAACTCGTCTAGCACTTCTTTGGCAGTTGAGTATTGACCTTTACCACCGTCAATTAATATCAAATCTGGTAGAGTTAAATAGTTCCCCTTTTCTAACATTGCTCTTTTAAATCTCCTTGAAAGAACCTCTTTCAACATAGCAAAGTCATCTTGTTCAGAACCTTTTGTTTTAATGTCGAACTTTCTATACCTTTTTTTCACAAACCCTTCATTTCCAAAAGTAATCATTGCCCCAACACTATTTGCACCTGAAATATGACTGTTATCATAAACCTCAACAAGGTTTAGATTGTTTTTAAGTTCAAATTTTTTAACAACACCATCAAACAAATCTTTATTGTTATTTGTTTCATAAATTTTTCTACTAAGTGACTCTTTGGCATTTTTTTCAGCCATGGCAATTACTTTAGCTTTAGATCCTTTTTTTGCTATATTAATTGAAATAGTACTTCCTTCTTTTTTACTTAAAGTTTCTTCAATTAGTTTTTTATCGTTGATATCACTATTAATGATTATTAATTTTGGAACACTTTTATTTTCATAGAATTGCATTAAGAAAGACGACATTATTTCAGAAATTTCTTGATCCGAATCATGTTTTGGAAAATAGGCTTGGTTACCCCAATTTTGTTTTGATCTATAAAAAAATACTTGAATACAAGTTTTACCAGATTCTTTGTACGCTGCGATTACATCTGCATCTACCAGATTTGCTTCATTAATCCTTTGAGATGATTGAATTATATTTAAAGATTTTATTCTATCTCTAAAAATAGAAGCTCGTTCAAAATCAAGTTTCTCACTAGCTTCCTCCATTTGTTTAGATAGGTTTTTCTGTATGTCTCTTGATTTACCAGACACAAATTGAATTGCTTGATCTACTGATTTTTTATAGTCATCTCTACTTATGTAATCAACACAAGGACCAGAACATCTTTTTATTTGATAAAGTATACAAGGTCTTTTCCTATTCTTGAAAGTTCCATCATCACAAACTCTTATTTGGAAAATTTTTTGCAACATTTTTATGGTCCAATTAGCAGTTCCCGCAGAAGCAAAAGGCCCAAAGTAAAAACCTTCTTTGTCTTTTTTTCCCCTATGTTTTGTAACTTGAGCCCACTTATCTTTATTGCTGATAAAAATAAAAGGAAAAGATTTGTCATCTTTAAGTAAAATATTGAATTTAGGCTTATATTTTTTGATTAAATTAGCCTCTAAAAGTAGAGCTTCACTTTCATTTGCTGTAGTAGTGATTTCTAATTTAAATGTTTGTGACAACATTCTCTCTGTTCTAATGATATGATTTTTTTCTGATACATAGCTCTTTAATCTATTGGGTAAATTTTTTGCTTTTCCTACATATAAAATGTCATCTTTATGATTTAACATTCTATAAACTCCAGGGCTTTTAGGAATTAATGGGAGCTCTTTTCTGATTACGTCTTTACCTAATTCAGAGCTTTTCATGACTTCTTTTTTTGGTAATTTGGATACCAACAGAGGCACATTCTTTTATAATTTCTAGTTTTTCAATTTGAAGCATGATTTTTCCAATTCTTTTATCTTTAAATAATACATCAAATACATCTTCAGCCAATGTTTCTAAAAAATTGTAATGTTTATTTTTAACAAGTTTTTTAATCAATTTTACAACCTGACCATAATTTACAATTGACTTAATATCCTTGTCATTTGTTGGTTTTCTGTCCTCATAGTCAATTTCAAGGCAAAATTTTACTTTTTGTGATTTTTCTTTTTCGAAATCATAATATCCAAGCTTTAAATCTAAAGTTAGCTCTTTAATTAAAATTTTTTTTTCGTAATTAAATAAGTTTTTTGTTTTATCTAGTTTAATAATTCTAAAGTTATTTTTTTTCATTCTTTTCCAATTACATCTGGTGTTTGCCAATTTAAACTTTGCCCACTATCAATTGCAATTACTTGACCTGTAATTGAACTGTTTTTGATAAAAAAGTCAACAGCTGAACAAATATCTTTTACATTTACCTGTCTTTTTAAAGGGGTTGCCAAATATTGTTTCTTAAAATGATTATCGGTTTGTCTTTTGTTTTTTATAGTAGGACCTGGTGCTATTCCATTAACCCTTACATTTGGAGCTAACTCCATAGCACTTGTTTTTGTCAGAGTATAAAGCCCTGTTTTGCTTAAAGTATAAGAAAAGAAAAAAGGAGTTAGTTTAAAAACTCTTTGGTCAATTATATTTATAATATTGTTATTTTTCCCTCTAGTATTTTTTGCAAATTCTTTTGTAAGATATGCTGGTGCTTTTAAATTTACATTAATATGATTTCCCCAACTTTTAGAGGTAAAATTTTTTAAATTATCATTTTCAAATAATGAAGCATTGTTTACCAAACAATCAAAGTATTTTAATTTATCTTTAGAAAATTTTATGATTTTTTTAAGATCTTGTTCTTTTGCAAGATTTCCTTTTACTAAATAAACTTTTGTTTTATTTTTTATTAATTCTTTTTTTAATTTTTCAGCTTCTGTCCTAGAAGTATTGTAATGAATAATCATTTCAACCCCTGGACCTGAGAGTTTCTTTGCAATAGCAGCACCCATTCTTGTTGCAGCTCCTGTGATAATTATTTTGTTTGCTTCCATTTTTTTTTACCTTTTTGAGCTCTTGTACCAGGTAGACCCATTGTAGATCTACCTTTTGGATACACTCTATTTTCTTGATTATAGTGTTTTACTTTTGGATTTAATACAATTTCTAATTCTGACGCTTCAAGATTTCTTATTTCATCTCTAATTTTTGCAGCTTCTTCAAATTCAAGGTTGGTTGCAGCATCTTTCATTCTTTTATTTAATTGTTTTAAATGTTTCTTTAAGTTACCACCAATATTGTCACCTGTTCCAACTTTTAGGTAGTCCTTTTCATAAACACTTTCCAAAACATCATTTATTTCTTTTTTAATTGAGGCTGCATCAATATTATGTTTTTTGTTATAGGCGACCTGTATTGTTCTTCTTCTATCAGTTTCTTGAATTGCTTTTTTTATACTTTTAGTTTCCTTGTCGGCATAAAGAATGACTCTGCCATCTAAATTTCTTGCTGCTCTTCCTATAGTTTGGATTAGTGAAGTTTCAGATCTTAGAAATCCCTCCTTATCAGCGTCTAGAATTGCAACTAATGCACACTCAGGTATATCAAGCCCCTCTCTTAAAAGATTTATACCAACCAAGACGTCGAAAACTCCTAGTCTTAGATCTCTCATAATTTCTATTCTCTCAAGTGTATCGATATCAGAATGTAGATATCTGACCCTAATACCATTTTCGTGAAAATATTCAGTTAAATCTTCAGCCATTTTTTTAGTTAAAGTTGTAATCAATACTCTAAAATTTTTATCGATCGTTTTCTTACACTCATGCATTACGTCATCGACTTGGTTTTTAGCTGGTTTGATTGCAACTGGTGGATCTATTAAGCCAGTAGGCCTTATTATTTGTTCAACAAACTTACCTTTAGTCTGCTCTAATTCCCAAGGACCAGGTGTTGCTGATACAAAAACTGTTTGAGTTCTCATTGCATCCCACTCTTCAAATTTAAGTGGCCTATTATCCATACAAGAGGGTAGTCTAAAACCATATTCTGCAAGATTACTTTTTCTAGATCTATCTCCCTTATACATTCCATTTAATTGTGGAACAGTTACATGGCACTCATCAACAAAAATTAATGTATTATCTGGAAAATATTCAAACAGAGTAGGGGGTGGTTCTCCAGGTTTTCTACCCGATAAAAATCTTGAGTAGTTTTCAATTCCAGCACAAGAACCAGTTGCTTCGATCATTTCCAAATCAAATTTAGTTCTTTCTTCTAATCGTTGTGCCTCTAGAAGTTTATTTTGTTCTTTAAATTTTTTTAAAGTTGACTCTAATTCTCTTTTTATTTTTATGACTGCTTGTTCTATGGTTGGTTTTGGAGTGATATAGTGACTATTGGCATAAACTTTTATAACATCTAATTCTTTCAATAAATTTCCTGTTAAAGGATCAAATTCTTCAATTTTTTCCAATTTGTCACCAAACAAACTAAGTCTCCAAGCTCTATCCTCAAGGTGAGATGGAAATATTTCAATATATTCTCCTCTTGCCCTAAAAGTTCCTCTATAAAAATTTTGGTCATTTCTTTTGTATTGTAAATGCACCAGGGTCTTTATTAATTCTTCTCTGTTATAATCGTAATCCCTTTTTAAACTTAAAGTCATCTTGCTATAAGCTTCAACAGAGCCCAATCCATAAATACAAGAAACGCTGGAAACAATAATCACATCATCTCTTTCAAGAAGTGATCTTGTTGCTGAGTGACGCATTCGATCTATTTGTTCATTAATGGATGCTTCTTTTTCAATATAGGTATCAGATCTTGGAACATAGGCTTCAGGAGTATAGTAATCATAATAAGACACAAAATACTCAACAGCATTTTCTGGAAAAAATGATTTCATCTCTCCATAAAGTTGAGCTGCCAATGTTTTGTTTGGAGCCAGTATAAGAGCTGGTCTATTAGTTTGTTGAATAACCTGTGCCATTGTAAAAGTTTTTCCAGAACCTGTTACACCAAGTAAGACTTGGTTTAACTCATCTTTATTTGCTCCTTTAACCAATTGTTTTATTGCTTCCGGCTGGTCACCGGCAGGTTTAAATTCTGTTGTAAGTTTAAATTTTTGTCCACCTTCCAGTTTCTGGTGAATTTCTGGATTTTTACTTTGGATTTCAGTAATTAAATCTTGATATGTATTTGGCATTATCTATAAAACTATTAGAATAAAAATATATTTCAATGAGCATTATATCAAACAGTCTAAAAAAAATTAAACCCTCACCAACTATTGCTGTAACTCAAAAGGCAAGAGAGTTAAAAGCTGCTGGAAAAGATGTTATAGGCCTTGGAGCTGGAGAACCTGATTTTGATACACCTGATAATATTAAACAAGCAGCCATAAAAGCTATTAACGAGGGTGATACTAAATATACAGCAGTTGATGGAACACCAGCTTTAAAAGATGCTATTGTTAAAAAATTTAAAAGAGAAAACAATCTAGATTACACAACTGATCAAATCACAGTTGGTGCTGGTGGAAAACATGTAATTTATAATGCTATGATGGCAACCCTAAATGAAGGGGACGAGGTTATAGTTCCTGCGCCATATTGGGTTTCTTATCCTGATATGGTTTTATTAGCTGGTGGAACTCCAATTATTTTGGAGTGCAATGAAAAACAAGGATTTAAAATTAATCCAGCTGAATTAGAAAAACATATCACTCCAAAAACAAAGTGGATCATATTAAATTCACCATCAAACCCAACGGGTGCTTGTTATACTGAAAGTGATATTAAAGAAATTGCAGATGTTTTAGCAAAACATCCTCACGTCCATATTTTAAGTGATGATATTTATGAGCATGTAACGTACGAAGGGTTTAAATTTTTTACTATTGCACAAATTGATAGCTTGAAAGAAAGAGTTCTAACGATGAATGGTGTAAGTAAAGCTTACTCAATGACTGGCTGGAGAATAGGATATGCAGCTGGACCAAAAGATATCATTAAAGCAATTGCTAAAATACAATCACAATCAACAACAAATCCATCTTCAATTAGTCAAGCTGCAGCTGTTGAAGCATTAAATGGAACTCAAGATTTTATTAAAGAGAGAGCAACTTCATTTCAAGAAAGAAGAAATTTTGTTGTTAAAGCATTGAATGAAATTGATGGGATTGAATGTTTAAATCCAGATGGAGCATTTTATGTTTTTCCAAGTTGCAAAGAGTTAATGGGGAAAAAAGATACAAGCGGTAAAGAACTTAAAACGGATACAGATTTTGTTCAGTCTTTATTAGAAAATAGTGGAGTTGCAGTTGTTCAAGGTTCTGCATTTGGTTTAGAAGGTTTTTTTAGAATATCTTATGCAACTTCAATGGAAAATCTTAAAAAGGCTTTAGAAAAAATATCTACTTTTTGTAAAAGCTTAAATTAGAACTTAAATAATATTTAGTGAGATAAAAATTTTTCAGCTTCTAATGCTGCCATACAACCCATACCAGCAGCAGTTACAGCTTGTCTAAAAGTTTTGTCTTTAACATCTCCTGCAGCATAAACCCCAGGGACATTAGTTTCTGTAGAATCTGGCTTGGTAATCAAATATCCTTCTTTATCCATCTCTAATTGTTCCTTAAAAAGAGCCGTTGCTGGATCATGACCAATTGCAATAAACAAGCCATCTATTTTCATTTCTTCAATTTTATTAGTTTTTAAATTTTTAATCTTAATAGCTTTAACATTCTTAGGTTCACTATCCCCAATAACTTCTTCAACGGCACTATCCCAAATTATTTCAATTTTTTTATTTTCCATTAATTTTTTTTGAAGTAATTTTTCTGCTCTTAAAGTATCTCGTCTGTGAATTAATTTTACCTTTGATGCAAACTTTGTAAGAAACATTGCTTCTTCCACAGCTGCATTTCCACCGCCAACAACTGCTACAACTTTTTCTTTAAAGAAAAAACCATCACATGTTGCACAAGCTGAAACTCCAAATCCTCTATAGGCTTGTTCAGACTCTAAATTTAACCATCTTGCTTGAGCACCTGTAGAAATTATGATGCTATCTGCTGTATATTTTTGTCCACTATCACCAATAGCCTCAAATGGTTTTGATTTTAAATTTACAGATGAAATATGATCTTCAATTAGATCAGTTCCAACTGCTTTTGCCTGATCTCTCATTTGATCCATTAACCATGGACCTTGAATTACATCAGAAAATCCAGGGTAATTTTCTACATCTGTTGTTGTTGTTAATTGTCCACCAGGCTGAGATCCGTAAACTAGAATAGGATTTAGCATTGCTCTTGCAGCGTAAACAGCCGCTGTATAACCTGCGGGACCTGAACCTATTATTAACACTTTTGTGTGTTTAGTTGGATTTTCACTCATGCAGAAGTTATATAAGGATAAATGATAAAATTAAAAGGGTTATTATTGACAGAGGGTATGCATGGCATGATTAGTCAAGTTGAAGGCTTAGCCAAAGCTCTTGATCTAGATTTTATACACGAGAAGATTGAACTTAATAGTTTTTGGAAATTATTTCCACCGAAGCTAACACCAGTTTCAAGCAATGTTTATAAAAAAATAATATCATCTGACTTTGATGTAATTATTTCATGTGGTAGAAAAAGTGTAATCCCATCCATTCACTTAAAAAAGAATTCTAATAAAAAAGTTATTAATATTCATATTCAAAATCCAAAAGTAAATTTTAAAAACTTTGATTTCATTGTAGCGCCTGAGCATGACGGAATTACTGGAGAAAATGTAATTAATACAAAAGGAGCAATACACTATTTAACAAAAGAAGAAATTCTAACAAATCAAAACTATCTTGATTCATTTATTAAAAAAGATCAAAGAGAAATTATAACCCTAATTATTGGTGGCCCAACTAAATATTATGACTATTCGACTGAAAATGTTGAAAAAATTTTTACTAATTTAAAAACCTTAGTAGAAAATAATAATTTTCAGTTAGTAGTTATTCCATCGATGAGGACACCAAAAAATATTATTAATTATGCCAAAGAATTTTTTGGAGAAAATCATACTGTTATTGATGATGTGGACAAAAAAGCTTATTTATCAGCATTAGCAATTTCCAAATATATTGTTGTAACATGCGATTCTAGTTCAATGATTTCAGAAGCAGCACTAACAGGAAAGCCAATTTATATTGCAAATATTGAGCCTAAGAAAAATGACAATCGTTTTCAAAAATTTAGAAATTTATTTAAAGAGTTGAATATAACTAGAAATTTAGGAGAAGATTTAGAAAATTGGAACTATCAAAAGCTTGATGAAACGAATAGAGTAGCAAAAATAATAAATCATAAAATTAAACAATAATGTCATTTTTAAATTCAATTCAAAATAACGCAAAAAAACATGACACACCCTTTACACACTGGGAATATACCAATGTATTAACCGATGGAGCAATTCAAGAAATTATAACTGCAGATATACCTGATGTTAGGGAACATGATTTAAATTATGATGGCACACGAGCAATAGATGGAGGTGCTGCTGAATTTAGAGAAGGTAACGCATCTGGTGGCCAAGCTATTAAATTTAGATGTTTTGTTACAAAAGAAAATGAAAAACAATTTCCAAATTTAGTTAAATTTATTAACGAGCTTCAATCAAAAGAAACTCATGAAGCTATTTCGAAAATGATCAATAAAGATTTGTCTAATTCATACGTTAGAGTTGAGGTTATTTGTGATAGGGAAGGGTTCTGGTTAAAACCTCACTGTGATATCAAAGAAAAACTATTGTCAGGCTTAATTTTTGTTAATAATGCCAACGAATCTGAAGACCTTGGTACTGATTTTTATAATGAAAAATTAGAGAAAGTTAAAACAGTTCCGTATAAAAATAATTATGGCTATCTCTTTTCAAGTGGACCTAATACTTGGCATGGCATGGAGAAGAAAAAAATAGTTAAAGAAAGAAGATGCCTTCAGGTTAACTATGTAACTTTCCCAACTGATTGGAAAGTAGCTTAGTCTAATTTTTGCATAGAATTAGCAAAAGTATTAGACATTAAAATAAAACAAAACTCACCTTCATTGGTTGAAACTTATTTAGCAGGCAAAGAATATAGTGTTGGTATTTTTGATAAACTTTCAAAACTAGCAAAAGATTCTTTTAAAGCACTAGGTGGAAAATCTTTAGGGAGAATAGATATTAAGATGGATCACTTTGGCATTCCTCATTTTATAGAAGCAAATTTAATGCCAGGTCTACGAACAGGTTATTTCTATAGATCGTGTGTTTTAAACCTTGATATGAGTTACGAAGATATGATTTTTAGTATTGCAAATACTGGACTGTCTTCATGTTAAATATCTTGAAGTGCTGTAACTGTAATCTCTTTTGTCTTTAAAGATCTAATTCCCATTAAGCAAGCTTGAGCAGTAGACATGTTTGTACAATAAGGAACTTTATTAACCAGGGTCGCTCTTCTTAAAGCCATTGCATCATGAAGACGGTGTTCACTATTTCCGCCCCCTGTATTAATCACTAATGCAATTTTTCCAGAATTTAACACATCAACAATGTGTGGTGATCCCCCACTAACTTTATTGATGGTTTTACATTTCATTCCATGCTTACGAATGTACTCTGCGGTGCCACCAGTTCCACATAAAGTAAAATTTAACTTTAAGAGTTGTTTTGCTAAATCAACTCCTTCATCCTTATGACCATCTTTTAAAGAAATAAACGCTAAGCCTCTTGTGGGTAGTGAATTTGATGCAGCGATTTGGCTTTTTGCATAAGCCATTCCAAAATCTTTATCAAACCCCATCACTTCTCCCGTAGATTTCATTTCAGGGCCTAATAAAACATCACTGTTTGGAAATTTATTGAAAGGGAAAACTGCTTCTTTGACAGCAAATAAATTTTTATTTTTACTCTTTAAATTAAACTTAGATAACTTTTCTCCAGCCATCACCCTTGAGGCAATTTTTGCAAGTGGCAATCCTTTAGCTTTAGAGACAAAGGGAACAGTTCGACTAGCTCTCGGATTAACTTCAATTACATAAATTTCATCATTTTTAATAGCAAATTGAATATTCATGAAACCTTTTACTTTTAATGCTATGGCTAATTTTTTAGTTTGAATTTCTATTTCAGCGATTAGCTTAGGTTTAATTGATACAGGGGGAAGGCAACAAGCAGAGTCCCCTGAGTGAATTCCGGCTTCTTCAATGTGCTGCATAATTCCTGCCACATAAACTTCTTTTCCATCTGATATGGCATCTACATCCACTTCCATTGCGTGACTTATAAACTTATCTATCAGTATTGGATTTTCTTCTGCAGCCTTAAAAGCTTCTTCTACAAAATTTTTAAGCTGACTTTTTTCGTAGACAATCTCCATTGCTCTACCACCTAATACATAGGATGGCCTTACCATTAAAGGCAGTCCAATTTTTTCAGCAATTTGAATAGCTTGTTTGTAATTTTGAGCGATACCACTTTCTGCTTGTTTTAATCTTAACTTATCAAGTAATTTACTAAATCTATCTCTATCTTCAGCAAGATCTATGGATGTATATTGTGTACCTAAAATTGGAAGCTTGTTATCATGTAAAAATTTAGCAAGTCTTATAGGAGTTTGTCCACCAAACTGAGCAATGATTCCTACAAGGTTTCCCTTTTGTTGTTCTTTTTTAATAATATTAAAAACATACTCCTCTTTTAGAGGTTCAAAATATAGTCTGTCACTAGTATCGTAATCCGTTGAAACTGTTTCTGGATTACAGTTAATCATTATAGTTTCAAAGCCACTTTCTTTAAGTGCATAACTTGCCTGACAACAACAATAGTCAAATTCAATACCTTGACCTATACGATTTGGTCCGCCACCTAAAATTATTATTTTTTTTCTAGAAGAGGGGTCTGCCTCACACTCTGAATTTAAAGCATAGTTTCTTTGGTATGTAGAATACATATAAGGAGTGAACGATTTAAATTCAGCAGCACAGGTATCTACTTTTTTGTAAACTGGTAATACTTTTAAAGCAGTTCTTTTTTTTCTAACAAGGTCTTCAGGAATTTTAGTGATTTCAGATAATTTTTTATCTGAAAAACCTATGGACTTAATTCTATTAAATTCATTGTAATCTTTAGGTAGACCTTTTCTTTGAATTTGGTTTTCCTCATCAACAATTTCTTTTATCTGTTCTAAAAACCAAGGATCTATTTTACAAAGTTGATGAATTCTTTTGATATTTATTTTTTTTCTAAATGCTTCTGCAGCTAACAGTATTCTGTTTGGAATATTTTTTCTTAATTCTTTTTCAATTTGTTTTTTGTTTAATGGAAAAATACGATCAAGACCTGAAAAGCCAATTTCAAGAGAAACTAAAGCTTTTTGTAAAGACTCTTTAAAGTTTCTACCAATTGCCATCGCTTCACCAACAGATTTCATTGATGTCCCAAGAATTGCCTCAGATGTTGAGAATTTTTCAAATGTAAATCGTGGAATTTTTGTTACAACATAGTCAATACTTGGCTCAAATGAGGCAGGGGTTATTTTGGTAATTTCATTTTTCAATTCATCAAGCGTGTAACCGATAGCCAGTTTGGCAGCAACTTTTGCTATTGGAAATCCAGTTGCCTTAGAAGCAAGGGCTGAAGATCTTGAAACTCTTGGATTCATTTCTATGATAACCATCCTGCCATCTTTAGGATTGATTGCAAATTGTACGTTCGATCCACCTGTTTCTACTCCAATTTTTCTAAGACAAGCAATAGAAGCATTTCTCATCACTTGATATTCTTTATCAGTAAGGGTTAGTGCAGGCGCAACTGTAATTGAGTCTCCTGTGTGAATTCCCATTGGATCAATGTTTTCAATAGAACAAATAATAATACAGTTGTCTTTTTTATCTCTGACAACTTCCATTTCAAACTCTTTCCAACCTTCAAGGCACTCTTCTATTAAAATTTGACTAACAGGGGACTCATGCAAACCATCTTTAACTATTATAAAATATTCTTTTTCTGTTTTTGCAATTCCTCCACCCAGTCCTCCTAGAGTAAAAGCTGGTCTAATTATTGCAGGTAGCCCAATTTGTTTTAAAACCTTTGCAGCGTCGTTAACATGATTTACAACTTTAGATTTTGGAAGGTCTAGACCTATATCCAACATATTTTTTCTAAACTTTTTTCTATCCTCAGCATTGGATATTGCTTTAGAATTTGCACCAATAAGTTCGATTTTATATTTCTTTAAAAGACCTTTTTTCTCAGCGGCCATTGCTAAGTTCAGAGCTGTTTGACCACCCATGGTTGGTAAAATTGCATCTGGTTTTTCTTTTTTAAGAATTTTTTCAAGCACCCCTAAAGTTATCGGCTCAATATAAGTTTTATCAGCCACACCTGGGTCTGTCATGATAGTTGCTGGGTTAGAATTAATTAAGATAACTTTATAACCCTCATCTTTAAGTGCTTTACAAGCTTGCGTACCGGAGTAATCAAACTCACAAGCTTGACCTATGATTATTGGTCCAGCACCAACAACTAATATAGTTTTAAGATCTTTTCTTTTTGGCATTTTTTTTCATGTTATTAAAAAATTCTTTGAATAAATAAACACTATCTTGTGGCCCTGGATTTGATTCAGGATGATACTGAACAGAGAAAACTGGTTTATTTTTTAATCTAATTCCCTCAATACAATTATCAAATAAAGATTTATGAGTGACTTCAATATTTTTAGGAAGCGTTGCTCTTACAATTTCAAAACCATGGTTTTGACTTGTAATTTCCACATTATCTTTAAGAAGATTTTTTACAGGATGGTTAGCTCCTCTATGACCTAATTTCATTTTTTTAGTTTTTGCACCAAGCGTTAGTGCAAGAATTTGATGACCTAGACAAATACCAAAAATAGGTAAATTTTTATTGATTAATTCTTTTATAATTTCGATAGCATACTTTCCAGTTGCCGCAGGATCTCCTGGACCATTAGATAAAAAGATACCATTTGGTTTTAGCTTTAAAATATCTTTTGCAGTAGTTTTGCAAGAAACAACAGTTACTTTACAGTTTAGATCTGAAAAATATCTTAAGATATTTTTTTTTATTCCATAATCAATAGCAACAACATGTAATGAATTTTTCTTATTTTTTAAATAACCAGTTTCTTTTTTCCAAGTCTTAAACCCTGACCAAATATAACTTTTTTTAGTAGTAACCTGTTCTGCTAGATCTAAATTATTTAATCCACTCCATTTGTTAGTAATGTTAGTTAATTTACTTATATTAAAATTACTATTTTTAGAAAAAGATATTGTTCCTTTTGGAGCACCTTTATCTCTAATAAAATTAGTTAAACTTCTAGTATCAAGTCCAGTGATCCCTACAATTTTATTTTTTTTTAACCACATGTCCAAGTTAACGAAAGATCTGTAATTAGAAGGACTTGTTATTTCAGAGTTAAAAATTACACCTTTAGTCCAAACCTGGTCAGACTCTAAATCCTCTTTATTAGTTCCAACATTACCAATGTGAGGGAACGTAAAATTAATGATTTGTCCGGCATAAGATGGATCTGAGATAATTTCTTGATATCCTGTTAAGGAAGTGTTGAAACAAACTTCGCCAGTCGCAGCTCCCTGATATCCAATACCAATACCTTTAAAGATTGTTTTATTTTCAAGAACTAAAATGCCTGTGGGAATCTGAGAGATTTTTTTTGAGCTAGATTTTTTCGCTTTTTTGATCAATTACAACTCATGAGTTAAAGGTTAATACAATAAAACCTTAATTACCGCAACAGAGATGTATTATAAAATTATAAAAAAACAATTTTTCTTTTGAAGAATTTTTACTTTGCAGTAGATTAAAAAATATTATGACATTGAAAGAAAAAATCGAAACTAACTATAAAAATTCTTTAAAAGCAAAAAATAAGTCAGAAATATCAACCTATAGGTTAATTTTATCTTCAATAAAAGATCTTGATATTGTTAATCGATCTGGACCTGACAAAAAAGAAACAGACGATGAGGACATCAAGAAACTTTTGAAGAAAATGATCAAACAAAGAACCGAATCAATAGAGATCTATAAAAAGAACGATAGAAAAGATTTATTAGAAGTGGAGCAAAATGAATTTGAACTATTGTCTAGTTTTTTGCCTAAGCAATTAAATGATGAAGAAACTAAAAAAATATGTGTTGATACAATAGGCAAATTAGGAGCAGCATCGATTAAAGATATGGGCAAAGTGATGGGTGAGCTTAAAAAGTCTTATCCTGACAACTTAGACTTTGCTAAAGCTGGACCATTGCTTAAAGAACTATTAAATAAATAATGAAATATCCCAAAGAATACTTAGACGAAATTAAAACTCGTTTAAAAGTTTCAACAGTTGTCTCAAAATCAGTTAGCTTAAAAAAAAGAGGCAAAGAATTTGTTGGCCTATCGCCATTTAAGACAGAAAAAACACCATCTTTTACGGTCAATGATGAAAAAGAATTCTATCATTGTTTTGCAACATCAGAACACGGAAATATTTTTGATTTTGTAATGAAAACTCAAAATTTAAAATTTGGTGAAGCTGTAAAATCTCTAGCTAATCTTGCTGGGATGAGACCATACACATTTTCAAAACAAGATGAAGAAAGAGAGAAAAATTGGCAAGAGTATTCTTCAATTTATAACCAATATGTCGAATTTTATCATGATGAAATTTTAAAAAATGAAAGTTTAACTATTGCAAGAGACTATTTAAAAAAAAGAAACCTTAGTAAAGATGAGGTAAAAAATTTTAAAATCGGATTTGTTGAAAGAAATTCTAATTTTTATGAAAAATTAAAAGATCAATTTAGTGAAAAAGTTTTAGTTGAAAGTGGTCTTTTTTATTTGGATGAAAAAAAAAATACATATGTAGAAAGATTTAGAGATAGAATAATATTTCCAATAAATAATATTTCTGGTCAGCCTATTGGATTGGGTGGAAGAACTATTAATGAAAATAGTTACGGTGCAAAATATATAAATTCCCCAGAGACTCCCTTTTTTAAAAAAGGTTCTAACTTATATAATTTAGATTTAGCTCGAAAATTATCTAATAAAATTGATCATGTGTATCTTGTTGAAGGTTACATGGATGTTGTTGGCTTAAGTAAAAATGGAATAGAAAATGTTGTTGCAAACCTTGGAACCTCATTAACTGACAGACAAATTTTAATTTTAAATCAATTTTTTGATGACATAATTATTTGTTTTGATGGAGATGAAAGTGGATATAAAGCAGCACTTAGAGCGGCTGAAAATTCAATAAAAGAATTACAGCCTGAAAAACAAATCTCATTTCTTTTTTTACCAGATGGTGAAGACCCAGATAGTTATGCAAACAAAAATGGTAAAGCTAATTTTATAGATTTTACCAAACAAGCAAAAATTTCTATTCATCAATTCATATTTAATCACTACAAACAACAAACTGACAATAATCCTTCATCAATGGCAATTTTTGAAAAAAAATTAAGATCTATTGCACGAACCATTAAAGATGATTTTATTAAAAAATATGTGCTTGAGTTTTTTTTAGAAAAAATCTCATCTTTAACACCGCATAGCAATATAGGTAAAAAACAATTTTATACAAAAAAGATTAAATCTTTACAATCTACACAAAAATACTTCAATGAAAGTAAATCATTAAGCGGGGTAGAGCTTAAAGAGTTTTCATTACTTTATCTGATATTAAATAACTTAGATATTTTTCAAGAAAATATTCACTTAATTGAAAATATTAGATTGTTCAGTGATGAAAATAAATTGATCTATGAAACTCTTTTATCAAAGTTAAAAAGTGGAGAGAAACTTATGCTTGAGCAAATTCCTATTGATCCACAATTAATAGAAAAAATTTTCAAGTTTGCTTCCATCAAGCATATTTTAAATAGTAATCAAAATAATCAAGAAAAGATGTTTGAATTATTAGATGAGGTTTCAAGAGATCTCAAAAATTACGATTTAGAGTTTAGAATTGAAGAGCTAGAATCGAAATTTTCAAAGGATTTAAGCGAAAGTACTTTCAATGAATTAAGAGAGCTTAAAAAGCAAAAAAATATCAATTAAATCCAACAAAAAATACATGGATTTTTCTAAAATTGCGCTTATATAAGACTTCTCAAATATATACGATTGTGGAAAGAATAATTACAAAATCATTTGCTAGACTTATGGGTAGAGGAACCCATAGAGGATTTATAACTTTTGATGAGTTAAACAAATCTTTAGGTAAAAGAAATCTTTCTAATGAGAATTTAGAACAGGCTTTCATGCACATTCTTGATGAGAGCGTTTCTCTAGTAGAAAAAAAATCAGATTTTAAAGTTTTAAGAAAAAAAGAAAACTCTTCTAAAGAAGAAGGCAAAACTATTGAAAAGAGTGATGATCCTATAAGAATGTATTTAAGGGAGATGGGTGGAGTAGAACTTTTATCTCGTGAAGGTGAAATTGCAATTGCTAAAAGAATAGAAGCTGGAAAAGATGTAATGCTTATTGCATTAGCACAAAGCCCAATTACAGCACAGCAATTTGTTGAGTGGGATGAAAAACTTCAAAAAGATGAAATTCTAGTAAGAGAAATTATTGATATTGATACAAATTATATGGAGGATGAAAATACAGGTCCTAGTGCTAAACAAAGAAATTCAGGTGAAACAGATAAAAATGAAGATAGCAATGATGATGATGAATTCAATCCTACACTTGCTGCAATGGAAACTGAAATTAAACCAAAGGTTTTAAAAACAGTAAATACTCTAACAAAAGAGTACGCAAAGTTAATTAAATATCAAAAAGAGAAATTGGATTGTATTTTAAATTCAGGCAGTTTTTCAACTGCCAAAGAAAAAGGCTATGACAAAATTGTAAGTGATATTTTAGAAAATATTAAATCTCTTCAGTTATCTCCATCTGTATTAGAAGAATTAGTTCAAAAACATTATGTAGAAAATAAAAAGATTGTTTCTTTAGAGGGAAATCTTTTAAGACTTGCAATGGATCAAAAAATTCCAAGAAATGAGTTTATTAAGTTTTATATAGGCAATGAAATTAATCCAAATCTTAAAAAATTTCTTGATACTAACCCTATGTGGAAACAGTTTTTTTCAAAAAACAAAGATGAATTTAAGAATATTAGAGAAAGATTAATTGAGATTAGTCATAAGCTTGGAATCTCAGTTACAGATTATAAAAAATTAGTAAGCAGAGTACAAAAAGGTGAAAAAGAATCTAGAATAGCAAAAAAAGAAATGGTTGAAGCTAACTTGAGATTAGTAATTTCTATTGCTAAAAAATATACTAACAGAGGACTTCAATTCTTAGATCTTATTCAAGAAGGAAACATCGGTCTTATGAAGGCAGTAGATAAATTTGAATATAGAAGGGGATATAAGTTTTCAACATATGCCACATGGTGGATAAGACAAGCGATTACAAGATCAATCGCTGACCAAGCGCGAACGATTAGAATTCCAGTTCATATGATTGAAACCATTAATAAAATTGTTAGAACACAAAGACTAATTTTAAGTGAATTTGGTAGAGAGGCGACACCTGAGGAATTAGCAAAAAAATTAAGAATGCCACTAGATAAAGTTAGAAAGGTTTTAAAAATATCAAAAGAACCAGTTTCACTTGAAAAGCCAGTGGGTGATGAAGAAGATAGTAGTTTAGGAGATTTTATTGAAGACACAAAAGCATTAGCCCCATTAGAGCAAGCCATTAAATCAAATTTAAGTGAGGCAACTACTAAGATTTTATCAACACTAACACCAAGAGAAGAAAGAGTTCTTAGAATGAGATTTGGAGTTGGCATGAATACAGATCATACTCTTGAAGAAGTAGGTCTTCAGTTTTCTGTAACTAGAGAGCGAATTAGACAGATAGAAGCAAAAGCTCTAAGAAAATTAAAACACCCAAGCAGATCCAAGCAGTTAAAAAGCTTTTTAGAAAGTTAAAATTCCAAGGGGACTGTAGCTCAATAGTAGAGTACTGCATTGACATTGCAGGGGTAGTTGGAGCGTAACCAACCAGTCCCACCATTCTCATTATTTTTTACCTATACTAGACATCGGTTGCATTATAATATAATTAAAGTTTAATTTTCAGGGCCTGTAGCTCAGTTGGTTAGAGCAGTACACTCATAATGTATTGGTCCCAGGTTCGAGTCCTGGCGGGCCCACCATAAATTAACTTTTATAAAAATTATTTAACGAACTCTTTTAGACTAGAAAAAAGAGCATTAATGTCTCCATTGTTGCTTTGGATGATAGATGAAAATTCTTCCTTTTGTGTTCTGGCAAGACTTAAGCCCTCTATAATCAAATCTCTGATTAAAGGGTTTTCAGGATTTTTGGTATAAATTCTCCAATCAATTTTAACCTCTGGTCTTTGATCAGTTCCAACCAGTTTACTAGAAACCATTGTATATGTTTCACTTAGCTTTTCTTTAGACATGACCTCTATTTCAGGATTTGAATACTCTGCCAATCTACTAGAAAAGCTCTTTAAAAAATATTGCCTAAAAAGCGTTTCATATTCACGTATTTCATTTTCACTTATATTTTTTCTATAAGAGCCCAATGTGTAAGAACCAATTCCATTTATATCAACAGTTTCAATTGCTATCTGTTTTAGCTTTTCTATCTTCTCTTCTTTTGAATATTTATTATTTAAAGCTTCTGAAGCTCTATTTACTGTTGATTGAACAAATACATCGGGCTCCATCGAGTAGGATTGATTAAAGCTAACAAAATTTATTATGATAAAAGAAAATATTAAAAACTTTTTTAATCTCATAAAGTTTTATTTTTTTTACTGAGTTTCTATTTCTTCCCAATCACTATCGTTTTGGGTTTCAGTTATTGCCTTTGAGTTTGCAATTTTTTGTTGTCTATCTTGTAAATATAAACTTCTAACGGATGCATAAAAATCTATTGAGTTTTTTTCTAGGTTATCAAAAGAATCTATATTTTTTGCTCTAAAATCAATTCCAGTTCCTGCTCTAGATGCCCAATAATCAAAATTAGAAAAATATTGAGTATCATTTGCAGCAGTAACATTATACCAAGGATCTCCACCAATTAGATTTGCAAATGAACCAACCGTGTCTCTTACAGTTGAAGGCCCCAAAACAGGAAGCACTACATAACATCCTTCACCAACACCCATAATACCAAGTGTTTGACCATAGTCCTCTTTTTCATATTCTGGAAAACCTACTTTTTCTGCTACATCAAATATTCCAACAACTCCAATAGTTGTATTAACTATAAACCTACCAGTATTAACAGTAGCTTTTTTAAAATCTCCTTGAAGTAGATTATTAGGAATTGTTACAAGTGTTGAAAGATTATCTAAAGCATTACTTGTTCCAGTTCTTACTGGAGATGGCAAAACCCTATAGGCTTTGGCAAGAGGCTCAAAAACAACACCATCTAAAACCTGATTAAATTTAAAAGTTGCTCTATTTACACTCTCAAAACAATCTTTTACTTCTCCCAAATTTTTGTTAGACATATTATTTTCACCATCAGTATCAGCACTTACATTGGTGACTAACATTAAACTAATTAGTGAAGTTAATAAAAATTTTTTCATTATTGTTTAATTATATAATGTATATAATCTCAAAGTAAATCTAGAATTAGTTATAAATATGACCCAAAAATGGCTCTAAAGATAGCATTAAACTACTCACCTAACTTTAATCCAAAGAAAAGATCATCTAAGCAAATCAAATTCATTATTTTTCATTATACGGGAATGAAAAGCGAATCTGATGTTTTAAGGAGACTTACAGATATACAATCTGAGGTTAGCTGTCATTATTTTATCAAAAATAATGGAGAGATTATAAATATGTTACCAGATTTATATATTGCATGGCATGCAGGAAAATCCTCATGGAAAAATTATAAATCTTTAAATCAAAACTCTATTGGAATTGAAATTACAAATCCAGGACATGAGCATGGTTATAAAAAATTCAAACAAAAACAAATATCTTCACTTTTAAAATTAACTAAATCATTAATAAAGAGATACAATATTCTTCCTAAAAATATTTTAGGACACTCAGATATAGCCCCACAAAGAAAGAAAGATCCGGGAGAAAAGTTTCCTTGGGAATATTTATCAAAAAAAAATATAGGGGCATGGCATACATTAAAGGACAAGCAAGAACTGATAAAAAATAGAAAACTTAAGATACACAAGGAAGAAGAAACTTTTTTCTATAAAAATTTATTCAAGATTGGGTATTCAAAAAAGAAACCGTTAAATATTAATAGAGTAAAATATTTAAGAGAATTAGCAAAAGCATTTCAAAGAAGGTTCAGACAAGAATTAGTTAATGGTAAAATCGATCGAGAATGCTTGCTTATTAGTAAAAATCTTGTTGGAGAATTTAAATAAATTTTTCTTGAAGTTTTTGAGTTTAGTAATAAATTATAAATGCTAGATGAACGACTTATCGCTTTAATTTTATTAAAGAGGAAAGTCCGGGCTCCGCAAAGACACAGTGCCAGGTAATACCTGGCGGGGGAAACCCTAGGGATAGTGCCACAGAAAATATACCGCCATAACATGGCAAGGGTGAAAAGGTGTGGTAAGAGCACACCGGTTCTATTGGTAACAATGAACGCTGGAAAACCCCACTGGGAGCAAGACTAAGTAGAGATGACATTGTTGCAAAACTAAAAGCCGTCTTTGGCTAGTCATCAGGGTTAGTTGCTTGAGCTTAAGAGTGATCTTAAGCCTAGAGAAATGATAAGTTTTAATGACAGAACCCGGCTTATAGTTCGTCTAGCAAACTTATCCACAACTAATGCTTAATAATAAAATAGGTGTTCACCTTTTGATTCATAATTGAATCATTTATGTTCTTATTTTTAATCCTACAATTGTATTAGTTTCAAACTTAAAAATTGAATTAAAACTCTAAAGAGATAGACAACAAATTGAGCATAAACTTCATCAAATAAGGCTAAAATGAACATATTGACAGTATGTTCAAAAACCCATAATATCCCATATATTCCCAAATATGGAATTTATGAAATATAAAAAAAATGTTTTTATCTACTTACGAGAACAAAATAGACAAAAAGGGAAGGGTGTCCGTGCCTGCTAGTTTTAGATCTCATCTTTCTAATTTAGGATATAACGGGGTTATTTGTTATCCATCATTTAACAATCAATCTATTGAAGCTTGCTCACAAGATAGAATTGAAAAACTTTCAGCAAGCATAGACTCTTTAAGCCCCTTTGAAGAAAATAGAGATTTTTTTTCCACATCAGTTTTATCTGATAGTGTTAATTTACAATTCGATAGTGAAGGTAGAATTTCTTTATCTACAAAATTATTAAAACACGCAAAAATTAAAAACAGCATGTTATTTGTTGGTCAAGGTCAAACATTCCAAATATGGGAACCGACTGCATTTGAAAAATTTAAGGTGATAGCTAGAAAAAAAGCAAACATAAATAGAGCAAGCCTTAAATGGGAAAAACATTTTAATAACAATGAGGGGAAATAAAAATGACAATTAACTTTAAAGCGCCAGAGATAAAAGAATTACAACCAAGATTATTAGTTTTAGGTGTTGGTGGGGCAGGAGGAAATGCAATCAATGAAATGATAGATAATGGTCTACAAGGTGTAGAGTTTATTGCTGTCAACACTGATGCTCAGGATTTAAAATTAAGTAAAGCAAAAGCAAGAATTCAAATAGGATTAAATTTAACTAAAGGTTTAGGTGCTGGAGCAAAACTTGATATTGGTCAAGCAGCTGCAGATGAATCTTTAAATGATATTGTAAACACTCTTCAAGGTGCAAATATGGTATTTATAACTGCAGGTATGGGTGGTGGAACTGGAACGGGTGCCGCACATGTTATCGCAAGAGCTGCAAAAGAATTAAATATTTTAACAGTTGGCGTTGTCACATTACCATTTCTATATGAAGGCCCTTCAAGAATGAGAAGAGCTCAACAAGGACTTGAAGAATTAAGAAAACATGTAGACACAATTATTGTTATTCCAAATCAAAATTTATTTAAGATTGCAAATGAACAAACTACATTTGAAGAATCTTTTAATCTTTCAAATAATGTCTTGATGCACGGTGTTCAAAGTATAACTGATCTTATGGTCAGACCTGGTTTAATCAACTTGGATTTTGCGGATGTTGAAACTGTTATGGCCTCAATGGGTAAAGCAATGATGGGTACAGGAGAGGCTGAAGGAGAAGGTAGAGCTATAAAAGCCGCAGAGATGGCAATAAGTAATCCATTGATTGATGATTATACTTTAAAAGGAGCCAAAGGATTATTAGTGAACATCACTGGTGGAAAAGATCTTAAACTTTTTGAAGTTGATGAAGCAGTAAATAAAGTAAGAGCTGAAGTTGATCCAGAAGCAGAATTAATTATTGGTGCAATTACCTCAGCAGAGCTAGATGGTAAAATGAGAGTATCTATTGTCGCAACATCACTAGATGGTCAACAACCTGAAGGTAAATCTGTAATTAATATGGTTCATAGGATACAAAACAGAAACCCAGGTTATTCAGACTTTGGTAGTGCTAGTTCAGCTCAATCATTTAATTTTTCTCCAACAATGTCTAATCCCATTTCACATGGCGCAAATGCATTGAAGTTAGAAAATGAAGTTATTGCAGAGCCAAGTTTAGATAAATCAACTTCAGATATGATTAATCAACAAAATTTACACTCACAAGAGGTTGAAAGCGTTGTTGAAAATAATCATACAGCTGATCATGAGCAATCTTTTACTGAAGAAGCGTTCAATACCACAGTTGAGACTGAAGAGAGCAATATGCCATTAGAAACTGAGCAAACTTCCAATGGACTTGAAAACTTTGGTGTGGATGAAGATGCAGCTCCAGATTTATTTAGTTCAGATAATGAACAAAATGAATCAGATAGTTTTTTATCGTCAGAGAATAATGAAAATAACTCTGAAGATGATGATCTTGAAATTCCAGCATTTTTAAGAAGACAAAAGAATTAATGGTCTTCAAAAAAATAAATGATAGCCACCATAGTACCAGATGTGAGAAGTCATTATCCGGTACTGCTAAGTGAATTAATTAGCATTATTACCCCTCAATATGGTGGCACATTTATTGACTGCACCTTTGGTCAAGGTGGATACTCTAAAAAAATATTAAATTTTGCTGAAACAAAAGTAATTGCACTAGATAGAGATTTAGAAAGTCAAAAAAAAGCAAATATAATTCAAAGTTCTTTTGAAGATAGGTTTTTATTTAAGAACATTAAATTTAGCCAGTTAAATAATTTAAAGCTTAAAAATGAAAATATAAGAGGAGTGATCTTTGACTTAGGTTATTCGCTTAATCAAATAAAGGATCCAAAAAAAGGGCTTTCTTTTGAGACTGTTGGTGCACTCAATATGAAGATGGGAATAAATGAGTTTTCAGCCAAAGAGGCAATAAATACTCTAGACAAAGTCGAACTTGCAAAAATATTTAAGTATTTTGGTGAAGAAAAAGACAGCAATCGAATAGCGCACAATATTGTGGAAGATAGGGCTAAAAGAGAAATTACAACAGAGGAGCTAGTAAGGATAATTGAGTCTTCAAAAAGAAAAAATAATAGTAAAACCCATAGCGCTACAAAAATTTTTCAAGCACTAAGAATATTTGTTAATAAAGAAATAAGTGAATTAATTTATGGGTTAATTAATGCAGCCAAAATAGTCAAAAAAGATGGAGTTATAGCGGTTGTAACATTTCATTCACTTGAAGATAAAATAGTAAAATACTTTTTTAAAAGCTTGTCTGAAAACAAAAGTGTTTCAAGATACATGCCTAAAGGTGAAGAAAAAGTTAATTTATTTAAGTCTCTTAATAAGAAACCTATTGTACCTAGTGAAAAAGAAATTAAAGAAAATCCACCATCTAGATCAGCAAAATTAAGATACGTCATAAAAAAAGAGGATTTTTATCATTTTGAAACAGATATTTTAGAAAAATTTGATCATTTAATTAAAATTGAAAATTTTTCACAAAAATTATGAAGAAAATAGCATTTTTAACAATTTTAATATTGGTTTTAGCTACTTCAATTGTGAAAAATTCTACAAAAGAAATTGAAGATAAAATTTTTGTATTAAAAGAAAATATTAGGCCTTTAAAAACAGAACTTGGTGAAGCATTATTAGAATATAATTTCCTGACTTCTCCAGAAAAGTTAACTCAATATCAAAATCAATATTTTGAAAAGGATTTAATCAAAATAGATATTACTCAAATTAAAGAATTAAGAGAAAATAATGATCAAATAGTCACAAATAACTTAATTAAAGATAAAAATGGATCACAAGAAAAGTAATATAATTTTAGAAGAATATGAAAATAAATTTTCATATAAAAAAAGTAAAACAAATCTCAACATAGAGTTTAATAGAATTGCATTTATCTTTTTTGTATTTCTAGTTATTTCAATAATATTTTCTATTCAGCTTCTTCACTTAGGCTCATTAAAACAAGTTAAAAAAGTTACACCAGTTTCTAATATAAAAAATTACAGAGCAGATATAATGGATAGAAATGGCAATTATTTAGCCAAAACTGTTAGCTCTATTGATATTGGTATTAATCCTGTTGAAATTATAGATAAACAAAAACTTTTAATAAATTTAAAATTGTTGTTTCCCAAAAAGAATTATTTAGAAATTAAAAAAAAAATTGATCAAAATAAATTTTTTTATTTTGAAAAAAAAATATCTCTAGAAAATTATGAAAAAATCATGTTACTTGGAGATAAATCAATAGTACCAGAAGAGAAGTTGGCTAGAGTCTATCCTCAAAAAAATCTTTTTAGTCATATTATTGGTCAGATAGATGATGATAACCAAGGTATATCAGGTATTGAGAAATCATTTGACGATAGATTGAAGAAAAAAAAAGAACCACTTAAATTAACTGTTGATACGGACGTGCAATTCTTAGTCAGAGAACAACTTATAAAATTTAATACAATTTTTAGAAGTAAAGGTGCGGCTGCGATTTTAATGAATGTAAATAATGGAGAAATTATTTCTATGGTCTCATATCCTGATTTTGACCTTAACAAGAGAGAAAAAATTGTAGATTTGGATTTTATCAATAGAGCAACCAAAGGCGTTTATGAGCTAGGCTCAGTTTTTAAAACATTTACAGTTGCTGCTGGATTAGACCAAGATTTAATAGATGTTGATACCGAGTTTTTAGATTTGCCAAAATCAATTCGTTGTGCTGGTCAACCTATTGGAGAGTATAGTGATAATATTCCTTCAGATTTAACAGTGGAAGAAATCTTAATTAGATCTGGCAATATAGGATCAGTTAGAATTGGACAAAAGTTAGAAATAGATAAACTTAAATCATTTTTAGATAAAGTTGGAGTTTTAAATAAAATTGATTTTGATATTGAAGAGGTGGGAGAACCATATCCGTTCAAGTGGGGAAAATGTAAATTAGCTACCGTTTCTTTTGGACATGGAATAACTACAACACCGCTACAGCTTGCAAAGGGATATTCAATTATTACAAATGGTGGTTTTGACATTAAACCTACTTTAATTAAAAGAGATGAGGACAACATTAAGAATAAAAACAGAGTCATTAAGGAAGGTATTTCAGAAAAATTAAATCTTATTCTGAGAAAAATTGTTACAAATAAAGAAGGTACCGCAGAATTAGCTAACATAGATGGATATGAAGTAGGTGGCAAAACTGGAACGGCCCAAAAAACTACTTTAGGTGGTTATTCCAATTTAAAAGTTAATACGTTTGCTTCTATATTTCCAACTTCAAAACCAAAGTACGCATTAATTGTTTTATTAGATGAACCTAAAACTAATAGTGAGTATATTTATTATTACAAAGACGGAAAACAAGCTACAAAAGGCACACCTTATAATACAGCTGGCTGGACCTCTGTTGAAGTTGCTGGAAATATCATAGAAAGAATTGGGCCTATTTTGGCCACAAAACATATAGAAAATTGAAATTCATATGCAGATTGGGCATTTCTTTAAAAATATAAAACCTGAATACAAAAATTATTATTTTTCAGGATTTAGCTTTAATAGTAAGCAATGTAAAAATAACTATATATTTTTCGTCATTAAAGGCACAATCAATAATGGTACTCTCTTCATAAATGATGCAATAAAAAATGGTGCAAAAATAATTGTTTCAGAATTAAAATTTGAAGGAATAAAAAAAGGAATATTATTTATAAACACACCAAATGCCAGAAGAGCATTATCCGAATTTTCTTATGCAACCAATAATAACAAACCTAATAATTTAATAGCAGTAACAGGTACAAATGGAAAATCATCTATTGTAGATTTTTATTTTCAAATTTTGAAATTAAATAAAATTAAAGTAGCATCAATAGGAACCTTGGGGGTTAAAACAAATAATTCAACCTCCAAGTCATTTAACACAACAATGGATCCTATAAGATTAAACAAAGTATTAAAAAATCTTAAAAAAAAAAATATTGATAATGTTATAATGGAAGCTTCTAGTCATGGATTAAAACAAAATAGGTTAGATGGTTTAAAATTTAAAACTGGAATATTTACAAATTTATCTCGTGATCATTTAGATTATCATAAAACTTTCAAAGATTATTTAAAATCTAAGCTGTACTTATTTAGAAATCTATTAGAAAAAAAAGCAAATATAATTACAGACGATTCAATTCAAGAGTATAAAAGAATTAAAAATATAGCACTAAAGAGTAAATTTAATCTTAACACTATTTCTAATAAAAAAAGTAACTTAAGTTTAAGTTTAATTTCAATTGAATATCAAGACGACAAGCAATTAATTTATATTAGGTATAAAAAAAATACTTATAAAATTTTAGTAAATTTAATAGGAAAAATTCAACTAAAAAATATTTTTATGGCAATGCTTGCTGCTGAAAAAAGTAATTTAGTATTTAAGAAAATAGTAAACTCTATTAGATATATTAAACCTGTTAGAGGGAGACTTGAAAAAATAGGTAACATAAAAAATAACTCTAAGGTGATCCTTGATTATGCACATACACCCGATGCACTAAAGGCATGTTTGTTGAATTTGAAGGAACAATTTGCAGATAAAAAGATTTCTATTGTTTTTGGTTGTGGTGGCAATAGAGACAAGGGCAAGAGAGTAGTGATGGGGATGATTGCTAATCAATATTGTGAAAAAATTTATTTAACAGACGACAATCCTAGAAATGAGAATCCAAGCAATATTAGAAAAGATATTAAAAAAAAGATGGAAAAGTCAAAGATTTATGAGATCGCAGATAGATCTAAAGCAATCAAGCAGGCAATTTTGAATTTAAAAATAGGAGATATTTTAGTTGTAGCTGGCAAGGGTCACGAAGAAACACAAGACTATGGAACTAAAAAAAAAGCTTTTTCTGATAAAAAAGAAATATTAAAAAATATTAAATTAAAAAATAAAATACTCTCAGATAATTTAAAAATTAATATTTTAAATGATTTATCTAATTATATTTCAGTAAACCCAAAAACAACTATAAAAAAAGCATCAATAAACTCTAAAGAGATAAAAAAAAATGATATTTTTTTTGCAATAAAAGGAAAAAAAAATAATGGTAATTTTTTTGTAAAAGAAGCATTTACTAGAGGAGCAAGTTTAGTAGTTGCTAGCGAAGGAAAAAAAGAAAAAAGAAAAATAATTGTAAAAAATACTTTAAACTTTTTAACAAAAGCTTCTTCATTACTTAGAGATAGTTTATCAACAAAAATAATTGCAATAACAGGAAGTTGTGGAAAAACTTCTTTAAAAGAATTAACAGGAAAAACGTTGGGTAAAATTTCTCAAGTCACATACTCTCCAAAATCTTTTAATAATAAATTTGGTGTTCCTTTGAGTTTATTTAACTTACAAGCCAATGATGATTTTGGCATATTTGAAATTGGAATGGATAAAAAAGGTGAAATAGAAGAATTGTCAAGAATAATAAAACCAGATGTAGGAGTTATTACAAATATATCTCATGCCCACATAAAAAATTTTAAAAATATTAATGAAATAGCACTTGCTAAATCTGAAATTATTAACAATATAAAAAGTAATGGTTATCTTGTTCTAAATCGAGATGACAATTTCTTTAGTTTTCATAAAAAACTAGCTCAAAAAAGAAAGTTAAAAACTTTATCATTTAGCTTGAAAGATAAAAGTTCAGATATCAGCTTAATATCAATCATTAAAGTTAAGTCGAAGTTCAAAATATTTATAAAAGTTAATAATGTAAAAACTTTTTTTTATGTCAATTCTATTTTTGAAAATGACTTAAAAAATATATTGGCATCAATTACAATTATTTCAATTTTTATGAATATAAATAGTCTAAATAAAAATATTTTTTATGATTATAAAAAACCACAAGGAAGAGGTGATATACAAAAAATTAAATTAACTAAAAAATCATTTTATTTAATAGATGAGAGCTATAATTCAAATCCATTGTCCTTAAAGTCAGCATTAAATAATTTTGACAATATTAAAATAGTAAACTCTAAAAAACACTTAATTCTTGGAGATATGTTAGAACTTGGAAAATATTCAAAATCATTACATTTGGCAATTGGCAAGAGTATTAACAAGCTATCACTTAAAAACATCAATGTTTTTGGTAAAGATATTAAGATAACCCATAAGATGTTAAATAAAGATAAAAAAGGATTAATCTTAAAAAATGAAACTCAAATATTTGATTTGATTAAAAATTCATTAAATAATAATGATTATTTAATGATTAAGGGCTCAAACTCAACAGGACTTAATACTCTTGTTAAACAAATAAAAATCGGAAAAATTAATGCTTTATAGTCTTATTGTTGATTTAGTTGATCAATTTGGTTTTTTAAATGTTTTTAAATATTTAACATTTAGAACTGGTTTAGCCATGTTTACTTCAATGTTTGTTGTGTTGTTAATAGGCACTCCATTTATAAAGTTTTTTTCAGCAAGACAAATTTTAAACCCAATTAGGGATGATGGTCCAAGTGACCATATTATAAAAAAAATTGGTACTCCCACAATGGGAGGTGTTTTAATATTATTAGGTTTGTTTTCAGGGATATTACTTTGGGGAGACTTAACCAATTATCATATATGGTTTTTACTTTTCATAGTAAGTAGTTATGGCTCATTGGGGGCTTATGACGATTATAAAAAAATTAAATTTAAGAATTCATCTGGCATATCTTTTAGGTTCAAAATTATTTCACAAATAATAATAGCTTTAGTTGGAATTTGGGGATTGGCACATTTTTCACAAGATACTGAATTAACAAATTTATATTTTCCATTTTTTAAAAACCTGATTATTAACCTGGGTTGGTTCTTTATACCATTTTCTATATTTATAATTGTTGGCTCATCAAATGCAGTCAATTTAACAGATGGTCTTGATGGTTTAGCTACTGTACCCGTTATATTGGTTGCAGGATGTTTTGCATTTATAAGTTATGTAACTGGCAATATTGTATTTTCTGAATACTTAAACATTCCTTATTTGGAAGGTATGGGCGAGGTAGCTGTTTTTTGTGGATCAATTATTGGAGCTTGTCTGGGGTTTTTATGGTTTAATGCGCCACCTGCAAAAATATTTATGGGTGACACAGGATCTTTAGCATTAGGAGGCTCATTAGGAGCGATTGGAATAATTACTAAGCATGAGTTTGTTCTAGCGATTACAGGTGGCCTGTTTGTGATAGAAGCAGTATCAGTTATTGTTCAGGTTATATCATTTAAATTAACAGGAAAAAGAATTTTTAGAATGGCACCCATTCATCATCATTTTGAAAAAAAAGGTTGGCCAGAGTCAACAGTAGTTATTAGATTTTGGATAATTTCAATAATTCTTGCAATGATAGGTTTAGCGACTTTGAAACTTAGATAATGTTAGAGTCTCATAATATTTTCAATAACAAAAAAATTTTAATTTATGGTTTAGGCAAAAGTGGATTATCAGCATCAAAATTTTTAAAAAGAAATAACGAAGTTATTGAATATGATGACAAAAAAAATAAGAATTATGGAAAAATTAGAAAAATAGAATTTGATTACATAATACTTAGTCCAGGAATAGATATTAATAAATGTAAATTAAGTAATTTTTTAAAAAAAAATTATAATAAAATCCACACAGATTTAGATATTTTTTTCAACAATTATAAATACAATTATAAAATAACTATAACTGGTACCAATGGTAAATCTACGACTGCTAAAATTCTATATGAAGTTATAAAGGCTCAAAAGATAGACGTTCGATTAGTAGGTAATATTGGCAACCCTGTTTTATTAGAGAAAAACATAACTAATAAGACAATTTTCATAATTGAGGCTTCATCATACCAGTTAGCATACAGTAAATTGTTTAAATCAAATATATCGATGATTTTAAATATATCGCCAGATCACCTAGATAGACACAAGACTATTAATGGATATATAAATGCAAAATTTAAACTGATTAAAAGTCAATCAAAAGATGATTTGGCTATTTTAAATTATGATAATTTTTACATAAAACGTTATCTAAAATTAAAAAAGTTTTTAGTAAAAATAATCAAGATAAGTAAAAAGACGAATATTAATGCTATTTCAAGGATCAAAAATCAATATTTTTTAACAGAAGGTAATAAAGAAAACTTAAAGTTTGTTTTAGTAGTTGCAGATATATTAAAGCTTAAAAAAGATGTTTTATTTAGAACATTGGAAAAATTTAAGGGGCTTAATTTTAGACAACAAATAATCTATAATTCAAATAGATTGACAATCATCAATGACTCAAAAGCAACTTCTTTTTCTTCTTCTGTAAGTCTATTAAGTTCATTATCTAATGTATATTGGATAGTAGGAGGGCTAGCAAAGAAAGGAGATAAACTATTGTTAAATAAAAGAAATAATAAAAATATTAAAGCATACATTTTTGGAAAAGATAAAATTTTTTTTATAAATAAAATAAAAAAATTAATGAAAAATGAGTCTTTTTTTAATCTTAAAGATTTAATAAAAAAAATATTCATAGATATAAAATCAGATCATAAAATAAAACATAAAATAATACTTTTTAGTCCTGCAGCAGCCTCTTTTGATAGTTTTAAAAATTTTGAAGAAAGAGGAAAATATTTTAACAAAATTATTAATAAATATATAAATGTTAAACTTTAACGAGTTATATAAATTTTATTATGAGTGGTGGAAAAATATAGATAAAACTTTGTTCTTATTAATTATTTTTTTATTTGGTTTAGGATTATTTTTTTCTTTAGTATCAACCTCATTAATAGCCTCTGATAAACTAGATACTAATAATTATTTTTTTTTCTTTAAGCATTTAATATTTATATTATTAGGTATGGGTGTATTAATTTTTTTTTCTTCATTAAGTGAAAAAAATCTTTTTAAGATATCTTTATATCTATTTTTCATTTCCATTTTTTTTTTGATTTTAGTACCAATTATCGGAGTTGAAGTAAAAGGATCTAGAAGGTGGCTTAATCTTTTTTTTCTGCCAAGGTTTCAGCCAATTGAACTTGTAAAACCCTTCGTCATTATTTTTATCGCCACTATTTTATGTATAGAAAAAAATTTTAATATTTTTTTTAAATACATAATGAGTTTTATAGCAATCCTACCAATAATCTTTTTATTGATAATTCAACCTGATATTGGCCAGACTCTTTTGGTATTTTTGTCTTGGGCTACATTAATTTTTGTATCAGGTATCAGCTTACCAATAATAATTGGTGCCCTAAGTTTTCTATTATCAATATTTATTTACATGATTTTTTTTATTCCAAAATTTTTGTATATAAAAAGTCGTATTTTATCTTTTTTTAATCCAAATAGCGGCACACATAATTTTCAGTCCGATAAAGCAATAGATGCAATAAGTAGTGGAGGTTATTTTGGAAAAGGAATAGGAGAGGGCACATTAAAAAATAGAGTTCCAGAAGCACATACTGATTATATAGTATCAGTAATTTCAGAAGAATTTGGTGTGATTGCTATTATATTATTGTTAATCCTGTTTCTATTTTTTATCTATACTGTCTTTAAAAAAATATATTTAGAAAAAAGTGAAAAAATAAAATTAGTATTAACTGGGATTATAAGTTTATTAATTTTTCAAGCCTTAATACATTTTGGTGTGAATATCAGATTATTTCCAACTACGGGCATGACGTTACCATTCTTAAGCTATGGAGGCTCATCAATTATTGGTGTGTCTATTCTGTCTGGCATAATATTAAATTTAACTAAGAGAAAAGTTAATTAGATGAAAAAAAAAATTTTAATAAGCACAGGTGGTTCAGGTGGCCATGTTGTACCAGCAACTATATTATATCAACATTTAAAAGATCTTAATGAAGTTTCTGTGACTTCTGATAATAGAGGCTTAAAATTTTTAAATCAAAAAGATTATGACTTAACAATATTTAATATAAATCCATTTAAAACAAATTTTTTTTTACTCCCTTTAAATATTTTTAAAATCTTAGTTTTAACAATCAAATCTTTCATTTTTCTAAAAAAAAAAAGACCGAAGTATTAATATCGACAGGTGGTTATATGTCCTTACCATTATGTTTAGCATCAAGGTTATTAAACATAAAGTTGTATTTATTTGAACCAAATATTGTGATTGGAAGATCTAATAAGCTTTTTTTAAGATATTGTAAAAAAATATTTTGTTATTCTGATAAAATAAAAAATTTTCCTAAAAATCTAAAAAATAAAATTGAAATTATACCCCCTTTATTAAGAAAAAAATTTTATGAACTTAATAAAACTAAGATAATAAATGATCAAATTAAACTTCTGGTTATTGGTGGCAGTCAAGGAGCAAAAATTTTTGATACATTGATTAAAAATTCAATAGTCAAACTATCAAAAAAATATAAATTTAAAGTTTACCAACAATCAAACATAAATAATTTTACTAGTATAAAAAAGACCTACCAAGAAAATAAAATTGATTATGAACTGTTTGAATACAATGAAGATGTTTCAATGTTCATGGAAAAATCAAATTTATGTATTACAAGAGCAGGAGCTACAACGTTAGCAGAATTAGTTTTTTTAAATTTACCGCATGTTGCTATACCACTGCCTAGTTCAAAAGATAATCATCAATTTGAAAATGCAAATTTTTATAATGAAATAGGATGCAATTGGATCTTAAATCAAAATAATATTAATGAAGATAAAATGGTGAGTTTTTTAACAAATATCATTGAAAATAAAAAAGAATATAATGAAAGACTAATTAAAATGGAAAATTTTAGCTATCAAAATAGTTGGAATAATATAAATCTCAAAATTAACTCTATTATTAATGAAAATTGAATTAGCACAAACTGAAATTATACATTTTATAGGTATAGGTGGCATTGGCATGAGTGGCCTGGCTCTTATTATGAAAAGAATGGGTTTTAATATTCAGGGAAGCGATGTTCAAAATAATAAAAATATAGAAAGATTACAAAAAAGTAAGATCAGGATTAATATTAAACATAATAAAAAAAATATTTCAAAAGCAACGATTGTTGTTATCTCTTCAGCCATTAAAAAAAATAATCCAGAATTAATTGAAGCAAAAAAAAAGATGTTGCCAATTTATAAACGTGGACAAATGTTAGCAAATATAGTCTCTTTAACTAAAAATATTGTTGTGACAGGCTCTCATGGTAAAACAACTACAACATCTTTATTAGCAGCAATTTTTGCAAAAACGAAATTAGATCCAACAATCATTAATGGTGGAGTACTAAATGCAATTAAAAATTCAGCAAAGCTTGGAAAAAGTGATTGGTGTATATTAGAAGCGGATGAGTCTGATGGAAGTTTTATTTATGTGCCTCCAACCTATTCTATAATAACAAATATAGACCGAGAACATATGGATTATTACAGTTCCATGGATGATCTTAAAGATTTATTTATAAAATTTATAAATAAAGTTCCCACTTTTGGTAAATCATTCATATGTATTGATGATAAAAATAATAATGACTTATTAAAGAGACTAAAAATAAAAAATTATTTTACTTATGGAACAAACCCAAAATCTCAATTTTATATAAAAAATATAAAACAATTAAAAGATTTTTCAGAATATGATTTATCAATAAAGCTTCCTGGGAAGAAAAATTTGAATATAAAAAATATTAAGATCCCCCTTCTTGGTATTCATAATATACGTAATTCAACTGCTGCAGCAGCTGTTTCATTAACAATTGGAATTTCTCCAAAACTTATAAAAAATGGTTTAAGAGAATTTAAAGGTGTTCAAAGGAGATTTAATAAAATTTTTAGCTACAGAGAAACTCATTTTTATGACGATTATGCCCATCATCCAACCGAAATAAAAGAAGTTTTAAATGGAGTTAGAGCCGCATATAAAAAAGAAGAAGTTATTTGTGTATTTCAACCTCATAGAATATCAAGATTAAAAGATTTAAAAAAAGAATTTAGCCTATCTTTTAAAAAAGCAGACACAGTTATTTTGTGCCCAATTTATGCCGCAGGTGAAAAAATTAAGCTTGGATTTAATTACATGAATTTTGCAAAAGAAATTATTAAAAATTCTAATGTTAAATTATTTATGGTTAATGATCAGTATCAATTAGCAAAATTTATTAAAAATAATATTTATGGAAAAAAAATAGTTGTTGGAATGGGTGCAGGGACAATTTCTTCCTGGATGAGAGAACTTCCAAAATTGATATAATGCAATTAGAAGAATTAAAAAAATTCTCAAGTGAGATCAATAGTAAATTTTTATTTGATTTTGATCTAAAGAAAAGCAATTGGTTCAATATAGGTGGTAAAACTAAGGCGTATTTTAAACCTGATAATTTGTCAGATTTAATTCTATTTTTAAAAAAATTTGGCTTAAAAGAAAAAATTTATATTCTAGGTGCTGGCTCTAATACCCTGATATGTGATAAAACTTATGAAGGAGTTGTTATTAAATTAGGTAAAAATTTTGCCAATATTACGATGCTTCCCAATAGTACAATTATTGCTGGCAGTGCTTGTTCTGATAAAAAATTATCAGACTTTGCTATGGAAAATGAAGTGGGTGGTTTCGAATTTTTAGCTTGTATACCAGGTACCGTTGGAGGTGGTTTAAGAATGAATGCTGGCTGTTTTAAGAGAGAATTTAAAGACATACTTCTATCCGTGCAAGCCATTGATCGGAATGGTAGAGTTTTAACAATACCTGCTAAAAAAATTATGTTTGAATACAGAAATAATGACTTACCAGAAGATTTGATTTTTTTAAGTGCTTCTTTCAAAGGTTTCAATAAAGATAAAGAAAAGATTAAAACTGAAATTAAAGAGTTAAAAGATAAAAAAGATAACTCTCAACCAACTAAAATAAAGACAAGTGGTAGCACTTTTAAAAATCCTATTAATCAATCAGATAAAAAAGTTTGGCAATTAATTAAAGAGTCTGTGCCACAAGATTTGAATTTTGGAGATGCTAGTATTTCAGAAAAACATTTTAATTTTTTTGTAAATAAAGGTGACGCTAGTTTCAATGATATGATTAAATTAATCAACTTTGTTCAGGAACAAGTTAAAAAAAAAACAGGAATTATACTTGAAAAAGAAATAAAAATATTGGAATAGCTATGAAAAAAAAAATCTTAGTACTTTGTGGAGGAATATCCAAAGAGCGATTAATAAGTTTAGATACTGGAAAGCAAGTTTTTAATGAGTTAAAAAAAAATGGTTATAGAACTAAAATAAGTGAACCAAATAATAATTTACTTAAAAATATAAAATCATTTAAGCCAAATATAATTTTTAATGCTTTGCACGGACAATATGGAGAAGATGGCTATATTCAATCAATTTTAGAAACACAAAAAATTCCTTATACTCATTCAGGTATACTTGCATCATCAATCGCTATGGATAAAGAATTATCAAAAAAAATTTTTCTTAAAAACAAGATTTTAACACCAAAATATATCAAGTTCGATTTTTTAAGACCAATCAAAAATATAACTAAAGAAATTGATAAAAAATTAAAATTTCCAGTTGTAATAAAGCCAATAAATGAGGGATCAAGTGTACATGTTTATATATGCACAAAAAAAGATTTCATAAAAAATTTGAAAAAATTAAACATTTATAAACAAATTTTAATTGAAGAGTTTATTGAAGGAAGAGAAATACAGGTTGCCGTAATGGGCCAAAAAGTGCTTGGTACAATTGAGTTAAAACCTAAAAGAAAATTTTATGACTATGAAGCAAAATATAGTTCAAACGCTAAAACAAAACACATAATTCCTGTAGATTTATCTAAAAAAGATTTGAGTAAGGTTGAAAACATCGCAAATAAAGCCCATCAAATAGTTGGCTGTCGAGGAGTATCACGATCAGATTTTAAATATCATAAAGGTAAATTTTATTTACTAGAAATTAATACACAGCCAGGTATGACCAAACTTTCATTAGTACCAGAAATTGCTAGTCACAAAGGTATAACTTTTATCAAATTAATTGAGTGGATTTTAAAAGATGCTTCAATCAATAGGTAAAAAAAATAAAATAGTAATTTATTTTATATTGCTAATTACATTAAGTACAATAAGTGGTAAATTTGCACCCAACAATAATGAATACTTATCTACAAATAATAAAATAACAATTCAAGGTCTTTCAAATGATAATAATTTTGACATTTCAAATAGACTTAAAAGTTTAGTTAATAAAAATATTTTATTCATTAATCGTAAAGAAATTGTCGACATAATTGATGACTACAATATTATAGAAAAATATAGCGTTAAACGAATTTATCCTGGAAATATAGTGATAAATATTACACCCACCAGATATCTAGCCCGAACATCAAATGATAATAAATTATTAGTTGGAGCAAATGGTAAACTTATTAGAGACTCAAAAAATTCAGAAAATTTACCTTTCTTGTTTGGAGATTTTAAATCAAAAAGCTTTTTAAGTTTAAAAAAAGATATTGAACAATCAAAGTTTACCTTTGATAGATTTAAGACATTATATTTTTTTAAGTCAAATAGATGGGATATTTTAACCAATAACGATATTCTGATTAAGTTGCCTTTAGAAAATTCCTTAGTAGCTTTAAATCTTGCATATAAGATTATTGAAGACAATCAAGTTAATAAAAAAATTATAGATCTTAGGGTAAAGGATCGTTTAACAATAAATTAATGTCTAATACAAATTATCAAACTTTTTTTGATTGTGGTTCATCTAAAATAAGAGCAGCAACATTTAATATAGATAATGACAATGAAGCATACTTTACAGAAAGCGAATTTCTAAAAGACAATATAAGCCTAGAGTTAAAAATTAGAGAGATTATAGACTCACTTGAGAGAGACTCAAACAAATATATTAACAATGTAAATCTGATGATAGATAGCCCTAAGATGCTCTCAATAAGTATTTCTTTATCCAAAAAACTTGATGGATCAAAATTAAAAAAAGAAAATATAAAATTTTTAGTTCAAGAGGCAAAACAAGAAATTTTAAAATATTATACTGGCTACAATATAGCTCATATCATCATTAATAATTATAAGATTGATGGAGTTGATTACCCCTTTTTACCAGATAAAATTAATTGTAATTTTTTTTCTTTAGACATACTTTTTATTTGTTTACCTTTAGAATTAGTTTTAAATTTTAAAGATATATTTTCTAGATTAAATATTTTAGTTGATAGAATTATTTGTACAAGCTACGCAAAATCCATTCATTATAAAAGTAACTTAAATCTTAGTGGGCCCGTATCATTTATTGATGTTGGATTTGATAAAACATCTATAATTACGTATTTAAATGAAAATATAGCTATGTTAGATATTTTATCTGTTGGTGGTAATCATATTACAAAAGATCTTTCCAAGGTATTAAATATAAGTTTACAGAAGTCTGAACAAATCAAACTGAATTTTGACCAAAATCTCAACATTTTAAGTGAAGAAATTAAATCTACAGATATGCTTCAAAAAATAATTTTGGCTAGAACAGAAGAAATTCTTGAGCTGTGTAATAAATCAATTAAATCAAATTTATTTTTAATTGAAAAATTTAAGATGGTATTAACTGGTCAAGGATCTAAAATACTTGATAGTAAGCTCAAAGATAACATTTCTTTTGTAAATGATATTGATTTTTTAGAAGAAACTCTTGAGGATATTTGTTGGTCAGGCTTCAGATTAATTTCAAAACCAAATGAACAAGAGGTTGTAATAGTCCCAAAAAAATCAATAAAACATGGTTTTTTTGAAAAACTTTTTCACTTATTTAGATAATCTGGTTAAAAAATTATAGTAAATTACCGTAACATTTCTTGTTTTTCTTAATTTAATCTTACTATTTATAACACCTCAATGTCTGTTTTAAATCAAAAAACTATTAATCAAGATATCACATTCAATGGTGTTGGTCTTCATAGCGGCTTAGCTGCAACTATGATTGTAAAGCCTGCCGCACCAAATACTGGAATAATTTTTAAAAGAACAGACTTAAAAGAGAATAATGTTATTATACCAAATATATTTAATGTAAGTAGTGCAATATTTTGCACGACTATTTCAAATGAACATGGGGTAAGCGTATCAACTATAGAACATTTAATGGGAGCGTTATATGGTTTGGGCATTGATAATGCATTAATTGAAATTGATAATCAAGAAGTGCCAATTTTAGATGGTTCAGCAAAACTTTTTGTTGAAGCTATCTCTAAAATTGGGATTAAAAATACTGATACTCCAATTAAGATAATAAAGATTTTAAAAAAAATAGAATTTATAGATAAAAATAAAACAATAACTATTGAACCAAGTAAAATTAGTTTAGATATAGACTTTGAACTAAAGTATACAAACGAAATTATAGGAACCCAACGAAACTTGGTTAAGGTTTTTGAATCTGACTTGAGTGATATTTATAACTCCAGAACATTTTGTCTGTTTGAAGATATAGAAAAATTAAAAGAAATGGGTCTTGCAAAAGGAGGCAGCCTTGATAATGCAGTAGTTGTTAAGAATAATTCGGTATTAAATCAAAATGGACTTAGAAATCATAAAGAATTTGTTAATCATAAGATTTTAGATTGTATGGGCGATTTATACTTGGCTGGCTATAAAATAATTGGAAAAATAGTTTGTTCACAAGGTGGCCATAAGCTTACAAATCAATTACTAAGAAAAGTTTTTGAAAATGATGAAAATTTTTCATTAATAGAAATTAAAGAAAAAAGCCTCCCACATGCTTTTGTTAACAAAACTAGTCTTAGATCCATTGCATAAAGATTAGAGTTTTTTTGTTTTTATGTTAATAGATTAAAAATGAATAAACTTTTTTATATAACTTTAATAACTTTAATTATTTTTTTAACATCATGTAGTAAAGAAAAAAAAATTACCGTTATTAATGAGACTGATATAAATTTACAAATGATTTCACTATATGAGGAGGGCTATGAGGAATTATTAAATGGAGACACCCTGTATGCAGCAAATAAATTTAGAGAAGCTGAATTAATTTTTCCACAATCAGAGTGGGCACCAATGGCATCTCTAATGTCAGCTTATACCTATTATTCTGATGATTATTATTTAGAGGCAATCGATCAAATTAAAGATTATATGAGGAAATATCCAAATCATACTAATAATGACTACGCTCACTTTATTTTAGCTATGTGTTATTATGAAAATATTGTTGATGAAAAAAGAGATTTAGAGCCATTACTTAATTCAAAAAAAGAGTTTGAGTTAATCATAAGAGAATATCCCGATACTGATTTTGCTCTTGATGCCAAATTTAAAATAGAGCTCATTAAAGATAGACTTGCTGGAAAAGAAATGTTTATAGGTAGGCACTATTTAAAAAGTAAAAAATGGATACCTGCTTTAAATAGATTTAAAAATGTATTAGAAAATTATGAAACTACAGTTTATGTCGAAGAAGCATTATTTAGATTAGTTGAGACAAATTACAAGATTGGTTTAGTTGAAGAGTCTAAAAAATATGCAAATTTGTTAGGATATAATTATGGTTCCAGTGAGTGGTATAAAGCATCTTATAAAATATTTAATCAAGATTATAAATATGATGAAAAACAGTTAAAAAAAAACAAACAAAAGGATAAAAAAAAATACTATCTAGATTTAAAGCAAAATTTAAAACAATTTTTGAATAAATGAATGATGAATTAATTAAGAAAGATTATTCTACAAAAATAAAAAAAATACAAAAATTAAACAAAGCTTACTATCAAGAAAACAACTCTATTGTAACCGATCAAGAATATGATCTCTTAAAAAAACAGATAATTGATTTAGAAAAAAAATATTTATTTTTAAAAAGCAAACACTCACCTACAGTTTCAATAGGATTTAAACCATCAAAAAATTTTGAGAAGGTAAGACATAAGGTTCCAATGCTATCACTTGGAAATGCTTTTAATGAAGAGGATTTAAAAAACTTTGAAAAAAAAATATTCAATTTTTTAAGTTTAAATAAGACAAGTGTAGTGGATTATAGTGCTGAACCAAAAATTGATGGAATATCAGCATCATTAATTTATATTAATGGAAAATTTATAAAGGGACTTTCCAGAGGTGATGGAGCCGAAGGAGAGGATATTACTGAAAATTTAAAAACAATTAAGGATATCCCACAGAATGTAAGTGCAAAAAATTTTCCTAATGAAATTGATATAAGAGGTGAAGTGTTTATAGAAAATGATGACTTTAAAAAGATTAGTGAAAAATTTGCCAACCCTAGAAATGCCGCGTCGGGATCTCTTAGACAGAAAGATCACAATGTTACTGCTAAGATTCCATTAAAATTTATTGCCTATACCTTTGGTTATACATCGGAGATGAAAATTAATAATCAAACAGAATTTTTAGAAAATTTAAAAGTCTGGGGTTTTAAGACAAATCCATTTAATAAAAAAATATCAGGCATCAAAAATTTAATGTCTAATCATAAGAATTTAGAGGAAAAAAGAAAAGAAATAGCATTTGATATAGATGGTGTAGTTTATAAAGTTAATGATTTTAGTTTACAAAAAAGATTAGGATTTGCTGCTAATGCCCCAAGATGGGCTATTGCACATAAATTTTCAGCTAATAGCTCAATTTCTGAAATAATAAATATTGAGATCCAAGTAGGAAGGACAGGCGCCCTAACACCTGTTGCAAAGATTAAGCCAGTTAATATTGGTGGTGTTATAGTTTCTAATGCCACACTTCATAATGAAGATGAGATTATCAGGAAAGATATAAGAATTGGGGATACAGTGACCGTTGAAAGAGCAGGCGATGTAATACCCCATGTTGTTTCAGTTGATATAAAAAAAAGAAATAAAAACTCTAAAAAATTTAATTTTCCTCTCATTTGTCCATCGTGTGGCAACAAAACTGTCAAAGATTATAATGAGACAACAAAAAAAAAAGATGCTGTTAGAAGATGTACTAGTGAGGGATATGAATGTGAAAAAATTGCAATAGAAAAAATTAAACATTTTGTATCTAAAGAGGCATTTAATATCGATGGACTGGGTAAAAAGATTGTTGAAAATTTTTGGAATTTAAAGCTAATAAGGTTTCCGCAAGATGTTTTTAATTTTAATTATGATAAAATAGAAAAATTAGAAGGATGGGGAAAATTATCTGTAAAAAATTTAAAATTTTCAATTGAAGAAAAAATAACAATCTCTCTAGATAGGTTTATCTATGCTCTAGGAATAAGGCATATAGGACAAGAAAATGCTAAACTTATAGCAAAGCATTTAAAAACTACTGATAATTTTTTTAAATTATCAAAGGATAAAAACATAGAAATTTTATCAAATATTGATGGTATTGGTAATACTCAAATTCAGTCAATAAAAAAGTTTTTCTTAAATAAAACAAATTTAGATGTGCTATCTGAATTGAAAAAAAAACTTAAAATACAAAATATGATTTTAATAAAAGATAAAGGATTATTGAATAATAAAACTTTTATGCTCACAGGTAAGTTAAATGGAATTAGTAGAGCAGAAGCAAAATCTTTAATTGAGCAAAATTCAGGAAAAATAATTAGCAATGTGAACAAAAAATTAAATTATTTAATAGCAGGTGAAAAACCAACTATTAAAAAGATAAATACAGCAAGAGAATTAAATATAAAAATTATTGATCAAAAAGAATTATTAAAAATGTTAAATAAGTTGGGCTAACCATCTTCTTTCATTTTTATTTAATAAAGATGAATATTCAGAGTAAATTTTTAAATGATATCTAAATAAATAATCTTTTTCAGATTTGTTTAGCAGCTTGTAATTGATCAAATCTTTTTCTATAGGAGCAAGCGTAAAATTATTAAATAATAATTTATCTTTAAATTTTTTTACATATATCAAATTTTCTATTCTAATTCCAAAATGACCTTTTTTGTAAAACCCAGGTTCATTACTCAAAATCATTCCTTTGGTTAATTTAATGTTATTATATTTTGAAATTGATTGTGGACCCTCATGAACATTTAAAAAAAAACCAACACCATGTCCTGTTCCATGTGCATAGTCTAAGCCTACTTTTTTTAAAAATTTTCTAGCTCTAATATCTATTTTTTTTCCAGTATTAATTTTATTTAAATTAGTTTGAACAACTGCAATATGTCCCTTCAAAACATGAGTATAAGCATTCATTATGGATTTTTTTTGCTTAGAAAAACAAATGGTTCTAGTAACATCTGTTGTACCAAATTTATATTGACCACCTGAATCAACTAATAAAAGGTCTTGTTTTTTGATCTTTTTGGTATTTTTGGGTGTTGCTCTATAGTGAACTATGGCCCCATTAGATCCTGCACCAGCTATTGTATTAAAACTTGGGAATAAATAGGCTGGATTTAATTTTCTAAATTTTTCCAATCTATTTTGCGCATCAACTTCTGTGATTACTTTTTTATTAACATTCTTAATCCAATAAATAAATTTCGTTAATGCCAGCCCATCTTTTTTATGAGCTTCAATCATATGTTTTATCTCCTGCTCATTTTTAATAGATTTCAATTTATAAATTGGATCTTCAATTTTTAATAATTTGAATCTTTTTTTTATGATGTTTTCATATAAAATTGAACAAGATTTATTATCAATTATAAAATTTCCTTCTTCTAATTGGTAGAATAAATTAGATAAATTATTTTCATCAATAATATATTTTGCATTTATTTTTCTTTCTTTAATAATAGTTTTTGCGTTAGATTTTTTAGTTATTAGATATATTTTTTTATTTTTACTAATAATTAATCTTGCATTTGGTATTGGACTGCTAGGATTATCATAGCCTCTAATATTAAGTAACCACGCAACATTTTCTGGTGCACTCACAAACAAATAATCAGCATTATTTGATTTAATAAATTTTACTACTTTAGAAATTTTTGAATGATGTGATCTGCCTACAACATTTTTATCCAAAGAAAAAAAAGGTTTTGTTTTTATCTTTTTAAATTTAAATATTTGATCAATTAAATTATGGTTTATTGCAGTTAAATTATTATTTGAAAAATATTTCTTAAGTATATTTTTTGTAAATAGACTTGGATCATAACCTAAGTTTAGATTTTTAATAATTTCATTTGGAAGTTTTTTATGAATCTCAATTATTTTATAATTATCTGAAGATTCTTGTTGAGCTTGAATAGTATATCTACCATCAACAAATAAATAATTTTTTTTATTTAAAATAACAGCTAAGCCTGCTGAACCTGAAAATTTTGTAATCTTCTTTAATCTATCATTTTTGGCATATTCAGAAAAATAATCATCATTTTTAGGAACAATGTAACCATCAATTTTATATTTTTTGAATTTATTTCTTAAATTATTTATTTTTTCTATAATCATTTAATTCTTTTTTGATATCGTATCCAACCTGGGCTTCTTATTTCTTCATTAGTTTCAAAATCTTGATTAAATTCAAAATCATCATCTTTACTGTCATCGAAATATGAGTTTTTTTCTAAAAATTCTTCTGGCAATTCATCGATAAACCTTGAGGCCATACTATCAATCCAATTTCCTTGATAAAATCTATTCATTGCAAAAGACACAAGTGCTCTCTTTTTTGCTCTAGTTATTCCTACGTAAGCCAACCTTCTTTCCTCTTCAAGTCCATTTTGACCTTTTTCTTCAATTGATTTTTGGTGTGGAAAAAGTCCTTCCTCCCATCCAGGTAGAAAAACCACGTCAAACTCAAGCCCTTTTGAGCCATGCATAGTCATCATATTAATTTTTTCACCATCCCAATCTTGATCAACCGATGTTGCTAATGCAACGTGTTCTAAGAAACTCTCTAAATTATCAAACTCTTTCATTGCACTGAGAAGCTCTTTAATATTTTCAAGCCGATTTTCATTTTCTACATCTTTTTTATTTTTCAACATTGAAGAGTAGCCCGACTCATCCAAGACTAGCTGGAGCAATTTTACATGGTTAATTTTTTTTATATTGATATCATTTCTCCATTTATCCATTAAAAATAAAAAAGAATTTAAGCCTATTTTAGTTTTTGGTTTAATTAAATTTTGCTCAATTAATTGTTTCGAAGAAATTTCTAAACTTAAGGAGTTTTCTTTTGAAAATTCGTGTATTAATTTAATGGTACTTTCACCTATAGATCGTTTAGGATTATTTATTATTCTATCAAATGCTAAATCATCTTTAGGTTGATGAATTAACCTTAGATATGCAATACAGTCTTTAATCTCCGCTCTTTCATAAAATTTTGTACCTCCTAAGATTCTATAAGGAAGACCAATTTTTAAAAAACGTTCTTCAAATTCTCTAGTTTGAAAAATTGCCCTAACTAAAATTGCTATGTTATTAAAAGAATATTTTTTTTTTAATTTATTTTCTATTTCATCTGAAATTCCTATTGCTTCATCTTTTCCATTTTTAAAACAATTAAGTTTAACTAAGTCACCCTCGTCCATTGTAGTTTTTAAAGTTTTACCAACTCTATTTTGATTATTAGCTATTAAATTCGAGGCAACAGATAAAATATTTTGTGAGGATCTATAATTTTCTTCTAATCTTATTACTTTTACATTTTCATAAACTTTATCAAATTCTAAAAAATTTTTAATTTCTGCACCACGCCAACTGTAAATAGACTGATCATCATCTCCAACACAACATAAATTTTTATGTTTTTCCGATAATAGATATAGCCATCTACTTTGAATGTAGTTTGTATCCTGATATTCATCGACCAAAATATATTTAAAATTATTTGAATATATTTCTCTTATATCTAAATTTTTTTCTAAAATTTTTACAGCATGTAAAATTAAATCTCCAAAGTCACATGCATTTAAATCTAGTAGTTTTTGTTGATAAATTTTATATAAAGGAAGTACAGTTTTTTCATAAATATCATTTTTATTTATAACAACTTCATTTGGATAAAATCCTTTATTTTTCCATCTATCAATAATGGATAAAATATATTTTGGAGCTAATTGTTTAATATCTATATTTTCAGCTTTACATATATTCTTAATGAGTCTTACTTGATCATCTGTGTCAATGATCGTAAAATTAGATGTTAAACCAGCTGCAGGAGCATGTTTTCTTAATAATTTTGCACAAATTGAATGAAAAGTTCCTAACCAAGTTAAGCCAATGGCCTCAGAATTTAGTATGGCGCTAACTCTGCTTTGCATTTCTTTTGCAGCCTTATTAGTAAAAGTTACCGATAGTATTTGATTGGGAAAAGCCTTTTTTTCATTAATAATATGAGCAATCCTAGACGTTAAAACTTTAGTTTTACCTGAACCTGCGCCCGCAACTATTAAAAGTGGGCCATCTAAATGCATAACAGCCTCTTTTTGAGCTGCGTTAAGATTCCTTAGATATTCAGAGTTTATCATTTTTTAAATTCCATTATAAGATATTTTAATTTTAACAGCATTTATGAAAAAAATTATAAAAACTTTTAATAACTTAATACAAAAGACAATATTCAAAGTTAAGAATAAAACAAATAATAAATTTAATATTAATGGATTAAATAAAGTTTTAATAACTTTAATTGGTTCATTGTTTTTATATATTTTTTACTTATTACTACCCAGTATATACAATAAAACCTGGGTAGAGGAAAAAATCAAAAAAAATCTTCTTAGTGAATTTAAAATTGATTTAACATCCACTAAAGATATTTCTTACCGTATTCTTCCATCTCCACATTTTTTAATTGAAGATACCAATATATTATTAAGTGAGCCAAATGATAAAAAAATAATAGGTGAGGTTAGAAATTTAAAAGTATTTATCAATCAAGGTAATTTTTTTGATAAAGAAAAAATAACTTTAAAAAATATTATTATAAAAGATGCAAATTTTTCTTTATCAGGGATTGATTTAAAAAGATTTAATAGTTCAATTAACGATAAACTTTCTGATAAAAAAATTCAATTTGACAAAGGTAATATATTTTTTAAAGATAATATTAATGAAATATTTGCTATAGTAAAAATTAATGATGCAAATCTATTTTTTGATGATCAAGTACTACATAACAAATTTAATCTCAAAGGGAGTATTTTTTCAATACCGTTTACTTTCGAAATAAAAAGTAAAAATGATCAACAAATTGAAAAAAAAATTTCATTTAATGCAAAGTCTCTTAATTTAGAAATTAACAATGACTATATTGTTGATAATGATGGCCAAACTAAAGGTAATAATATTGTTACTTTTTTAGGGACTCTATTAAATTCAGAATTTAAATTGAGCAACAACAGTGTTATTTTTTTTTCCAAAAATTCAAGAATTAAAAATAACAAAATTGACTACAATGGAATTTTATCAATTAATCCATTTGATCTAGATTTAAAAATTGATTTAAATGATAATAATATATCTGAGCTATTAAATTTTAATCCTATTTTAATAGAATTACTAAAATCAGGAGTATTATTTAATAGCAATATAAGTTTAAAAACTCTTATCAATGCTAATTCAAATGAGCAAAAGAGTCTTTTTCAAAATTCTAAAATCTATCTAGATATAACTAGTGGCAAAATAAACTTTGATAAAACAAAATTTTTTAATAGTGACATAGGATCATTTGAGTTAAGTAATAGTAATTTATTTGTCCAAGATAATAGATTAATTTTAAATACAGATTTATTTTTTGATATCAAGAATAGTAATAAATTATTCTCATCTCTTAACACAAAAAAAAAATCTAGAAGAAAAATTAATAATGTTTTAATAAATTTTGATTATGATTTTTCAAATAATGTAATTAAATTTAATAATGTCAAAATTGACAATAATAAAGTAGGTGATCAAATTTTAAATATTATTGAGGAATTTGAGGATAATAATTTAAATAATAAAGTTAAAACTAAAAGATTATTAAATAATATACTTGATGCTTATGAGGGGTAAATCATTTTTTTAGGATCTACTATCTGATCATAATCCTTCTCTTTTACAAGACCAGTTTTTAAAGTTTCTTCTTTTAAAGTAGTTCCATTTTTTAAAGCAGTTTTTGCAATTTTTGCAGCATTGTCATATCCAATTTTAGGAGCGAGAGCAGTAACTAACATTAGAGAGTTATCTAGATGCTCTTTAATTTTTTTCTTATTGGCTTTAATTCCTTTAACACAAAAGAGAGCAAAATTTTTTGTACTATCTGCAATAAGATCTATTGATTGAAGAACATTGTGGGCTATCATTGGTTTAAATACATTCAATTCAAAGTGACCATGAGAACCAGCAACAGTAATCCCCGTATGATTTCCAATAACATTGGCACAAACCATCGTAACAGCTTCACATTGCGTAGGATTAACTTTACCAGGCATAATAGATGAGCCTGGTTCATTTTCAGGAAGAATTAATTCTCCATAACCAGCCCTAGGTCCTGATCCAAGAAATCTTATATCATTTGATATTTTCATCAATGCGACAGCACAAGTATTTAAAGTTCCTGAGAAATTTATAATAGAGTCGTGAGCAGCCAATTCAGCAAATTTGTTTATGGCAGGTTTAAAAGGTAATTTTGTAAATTTAGCAATTTCTTTAACAATTTTTTTATCAAAACCTTTTCTTGAATTGATTCCAGTTCCAACAGCAGTGCCACCCTGTGCTAAAAAGAATATCTCTTTAAGGGCAGACTCTATTCTTTCAATAGATTTCTTTAATTGAACTTGATATCCTGAAAATTCTTGACCAAGTGATAATGGCGTTGCATCTTGTAAATGGGTTCTACCAATTTTAATAATACTTTTAAATTCTTTAGATTTTTTAGTTAATTCTTTTTCTAAAATTTTCAAATTTGGTAATAATTTTGATACAGTTTCTTGTGCAACAGATATATGCATAGCTGTTGGAAAAACATCATTTGTTGATTGAGATTTATTGACATGATCATTTGGATGAACAGGTTTTTTTGAACCTTTTTTTCCACCCAATATCTCAATTGCTCTATTTGCAATTACCTCATTAACATTCATGTTTGTTTGGGTACCAGAACCTGTCTGCCAAACTTTTAAAGGAAAGTTTTCATCTAGTTTTCCTTTTATCACTTCATCAGAGGCCTTTATGATTGAGTTAGTAATTTTTTTATCAATCTGCTTTTCTTTAAAATGCACTAACGCTGCTGATCTTTTTATAATTGCTATTGATTTAATTATTGAAATATTTACTAAAATTTTTCCAATGTTAAAAAATTTATTAGATCTTTGGGTTGACGCACCCCAATACTTATCATTAGGAACGTTTATACTTCCAATACTGTCAAATTCTTTTCTTAATTTCATTGATTAATATATTATTTTTAATTTAGTATACTTATATATTAAAATTAAAAAACTTACAGGAGCTAAATGACAAATTTTAACAAAGTAAAAACTTTTATGAAAACCTTTGGTCAAGAAGTCAAAACTAAGCCTTCTTTTAGCTCTGATAAGATAAATACTTTAAGATACGATCTAATTAAAGAAGAACTCGAAGAACTTAAAATTGCAATGGAAAATAAAGATCTTTTAGAAGTTGCTGACGCTTTAACAGATATTTTGTATGTAACTTATGGTGCTGGACACGCATTTGGTATCGATCTTGATAAATGTTTTGAAGAGGTTCAAAATTCAAATATGAGTAAGCTAGGTGAAGATGGTAAACCTATCTATAATGAGTCTGGAAAAGTTATGAAGGGTCCTAAATATTTTAAACCTGATTTAAGTAAATTTATAAATTTATAGGGGCGTTCTGTTACCCGGTGCCCCAGACCGTGCTTCTATAATTAACCTAAGTTAATTATGCAGCAATAGCGTAACTTTCGTTAGCATTTAAAGTTTAGCCCGTCACGGTGGAACAATCCCGAACGAAAGAATAACCTTTAGTCACCCGTCGATCCTATTTCACCCCCTTAAGTTGTAAATGGTGGAGGTGGTGGGTACTGCCCCCACGTCCGTAATGGTTATTACGAAATTCGTTTATCGTCGTAGTTGGCAAGCCAACACTATTACTATAAAAGCATTTGAAGGAGATTCAATAAAAATCATGAAATTAACAAAAGAACAATCGCAAGAAATCAAAGATCAACAGGCCCAACAAAATCAAACAAAAAGGGTTACTGCTCCTGAACTTGAAAACATTCTTTATGAAGCAATGCCAGCGCTTGATCATGGCTTTGTAAGAGTTATTGATTACATGGGAGATGACACGTCAATTGTTCAATCTGCTAGAGTTTCCTATGGAAAAGGAACCAAGCAAGTTTCAACAGATGCAGGCCTTATAAAATATTTGATGAGACATTGGCATAGCACTCCATTTGAAATGTGTGAAATTAAATACCATGTTAAACTTCCAATTTTTATTGCACGACAATGGATTAGACATAGAACAGCAAATGTTAATGAGTATTCAGCAAGGTATTCAATTTTAGATAAAGAGTTTTATTTACCATCACAAGAAAATTTAGCAGCACAATCTTCAAGTAACAGACAAGGAAGAGGAGATGTTATTGAAGGTGAACAAGCAAAAGAAGTTTTGGAACTTTTAAAAAATGATGCTGAAAGAACCTATGACAATTATGAAATGATGCTGAATGAAAGGTTTGATGGCTCAACGATCGATGAAAATAAAAAAGGACTTGCAAGAGAACTTGCTAGAATGAATTTAACTTTAAATACTTATACCCAGTGGTACTGGAAAACAGACTTACTAAATTTGATGAATTTCTTAAGACTAAGAGCGGATAGTCATGCACAATATGAAATAAGAGTTTATGCAGATATTATGTTGGACACTGTTAAGAAATGGGTACCTATAACTTATGATGCATTTATGGATTATAGGGTAGGTGGAACAGAGGTTTCAGCCAAAGGAAAAGTTATAATTCAAAAACTAATCAAAGGGGAAGAAGTTGACCCAGATAGTTCAGGCTTATCTAAAAGAGAATGGAATGAGTTAATGGTTTCTTTTGATCTTAAAGATAAGTTGATTTAATTTTTCTAGCAAAGTCTAAGTATATTTTAGAAATTTCATGCTTGGGATTAGCTTCAACAATTGGTTTTCCTTCATCACCACATTTCCCAACTTCAGAATTTATTGGAATTTCACCTAAAAATTCTTTTTCAAATTCCTCAGCTGTTCGTTTAACTCCACCCTCACCAAATATTTTATATTTTTTACCATCATCACCAGTAAAATAACTCATATTATCAACTAAACCTAAAATTTTAACTCCAAGTTTGTCAAACATCTTAATGCCTCTTTTAACATCAAGAAGTGCTACTTCTTGAGGAGTTGAAACAATTATTGCTCCATCCATCTTAATTTCTTGAGAAAAAGTTAATTGAGTATCACCAGTTCCAGGAGGCATATCAACAATTATAAAATCTAAGTTTTTCCAACCAACTTTTTGTGTGAAAGTTTTAATTGCACTAGTTACCATAGGTCCACGCCAAATCATTGGAGTTTGTTGATCAGCTAGAAAACCAATGGACATACATTGAATGTCATATTTTGTAATAGGAGTTAAAGTTTGACCATCACTTTTTGGTTTTTCATTTATATCAAACATTTTTGGTATTGAAGGACCATAAATGTCAGCATCAAGCAAACCAACCTTACAACCAATTTGTTTTAATGCTAAAGCAAGATTTGTTGCAAAAGTTGATTTACCAACTCCACCTTTTGCACTTGAAATTGCTATGGTAAATTTTGTTCCAAGAATCGGGTTTTTAGTGAACTTTCTAGGCTCCAGTTTTTTTTTCATTGTGTCACTTGGTTCTGGTTTTTTATCTGTCATGTGGCTATCAATACTTGTTTTTCTAATTAAAGGCACTATATACTTAAGTATATGTCAGATGATTTTCAAGGTAGAGGTGGAAGTCCATGGGGAACACCCCCTGGAGGAGGAAATGGCTCAGGTAGAGGTCCAACACCACCAGACATAGATGCAATTATAAAAGACATCCAAAATAAAATTAATAAATTTTTACCTGGTGGAAGTAAATCAGGCGGAAAACCAATTGGTCTAATCTTAATTATTTTACTTTTTGTTTGGCTTGCAAGCGGACTTTATAGAGTGGGACCTGACGAACAAGGTGTCGTCCTTAGATTTGGTAAGTTTATAAAAACTACCCAACCAGGATTGCACTATCATATTCCAGTTCCAATTGAGGCAGTTGAAACTCCTAAAGTTACAAAAGTTAATAGAATTGATATTGGTTTTAGATCAGAAAGAGATAGTGGATTTTCTCAAGGCGGTGGAGTGGCCGATGTTCCTCAAGAAAGTTTAATGTTAACAGGAGATGAAAATATTGTGAACATAGACTTTTCAGTATTTTGGGTAATTAAAGATGCTGGCAAATTTTTATTTGAAATTCAAGATCCTGAAGGATCTGTAAAAGCTGCAGCTGAGACTGCAATGAGAGAAGTAATTGCTAAAAGTGATATTCAACCAATTCTAACTGAAGGAAGAGCTGAAATTGAAATTGAAACACAAGAAATTATTCAATCCATTTTAGATGAGTATCAAAGTGGAATTCAAATTACACAAGTTCAAACTCAAAAAGCTGATCCACCAGATCAAGTAATTGATGCATTCAGAGATGTTCAAGCTGCAAGAGCTGATATGGAAAGATCTAAAAATGAAGCTGAAGCATATGCAAATGATGTTATCCCAAGAGCAAGAGGGGAAGCTGCAAAAATTATGCAAGCAGCAGAAGCTTACAAACAAAAAGTAGTTGCTCAATCAGAAGGTGAAGCAAGTAGATTTATATCAATCTTCAATGAATATGATAAAGCAAAAGAAGTGACACAAGAGAGAATGTATCTTGAAACTATGGAAAAAGTTTTAGCTGATATTGATAAAGTAATTATTGAGAAAAATGCTGGATCAGGGGTCGTTCCTTATTTACCACTACCTGAACTAGGAAAAAAGAAGGTAACTAATTAAATGAAAGTACAAAAAATTTTATTACCCATTATAGCAGTCCTAGGAGCTGCAGTTTTCTTTTCAGTATTTATTGTTAAAGAAGTTAATCAAGCAATAGTTTTGCAATTTGGTGATCCAAAAAGAATTATAGTAGAACCAGGCTTAAACTTTAAGATCCCATTTATTCAAAACGTAGTTTATCTAGATAAAAGAATATTAAATTTAGATACTCCACCAGCAGAGGTTATTGCTTCTGATCAAAAAAGATTAATTGTTGATGCATTTGCAAGATTTAAAATTGTAGATCCATTAAAATTTTACATTTCAGTTGGAAATGAAAGAGTTGCAAGATCAAGATTGGCAACAGTTATTAACTCAAGAATTAGAAATGTTTTAGGTCAACAAGAACTACAAACATTGTTATCTAAAGATAGATCAAAACAAATGTCTTTAATCCAAGTAGGGGTTAATGCAGAGGCTCAAAAATTTGGAATTGAAATTGTAGATGTAAGAATTAAAAGAGCAGACCTTCCACAAGCAAACAGTGAAGCAATTTTTAGAAGAATGCAAACTGAAAGAGAAAGAGAAGCTAAGGAATTTAGAGCACGAGGTGCAGAAATGGCAGTCACAATTACATCAACGGCTGATAAAGAAGTTTCAATAATTTTAGCAGATGCCAATAAAAACTCTGAGATCATGAAGGGTGAAGGTGATGGTGAAAGAAATAGAATATTTGCAGAAGCCTTTGGAAGAGACCCTGAATTTTTTGCATTTTACAGAGCTATGCAGGCATATGAAACAGCTTTAATCGGCGGAGAGACATCTTTAATTTTATCTCCTGACAGTGAATTTTTTAAATTTTTTGGAAATATAAAACCTAAATCTCAATAATAATTAGACATGAAAGAATTGATCATAGCTTTTGGTCTCTTCCTTTTTATTGAAGGTATTATGTATGCCTTATTTCCATCAAAAATGAAAAATATGATAAAAAAAATTGAGTTAATAAGCGACTCACAATTGAGAAGTGGTGGATTAATTTTTGCAGTTATTGGTTTTGTTATTATTTGGTATATTAAAAATTAAAATGAAAAAGATTAAAAAATTTATAATCATTGTTTTTTCAATTACTTTTGCTTCACAGGTGTTTGCAAAAGAAGTACCGAATTCATTTGCAGATTTAGCAGAAAAACTAATGCCTTCTGTTGTAAACATTTCAACAACCACAACAGTTGTTACTAATTCAAATCCATTTCCAGGATTTCAATTCCCACCAGGTTCTCCTTTTGAGGATATGTTTAAAGAATTTGGAACACCGCAAACAAGAAAATCAGCTGCGTTAGGCTCAGGTTTTATAATTGAAAAAAGTGGAATTGTGGTAACCAATAACCATGTTATACAAAATGCAGAAGATATTTTAGTAAGAGTTGATGGTGATAAAGAGTATAAAGCGACAGTTATAGGAGCTGACCCCCTATCAGATATTGCTGTTCTACAAATAGACTCAAAAGAAAAGTTCATACCTGCAAGATTTGGAGATTCAGATAAAGCAAGAATTGGTGATTGGGTAATTGCAATTGGTAATCCATTTGGCCTAGGAGGAACAGTTACGGCTGGAATTATTTCTGCAAGAAATAGATCTATTGGGCTTTCTCGTTATGAAGACTACATTCAAACAGATGCTTCTATAAATTCAGGAAATTCTGGAGGCCCCTTGTTTGACATGAACGGCGATGTAATTGGAATTAATACAGCAATCTTAGGCAAAGGTGGTTCAATTGGCATAGGTTTTTCTATACCCTCCAACAGTGCAAAAAAAGTAATAGACCAATTAATTGAATTTGGTGAAACTAAAAGAGGATGGCTTGGAGTTAGAATTCAAGTGGTTACTCAAGAAATTGCTGATGTAGAAAAGTTAGATGAACCAAGAGGAGCTTTAGTTGCAAGTGTAGCTGAGAATAGCCCATCTGATAAAGCAGGAATTAAAGATGGCGATATAATTTTAGAGTTTAATAATACCAAAATAAATGAAATGAAAGAACTACCAATTATTGTTGCTCAAACAGAAGTAGGTAAAACAGTTGATGTTAAAGTTTGGAGAAATAAAAAAGAAATTACAAAAAAAATTAAATTAGGAAGACTTGAAACTTCAGAGGATTTTAAAGTTGAAAAAAAAGCAAGTAAAAATGAAACTCCAGAAATTTCTGAAGTTAAATCATTAAAGATTATAGCACGACCTTTAAATGATGATGATATTAAGGAAAGAAAATTGCCCAATCAAACAACAGGTCTAGTGATCACTAATATTGGTAAAAATAGCCCAATAAATTACTTAAACGTAGGTGACATAATTATTGAAGCTCAAAAGAAAAAAATTAAATCTATAAAAGATCTTGAAGAAATAGTTGAGAGTGCACTTAAATCAAATCAAAAAACAATTTTGATTGTGATTTACAACAATCAAAACCAAAGAAGATATATTGGTGTTAAGCTAGACTAATAATGGACAATCTGTCCAAGATCATTTTAATTTCAGGTCCAACTGCTTCAGGTAAATCAAATTTTGCTGTAAAAATTGCTAAAAAAATTAATGGAGAAATAATTAATGCAGATAGCATGCAAGTTTACAAAAAATTAAAAATATTAACAGCAAAACCAAACCTAAAAGATAAAAAAGGTATCAAACATCATTTGTACGGATTAATTGATTTAGACAAAAAATTTTCAACAGGCGATTGGTTAAAAAAAGTGATTAAAAAAATTAAAGAAATTAAAAAAAGAAAAAAAATTCCAATTTTAGTTGGAGGAACTGGTTTATATTTTCAATCCTTGATCAATGGTTTAGTAGAAATCCCTGAGATTCCAATAAAATTTAGAAATAAAATTAGAGCAATACACAAAAAAGAAGGTCAAAAAAAATTTTATAAAAAACTTTTACAGATTGATCCTAAGGTTAAATTGAAATTTGATCCAAATGACTCTCAAAGAAGTATAAGAGCATTTGAAATTAAATCATTTACCAATGTTTCAATGTATGACTGGTTAGATAAAACCACATCAGTTTTTAAAGAAAATGAATTTTTGAAATTGTATATCAACGTTGAAAGACAGGAGTTAATCAAAAGAATAAATGAAAGAGTCTTACTTATGGTTAAAAAAGGAGCCATAAGGGAAGTTCAAAAATTTATTTCATTAAAAATTAAAAAGGATCAAACTGTAAATAAGGTCATTGGAATTGACGAATTGACACAGTATCTACAAAATAAAATTAATTTAGAGCAAGCCATAGAACTAATATCAATTAAAACAAGACAATATGCTAAAAGACAAGCAACTTGGGCCAGAACGAGAATGACCACTTGGGATAAAATATCTTTAAATAAAATTGATGCCTTTGTAAAAAAATTAGATAAATCATCTCTTAAACTTGACCAATTAACATAAAGTCCGATAGATTGCCTGAATGTCAAAATTATATTCAGGTGCTGAGATTGTTTTTAAATGTTTAGAAGATCAAAAGGTAGAGCATATCTTTGGTTATCCTGGTGGAGCAGTGCTTCCAATTTATGATGAATTAAAAAACCATCCTTCAATTAAACACATTCTTGTTCGACACGAGCAAGGTGCTGGTCATGCCGCTGAGGGATATGCAAGATCAACTGGAAAACCTGGCGTTGTATTAGTCACGTCTGGACCTGGTGCAACAAATGTTGTGACAGCTTTAACAGATGCCTACATGGACTCTGTTCCTCTTGTTTGTATCTCAGGTCAAGTCCCAACTCATTTAATTGGTACAGATGCTTTTCAAGAGTGTGATACAACAGGAATAACAAGACCATGCACAAAACATAATTGGTTAGTTAAAAATATAAATGACCTTCCAAGGATAATGCATGAAGCATTTGAGGTTGCAACAACAGGAAGACCAGGGCCAGTATTAGTAGATATTCCAAAAGATATTCAATTTGCAAAAACAAAATACTTTAAACCTTCCAAAAAAAAATCTAACTTAAAGATTAAAAATAGGTTTAAGCAAAAAGATATAGATCAATTAATTGATTTAATGAGCAAGGCAAAAAAACCTATTTTTTATACAGGTGGTGGTGTTATAAACTCAGGCCCAAAAGCAAGTGAACTTTTAAGAGAATTAGTATCTCTTACTGGATTTCCAATTACCTCAACACTACAAGGATTAGGTGCTTATCCAGGAGATGATAATCAATTTCTTGGAATGCTAGGAATGCATGGAACTTATGAAGCTAACAATGCAATGCATGATTGTGATTTACTTATCAATATAGGTGCTAGGTTTGATGACCGAATAACAGGAAAGATTGATGAGTTTTCTCCCAAATCAAAAAAAGTCCATATAGATATAGACCCATCTTCAATCAACAAAATTGTAAAAGTTGATCTATCTATTGTTGGAGATGTTGTGGATGTAATTAGTTCAACAACAAAAACTTTAAAAAAGAAAAATTTAAATCTAGTAAAATCAAATAAACAAAAAATTTCAAACTGGTGGCAACAAATTCAAAAATGGAGAAAAAAGCAATCTCTAAGTTATATTGGCAGTGATAAAATTATAAAGCCTCAATATGCTGTAGAAAGACTTTATGAGTTAACAAAAAAACAAGATACTTTTATAACAACAGAAGTAGGCCAACATCAAATGTGGGCTGCACAACATTACAAATTTAATAAACCAAATAGATGGATGACCTCGGGTGGCTTAGGAACTATGGGCTATGGATTGCCAGCTGCAATTGGTGTGCAAGTTGCCCATCCTAAAAAATTGGTGGTAGATATTGCTGGTGAGGCTTCAATTTTAATGAATATGCAAGAAATTTCCACTGCGGTTCAGTACAATTTGCCAATTAAAGTCTTTATATTAAATAATCAATACATGGGCATGGTAAGGCAATGGCAAGAACTTCTCCATGAAAAAAACTATTCTGAAAGTTATTCAAAGGCACTACCAGATTTTGTTAAATTAGCAGAAGCCTATGGTTGTGTTGGTATTTGTGCAAAAGAACCTAATGAACTAGATGAAAAAATTGAAGAAATGATCAATACTGATAGACCAGTAATTTTTGATTGTCACGTAGATCAAGATGAAAATTGCTTTCCAATGATACCTTCTGGAAAGCCTCATAACCAAATGTTGTTAGGTCCAAATGATCAAGAAGCCAATAAGATTAGTGGCAAAGGAAAAGCATTAGTATAAATGACAAAATCTAAATCAGCATATAGCACTCCAACTAAATCGGGAAAAATTGATACACATATTATTGTAGTCTGGGTAGATAATGAAGCGAGTGTTTTATCTCGAGTGGTTGGACTATTTTCAGGTAGAGGATATAATATTGAATCTTTAGCAGTGGCTGAAGTTGACCATAAAAAAAACTTATCTAGAATTACAATTGTAACAACAGGGACACCACAAGTTATTGAACAAATTGTATTACAATTAAAAAAACTCGTACCAGTTCACAATGTTGCTAATTTTAAAAGAGACGATAAAAATGTCATTTTTAGAGAAATGGCTCTATTAAAAATTGTTGCAAATCCTATTAAAATTAAGAAAGCTTTAAATACTTGTAAAAACTTTAATCCAGTTGTACTAGATCAGACAAAAAAATCTGTAGTAATTCAAATTACAGCATTAAGAAGAGAAATAGATAATATGATAAAAAATTTAAAACCACTTGGTCTTGTTAGCGCTTCAAGAACTGGGGCGGTTGCAATGACGAGAGGTGCAGAAATCTTAAATTAATTAGCAAAAGGAGAAAAGAAATGAAAATGTTTTATGAAAAAGATGCAGACGTTAATCTAATTAAGAGCAAAAAAATTGCAATTTTTGGTTATGGAAGTCAAGGACACGCACATGCTTTAAATTTAAAAGATAGTGGAGCAAAAGAAGTAGTTGTTGCTCTTAGAGATGGATCGGCGAGCAAAGCAAAAGCGGAGTCTAAAGGTTTAAGAGTAATGAATTTATCTGATGCTGCCGAATGGGCAGAAGTTGCAATGATATTAACTCCAGATGAATTACAGGCTTCAATTTATAAAAATCATATTGAACAAAGAATTAAAGAGGGCACAAGTCTAGCTTTTGCTCATGGATTAAATATTCATTACAAACTTATTGATGCTAGAAAAGATTTAGATGTATTTATGGTTGCCCCAAAAGGACCTGGCCATTTAGTTAGAAGTGAGTTTGAAAGAGGTGGAGGAGTTCCATGTTTATTTGCAGTTCATCAAAACGGAACAGGTAAAGCAAGAGACCTTGCTTTATCATATGCATCAGCAATCGGTGGTGGAAAATCTGGAATTATTGAAACAACATTTAAAGATGAGTGTGAAACAGATTTATTTGGAGAGCAGTCAGTTCTTTGTGGAGGATTAGTTGAGCTTATAAAAAATGGTTTTGAAACTTTAACGGAAGCTGGCTACGAACCTGAAATGGCATATTTTGAATGCTTACATGAAGTCAAATTAATTGTTGATCTAATTTATGAGGGTGGAATAGCAAATATGAATTATTCAATCTCAAATACTGCTGAGTATGGCGAATATGTTTCAGGCAAAAAAGTGGTAGACAGTGAAAGCAAAAAGAGAATGAAAGAAGTTCTTGCTGACATTCAATCTGGTAAATTTACAAGAGATTGGATGAAAGAATGTGAAGGAGGTCAAAAGAACTTTTTAAAAATGAGAAAAGATCTTGCAGATCATCCAATTGAAAAGGTTGGTGCTGAACTAAGAGCTATGATGCCTTGGATTGGTAAGAAAAAATTAATAGATAGTGATAAAGGTTAGTTTTTAATAAAAACCCAAATCGACCAAGAAACATAGCGTAAATATAACAAATATTTTGCAATCTCTAATATAGATTGTATTATAGGTTTTCTAAATATTAGCTATGAACGACAAAGATAAAATTTTTATATTTGATACTACAATGCGTGATGGTGAGCAATCACCAGGTGCATCAATGAGTCTTGAGGAAAAAATTCAAATTGCAAGAATTTTTGATGAATTAGGTATAGATATAATCGAAGCTGGATTTCCAATTGCATCTCCAGGTGATTTTGAAGCGGTAACTGCAATAAGTAAGATTTTAAAAAATTCTATTCCTTGTGGACTTTCAAGAGCAAGTAAAAAAGATATAGATGTATGTCATGAAGCTTTAAAAGCAGCGCCGAGATTTAGAATACATACATTTATTTCAACAAGTCCATTACACATGAAGCACAAGTTAAATAAATCACCAGAACAAGTTCTGGAAGCAATTAAAGAAAGTGTAACTTACGCAAGAAATTTGACCGATGATGTTGAATGGTCATGCGAGGATGGCACAAGAACAGATATGGATTATATGTGCAAGTCAGTTGAGCTTGCAATTAACAGTGGAGCGAAAACAATAAATATTCCAGATACTGTTGGTTATACCATTCCAGCTGAATTTACAAAAATAATTACAACATTAAAAAATAAAGTTCCAAATATTGATAAGGCAATATTATCTGTTCATTGTCATAATGATCTTGGGTTAGCAGTTGCAAATTCACTTGCAGGGGTTGCAGCAGGAGCAAGACAAGTAGAGTGTACTATAAATGGCATTGGTGAAAGAGCGGGTAATGCAGCACTTGAAGAAATTGTAATGGCAATAAGAACAAGAAATGATCTAATGCCTTATTCAACAGGAATTAAGACTGAATTGATAAGTAAAGCTTCTAAAGTTGTTTCAAATGCAACCTTTCCCGTTCAGTTTAATAAAGCAATTGTTGGAAAAAATGCTTTTGCACATGAAGCGGGTATTCACCAAGATGGAATGCTTAAAAATAGAGAAACATATGAAATTATGACTCCTGAAAGTGTAGGAGTTAAAAAAACATCTCTTGTTATGGGAAAACATTCAGGACGACATGCATTTAAAGAAAAATTAAATGATCTTGGTTATGGAGAAGTAACTGATGATGTAATTCAAACAGCTTTTGGAAAATTTAAGATTTTAGCTGATAAGAAAAAACATGTTTATGATGATGATATCGCAGCTTTGGTTGATGATAGTTTGGTTTTAGATAAATATATGATTAATTTAAAATCATTGAAAGTTTTTGCTGGAACAGGTGAGCCACAAAAAGCTGAAATGACACTAGATGTTTATGGAGAAGTTAAAAAAACATCAGAAACAGGAGATGGACCTGTAGATGCTATATTTAAATGCATCAAAGTATTATATCCTCATGATGTAAAATTGTTATTGTATCAAGTTCATGCTGTTACTGAAGGAACTGATGCGCAAGCTACAGTAAGTGTTAGAATTGAAGAAGAAGGAAAGACTGCAGTTGGACAAGCTGCTGATACAGATACATTAGTTGCATCAGCAAATGCTTATTTAAGTGCATTAAATAAAATGATTATTAAAAGAAAAAAAGTTGCTCCTATGGAGTATGAATCCCAACAATTGAAAGGTATTTAAAATGGCTAATTGGTTTAGTAATATAAGCAGCGTATGGAGTCAGGACATGGCAATTGACCTTGGAACGGCCAATACACTTGTGGTTTTAAAAGGACAAGGTGTAGTTTTAAATGAACCATCTGTTGTTGCTATTGCAGAAAATGCTGGAAAGAAAACTGTACTTGCAGTGGGGGATGAAGCAAAAACAATGCTTGGAAGAACACCTGGTAATATAAGTGCAATTAGACCTTTAAGAGATGGGGTTATTGCAGATTTTATAGTTACAGAAGAAATGATTAAACATTTTATTAAAAAAGTTCATAAAAATAAAACTTTTGCAAATCCAAGAATTTTAATTTGTGTACCAACAGGCTCAACACCAGTTGAAAGAAAAGCTATTCAAGATAGTGCTTTAGCTGCTGGTGCTAGAAGGGTTCAATTAATTGAAGAACCAATTGCAGCAGCAATTGGTGCGGGACTTCCAATTTCAGAAGCAACAGGATCAATGGTAGTTGACATAGGGGGTGGTACTACTGAGATAGCCGTAATGTCTTTAGGAGGATTGGTATATTCTAAATCATTAAGAGTTGCTGGAGATGCAATGGATGCCGCATTAGTAAATTATATGAGAAAAGAATATAATCTTATGATTGGAGATAGTACAGCTGAGAAAATTAAAAAAGAAATTGGAACAGCCATACCTTCAAATTCAAATGTATATGCTGTTAAAGGTAGAGATTTAAGATCAGGAACTCCTAAAGAGGTAAATATTACTGAAGAAGACACAGCAGAAGCTTTAAATGATATTTTAAAAGATATGGTCGACGGAATAAAGGGTGCACTTGAAAACACACCTCCAGAATTATCCGCTGACTTAGTAGATATGGGGTTAACATTGACTGGTGGTGGAGCTTTATTGAAAAATATTGATAAAAGATTTTCTAAAGAAACTGGTTTACCAGTTTTTATAGCAGATGATCCATTAGCATGTGTTGCAATTGGTACTGGAAAAGCTTTAGAGCAAGAGGAGACCTTTTCTACTATGCTTTCTGAGTATTAAAAGAAATGGAAACAAGCAGAGACGATTTTGTAATAGCAATTAGATCTGCATTTTTAAAAAAAGAAACACAGCAAAAATTTTCTATACTAACACTTATAATTTTTTCTATAATATTTTTAATTCTAGGAGAAATTAATTTTAAACCTATTAATTATATTAAAATAGCAATTAAGGAAATTGCTTATAGATCAACATTTATTGTGTCAGTACCTGAAAAATTTATAAAAGAAAGCTACTATAAAGTTCAATCACATTTAGATTTATATGAAATTAATAAAAAAAATGAACTTGAGCTAAAAGAGTTGAAGGCAAAAGAACTATCAAATGATTTTCTAATTTTAGAAAATAAACGATTAAAAGAAATAGTAGATGATTTTTTAGTTGAAGATCAAGGTACATTTGCAAAAGTTCTAAGTGATAAAAATAGTCCTTTTTATAAATCAGTTATAATCAACAAAGGCAGCAAACATGGTATTAATTTAGGCTCTGTTGCATTAGATAAAAAATATTTAGTAGGTAAAGTAGTTGAGGTCAATTTTGCTTCTTCAAGAGTATTACTGTTATCAGATTTAAATAGCAAAATTCCTGTAATTCTTGAGCCCATGGGGCACCTTTCGATAATGTCAGGCATGGGAAAAAATTATGGCATTATTGAGTATAATCAAAACCAAACTAGAATTGATGAAGACATGATTGTTTATACCTCAGGGGCTGGAGGTTTGTTTAGATCCGGAATACCTATCGGTAAAATAGATATAAATAGTTTTGAAAATGAAGATCAAAAAATAAATTTCTATTCTGATTTTAGTCAATTGAAATTTGTAAAAATTTTATCATATAAAAAGGCAGAAAATTAATGTCGACGTTATATAAAACAAATATTATAAAAATATTATTTAACCATATTCCAATAATTTTACTTTTTGTATCTATATTAAATAATTTTGATTTTAATTATTTAAACTTGAAATATTTTTCATTTAATTTTTCATATATTTTAATTTTTTACTTTAGTTTAAAAAGAAGTGCTAGCTTAGGATATACCTTGATATTTATTGCAGGTTTATTTAATGATGTGATTAATGGCACACCAATTGGTATGAGTAGCCTGATGTATTTATTACTTTGTGGTGTTGCGGCCTATTTAAGAGCTATAACATTAAGTGTAAGTTTATTAAAAGATTGGATATCATTTGTTATTACTCTTTTAGTTATAAATTCATTATCCTTCATAATCTTAAATTTATTTCTTAATTATGAGACAAGTTATATTGATCAAATATCAAATATCATTTTCACTTCTTTACTTTATTTAATTTTTCCATTTTTGTTTAATTTTATAGAGGGTAGAAACAGTGTTAGGTGATGACTTTAGTGTAAAAAAAATTCATACCATTAATAGACGAATGTTTATTATTGGAACAGCAAAATTTATTATTTTCACAGGAATTATAGTAAGATTATTTTCATTACAAATCAAAGATAACAAAAAGTATTCTACGTTGTCAGATAAAAATAGACTGCGAGAATGGAGGTTGCCACCAATTAGAGGAGAATTTCTTGATTATTTTGATAATGTAATTGCAGGAAATAACAGGGTTTATGAGTTACACGTAATACCTGAGCAAGTAGAAGATTTTAGATATCTAATAGTAAGACTAAAAGAAATTTTAAATCTTACTAACAGTCAATTTGAAAAAATTATAAAACAAAAAAACCAACAAAAGCCATGGGAGACATTGATTGTTTCAAAAAATTTAACTTGGGAACAATTTTCTAAAGTTAATCATTATCTTTACGATTTAGTGGGTGCAAAACCTGTCATTTCTGTATCACGTAATTACCCGTATGATGAAAGCTATACACACGTATTGGGCTATGTAAGTGAAGCTAGTGAAAATGATATTTTAAACAATCAGTCTATCAAAGACAATCTTGTGCCAGGTCTTAAGGTTGGAAAAACTGGTTTAGAAAAATCGTTTGAAGATCAATTAATTGGTACCAACGGTATTCAGAGATATGAAGTTAATGCTTATGGTAAAAGAATTAATCAAGTTGATCAAATTGATGGTTTGAAAGGCAATACTATTAAACTTACATTAGACACAGAGATTCAAAAAAAAAGTGCCGAACTTTTAAGAGGAATGGCTGGATCAATAAATGTAATGGACATTTATACTGGAGATATTATAGCAATGCAGTCTTCTCCTTCATTTGACCCAAATCTATTCATTTTTGGTATTAGCCAAGATAATTGGCAACTAATTAGGAATAACCCATTAAAGCCTTTAGTTAATAAAAGTTTATCTGGATTGTATTCACCTGGTTCAACATTTAAACCAATGGTTGCTCTTTCTGCACTAGAAAACAATATAATAACAAAAAATTTTAAGGTTAACTGTACAGGAAAAACTGAAATATATGGGCAAACATACCACTGCTGGAAAGAGAAAGGTCATGGAGTTGTAAATTTAAAAGAAGCCATGAAACAATCTTGTGATACTTATTTTTATGAAATAGCAAGAAAACTTGGAGTTGATCGTTTAAGAGAAACTTCAATTAAATTTGGTCTAGGAGATAAAGTTTTAGACAAAACATTTAATAATGAAAAAAAAGGATTGGTTCCTGACACAAAATGGAAAAAAAATAATCTGGGAAAAGGATGGGTTTTAGGTGAAACATTAATAACTGGAATAGGTCAAGGTTATATTCAGACTACTCCTCTTCAACTATGTTTAATGACCGCACAATTAGCTAATGGTGGTTTTAAAATTTATCCTAAAATAACTATTAATGAAAAAGACAAAACAGCTATTGAGATTAAAGAACTAATGAATGAAGGACAGGATTTTTTAGAATCATTTGGAAATGATCAATATACCAAACTTTTTGATAAAAAAGAAAATATAGAATTAATTAGAAACTCAATGTTTGCATCAACAAATGAAATTAGAGGAACATCTTATTCTTCTAGAATAGAAGATCCAAAATATCAGTTTGCAGGAAAAACAGGCACATCACAAGTTAAAAGAATTACTGAAGCTGAGAGAGAACTAGATTTAGCAACAAAAGATATAGATTATAAAAATCGAGACCATGCATTATTTATAGCTTTTGGACCTTTTAAAAATCCAAGGTATGCTTTGAGCATAGTTATTGAACATGGTGGATCTGGAAGTTCAGTAGCAGCTCCACTTGCAAAAGAATTATTTAAACTAATTATTGATAGACATAATCTTAGAGAACAAGCTCAAACTCAAAAAATAATAAATACATAAATGCAAATCGACTCACTAAGTTCGAATTCAACTTTGTTTCAAAAATTAAGAAATTTTGATTATATTTTATTATTTTGTATTTTATTATTAGGGTTAATTAGTTCATTATCTATGTATTCAACAGATGGTGGAGAGATTTTATTTCACACTAAAAGTCATATTGCAAAATTTTTGATTTTCTTTTTTATGATGATTTTTTTATCATTATTTAAAATAAATATTTGGCATTACTTTTCTTATCTTTTCTATGTAGTAATTTTATTTCTTTTAATATGGGCCTCTATTTATGGGATTAAAGTTTCAGGCTCACAGAGATGGATTGATTTATATTTTATTAATCTACAACCTTCCGAACTAATGAAAATTGCAATAATAGCTTGTCTTGCAAAATATTATCATCGAGTCCAACTTCGAGAAGTTAATACTTTTAAGCATATATTTTTTTCATTAATAATTCTTATTCTTCCTATCTTACTTGTAATATCCCAGCCAGATTTAGGTACCTCAATACTTATTGGATTAAGTGGTCTAGTTGTGATGTGGCTTTCTGGTCTAAACATTAAATATTTTATATACTCATTTTTAACTTTATTAATTTCGATGCCTTTTGCCATCTCACTTTTAAAACCATATCAAAAATTAAGAATTCTTACTTTTTTAAATCCAGATAGGGATCCCTTGGGTGCGGGATATCAAATAATTCAATCTAAAATAGCAGTTGGTTCTGGTGGATTGACTGGAAAAGGTTTTTTAAAGGGAACACAAAACTATTTAGAATTCTTACCTGAAAAACATACTGACTTTATTTTTACATTATTTGCAGAAGAGTATGGTTTTTTAGGATCATTAGGATTATTACTAATCTATATTATAATCATTTATAGAATTATAAAGATAGGTTCGATTTCAAGAAGTTATTTTGCAAAAATTTTTTGTTACGGTTATGCTTCATCTATATTTTTTTATATTTCAGTGAACATGTCAATGGTTTTAGGTTTATTACCTATTGTTGGTTCACCTCTGCCAATCATGTCATATGGAGGCTCATCAATGTTGGCCACAATGATTGGATTTGCAATTGTTATGAGTGCAAAAATTAATCATAAACAATTAATAGCTTAATTTTAAACCATCCATACCAATTTGCCGCTGGAAAAAAATTCATTGAGAAATTATATAGAGATTGTGAATAGAAAATTAAAAATTGGAATTATAGGCGCTGGAATACAAGGAATTTCAAATGGATTATTTTTACAAAAAAAAGGTTTCGATGTAACAATTTTTGATAAAGAGGAACCAGGCAGTCCTGTTGCTTCATATGGAAATGCAGGTCATTTTTCTCCGTATGCTTGTGTGTTAATGAATAGACCTGATGTTTTAGCTGATGTGCCAGCCATGCTTTTAAGCTCAACAGGTCCACTTGCTCTTAAATGGAATTATGTTCCCAAAATGATACCATGGTTTTTAAAATTTATTAGAAACTGCACTACAAATAGAATGATGCATACCGCAAAGAATATGCATCAAATTTTGGATTTAGCTTTACCAGCTTATGATGAATTATTTGATGAAATAGATTTAGAGGGTTTAGTTGAAAAAAAAGGTATTCTATATATTTGGAATGATCAAAATTTAAAGAGTAGAGAGCTTGAGATTAGAGTTAGAAATGAATTAGGTGTTGATCAACAAGTTGTAACCCCAAAAGAAATTCATGATCTTGAACCAAATATAAAACCTTTTTATCATGGTGGTGTTTATTATCAGTATGGAAGGCACGCAAGAAATCCAAAAAGAATTCTTTTAAAACTTTTTGATCTTTTTTTGAAAAAAGGTGGAAAGTTTTTAAAAATGAATGTCCAAGACATTAATTTTGATGAAGATAAACCAGCTATAAAAACTGAAACTCAAAGATTTATTTTTGACAAATTAGTAATTGCCTGTGGTGCTTTTTCAAAAAGATTAACAGATAATTTGGATGAAAAAATACCACTTGATACAGAAAGAGGATATCATGTTCATTTTAAAGGTTGTGATCATCTTTTAAATAGACCGGTAATTTTTTCTAATAGAGGTTTTGGTATTACGCCAATGGAACAAGGACTTAGAGTTGTTGGAACAGTTGAGTTTGGCGGTCTTGAGAACCCACCTTCTAAAGGAAGAGTTAAAAATTTAATTAATAATGCAAAATATATGTTGGGTGATTTACCAGAGCATGAAGATGAATGGATGGGATTTAGACCTAGTTTGCCAGATTTTTTACCAGTAATAGGTCCATCAAAAAATCATAAAAATATTTTTTATAGCTTTGGTCATCATCATTTAGGATGGACTTTGGGTCCAATATCTGGAAAGATTATTTCTGGAATGATAGCTGAAGAAAATACAAATCTAAATCTAGAACCTTATAGCTCAAAAAGATTTGGTTAATTGATGCAAAACACTAAAGCATATACAATGCTGGTATGTGCAACTTTATTTTGGGCTTGCAATTTTATAGTTGGAAAATTTGCTTTTTTAACAGAAATCCCACCTTTATCTTTAGTTTTTTATAGATGGTCTTTAGTTTGGATAATTTTATTACCATTTACTTACAAAGATATAATTGAATACAAAGAAGTCATTTTTAAAAATTTACCATTGTTGTTTTTTTTAGGCCTTACAAGTGTTGGTTTATTTAATTCATTTACATATTTATCTCTAATGCACACGCAAGTAATAAATGCTTCTCTTTTTAATGCTGCGATACCTGCTATTATAATTTTACTTTGTTTTTTATTTAATGTTGAAAAAACTAACAAATTTCAGATCCTAGGTTTGATAGTTTCTATTTGTGGGATCATAGTGATTATAACCAAACTTAAACTAGACATTATACTTTCATTAAATTTTAATAAAGGTGACCTAATAATGATTGGAGGTGTTCTTGCTTGGGGAGTTTATTCAACTCTTTTAAAAAGAAAAAAATTTAACTTACCATTGTTAGCGCTAGTGCATGTTATTTGTACATTAGGATTGATTACTGTATTACCACAATTTTTATACGAATTCTCAAATGGAAAAGTGATTCAGTTTGATATTAACTTCATTTATACTCTAGTTTTTCTTGCACTTTTTCCTAGCATTGGATCTTATTATTGTTGGGCTGGAGCGGTATCAATTATAGGTGCTAATAGAGCAGGTATTTCATTATCTTTAATTCCATTGTTTAGCACTATGATGGCTATAATAATTTTTAATGAAAAATTTCAATTTTTTCATTTGATTGGTGCTATTTTAATTATAATAGGTTTATTTTTATCAAATAAGGAAATTAAAAATGCTTAAAGTTGCAATACTAGATGATTACCAAAATGTATCTCATGAGTTTGTAGATTTAAAAAAACTTTCAGGAAAATATGAGTTTAAAATTTTCAGTGAGCCATTTGTTGATGAAGCGGATGCTATTGAACAACTTTCTGATTTTGAGGCTTTATTAATAATGAGAGAAAGAACACCAATCACTAAAAATTTAATAGATAATCTTAATGATCTTAAATTTATTATTACTAGCGGATCAAGAAATAAGGCAATAGATCTCACGGCTGCAAAAAAAAGAAAAATTATAGTTTGTGGTACAGAAATTAATTTTACTCCAACGTCCGAGTTAACTTGGGGTTTAATTTTGGGCCTTGCTAGAAATTTTAAGGAAGAAATTGATAATATGTATCAAGGATATTGGCAAACCACTATCGGCTTTGAACTTAAGGGAAAGATTTTAGGATTAATTGGACTTGGTAGAGTGGGGTCCGAGGTTGCTAAAATTGGTAAGGCTTTTGGTATGCAGGTCATGGCTTGGAGTGAAAATTTAAATTTAGATACCTGTAAAGAATTGGACGTATTGCCTTGCAACAAAGAAGATTTATTACAGAATTCAGATTTTATATCTATCCACGTTCAAGGTGGTGACAGATATAAGGAGTTAATAAAATTAAAAGAACTAGATATGATGAAAAAAACTGCTTTTTTAATTAATACGTCACGAGGCTCAATTATAAATGAAGACGATTTAATTATTGCATTATCAACTAATGTTATTGCAGGTGCTGGACTTGATGTTTATGAAAAAGAACCTTTACCTGAAAATAATAAATTAAGATTTTTACCTAATGCATTATTAATGCCACACGTAGGTTATGTAACAGCTGAAAATTATAGTAAGTTTTATACACAAATGATTGAGAGCTTAGAAGCTTGTGTTGCTGGTAAACCATTAAGAGTGTTAGAATAAAATTATGACAAAAAAAATTAATAAAGATCTCACAAGTGAACAAAAATTAATTTTATTTGAAGATGGAACTGAAGCACCAGGCACTAGTGAACTAAACCATGAAAAAAGAGAGGGCAGTTACCACTGTGCTAATTGTGGTGAAAAGCTATTTGATTCAACTGCTAAATATGAAAGTGGTTCAGGTTGGCCTTCATTTTATCAGTCACTACCTGATGCTTTCGAAACTAAAACAGATACTTTATTAGGGTATGAAAGAGTTGAGTATCATTGCAAAAAATGTGGTGGACATCATGGTCATATCTTTGAAGATGGACCAAACCCTACTGGAAAAAGATACTGTAATAATGGTGTTTGTTTAGTCTTTAAGCCAAAAACGTAAAATGATTATTAAGTATACTACTTTTTTAATTGGTATTATTTGGTCTTATTCAATAATAAAAACACAATCAGTGTTCAGTAAAAAGGCTGGAATAATATTTAAAATATTTATTACAAAAATTTCTTGGCTTAGTTTAATTGCAGCTTGTTACTTTGGTTATAAAAATTTTACAGTTAAATCTACAGTTATTGGCATTATAATTGGTGTTTTGTTAGTGAATGTTGGTTTTTATTTATTAAAAAAATATATCAATCAAAGATTTAATGAAAAACAAATAACATCTTTTAAAAGTTTTTTTGAATATACTTTAGTTTTTTTAGTTATTTATTTTGTTTTATTTTAAAAGATCTTGTAATTTATTTTCTTTTTCTAAGGCTCTTACTTCATCATAACCACCAATGTGCTGATCATCAAAGAATATTTGAGGTATGGTTCTTTTTCCACTGGCTTTTGTAATCATTTCATCCATTGCTCCATCAACTGATGCAATGTTGATTTCTTTATATTCAACGTTGTTTCTAGTTAATAATCTTTTTGCAGCATCACAAAAATTACAAAGAGGTCCTGTATAAATAGTAACTGATTTCATAGATTATAAATAATCATTCTTTTTAATTTTACTAGTAATTTCTTTTCTAGAATATTCAAATTTTTTTCTATGTTTTATACTCTTTTGATTTACTCTTTTTCTCCACAACCTGAATGAAGTAGGTTTAACAGATCTTCGCATAATCTTGATTACTTCAGATTCTGTCTTTCCAGTCTTTTGTTCAATTTCTTCAAAAGTGATCCGGTCTGCCCAGGCAGCCCAGATGATCCAATCTGGGTCATCAATTTTCGGTTCTGGATTTTTGACCTTGGTGATGGGTCTGCGACCTTTTTTTTTCATAAATCCTTTATATTTGAAAAAAATGATTAATGCATTTTAATTAAGGGCATGGTATTATCTGATCTAGATAGTCCATCTTAGCCATCTTTAGCTCCCGGTTTTTTTGGACTATCCTAAAAATCCCAAAATGCTCCCTTTAAATTATTTCCTCTTTTTACAGATAATCTTATTTCTATTTATCACCCCTGGAACTCCTAGAATTGTGATCATTTCTTATTCTATGAATTATGGGGTTGAAAAATGTATTTGGACAGCACTAGGAGACGTTACTGCAAATTTTATTCAAGCAACTTTAGTAATTTTTGTTCTTGGATCTTTTTTTGTTGATAATCCAAACTTTTTAAATATTTTTAAGTGGATTGGAATAGTTTATTTGCTTTATCTTGCTTATGATATTTATAATTCAAGACCAAAAGATATAAACTCAAATAATATTTCATCAAAAAGTTTTTTTTCATTCTTTAAAGATGGTTTTTTAGTTGCAGGAACAAGTCCAAAGGCTTGGATGTTCTTTCCTTTAATTTTTCCACAGTTTATAGATTTTAATTCAAATTATATTGTCCAATTTGTAATTTTAATCACAACATATGTAGTCTTAGATTTTTTATCTTTAGTTGCTTATGCTGTGCTTGCTAGAAAGTTAATTGTTTGGATACAAGCAAATCCAAAAACCATTAATACAATTTCAGCGTGCGTATTAATAATAATCGCATTAATTATAGCTTTTATTCAAAAATATTAGGTCACACTTTGTTTTAAGTACTTGCGGAGAATTACATTTAAAGGTTTAATATTTCTTTAAATTTAAAACTAATAGAAGGAAATAAAAATGAAAATCAGAAATATACTAATTACGTTAGTTTCTGCAATTGCTCTTTTAATTTCAGCTTCAACAATATCTTTCGCGAAGGTTGTTGGGGATAAAATTATTTTAGGTGCAGCTGTTTCATTGACTGGAAAATATTCATCTAATGGTGTTCATACTCAAAATGGCTATAACTTAGCCGTAGAGAGAATTAACAGCATGGGGGGTGTTAAAGTTGGTGGAAAAACTTACAAGTTTGAAATCATTTATTATGATGACGAGTCAAACTCTGGAAGAGCAGCACAACTTGCAGAAAGATTAATTCAACAAGATGGTGTTCAATACATGCTTGGGCCTTATAGCTCAGGACTTACAAAAGCTATGGCTCCTGTAACTGAAAAATATGGAATTCCTATGGTTGAAGCAAACGGTGCGTCTAGATCGTTATTCACTAAGGGTTATAAATATTTATTTGCAGTGCTTGCTCCAGCAAACTTATATCTTGATGTAGCAATTGACCTTGCAGTTGAAAAAAACGGTGGAAAACCAGTTAAGATTGCAATGGCATTTGAACAAGATGCCTTTTCTCAAGATGTGAGATTAGGTATTCTTGATGCTGCTAAAAGAACAGGTTCTAAAATCATCATTGACGATAAGTTACCGAAAGAACTTAATGATATGGCTGCTACTTTATCTAAAGTAAAAGCTGTAAAACCAGATGTTCTTGTGGTTTCAGGTCACACAAAAGGAGCTCTAACAGCTGTTAGACAAATTTCAGAGATGAAAGTTGATGTTCCTATGTTAGCAATGACTCACTGTGATGCTGCTAAATTATCTAAGATGCATGGTAAAGCTTCTGAGTATGCACTTTGTGCTTCGCAATGGCATAAATCATTATCTTACAAAGATGATTTCTTTAAAGATGGAACTACCTATGATGCAGATTTTACAAAAGCATTTGGTTATGCACCGCCATACCAAGCTGCAGAGTCGTCAGCTGCTTTATTAGTATTTAAAGATGCGTTCGAGAGAGCACAATCATTTGACACTAAAAAAGTTAGAGACGCTTTAGCCGCAACTGATATGCAAACTTTTTATGGGAACATAAAATTTGCAGAAGGTGGACAGAACGTTTCTAAGCCAATGGTACTTTTCCAAGTATCATGTAACGATGATGGTAGTAAGTGTGAAAACAAAGTTGTTGCTCCTACAAAATGGGCATCAGCTGAGTTGGTACACCCAATTCCATCTTGGTCTGAAAGATAAATACTTAAATAATTTAAATGCCCTCTACTTGTAGGGGGCATTTTTTTACAAACATTTAAAGAATTTATGGATTTTCTAATTTTTCAAGCACCCATACTAATGGTCCAAGCATCAATGGATGGAATACTTCTTGGTATTTTGTTTGCATTAATTGCTTATGGAATGGCTTTGCAATGGGGTGTGATGAATATAATAAATATCGCACAAGGTGAATTAGTAATTATGGGTGGATACATTGCTTACTTTATGTATCTCTCAGGAATTCACCCAGCCTTTGGGATAATTGTATCTCCAATTGTAATGTATTGCGTTGGTTGGGGAATGTATAAATTGGTTATTAATAAAGTTGTAGATAAAGATTTATTTACATCAATTCTTGCAACTTTTGGAATTAGTATTTTAGCACAACAATTAATGAATTTTGCATTTGGTGCAGACGTAGTTGTTGCTCAATCAGATTTTGGAACAACAATGTTATTTAATGATATGGTTACAATTCCTAATGCTAAGTTATTTGCAGGCGCTGTTTGTGTCATAACTGCAGTTATTTTGGTGATCTATATGAGAAAATCAAAATTAGGTAGAGCAATTAGAGCAACCGCACAAAATGCAAGAGCTGCTAAAATTTTAGGTGTAGATACAGAAAAAGTTTATGCAGCAACATTTGGAATAAATGCTGCTCTATGTGGAATAGCAGGAGCTTGTGTTGCGATCACATTTACACTTCATCCATACACAGGATTACCTTACACAGTTAGATCGTTCATGATTGTAATCATTGCTGGACTTGGAAATTTACCAGCTGTAGCAGTGTCAGGAATGGGTCTTGGAATATTTGAAGAATGGGCAGATTATTTACTAGGAACAGAATTTAGAATAGCGGCTGTATTCTCGTTACTTGTTTTAATTTTAGTTTATAGAAGATTTAAATTATCAAGAAAAAGAGAATATCTAAAATAATGAATAAAAATACTCTTTTATACGCGGGTTTAATAATTTTTGGTTTAGTAGGAGCATTTATATTTCCTGCTTACAAACTTCAGATGTCGTTTCTTTATATTTTAATTGTACTTGCGATGACTTGGGACGTTCAAGGGGGGCAAATGGGTTACAATACATTTGGAAACATTTTATTTTTTGGAGTTGGAATGTATGTTGCTTCAAGTACACAAATAGCAATGTTCTTTTCATTAGCTGAGTGGACAGATGCTGGTGGAGAAAAAACTTTTGTTCATACAGTCCCACAATTTTTTCAAGGTTTTGGTGTTGGAATATTGTTAGCAGGAATTATACCAACAATAATTGCAGGAGTAATTGGTTATGGAATTTTAGGTTTAAGAGGGCATTACTTTGCAATTTGTACTTTAGCCTTAGGAATTGCTGCTGGCGAAATTGCTGGTGGAATTGAAATTATTGGAGCAGGACAAGGTATGACAGTTCCGGTTTGGCCAAAAGATTTAGGATCTAATGCATCATCGTCACAGTTTATGTATTATTTAAGTTTTGGTTTAGCAGTTATAACTTTTATTACTTTAAAGTGGGCCTACAGCACAAGATTTGGATTAGTTTTAAATGCAATAAGAGATAACGAAGATAAAGCTGAAGCAATGGGCATTCACACTATGAGGTATAAAATTATAGGTTGGATGGTATCAGCGTTCTTTGTTGGAATTGCAGGAGGACTAATGGGTCATATTAATGGTTACATTGAACCTAATGAAATTGCATTTGCTGGACCTACATTTGGAGTATTCATGGTGTTAATGGCAATTCTTGGTGGCAAAGGAACTTTATGGGGACCACTTGTTGGTGCTGTTTTATTTCATTTATTTAAAGAAGGTTTTTGGACTTACTTCTTAGGCTGGCAGTATGTGGCTCTTGGAGTTTTAATTATTGTAATCGTTGTTTATTTTCCTGAAGGCTTGATGGGATGGTTAAGAGAAAAATATCCTGAAAGATTTGGGGAAGTAATTGATGAAGCAGACCGAAAGGCACAGGTAGAATTAAAATAATGGCAATACTAGATATATCCAATGTAAGTAAATCTTTTGGAGGTGTTAAAGCTAATGTTGATATTTCTATGTCAGTTGAACAAGGTTCAATAGTTGGATTAATTGGTCCAAATGGATCTGGCAAAACTACTCTATTTAATTCTATTGTAGGAACATATCCAATTGATAATGGTTCAATCAAATTTGATGCTACAGAAGTTTCCGAATTACCTGTACCTGTTATTGCTAAACTTGGATTGCTTAGAACTTTCCAGCAAACTCGAATTTATGGAAAATTAAACTGTATTCAGAATATGTTAATTAGTCATAAACCAGAAAATGATGGAATATTGACAGTATTTCAAAAAATACCTTCAGATTTAACAGATAAAGCTGAGACATTATTAAAGTTTGTAGGGCTTCATCAAAAAAGAAAGCTTAGAGCGGGTGATCTTTCTTTTGGTCAGCAAAAATTATTAGAACTAGCAATGGCCTTAATGAATGAGCCTAAAATGCTTTTATTAGATGAACCAACAGCTGGAATTAATCCAACATTAATTAATGGAATTATTGACCGTTTGATAAGTGTTAATAAGGACTATGGAATTACTTTGTTAGTTATAGAGCACAATATGAAAGTAATTATGAATTTAGCACAAAGAGTTTTTTGTTTAGCACATGGTCAAATGTTAGCAAATGGAACTCCAGATGAAATTAAAAATGATAAGCGTGTGCTAGACGCTTACTTGGGAGCACAATAATGTCAAATCAATATGATGTATTAGGAAAAGCACCAGGATCAGAAGATTTAAAAAAATTATCTCCAGATAATGATCATTTAACTATCAAAAAATTATCAGCTGGCTATGGTAAAATGGAAATTCTTCATGATTTTGATTTAAATGTAAGTAAAGCTCAATCGCTATGTTTGATTGGACCGAATGGTGCAGGGAAATCTACAATACTTCATTCAATTTATGGGTTTACAAATATTTTTTCAGGACAAATTGAAATTGATGGGAAAGAAATTACCAGCTTAACTCCAGCTCAAAAACTTACATCATGTGGAATTGCTTATATACTTCAAGATAATTCTGTTTTCCCAGATATGACTGTTGAAGAAAATCTATTGATGGGTGGCTATTCCAAAGAAAATACAGACGAGTCTTATCAAGAAGCTGAGAGAATTTTTGAAAAATATGAAAGATTAAGAAATAGAAGAAATCAACCTGCTAAAGTTTTATCAGGTGGAGAAAGAAGGTTATTAGAAATTTCTAGAGCATTAGTTATGAAGCCATCAGTATTACTTGTTGATGAACCATCTATTGGATTAGAGCCAAGATATATCGATATGGTTTTTGAAATTTTAAGAGATCTTCAACAAACAGAAAAGAAAACTATTATTCTAGTTGAGCAAAATGCAAAAAAAGGATTAGAGTTTGCAGATATTGGTTATGTTTTAGTGTCAGGACAAACTGCTATTGCTGGCAAAGGGGACGATTTATTAAAAAATCCTGATGTTGGTAGATTATTCCTTGGTGGTTAATGATTAATAAAGAATTTTTCTTTAAAGGTTTTAAATCAATTCTAGCGCCAGACAGCCCAGCCCTTGCACTTGGTTGTTGTTTTATCGCTATTGGAGCACTCCTTAAAAATATAGGCTTTAATATTCAGGAAAGTATTTTTTCGACAATGCTTACTTATGCTTTGCCAGGGTCACTAGTTATGGCAGAATCGTTATTAGTAGGAGCATCATTATTAAATATTTTTTTAGCAGTTTGGTTTGTTAATGCTCGACTTTATCCAATGGCAGTTTCTTTGTTCCCATTAATGATGCACAAAAGTCAACCTAAGTGGAAATATTATTTCTCATGCCATTTTATTGCAGTGTCAGCATGGCTGATAATGAAGAGTAATTATAAAAGTATTGAAAAAAAAAACCGAATAGATTTTTGGATAGGTATTGGCTGCGCAACTTGGATTACAGCAGTAATAGGCACTTTTATAGGTTTTTATGCATCAGATTACTTAGATAAAAATATGATGATGGGGTTAGCAATTTTAAACCCAATCTACTTTTTATGTATGATGGTTGGTGCAATGAAAACAATTCAAATTACTTTTTCTGTAATATTAGGTTTGATATTAGGGCCAATTTTTTATTTTTTTTCACCTGAGTGGTCAATTTTATTAGGTGGACTTGTTGGTGGAACGATTGCTTATTTTATAGGAGAACTAAATGTCAACTAGTGTAGTTCTTGCAATTCTGGTTACTTCTTTAGCAACTTTTTTATCAAGGTTTTTAGGTGTCATTTCATCAAAAGGAATAAAAGAGACTTCAAAATTATTTAGATGGTTCAATTGTCTGGCATACTCAACACTAGCTGCATTAATTGCTAGAACAATAATATTTCCTGTAGGTGTTTTGGTTGATGCTAGTTATCTAAGTAGAATTGTTGTGGTTTTATTTTGTTTGTTCATATTTTTTATTTCAAAAAGAAATTTTGTTTATCCAACAGTAATTTCTGCTATTATGATGGCATTACTAAGTAATTACTTCTAATGGAAAATATTGCTGGATTAACAATAACTGAGCATCAAAATTCAAAAAGGATAATTGATATTAAAATTGAAGATGAGATTTTAGATAAATTAATTTTTCCATTCAATAAATTTGATATTACCGCTTTAGAGTACAAACCATTTACTCGTTTTACATTAGCAAAAAGCTTAGATGATCTTACATCTAATAAATTAAGCAAACTTATGAATAAGATAATAAGAGATCGAGAAACAGGCTGTTTTATTATTGGTCCAAAAAAAATTAACTCTAAATTTGATCATACTTTTTTAGTTAAATTATCAACGGCAATTGCACATTTGATTGGAATTCCAAACCATGACTCTATGGCTGGAAAATATTATGCAAGGTTTATTGTTAAGCATGAAGATAAAAGTGACTCGTATTTAAGAAAAGCTTATACAAATATGGATCTTCATACAGATGGAACTTATGTCAAAGAAGTTACGGACTGGTTGTTAATGACTAAAATCGATGAACAGAATGTCGAGGGTGGAGAGACAGCAATGTTGCATCTTGATGATTGGGAACATTGTGGTGATCTATATAATGACCCAGTAGGTAAACAAAATTTTATTTGGGGATCACCAAAAAGTAAAAATATAGACTACAAGGTAGAGCATCCAGTGTTTTCCACTGATGAAAATGGCAAACCTAATATTTCTTATATAGATCAATTTCCTGAGCCTAAAAATATGGAACAGGGCAATTTCTTACAGAGATTATCAGATGGTTTAGAAGAAAGTAAAAACAAAACTATCACTAAATTACCTGTTGGATCAGCAATAATTGCCAATAATTACTTTTGGCTACATGGAAGAAAACCCTTTAAAGAAAATAAAGATTTAAGTAGAGAGCTGTTGAGAATTAGAGGCTCTTTTTTTATTAATTAATTCACTAATATTACTATAAAGTAACTATATTTATGAAATTAGGCTTTATAGGAACAGGTAAAATTACGTCTGCTGTGCTTACAGGTATTTGTAGTTCTAATATTTCATACAAAAAAATAATCATTTCCCGCAGAAATAAATCTATAGCTCAAAAGTTAAAAAAAAAGTTTAAAAAAATAACTATTAGCAGTGATAATCAGGAAATTATTAACTCATGCGATTGGATATTTTTGTCAGTAACTCCAACAGTAGGTGAAAAGATTATTAAAAATTTAAAGTTTAGATCTAATCAAACTATAATTAGCTTCATATCAACAATTAGTTTAGCTCAACTTAAAAAAGCAATTAAAGTTAAAGCCAAAATTATAAGAGCAATACCATTACCGCCAATATCTTTAAAAAAGGGACCAGTACCAATCTGTCCACCTGATAAAAAAGTAAAAGATTTTTTTAATAAAATTGGCACAACAGTTGAAATAAAAAATGAGAAATCATCAATTAATTTTTGGACAACATCTGGAATGATGGCGCCATTTTATGAATTACTAAGGATAATGACAGACTGGTTAGTAAAAAGAGGGGTTAAACGAGATAATGCGCAAAAATATATAACATCTTTATTTTTAGCTTTATCAGAAGATGCAGTTGTAAATTCTAAAAAAGATTTGAAATATTTAGTAAAAGAATCTCAAACACCAAAAGGATTAAATGAACAAGGTGTTAGTGAGTTAACTAAATTAGGTTTTTATAGACAATTAGAGAAAACACTCAATAGTATTCATAAAAGATTAAGTAAGTAAAATTTTGTGAGTCAAGATATTCTAAAAATTGTCAATAATTCTAAAAAACCCAAATATTGAAATAAATATAAGAAAGTAAAAAACAACTTTTCTATAAGTCTTCTCTTTACTTTTAACAAAAAATTTATCACCAATATAAACACCTATTGGTAAAGTAATAATCAGTGGAATAGTCCTATAAATAGTTGTGACATCCACAATTCCAGCAAAAAAACTTAGACTAAAAGCATAAATATCTGTTAAGAAAAATAATGCTGCTAATGAACCTCTAATTATTACAGGTTGAATACTTGTAACTAATAAGAATAGTGCAACAGGCATTCCTCCTAAAGTAGTTAATCCATTTAATGCTCCAGCAATTATTCCTGTAAAAAATTTTCCATAATTATTATTAATCTTTTGATTTACATAACCTCTCATTAATAAAAATGAAAAAAATATGATTAGTACACAAACAGATAGATGTGTAACGTCAGGAGTTAAATATTTTAATAGATAAATACCAACAGGAGAGCCAATAATTATTCCAAATATTAGTTTTATAACAAAATTCCAGTCTATTTTGTTCCATATATATGGGACCATAAAAATACTAATAATGACCTCAAGTATTAGAATAATTGGAACTATTTCTACTGCCGGAAGAATAAAAGAAAAACCTGAGATACATGTTGCTGAAAAGCCAAAGCCATTAAATCCTCTTATAATAGAAGCAATGAATACAGTAAATATTACAAAATAAATTTCAACCAAGCTCAGTTGAAAATAATCTATTAAATCCATTTTACTTTCTCTCTTTAAAATCAGCTCTTAATGTTGATAATATAATTAAAACCAAGAATATTATACAAACTAAATTCATTGTTTTCCAACTTGTTGAGGTTAGGAAAACTCCTGCAGATAAACTTGAGATTGCTTGAATTGAATAAACTATTAAATCATTAAATCCTTGCGCCTTAAATTTTTCATTTTCCCTATAAGACAAAACTAATAGACTTGTCCCAGATATAAATAAAAAGTTCCAACCAAATCCTAAAAATATTAATGCAATTAAATAATTAGTAAAATTTTGGTCAAAGAAACTAGTTAAGATTGTTATTAAAAATAAAAAGACACCAGCATACATTATTTTACTATGTCCAAATTTTTTTATCAAATTACCTGTAACCAATGATGGTAAAAACATAGCTGCAATATGAAATTGAATTACAAAACTTGTTTTAGTTAAGTTTATTTTCTCCATTACATGCATACTTATTGGTGTAGCTGTCATTAAAAATGACATCACTGCATATGCAAATGCAGATGCTACTAAAGCCTGTAGAAATCTTGGTTGAGAAATTAACTCTAGATAGCTACGTGAAGTTTTTTTATTAATAAGATTTGGTTTATGCCCGTCTTTATAGAATAATAAGAAAATTATTGAGGTGAGTGTTAAAGCTGCAAGTGCGATGTAAGAACCGGCATATAAATGTTCAGCAATAATATCTTTTGTTATATTAGCAACATTTGGTCCTATAAAAGCAGAACCTATACCTGCTAATAATATTATTGAAATAGCTTTTGGTGCCATATCCTTTTTAACTGTTTCAACCGCAGCAAAACGATATTGATGACTAAACGCAACCCCAGCCCCAAGTAAAAAACATGCAAAATTAAATAATATAAAACTTTCAATAATTATTGAATAAGCAGCAAGTAATGATGACAATGAACTAATAATTGATGCAAATATAAAGCCTGCTCTTCGACCAATTATACTCATAACCTTTGCTGCAAAAATTGCAAAAATTGCAATACCCACAATTGATAAAGCCATTGGAAGAGTTGCTAAAGATTTTACTGGACTAAACTGAGAACCAATTATTCCACTTAAAAAAACTGTTATGGGTGCTGCTGTAAAAGCAAAAATCTGACTTAAAATTAGTAGCCATAAATTTTTATTCATTAAAAAAAATATTTATCACCGATGTACATAGCCCATGCTACTGCAGCTCCGAGTATAATATATTTCATAATAAGTTTATTTTATTTCGATTTTCTCAGGAAGTATACCTTTAGGATGATATATTATGATTAATAAAAGACCCATATCCATTATTAGGCACCTAAAGTATCGAACACTTTTAATTAAATGAATTTACAATAGAGGAATTATCTAATTTTCTGTAGCTGGTAAACAGAAATAATCACAATAGATCCACCAACAGCACTTAGTAGTGATGGAATTTCTTCAAAGATAAAAAATGTTAGAAGCAAACCAAATATTGGAAATAAAGAATAGAAAGGCATAACCTTGTTAACTGAGTAAAATTTATATAGATAAAACATAGATGTGTGAGCAACAACTGAAACCATCACTCCATTATGAAGTAAGAGTAACCAAGTATATAAATCGATATTCTTTAATTGACCAAAAGTATTACCCTCAAAAATAATTGAAAAAAGTAGCAAAGTTACAAAGCCAATAAAACCCATTATAGCATTAGTTAATTTTACATCAATATTTTTAATGTAACGAGAAAATACATTTGCAATACCATAGAAAAAAGCTGAAACAGCACAAAGTAGAATTGCAAAAATTTCATTTTTTAAATTAGGATCATATCCAATAAGAAAAATTCCAAAAAAAGAAATAAAAATTAGTAGCCACATTTTAAAAGTAACTTTTTCACCTAAGAATATTGAACTAGCAAGTATTGCAAAAGGAATTGCAAGTTGTGCACCAATGATAATAGGTGCAATTACAGTCGCTTTTTGTAAAGATAGATTTAAAAAAATAAAAACACCAAAACCCATAGATAAAGAAAAGCCTGCTAAAGGAAGTTGATATTTTTTACTTGGAATTCTAAATTTACAAAAGGGAGCAAGACATGAAAAAAGTATAAACATCCTTAATGATGCCGCTAACATAGGTGTTAAAGATGTATTTAATGCAAGTTTATTAATTGGATAAGAGCTTCCAAAAAGAAACATAATGAACAAAACTAAAAAATAATGTCTGGCAGTCAATTATTAACCCATTGTAAATGGATCAACCATCGGTTTATCCGATGAATTTAACCATGTAGTCTTTATTCTTGTGTATTCTTTAATTGACTCAATTCCTGCTTCTTTTCCATATCCACTATCTTTAATCCCTCCAAAAGGAGCCATTGGTGAAATTAACCTATAAGTGTTTACAAAGGTTATTCCAGCTCTAATTGCCCTTGAAACTCTCAGGCCTCTTCCAAAATTAGATGTGTAAACTCCGGAAGATAAACCATATTTATTATCATTCATTAATTTAATAACCTCATCTTCTGTTTCAAATTTCATCACGGATAGGATAGGACCAAATAATTCATTTTCCGCTGTAGGTAAATTATGATTTTTACATTCAATAATTGTAGCTGGAAAATAATAACCTTTATTGGATATATTAGATCTTTTACCTCCACACCGAATTTTTCCACCTTGCTCAACAGTAGCTTTGATATTTTTTTCTATATTTTCTAGTTGTTTATAACTATTTAAAGGTCCCATTTGAGTTTCATTATCCATAGGAGCTCCTAATTTTATTTTTTCAGCTTTAGCTATTAGCTTATTTAAAAAGTCATCATAAATTTTAGATTGAATGTAAAGTCGTGATCCTGCAATACAGCTTTGACCGCTTGCACCAAAAATACCAGCAGTTATTCCATTTAGTGCGTTCTCTTGCTCAGCATCATCGAATACAACAACAGGGCTTTTTCCACCAAGTTCTAAGCTTACCTGTGATAAATTTTCTGCAGAATTTTTAACAATATGTTTTGCAGTTTCAGGACCACCTGTAAAAGCAATTCTTTCTACAAGGTCATGTGTAGTTAGAGCTTTACCACAAGGCTCACCTAGACCAGTAATTATATTAACAACACCTTTGGGTATACCTGATTTTTCAACTAATTTTGCAAACTCTAATAATGTTACAGGCGCTAGTTCAGAAGCTTTTATCACAACAGTATTACCCATTGCTAATGCGGGTGCTAGTTTTACTGCAGTTAATAACATTTGGGAATTCCAAGGAATTATCGCAGCAACAACACCAATAGGTATTCTAGTAGTTGTTACTTGCATGTCTGGTTTGTCAATTGGCACAACTGTTCCTTCAACTTTATCGGCTAGTCCTGCAAAATAATCATAATACTCAGCAATATAGTTAGCTTGTGTTTTTGTTTCTCTAAAAATTTTTCCTGTATCAATTGTCTCTATAGTTCCAAGATGTTCAGCATTTTGTCTTAATTGATCTGCAAGAGATCTTAAGCATTTAGCTCTTTCTCTTGGGTGTAAGTTTGACCAAGATTTTTCAAAAGCATTTTGTGCAGCCTTAACTGCTTTATCTACATCTTTCTCGTTAGCTTCAGGAACAGTTGCCCAAACTTCGTTGTTTTCTGGGTTTACAGTTTCTATTGTTTTTCCAGACTCTGAATTAACCCACAGTCCATTTATATACATTTTAAAGTTTTGAATTTTTATCATTTATCTATTAATAAAATTTTTAAGATTGATATTAACATCATCTGCACACTCTATACTACAAAGATGTTTTCCATTATTTATCTCAATAAAACTTGAGTTTATTAAATCTTCACATAAAGATTTTGACATCTCAACAGTAGATCCTGAGTCATTTGACCCTGTCATTACAAGGGTCCTAGTTTTAATATTATTAATTATATCTGCATTATCCTCATGATAAGCAAATAACTTGTATGCTTTTAAAAAATTTAAATGATCTTTTTTATTTTTTGTCAAAATTTTTATAAATTGATTATAAGTTTCTGGATGGTCATTTAAGTATTGATCGGTAAACCATCTTTTTAGGGCTTGCTTTGAAATAGGTTTGTTTAATTTAGCCTGTTCAAATCTTTCTATAACCAAAGACCTCTGTTCTGAGGTTCTTTTATATGTTGTACCCATTACAACAAGACTGTTTAGTTTGTCTTGAAATTTAGAGGCAAAATTTAGTGCAATTAAAGAGCCTAAAGAAAAACCGACAAGATTAATCTTATCTACTTTTAAAAATTCTAATATTGATTTTAGTTGGTTCGAAAAATCATCTAATGTTACATCATCTTTATTGAGAATAGTCTTGCCATGTCCCAATAAATCATATGTAATTATTGAATATTCTTTAAAAGCTTCAATTTGAGGTTCCCACATCCGTTGATCAAGTCCAACTCCATGAATAAAAACCACAGGAACTGTATTTTTATCATTAAATGAATAATAATTTTGATTTGGATCAAAATTTTGAAACATTAATTTATTTAGGATCTAATCCCATTTCTTTCATGTCTTGATAACGATCACCTGTTCTAGCATGAGCTCTACCTGTTGAGGCCCCACCAATTGCTATAACAATTTCATCATCAAAAGGAGCATCATGAATCGTAAATTCATGAGTTAAATAATAAGGCCTTAATCCAGAATCAGTTTTATGCATCATTGGAATGGATATTTTTGATCCAGCTGGACCTCTGGTATTGGTAAAACTTAAGTAAGAAGTTCCACCAACCGCATCTCTAAATTTATTTCCAAATCTTAAAGTGTGAATAAATGCTGAAGCATGCTCAATTTCACCATCAAGCCCGACAGTACCTGCCTTTCCATAGGCTAAAATTTTTTCAGGTGATCCAATCTCTTTTATTAACTCTGGAACTAAAATATCACCTAATTTAGGTGCCAAATCTAAAATAATTGGTTTTAAATCTTCAACAAAGCCTTTTCCATGCCATGGATTTTTGAATACAGCTGCAACAGAAACCATCAAAACTGGCTCTTTAGCTTCCTTGCCACCTTCGATAAAAGTTTTATCTACAAATTTTGTAAACTTTCTAAGCTCTAATTTCACTAACTTGCCTTTTCTATACTTGAATTATCTAGATTAATCTTTGGTATAACCTCATCATTAAACAGTTTTATACTTCTCATGCAAGCTTCATGATCTATTCCAGGAAAATTAGACCAAACTTGAAGATTTTGTAAATTTAATTCTGATTTTAATTCATTTATTTTATTAACAACATATTCTGGTGTTCCAAATAATAAATTTCTTTTATGTAGAAAATCATAGTTAAGTAAGTCTAATTTATGTTTTGTTTCCGGTAGTTCTTCTCCTGGATCCATATGATTTCCTAAGCCTCTCCAGTGACAAACCCATTTCATATATTTTATAATATGTTCACCTGCTAATTTTTCTGCTTCTTCCATAGTTTCTGCAATAAACATATCTCTTACTAAAGAAATACCTTCTCCAAGTGGAACATCTCTATTTTCAGCTTTAGATTTTGCATCTCGATATATTTCAAATCTAGTTTTCAATGCTTTTACCGTTGGTATCCACATTATTGTGTTTAAACCATTTTGTGCAGCCCACTCAATTGATCTTGCGCCATCTACCACTTGCCATATTGGAGGATGTGGATACTGTTTTGGTTTAGGCACAATACTTATTTTCTTTATTTCATTAGTTTTAGTATCTAGAAATTCTTCACTCGGCGGACTCATATCATGTTGCCAAACAAAACCAGGAGTAGGGTAAGTATAAAATTCACCTTGGTGATTAAAAAACTTTTCTGTCCAAGCTTTTTTCATAATAGTTAGAGTCTCATCAAACAAACGAAAATTTTTAGCCTGATCTTTTAGATCAGCCTCTTTATTCATATTTATCGCTTCTCTTCCATATATTCCTCTGCCAATACCAACTTCCACCCTACCGTTTGAAAGTTGATCTAATAATGCTATGTCTTCTGCTAAACGTATTGGGTTATGAAATGTAATTACATTACAAGCTTGACCTATTCTAATTTTTTTAGTTCTAGCTGCAGCATCTACACCCATCATTAATGGATTAGTACAAGACTCCATTCCCTCATGATTAAAATGATGCTCTGTATACCAAATAGAGTCCCAATCATTTTTATCGCAATATTCAGTTATTTCCTTAGTTTCATCAAGTAATTGTGTGTATGGTTTATGGTCCCAATTGGTAGTGTTACAAAAATATCCAAATTTCATCCAAACCTCCCTAAATAATTAAATTTAAAGACGACTGATCCCACTTTCGTATTTTTTGAATAACGACGAGTTATGTATCGCTTTATATAAACATTATTTTAGCTAGACTATTTAATCAATATATATTTAATCGACCTATATAGAGATTATCAATGAAACTAAATAAAATTGACCCAAAGTTCATATCTAAAGCCAACCCTAGAATAGGTTTAATAGCCCTAGGTAGTGATTTTAGAATTGAAAAAGATTTTAATAATGTGATTTATGGTAAAGATATAGATCTCTACGTTAATAGAATACATTGTTACAACCCATTAACCAATGAAACATTAGCTAAAATGGCAGATGACATTACAGAGGTGACAAGTGATATTTTACCTGATCAAAAAATAGATTGTGTTGCTTATGGATGCACTTCAGGAACTGTTGCTGCAGGGTACGATGTTATTGAAAAAAATATAAAGTTGTCTAAACCAGAGGCAAAAGTTACTACTCCAATTACATCAGCAATAAAAGCCCTTAAAGCTTTTAATATTAATAAGATATCAGTTTTTACTCCTTATACAAAAAGCATAAACGACTCTGTTTTAAATTATTTTAAAAAAGAAAATATAACAGTTAATGAATTAACATATTTTGATATTGAATCTGATTTAGATATTGGAAAAGTAGACGAAAAATATTTAATTGAAGTTTTGTCTAAAATTAATTTAGAAGATAGTGAGGCGTTGTTCGTATCTTGTACTGCCTTGCCTGTTTTATCAATTATCGAAAAATTAGAAAAAAAATTAAATAGGATAGTTTTGTCAAGTAACCAAACCTTGATATGGGATAGTCTAAATTTAATTGGTTATAAAGATGATATTGAAGGTTTTGGAAAATTATTTAAGATAAGCACATGAATTTTACAAAAGTAGAATATAAAAATAGATTAAAAAAAGTTCAAAAAATGATGCAAGATAAAGGCATCGAGTTATTAATTTCACAAGATCCATCAAACATGAATTACCTAACAGGCTATGATGCTTGGTCATTTTATTATGCTCAATGTGTAATAGTGCATGTTAATGCAGATGAACCATTATGTTTTGTTAGAGATCAAGATGCAGGTGGTGCATATATCAAAACTTATTTAAAAGATGAAAATATTATTAAATATGGAGAAAAATATATCCATAGTTGGCCACTTCATCCCTATGAGGCTTTAACTGATATTATTAAAGAAAGAAAATGGGAAAAACTTTCCATAGGTGTGGAAATGGATAGTCATTATTTCACTGCTTACTGTTATGAAAAAATTAAAACAGGTTTACCTAATACTAAAATTTTAGATTGCAAAAGATTAGTTAATTGGGCAAGAGTTGTAAAATCAGATTCAGAAATTGATTATATGAAAGCTGCATCAAAGATAGTTCAAACTGGAATGCAAAAAGCTTTTGAGGTAATTAATCCAGGATTCAGACAATGTGATGCTGTTTCTGAAATACAAGCTGCTCTTATAAAAGGAACTCCTGAATTTGGGGGTGATTATGCATCTATTGTTCCAATGCTTCCAACAGGAAAAGGTACGTCAGCCTCACATTTAACATGGACTGAAGATAAATTTGTTGAAGGTGAAGCAACAATTGTTGAAATTGCAGGATCTCATAAAAAATATCACTGCCCTATGGCTAGAACAGTATTACTTGGAAAACCTGACCAACTTAAAATTGATACAATGAAAAAAACTAATGAGGCTCTTCAAGCAGGAATAGATGCTATTAAACCTGGGAAAACTGCAGATGATGTGGCTCAGGCATTTTGGAAGGTTCTTGATAAATATGGCATAGAAAAAACCTCGCGTACTGGATATTCTATTGGAATTGGTTACCCACCTGATTGGGGTGAACATACTCTAAATATATCTAAAGGTGATATGACAATCTTAGAGCCAAACGTAACATTCCACATGATTGCTGTAATGCAATTTGGAAACTGGGGTGTGGAAGCATCTGAAGCTATTAGAGTTACAGAGAAGGGTAGTGAATTATTTTATAATTTTTCAAGAGACTTACATATTAAATGACCAATAAAGGGCTTGATTAATATCTCCACAAATGTTTTAAATATCTCGTATGTCAAAAAATAGTGAATTCGTAAAATTTGATAATGTCGATAAAAGCTACGATGGAAAAGTCTTAGTTGTTAAGGGATTAAACCTAGATATTCAAGAAGGTGAATTTGTAACTATGTTAGGACCCTCTGGTTCGGGTAAAACAACATGTTTAATGATGTTGGCTGGTTTTGAAACTCCAACTCATGGTGAAATTTATTTAGATAATAATGTTATTTCAAACATTCCACCTCATAAAAGAGGAATTGGAATGGTGTTCCAAAACTATGCTTTGTTTCCTCATATGACAGTTTATGAGAATTTAGCATTTCCATTAAGAGTTAGAAAAATTCCAAAAGATGAAGCTGATAAAAAAATTGACAAAGCTTTATCAATGGTATCGCTTCAAGGTTTTGAAGCTAGAATGCCAATGCAATTATCTGGTGGACAACAACAAAGGGTAGCAGTGGCTAGATCACTTGTGTTTGATCCAAAGCTTGTTTTGATGGATGAACCACTAGGCGCATTAGATAAAAATTTAAGAGAAAGCATGCAATATGAAATAAAACATATTCATGAAAGTATTGGTGTAACAGTTGTGTATGTTACTCATGACCAAACTGAAGCATTAACAATGTCAAATAGAATTGCAGTATTTAATGATGGGAAAGTTCAACAACTTTCAAGTCCTGATGATCTTTATGAAAAACCAGTTAATTCTTTCGTGGCGGAATTTATTGGCGAGAATAACACGTTTAATGGAACAGTGAACGATGTGTCAGGAAATACTTGTAAAATTAAATTAAATAATGGAACTGAAATTTTAGCTAATCCTATTTCTGTAAAAGCCAAAGGTGATAAAACTACCGTATCTTTAAGACCAGAAAGAGCTTTAATTAATCCAAAAGATAAAATGGACAATAATCATAAAGGAAAAATTAAAGAAGTAATTTACCATGGAGATCATACTAGATTGAGAATGGACATACTAGGTAATGAACAATTTATTTTAAAAATTCCAAATAGCTCATCAAACCTAGATATCAAACTTGGAAATGAAATAAATGTTGGCTGGAATGCTATTGATAGTAGAGCTTTAGACCCTAAATAAAAAATAAAACCTTCATAATTTCTAATCAATTAAATAATAACCTTGCATAAATAAAGGTAAAAAACCCAGATTCAACTGTTGACTCATCTTTCTGATCTTGTTTTACTTAATTTTTAAAAAAAACGTTTAAACGGAGGATAAATGAAAAAACTAAGTAAACTATTATTAGCCTTATCATTTGTACTTTCTATTACTACTTCGGCATTTGCAGTTACTGTAGTGTCATGGGGTGGAGCTTATACAGAAAGTCAAAAATTAGGCTATGGAGATCCAACAGCTAAAAAGCTTGGAATACCTGTTAACTGGGTAGACTACACTGGTGGATTATCAGAGATCAAAGCACAAAAAGAAGCTGGAAAAATCACTTGGGATATCATTGATGTGTACGCAAAAGACACTATCATTGGCTGTGACGAAGGTATTTTTGTTGAATTCGATTTCGACAAAGACTTCGCTCCTGCTCCAGATGGAACACCAGCAAGTAAAGACTTTTTCACAGGTATGCCTTCTAAGTGTGCAGTTGGAAACATTCTTTACTCTTGGAACTTTGCTTACAACAAGAACAACGTAAAAGGTACTCCAAAATCAGCGAAAGACTTTTTTAATACTAAAAAGTTTCCTGGTAAAAGAGCTATCTACAAAGGTGCAATGTCTAACTTAGAATTAGCTATGGCTGGCACTGGAACAAAAGCTGGTAAAGGTGGTGATAAAATTTACAAATCACTTGAAAAAGGTGGAGTTGATAAAGCAATTGCCGCTATTAAAGCACTTTGCCAAGATCCAAATGGCGGATGTGTATTCTGGAATGCTGGAGCTCAGCCACCAGAACTATTAGCTAATGGTGAAGTTGTTATGGCTACTGGTTGGAATGGTAGATTCTTTAATGCTCAAATGGAAGGAACTCCAATTGTGCAAGTATGGGACTCGCAAATTCTTGACTATGAGTATTTCGCTATGGTTAAAGGTGGACCTAACGATGCTAACGGTAAAGCTTTGAAAGTTCTTAGAGAAATGACAAGTACTGAAGGTCTAGCAGGAAGTGCTAAGTATATTGCTTACGCTCCTTGGAGAAAATCTTCAATTGCTATCATGGAAGCAGGAGAGCCTTGGTTTAAAGATGGTAAAACTAACATGGTACCACATATGCCAACAGCACCTGCGAACACTAAATCATACATTCTTATGAACCCTGAATTCTGGGCAGATAACCAGGACGAAATTGGTGAAAAATGGGAAGCTATGAAAGCTGGTCTGTAATTTAATTATAGATTAAACTTTTATTTTATTTAAAGGGCGGTTATTATATAACCGCCCTTTTTTTATTATGAGCACAGAACAAATTTTATCATCTGATGGTGTACCTCTTGAGGTTAGTTTAAAAAAAGCCGAGAGAAGAAACAAGATAAGAGCATTAATGCTTGTGGGTCCTTTATTTTTATTTCTTTTAATTACTTACGTGTTTCCAATCGGCGATATGTTGTTTAGAAGCGTTGATGATAGAATGATTACAAGTAAGTTGCCGAATACCTTTGCAGCACTAGAACAGTGGGATGGTAAAGATTTACCAGATGAAAAAGTATATGAAGCATTTTACAAGGATTTTTATCCGCTAGCTATGGCTAAAGAAGCGGGAAAACTTTATCAAAGATTAAATTATGAAAAATCTGGTTTTAGTAGTGGATTAAAAAAAACAAATAGAAAAATTAAAAAATTTGAAGAAGGAAATTATAAAGAGCAGTTCATGGCAACTCACAAAATATGGAATGAAGTTGGATATTGGGTAGCCTTAAAAAATACAGCTCCCAAATGGTCTTATGCAAAGTATTTAAAAGGAATGGATTTAAAATTTGACGATAATAGAAACATTGTTGAAGTAGCTGAAGATAGAAAAATACATAAAATTTTATGGCTAAGAACTATAAATGTAGCTTTTTGGGTTACAGTTTTTTGTTTTTGTTTAGCTTATCCAATTTCTCATTTATTAGCTACATTACCAATGAAATACAGTAACTTATTAATGATCTGTGTTTTACTTCCTTTCTGGACTTCATTATTAGTTAGAACTTCAAGCTGGATGGTATTACTTCAACAACAAGGCCCGATTAATGATTTAATTGTCTGGTTAGGTTTTGCTGCTAATGATAATAGGCCAGAACTAATGTATAATGTAATTGGAACTTTTGTTGCAATGACACAAATTCTTTTACCTTTTATGGTATTGCCGCTTTACAGTGTAATGAAAACGATTTCTCCAAGCTTAATGAGAGCAGGAAAATCATTGGGTGGTACACCTTTGACAGCATTTTTTAAAATTTATTTTCCATTAACTATGCCTGGAATTGGTGCGGGCTGTTTATTAGTATTTATTATTTCAATTGGTTACTACATTACTCCTGCTTTAGTGGGTGGTGCTAGTGGATCATTAATTAGTAATACAATTGCATATCACATGAAGAGTTCATTAGACTGGGCTTTTGCTTCTGCATTAGGCACAATGTTGTTAGTTGGAGTTTTAACAATTTATTGGATTTATAATAAGTTAGTTGGAATAGATAATATTAAACTAGGATAAACTATGGCTTTACCAAATTATACACCAATACATTACAGAATTTGGCACTACACATATTTAACCATCTGTGGACTAGTATTCTTTTTCTTAATTGCTCCATTATTTGTAATTCTACCACTTTCATTTAATGCTGAGCAATATATTCATTTTTCAGAAAAAATGTTGGCGCTAGACCCAGATGGTTTTTCTTTAAGATGGTATAAAGACATGATTTGGGGAACAAAAAATCCTTGGGGCTTAGCAACAAAAAATAGTTTAATTATTGCATTTTTTGCAACCATAGGATCAACGATCCTGGGAACTGTTGCTGCTCTTGGTTTAAGCAGTCGACATATGCCGTATAAAGCTGCATTTATGGCTTTGTTAATTTCACCGATGATCGTTCCATTAATTATTTCAGGAACAGCAATATTTTTCTTTATGGCAAAAGTAGGCTTGGCCGCAACACATACTGGAATTATTTTATCTCATATAATTTTAGGAACACCATTTGTTGTTATAACAGTTACAGCTACTTTAAGTGGTTTTGACCATAGTGTAACAAGAGCAGCCGCAAGTCTTGGAAGCAATCCTGTTAATACTTTTATGAAAGTGACATTACCTTTAATCACTCCAGGAGTTATCTCTGGTGCATTATTTGCGTTTGTAACATCATTTGATGAAGTGATAGTTGTTCTGTTTTTAGCTGGATTAGAAAATACAACTATTCCAATTCAGATGTGGGTTGGTTTAAGAGAGCAATTAAGTCCAACGATATTAGCTGTTGCAACATGTTTGATTATTATGTCAACTTTAATTCTAGTTAGTGCAGAACTTTTAAGAAGACGTTCTGAGAGACTAAGAGGAATTAACAGATAAGACATTTTCAAATTTCATGAATATTAAAAAAGTAGTTGTCATTGGTTCTGGAACAATGGGAAGTGGAATAGCGGCACATCTTTGCAATGCAAATATTCCTGTAACTTTATTAGATTTAAAAACAGAGATTAGTGAAAAGGCAAGAGATCGAATTCATAAATCAAAACCTCCATTATTAATTGATAAATCTAAAATCAATAATATTAAAGTTGGAAATATATCAGATGATTTTGATGCAGTTAAAGATGCGGATTGGGTTGTTGAAGCAGTGGTTGAAAGAATTGATATTAAGCATCAAATTTATGAAAAAATATTCAAAGTAAGAAAAGATGGGGCAATAGTTTCTTCAAACACCTCATCAATTCCAATTAAGATATTATCTGAACATTTAACAAATATTGAAAAAAAAGATTTTTGTATTACCCACTTTTTTAATCCAGTTAGATATATGGGTCTTTTAGAGATAGTTAAAAATGAAAATAACGACCTAAATAAGATTAACCAATTAAAAAAATTCTGTGAAGTTGAATTAGGTAAAGGAGCTATAATTTGTAATGATACTCCAGGTTTTTTAGGAAATAGAGTTGGTGTTTATGCAATGCAAGTGGCGATGACTGAAGCTTTTAAAATGAAACTTTCAATAGAAGAAGCCGATGCAATTTTTGGAAGACCAATGGGTATTCCAAAAACAGGTGTATTTGGATTATATGATTTAATTGGAATCGATTTAATGGCCGATGTATTAAAAAGTTTTATTAAAGAATTGCCAAAATCTGATGAGTTTCACGAGGTAGCAAAAGAAATTCCATTGGTGAAAAAATTAATTGAAACAGGTTATACAGGCAGAAAAGGTAAGGGTGGTTTTTATAGAATGAATAAAACAGGATCTATCAAAGTCATGGAAGCAATCAATCTTGAAACTGGTGATTATTCAATTAGTAAAAAGATTGATATTAAAACAGACCAAGTAGATTTAAAGAGATTAATTAATAGAAAAGATAAATATGGAGATTATGCTTGGTCAGTTATATCTAAAATAATCAAATATGCATCCTCATTAGTTCCAAAAATTACAAAAGAATTTAATGATATTGATGAAGCAATGAGACTTGGTTTTAACTGGTCAAAAGGTCCATTTGAGATGCTTGAAGAAATAGGAGTTAAAAATTTCTTTGATAAAATAGATGATTTTAAAGGAAATAACTTTTTAGAGGAGTTATCAAAAAATAAAAATGAAAATTTTTATGGTGAAAGGCAAAAGTACACAAATATTGAAACTTTAGGAAAAGTAAAAAAAACTGCCTCAAGTGTTGATGGAAATAATTCTGCAAAGATTTATAGATTTAATGATTATAACATTGTTGAGTTTACAACTAAAGCTAACGCACTTGATTACGACTCGATGGATGCATTAAAGAAAGCAACCGATAAACCATTAATAATAATCAATGAAAGTATGCAATTTTCAGCTGGTGTTAATTTAACTTACACAATGGAGTTTGCAGATAAAAGAGATTTCAAATCAATTGAAAAATTTATTAAATATTTCCAAGAAACTTGTAAACACCTAAAATATTCAAAATATCCAGTAATTTCAGCTCCATCAGGATTAACGTTGGGTGGTGGTTTTGAGGTAATGGTTCAAAGTAACTTTGTAGCATCACACACCAATATTGTAGTCGGATTAGTTGAAACTATTGTAGGATTAATTCCAGCAGGTGGCGGATGTAAAGAAATGTTAGCTAGATGGCTTGATACAGATGAAGCTAAAAAAGATCCTAATTTTGCACCTTTAAAAGTGTTTGATATTATCGGTTACGGTAAAACCGCAACCTCATCTGTAGAGGCAGAACCAATGAAATATTTGATGCCAGAGGATAAAAAAATAATGAATAGAAACAGTTTATTTGAAGTCTCAAAAAAAATTATAATGGAGAACACAGACTTTAAAGCACCAGAAGAGCTTAAATTCAATCTTCCCGGAAAATCAGTATTGGAAGATATGAATAAAATTTTAGATAATCTTTATAATGAAAAAATAATCTTAGATCATGGAGTAATAGTTGCAAAAGAATTAGCGAATGTATTAAGTGGTGGTGACACTACAATAGATAAAACATTATCAGAGAATGATTTATTTAAATTAGAACTAGACGCATTTATGAAATTAATTGAAACAAAAGAAACTCAAGATAGAATCAAACATACTCTAGCTACTGGTAAGCCTTTGGTAAATTAATTTTCTTTTGTTTGATTTTTTCCAGATATACTATTTTCTTCTGAATCATTTTCGTGCTTAAATGAATTTTCTCGTTCATTTAGTTTTTTTATCATTTCTTCTTCTTTTTTTCTTTGCTCTTCATCAAATTTTCTTTCCCATTCTTTAATTCTTACATTTTCTTCTTCTATTCTTTTTTCTTCAGCAATTCTTGCATCATGAGCCTTTTGTTCTTCAATCTCTCTCAATCTAATTTCTTCTTCTTTCTTTTTAATTTCTATCTGTCTTTTTTTATATTCTTCATCTTTTTGTCTTAAGGCCCTTAACTCTTCAATTTCTTTTTTTTCTTTTAATCTAAATTCTTCTTCTTTTTTTCTCAATTCCTCAACTTCTTTAAGTTTTTGGATTTCAATTTCTCTTAATCTTTGAGCTTCAATATCCTTTATTCGCTCTGCAGCTTCTTTAAGTTTTTGTTCTTGATATTTTAATTTACGCTCCTCTTCATCCAGTCTACGTTGCTCTTCTAATTGTTTGGCAATTTGAATATCTTTTAGCCTCTGTTTTTCATCTCTTGCTATTCTTCTTTCCGTTTCTAATTTCTCTTTTTCAATATTCTTTATTTTTTCCTCTTCTTCTTTAATTTTTTGTCTTTCTAATCTTATTCTTTGTTTTTCTAAATATTCTAATCTTATTTTTTCTTCTTTTAATTTTAAATCATCTTCTCTGATTTTTTTTTCTTCTTCGTCCTTAATTCTTTGCGCTTCAGCTTGCACCCGCTGTTGTTCTAGTTTAATTTTTTGATTTTCAATAAGTTGTTGTTGTTTTTGAATTTTTATTCTCTGTTTTTCTTGATCAAGTATTCTTTTTTTTTCTTCTTTTTCTTTTAAATCTTGCTCCCTTTTGATTTGACGAGCCTCCTCTAATTTTTGTTTTTGTTGTTGATGTTTTTCTTGTTTAGCTTGTCTTATTTTATTCTTTTTTAAAGTCTTGATTCTTTCTAATTCAGCTTTTCTTAATTTTTCTTTAAAATTAGTTAAAGTTTTGTTTATAGAAAATGATTTAATGATATTAAGTTTTTGAAAATTTAATTTTTTTATAGCAGCAATAGGCTCTTTCAGAATTTTACTATTACTTTTTTTAAGTATTTTAATTTTATCTTCTATTACATTTTTCACACATTATTTAACCAAAATTTAGAAGATAAAAAAAGACCATGATTGACTATAATGGGTTCAACTTATAGTTTATTTCTTAATTTAGCATTCTAAATGAGTTAATAAAATCAGGTCTCAATATATATTCTGAATGTCGCTGATGTTTAATTTTCTTTAAAATTTCTAAACCATAAAGAACTTTTCCTACAGGTGTATATTCGCCCTCAAACAATGGTTCATCTTGCAGAATTATAAAAAATTGACTGTCTTCTGTATCATTCTTAAAAGTTCTTGCCAAACCCACACTTCCTTTTCTAAAGCTAAAATCATTATCTATTTCAGATTTAATAGTCCCTAAACCAGACTTGCCTGTTCCAATTTTACCATAATTAATTGAATTTTTTTTACCAAACTCTAAGTCACCTGCTTGGACTAATTTATCTTTTATCACTCTATGAAAAGCTACGTCATCATACAAGCCAGATTTTATTAACGTTTTAAATCTTTCAACACCTTTTGGAGACACATTTGGGTACAGCTCAATAATTACATTTCCACACGGCGCATTAAGAATTACTATGTTTTCTGGTTTATCAAAATTGATATTTTCAGGATTATGATTTTTAACAAATAAACATTTATTTTTTATAACAAAATAAGAACCAAAAGTAACTGAGGCCAAAATTATCAAAAATACAAATATTATTTTTTCAAATAACGTTGCTTTAATTTTTTTAATCATTTTATCATTAAATTCACACTTGTTTAAAATTCTTCTGAAAATTTAAAATCTTTATAAATTTTTAATAGCCTATATTTTATAAATTCAACTTTATTTTTTAAAATATTGTCTGCATCATTAATTTCTTTTAATTTTTTTGGACTTAAAGTCATTATATGAGAAAATGTTTCTGCCATGTCTTCAGAGGGTGTAGATTGAGAATATTCAGTAAAAAAACCATTTGTATTTGTATAAGTATTTAGCCCAAGTTTTTTAGTGCAAGTAGAACAATCGGCATATTTAAAATTTTTATTATTAAATTTAACCCATTCATCTTCATTGAAAATTTCTTTAAAGCTATCATTGATTATATGAAAAACCTCATGGTGAATTGTTCTTTTAAAATACTTTTCATTAAACTTGATGTCTAATATTAAAGTCTTCATAATGTTATCTGGTATCCCAGCAGTATTAATTCCAGAAATTGATAAATTTTCACACATAACTACGTATCTTAAGTTTATTTTTTTTAAAAAGTCTTTTGAGTATTTATTAAGGTTATAACTAATTAAATCAAATTTTTTGTTATAATCTTCTTTGGTAGAGTTCATGCATACAATATTTTTTTTAACTCCTAATCTAAACGAGCTTGAAGCGTATAAATATCTAAGCTGATTTTTTTTATCGATTTGATAAAGTTCTAAGTTAGGTATCTTAATCAGATTATAGATAGTATTTGCTTTTAATGGTGTAATAAAAAAAATTATTAATAAAATTACTTTAAATAGCTTCATAAATAGTAATATAGAAGATATTCCAAATTCAAAGAATGTGGTACATTTTATTTAGATGAAAAAAGAAAAAAATAAAAACCCTGTTCAGCCAGTTAGTGGAACTAAAGTACCAAGATTTGCCGGACCTTCCACCTTTGCAAGGCTGCCAGAATTAAGAGATGTCCAAGATTGTGATGTAGCTATCGTTGGAATACCTTTTGATGCTGGTACAAGTTATAGGCCTGGAGCCAGATTTGGACCCATGAGCATTAGACAGGCATCACGACATTTAAGAACTAATTATCACCCAAGTTATGATGTTGAGCCATTCAAAGTTCAGCAGGTAGCAGATGCTGGAGATATAACTTGTAATCCATTTAATATTGATGAGGCCATTAAACAAATAGAAGAAGGAGCGACAGAACTTTTAAAAAAAGTTGGTGGTATAATAAGTTTAGGTGGAGATCACACAATTGCGCTTCCGCTTTTAAGAGCTATTAATAAAGAAAATAACGGACCAGTTGCACTAGTTCATTTTGATGCTCATTTAGATACTTGGGATACATATTTTGGAGCACCTTACACTCACGGAACACCATTTAGACGAGCTCGGGAAGAAAATTTATTTCTTGATGATGCATCTATGCATGTAGGGATCAGGGGTCCTCTTTATAGCAGAAATGATATTAAAAATGATGAAGAGTTTGGTTTTAAGATTATTCATTGTGATGATTTTCAAACACAAGGAACAGATAAAATTGCAGAAAGAATACGACAAAGAGTAGGAAATAATCCACTGTATCTTTCAATCGATATAGATGTTTTAGATCCAGCTTTTGCTCCAGGAACTGGAACACCTGAAATTGCAGGAATGACTACAAGAGAAATGGTTAATGTTATAAGAGGTTTGTCAGGTTTAAATTTAATATCTGCAGATGTAGTTGAAGTTTCACCAGCATATGATCATGCAGAAGTTACATCGTTAGCTGCTGCAACAATTGTTTATGAACTAACTAATTTATTTGCAAAAACTAAAAGATAAGGTACTTTTTAAAATGCTAGATAAACGAAATTTTTATATTAATGGAAAATGGGTTGCTCCAAAAAAACCAAATGATTTTAAAGTAATTGATCCCTCAACCGAAAAAGAATGTGCAGTAATATCTCTTGCGGGAGCTGAAGATGTGAATGAAGCAGTAAGTGCTGCAACAAAAGCTTTTCAAACTTGGGCGTTCTCTTCTAAGGAAGAAAGAATAAAATATTTAGAAGCACTATATGATGTTTATAAAAAAAGATGGAATGATATGGCGCAAGCTATTTCTCTTGAAATGGGAGCTCCTATTGATTTTTCAACGCAATTACAGGCTGGAACTGGAGCAAGCCATATCAAATCTTATATTAAAGTATTGAAAGAATATACATTTGAAGCAAAATTAGGAGAGCATGCCCTTAATAATAATATTTTACATGAGCCAAAAGGAGTTTGTGCATTAATCACACCATGGAATTGGCCAATGAATCAGGTTTGTTTAAAAGTAATCCCAGCCATTGCTGCTGGTTGTACAATGGTTCTTAAGCCTTCTGAAATAGCACCACTATCATCTATGATTTTAGCAGAAATGATCGATGAAATTAAATTACCAAAGGGTATATTTAATCTGGTTAATGGAGATGGAGCAGTTGCTGGTAATACATTAACAAGTCATCCTGATGTTAATATGATTTCATTTACAGGATCTACTAGAGCCGGTGCTTTAATTTCTGAAAATGCAGCAAAAGACTTTAAAAGAGTTAGTTTAGAACTTGGAGGAAAAGGTGCGAATATTATATTTAAAGATGCTGATGCTGAAGCTGTTGAAAGAGGAGCGCTTAGATGTTTTAGAAATACAGGACAATCTTGTAATGCTCCAACAAGAATGTTGGTAGAAAAATCAATGTATGATGAAGCAGTTGAAAGAGTTAAGAATTTTGCTAATTCTATGAAAGTTGATGTTGCTAATAAAGAAGGGGATCACATAGGACCCGTAGTTTCAAAAACCCAATTTGATAAAATTCAATCATTAATCCAAGTTGGAATAGATGAAGGAGCCAAAGTAGTTGTTGGTGGATTAGGTAAACCTGAGGGTTTAAATAAAGGTTATTTTGTAAAACCTACAGCATTTGCAGATGTTAATAATCAAATGCAAATTGCAAGAACAGAAATATTTGGACCCGTGTTATGTATAATTCCTTTTGAGACAGAGGAAGAAGCAATTGCAATTGCAAATGACACACCATATGGATTATTAAATTTTATTCAAACTCAAGATCAAGAAAAAGCGAATAGAGTTGCTAGAAAATTAAGATCAGGAATGGTTGATATTAATGGAGCTGGTTTAGCACCAGATGCTCCATTTGGTGGTTATAAACATTCAGGCATTGGTCGTGAAGCTGGTAAATTAGGCCTAGAAGAGTATCTTGAAGTTAAAGTTGTTAGTGGTTGGAACGATTAATCCAATTTATGTTGCTGTTCATAATAGGTTTTCTGCAATTCAATAAGTCCTATATTTATTAGTTAATTTTCTAAACTAGAAGTTGTATCGCTTTATACTTTACAGAACATGAATAATCCATAATGTCGCAGTCAGTGTTACCATAACTTTATAGTTAATAAGAGTAACAAAAATAAAAGGGAGAAAAGATATGGGTAGATCGTCAAAACTCTACAACTCAGATTTAGCTCCAACTCCAAGCAATAAAAAAAATTGGGGATGGTTCGAAATCTTTAATGTCTGGGCTAATGATGTTCAAAGTTTATTTGGTTATACTTTGGCAGCATCTTTGTTTTTAGCGTCAGGACTAAATGGTTGGGCTGTATTTGCTGCATTAATTCTAGCAGGATTTTTTATAATGTGGCTAGTAAACTTATCAGGTAAACCAAGTGTAAAACATGGAATTCCATATCCAGTATTCGCTCGTGTTAGTATGGGTGTCTTTGGAGCAAACTTTCCAGCAATGGCCAGAGGTCTTGTTGCAATGTTTTGGTATGGAGCACAAACTTATGCAGCATCAACTGCTGTAGCACTTTTAATTACAGGTATTACTGGAAACGCAGGTACAGAAATGTTCTTAGGAATGACAGGTGTAATGTGGGTGTCATTTATATTTGTGTCTGGATTCCAAGTTTATTTATTTTGGCAAGGTGTAGATCTTATCAAAAAATTCTTAAACTTTGCAGGACCTGCTGTCTATGCGGTAATGATACTATTAATGATTATTATCTGGGTTAAAGCTGGTGGAGGACTTTTTTCAGAAGTGGGAACTATATTTTCTGGAGGAGAAAGAACTGGTGGTTTTGAAGGTTTAGGATCATTCGGAGCTTTCATAGCTGTATTTTCAATTATGGTTGGATATTTCGCTGCAGTAGTTATCAATTTTGGTGACTTCGCTAGATTTGTTAAAAATGAAGAAGAGATGAGAAAAGGTAACCTATGGGGATTAGTAGGTAACGTGATCTTATTCTCTTTTATTACTTTAATGATCACAGGCGGAACAATTGCAATTTTTGGTGAGTATGTTGCAAGTCCTACAGAGATGGTAGCTAAAGTAGATAACTTAGGTTTAACAATTATTGCTGCATTTGCATTCTTTGCAGCGACAGTTGGTATTAACATGGTTGCAAACTTTATACCCCCTGCGTATGATCTAGCTAATTTAATGCCAAGTAAAATCAATTTTAAAACTGGTGGATTAATAACTGCTGGTTTTGGTTTTATTATTGGCGGTATGTGGGTTGCTGTTATTACTCAAATGGGTTTATTTCCATTTGTTAATACATTAGGAGCAATTCTTGCACCTGTATTTGGTATTATGATTGTTGATTATTATATCATCAAAAAAGAAAAACTAGATGTAGACGCATTGTTTGATGCTAGCCCTAGTGGGAAGTATCATTACAATGGTGGCTTCAATCATAAAGGAATGTTAGCTTGGATACTATCAGGTTACATCGCAGTTGGAACTGTTTGGCCAAACATTTTAGTTTTTGGTTTAGATGATTTCTTCGCAAACCTAGGTGGTGGCGGAGGATATGCTTGGATAATTGGAGCATCACTAGGTGCCGTAGTTCATTTAGCAATATCTAAAAGATAATAAAACTAATTATTTAAAATTAGAAAAACCCGCCGCATTTATGTGGCGGGTTTTAGTATTTTAAGAAAATTTCTTTGTTATTTAAATCTTCAATTACTAGATTGTCTCCAGTGCCTTTTCTATCTACAACTAAAAAATTCATGTCCAAAGTAGATATTAAAGGAAAATGCCATGTGCCAGGTTTATAATTCACACCAATATTTGGAGGAACAATGAAGGACTCAATTTCATCAATATTTGGTTTATCACCTTTCGGAGCAACCAATACTAAAAAAGTAGTTTCTTGCATTGGTATAAAAGCCTGACTTCCTAAAGGATGTTTTTCCATCATATCAATTTTCATTGGAAAGGATCTTTTTAAGGCAGAAAAAATACAAATAGTAGTTTCTCCATTATCAGTTGACGTATCTAAATTCGCTATACCATCAAATCTTTTTGCATAACCATTATTAATTTCAAGTGGCTTTATATCTTTAGTTGTAATTACATCTCCATACTTAGAGAAGTTTTCTTTAGTGATTGGTTTTGGTTTAATTATAATTTCCATTAAAGCGCCTTACCAAACATTCTAAATCTTGAAATACCACCATCTGGAAAAATATTAATTTTAACATAATTAATTTTATTATTTTTCATTAATTTATTTTTAAATATATGTGTTTTATTTGCTGATAATTTAACTTTATCTAATAGAACTTTCCACTTCTTAGAATTTTTTATAATTGAAGATGATGTTTTATTGTTTGGAATATAAATCGCTTGAAGAGAGCAGTGACTTGGATAATTTCCTTTAAAATGATGTGTTGATATTTCAATTTTATCAATTTTATTGCCATCAATTGAGTTTAATATTAGCCAATCAAAACCTTTATCTCTTCTTCTTCTAGTCTCCCATCCATCACCCATATTTTTTGCTTTACCAGGTGCTAAAATATTTTCAGCTTTTCCAAAATGTTCATTATTACAAGCTATAACTGAGGCTCCATTTAAAAGAGATGTTAAATTTGTAGTCCTATTTTTCAAATTAATTGTGTCCTTTGAAATTTTTCCAAAAAGTCTTAATCTAGCAACTCCTCCATCTGGAAAGATATTAAATTTAATATGAGTAACTGTAGATTTGGATGAGATATTAAAAAAATGATGACTGTTAGCTTTTATTTTTTTTTTACCCAGTAAAGTTTTCCATTTAAAATTTTTATACAAATTGGATTTAGAGCTGCAGGCCTCTAAAGAAATCATAGATGGTTGATTTCCATTGAAATGAGATGTATCTACATCTACTTTAAAAATTTTACCAGGTTTACCTAATTTAATAATTAAATAATCATGTCCTAGATTTCTTTTTCTTCTCGATTCCCAACCATCCATCCATTTTCCATTTCTATCAAACAATCCCTCCTTAAAGACAGCTGGTGATGGATTTATAATTCTATTAGCTGAGGCAAAAAAATCGTCTGTTTTATAAATAACTTTTGAACCCAATCGGGGTTGAGCCAAGTCTATTAATCCATTTGTGAAAATTATTTTTTCAGACATTGTTAGGAATAGTTTTTAATCCAATGTTTGGCAATATCAACTCTTTTGCAAACCCAAATATCTTCGTGTTTTTGTATATAATCTAAAAACTTTTTTAAAGATTGAATTCTACCAGGTTTTCCAATTAGTCTACAGTGTAGTCCAACAGACATCATTTTTGGGTTTGTTCTTCCTTCTTCATACAAAACATCAAAACTATCTTTAAGATAACTATAAAAATGATCACCAGTATTAAAACCTTGATTTGTTGCAAATCTCATATCATTATTATCAAGAGTATAAGGAATGATTAATTGTTTTTTTTTATTTCTGTTTTCCCAATATGGTAAATCATCACTATACGAGTCACTGTCATATAAAAATCCACCATCTTCCATTACCAAATCTCTAGTATTTGGACTACATCTTCCCGTATACCAACCATCAGGTCTTTTACCAAAAATTTTAGTATGAGCTTTAATAGCAAGCTGCATATGTTTTTTTTCTTCTGATTTTTTAATATTTTGATAATCAATCCATCTCCATCCATGTGAAGCTACTTCATAATCAGCTTCTATTATGGCTTTACAAATTTCAGGGTTTTTTTCTAAGGCCATCCCAACTCCAAAAATAGTTATAGGAATTTCTTTTTCTTGAAAAAGATTGTGAAGTCTCCAAAAACCTGCTCTTGAACCATATTCATAAAGCGACTCCATATTCATATGCCTTCCCTTTATGGGTTTAGCGCCTATAATTTCTGACAGAAAAACTTCTGAATTTTTGTCTCCATTAAGAACACAATTTTCTGCGCCTTCTTCATAATTTAAGACTATTTGAACCGCTATACGTGCTTTGTTTGGCCATTCAACTTTAGGTAAATTTGAACCATAACCAATTAGATCGCGAGTATCTTTTTTTGTCATAAAAAATTATAATTTAATTTGACTGAATTAACAATTTGTTAATTTATTACAGATTTTTCTTTAATACCATCCAGCAAGCTTAAACATTTTTTAAGCTCATCAAGTTTTATAAATTCATCAATTTTATGTGCTTGTTCAATTGAACCAGGACCACAAACAACTGTACTTATTCCTATCTCTTGAAATAGACCAGCTTCGGTTCCAAAAGAAACAACTTCTCTTGAATTATCTCCTGTTAAACTTGAAACTAATTCGCAGGCTTTTGATGTTTCATCTCTATCAAAACCAATTACTTCACCAATAATTTTTTTGCTAATTGTAGCCTTAGGATAAACTTTTTTCATATCTGGCAATAAAACTTCATTAGCATATTTATCTATTTCTAAATTCAAAAATACACCATCTTCTTTAACAACAGGTCTTGTTTCCCAGTTGATGTGACATTTGTCAGCAATTACATTGTGAGCTATCCCGCCAAATATTCCACCAATTGATAGTGTGGAGTGTGGAGGGTCAAAAATAGAGTCTTTAGGAGATCTTTCTTTTAGTTTTTCTCTTAACTCAATTAATTTATTCACATATTTTGACGCGTATTCAACAGCACTGACACCTTTATGTGGAGCAGAGCTATGACCTGCTAAACCCTCAAAATAAGTTGTATATTCATAACACCCTTTATGAGCATCTATGATTTTCATATTAGTTGGCTCTCCAATTATACAAATTCCATCTTTTATTCCTCTTTTTTTTAATTCAGCAATTAATATTGGAGCTCCAATACAAGCTGTTTCTTCATCAAAGGTATAAGAAAAATGAATATCTCTATCAGAATTTGCTTTTGCATAAATTGGAGCGAAAGCTAAAGTGCAAGCAATAAAACCTTTCATATCACAAGCCCCTCTACCAAAAAGTTTTTCATCTTTAATTATCGCTTCAAATGGATCCGCACTCCATCCTTTAGAAACAGGAACAACATCAGTATGACCTGATAAAATTATAGGTTTTTTATTACTAGGGTTCTTTGCTTTAAGTGTTGCAAAAAGATTAACTCTTTTTTTTTCATCATCAAAAGTTCTAAATGATGTAGCACCTATCTTTTTTAAAATTTCATCACAATAATTAATTAAAGAGCTATTATCTTGACCAGATATAGTTTTAAATGAAATCAAATCTTTTAAAATTTTTATAGAATTATTAAATAATTGATTAGAACTATTTTCTGTACTCATAAATTATTTCTATTATATATTAAAATAATGAAAGAACAAATAACGTATGATATTTTTGACAAAGTTGATATTAGAGTTGGAACAGTCATATCTGTTAAAAAAAATGAAAAAGCCAGAAAACCCTCACTGGTAATAAAAGTAGATTTTGGAAAAGATATAGGAATTAAACAATCATCCGCTCAAATTACCCATTATTATAACGAAGAAAATTTAAAAGGAAAACAGGTGATTGGTGTTTGTAATTTTCCTGAAAAAAATATTGCAGGAGTTGTTTCACAAGTTCTTATTCTAGGATCAATTGACGAAGAAGGCAAAGTGATATTGGTTCATCCCTCTCAACCATCTGAGAATGGTCTTCCTATAGCTTAATTTTTTATGTACTCAGAATTATTATTGTTAATTGGTATATCGGTTTCACTTGGTTATACTCCTGGACCAAACAATGCTGTAGCATCTTATTCAGGATTTAATTTTGGTATAAAAAAAACAATTCCACTAATACTAGGTGTGTGGTTAGGATATACTACATTAGTTATATTAATTAATTTTGTTCTAATATCAACTTTTGTTAAGTATCCAATAATTCAAGAGATAATTAGAATATTAGGTACAATTTTTTTATTTTATCTAGCGTATAAAATTTCTTTCACTAATTCATCAACTGAAGATAAAAAAGAAAATCCTGTAAAATTTTTTGATACATTTATATTTCAGTTTTTAAATCCAAAAGGTGTAATGGCAGCAATTACTTTAATATCTAAATTTGTCAAAGAAGATAATTATTTGATGAGCTCTTTATCTGTTATTATTGTTTGTTCCTTAACAGCTATAACAAGTATTACTGTATGGGCATTTTTAGGTAAATTCTTAAGGGGTTTTGCGACAAATATTAATTTCATTAAACGTTTCAATTATGCTATGTCATTGCTTCTTATTCTTTGTATAATAGGATTTTACATCTAACTAAATGAAACCAGGAAACCAAAATTCATATAAGTCTTTAAAATCAATCAGTATTGATGGCAAAAACTATAAATATTATTCATTAGCTGAAGCTGAAAAAAATGGATTAGAAAGTATTTCAAAGTTACCAAAATCTTTGAAAGTTTTGCTAGAAAATCTTTTAAGATATGAAGATGATTTATCAGTTAACAAAGATCAAATAGATGCAATTAAACTTTGGTTAAAAGATAAAAAATCAAACACTGAAATAGCTTACCGTCCTGCAAGAGTTTTATTGCAAGACTATACGGGTATACCAGCTGTAGCAGATTTAGCTGCTATGAGAGAGGCTGTAAAAGAAAAAAATAGAGATCCAAATTCTATCAATCCTTTGTCAGCGGTAGATTTAGTTATTGATCACTCTGTACAAGTAGACAAATCTGCCAAATCAGATTCTTTTGAAAAAAATGTTGATATAGAATTTGAAAGAAATGGAGAGCGATATTCATTTCTAAAATGGGGACAGCAAGCATTTAATAATTTTAGGATTGTTCCTCCTGGAACAGGAATCTGTCACCAGGTTAATTTAGAATACCTATCTAAAGTAGTGTGGTCTGAGAAGTTTAATGAAGAGGATTATCTATTTCCTGATACCTTAGTTGGTACAGATAGCCACACGACAATGGTTAATGGATTGTCAGTGCTTGGATGGGGTGTTGGAGGCATTGAAGCAGAAGCTGGAATGTTAGGTCAGCCAATTTCAATGTTAATTCCTGAGGTAATAGGATTTGAAGTTAAAAATAAAATGCCAGAGGGCACCACTGCTACCGATTTAGTATTAACAGTTGTAAAGATGTTAAGAGATAAAGGAGTTGTTGGAAAATTTGTTGAATTTTATGGTGAAGGTTTAAAAAATTTAACCCTAGCTGATAGAGCAACAATTGCAAACATGGCACCAGAGTATGGTGCAACTTGTGGATTTTTTCCTATTGATGACGAAACATTAAAATATTTAAGATTTTCTGGAAGAGATGAAGCAACAGTAAAAATTGTTGAAGTTTATGCTAAAGAACAAGGTTTATGGGCCAGTGAGGGTATAGAATTTACAGATACTATTTCTTTAGACATGTCTACAGTTGTGCCAACAATTTCAGGACCTAAAAGACCTCAAGATAAAGTTTTGCTTACAAATGCTTCTGTTGAATTTAAAAAAGTTTTTAAAGATGCCACACAAAGAAATAAACAAAATGTTTCAAAAGTTGAAAATACAGATTATGAAATTAAAGATGGATCAATATTAATTGCTGCTATAACATCATGTACCAATACATCAAATCCTAATGTTTTAATTGGTGCTGGTCTTTTAGCTAAAAAAGCTGTTGAATTAGGTTTAACAACGAAACCTTGGGTCAAAACATCTTTAGCCCCAGGTTCACAAGTTGTGACTGATTATTTAGAAAAAGCAGGCCTAAACATATTTTTAGATAAACTTGGATTTAACCTAGTAGGCTATGGATGCACAACATGCATAGGAAATTCTGGACCTTTACCTGAAAATATTACAGATGCTATCCAAAAAGAAAATTTATATGCTGTATCTGTATTATCAGGAAATAGAAATTTTGAGGGAAGAATATCTCCCCATATCAAAGCAAATTATCTTGCTTCACCACCTCTTGTAGTAGCCTATGCATTAGCAGGTCATATGGAATTTGATTTATACAAAGATCCTTTAGGACAAGGTAAAGATGGAAAAGATATTTTTTTAAAAGATATTTGGCCTTCAAATAAAGAAATTGAGGAAACATTAAGAGATGCACTTAATGCTGACATGTTTATTAAAAGATATTCCAATGTCTCAGAAGGACCTAAACAGTGGCAAGAAATTAAAACAGAAAATACAAGTATATATAATTGGGATGACACTTCTACTTATGTAAAAAAACCACCTTTCTTTGAAAATTTACCTGATACACCAGAAGGCTTTAAACCAATCAAAGATGCAAGACTACTTTTAATTTTAGGTGACATGGTAACGACTGACCATATTTCGCCAGCAGGAAATATTCAAAAAGAAAGTCCAACAGGTGAATATTTTATGGAACATCAAATACAACCGAAAGATTATAATTCTTACGGTTCGAGAAGAGGAAATCACGAGGTTATGATGAGAGGAACATTTGCAAATATTAGAATTAGAAATGAAATGGCACCTGGAACAGAAGGAGGTTTTACAAAATTATATCCAGAAGATAAAGTTATGCCAATTTACAATGCAGTTGAAGAATATAAAAAAAGAGGTGTAGATTTAGTTGTTATAGGTGGCAAGGAATATGGAACAGGTTCATCAAGAGACTGGGCCGCAAAAGGAACAAAACTATTAGGTGTAAAAGCAGTTATTGCAGAAAGTTTTGAAAGAATTCATAGATCAAATTTAATTGGAATGGGTGTTTTACCGCTTCAGTTTACAGAGGGAAACAATAGAACCAACTTAAATTTAATTGGTTCTGAATTGATTACTGTTTTAGAAATACAAGATGGAGTGAACCCTTCTGACCATATTAGTGTAGAGATAAAATATGCAAATGGAGATATTAAAAAAATTAAAACTCTTTGTAGAATTGATACAAAGAACGAATTAGAATATTATAAGCATGGTGGTATTCTTCAATTTGTTTTAAGAAATATGATTTAATATGGATGAAGATATTTCAATAATCGACTCAAACACGAGAAATGAAAAGATTAAAAACTTTTTAACAAATAATAAAAAAAAAATAATCTCATCAGTATTAATTTTAGTTATTTTGATAATTGGCATTTATTCAATTGATACCTATAAAAAACAAGCCAAACTCAAGTTGGCTGATAAATATAATTTTGCTTCAATAAATTTTAAAACAGAAAACCCTCAAAAAACAATTGAAGATTTAACTGATATAGTGAAAGCAAATGATACTACCTATTCACCACTGGCGTTATACTTTTTGATAGATAATAATTTAATTGAGAGTCGAGATGAAATTAATCTGTTATTTGATGAGGTGATAAACAAAACAAAGCTTGATAAAGAAATTAAAAATCTAAATATTTATAAAAAAGGACTATACAATTCAAATTCTGTGTCAGAAAATGAATTATTAATGATCTTAAACCCGTTAATTAATTCTGAAAGTATATGGAAATCACATGCTTTATATTTAGTTGCTGAATATTTCTATTCAAAAGATGAAAAGCAAAAAGCAAAAGATTTTTTTGACCAGATAATTACCCTTCCACAAGTCAATAGCGATATTAAAGAAACAACGCAAAAAAGACTTAACAGAGACTACCGTGAATAGGATTTTAAAGATTTTATTAATATTTTTTTTAATAAGTAACTGCTCATTTAATTCAAACTCAAAATTCTGGACAAAAGAAGCAGATATTGAAAATGAAAAAAAAGTTTTGAATAAAAATGCTTTATTTAAAAAGAAAAAAGTTGTTCAAAAAGAATTTAATTCAAACTTAAAAATAGAATTAAAATTTAATGATATATTAGTTAATAACTTATACAATGTAAATAATGAGGGTATTGTTGATTTCTCAACAGATTTAAAAAAAATATCTAAATATAAGTTCTCAAAAATAAAAAATTTCGATCAGTTTCAGCCAGATATAATTTTTAATAATGATAATTTAATTTTTTTTGACAGTAAAGGTTCAATAGTTAAGTTTGATCAAAATTCAGATTTATTATGGAAAAAAAATTTTTATAACAAACAAGAGAAAAAAAATCACCCCATTTTATTTTTTGCGAAAAATGAAACAACCCTGATTGTTGCAGACAGTATTTCAAAATACTATGCATTAAATATTAAGACAGGAGAAATTTTATGGACAAAATATAATAATGCACCATTTATTTCTGATATAAAAATTAATGATGACAAGTTTTTTGTAGTAGACTCCAATAGTGTTCTGAGTTGTATTTCAATAACAGATGGTACTTTAATTTGGCAATACAAAAGTGAAAATAATATAATAAAATCTACAAAAAAAATCTCAATAGCAATCAATAAAGATAAAGTTATATTTAATAATTCTGTTGGCGATATAAGTGCATTAGATATTAATAATGGAAATCTAAAATGGATTATAACTACAGGAGATAAAAATACTTCAATTGAACCTTATTTATTAAAATTGTCAGAATTAGTTATTAGTAAAAATTCGCTAATATTTTCAAATAATAATAATTCTTTTTATTCTGTTAATTTAGCAAATGGTCTTATAAATTGGACACAAAATATTAATTCATACTTGAGACCTGCGATTGTAAATGATTTTATTTTTACTGTCACAAATGAGGGGTATTTGATAGTCATTGATAAAACGACAGGAAATATTATAAGAATCACAGATATATTTGATAAATTTAAGATAAAACAAAGAACAAAAATTAAACCTGTAGGTTTTGTTATTGGGTTAGAAAACTTATATTTGTCCACAGACAATGGAAAACTTTTGGTTATTGATGTGCTAACAGGAAGAACTAATTTGATACTTAAAATTGATAAAAATAAAATATCTAAACCTTTTATTTCAAATAATAGTTTATATTTAGTTAAGGATGACTCGATTATAAGATTAAAATAAGAATGTTTCTTGAGTTGCTTAATAGTTTAGGACGAAAAAAAATAGTACTTGATAGAGGTCCATCCCATCCCAAATACGATCAAGCAAAACCCTGGATGAATAGATATTATGTTTTATTTAGACATCGTCCAAAATGGTTTCCATTTAATATTTTAATCCATGAAATGCTCGCAGATGATCACGGTGAAGGTGTGCATAATCATTTATGTCCATATATTACTATTATTCTGAGAGGTGGTTACTGGGAAACTACAAAAAAGGGTAAGTTTTGGAGAAAACCAGGTTATGTAGGATTTCGTTCGGCAAATGCTCATCACAGAGTAGACTTAAAAGAAGGCACAAAACCTATGACAATATTTATTCCTGGTCCCTTTGGTTTACGAAAAGGGCCAAGATCAGAGTATGGTATTGATTTTAAAACCAAAAAAAATTAATGGTAAACCAATTACAAAAAAATTTTATATCGCATTGTAACATTCAACAATTAGAAGTTAATTCAAATCAAATAGAAACTGTTAAGAAATTAGAACAATATTATAAAGAGAATTTTAAATCTTATTTTTCAAAATTATTTTCAAAAAAATCATCAAAAAAATGTTTTTATCTTTATGGTGATGTTGGTGTAGGTAAAACTATGATTTTAAATTTTTTTTTTGATCATCTAAAAGAGAAAAGGTTAAGACTACACTTTAATGAGTTTATGTTAAATTTTCATGATTTTGTACATGAAAAAAAAGAAGAAAATACAATTAATCATTTTGTAAAAAATTTAAAATTAAAAGCTTCATTAATTTATTTTGATGAATTTCAGGTAACAAATATAGTAGATGCTATGATTTTAGGAAAATTATTTGATCAAATTTTTAAAGAAAATATTAGAATTATTGTAACTTCAAATACTAAAATCTCTGAGTTATATAAAGATGGACTTCAAAGGGATCAATTTAAACCTTTTATTAAAGTTATGGAGCAGAAGTCAGTTGAATGTGAGTTAAAAATTGAAGATGATTATAGAAAATCTAGCAACAATCAAAAACAAAGATATTTTTATCCACTTAATCAGGAAACTAACTTTAAAATTAATAAATTTTTTAGAACTATTACAAAAGATAAAAAACATTCTTTAAAAATAATCAATGTAAAAGGTAGAGATTTCAAAATAGAAAATTTTTATGAAGGGGTTGTTAGATTTAACTTTAATGAGTTATGTGCTCAAAACTTAGGTGCAGAAGATTATTTGGAAATTATTAAAAATTGTAAATTTATTGTAATAGATCAAATACCACAATTTAATGATATAAATTCAAATCAACAACAACGTTTCATTACTTTACTCGATGTAATTTATGATAAAAATGTTCCAATTTCAGTTACAGCAAACCAAAGCCTGGATAAATTTGCCTCATCAAAATTATTAGAAAAACCATTCAAACGTACCATCAGTCGTCTATACGAATTAACATCCATGGAAAATAATTGATGAAACAAGAATTTTATAATCTTAAAATAAATACTGAGGGTCAAAAATTATACGAATTTACAAACCTAACAATTGAATGGATTAATCAAAACAATTTTAAAAATGGGATGCTTAATTTAAGTGTTCAGCACACCAGCGCATCTTTAATTGTACAAGAAAATGCTGATCCAGATGTTCAAACAGATCTAGTAAATTATTTTGATAAACTAGTTCCTATGGATAACAAATTGTATATTCACACAGCTGAAGGAAAAGATGATATGCCAGCACACATTAAATCTACCTTAACTAATAATCAAATTGCTCTTAGTATTAAAGAAGGTGAATTATTGCTTGGAACCTGGCAGGGTTTATATCTATTTGAACACAGGTTAAATACTCAAAATAGAACAATTATTCATCATTTTATTGGAGATTAATTTGTTAATTTCTTATTTTTTTAAGCTTTGAAAAGCTTCTAAGGCCGAAGCTCTAGCTTTTTCATGTACGACTATTGGCTGAGGATAATCTTTTCCAATTATTGTTTTAATTGCTTGTTGGTATTTTAATTCCATTTCCCAAGGTTTATGAATAAATTTATTTGGCACTTTATCTAATTCGGGGACCCATTTTTTTACATAAAGCCCTTCTTTATCAAATTTTTCACCCTGCAGGATTGGATTGAAAATTCTAAAATAAGGAGCAGCATCTGCCCCACAACCAGCAACCCACTGCCATTGTGCAACATTATTTGCTTTATTAAAATCCAACAAACAATTTCTGAAATGTTTTTCTCCTTCAGTCCAATTAATTCTTAAATGTTTAACAAGAAAAGATCCAACTACCATACGAATTCTATTATGCATCCAGCCAGTCTCATATAATTCTCTCATACCAGCATCCACTATTGGATATCCTGTCATTCCAGTTTTCCAAGCTTTTAAATGTTTTTCGTTTTTAATCCATGGAAATTTGTCAAAGTCTTTTCTATAATTACCTTTTAAAAATTCTGGAAAATAATTGATCAAACTATGTGAAAATTCTCTCCAACCAATTTCATTAATATATTTTCTATATCCAATACCTTTAGATTTGATTTCACTACATTTTTTCCAAATACTTGCCACATGAATTTGACCATGTTTTATATATGGTGAAAGTTTTGAGGTTCCATCTACAGATGGGATGTCTCTTGTTGTTCCATAATCTTTGATTTTATTTTCTATTAACTCATTTAGAATTTTTTTAGAATTACCCTCAGATATTATCCAGTATTTATCAAATTTTTTATACCAATTTTTTTTAGGCAAAATATCTTTAGGTTTGATACAGTTTTTAAAAAAAGTTTTTTCTTTTGACTTATTTTTAATAATATATTTTTTACCAGGAGGTGAAGCTAAATATTTTTGTTCAGCAGTTCTCCAAAATGGAGTAAATACTTTAAAAGGTGTCCCATCATTTTTGGTTACTTCTTGAAATTCATTTAAAATATTTCCTTTAAAGTATTTAAAATTGATTTCATTTTTTAAAAAAATATCTCTAATTTTTTTTCCTTTAGCAATTACATCTGGTTCGTAAACTTTATTCCAATATATAGAAAGATTATCTTTTTTTTTAATCTTAGAAAAAGTATCAAGCTCATCACCTTTCACTATTTGAAGAGCAATATTATATTTAGATAAGTCTTTTTTATAAACTTCTAATGACCTTGAAACCCACCATTTTTGAGCTTCAGTTTGATTATCAAAATTTTTGTTATTATAGATAAACAATCCAATTACACTCTCATGATTTTGAGTTGCAAAAGATAATGCAGGATTATCTTCTATTCTAAAATCATCTCTTATCCAGAAAATACCTATGTCTAACATGTAATTAATTTTGGTTAATTAACTTTTGGTACATTGCTTTATCTGTATCACCTTCACAACCAATTACTAAAACATTTGAATTTTGATCTAATTTTAAACTTTGTTTTAAATTTTGATCCTCACAACTTGCAATTAAACTTATTACTCCTGGAGCCGAATTTTCACCAGCAATAATAGACTGATCACTAAAGCTTGAGTTTCCTAATAATTTCATAGTTTTTGCAATATCGTTATCTGGCAGACTGATACAATGTTTAACAGAGTTCTTTAAAATCTGCCATGGGACCAGTGATACTTCTCCACAAGACATACCACCCATCAAACTTTCTGTTTTGATGTCAATTTTTTCTATTTTTCCAGTTTTTATACTTTCCAAAACACAAGCTGCACTATCAGGTTCAACTACTATAGTAGATGGAATATTGTTTAAATATTTAGCAATCCCTGCGATCATTGCTCCAGCCATTCCACCAACACCAGCTTGTAAAATTATATGAGACATTTTTTCATTATGAATTTGATCTGTAATTTCTTTCATCATGACTGTATATCCAGCCATCGTATACGTAGGCACCTGCATATAATCTCTCCAAGCAACATCTTGGACTATTTGCCAATTATTTTCCGTAGATTGTTTGATGCATTCAATTAATGATTTTTCATAATTTCCTTTTACTTTAATTACATCTGCCCCAAGATCAGCCATAGCTTGACCTCTTGCATCACTCACAAACTCACTAATAAAGATTTTACACTTTAAACCTAATCTTCTAGCACCCCAAGCAACAGATCTTCCATGATTTCCAGCAGTTGCGGTTGCAACTACAATATCTTTATTACCTTTTGTTACTTTTTCAACAGCATAAGCGCCACCTAAAGCTTTAAAAGATTTTAAATTAAATCTTTTACTCTCATCTTTGTAGTAAATATTTTTTAAATTTAATTCTTTTGATAATTTATTTAAAGAAATTAAAGGAGTAGGGGCATAACCATCCCATTTTGAAATGCTAGAATAAGCATCATCTATTTCTTTTTCTGATAATGTGTTTAAAATTTGCTGTTTATCAAAGGAATAATTTTTATTATTTAAAAATTCAGAAAATTTCCATTGGTGACCATTAGATAAAATTGTCATTCTAACAATCTAGAGTATTATCTTTTTCCCACTTTGAAATAGGTTTTGTCTTATCAAAACTTTCTTTGGATTGGAATTCTTTAATTTCCAAACTTCTAAGTTTGATGTAGCTTATAATTGTTTCTTTACCAAAGGCCTCATTCATTTCTTTATTATTTTTTAATTGCTCTAATGATTGAACTAACTCATTAGGTAATTTTGGTAAATCTGGATATTTTGCGTGGTCTTCGTACATATTACAATTAAGTGGTTTTCCTGGATCGATTTTATTTTTTAAACCATATAATCCAGCAGCTAATACACTTGCTTGTAACAGATATGGATTAACAGATCCATCCATTAATCTTAATTCAAATCTACCTGGGTCAGGTATTCTAATCATATGAGTTCTATTGTTTCCTGTATAAGAAATACTGCTAGGTGACCATGTGGCACCTGATTTTGTTGGTGGAGCATTTATTCTTCTATAACTATTAATTGTTGGATTAAAAAAAGCTGATAGAGAAGATGCATTTTTGATTACTCCACCAAGAAAATTATAAGCCATTTTACTTAAGCCCAGATTGTCTGATTTATCTAAAAATTTATTTTTCTTACCTTGCCATACTGAAACGTGTGCGTGACAGCCATTTCCAGTTAAATTTTCAAATGGTTTAGGCATGAAAGTTGCTCTAAGACCATGTTTTTCAGATATTGTTTTAACCATATATTTAAAAAAAGTATGTCTATCTGCAGTTTTTAAACAATCGTCATAATCCCAATTCATTTCAAATTGGCCATTAGCGTCCTCGTGATCATTTTGATATGGGCCCCATCCCATTTCAATCATACAATCACAAATTTCTTTGATTAAATCATACCTTCTCATTAATGCCGATTGATCATAACAAGGTTTTGATTGAGTATCTCTTGGATCTGCAATTGAGTTCCCATCTTGTGAAATTAAAAAATATTCACATTCAACGCCTGATTTCATTGTTAAATTTTGTTTTTTAAGTTTTTGAATTTGTTTTTTAAGCATTACTCTTGGTGAGGCTTCAACTGGCTTGCCATTCATCCATAAGTCAGAAGCTAACCATCCCACTTCTTTATTCCATGGCAATTGGATTAAGCTATCTGGATCTGGTATTCCAAACATATCTGAGTCTGCAGGAGACATATCAAGCCATGCGGCAAATCCCGCAAAGCCAGCACCAGCACTTTGCATTTCTTTTATAGCATGAGTAGGAACTAATTTTGATCTAAGTACACCAAATAAATCAACAAAACTTATTAGAAAATATTTAATTTTTTTTTCTTTTGCAATTTTGAATAAATTTTTAGGCATAAATTAAGTTAACATTATTATCTAAATAGTGAAAAGATAGTTTCCTTATAATAAATTAAATTTACAACAATTATTATTACTATAGCTAATATTACTCCATATTTTGCTTTAGGAAAAACAACGCCTCTCATTTTAGTAGGTCTCAATTCTTCGTTGTTATTGTCAGCCATATTTAAAGATTATAAAAATAGGGCGCCACTTTCAAGTAGCGCCCAAATTTTAAGTTTAATTACCAATCGGTAATATTGCTTTTATGATCATTGGCACCATGTCTTTTTCTAGCTAACCTTGAGAGTTTTTCACTCTCAGATCTAGCAGTCAAAACATGCCAGCCAATCCAAAAAACTACACCAAGAATAACCAGTAAAGTTTCAGTGGATCCAGCTCCCGGATAAACTGCTCCGACAACCTCTTTTGCACTTAAATGATCTATCCAGTTTGTAACTGTAGCCATATTTTTCTCCTTTACCTAGTTGAAGAGGCGACTGCTTTTTCAGCTTCTCTATCGTCCTCCATTATTTCATAGTCTAGTCCAGCTATTTCAACTTCACGGGGTATTCTTAATTTACCCATTCCATGAAGTACTTTAGCTATTACATAACCTGGTAGCATTCCAAGAACACCAAACATAATTATTGCTCCTAAGAATTGCCCCAATGGATTGATTGATGCATAAGTTGATCCGTCCCACATAGCTCCTACACTATATCCAGATGAAGGATAGCCATTTAAAACAAACCCACAAATTACAAGACCAACAAACCCTGCGTAACCATGCACTGCTACTGCACCAACTGCATCATCGATTTTGAACTTACGTTCAACCCAGTAATGCATTTTGTATGCAATAACTACACCGATCGCACCAATAAGCATTGCTTGTATCGGGTGATACAAATCATTACCTGCAGATGCACAGATGATCCCAGCTAGTCCACTTGAGTAAGTCCAGAATGGATCACCTTTAGCGACCACGTATCCAGCCAATAATCCGCCTGAAAGTGACATCAAGAAGTTAAAGGTAATTCCACTCAGTGTGGTAGGGGTTACATATATGTTTGTAGCCGTCCAATAGGTGACACCTTCCATTCCATATTCAGGTCCAAGATCAAATATCGGTATATTACATGCCGCATAAAATCCCCAGAAACCAGTATAGATTAAAAATAATCCAACAGTTACTAGCCATGGGTTTCTTGGCCCTATATTTCTTGGTTCACCACTTGATGAGAATTTTCCAATTCTAGGTCCTAAAACGATTAGAACACCTAAAGCAAATCCACCCGCAATTGCGTGAATTACTCCTGATGCGTAAGCGTCATGATACCCTAAAATTTTAAGCATCCATCCATCAAAGTGCCATCCCCAAGCAGCATCAATCACCCAGAAGCACGAACCAATTGCAATTGCTAAAATTCCAAATGCAAAAGTTGTAATTCTTTCAATGATTGCTCCAGAGACGATTGAAGCAGCTGTCCATGAAAATAGTAAGAATGCAGCCCAGAATACTCCACTTATGTGATCACCTAAATTGATCGCCATAAATTCTGAGTTAGCTAAATACCATTTAGCACTAAAAGTACTTTCGTCAGTAATTAACGCTGTACTCTCATTCATTATTGAAGGTGCAATTCCTGGTCCTGTTGGAAATGCCCAGTAAATCCACCAACCAAAGAAAAACCAAGTTACTGTAACCAATGGTATCAGCATTGTGTTTTTCATTAAAGTATGTTGGTGATGTTTGTATCGAGAAGCTCCAACTTCATACATACAGAAACCGACGTGAATTAAAAACATCAGTACTACTGTTACCCAATAGTAAAACTCTGTAAATATAGTTGTAAGAGCACCTAACTGATCAGTCATATTCTCTCTCCCATATTAGTTTTTAAAAAGCTTATGAGATTTCTAAGGGTGTGACAAATGAAACAATCTATAAAAACCTAATGTTCACAACAAGTTTGTAAAAAAAAACAACTATAGATTGAGATATTAAAATTTTAGGTAAGCTTTTTTCAAATCAACAAGTGGGTGTTTTGGAGACATTTGAAATTTAACTAAAAGCTCTCTTGCTATCATATCTCTATCTTGTTGGTTATTTGGTAATTTAATAGATTTTGGAATTGTAACCCAACCATTCGCATTTCTACAAAATACTGCTGGTCTTCCTTCTTCATAACCCATATGAACGTCTTCTAACCAGTTAAGATCATCCCATCCCATTGCTTCCACATATTTTTTAAGAAATGGAGTAACTCTTTTATAATCTGGAAGTAAATTTACATCATATCTGTAACCAATATGTTGACCAATTAACTTTTCTCTAGCTGTTTCTTTAAAAGTACCAAGTTTTAGTTTTTTTTCTTTTTTAACTCCACTTTTAACTTTTGCTTTAGTTTTTGTTTTTTTCTTAGCCATATTTACCTCTATATTTTGTGATAGTTATCAACACCAACAGTGTAGTTAGTTCCAGCTAAAGGAACTTTTGCTAAAGCAGATGCTTCTGTAGTTAATGCAGCTAAATCTTCAGGCTCTAAAGAGTGGATATTAGTTTTACCACACGCTCTTGCCAAAAGTTGAGCTTCTAACGTCATAGAATGAAGATAGTTATAAACTCTTAAAGCAGCATCATCTGGATTTAATCTAGCTCTTAGTTTAGGATCCTGCGTTGCAACACCAACTGGGCAACGACCAGTATGACAGTGATAACAATCACCAGCTTTTACACCCATTTCTTTTTCAAAATTAGCTTCAGGGATATCTTTATTACAGTTCAAAGCGATCATAGATCCAGTTCCAATTGCAATTGCATCAGCACCTAATGCCAAAGCTTTTGCCATATCAGCACCATCTCTTATACCACCAGCGTAAATTAAAGTAACTTTTCCAGTTTTTCCGACATCATCAATTGCTCTTCTAGCTTCTCTAATTGCAGCAATTCCTGGAATACCAGTATTTGCAGCAGCAATGTGAGGACCAGCTCCTGTAGAACCTTCCATTCCATCCAAATAGATAGAGTCAGGATCACATTTTGCAGCCATACGCACATCATCATAAACTTTTGATGCACCAAGCTTTAATTGAATTGGTACTTTATTTTTTGTAAGTTGTCTTAATTCCTCAACCTTTAAAGCTAAATCATCTGGACCTAGCCAGTCAGGATGTCGAGCAGGTGATCTTTGGTCAATACCAGATGGTAATGATCTCATCTCAGCTACTTGATCAGTTACTTTTTGACCCATTAAGTGTCCACCCATTCCAACTTTTTGACCTTGACCAATGAAAACCTCTATTCCATCTGCAAGTTGAGCATGGTGTGGATTAAATCCATATCTTGATTGGATACATTGGTAATACCATTTTTCAGAATACCTTCTTTCATCAGGTATCATTCCACCTTCTCCAGAACAAGTCGCACTACCAGCCATAGTAGCTCCTCTTGCTAAAGCAGTTTTAGCTTCATAAGAAAGTGCTCCAAAACTCATACCGGTAATGTAAACAGGTATATCAAGTTCAATTGGGTTTTCACATCTTGGACCAATTACAGTTTTTGTTTCACATTTTTCTCTGTAACCTTCAATTACAAATCTTGTAAGTGTTCCAGGTAAGAAAACTAAATCATCAAATGTTGGAATTTTCTTCATCAATGCCATTCCACGCATTCTGTATCTTCCTAACTGAGCTTTTATGTGAATATCGTCAATTACCTCAGGAGTAAAAATAGCATTATGACCTAATAAACTTTTATTTCTTTTACCTTCTTCGTAGGCATGAACATCAGCTTTTCCACCAACACTTCCATTACTTTTTTTCTTTTTAGTTTTTTTCTTAGGCATTAAATTGCTCCTTTCTTCTCAGTAGGTTCTAAATTATCGTAGTTCCATAATTTTTTACCAGCTACAATTTTTTTCATTTTACTTACATCAAAATTTTCACCGATTTCTGCAACTTTTAATTTTCTTCTTAACCAGTCTTGATCACTCTTAGTAAGTTCAGCGTCAACTGCATCACTTCCATAAGATCCAATACTGCCACCAATAAAAATTGTACCATCATACATAGAGTCACCTAAATTTATTCCAACATCTCCAAGAATAATTATTCTCCCTCTTTGCATCATGAAACCTGTAAATGCACCAGCATCACCACCAATAATGATAGTTCCACCTTTCATATCAATACCAGTTCTAGCACCAACACTACCTTTACAAATTAAATCTCCACCTCTAATAGCAGCGCCGAAACAAGATCCTGCATTTTTTTCAATAACTACTTTACCAGCCATTAAATTTTCAGCACAAGACCAACCAACTCTACCGTTAATTCTAACAGTTGGACCATCGCATGAACCCATACCAAAATAACCTAAGCTTCCTTCAAAAATTAAGTTTAATTTATTTAGAATCCCAACACCCAAACTGTGTTTTCCTTGAGGATTTTTTATAACAATTGTTCCATAGCCTTGGCTCATTAAATTATCTATTTCTTTATTTGCGTCTGGAGCAGTCATATCTTTAACATCAAGCTCTGTTCTTTTATTAAAATCAACATCATATGTGCCAAAGTAATAAAAGTTTTCTGCTTCATCAGGATTAAAAAACTTTTGTTGAGTTCTTCCTGTTAAAACTTCTGTGTGCATACCCATTGACTGGGCTTTTGATTTTTTCTCGGTTGTTTTTAGATTTGCCATACTTTTACCTCTCCATCAAATGGATCATATGTATCAATTTCTTGTGGAAGAACTGATCTGATCGCTATTTCTTCTGAACCCATTGCAACTAAATCATCTGACTCATAAAGAACCAAAGGTTTTGCTGCCATAGTGTCTTTTGCCATTCCTAACGAGTCTTTTGTTGCAACAAAATAAGTGAATACTCCATCAAGACCTGTTAAAGAGTCCCTCATACCTTCTTCAAGACTTGCTCCTTCTCTCATCTTTTGAGCAATATAAACGGCAATTAATTCTGAGTCACATTCAGACATAAATCTCATACCCTTATTTTCTAATAGTCTTCTATTATTCCAGTAATTAGTTAATTGTCCGTTATGAACCACGGATACATCACTAAAGGGATAACCCCAGAAAGGATGTGCTGATTTAATATCAACACCAGACTCTGTTGCCATTCTTGCGTGACCAATTGCATGAGTTCCAACCACTTTATCTAAATTATATCTATCACAAACCATTTTAGCATTACCTAAATCTTTAATCACTTCTAATGATTTCCCCATAGAAAGTATTTCCACACCTGGAATACTTTCAATTTTTTGTGAAAATGAAAGTAAATCTTTTGCGCTATAATCAAGCTCATATCTTAAAGAGTAAGGTAAAATCCTTTCTTCCTTAAGAATTTTTGCACCCATCTCAGAAAGATATTGATCAACAATTTTTTTTCTTTCATCATAAACTGAAGTTTCTTCCATTATTGATGAGCTTCCTTCCCCAACATTTTCTCCAACTTTAAAGCGCATGATAAAATTTTTACCATCTGTATCACCGTATAAAGCGTAACCAGTTGAGTCTTCCCCTCTATGTTTTAGAGCCTGAAGCATTCCCTGCAGCTCACTTCCTACATTTGATGATTTACCTCTATGTATTAATCCTGCTATTCCACACATATATTTTCCTTTTTATAATTAAAGACTACGGTAGGCAGTCCAGATAAGTATCTAAATCCCACTGAGTTGTTGCACCTAAAAATCTTTCCCACTCATCGTTTTTGTACCAATGAAACACTTTATACATTTCATCTGGCATAGCTGATTTGATAACTTCGTCTTCAGCTAAACGGTCAAGAGCCTCACCAAGACTTAAAGGTAATTTTTTGACTTCTTTACCAGCTGCTTGAGCTTCGTACATACTTCTAGATTCTGGTTTTCCAGGATCAATATTATTTGATATTCCGTCATCAAAAGATTTTAATAATCCTGAACCCATTAAATAAGGATTATGCATCGAGTCTACCGATCTATATTCAAATCTTCCAGGGGCAGAAACTCTTAATCCACATGTTCTATTTTGATATCCCCAGTCAGCATAAACAGGAGCCCAAAAACCTGTGTCCCATAATCTTCTATATGAATTTACAGTTGAAGAACCAATTGCAGTTAAAGCACCAAGGTGTTTCATTACACCACCAATTGCTTTTAGACCAACCTTACCAGGTAACTGAACATCTTTTGTATCTGGCATGAATGTATTTGTTCCACCCTCAACATAAGTAAATACATGATCCATTCCTGGTAAAGATTTATGACTTAATTTATTCACAACATCTTTTCCACCTGTCCATAAAGACATATTTGTATGGCAACCACTTGCAGACACACCCATAAAAGGTTTTGTCATAAAGCAAGCAATTAAATTAAATTCTCTAGCAACTTGGGCACAAATTTGTCTGTAAGTTGATAGTCTATCAGCATTTCTTAAAACATCATCGTACATCCAGTTTAATTCTAGTTGTCCGGGTGCATCTTCATGGTCACCTTGAATCATATCAAAGCCCATTGCTCTAGCATATTCGAAAACTTTCATAAATACAGGCCTTAAAGATTCAAATTGATCTATGTGATAGCAATAAGGTTTAGAAAATCCTTTACCTGTTGGAGAGCCATCTTCATTTTTAGTTAACCACATCATTTCTGGTTCTGTTCCAACTCTTAATTGGTAACCATGTTTTTTTTTAAATTCTTCAGCATGAATTCTTAAATTTCCACGACAATCAGAGGTTAAATGAGCACCTGGGTTTTCTCTTTCTTCACGATTTCTAAAGCAAGTAACAAAAACTCTTGCCACTTTTTTATCCCATGGAAGTTGACAAAAAGTTTCCGGATCAGGTATCCCTACAAGCTCTTTTGCTTCGGGTCCATAACCTATGTATCTACCATGACGATCTGTAAATAAGTTTGCAGTTGCTCCATAAACTAATTGAAAACCTTTTTCACATGTTCTTTCCCAGTGGTCTGTTGGAATTCCTTTTCCAACAACTCTACCAGTTACTGATATGAATTGAAAAAATATATATTCAATACCAAGCTCATCAATTTTTGCTCTAACTTGTTTTACTAGTTTAGCTCTGCCTGGTTGGTTAACGTGTTTATCTAGATCAGTCATTTTAATTTCACCCCTCAATGAATTATAATTTATTCAAAGGTAGCTGAAATTTTTATTAGTGTCTAGACTTGAAGTTTAACTCCAAGGGAACGGACTGTTCGATGTAGGGTGAAGTTCACCTTTCTCGTAACGGTTGAATCTAAACGGTTTTAATAAATCACTCTCAGTACCAAGAATTTCTTTTGCTACAAGTTCTCCTACACCAATCATTTTATAACCGTGATTAGCATCAGCAATCATATATACGTTCTCTAAAAATCTATCAAAGATTGGAAACGAGTCTGGTGTCATACATCCAAGACCACCAGACGGCCCTTTTCTATAAAGATCAGATTTTCCTTCAAATCTTTTTTGACAATGCGCTAAAGCCGAACACCACATATCATTGAATTCTTCTGTAGTTTGATATTCAGGAGATTCAACTCCATAAGGATCTACATTCACTTTATCAAAATGTTTATCAACTATGTAAGGAGACGTTCCACCTTGAACACCAAGTCCTTCAATGTCAGGTTTATAATAAATTCCCCAAATTTTATCAGTGATTAATTTTTTTGTTTTATCTGAATATAATGGAGCAGTAGAGTCAACATGGATCACAGGAGGTTGTTTTCCATTGTTCATTTTTAAAAAGTCGGGCTCAACCCCAATCACACCTTCTTGAAGCATCCAATATGTCCACATATCAGTTTCATGCATTTTGCCATCTTTACCCTTGATATTTGCTGTTTTTGGAAGTTCTAACATATTCCAAAAATCTCTAGCCCAAGGACCAGCACCAACTACTACTTGCTCGCACTCAATAGTTCCTTTGTCAGTTTCAACTCCAGTAACTGCTTTACTATTGCTACCTCTTTTAAAACCTGTAACTTTAATACCTTTCATTACCTGAACACCATTTGAAGTAGATTTATTTTCAAGAGCTTTGATAGAATCTTTATTAAATGCATAACCACCTTTTTTTTCATGAAGAACTGAAGTGATGCCTTGAGCTTGCCAGTCATCAAACATTCCCTTCATATAATTCATACAATCTTTTTCACCTTCAATAAATTCTGAATCGTATCCAATTGCTTTTTGTTGTTCGTAAATTGTTGCTACATCTGCATGCATTACTTCTGGAGAAATTTGTAAATATCCTACCGCATTATATTTAAATGCTTTTGGATCACTTTCCCAAACAGAAACTGAGTGTGCCATTAATTCTCTCATGGCTGGTTGAAAATAATTATTTCTAATAACTCCACACGCAATCCCACTTGCCCCAGCTGCAATATCTTTTTTTTCTAGGACTACAATGTCGCCAGGATTTTTATATGTTTCTGAAAGTTTCCAAGCAGTACTCAATCCATGAATACCACCACCAATGATAACTACTTTTGCTTTTGTAGGTAATGTTGACATATCAAAACATTATTTTTTGGTAATAGTAATTAATATAATTTTTTATAGAACTAAAAATTATATATAAAAGATATATACTTTGTAATTTTGATAAATTAATAGCTAATAGCTTATGTTTTTAAGCGTATTTAAATATTCGTTAAACTCATTAATAAATGACTCACTCGGCACTATATTTTTTATTCTCTGATCAGTTGAAGTTTTTTCAAGGCGAAAGAATCCTTTTTCGCAAGCTTCAGTAATGATTAATGCAGATTTTGGTCTAGAAGTTTTAAAAAGTTTTGTTTTTAATTCTTCAACAGACAATTTTGTTTGTTCTTTATAAGCTGACATAACTAATAACATCATATGATAATGAGAAGGAGACTTTCTAAAAAAATAGTTACTTGATGTATGAGATTGTTTCATTTGGTCTTCCCAAAAACTTAAAAGAGTTTTTTTATCTTTGGGCATTTTCAAGCTCTTACTCTAGATTTTGTTGGATCATAGAAAGGAAAAGCAACAACCTTTGCACTAATTCTTTTTTGGTGCCCGTCTAATTTACCAATCTCAACTTCAGTTCCAATTTCAGAATATTTTACATCAATTCTACAAAGCGCAATATTTTTACCAAGTTTTGGTGACAACATTCCACTCGTTATAACTCCAATTTGTGCTCTACCAACATGAACACAATCACCATGAACAGCTGGTTCATGACCAATAAGCTCTAAACCTACTAATTTTTTTTGAGGATTAGCTTTTCTTTTTATTAATTCTTCTTTACCAATAAATTCATCTTCTTTAGTTTTAAGTGGAACGGTAAAACCAATTCCAGCTTCAAAAGGATCTGTTTGATCATCAAATTCATATCCATAAAATATAAGTCCGGCTTCAATACGAACCATATCTAAAGCTTCTAAACCTAAAGGTGTGATATTAAATTCTTTTCCAGCTTCCCAAACTTTATCCCAAACTTCACCAGCATCTTTTGGATGACACCATATTTCATAACCAAGCTCCCCAGTGTAACCTGTTCTAGAAATTACAATAGGTGTTCCTGTTTCATGTTCAATTCTTGCAATGTTAAATCTAAACCATTCAAGTTCCGTTATTGAAGGTTGAATAGGTGCTGTCCAAACAAATTTTTCTAAAATTTTTCTACTATTAGGTCCTTGAACAGCAATATTGTGTATATGGTCTGTAGCAGATTTTATCCAAACTTTATAATTTTTCTTTTTAGCTTGTTCTTTTAACCACTCACCACTGTATTCATCTCCACCAATCCATCTAAAATTATCTTGTCCAAATTTAAACAATGTACCATCATCTAACATACATCCATTTTCATAACACATCGCAGTGTAGACAACTTGACCTACTGATAGTTTTTTAACATTTCTTGTTAAAGTGTATTGCATTAAATTTTCTGCATCAGGACCAAGTATTTCAAATTTTCTAAGTGGAGAAAGATCTGTTGCTATCGCACTTTCTCTACACGCGTTATATTCTTTTATTGTTCCTGAATTAGTAAAATTATTTGCTAACCAAAAACCTTTGTATTCAACAAAATTTCTGGTTAGATCAGATGTTTTTTTATGAAAACCTGTTTCTTGAGTTAGTTTTGGTTCTGAGTCTGTTTTCATTCTAAATGCAATTGCTTTTGAATACTTATTATTCTTTCCGTAAGTTCTAACAAATATATCAGTAGGGTTCCACCCATTAGCAGCATCAACATCACAAGGACAAGCAGATGAAACGCACGTTAAATCTTTTAACGCTCTAAATAGAACATAATCACCAGGTCTTGACCATGGCTCATCAAATGTTGCAACATTGTTAGCATCAATTGCTGTATTAAAAAAAAGGTTTATAGCAGACCAACTTTTTCGAGCACTTATATCGTATTTTTTTAAACCTTTATTAAAATTATCAGTGCAATTGATGTGCCCCATGTAACCTAGGTCTTCATAGTATTTAGAAGTACAAGCTAAATTAAAAGTATCATGTCTTCCAACCGTGTCTCTTACTACTTCAACCATTGCTTCATGATCTCCATCATAAAATTTTGAAAACAATCCCGGGCCAGGATACGCGCTACCCATAAACGTTCTTGTGGCTTTATCGTCGATTATACTTTCAATACCATCATTTAATTTATGAGTATCGAAAGCTAAAAAATCAGAACATTGTCTTCCACCTGTATCTATGATTTGAATATATTCACCTGCTTTAACCTCATAAGTTTCTGCCGTTCTTCTTTTAATAAGTTGCTCAATTATAGGATCACTTAAAGGCTCTGGTAAAATAAATTGTTCATCAGTTTCTGAAAATTTTGCTCTATTAACAAAAATTGTTAAATCAGTCGGTGGATTTTGTTCATGAACATTTAGTGGGTCACCAGGTGCTGCTATTAACACAAAGCATTTATCTTTTGATGAGAGTGTTATTTTTTCTCCCATTAAACAATCTTCATCGAATACAATTGATGATTTAGCTTTTTTAAGATCTAGATTTCTTTTCTTAAAAATTTTTGAAATTTTTTCATCTTTTGCAATTACTCTTTTAGAGAAATCTGCATTTGAATTTTCTTTTAGATTTAAAATTGACAAATCAGGTTTGCCACTAGAATTAAAAACAATTATTTCACAAATTTGTTTTCCTTCTTCATTAATTATTTCAATTTTATCTTCGGGAAAAACCTCTATTACTGATAAGCCCCCACCTTTGACGAAGTATCTTTCAACTCCTGGTGGTAAAATCCTTAAACCTGGATTATTAATATCTCTGCTAGTTCCTAACATCTACTTAGCTTTTTATATATATTATATGAAGCATAATATAATCAAAATGAGTTGACTAGAAGTTTAATTAAGAACATAATTTGATTATTAATATAATCGAGGGGAATAAAATGAAAAAAATAACATCATTAATATCTGCTCTGATAATTACTGTAGTAAGTTTTACAGGAATATCTAACGCAGCAGATAGTAAAAAACCTATCGTAATCCCAACTCATAACTGGTCAAGTCAAATTGTAATGGCTTATGTTATTGGTGGAATTTTCGAAAGTATGGGTAACAATGTTAGCTATGTAAATGCTGACTCTCAAGCAGTATACGAGTCAATTAGAATTGGTGACGTATCTATTTCTCATGAAGTATGGGAATCTGCTTTTGGTAAGTCATTTACTACAGCATTAGATAAAGGTGGTTTACTTGATTGGGGTGACCATGAAGCAAGAACTCTAGAGGATATGGGTTATCCTAACTGGGTTGCTGAAAAAGGATTATGCCCAGGTCTTCCAGATTGGACGGCTTTAAAAAATCCTGCTTGTGCGAAGAATTTCGTAACACCTGACTCAGGTGGAAAAGGAAGAATGCTTGAAGGTCCACAAACTTGGCATGGAGATTTGATACCTCAAAGGGTTGACGCTTTAGGCTTAGGTGATCTTTGGATGGTTAAATTTGCTGGAAGTGCAGATGCACTTTGGGCAGAGTTATCAGCCGCTGAAAAAGAAGGAAGAGGAACAATTATCTTCAACTGGACACCAAATTTTACAGATGGTGCTGGTTTTACATTTATCGATTTTCCTCCATACACAGCTGGTTGTAGACCAGAAGACGGTGGAGATGGTAAATGTGGTTCGCCAGATGGTTATTTAAAAAAAGCAGTAAATGCTGATTTTCCAAAAACTCATCCAGCAGCAGCTGCGGCATTCAAAAAAATGTCATTCTCTACAAGTCAAATTGGTGCAATGGCAGCTTTAGTTGACATTGACAAAATGACTCATGAAGATGCTGCAAAAGCATGGTTAAAAAAGAACAAAAAAGTTTGGAAAGCTTTTACTAAATAAGGGTAAAGCTTTTAAATTTGAATCTCTCCCAACAATGTTGGGGGAGATTTTTTTTTAATAAAATGATCAAATATTTAGTAGTAATAATTTTTAGTTTATTTTTTGGCAATCTTTTATTTGCTAAAGATATAAATATTCAAGAAAATATAAATTTAAAATTTACATGTGATTTAGAAAAGAAAATAATAAAAAATTTAGAATACAATTATCAAACATTTTTAGCTGAAGATTTAGATGAAAAGGGTTTAGATAAATTTGAAATTGTAGCATCAAAACCTGAAAAACTTTTTGTAAATGGATTATCTTTATTCCTTTCAAAATCTGAAGAATTAAATGTTAAAATTGTAAATAAAAATATAATTTTGTTTAAATCCATAGATCAAGAAAAAAAATATTCAGAGTCAGCTATTATAGATAGAAACTCTGGTGAATTAATTCATGAAATTACACGAAATATTAAAAGCAAAAACTCTGAAAAGGAAATTTCTTTTTATTCATGTAGCAAAAAAGAGAAAAAAGTTTGATTTTTTTTTTAATGAATTTTGTGTAAAATATTGAAATGAAAAAATACCTTATTAGTATAATTTTAGGATTGTTGATTATATCTTCTGCTTTAGCTAGAAGCACGGGCTGTAAAGAAGGAAATTGTGAAAATGGTTATGGAAAATGGATTTACACTGACAAAACAACATATGAAGGTGAGTGGGTTGGAACCAAAAAACATGGTCAAGGAACTGAAACCTGGCCAAATGGATATATTTATAAAGGAGAATTTAAAAATAGTGAGTGGAGTGGCATAGGCACTCTAAGTTTTCCTGATGGCTCAACATATGAAGGTGAATGGAAAAAAGGTTTTATGAACGGCCAAGGTATTTTTACCTGGTCTGATGGAAAACAAAAATCAGGAACATGGATTAATGGAAAGTTACAAGAGTAATGTTAAAAGAAAATTATTTACATAAAATAAAAGAGTTACCAGATACTATTAAAGAATTTGCTGGTTTGGCACTCGTAATGATAATTATAATTTTATTTTTTGCTATCTTGAATAACATTTTTGGTGAAGGAGACGAGCTTGTTGCAAAAATGAAAATTGAGGAAGAAAGAGTTGCTGAAACAAGAAAACTAGACAAATTAATTTCAAGTCTTCCTTCAGGAATTTTAGTATATTTTGATGGAACTGATCATTTTAGACTAACAGATGAAGTTTATGAGAAAGTTTGTAATGCTACAAAGCTTATTCCACAGCGCGCAATAATGGGAGCAAATTTTTTAAATTTTAGAGCACATGAACTGTACACAATGAATGGTAATCAAATAAGTGATACATTTGTAAAATGGGACAAGGAAAAGAATAAATGTTTTGCAGGATTTGTAGTGAGTGGAGAGAACGTTGGTGTTGACGAAACAATTACTGTTAGTGGTGAAGCTTTAAGTTTTTTAAGCACAGGAATTGATACAAGAGTTTATTATATAAAAAATTTTTAAGGAGGAAAAAAATAATTATATCGTTTTTAATTTATCTTAATTTCGTATAACCTAATTACAAGTTATGTCTGATCCAATAATCAAATGTGAAGGCGTTTATAAAATTTTTGGGGAAAATGCCAAAAAAATGCTTCATGAATCTAATGGCAATGTAGATGCAAAAACTTTTCAAGATAATGGATGTATTGTAGGCGTTAATAATGCTTCTTTTGAAGTTTCAAAAGGAGAAATGTTAGTTGTAATGGGTTTATCTGGTTCAGGTAAATCAACTTTATTAAGATGTATTTCTAGATTAACAGATGCAACAAGTGGAAAAATTTTTATTGAAGGGCAAGATTTACTTCAACTAAACAATAAAGAGCTAATTGATCTAAGACGAAATAAAATGGGAATGGTTTTTCAAAGTTTTGCTCTACTACCTCATAAAACAGTTGTAGAGAACATTGCTTTTCCACTTCAAATTAAAGGAATTAAAACTGAAGATAGTATTAGTAAAGCAATGGAAATGGTAAAATTAGTTGGTCTTGATGGAAGAGAAAACTATTTTCCAAGAGAACTTTCAGGAGGTCAACAACAAAGAGTTGGTATCGCCAGATCATTAGCTGTTGAACCAGACATATGGTTTTTAGATGAACCTTTTTCGGCGCTGGATCCATTAATAAGAAAAGAAATGCAAGATGAGTTTTTAAGACTTCAAGGAAAATTACAAAAAACAATAATGTTTATTACTCATGATTTTGATGAAGCTTTAAAACTAGCGGATCGAATTGCGATTATGAAGGATGGTATTATTGAACAATTAGACACACCAGCTAATATTGTTTTAAATCCTGCAACAGAATATGTAAGAAAATTTACTGAAGAAGTCCCTAGAGAAAAAGTTTTGCTAATTGAAGATGTAATGGACGTAATTACAAAAGAAAATTTAAGTGATTTAAAAGTTTCAAAAGATGAAATTATTGAAAATGTAGCAGAAAAAATTTTAACTCAAGAAAAAACAGTATCTGTAGTAGATGAAAATAATCAAATTGTAGGTTCTATTAATCCATCAAAAATAATTAATACAGTTTTTGGAGGACGTAAAAATAACAATTAAAATATGGAATTTATTAAAAAATATCCCAAATTATTTCAGTGGTTATTTTTATTAATTATATTTTTTGCACTATGTTTTGCTATTGATGTTCCCGAAACATACAATTTTATAAGAGGACAAGCAGAATTTATTAAAGATCCTAACCAAAGTTCATACGTCTTATTTGGTAAAGAGGTAAGATATTATGCCTTTGATGTTTTTTGGAGATTACCCCCGCTTCTAGGGTGGCTTCCTATTTGGATAAATGACTCTTTATTTTTCTTAATGAATGAGTGGATGCCAATGGAGTTTTGGAATGAGGATACTCAAGAGTTTAAAACTCGACCCTTAGTGCTGCAAATCACTAGGAATTTAACTTCTTTTATGACTTTTCTTATTGAGCTAATAAGAGAGTTTTTGTTAGGTGGGCTTAATACTATTGTTGCATTTTCTAGTTGGGACTGGATTGATGCTAATCCTTGGGCAGAATTACCAGGACTTCCATGGACAATCGTGGCAGCAGGGGCAACAATTTTAGCTTATAAACTTAGTGGTAAGGGTCTTGCGTTATTTGCTGCTTTAGTCATGATTTATATTTCCATTTTTGGTCAATGGAAACCTTCGATGCAAACACTCTCTTTTATATTAGTTGCGGCACCTTTATCATTTATTTTTGGTTTGGGTCTAGGGATTGCAGCATTTAAAAGTAAACGAGTTGAGAAAGCTTTATATCCAATACTTTTGGTAATGCAGACTATGCCTCAATACGCAGTTTTAGTTCCAGCAATTGTTCTTTTTGGAGTAGGTGATCATGCAGCTGTAATTATAACTATGGTTGTTGCAGTACCGCCAATGATACTATTAACTTTATTGGGTCTTAGAGGTATATCCCCAGAGGTTATTGAAGCAGGTAAAATGAGTGGATGTAGTAATTGGCAACTGATGTCTAAAGTATTAATTCCAACAGCCAGAAGAGATATATTAATTGGAGTTAACCAAGTTATCATGGTTTGCTTTTCTATGGCTGTAATTTCAGCTTTTATAGGAGCAAAAGGTTTAGGATTTAATTTATTACTAGCTTTAAATCAGTTAAACATAGGATTAGCGTTAGAAGCTGGATTATGTATAAGCCTGATTGCAATCTTATTAGACAAAATGTCTTTAGCTTGGGCTAATAAACAAATTGATTATTTTGGAAACTTAACTTTTTTTCAACGTCATAAAAATACATTCTTTTTCATTGTAGCTATAATATTAGGGATTGTATTTGCATACATTGGATCTTTTTACTTTAAAGAAGGTTTTAATTATTTTTTTGAAATTCCACATAACAAAGGAATATCGACAGCTGATTTTTGGAACAAAGGTGTTGATTGGATTTTTGATACATTCTTTGTATATATAAAAGCATTTAATACTTGGTTAATTGTAGATGTGCTTCAGCCAATGCGTGCTTTATATTTAAGAATGCCTGCTGTAGCCACATTAGTTTTGGTTGTTGGTGCAGGATATATAATAGGTGGCATTCGTTCTGCTTTAATTGTTTGTGGATTAACATTATTTATAGCATTAAGTCCATGGTGGGATAGAGCTTTAGTTACAACTTACATGGCAACCTTTGGAGTTGTCATATCTTGTATAATTGGATTTACAGTCGGCACTTTGTGTTTTCAAAATAAAAATTCAGCGAGTTTTATGTTGGGAGTTTGTGATATTTTTCAAACATTTCCATCATTTGTATATTTAATACCTGTAATGATGCTTTTTGGAATAACAGATACGTCGGTATTAATTGCGGTAATAGTTTACGCAACTATTCCTGCAACAAGATATACCATTGAGGGATTAAGAAGTGTTCCTGCAGCCTTACATGATGCAGCAACAATGTCGGGTGTAACAAAATTTCAAAGATTATTCAAAATAGAATTTCCTTTAGCATTTCCTCATATGATGCTTGGTTTAAATCAAACAATAGTATTTGCTCTATTCATGGTGATTATCGGTGCATTTATTGGAACAGAAGATTTAGGTCAATATATTCTTAAGGCTTTGTCGGACAAAAATGGAGCGGGTATAGGATTAACACTAGGACTCTGCGTTGCCTTTATTGGCTTGATATTTGATAACTTAATTAGAACTTGGGTTGATCAGCGAAAGAAACACCTTGGGTTAAGTTAGCTTAGATATTTAACCTCTGAAAAACGATCTGTTGGAAAAATCCAATAAAATTCTAAAGTTTCTTTTCCATTATTTTTTAAAGCATGTTTTTCATTTCCGCCAATATATACAACGTCACCTTTTTTGATTTTTTCTAAATCACCTGATTTATTTAATATACCTTCGCCATTTGTAATCACATATATTTCATCAGGAGAATGATAGTGAAGAGTTAAATCACCTCCCGGTGCTATTTCAGCATAACCAAGTGATAGTCCAGAACTCCCATCAAAATCTTTATCAATTAAAAATTTCCATCTCACTCCTGGGTATTTATCCGTGGTTGTCCAATCTTGATCAGAAACAGATTTAAGGTTTTTTACAAATATCATATAAATTAAACATCAAATACTTATTTTTTTTGATCTAAAAAAACTTTCAAAGAGTCGTCCATTGCAGTTTCCCATGGTGTATGATGAACTGGTCCAACAGAACCCGTTACTGGTGAAGAGAAAGATTTGTTTCTATAAGTCATAATATTTTCAACTTTATGATGTTCCCATTCTTTAAAATGTTTTCTGATTAATTCAAAATCAATTTTAGGATAATCAGATAAAGAGTGGAGTTCTTTGGTATATTCAGTTTGAAAATCAATCATTTGATCTGGATTTTCTAATTTTTCTTCCATCGATACCCATTTATTTATGTCTGTTTCAATTTCTGAGTCATTTGGAATTTTTATTTTTCCCATTATTACATCTCGCGCATACCAAGCCTGACAATCAAACATATTGAAAGTATGAAACTGATCTTGCATACCTAAATACATTAGTTTGTGATTATTTTGCCAAACAACACCTTTATATAATTTTGGTGGATACAATCTATTGCTAGTTTTAAGTTTAAGATCTTCAGATAAAAAAGGGAAATGGTGAAGATAGCCAGTGCAAAGAATAACAGCATCTGTTTCTTGTTCATGACCGTCCTTAAAAATTGCTTTATTGCCCTCAAGTCTATCTAAGTGAAAAACTTCCTTCATTCCTTTAGGCCACTTAAATCCCATTGGATTATGTCTGTAGCCTATGGTTACACTTTTTGCTCCATATTTATGACACTGAAGAGCAACATCTTCAGCAGAATAACTACTTCCCAAGACAACAACATTTTTTCCTCTGAATTCTTCTGCATCTCTAAAGTCATGAGAATGCATTATTCTTCCAGGAAATGATTTCATTCCTGGATATTCTGGAATGAATGGGACTGAAAAATGACCCGTTGATACAATCACATAATCAAATATATCTTTTAAAATTTTATTATTTATCTTGTCTCGATAAGAAACTTCAAAACTTTTACCATTATAAAAAACATTGGTAACAGACGTATTAAATTTGACTTTATCTTTTAAATTTCCTTTTTTAACTCTACCTAAAATATAATCGTACAATACTTCTCTAGGTGGAAAAGATGGAATTGGTTTTCCAAAGTGTTCATCAAATGAATAATCTGCAAACTCTAGACATTCTTTAGGACCGTTTGACCAAAGATATCGATACATACTATTAGGTACAGGGTCACCGTATTGATCAGAACCTGTTCTCCAACTGTAATTCCATAATCCTCCCCAATCTTCTTGTTTATCAAAACAAACTATTTCAGGTATCTTTTCACCTTTTTTTTCAGCTTGTTCAAAAGATCTCAAAGCAGATAAACCACAAGGCCCAGCACCAATAATTGCTACTTTTGTCATAAAATCGCTTCTTCCTAATTAATTTATAACTGTACTTTATCAACAAAATGCTAAAAATTAATATAAAAAAATACAGTATTATGAAAAAAATTATTATTATTGGTGCTGGAGCAATGGGGTCAGCATTTGCTGTTCCATGTCTTGAAAACAAGAATAAAGTAACACTTGTTGGTACACATTTAGAAGATGATTTAATAAATAAAATTCAATTAAATAATAATTTCCATCCAGCTTTAAATATTAAATTACCATCAGAATTGAAGGTTGAAAAATTTGAAAAATTACAATCAATACTTGAAAATAAGGTAGATATAATTGTTGCTGGAGTTAGTTCTATAGGAATTGAATGGTTTGTTAATCAAATATCGAAAAATTATAAAAAAAATATTCCCATTATTTTATTAACAAAAGGTTTGGCTATAGAGGATAATGAATTAATAACACTGTCGGATAAAATTAAAAAACTTCTAAAAAATCAAGGTCAAACTGAAGTAAACGTTTCAGCGATTAAAGGCCCCTGTTTGGCAGCCGGTCTTGCAAATAAAATGAGAACAGGTACAGTTATTGCCAATCCAAACATTAAAGAAACTGAAAAACTAAAAAAATTTATATCAACCGATTATTACTCAACAGAAACTTCAGATGATTTAACAGGTGTAGAATTAGCTGGTGCAATTAAGAATATATATTCAATGTTGATTGGGGCTTCTGAGGGATTGAGTAACTCTAAAGCTTCAAAAGAAATTCAATCTAAATATTATTTGAACACATCTGCTTCATTAATTCATAGATCAATTTCTGAGATGGTAGAATTTGTTTCTTACTATGGAGGCAAAACAGATACAGTTTATGGCTTAGCTGGCTTGGGTGATTTATATGTCAGTGCAATAGGTGGAAGAAATAGTTTAATGGGTAAATATTTAGGAGAAGGCTATCTTTATAAAGATGCTAAAGAAAAGTTTATGAAAAATATTACAGTTGAAGGCGCACAACTTGCTTTAGAGATTGGACCAAAAATTTTAGAAGAACTTGATCAAAAGGACTTCCCACTTATGTTTAGTATGTTAAAAACTATTTGTGAAAATAAAAAATTAGAAATTAAATGGTAAAAAATATATTAATATTTTTTTTTATAGTGCTTGGAATGGTAGTTATTTTAAATTTTAGCGATCATAATCTCAAAAGAGCTGTAGATGCCTGTTTAGCAGGAAGCCAAAAATTATCTAAATCTAAAATTGTTGATCTTGAAGAAGCTAAAAAGTTTTGTGAAGAGGAAATTAAAAAAAATAAAAATTAGAAAGAGATTAACTCATGAATTCAAATTGGAATTATCCAACAACCATGTGGGTTGGAAAAAACAGAGTTAAAGATTTAAGTATTGCTTGTAAAACTTTAAATATTAATAAACCATTGTTAGTAACAGATAGTGGTCTAGCTAAATCAAAAATTGTAAATAATGTTTTAAATAACCTAAAAGAAAATGGGATTTTGGTTGAGTTATATTCAAATGTTGTTGGTAACCCAACTGGCACCAATGTAACTGAAGGCGCTGATTATTATAATAAAAATAATTGTGATGGAGTAATAGCTTTTGGTGGAGGTAGTGGCTTAGATGTTGGTAAAGCTATCGCATTTATGTCGGGTCAAACACAGTCTATTTGGGATTTTGAGGATGTTGGTGATAACTGGACCAAAGCAAACCCTGATAAAATTGCACCAATTATTGCTGTACCCACAACTGCAGGCACTGGTTCTGAAACAGGACGAGCATCAGTAATATTAAATGAAGAAACGGGTATAAAAAATATTATTTTCCATCCTAAATTTTTACCTTCAATAGTTATTTTGGACCCAGTTTTAACAGTTGGATTACCTGCAAAGATTACAGCTGCAACTGGTATGGATGCACTAGCTCATAACCTGGAAGCATATTGTGCTCCAGGATACCACCCTATGGCTGATGGAATTGCTTTAGAGGGAATGAGATTAATTAATGAATGGTTACTTGAAGCAGTTAACAATGGATCAAATATTGAAGCAAGGCAAAACATGCTAACAGCTGCTAGTATGGGGTCAACAGCATTTCAAAAAGGACTAGGAGCAATTCATTCATTAAGTCACCCAGTAAATGCATTAAATAATATTCATCATGGTTTATCGAATGCAATATTCATGCCCTATGTTTTAACATTTAATAAAGATGTTATCGAAGAGAAGATAATTAAGATTTCTGATTATTTAAAACTTAAAGATAGATCATTTGACGGTTTTGTTAACTGGGTTTTAGATTTAAGAAAAAAACTAGATATGCCTCATAAATTATCAGAAGTGATTGATGAAAAAGATTTTGATATTGATAGATTATCAAAAATGGCTTTAGCAGACCCATCTACTGGAGGAAATCCAAAAAAATTAACTGAGAATGATATGAGGATAATGTACCAGCACAGTATGACAGGTGAATTATTTAAATGAGTAATTTGAGCATTTTAATTGTTGAAGGAAATATTAAAGAAGATAGTGAATTTTTTATTAAAGCAGCTGGTGCTTCTGCAGCAGATAACTTAAAAAACTTAATTTTAAAAATAGAACCATCTACAATTACTGAAATTATAAATCCTGGTCATGATGATGAGACAACGAATGCTCTAAAAGACATGAGTAAATATAATGGTATTGTCTTTACAGGTGGTGCAATGCGAATAAATGATATGACAGATGTGATTAAGAAACATATTAATTTTGCATCAAATTGTTTTACTCAAAAAAAAAAGATTTTAGCTATTTGTTGGGGGTTACAAGTCTGCACAACAGCGGCTGGGGGCAAAGTAAACCCTGGAAAAAAAGGTGCTCACATTGGAATTGCGTCGGATGTAATTATTAATAATGAAGGTGAGAAGCATTTTATTTACAAAGATAAAAAAAAGATTTTTACATCACCAGCATTTAATTTTGATGAAGTAAGTGAATTACCAAAAAATGCTATTCTTCTATCAAGTGATAAAGTTAACAATGTAATGGGTGTTAGTTTTAATGCAGGAAACTCTGAAATTATTGGCCTACAGTATCATCCTGATTATGAGTACTTGCAGATGCTTAAACTTATTGAAGGTCGTAAAGAACGACTATTTGTAAATAAAAATTTTTTAAATGAAGAAGAGTATGAAAACCATATCTCTTACATAAAATCTCAAAACGAACTATTAGATTTTAATAATAGGACATGTGAAGTTAGAAACTGGCTTAATTATTTACGTAAATAGTTTCTAAAATAGACCTTCAATTTCACCGTCTTTATTTAGCTTAATCGAGTCTGCTGCTGGAACTCTTGGTAGCCCAGGCATCGTCATCACTGCTCCACATATAACCACTATAAACTCTGCTCCAGAAGAAAGTTTAATCTCCCTGATTGGCAAAGAGTGTCCTGTTGGCGCGCCTTTTAAGCTCGGATCTGTTGAAAAACTGTATTGAGTTTTTGCAATACAAATTGGGAATTCTCCATACCCAGCATCTTCAAAGCTTTTTAATTGATCTCTAATTTTAGTATCAGCAATAACCTCATCTGCTCTATAAATTTCTTTTGCAATAGTTTCTATTTTTTTAAATAGAGGAGTTTTGCTTTCATATAAGAATTTGAATTTATCTTCATTTTTCTCACATAATTCAGCAACATGACTTGCAAGCTCTTTTGTACCATCACCACCATTTGCCCAATGAGTACAGAGACTTGCTTTCACTCCAATAGTGTCACAAAATTCTATTAAGGCTTTTACTTCGTTATCTGTATCTTTAATAAAATGGTTAACTGCTACTGCAACTGGTAAACCAAATTTCTTTACATTTTCCACATGTCTTTTAAGGTTAACTAAACCTTTTTTTAAAGCTTCTACATTTTCTGTTTTAAGATCATCTTTTGCTACACCACCATGCATTTTTAATGCTCTAATAGTTGCAACAATTACTACACAACTAGGTTTTAGATCTGATTTTCTACATTTAATATCAAGGAATTTTTCTGCACCAAGGTCTGCACCAAATCCAGCCTCTGTAACAACATAGTCAGCAAGTTTTAATCCAGTCTTTGTAGCAATTACAGAATTACAACCATGAGCAATGTTTGCAAAAGGGCCACCATGAATAATTGCAGGATTATTTTCTAAAGTTTGAGTCACATTAGGTCTAATTGCATCTTTTAATAATACTGTCATTGGACCTTGTGCTTTTAAATCTTTAGCATATATAGGTTTTCTATCTCTAGTATAGGCAATTGTAATATTTCCTATTCTCTTTTCTAAATCTTCTAAATCATTTGATAAGCAAAAGATTGCCATGATTTCAGATGCAACAGTTATATCAAAACCATCTTCTCTTGGAAAACCATTTGCAACTCCACCTAAGTTTATATTTATAGATCTTAAAGAACGATCGTTCATATCTATTACTCTTTTCCAAACAATTCTTCTAACATCGATGTCTAATTTATTTCCCCAATAGATATGATTATCAATTAAGGCTGACAGCAAATTATGAGCTGATGTTATTGCATGAAAATCTCCAGTAAAATGTAAATTAATTTGTTCCATTGGAACTACTTGAGCATAACCACCACCTGCTGCTCCACCTTTCATTCCAAAAGAAGGACCAAGGCTTGGTTCTCTTAAACAAACAATAGATTTTTTTCCAATTTTATTTAATCCATCATTTAAACCAACTGAAGTTGTTGTTTTTCCCTCACCAGCTGGAGTAGGAGTGATTGCTGTCACTAATACAAGTTTTCCATTTGGTTTATTTTTTAAAGTATCTAAATATTCTAAATTAATTTTTGCAATGTGCCTTCCCATTGGACTAAAAGCAGCACTTTCATCAGGTACATTTATCTTGGCTAAAATATCATTTATAGGTTGCATTTTAGCTTCTCTAGCTATTTGAATGTCTGACTTAACTTCGCTCATTTAAAACTCCTATAAAATTAATTTTTAATGCTCAATTGATATCCTATTATAATTTTTTGGAAACTTCTAAAAAATATATATAAAAAAAATAAGAACTATTTATATTCGTTTGTATAAAATTATTTAATGCAAAAATATTCTATATTTAATTTGATCAAAAATGCTTTTTCTGGTCATCAAAATTGGGATTTAGCCTGGAAAGATCCTACTCCTAAAAAAGAGTATGATGTTGTCATAATTGGTGGAGGCGGACATGGTCTAGCAACCGCTTATTATTTAGCAAAAGAGCACAATATTACCAATGTCGCCATTATTGAAAAAGGATGGATAGGAGGTGGAAATGTTGGAAGAAATACTACAATTATTAGATCAAACTACATGCATGATGATAACGCTTTATTTAGTGAGTTTGGAATGGATTTGTGGAGAAAGATGAGTCAGGATTTAAATTACAATGTAATGTTTTCCCCAAGAGGAATTATTAACCTTGCTCACTCAGATGCCCAGATGAATGTTTTTGCAAGAAGAGGAAACTCAATGCGATTAAATGGTATCGACGCAGTTTTATTAAATAGAGAAGAAGTGAGAGAAATTATTCCAATGGCTGACTTTTCAGACAATGTAAGGTTTCCTATATTCGGTGGATTGATGCAACCAAGTGCAGGTACTGCTCGTCATGATGCAGTAGCTTGGGGATATGCACGACAAGCAGATTCTATGGGTGTAGATATAATTCAAAATTGTGAAGTAACAGGTTTTGATGTTGTGAGTGGAAAAATCCAGGGAGTTAGAACCTCACGTGGAGATATTAAAGTTAAAAAAATTGGACTTTGTGTTGCAGGTAGTACAAATATTTTAGCAGAGAAATTGAATATGACATTGCCAATTGAAACACATCTTTTACAAGCTTGCGTTTCAGAACCAGTTAAGCCTGTTTTAGATAGAGTTGTAACTTTTGGTGCGGGGCATTTTTACATAAGTCAGTCAGATAAAGGTGAGATGGTAATGGGAGGAGATTTGGATGGCTATAATAGTTATGCGCAAAGAGGAAATCTTCCAACCCTTCAACATGTTTTAACTGAAGGAATTGCAATGATGCCGTTTCTTAGCAAACTAAAAATGCTTAGAACTTGGGGTGGGATAATGGATATGTCTATGGATGGTTCACCCATAATAGATAAAACTCATATTGAAGGATTGTATTTAAATTGTGGATGGTGTTATGGTGGGTTTAAAGCAACACCGGCATCAGGATGGACATTCGCACATACAATTGCACAAGATAGAGTTCACAAATTAAATGCTGGGTATAGTTTGAATAGATTTAATACAGGTCACTTACTAGATGAAAAAGGACTTGGAACTAAAACATGGATTTCATAAATGCTCCATATTAAATGTCCTCACTGTGGGATGAGATCTCAAAATGAATTTTCATATGGTGGAGATGCAACCGTTAAAAGACCAGAGCTTAATAAGGAAGTTTCAGACCAAGATTGGAATAATTTTGTTTATAATAGAAAAAGCTTAAGAGGAAAACACAAAGAGTTATGGCAACACATATCAGGTTGTAGACAGTGGATTAAAGTAGAAAGAGACACTGCAACTCATGAAATATTCAAAACAGTTAAAGCAAATGAAGAACTTTAATATGAAGCAGGATTATAGATTAAATGATATTGGTTTAATAAATAGAGACAAAAAGATTTCTTTTAAATTTAATGGTAAAAAATACTTTGGTTATGAAGGGGATACACTGGCTTCGGCCCTATTAGCTAATGGAGTTCATTTAATAGGAAGAAGCTTTAAGTATCATAGACCCAGAGGCTTTTTTGGAGCGGGAGTGGACGAGCCATATGCAATTGTCCAACTCTATAGAAATAATGAAACTGAACCTAATATAAAAGCTACAGAACAAGAGTTGTTTGAAGGCTTAGAAGCTAACAGTGTCAATTGCTGGCCAAGTGTTAATTTTGATATTGGAGCTATAAATAATTTTCTAAAAATATTTTTACCTGCAGGATTTTATTACAAAACTTTTATGTGGCCAAAAAGCTTTTGGTACAAAGTTTATGAACCTTTTATAAGAAAAGCGGCAGGACTTGGGGTAGCATCAATTAAACATGATAAAGAGAGATACGAGCATAAATATGAGTACTGTGATTTACTAGTTGCAGGCTCAGGACCTTCTGGTTTAGCAAGTGCATATGCTGCAGCTAAAAATGGAGCCAGAGTTATATTAGCAGAGGATAAACCAAGGTTTGGTGGATCATTGTTAACTAGTGAAGTTAATATTGGTAATCAATCAGGAAAAGAGTGGGCAGATAATATAATTTCAGAACTTAAAGAAATGCCCAATGTTATTGTTAAAAATAGATCTCAAGTATTTGGTTATTATGACCACAATATGCTCGTGATGTCTGAAAAATTAAGTGATCATTTGCCTAAAACCAAAAAATATAATCCTAAACAAAGATTATGGTATATCAGAGCTAAAGAAGTTGTAATTTCATCTGGATCAATTGAAAGACCATTAGTATTTGGTAACAATGATACACCAGGCGTGATGTTGTCTTCAGCTGCAAAAGAATATTTAAAAGTCTACGGGGTTTTAGTAGGTAAAAAACCATTAATTTTTACTAATAATGATAGCGGATATGAAACAGCTATAGAATTTAAAAAAAATGGAGTTGATCCAGTTGTTTTAGACACGAGAAAAGAATTAAAATCTGAAATTATAGATGAAGCAAAAAAATTAAATATTCAAATTAAATTTTCTTACGTAGTTGTTGCAGCCAAAGGATATAAAAAAGTTAAATCTGCTGAGGTTGCTAAAATTTCAGATGATAAAAAAAAATTGGGAGCTTTAGAAAATATTAATTGTGATTGTATTTGTGTTTCGGGCTTTTGGACTCCAACAATACACTTAGCTTCCCAATCAGGAAATAAAACAACTTTTAATAAAGATATAGATGCATTCGTGCCAGGACTATCAAAACAAAATGAAACAACCTTGGGTGCTGCAAATGGAACTTTCACATTAGAAGAAACTTTAAAAAAATCATTTGAAAGTGGATATGAACTTTCAAAAAAAATTACTAAAAATGAAAACAAAACATCAACTCCAACAGTTATGGAAAAAAAATCAACTACACATGATAAATTTTGGTGTGTACCTTTGCCTAAAGACAAAACATATAAAAGATTTTTAGATTTTCAAAACGATGTAGCAGTTTCCGATGTAGAAATTGCACTAAAAGAAGGTTATCGATCAATAGAACATGTAAAGAGATACACGACACTAGGAATGGCTACAGACCAAGGAAAAACAAGTAATCTCAACGGTTTGCAACTAGTTTCAAATATCGAAAATAAAATAGTGCCAGAAGTAGGTCATACAACTTTTAGACCTCCATATACACCAGTTACTATTGGTGCAATTGTTGGAAGAGAAATTGGCAAACATTCTAAACCAACAAGAAAATCACCGATGCACACTTGGCATGAAAAAAATAATGCAGTGTTTGTAGATGCGGGTGTTTGGTTGAGACCAAGATATTACAAAATTGGAGAAGAAACTTTATTTGAAGGTTCCAAAAGAGAAGCTAAAAATGTTAGAACAAATGTAGGAGTTTGTGATGTAACTACTTTAGGTAAAATTGACATTAAAGGACCTGATGCAGCAGAACTACTAAATCGAGTTTATACTAATGCTTGGTTAAAACTGCCCGTTGGTAAAGCAAGGTACGGTGTAATGTTAAGAGAAGATGGAATTGTTATGGATGATGGAACAACAACAAGGATTTCTGAAAACCATTATCATATGACAACAACAACAGCACAAGCAGCAAATGTTTTATCTCATCTTGAATATTACCTACAACTTGTATGGCCAGAACTAAATGTAAATGTAGTTTCAACTACAGAGCAATGGGCAGGAGCTGCAATCGCTGGACCAAAATCTAGAGATTTATTGCAAAAACTATTTCCAAATATTGATGCTTCAAATGAAGGGTTGCCTTTTATGGGGTATTTAGAAGCTAATTTATTTGGAGTTCATGCACGAATTTTTAGAATTTCATTTTCAGGAGAGCTTGCTTATGAAGTTAATGTAGAATCTGATAATGGAAACTTTATGTGGGAGAAAATAATGGAAATAGGACAAGAATTTAAAATTCAACCCTATGGAACTGAAGCATTATCAACATTAAGAATTGAAATGGGACACATTGCAGGATCCGAACTTGATGGTAGAACTATTCCTTATGACAACTCTTTAGAAGGATTGGTCAGTAAAAAGAAAGACTTTATAGGAAAACGTTCTTTAGATAGAGAAGCATTTATAGCAAAAGATAGACAAAAAGTAGTAGGAGTTGTTCCAATTGATAAGAAAACAAGTATCCCTGAAGGATCTCATTTAGTTAAAGACGCAACGGCTCCAATCCCAAATCCTAAATTAGGATATATTTCAGCATCTTGCTGGAGTGTTGAATACGATAATCCGTTTTCCTTAGCAATTCTCAAGGATGGAAAAAATATGATAGGGCAAAAACTATTTGCAATGTCACCTTTAAAAAATAAAACAATACCGGTTGAGATTGTTTCATCACATTATGTAGATCCAAAAGGTGAAAGGGTAAGGTCATGAGCTCAATTTCTGCTTTAAAAAATACTCATATCAAAGGTTTATTTGGTGATCATGAAGGAAAAAATGATAATGAGTTGTTAAAAGTAAGTGAATTAACTGATTTTCTAATTATTCAAATTTTTAAATATAGTAGTTCTACAATAGCTATTGAAAATATTAGGTTAGATAATCTGAACTTAAAAAACGAAGCTCTAAATATAAGCTGTAACATTAATACAAGAATTTTATGGAATGGCCCAAATAACTGGCTTTTAGTTTCTTCAAAAAAAGAAACTATAAAAGAAATTAATGAAAAATTACCAGTAACAGATTTTGCTATAACAGATATATCTCATAGCAGAGCAATAATTCAAATAGAGGGAAACAATACAAAAGAGATTTTAAAAAAGGGATGTCCTTTTAATTTTAATGAATTAAAAAAAGATACATGTTTAAATTCAATTTATAACGGAATGTCGGTTACAATTGATATGTTAGATGACAATCCAGATAAAGTTAGAATGTTAACATTAAGAAGTTTTGGAGAATCTTTTTACCATTCAATTACTGATGCTTGCTTAGAGTTTGGCTATAAAGGAGTTTAAAAATTTATTGATTTCTTGTTGCTATATAAACACCAAGAGTTGCCACAGCAAAACCAATTAAATCTAGATTATTTAATTTTTCATTTAAAAATAACCAGGCCATTATTGCTGTAGTTGGTGGTATTAAAAAAAATATAGAAACAGTTTTACTTGCTGAGTTATTTTTAATTAAAAACATTAAGATTGTAAATGCTCCAAAAGATACAAGAAATATTTGGTGACTCATTGCTATTAAGAATGTGGATGTAAAATTAATATAAGGTTCACTAAAAATTAAAATAATTATTATGTGAAAAGAACAGCCACCTATTGCTTGATACATGTTGCTGACAGACAAAGGTAAATTGTTGCTTATTTTTTTTTGCCATAAAGTAGAAGTTGTAATCGCCAGAAGAGCAACAAAAGATGCTAACACTCCAAAAACAGGAAGGCTTGATCCAATATCAAAACCTAAAACTAAAGCAGCACCAATAAATCCAAGGATCACTCCAATCCATTGCATAAAAGTAACTTTTTCACCTAAAAATTTTCCTGCTAAAGCATTGGTTAAAATTGGTTGTAAGGTTACAATTAATGCAGCAATACCTGTGGGCATTCCAATTGAAACTGAATAAAAAACACCCCCTAAATAAACGCCATGAAAAAGCACCCCACTAAAAAGTGACTGCAGAAGGTTTTTCGAGTTAGTTAAAATTTTTTGTTTTGTGCAAATTGAATAAATATAGAAACCAAATGCTACTACAAAAAATCTAAAGGCCAATGCTGCAAAGGGATCACTATTGTCTATTATTGGTTTTGTCGTCACAAAAGCTGAGGACCACAAAATAATAAAAATGAATGGAAAAATTTTAACCATATCAAGGTTATAGGTCATATTTATTATCAATATTAGCGATTAATATACAAAATGAACACTTTCTCTCTTGAGTTGTACTTTTAAATACTTAATATTTTGAAGGAGTATGATGAGTCTAAAAAAAATATTTGCTGGATTATTTTTGCTATTTTTTCTTAATGGATGTGTACAAAATACAGCTTTATTAGGACCTATTTATACATTAGCTGCTTCTGGTAATATCTATCAAGCTGGCCTTTCATATGGCTCTAATCAAGCAGTTAAAGAAATTACTGGTAAGTCTCCTACTGAAAATATTAAAAGTTTTGTAGAGAATAAAAAGAAAAAAAATAAGGAAGAAGAAAAACAGGAAGAGTTTTTTACTTTAGTAAAAAATAGAATAGAAAAAACAAGTAAAATTATTCAATTAGCTAATCAGTAATACCCAATAAAAGTTGCTCTGATTGGCCGGATTCTTTACACCAAAGTTCATAACTTTCACACATACGCCATAAGAATTGGTTTGCTCTATTTGATGCTTCGATGAGAGTATTATTTTCAGTCTCATAAAGTTTAGGAATTTTAATTAAATTTTTAATAGTCATATCCTTTTGAATTTCTAAAAGTTTGATGGTTTCATCTGGTATTTTTTTTCCAGTATCTTTGTCTAAATATTCATTTTTCTTTAATTCACTAAACCATTCATCATGCAATGCACCAGTACTTAACTTTGCAAATTCATTAGTTTCCATGAATTTATTAATAGCTTGTTTTACATCGATTTCTGGATATTTGTTTTTTTCGATGGAAACGTAGGAGTAAATAATTTCAGCCATATATATAACATATGGCTTTTTGACTTTTGTGTTCATTATCTATTTTTTATATCTTGCCATACATGAGTTGGCTAATATTAAATTAGGATCAAGATACAATTTTGAAACTTTAGCATTCTGTAGAGATTTATAAGCAAAAATTGCTATAGGTATCTCGGTACATCCAAGTATTATTTTTTCACACTTTTGTTTAATTAAATATTTAATTGCAGGCTTGATAGTTTTTTCTGCCAATTTTATATTCCCCATTTTTACATGTTTGATAGTTTTGTTTACTGAACTTGTTTGTAAATTGTTTGAAGGTTTAATTAATTCAAAATCTTTTTTAAAAATTTTATCATAAATCTCTGTTTTTAATGTTCCTTCTGTTGCAAGAAGCCCAATTTTAGAATTTTTTTTACAACTTTTTTTTGTTTGTGTAAAAACTTCTTTAGGCATATTAATGACAGGTATCTTGATTTTTTTCTTTAAATCTTCATACCAATAATGTGCAGTATTACAGGGTATAACAATAAATTTGCACCCACTTTTTTCTAATGATTTACAACCCTCTAGCAAACTTTTTAAAACGCTATTATATTTTTTTGTATTTTTAGAGTTCCTTGGAATTGAAGATAATGATTTAGTTTGAACACCTATAGACTCTGGTCTTCCAGGAATATTTGATTTGTTGTAAAGTATGAATAAAGGGTATTCTTGATCACTTTTTCCTCTATTTAACATTGCAAGTTTATTGCAAAAATCAAGTCCAGCTTGAGTTCCCATTCCGCCTAAAATTCCAATCATAAATATATATTTTTATTAAATTTATTTAATATTTCCTAAAGAGGTTTGTTGATACCTCTCATAAAAACTAAAATTAAGCAACCATCTTTAGTATAAGACGAATGTGTAGAGCCCGGTTCGAAAGTAACAAAATCACCTTTTTTAAAAACTCTGTTATCTGGATCAGTTAACTCACCCTCTAACATCAAAAACTCTTCAAAACCCGTATGAACATGGGGTAAACTTTTTGCATTTGGCTCCATTTTTAAAAGATAAGTTCCATTACCACCATTTTCTTTATTATAACTTATTTTATGCCAACTCATTCCAGGCACAACAACCCCATAATTATCAAATGGAGTGAATTCAACATTGTAGAGGTCAGTTATTTTTCTATTTGTCATACTTGTTAGTTACTTATTATTAAATTGTTATATTGGATCATTATTAATAAAATATGAATATGCAAGATATATTTATTGAAGATGTTGGAAGTGGTACGCCACTGGTGTTAGTGCATGGTTTTTTAGGATCTTCTGAAATGTGGACTTTACAAACAGACTTTTTTAAAAATAATTTTAGAGTTTTAGCTCCAGCACTACCAGGTTTTGGAAAAAGCAATAAAGTTAAATCATGCAATTCAATTGAAGATATGGCTAAATCTATATTGACCTCTTTAGAAAAAAAGAAAATAGAACACTTTTATTTATTAGGTCACTCAATGGGCGGCATGATTGTACAAGAAATGGTTAAGTTAGCAGGTGAAAAAATCTTAAAGTTAATTTGTTATGGTACAGGACCAAGAGGGAATATGCCTGGTAGATTTGAAACTATAGATGTTTCTAGAGAAAAGCTAAAAACTAATGGACTGGATAATACAGCTTATAGAATTGCAAAAACATGGTTCATTGAAGAGGATAAATCTAAATATTTTTATTTATGTGAAGAGGCGGGCAAGCAAACTTCTTTAGAGGCTGCAGACAATGCGCTTGTTGCTATGAAAAATTGGAGTGGTATTGAAAATTTAAAAAATATTAAGAATGAAACTTTGATAATTTGGGGAGATCAAGACAAAGCCTATAACTTCAATCAAGTAGAAACTTTAAAAGAAAATATTATAAATAGCGATCTTAGAATAGTTGATGGCTGCTCTCACAATGTTCATTTAGAGAAGCCTGATGAATTTAATTCAATAGTAATTAATTTTCTTAAAAAATACTGATTGGTATTGGCTGAAATATTTAGCTAAATAATTAAAAAATTAATTTAATTAAAAAATTGCAGCCAATAAAAAGTGTGAAAATTATGCAGTTTTTAAATTTACTGCAGAAGGACCTTTTGGACCATCTTCAACATCGAAAGTCAAAGCTTGACCTTCATCTAAACCATTCATACCAGCATCTCTTACAGCTGAAACGTGAACGAATACATCTTTTTCTTTATCTTCTCTTTCAATAAAACCAAAACCTTTAGTTGGATTGAACCATTTTACTTTTCCTTGTAGACTCATATTTATCTTCTTACTTTTTGTTATGTTACTTTTTATTACTTATAATTAAGTAATTATCGCTTTGTTTAGATTTATTGAGGTTTTGTCAACAAAAAATAGAATATTTATCTAATTTAAACTTTTTTAGTTGTTTATTAGCATGCTCATATAAACTGAATTGACGTCTTCTTTATAGTGCGAGAAGGGCCCAGTAACTTTAAATCCAGATTGGTTAAAAAGTTTTCTAGCATTTTTAAAGAAAACACCTGATCCAGTTTCCAGGCTTAATTTCTTAATATTTAACTTTTTAGCCTCAAAAATTAGGTGATTGATAACCTTTATTCCATTGCCTTTGCCTCTAAATTTATCATTAACTCTTATAGATTTAAACTCACCATGTTCTTTATCTAAAAATTTAAGAGCTCCGCAACCCATTAATTCCTCATCTTCCCATAAGCTCCAAAATTTTATAGTAGGATTTTTTAATCCTGCGATATCAAGTACATGAGCACTTCCCTCTGGTGATACAGATCTCAGTTCTATAAAATGCTTAACCAAAAGTGAATTAACCTCTGGATGATCAAAATTACCTTCAATTGATTTTAACATGAAAATCTTTTAACTAGTTAAAGTTGTTAAATGGCCCATTTTTCTTTTTTCTTTAATTTCTTTTTTTAAATAGTCAAAGAAAAATTCATTTTCAGCATATTTCTTGTCTCTATAATTAATTATTTGATTTCCAATTATATTTAACATTTGGGCATCAGAAATCTTTTTAATAGGTAGTTGATCTAATTTACAAACAGCTCTTATATGGTTTTCAAACTGACTAATATTATAGGCATTAATAGTTAAATGGCCAGAGTTATGCACTCGTGGTGCTATTTCATTTACATATAAATTTTCATTTCTGTCTATGAAAAACTCAACACACAAAGTTCCCACATACTTTAGTTCTTCAGCAATTTGTTTTGCCCATAATTTTGATTGTTCTAATATTTTTTCATTAATCTCTGCTGGTATTTTAGAGCTTCTTAAAATTTGATCTTCATGTACATTTTCAATAGGTTCATATATTTCGTATTTTCGAACACCAAACCTTGTAATAATAATTGAAATTTCTTTTTTAAGTTTGACCAATTTTTCTAAAATATAACCTTTTGAATAATCAATATTCAGAGAATTTAAATTTTGTAAATTTTGAATTGGATGTTGACCTTTGCCATCATACCCTAAAGTTACAGTTTTAAGAATTCCAGGCAAAAGATCCTCAACAGACTCTATTTCAGATTTTTTTTCAATTGAAACGTATCTTGTAGTTCTAATATTCAAATTATTAATGAAATCTTTTTCTGCTAATCTATGTTGAATTATTCTATTAACTGAAGGTTTTGGCAAAACAGGTTTTATCTTATTGATTTCTTTTAGTGTCTCATAAGGAATATTTTCAAATTCATAAGTAATAACATCAACTTTGCTAATGAATTCTTTAATCTTATTTTGATCATTATATTCTCCATGAACAAAATCATTAGCAAATTGTTGAGCAGGAGCGTCTACATCATCACAAAAAATAACAGTTTTAACTTCTAATTTCTTTGCTGCAACCGCTAGCATACTACCTAATTGACCTCCACCTATTATTCCAAGAGTTGGTTTAAACATATATAAATTATTTTGGTTTTTTTTTAACAGCTTTACTTTGACTTGATCGCCATTGATCTAATTTTTTTTTAACACCAAGATCATTTATTCCAATTATAGATGCTGCTAACAACGAAGCATTAATGGCACCATCCTCACCAATTGCTAAAGTACCCACTGGTATACCTTTTGGCATTTGAGCTATTGATAAAAGACTATCTAATCCTTTGAGTTTTTTACTTTCAATTGGAACTCCCAACACTGGTATTGATGTGAGTGCAGAAATCATTCCTGGCAAATGAGCCGAACCACCAGCACCAGCTATAATAACTGCTATATTATTTTTTTCTGCATCTTTAGCATATTGATACATTCGATCTGGTGTTCGATGAGCTGATATGATTTTAGTTTCATATTTTATATTTAATTTTTTAAGCACTTTTTCACAAAATGTCATGGTTTTAAAGTCAGATTGACTACCCATTACAATTGATACTTTTTTTTTATTGTTTTTGCTCATTTAATCTAATTACATTTTAACTTAAATTGTTATTTCAAATTAAGCTAAATATTTCAATAAAATTAATAGAATTTATCCAACTTATTGATATTCTTGTTAACAAATAAAATCATTATGAATTTCAAAATTGATAACTTGCAATACTGTAACTGGTCTAGAGAAGTTTTTAAGATTAATAGGGAAGCAGGTCTTGATGCGATACACGTAACTATTGTTTATCATGAAGATTTTGATGAGTTAAAAACAGTAGTTAAACAATGGGAAGATCATTTTACAAAAAATTCAGACCTTATATTTCATGGTAAAGATTTTAAAGATATTGAAAAAGCAAAATTAGAAAATAAAACTGCAATATTTTTTGGTTTTCAAAATTGTTCTCCTATAGAAGACGATATTGGTTTGGTTGAAAAGGTATATGATCTTGGCTGTAGATTTATGCAATTAACTTATAATAATCAATCGTTACTAGCCACAGGCTGTTATGAAAATACTGATAGTGGAGTTACAAATTTTGGAAGAGAAGTAATTAAAGAAATGAATAGACTAGGATTTGTAATTGACATGTCTCATTCTGCAGAAAAGAGTACAATTGATGCAATTAATATAAGTGAAAAACCAATTGCAATCACTCATGCAAATCCGTCGTTTTGGCACCCAGCAAAAAGAAATAAATCTAATGAACTTTTAAAAATTTTGTCAAAAAATAAAGGAATGTTAGGACTGTCTCTTTATTCACATCATTTAAAAAATGGCACAAATTGTACGTTAAATAGTTTTTGTGAAATGGCAGCAAAAACTGCTGAAATAATAGGGGCAGAATGTATTGGAATTGGTTCTGACCTTTGTTTGAATCAACCAGACACTGTTGTTGAGTGGATGAGAAATGGTACCTGGACAAAAAGTAGAAATTATGGAGAAGGTTCTAAAAACAAACCAGGTTTTCCTGAGCAACCAAAATGGTTTTTAGATGCAAGAGGTTTTAAAAATATAGAAGATGGCCTTGAAAAAGTTGGTTTTTCAGAAAATGAAGTAAACGGAATTTTAGGAAATAATTGGTATAATTTTTATAAAGGTATGAATTGATGAATGTTGAGCTAAGAGATCCCAATGTAGTGATGAAACTATCTAGACTTGGATCATTTCATCAATCTAAACTTTCATTTTTAAGAAGTTTTTTAAATGAATTTAAAGACTGGGATTATAAAAGAGATTTATTTGAATTAGATGAACATGGGTATGGAATAGCAGTTTATTCATTTAAAAAAAAAAATAGAGTTTATTCTTTAATTTGTTTTGCGAACGAATTGGATGAAAATGAAAGATCAGATAGAGTTATAGCTACAAAGTGGGATGCTGCTTTCACACTACATGATGGCATTCCTACAAAACAAGATATTGAACGTTTAAGAAATGAAGTTCCAAAGCAAGAATTTGGAAGACTTTCTTTTAAAGAATTAACACTATCTAGAGCAAATAAATCAGTAAGAGTTTTTAATCATGTTGTTGAAAACTTAAGTGAAGGCAAACAACCTGACAGAAATTTACTAAATAGTGTCGGATATTTATACAGAACTACTGCAGTTTATGGGTCAGGTAAATTTGGATTAGCAGATAGATTTAGAATTAAAGATAGAGAAGAGATATATGGACCTTTTAGACTAGAAATGATGTTGGTTTATTTAGTTCGACAATTTACTTTTGATCAAGTCAATCATGTTGCAAAAATTAAAAATCCAAAAAAGGCAGTAAAGCTTGATGAAAATATTTGTAAAAGCTTGGGCATTGGAAATTCAACTGGGCTTGGTATGGCTCCATTTATCGTTAATCATCCAACACTTTTAAATAATTGGATATCTGCAAGAGAAATTGCTCTAAAAAAGATTAGAGAAATAAAAAAAATATCAAAAAAAAACCAGAAAGTTTTTTTAGAATGTTTAAAAAAGTCAATAAAGAATATTACTTCTTGGAATACAGAAAGCGAATATCAAATCAATAAGATTAAATCTCTACTAAAAGACCTTAATGAATTTATTATATACTTAGATAACAATTTTAATTTTGAGCAAGATTATGCTTTTAATGAATTGTACCTACATTTAGAAAAAAAATATTGTGAGGAGTGCATCGAATATGTTGTCTCAATGATGATGGAGCCTTATGATGATATTGTTTTACCTTTAATTAAAGAAATGAGCTCTGAAGAGGAAAAATATTTTAATATTCCAACTGAGCGAACAGTAGAAGATTTAAAGCTGATTTTAGAAAAAAAATATCCAGATATCTTAACTATAGATTTTACTAAAGATGAAAATAATTTAAATTTTTGGTTTATTTCAAAAAATAAAGAGGAGCCAAGGTTAGCAAATAGATTTGATGAAATGGGTGCGGAATTAGAGCAACCTCTTGCAATCGCTCGAGACATTAAGCAGTTACACGACTTATTATTAAAAGTTAATAATAATTGGACTATTGCTAAATTTTTATCAACCAATAATGAATTGAGACATATTGTTAGAAGAGCATTTATAGTTGAAAAATTTCCTTATTCAGAGATACAGGACAATACAATTGGTAAAACAATTGTACCAATTGATATGTTGAGATTAAAATTATCATTTTTTGGAGCTTTAAAATTTGATCCACGATCTGATAAATGGTTAAGAATATGTATGTTTCAAGGTGCACCTTTACCTGACCAATTAAAAAACTATGATGAGCATTGGGTTTATAATTAAAAAAGATGAGGTCTCTAAGCGAAATAGAAACTGTTTCAAAAAGATCAAGTAGAGCTGCTGGTTATTCTTGGGGTATTGCAGAAGAAGTTGCTAAAAATATAAGATTGCTTGAAATTTTCAATTTACCAGGAGTCAAAAATCTTAATAGTTTTTTTAAGAAAAAAAAAAATTGAGTCTTGATATGATTAGTGCGGTTAATCAGGATAACGTAGCAAATAGAGATGGATATTGCCCAATTATAGCTGGAGTGAATGTTTTAGATCAAATCAAAACCTTAGAAAAATTAAATCAAGTAAACTTTAAAAAAGTCTTATACCCTTTACTTTTCTTACCTTTTATAAGTCGAGCGACAGCAGTGATTGGAAAAAGAATTTTCTTAAAAATTGATGACAAAGAATTTCTGTTAAATTTTAATAATAATATTTATTCAAATTATTCAAAAAATGAAATTATAGAATCTGCTAATAATGTTTATTTAAAAGTCATTGAAAATAGAGACTCATTTAATGACGATGAATGGAATGAGCTTTATAAGCTTTCAGAAGAAACATTTGTTGAAGAAAATGAAAGCCTAAAACAAGGTGGAGCAGGGGCTGGTCTTACTGATAATGACTAAAGACTTTGATGATCAAACTAATAATGATGAAGAAGTTCTTCAATTAGATAATTTTTGTGAAGAGTGTAAAAAAGAAGACCCGAGTGTTTCTCAAAATTTGATTTTAACAGGATTTAAAACCTGTAATTCTTGCAAACTTTCAAAAACTATATTTCCGCTTTAGCTAATATTGCTAATGGGTAGAGCATTCATTTTGCTCATCACAAAAGATATTGAGAGAAAAGCAATTATTAAAAAAGCCAAAAAGACTATTCCAAATGATTTAAAATTAGATTTTAAATTTAAAACTTGTTTTGTTGAAATAATTAATCCAGCAAATATCCAAAACTGAGTTAGAAATATTATTGGGATCATTAACTCTGGTGTTACAGCAAAAAACCTTAAAAGCCCTGGTGCATGTGCAAACCCTACCGCTGTTAAAACTTTTTTAAAAGGAACTTTAGTTTCTTTATCTGGAAATAATTTTACACCGATCACATAAATAAATAATCCCCATACAAACCAAGTAAGAATGGCAGTTAAGCCAGACATTGCAACAGCAGTTTTAATAACAGTGTTTGCAGCAACTGCACCAGCAATACCATCTAGTATCATTATAAGTCCTGCAAAATATATTGCAGCTTCACCAAAGTTCTTATTATCTTTGTAAAGAGTTTTATCTAATTTAATAGACCGAACAATTATATTTAAAAATTGACCAAACATTATTTATTTTTTTTACTACTTTTCTGAGCTTTGTAAGAAACAAATAGTGGAAAGATTATTAAAGCAATTACGATTATTATGCAAACTACGATTAGAAATGTTTTTGTCATTATTAGTGGGGGAGAATAAGTCTCCCCCAAATAATTAATTTAACCTTTAACGACTTCTCTAGTGTTTGCGTTATAAGATTCTGTAAATGGAATATCCACTACCACAGCATCAACTGGTGTTCCTGGTGTGTCAGAATATTTAGCAGGTAAGTGAACTTTGTACTTAGTTCCAACTTTACCTTTAGGGAAACCATTAGCATTTAATGTTCCATCAAATGGCACATATCCCATTGCTATATTTTGACCTTTTTCAGGGTGATACCAAGGAGATGTAATAAATCCTACAGGATCTCCACCGCTTTCAGGTGACACTAACCAAAAGTCAGGAGCATATTCTTCAATTGGTTTTCCACCCAACTCAAGACCTACTAACTGAAGTTTGTAAGGTTTTTTACCAGCTTTAAGATCAGCGCCCATTTTCTCTAAAGCAGCTTTTCCAACATAGTCAGCTTTTTTATTCCACTCACCTTTACCTGAAAGTGACACTTGATAACCAAGATTACACTGGTAAGGGTTATGTTGTTGATCCATATCTTGTCCCCAAGAAAGAATTCCAGCTTGAATTCTTCTGTGGTGAGCAGGAGCGATAACCATCAGGCTATGTTTTTTACCTGCAGCAAGAACAGCATTCCACATATCGTCAGCATATTTAGTGGCATCTCTTAGATAAATTTCATATCCAGCTTCACCTGAGAAACCAGATTGTGAAATTATACAACTTCTGCCACCAATTTTTGCTTCAGCTAAACCATAGAAAGGCATATTGTCAAAATCAACTTGATCTCCACAAAGGTCTTTCATTAAAGCTTTTGATTTAGGTCCTTGAATTTGTACTGGACAAACATCAATCTCATCAATAGTACAATTAAACCTTCCATCAGCATTAACACCTTGAAGATACATTCCAATATCAGAGTCCGATAATGAAAACCAAAATTCATCTTTAGAAATTCTAAGAAGAATAGGATCATTTAAAACACCACCATAAGCATTACATAAAATTACATATCTTGCTCTCATTGGTGAGATTTTAGTTGCATCTCTAGTTATAACATAGTCAGTAAACTTTTCTGCATCTGGACCTTTAACTCTAATTTGTCTTTCAACAGCAACGTTCCACATTGTAACGTGATTTTTAATTGCTTCATATTCAACCATCGCTCCACCATCTTCAGGTTTTACATAACCTCTTGGGTGATAAATACGATTGTATACAGTTGCTCTCCAACAACCAGCTTGCATAGATAAATGCCAGTATGGAGATTTTCTTACTCTTGTTGAAATTAACATCTCAACTTTTGTAGGACCACTTTGTCTTAAGTTATACGGTACTTCACGATCTGATTGATCAACTGAAGTTACGTGTTTTAGTTTAGTATAGTCAAATTCATTAGACATAACCATTCTCCTTCAACCACTTGTTAGTTTCCTTCAAGCCGCCGAATGTATAAATGTGGAAGTTACCTGTAAACTCTTTCACTTTCCCAATTAAATCATTAGGGTCTTTAGGTTTCAATAAATCTAATGCCTTACTAAAATTAGATCTAAGAAAATTTATGGAATTTTTCGCCCCAACTATATTAGCAAACTTAATTAAGCTGGATATTTTCATTGGCCCAGTAATTCCCACATGCACTGGTACTGACTGCTTAGAAATGAAATCTACAATGGGTTGACTATCTAGTAACCATTGAGTCACTATATAATCGGCGTAAGGTTTTTTATCCATCATAGCTTTTTCTAATTCTTTATCAGAAATATCAGGACTACCTTCCGGATGCCCTGCTATTCCTATTTTAATTCCTTCAAAAAATCCTGTTTCTAAAATTTGTATTGAACTATCAAATTTTCCAATTGGATCTCTACTACCACCTATTACTAAAGCTTGTTTTGTACCAACATCTTTACATCTTGTGATAAAATCTTTTAACTGCTGCTCATCTAAAATTGATCTTGCTGGAAAATGGGGAACTGGATTGAAACCTTTTTTAACTAAATCACCAGATTTTGCTGCGGTTTCTTTATAGTCTCCACCTGGTAGCATAGTCACATAAACATCTTTAACTGGTGGCAATGTTTCAAGATCTGTGTGAGGTCCAACCTCAAGAGAAAAATTCATTTTTTTTTGATCTTTATCTTTTTTGTAAAAGCTGTCAAAGAAATTCATCTTGTGGACAAAGATATTTGTTGCCAAAATAAATCTCAGTGATAATTTTTTTTATGTCCAAAAATACCAAATATTTTAAACTTTCAGAGATTTTAGATTTGGACAAAATCAGGGTTGTTGGAAACCCTATTGAAACAGCTCATGGCTTACCAAACGAGTGCTACACTAGCTCTGACTATCTAACCATTGAAAGAGAGAGGATTTTCAAGGATAAATGGACGGTGATTGGCGTTGGAAGTTCTGTGCCAAATGTAGGAGACGCTCGACCTTATAATTTACTAGGTATCCCTCTTATTATTCTAAGAGATAAGGAGAAAAAAATAAGGGTATTTCACAATGTCTGCAGCCATAGAGGCTTCAAGCTTTTAGATGAGCCTTGTGCTTTGAAAAATGTCTTAAGATGTCCATACCACTCCTGGTCCTACAATTTTGATGGAAAGTTAGTTGCGACACCTCACATTGGAGGTCTGAATGTTCATGAGACAGAAAAATTTGATAAATCATCAAGCAATTTAAAAGAGGTTAAAATCAAAGTTTGGATGGATATAATATTTGTTAATATAAATGATAATGAATTAGAGTTTGATGAGTATATCAAGCCACTTGAAGAAAGATGGTCAAAATTTATATCTAAGGAAGATCAAAAATTACTTAAGCACGCAAAAGATCATGGATACTTCAGTCTTGATGTTAAGTGTAACTGGAAGTTTGCAATAGAGAATTACTGTGAAAGTTATCATTTGCCATGGATACATCCTGAATTAAATAAAGTTTCAAATATTAGTAATCATTACCATATTCAAGGTCTACCCAATAGATTTGCTGGGCAAGGAACAAATAAATATGATCAACCTGTTAAAGGAAATCAAAGTTTTAATAATTTTCCAAATTGGCCTAAAAACTTATCTAAAAAGGCTGAATATATTGCTTTATTTCCAAACGTAATGATTGGTCTTCATGTAGACCATTTTTATGTTTTTTGGTTAGAACCAAAGTCTATTAGTGAGACTAAAGAGCATTTAATGATGTATTATGTTGGTGATGACAGTGCAAATGGATCTGAGTTTAGTGAGATGAGAAAAAAAAATTCAGAATTTTGGAAAGAAGTAATGAAAGAGGATATAAAAGCTATTGAGGGTATGCAGGAAGGTAGAAATTCACCAGCATATAACGGTGGAAATTTTTCACCAATAATGGATAATCCAACCCATCAATTTCATAAATGGGTAGCAGAAAATTTAATATAAAATGAAAATAATTTTAATAATGGGTCTACCCGGCTCGGGCAAGACAACTTTAGCAAATGAAATAGCACCAATGTTAAATGCCAAAAGACTGAATGCTGATGAGGTTAGAAAAGAAGCTAATGATTGGGATTTTTCAGAACAAGGAAGAATAAGACAATCAAAGCGAATGGCAGATTTTGCAAAAAAATTGAAAGATGAGGGAAATTATGTTGTGGCAGATTTTGTTTGCCCAACTCCTGAAGCTAGAAACTTATTTCCTGCTGATTATATTATTTGGGTAAACACAATAAAAGAAGGACGTTTTGATGATACTAACAAAATGTTTGTAAAGCCTGAAAAATTTGATTGTCAGGTCACAACTCAAGATGCTAAATACTGGGCACCAATAATATTAAAGGAGATAAAATAATGACTTACAAATGGGACAATAAAAAACCAACTGCACAAATGTTAGGAAGGTGGCAACCATTTCATGATGGTCATTATGCTTTATTTCAGGAAATTATTAAAAAAACTGGACAAGTTTGTATTCAAATAAGAGACGTTCAAGGAGTTGATGATAACCCATTTGATTTTGACACAGTGAAAAAGAATATTGAAGAAAGATTAAACCCAGAGTTTGAAGGTAGATTTAAGGTGATATTAGTACCTAATATTACAAATATTTGTTACGGTAGAGGAGTTGGTTATAAAATTGAAGAAATAGTTTTATCAGAGGAAATTCAACAAATATCGGCAACTAAAATTAGAGCTAAAATGAGAGAAGATGGCAAACTTAAGTAATATTAAAGTAAAATTTTCAAATAAAGATATTGCCTCAATCATCATTAATGAGCCAAAAACATATAACGCACTTTCATTTAAAAATTTAAACGACCTAATCAAAGTTTTTAAAAGATTAGATAATAATAACGATGTTAAAGCAATTATTATTGAAGGTGCTGGCAAAGGTTTTAGTGCAGGTCATAACTTAAAAGAAGTGAGTGGATTAAAAAAAAGAGAAAAGTATCAAAAACTTTTTAATCTTTGCTCAAAATTGATGCTTCAAATAGTTGAAGGAAAAAAACCAGTTATTGCAAAAGTTCATGGGGCAGCATTTGCAGCAGGTTGTCAGTTAGTTGCAAGTTGTGATCTTGCTTACAGTACCAATGATGCAATTTTTGCAACACCAGGAGTAAATATTGGTTTATTTTGTAGTACACCAATGGTTGCAGTTAGTAGAAAAGTTAATAGAAAAAGAATGATGCAAATGTTATTAACTGGTGAACCTATTAAAGCAAATTATGCAAAAGAAATTGGACTAATTAATAATCATTTTGCTAAATCAAAATTAAATAATGAAGTATTAAAAATTGCCAAAACTATTGCTTCAAAATCAAGCCTTACAATTAAAATTGGAAAACAAACTTTTTATAATCAATTAGAAATGCCATTGAGAAAAGCTTATGCATATACGAGTAAAATGATGACTAAAAATATGATGGCAATGGATGCAAAAGAAGGGATCTCAGCATTTTTGCAAAAAAGAAAACCTAAGTGGAAACATAAGTAGTGAATGATAAAATAAAAAAAATTCTCTCAAAGTATAAAACAATTGCAATGGTGGGTGTTAGTAAAGATGATAAAAAACCCTCAACTATTGTTATGAAATATATGCAGAAGTATGGCTTTAGAGTTATCCCAGTTAACCCAAGTGCAAAGGGTCAAAAAATTTTAGGAGAAGAGGTTTTTGAAAAACTTGAAGATATTAAAATACCTATTGATATTGTAGATGTATTTAGACCATCTGCAGAAGCCAATAAGTATGCAGAAGAGAGTGTTAAAATTGGAGCTAAAGTTCTTTGGTTACAACTTGGAATTAGAAGTGATGATGCTAAAGAGTTGGTAGAGAGTAATGATATTGAATACATTGAAAATAGATGCACTAAAATGGAATATCAAAAGCTTTTTTTAAATATCAACCCAGCTTTTCCTGTTTTGCAGAGCTAGTTTTTTATGACCCAAGCACGATGATAAAAATCATCTATATTTTTTTGAATTAATCCCTTTGCAATCTGATTAGCTTCTTGTTCTTCAAAGGGGCCATGTTTTTTTTCAGTATTCTTCAGTAATGTTTTAATTTCGTTTGGGTTGGTATGCTCACCTTCAATTACATAAAAATTTTTCATGGCTTTCTTATAGAACTAGTTTAAAAATACACAAATGAAAAAAATATTTCTTTTATATGGTCACTATAACGAAAAATCCTTTAACGCTGCGATTAGAGATACGTTTATAGAAACAGCTGAGGCAAAAGGTCATTCAGTTGATTGTGTAGATTTATATAAAGAAAAATTTAATCCTGTTTTTGCTGGTGAGCAAGCCGGTGAAGATGTTCTAGATCATCGTAAACGAATTGAAAAATGTGATACAATTGTATTAATTGCACCTATTTGGAACTTTAGAATGCCAGCAATCGTAGAGGGATGGATAGATAAAGTTTTATCACCACCATGGGCCTATACATTTAAAAAATTAGTTGGAAACTACGGTTATCCAATGGGAAATTTAAAAGACAAAAAAGCTATAATTTTTTGTACCTATGGATCACCAAGACTGGCTGTTACAACTTTCTTTTTAAACCTGCCTATAAGAAGATTAAAAAGAGGGGTCTTTCACATGTGTGGCATTTATAATATTGTTTACAGAAGATATTTTGCTGTACCGTTTGTCAGTGATAAAAAAAGAGAACTATTTTTGGAAGACGTCAGAACAACTGCTCAAAATATATAAAGTAATTTTAATTACTTTATTTTTTACATCTCCATCATTTGCTGAATTGGTAAAACCTAATAATGGGATTGAACCTTATCAAGTTGTCAAAATCCAATTAAGAAGCTTAAAACAGAACGATAATCCAAAAAAGGATAATGGAATTGAGCAGACTTGGGAATTTGCACACCCAAATAATCAAAAAAATACAGGTCCCTTAGATAGGTTTAAAACAATGATTAAAGGAAAATCTTATGTGATGCTACTTAATCACTTGGATCATAAGGTTGTGGAGATAAAATCTGATGATTTAACTGCTCTTTTTGAGGTAACAGTTCTTGATAGAGATAAGGTCTATTATAAATTTAAGTGGGCAGTTGAAAAATATATAAAAGAGGGTCCTCTCAAGGACTGCTGGCTTACCACAATGGTGTCTTCGCCAATGCCTCTTGGATCTTCAATTTAAGCTAATAACTAAACGAATTTTGTTTCGTTAATAATAAAAAAATAGTAGGAATCGGATTAATGAAATCTAAAGCTAAAGTTGTTGTAGTTGGTGGCGGTGTAGTAGGAGTTAGCGCCCTTTATCACCTTGCAAAAAAAGGTTGGTCTGATGTTGTTTTAATTGAGAGAAAAGAATTAACATCTGGTTCGACTTGGCATGCTGCTGGATTACTGCCTTTGTTTAATATGAGCTATTCAGTTGGTCAACTTCACAAATATGCAGTTAATCTTTATAAAAAATTAGAAGAAGAAACTGGAAAAAATGTAGGTTTCAGTGTTGTATCAAATATTCGTTTAGCAAGTACTAAAGATAGAATGGATGAGTATCATCAGTATGCAGGTGTTGCTCAAACAATTGGTGTTGACGTAAAATTTTTAACGCCCGATCAGGTAAAAGAAATTTGGCCCTTGTGTAATACAGAAGATTTAATTGGTGCAATCCAACATCCAGAAGATGGCTATATTCAGCCTGCTGACTTAACACAAGCAATGGCAACAGGGGCTAGAAATTTAGGTGCAGAAATTTATAGAAATACAGCTGTAGTTGGAATGAAACAAACTAAAGATGGCTGGATTGTTGAAACAGATAAAGGTGCAATAGAGTGTGAACATGTAATTTCTTGCTCTGGAAATTTTGCAAGACAAACTGGAAAAATGGTTGGTTTAGATATTCCGGTAATACCAGTTGAACATCAATATATCGTAACAGAACCTCATCCAGATATTGTAAAAAGAAAAAAAGATGGTTTACCTGAAATGGGAGTTTTAAGAGATAGTGATAGTAGATGGTATATGAGAGAGGAAGCAGGTGGATTAATATTAGGTCCATATGAAGATGGAGCTCCCGCATGCTATGTAGATGGTCCATCAAAAGATTCTGAATATGAATTATTTCAAGAAGACTTAGATAGACTAGCACCACATATTGAAGGAGCTATTCACCGTGTACCTGCTTTTGGAGAAGTAGGAGTTAAGAAAGTTTACAATGGTGCAATTTGTTATACACCTGATGGAAACCCGATTGTTGGACCCGCATGGGGATTAAAGAATTTTTGGATTAACGAAGGACATAGTTTTGGAATAACGGCAGCAGGTGGAGCTGGATGGCAACTTGCAGAATGGATAGTTGATGGTGAACCTACAATAGATATGCTTGGTGTCGAACCAAGAAGATTTGGTGATTATGTTTCAAAATCATATTTAAAAGAAAAAAATGAAGAAGCATACAATCATGTATTTAAAGTTCATTATCCTGACGAAGAAAGAGAGGCTGCTAGAGAATTAAGAACATCACCTTGTTATGATAGAATGAAAGCCCTTGGTGCAGTTTTTGGTCAAAAATTTGGATGGGAAAGACCCAATTTCTTTGCAGTTGATGGAATGGAACAAAAAGATGACTGGTCTTTTAGAAGATCTAAATGGTTTAAGGCGATAGAAAAAGAATGTAAAAATGTAAAAGAAAATGTTGGTCTTCTGGATATGACTGCATTTGCGAAATGTAGAATTAAAGGATCTGGTGCTGAAGAGTTTTTAGATTATTTAGTTGCAAATAAACTTCCAAAAAAAATTGGCAGAATTGGATTATGTCATGCTCTTAATACTAAGGGTGGAGTGCATTCTGAATTTACAATCATGAAAGAAGCAGAGGGAAGTTATTATTTAGTTTCCGCAGGAGCAAATCAAAGATTAGACCATGACTGGATTCAAAAATGGATGCCAACCGATGGTAGTGTTCAATTTGAAAACTTAACAAATAGCATTGGTGTTCTAGTTGTCTCTGGTCCTAAAGCTAGAGAGTTAATGACTAGAGTATCAAGAGATGATTTTTCAAATGAAAACTTTAAATGGTTAAGTGCAAAAACTGTTGATGTTGGAAATGCACAAGTTAATGCAATGAGAGTAAATTTTGTAGGGGAACTAGGTTGGGAACTTCATCACCCAATTGAATACCAAAATCATATTTTTGATAAATTAATGGAAGCTGGAAAAGATTTAGGTCTTAAGCCTTATGGAATTAGAGCTATGAATAGTTTAAGACTTGAAAAATCTTATAAACTTGTTGGCACAGAATTATCAATCGAATACTCACCTTACGAATCTGGGTTAGATAGATTTATTCACCCGAATAAAGGAAAATTTATTGGATTAGAGGCTTTGAATAAATGGAGAGAAAAAGGATTTTCAAATCAACTGGTTACCTTAGAAGTTCACAATATAGAAGATGCAGATGTTTTAGGAAATAATCCAATTTATGATAATGGAAAAGTAATTGGACGTGCAACTGGTGGAGATTTTGGTTTTAGACTAGGTAAATCAATAGCATTAGGAATGGTTAAGCCAGAGATTGCGACACCAGGGCAAAAATTGAAAATTGATATTCTTGGTAAAATGTATGATTGTACAATTTTAGAGGAAAGTCCTTATGACCCAGAAAATAATTTACTAAGAGCATAATGAAAATATTAGTCGCCGTAAAAAGAGTTATTGATTACAACGTCCAAATAAGAGTTAAGGAGGATGGCACTGGTGTCGTCACAGACAACGTTAAAATGTCAACAAATCCACCTGATGATAATGCAATAGAAGAAGCTGTAAAAATTAAAGAAGCTGGTAAAGCCACGGAAATAGTAGCAGTAACTATTGGTGAAGAAAAGTCACAAGAAACAGTTCGTAAAGCATTAGCAGTTGGTGCAGACCGAGGAATTCATGTTAAAATAGATGGAATTGTTGAGCCTTTAGCAGTCGCTAAATTATTGCAAAAAATTGTAGATAAAGAAAAACCAGATTTAGTATTTATGGGAAAACAAGCAATTGATGACGATTGTAATCAAACTGGGCAAATGCTTAGTGCATTATTAAACTGGCCTCAGGCAACTTTTGCATCAAAGATAGACATTAAAGATAATAAATTAGAAATCATAAGAGAAATTGATGAAGGTTTGGAGACAATTGAAGTTAATGTTCCAGCGGTGGTTACTTGTGATTTAAGATTAAATGAACCTCGATATGCTTCATTACCAAATATTATGAAAGCTAAAAAAAAACCAATCGATGAACTATCAGCAGCAGATTTAGGTGTTGATGCAGCACCAAGAGTTCAACAAATTAAAGTTGAAGAGCCACCAAAAAGAAAAGCTGGAATAAAAGTGTCAAGTGTAGCTGAATTAGTACAAAAACTTAAAAATGAAGCGAAGGTTATATAATGTCTATTTTATTAATTGCTGAACATAATAATAAAGAATTAAGACCATTTACTCTTAATGCAATTACTGCAGCATCACAAATTGATAGTGATGTTCATGCATTATTAATAGGAAATAATTGCTCTGAAGTTGCAAAAGCTTTATCAGAAATACCTTTGGTTAAAAAAGTAATACAAGCTGAAGCTTCTCATTATGAAAATTTTTTGCCTGAAAATTTTGCACCATTAGTCGTTAAGGCTTCTGAAAATTATTCACATGTAGTTAGCTCTGCAAATACATTTGGTAAAAATTTAATGCCAAGAATAGCAGCGTTGCTAGACACTTCACAAGTAAGCGATATAATAAAAGTGATTTCTCCAGATACATTTATAAGACCTATTTATGCGGGCAATGCATTTGCAACTGTTAAAAGCAATGATACAAAAAAATGCATAACTATAAGACCAACCTCATTTGAACCATGTGAAACGTCAGGAGGATCTGCAACAGTTGAAAAAATGGATGCTGCAGATGAAGTTACTGTATCAAAATTTATTAAAAGAGAAGAAGTTAAATCAGACAGACCAGAGCTTGGAACTGCAAGAGTTGTGATTTCAGGTGGAAGAGGTATGCAAAGTGGAGATAATTTTAAATTGATTACAGATATAGCTGATAAATTAAATGCAGCAATAGGAGCCTCACGTGCAGCAGTGGATGCTGGGTATATAAGCAATGAACATCAAGTTGGTCAAACAGGTAAAGTTGTTGTACCAGATTTATATATTGCGGTTGGAATCTCTGGCGCAATTCAACATTTGGCTGGCATGAAAGAAAGTAAAATTATTGTTGCAATAAATAAAGATGGGGAAGCACCTATTTTTAGTGTTGCAGATTACGGTTTAGAAGCTGACTTGTTTGAAGCTCTTCCACAATTTCTAGAAGAATTGAATAAATTAAACACTATACAAAAATAGCAAATAATATAAAAAAATACCATATGCCTAGAGAAGCAATGGAATATGATGTGGTGATTGTTGGAGGTGGTCCCTCAGGATTATCAACTGCAATTAAATTAAAACAAATAAATCCAGAATTAAATGTTTGTCTATTAGAAAAAGCATCTGAGATCGGTGCTCATATTTTAAGTGGTAATGTTTTTGAAACCAGGGCCTTAGATGAGTTATTGCCAAATTGGAAAGAACTAAATTCACCTATTAAAACCAAGGTTTCTAAGGAAAAATTTTTATTTTTAGGAAAATCCAAATCAATAAGTTGGCCTACTTGGTTGTTACCATCGGTTCAACAAAATCATAACAATTACATAATTAGTTTAGCTAATTTATGTAGATGGTTAGCAGAACAAGCAGAAGGTTTAGGAGTTGAAATATTTCCAGGCTTTCCAGCAAGTGAAATTTTATATAATGAAGATGGATCAGTCAAAGGAGTTGCAACTCAAGATATGGGAGTTGATAAAGAAGGAAACAAAAAAGATAGTTTTGAACCTGGCATAGAACTTTTAGGAAAAGTTACTGTTTTTGCTGAAGGATGTAGAGGACATCTTGGAAAACAATTAATTGAAAAATTTAATTTATCTGAAGGTAAAGACCCTCAACAATATGGAATTGGATTTAAAGAAATTTGGGAAATAACTGAAAAAAATCATCAAGAAGGAATGGTCATGCATACTGCAGGTTGGCCACTAGATAACAATACTTATGGTGGAAGTTTTATGTATCATGCAGAAAATAAACAAGTTTTTTTAGGTTATGTAATTGGTCTTGATTATAAAAACCCATATCTTTCTCCGTTTGATGAATTTCAAAGATTTAAAACTCATCCTGCAATTAAAAAAATAATTGAAGGTGGAAAACGTATTTCTTATGGTGCTCGTGCTTTAATTGAGGGTGGACTACAAAGTTTACCAAAAATGTTTATGCCGGGAGCTTTGCTTATTGGTTGTGATGCGGGAACTTTAAATATGCCAAAAATTAAAGGGTCACATACCGCAATGAAGAGTGGAATGATTGCAGCTGAAACTATCAATGAGCATTTAAAAGAAAATAAAAGTTTATCCATATATGAAGATAAGTTCAAAAAAAGCTGGGTCTATCAAGAATTACATGCGGCTCGAAATGTTAAACCAAGTTTTAGCTGGGGCTTAATTCTTGGAATAATATTCACTGGAATCGATCAAATATTGTTTAGAGGAAAATTACCTTTTACCTTAAAGCATAAACATGCTGACCACGAAACATTAAAGCCAGCAAATGAAATGCCAAAAATTGATTATCCAAAACCAGACAATGTAATTACCTTTGACAAAACAAGTTCTGTTTATTTAACAGGAACTAATCATGCTGACAATCAACCAGTGCACTTACAATTAAAAGATCCTAATTTACCAATAAATTATACTTTAGAAAAATTTGATGAACCTGCACAACGATATTGTCCAGCAGGTGTTTATGAAGTTCAAAATGAAAATGGGATAAATAAATTTGTGATAAATTCACAAAATTGTATTCATTGTAAAACCTGTGATATCAAAGAGCCTTCCCAAAATATTACTTGGGTGACGCCTGAAGGAAGTGGTGGTCCAAAGTATGGAAATATGTAATTAGAAAGATAAAATTAACCCAACAACAAAAACTAAACTAAGTCCAAGTCCAGCTAATACTAAGTTAGTTCTTGTTTCTTTTTCTTGAACTTTTCTTGCTCTATTTAAAAGTACATTTATATCAACTCGCTTTGATGAAACTTCCTCATTTTGAATAGGGGTCGTAAAATAAGGAAGTTCACTTTCCCCAGCGCTAATTTTTTTTTCAGAACTCATAATTATAATAAATCATAGTTGGTAAATCTTAACAATTTTGTATTTGTTCATTTTGGGTTGACTTTAGAATTAATTATGTTCATTTTGGGTTAAAATATAATTTATGTCTAAATTTTTACCTGAACTATCAAAACAAATTCATAGTGAGGCCATACGAGAAGTAATAGAAAAAAAATATGCTTCGATTATTCCTGTTTGGGCACCATTACAATTAATATGGGTTAATAGTGTTTATAGGACTTTTCATGATTATGAAAAATATATGATCGTCATGTATTTATTGAAGACCACATTTGAAACTTACGCCAAAAATCTTACGACGTTAAATTATGATGAGTATTTTAATCAAAATGAGTTTGAAATAGAAAAAATTAATGTAATGGAAATATCTAAATCCCTAAATATAGCAAAAGAAACAACTAGAAGAAAAATTAATGAATTAGAAAAAACGGGTGTAATAAAAAAAATAAATAAAAAGATTATAATTGACAGAAATACTTGGCCAAATATTAAACCTGCTGATACGCTAAAAAGAATAACAAGATTTTTATCCACTCTTTCAAAAATATGTGTTACTGAAGGGAAAATATCTGAACCGTTCAGCAATGAAATTTTAACAAAAATATGTAAGGAATATTTTTCATTTGTTTGGATACTTTATTATGAAATGCAATTCCCTTTGTTATTAGGTAATAAAAAAATTTTCGGTGACTTGGAAAGTTTTCATGTTAATGGCGTTTGTATAATCAATCAAGCTTTACACTCAAAAAAACATGATAATAATGAAATGAGTAAAGAATTTTACTTAGAAAAGTATATGTGGGGTGACCAAAGAAGTGAAACAGGTGTTAACGCAATGTCTATTTCAGATATAACAGGGATACCAAGAGCTACAGTTATTAGAAAATTAAATAAACTACTAAAAGAAAAATTTTTAAAAGTTGATAACAAAAAACATTATAGTTCAACTGGTCATCATGCACAAAAATTATTAGAGGTACAAAAAATAACCTTAGATCATTTATCTAAATTTACTGCACGTATTTATAATTTATGCTTAACGAAAAATGATTAAATTTTAGCTGCTCTTTTTTACAATATAGACAAAAAACAAAGAAGTTGCCATCATCACTAATGCGTAAGCTGCTGTAGGTACGATATAAACCATCTCATCAAATAATTGGGTTGAAACAAATACAGCCAATGTTCCATTTTGTAAACCACACTCTAGAGATATACATCTTTGTTGCGCAACACCTGATGTAAAAAATTTTGCAACACAAAAACCTACAATCATCATTACAATATTAAGTATTAATGCAATCAAACCAGCCTGCTTTATAAAGCTTGCAATATTATCCCATTCTTCAATATAGATCGCGATAAATACCAAGACAAATAAAGCTATTGAAATTCTCTGAATTAATAAAACATTATTTAAAATTAAATTCTCAGCAAAATGACGAATAATCATTCCTATTAAAACTGGGACAGTAACAACAAAAAACATTTTTAAGGAAATACCAACCATAGAAAATTCTTTTGTAATATAATTGATATTTAATAAATCAATTGAAAGAAAAATAATAAAAGGAACAGATATAATACTAACTAAGCTAATAATTGCTGTTAGCGTTATTGATAAAGCGACGTCTCCATCTGCAAATTTAGTGAGTACATTTGATGTTACACCCCCAGGAGCAGCTGCAATTATCATTACTCCCAATGCAAGCTCAAGCGGAGTGTTTAATAATTTAATAAGAGCGAATGCAATAATTGGAAGAACAAGCATCTGACAAATTAAACCAACTAAAAAATCTTTTGGAAACTTAACTACTCTTGTAAAATCCTTAATTGTTAGACTCATTCCAAGTCCCAACATTATTATAGCTAAACCTAACGGAGCAATTTTTGTGACAATTTCCATTATTTAATTAAATAGTCCATAATGGGTTTTTTTACAAGAAAATGATCTCTCAATTAAAAATAATCAAGATAGATCGATTGCATTTTTTTTTAGAGCTTCTATAGAAACTAGCTTTAAAGTTTTTTCATGTGTTCTTTTTAAATATACAGGACAACTTTTTCCAGCATCAACAGCTCTTGCATACCAACTGGCACAAACACACCAACCATCTCCATCTTTAAGTCCTGGAAAACCAAATTCAGGATGTGGTGTTATTAAATCATTACCAGCTTCTTTGCACCATTCTAAAAATTCAGTTGTAACTTTTGCACAAACAGTATGAACACCATGATCATTTTCATCAGTATTGCAGCAACCATCTCTATACCATCCTGTTAATGGGTTGTTAGAACATTCCTCTAGATCTTCACCTAGAACATTTTTTTGTTTGTCAGCCATTTAAATTTTTGTAGGGTTAGGTTGACCTTTATAGACAATCTCAGGATCAAAAGATTTTTCTTTTTCTTCAAACTTCATCTCAATTTCTCTACCATTGTCGATCGGACCTAGTGGAATTGATCTATAAAAACATGATCTATAACCAACATGACAACTAGCACCATCGCCAATATCAACTGTAATCCAAACTGAGTCTTGATCATCATCAATTCTAATTTCTGTTATTTTTTGAGTATACCCACTAGTTTTGCCTTTGTGCCAAATTTGCTGTCTTGATCTACTAAAATAATGAGCTTCTTTTGTTTCTATAGTCTTCTTTAAAGCTTCAACATTCATATATCCATGCATTAAGATATCTCTAGTTTTTGAACACATTGTAATAACCGGTATTAATCCATCATTATCGAACTTGGGAGATAGATATTTGCCTTCTTCAATTTCTAGGATATTTTCTCTTTTTTTAAACATAATCAGGTTATTATGTAGCATATTACTCAATATATTAAATATTTTAAAAACAATGATTTACTGTATAAACTTGCGTTGTGAAATTAGTTGAAGACATAAATAATAAAGTTTTAGATACCAAGAAAGTTTCTGATAAGGAAGCTGAAGAAGCTTTTAAAACTATTTTAACTTGGATGGGTGAAGATCCTTCTAGAGAAGGTTTACTTGAAACACCCAAAAGAGTTGTTAAAGCATTTAAAGAATATTTTGGTGGATATGCCGAGGATGCAAATAAGATATTAGAAAAAACCTTTGGTGATGTTGAGGGTTATGACGACATGGTTGTTGAAAAAAATATTTCAGTAACTAGTCACTGTGAACATCATATGGCACCAATAGTTGGAACAGCACATGTTGCCTATATTCCAAATGAAAGAGTTGTAGGATTAAGTAAACTTGCAAGAGTTGTAGAAGTCTTTTCAAAAAGATTGCAAACTCAAGAGAGACTTACAATGCAAGTTGCACAAGCTTTAATGACTTCATTAGATGCAAAAGGAGTTGCAGTAACAATTGACGCTGCACATCAATGTATGACAATGAGGGGTATTAAAAAAGAAAATGCAACAACTGTTACAAATTATTTTTTAGGGGAATTTAAAAAAGATTTAAGTATTCAAAATAGATATCTAAGATTTATTAGTAAGTAACTTTCCCAAGGAGGAAAAGTATGTCAGATAATTTTAAAGCATTAATTCTCAATCAAGAAGGTGAAAATTTTACTAGAGAAGTAAAGTCAATTGAGAAATCATTTTTAAAACATGGAGATGTTACTGTTAAAGTAGATTATTCAGATTTAAATTATAAAGATGCGCTTATTTTAAATAATGGTGCAAAACTAGTAAAAGAATTTCCACATATTCCTGGTATTGATTTTGCAGGTACTGTTATAGAAAGTGATAACTCAAAGTTTGTAAAAGGAGATGAGGTAATTCTAACAGGTTGGAGAGTAGGAGAAATTTATTTTGGTGGCTATTCTCAGCTTGCAAAAGTTAACGGTGATTATTTGGTTAAAAAACCAAAAGATGTAACATCTAAACAAGCAATGATTTTAGGCACAGCAGGTCTTACAGCTTTACTATGTTCTTTTGCAATCAAAGCTAGAGAAGAACTTTTATTAGGAGAAAAAGTAAAAGATGTTCTAGTAACCGGTGCATCTGGAGGCGTTGGAAGTATTGCGGTAATGATTTTAAATAAATTTGGTTATGATGTTACGGCTGTTACTGGAAAATCTGAAAATGAAGAATACTTAAGAACGTTAGGTGCAAAAAATATAATAAATAAAGCAGATCTAGATAAAGATCCAAGGCCATTAGATAAAGGGTTATGGGACGGTGTTGTTGATACCGTTGGTGGTAAAATACTTGCTAATGCATTAGCACAAACTAGAGATAATGGAATTGTTGCAGCTTGTGGAAATGCGTCTGATTATAAACTAAATACTACAGTTATGCCTTTTATTATAAGAGGTGTTAAACTTTGGGGAATAAACTCTGTTACAGCATCAATAAAGAGAAGAGAATTTGTTTGGAACGAAGTTAAAAATATTATTGACTTTGAACAATTAGAAAAATCAATAAAGACAATAAGTTTGGTGGATTTAATAGACATATATCCAAAAATGTTAAAAGGTGAAACATCCGGAAGATATATTGTTGATGTAAATAAATAATGGACTGGGATAAATTAAAAATTTTTCATGCAGTTGCAGAAGCTGGAAGCTTTACTAACGCAACAATAAACTTAAACCTTAGTCAGTCTGCAATAAGTAGACAAATTCAATCTTTAGAACAGGATCTAAAAGTACAGCTCTTTGAAAGACACGCAAGAGGTCTTACATTAACTGAAAATGGTGAATATGTGTTTAAAACAGCTCATGATGTAATTAGTAAACTAAAAGAAGTTGAATCTACGTTAGGTGATCAAAAAAATAAACCAACTGGCAAACTAACAATTACAACTGTTAGAAGCTTCGGGACTCACTGGCTAACTCCAAGAATTCAAGAATTTATGACTTTAAATCCAGAAATTGAAATTGAATTAATCTTTGATGATAAGGAACTTGATCTAAGTACTAGACAAGCTGATATTGGAATTTTCATGAGAAGACCTAAGCAGCTTAATTATATTCAAAAAAAATTAGTTGATATTAAGTATTATATTTATGGTTCTTATAAATATTTAGAAAAACATGGGATGCCCAAAACAATTAATGATTTAAACAAACATAGATTTATTTCGTTTGGAAAAGGTGCTCCATCACCAGTATATAATCCTGATTGGGCATTAAAACTTGGTATTAAAGATGGAAAAAAAAGGAAATCTATAATGAAAGTAAATAGTGTTATGGGTCTATTACTTGCTGTTGAAACTGGAGTTGGACTAGCAGCTTTACCAGAATACTTAGTTACAAATTCGACAAATGTAATTAAAGTTCTTCCTAGCTCAGAAGGTCCAATTACCGAAGCACATTTTGTTTATCCGCAATCACTTAAAAATACAGCAAGAATTACAGCATTTAGAAATTTTCTGTTCAGTAAAATTGGTGATTGGAAGTCTTAATTAACTAGACTTATCGTTTACATATACTGAGACGCCTCTAGAATTAATATCTACATCAAATTTTTTATGTAACGGAGGAAAGGCTCTTTGCGAACAATCCAATCTATCACAAGTTCTGCAAGATACACCGATAGGAATTTCAGTAGTTTTATCACTAACATTAATATTTTCAGTGTACACAAAGTCTTTTGCATACTTTGCGTCACAGCCAAGACCAATTGATAATATACTTTTTGATCGACCATATCTTCCAACACCTTTTTCCACAGTTCTTGCGATACAAACATATTTTTCACCATTAGTCATTTTACTAACAGCTGCTTGAATTACACCTGGTCGAGTAAATGCCGAATAAACATTCCATCTAGGACATGCACCACCATATCTTGGTATATCAATTCCTGATAAAGAAAATCTTTTTGAGATATTTCCTGCCATGTCAACTCTAAGCATGTGAAAAGGAATTCCAGGTAATTTTGGATCTTGTAAGCATGTTACACGGTGAGCAACTTGTTCAAAAGAAGTTGCAAATGTATTTTGTAATAGCTCTAAATCATATTTCAATTTTTTACATTCAGTATGAAAAGGTTTGTAAGGCATTAAAATTGCTGCACCACAATAATTTAATAAAGCAACTTTAGTCAATTGTTTTGATTCTTCTGAAGGAAAAGAAAATTTAGATAGATAATTATCAATATCTTTCATTGCACCTTCTTGTGCAATCTGAGCTGCTGCATGAAGTTTTTTTGTCTCCAAAGAACTATAATCACTTAATAAGAGTTCTTTTTTATTTTTATTATAAATTTTAGAAAAAGGCTTTCCCTCTTCTGGTAAAATATCTTTAACTGTAATTGAATATTCTTTATTTAAATATTCACATAAAGAAATATATCGAGTTCTGTTATTTTTTTGAATTTTATCAAAAACTTTATTTGCAAACTCTTCTAATTTTGGAAAATAGTTTTTATGTTCTTGAAGAAAATCAGATATTACTTCTCCTGGAAAAGAGTTTTTTCTATTATCAACTATCTTACCTGATATTTTTTCTATTTTATTAATTAGCTCATGATCTTTCTTTTTAAGAATATCTCCTAATCTCACAAGAGCTCTACCAATCTTAGGATTTGTTCCAACAAGGTCTTTAACTTCAGGACCAAGAATATCTAGGTCTTCAAACAATTTATCATCTAAAATTTCTGAAATAGTATTTTCTAAGTTAACATCTGTTTTTGATGTTAAGTCTGAGAGCTGAATATTTAATTTTTCACAAACCTTAAGCAGCAAATCTCCATCTATTTTTCTTTTTCCGCTTTCAATTAAATTTAAATAACTTGGAGAAATACCCAGATCTTCCGAAAGTTTATTAGCTTGTAGTCCTAACTGTCGTCTAAAAGCCTTTATTTTAGGACCAATTTTTAAATCAATTTGACTCATAATTTCTATTTGTAAATTTTGTAAATTTTAATTTACAACAAATTTCTTTGTTTTACAAGGTTTTTATCGATTTAATTAGATTTTGTAAATTTTGTAAATTATAAAGTTTACATGAACAATAAAAACACAAATAAAAAACAAGAAAATCAAAGAGAAATTAACGAAAACAACAATCAGAATCAATTTAGTCAATCAGGTGTTTACCTAAGAGACGATCATTGTGATTGGGGTTCTAGTGGGATGAATGAATTCACTCAAGAATTTAGTGAAAAAAAATAAATCCTATTACTGTTAATTTAGACACAATTTAATTTTCTTAATACATAATTTAGAAAGACTTACCTATGAGCTCAGAAGCTAAAGTTTCATACGATTTAAAAAGATTTTTAGGAATAAAAAGAGACTACACCCCAGAAGAAGTTGAGAGATTAAGAGGTTCAATTAAAATTGAATATTCTATGTGCAAACACCAATCTAAAAAATTATGGGATTTATTGAATTCAGAAAATTATATTAATACATTGGGTTCACTCTCTGGAAATCATGCTGTCCAACACGCTAAAGCTGGATTAAAAGCAATTTATTTAAGTGGATGGCAAGTAGCAGCTGATGCAAATACTGCTGGCGAAATGTATCCTGATCAGTCTTTATACCCATATGATAGTGCACCAAAATTAGTTGAGTCGATGAACAATGCTCTAATAAGAGCAGATCAAATTCAACATATGGAATTACAAGATGGTGATATGAAATCAAAAGATAGAACAGATTATATGCTACCAATTATTGCAGATGGTGAAGCAGGATTTGGTGGTCCATTAAATGTTTTTGAGTTAACAAAAAAATTCATTAAAGCAGGTGCAGCTGGTGTTCACTTTGAAGATCAATTAGCTAGTGAAAAAAAATGTGGCCATATGGGTGGAAAAGTTTTAGTTCCAACTGGCACTATGATTAAAAACTTAAAAGCTGCAAGACTAGCTGCAGATATTGCAGATGTACCATTAATAATTCTAGCAAGAACAGATGCAAATGCTGCAAAATTAATCACTAATGATTTTGATGAAAATGATAAACCATTTTTAACTGGTGAAAGGTCACCAGAAGGCTTTTATTATGTTAAACATGGAATTGATCAAGCAATCTCAAGGGGTTTAGCTTATGCTCCTTATTCAGATTTAATCTGGTGTGAAACTGCAACACCAAACTTAGAAGAAGCAAAAAAGTTTGCGGATGCAATTCATGAAAAGTTTCCTGGTAAATTGTTGGCTTACAACTGCTCTCCCTCGTTCAATTGGAAAAAACATTTATCAGATGCTGAGATTGCAACATTTCAGCAAAAAATTAGTGAGATGGGATATAAATTCCAGTTTATAACTCTTGCAGGATTTCATACTCAAAATATTGCAATTTTTGAACTTGCTGAAAAATATAAAACAGAAGGAATGACTGCTTATTCTAAAATCCAAGAGCTTGAATTTGCTAGAGAAAAAGATGGTTACACAAGTGTTAAACATCAAAGAGAAGTTGGAACATCTTATTTTGATGCAGTTTCAAATACTATAAGTAGTGGAAAAAGCTCTACAACAGCTATGGCAGGATCAACAGAATCTGAACAGTTTTAATTAGTCTTTAATAAGCTTTCTAAATATGATTATATATTTGGATGTTTATAAGTAGTTTACTTTTAATTATTCTCTATATTTCTCACAGATACATTGTTGCTTGGATTATCTATTACAATAATACAGATGAACGTTTTGGTAATTCTGTATGGCGTTGGTCATATGACTATCAAGTAATTGGAGAAAGAGATGTTTCAGACCTTGATGATAAGCCATTTGTAAGAAAAAGAAGAGTTAGAAACCGGGCTGTCTCAATAATGTACTGCAATTTCTTTATAGGGTTTTATGCATTCATGTCTTTCCTAAGTAATCTGCTTATCCGGATATTAACTTAATTAACCATTGTAAACTGCGTCAATAAATGCGATTGATAATCATTCGCAATGTTAATAATAAGCATTCTAAACTAATCAAGGGTAAAAAATAAAGGAAAAAATGAAAAAAATTATACTTATTATATTAACCTTGAGTTTTTTTAAAAGCATGACATTAGCTAATGAAGTTAATGTTTTTAGTGCAAGACATTACGATTCAGATATCCAGCTTTACAATAAATTTACATCTCAAACTGGAATTAAAGTGAATGTCATATCCGGCAAAGATAAATCTCTTCAAAAAAGAATTATAGAAGAAGGAAAAGATTCAAAAGCTGATCTTTATATTACAGCTGATGCTGGAAAGTTAGGACTTTTCGATTTAAAAGGGATGTTTCAAAACTCTATGTCGCCAGCAATTAAATCTGCAGTACCGGCAAACTTTAGATCTAAAAATTGGACAGGAATAGCTAAAAGAGCACGAATAATTTATTACTCTCCAGAGAGAGTAAGTGACAATGATCTTAATGGATTGACTTATGAAGGTCTTGCTGATCCTAAGTGGAAAGGTAGAATTGTTATAAGACAATCTAATAATATTTATAATCAATCTCTAGTAGCTTCATTAATAGATAATAATGGAAAAGAGAGAACTACTATTTGGGCAGAAAATTTGGTTAAGAATATGGCTAGAGACTCAAAGGGAAATGATAGAGCTCAGATTTTAGCTGTAGCAGCTGGCGAAGCTGATATTGCTGTTGCAAATACTTATTATTACGCACTTATGCTTTCTGGTAGTAAAGGTGCAGAGCAACAAGAGGCTGCAAAAAAAGTATTACCATTTTTCCCAAATCAGGGTGATAGAGGAACACATATGAATATTAGTGGAGGTGGAATATTAAAATATGCTCCAAATAAAGATAACGCAATTAAACTGTTAGAGTTTTTATTAACTAAAGATGCTCAACAACATATTGTTAATAATACGTATGAATATCCAATGATTGAAGGTGTTGAGCCTCATGGATTAATTACACAAATGGGGTTTAATTTTAAACAAGACCTTAAAACTAAAGTAGCTAATTACGGAAAAAATCAAGCTATCGCATTAGAGATAATGCTTAACGCGAAGTGGAAATAAAGAGGTTATAACACAGCGCGCTTTTAATATTAAGTTAATTACCCTGCTTGATGTTATTAGTGCGTTGTTAAAAAATGGGTAATAAGATTAACATTTGGTATTTTAGTTCTTTTGTCATATCCATAATTGTAGCTGTACCCATTATAACTGTATTCAGTAGTTTCTTTGAAACAACTGGAGGCTATGTAACAGTTTTAAAAAATACTTTTCTTTTAGATTATATTTATAATTCATTAATACTTTTGACAGGTGTTTTAACCTTAACTTTTATTATAGGAGTTGGTTGTGCTTATTTAGTTTCATTTTATAAATTTCCTGGTGTTAATTTCTTTAAATGGGCTTTAATCCTATCTTTTGCAGTACCAGCCTATATTTATGCATATTCATTAACTGCTTTTTTTGAAAACTATGGAACGGCTTTTTCAATTTTAAAAAACTTATTGGGCGAGGGAAATTACAACGCTCATATTCCAAAGTTTGATGGAATGTTAGGCGCAATAATTTCAATATCATTTTCGTTATTTGGTTATATTTACGTATTAACTAGAGCATCATTTCATTATCAGTCACAAAACTTAATAGAACTTGGTAAAAACCTTGGCTTTTCTAAGCAAAAATCATTTTTTAAGATAATCTTACCTTCAGCAAGACCTGCAATAGTTGCTGGCCTTTCGTTGGTTGCGATGGAGACCTTATCAGATTTTGGTTCTGTTTCATTTTTTGGAGTGTCGACTTTAACAACAGGTATTTATAATGCATGGATATCTTTTGACGATCTTACTTTAGCAAACAGGTTATCATCTTACTTGTTAATTTTTATACTTGGACTTTTTGTTATAGAAAATCTATCTAGAAAAAAAGCTCAATATCACACATCATCAAAAGGTGGCCATAGAACAAAAACATTAATAAAGCTTAATGGTTATAAATCCTTCTTGGCATTTATTTTTTGTTTTACTATTTTTTTAATCAGTTTTTTATTTCCAGTCACTCAAATGCTTTATTGGACAATTATTTTTCCACAACATCTTGAAAATCTAGATGTCTTTAAACTATTTTTAAACACTATTAATTTAGTAATTATATCTAGCTTTTTTTTAATTATACTAGCTTTTATATCTAACTATGGAAATAGAGTTTCTAAAAGTAAATTACTCCAAATATTAAATATTATATCTATATCTGGATATGCAATCCCAGGAATTATACTGGCAGTAGCTTTTATCACTTTTATTTCATGGATGGATAGCAACATTATTAATTATTTTGAAATGGGTTCAATTAAATCTTTTTTTATTGGATCTACTTTAGGATTAGTTTTAGTTTATTTTATTAGATTTTATTCTTTAGCAAATAATGGAATTAAATCTGGTTATGCCAAGATAAATTATTCTATTGATGAGGGAGCTTATTTATTAGGATATTCGAAATTTAAAACATTTAAAAATATTCATGTACCTTATTTAAAGAACTCAATTTTTCTAGTTTCAATTTTACTTACTATTGAAATTATTAAAGAACTACCAATTACACTTATTTTAAGACCATTTAACTTTGAAACTTTTGCAACTAAAGCCTATCTTTTTGCTTCCCAAGATTTATTGGAGGCTGCAGCTGCGCCTTCTTTAATACTGATAATTATTGCAAGTTTTTTTATTTTAATTACATCTAGGTATATTCTTAAAGAATAAAAATATGAAAAAAAATTTTTTAGAAATTAACAACGTAACTTTTTCAGCAAGTTCTCAAAATAAAATTAATAATGTTTCGTTAACAATTGAAAATCAAGGAGACATTGTTTGTTTACTAGGTCCATCAGGTATTGGAAAAACAACAATACTCAGAACTATTGCAGGTCTTGAAAAAAATAATTCTGGCACAATTACTCTTAAGGATAGAATTCTTTCCTCGAAGGAAATCCAAGTTGAACCAGAAGATAGAAATATAGCAATGGCATTTCAGGATAATTCACTTTTTCCTCATTATAATGTTTTTGATAATATAAAATTTGGTGCAGAGAGAAATAAAAACAAGAAAAAAGGTTTAGAAATCAACGATATTATTAAACTACTTCATATTGAAAATATAAAAGATAAGTTTCCTCATCAAATTAGTTCTGGCGAAGCACAAAGAGCTTCACTTGCTCGATCGTTATTGTCAAATCCCGACCTATTACTTCTAGATGAACCACTTTCAAATGTTGATCAAAACTTTAAAGAAGAAATTCAAGTTAGGTTAAAACAAATTCTTACAGAACAAAAAATCACTACAATTATTGTAACACACGACTCTTACGAGGCTTTTTATTTGGGAAATAAGTGTGGAATTATATTAGATGGTCATTTAAAGCAATATGATGATCCTTATAATATTTACCACTTTCCTAATTCAATTGAAGTTGTTAATTTTTTAAATAGAGGAACTTTGATTGAAGCAAAAGTTACAGGAGAAAATAGTTTAGAAAGTAATGATTTAGGAAAAATTACTGGTGATTTTATAAAACATTATCCAAAAGGTTCTAATGTTAAACTTTTATTACAACCAGAGGATCTTGAGCACGATGACCTAAGTGATTTAAAATTAAAAGTTGTTGATAGAAAATTTAGAGGAACAAACTTTATTTACACACTTAAAACTAGCAGTGATAAGTTAATTTCTGTATTTGTTCATTCCCACCATATTCACCAACACGAAATTGAAGAAAAATTTGGTATAAAGAGACCTATTCATATTGATCATATAGTCTGTTTCTAATACAAAATCCTAAATTAAAATGAATAATAGATTTAAAACATTATCTAAAGGGATTATCGATGTAAGTCCTTTAATGATACCCGTGGTTCCATTTGGAATTATATACGGTGTTATTGGTATGGAGTTGGGTCTGAGTGCGTATATGACATTCGGTATGTCTATTATAATTTTTGGTGGAGCTTCTCAAATTGTTTTATTACAATTATTTTCTGGCGGCGCATCATCATTCGTTACAATCACATCAGTTACTGCAGTAAACTCTAGACATTTACTATATGGTGCGGTTTTTTCTGAATACCTTTTTCACTTAAAACTTAGATGGAAAATTATACTATCCTATGTATTAATTGATCAAGCTTTTGCTGTCTCAAACATTTATTTTAAAAAAAATAAAGAAAATAAATTTAAACACTACCATTTATTAGGAGCTGGTTTTACCTGTTGGACTATTTGGCAGATATCAACAATTTTAGGTATAGTTCTTGGATCAGTAGTACCTGAAGAGTTAGGTTTAAGTTTTACTATTTCTTTAACATTTTTGGCTTTGTTAATTAATGATTTTAGAAAGTATAAAAATATAATTGTAATGTTAGTGTCAGGAATTGTTGCAACTATTGGGTACAATACAATACCATTTCAAGCTTATATTATTGTAGCAACACTATCAGCCTTATTGGTTGCCACCATAATAACATTAATTGAACAGAAGAAAAAATAATGCATTGGACAACAATTATTTATTGTGGAATTTTGACTTACTTAACAAGATTTTCTATGATTTTTTTCTTAAAGAAAGACATCTTAAATGAAAAGACAAAAAAAGTTTTAACTTACGTTCCATCAGCCATTTTTCCAGCAATAATATTTCCTCCTATATTTCTTGATGCCACAGGATCTATAGATATTGATAGTAATCCTAAGATACTGGCAGCTATAATTGCGATAATTATTGGATATTTTAGTAAAAGTATTATTGCAACCATTCTAGTTGGACTTGCCTTTTATTGGTTCTTGATTTTTGTATATTACCAATAAAAAAGCATATAACTAGCGCTTAATGTTCTCAAAAATCAAAATGAATAATGAATTATTAGGCATATTTTATATGCTTTTATGCCAATTTTCTTTCGCAACTAATGATGCTTTTGTTAAGAATATTTATGAACACTACGATGAAATATTTGTTTTAAATCAAATTATTTTTATTAGAGGAATTTTTACATTGCTTTTTATTCTGTTATTTCTTTATTTAAAGAAGCAACTAAATTTAGGTCTAATTTTTAGCTCTAAAGAATTAACGATAAGAGGTTTACTAGAGGCCTTTGCAGCATTATTTTTTTTTATTGGAGTTGCTTTATTGCCATTTGCTAAAGTTTATATTCTATTAAGTATGGCACCAATTTTACTTACAGCATTTGGTGCTATTTTTTTAAATGAAAGAGTTAGATGGAAGAGATGGAGTGCAGTCATCTTAGGCTTTATTGGTGTTGTTATTGTTATAAATCCTGGAAAATTAGAATTTGGATACTATTTTATTTTTCCAATACTAGCTGCAGTAATGCTTTCTATACGTGACATGTATACTAAACAATTTAAGAAAGATTATCATAGTCTACAAACTGCTTTCATGACTTGTTTTGTTGTTACAATTTTTTTTGGTCTTTTAAGTATTTATAAATTTTATGATTTTACTTTAAAAGATGTTTTTATATTATTTATTTCTGCTTTTTTTTTAGCAATGGGATATATTTTTTCAATAGCTACAATTAAAGTTGCACTTGTATCTGTTACATCAACTTTTAGATACTCAGTGATTATATGGGGTATAATTTATGGATATTTTTTATTTGATGAAATTCCATCTTCAAATAGCTATATTGGAGCATTCATAATAATAGTAAGTGGTTTAATTATAATCACTAGACAAAAACAAATTGGAGCTATTAAATAAAACAAATCTTGTTAATCAATTTTGCAAGATATATATTACAAATATGAAAAAAGTATTAATAATAATTTTTACCTTAATATCATTAAAAAGTTTTGCGGTTGATAACAGCACAACATTTAACAATGATATTTTTCAAAAAGCACAATTGGAGGGCAAGATTGTAGTTGTTAATTCTTGGAATGAATTTTGTACTACTTGTAAAGCTCAAATAAAAATATTAGATGAAGCTGAAAAAGAATTTAAGAACATTATTTTTTTAAGTTTTGAGCAAGAAAAAGATAAAGCTATAGCTAAACAACTTGGTATTGATTATTGGACTACAATTGCGATCTATCAAAACAACAAAGAAATCTACCGTAGCATCGGACAGACAAGCAAGGAAAAGATCTACTTAGCTATAAAATCTGCAAGCAACTCATAATAGCTTACAAAAAATACTCAATTTTTAATCATTTTATTATCTTGTAAATTCCTATTTTAGGAATAGATATGCGAACAATAGCCTTTGTTTAAGGTTAATTTACATTAAAAAATATGAAGAAAAAAACAACTAAGGATAATTACATCATTAGAACAAAGAAAAGAATTCTAAGAGATACAGCTGACTGTCAAAAAAAATATATTACAAATTTTAAAGATATTAGAAATTACTTTAAAATTTTCAATAAATCATTGTTCAAAAATGAATTAAACCCCTTTAATGACGTAAAGATTAAAAGAATAGTAAGAGGCTCAGGTCAATGTGTTGAATATATTTCATACAGAAAAGGGACAAATTTTTTTGTACTTGAGATGATGCCAAAGTATAAAAATAAAATGGAATTTCTAAATACTTTATCTCATGAAATGGTTCATTTGTGGCAACAAACGATAAAAAAAGATACTGGTAATCATAATAAATTATTTTTTAGTTTTCGAAATAAATTTAAAAGATTAAATTTGAAGTTGAGTTATTAATAATAATTTTATAATTCCAAACCCTCTTTTTTCCAATTTTTAAGCCCACCTATTAAATGAAAGCAATTAGTAAATTGATAAGATTTAGATAGCTGAACAGCTAGTGTAGATCTGTGGCCATGAGCACAATAAAATAAAATTCTTTTATTCTTGAGCATATCTTTATTTTTATGAAGATATTCATTTATTTCTGGAAAGCGCACTACTAAACTATTTTTAATCATACCCTCTTTATCAATTTCATTTTGTTCTCTAAGATCAATTAGAACAGACTGTTCATCTTTTTTTATTTCATTAAATTTTTCAGGTTCAATACCATTGTTTACTTTTTGTTTATTAAAATTTATTCCTAATTCTAAATTACTGGGAACTGCCACATCCATCATACTAGGATTAGGTAAATTTAAATTATTCATAATTTCAATATATTGATCAGCAGAACTTACTTGCAGTCTTGGATTGAACTTTTTTTCTTCAATTATAGTGCTGACCATTTCTCCTTTATAATCATGAGCTGGATAAACCAATGTTTCGTCTGGAAGTTTTAAAAGCTTATTGAAAATTGAATTGTAAGAATCTCTTGGATTACCATTTTGAAAATCAGTTCTACCTGTGCCCCTAATTAATAAAGTATCACCAGTAAAGACTCTGTCATCCATTAAGAAGCTAAAACTTTCAATTGTGTGGCCAGGTGTGTAAATAGCTTGTAATTCCAAACCATCTATTTGAATTTTTTCTTCATCAGCTACCTGCATTGCAACAACATCAGCAGGAGTTTTGTCGCCCATTACGGTAACACAATTTGTTTTATCTCTTAGTTCTGCAATACCTGAGATATGGTCAGCATGGATGTGGGTATCGATTACTTTTACTAACTTTAAATTTAGTTCATTAAGAAGTTTAATGTATTGTTCAACATTTTCTAGTACAGGATCAATAATAAGTGCTTCCCTTCCTTTTGCGGAAGCAATCAGATACGTAAATGTGCTTGAGGTTTTATCAAATAGTTGTCTAAATAACATTAATCTATAATAGCATCTTATTAGAGCTAGTTGAATTTATTTCCCAGTACGAAATCTTAAATAAATTTTGTCTAGATAATAAAACAAAGATAAGGCCCTTAACACCATGAATAAACTTAAAGATATCCAGACACCCGTATTGCCCATTAACTTTGTTAAATATAAAGACATTAATAAATAAGAAAATACAGAAAAAACCATAGCATTTCGCAGTTCTTTTGTTTGTGATGCACCAATAAATATTCCATCAAACTGATAACAAAATGATGAAATTAAAGGCATAAATATAAGCCATATTGCATAAGATGAACTTAGATTTCTAATACTTTCAATATCAGACATTAATGTAATGACGTAATTGTTAATAAAAAAATAAATTATTGAAATAATTAATCCAGTAAGTGTACTTAAAATAAAAGAGTTTTTAACAATCTTTTTAAACAAGCTTAAATCTTTTTTACCCAAAGAATATCCAACCATACCTTCAGTTGAAAACGCGTAAGCATCAAGAATGAAAGCAGACAAAAAGACTAGGTTAATCAAGATGGCATTTGCAGCAATATAGTCTTCACCAATTTGACTGCCAAGATAAGTGAACCAAAAAAATGAAAAGGTCAACAATATAGTTCTAATAAATATGTTTAGATTAATGTTAAAAATATTTTTAAGTTTATTAAGATCTATTAATTTATTAATGTTAACATTAATTTTAGACATTTTATTTAGATACCAAAATGTATAACCTAGAAAAGTTGTAGATATTAAAAGTGCTGAAAATAAAGTCCCATAAGCAACCCCTTTGATATTTAAATCAAATGCTGAAACTAAAATAATACTGAAAATTATATTTAGAATTGAAAAAAGACCAACGGCCAAACTCGAGGTATTAGTCTTCTGTAATCCAACAAATAAACCAGTTATAATGTAAAGTGTTAATTCACCAGGTGCTGAATAAATTCTTATTTGAAAGTAATCCTGATAAAATTGCTTAGTTGTGTCTGATAAATTAAAAATACCTACACTTAGATTGAATATATGACTTTGTAATAAAATTAAGATCAATGAAATAAGTAAAACAAAAACTAAATTTCGAACAACAATATTAAATATTTCTGAGTAATCTCCTTTACCATAAGCTTGTGAAACTAAACCAACAGTTCCCATTCTTAAAAAACCGAAGCTCCAAAAAATCATCGAAAATAAATTAGCAGCCACTGAAGTTGCTGATAAATATGACAAGTTACCAAGATTACCCATTAAACCAGTATCAATAATGCCAACAAGTGGAATAGCTAAGTTTGCAAAAAAAATCGGTATAGATAACTTTAAAATATATTTAATTGAAGGGTTTTGCATTTAAGCAATAAATTTTAGTATAGATTTGGCAGGATTAGTTTTTTTAATCCAATCTTGAGGAATACCTTTTAAGCCTTTGTGAGCTGCAAAGTAAGCACCAACAAAATTAGCACGAGAACAATTACATCCACCGGCTTTAATTGTTTTAATAACCGCTGTTTTAAAATTTTTAGAAGTAATAATTGCATGTATTGAACCATTAAAAGTGCCTGGATAACTACATGCTTTACCAAATTTCTTTACAACAAAATTGTGAGGTTTTGACTTAATTCTTTTAACTTTTTTGATGTTTTCAATAACATTTTTAAAATATTTATTTTTTATATTTTTTCTTAAAAAACTATTAACTGGATCCCTGTCTCCTTTATCAGCTAAATCAATAATCTTAAGTTTTGCTAAAGCAAATCGCTCACTGATTTTGCCATTAGCAACTGTTCTTATAATTTGTTTTGTTTTTTGGTCAGAATTGTTTGAAAAATAAAAGGGTAGACTTGCACAATAACCATCTGACTCGTTAACTTTAGTCCCACCCGTGATTGTTTTTTTTAGTTTAATATTTTTGATAGTTTCTAAAATATTTTGATGGATCCATGGACCTTTCATGGCTGTTTTCCATTTAATCTTTTTATATTTTTTTCTTAAGGATAAATTTTTCCAATATCTTGAGCCTAGCCCAAAATTTTTGACAATGTTCTTCTTAAAAAGTTTAATGACTTCTTTGTGATTAGTAGTTTTTGTTAATGTTTTAAACATTACTTGACCTACATCGTTGTAACCAGAAACTTCTCCAGTTTTAATAGAATAGAATGGAGATCTATTTTGCCTAAAGAAGGCAATATTCTTTTTTCCATTAATATAAGATTTTAGTTTTTTTTCATCATAGACCCAATGCAAAGGTCGTGATGCTGCATCTGCAACAGTTGCGCCAAGAAATATATGTAACTTTTTAATCATGCCTAACTAATACGTTATTTAAATAAAAGTTAAAATGTTTTAAATTGAATGATGCTAAGGATTAAAAATTGGGACAACAAAACTTGGATTTCTTCTACAAAATATATTCAATCCTTTATTAATTTTTTATTAAAACAAAAGAAACTGACTAAACACTCAAAAATTCTAGATATTGGTTGTGGCCGGGGTAAGATAACGGGCTCATTGTCCTCTAAACTCAAATTAATAAACAAGCCCATTGGACTTGATATTGAAAATCACAAAGATTTTGACAAAAGAATTACTTTTAAAAAAACAAATGCAATTAAATACCTTAAAGATAATAAAAAGAAATTTGATTTAATATTAATTAAACAAACTATTCATTTTTTTAATTTGAAGGATATTAAGAAAGTCTTAACTTACTCATACTCTAGTTTAAAAGTTGGAGGAATTATTTTGATTTTAACTTTAGATACAAAAAATAATGAAATACCTACTTTTTTTTTAATGAAGCAAAAACTTAAGCAATCGTTTAAAAGAGATAATCTTATTTGGAAAAAACTACTTCAACTTGATATTAAAAAAAAGCTCACCAAATTTAATTTTAAGGTTAATATTAAAAAAAGCATTTACTTAAAGATGATAAAACAACGTTATATATCAACTTTATTAAAGTTTAGCTCATTTCAAATTTCCAATGGCATTAAGGAGGTTGATCTTAAATATAAAAAAAATATTTCATTTAACGATAAACTCAAATGTATAATATTTTCAAAAGTTTAAAGAATTCTCTTTAAAATATTTTCTTTTAAAAAAAATTTATGAAACAATACCGCTAAAATATGAAGACTTATTAATCCAATTAGAATGTAGTTTGCCAATATATGAATTGAATAAAACTGCTCAGAAAACTCATAATTATAAGTTAAATTAATTTCTTTAAAAAAAATAACTAAGCTTTCACCATTAAATAGTTTTTTTAAGATACCTGATATGGTTATTGTTAATAAAGCTAAGTATAAAAAAAAGTGGTTCAAATTTGCTAAAATTTTTTGACCAGGAAAAGCATTATCATTAAAATTTGGTGAAGGTGACAATAGTTTAAAGATCAGTCTTATCAGAGTTGCATAAAAAATGATTAATCCAAATAATATATGATAATTTTCTATATCAACTCTAGTTTGATCAAAGTCTAAATCTACCAAATAAAAGCCTAGTGGTATTTGAACTACTAATCCTGCGGCAGTTAGCCAATGGAATAATTTGCTGAGTAATCCATAATTTGATTTATTATTTAATAAAGACATGATTAAATTAAGCATATTATGACAATAATTAAAAATACTTTATTTTTTATCTTTATTTTATTTTATAGTTTTAGTGCTTTTTCTGAACAAACAGTTGAAGAGATTATTAAAGAAAGAAAAACTATTTTTAGTAAAAATTACAAAACTGCCAAAAGAGTCCAAGGTCTTGCTTCTAATGGAAATTTAGATGAAGCAAAAAAACTAATGATTGAAATGAGTGATAATTATACAAGATTATTAGATCTTTTTCCTGAAAACTCAAAAGTAGGATTTAAAACAGAAGCTTTGCCAGCTATTTGGGAAAATAAAGATGAATTTAATTTATTAATGACAAAAGCTTCAAGCAATATGATTGAGTTAACGACTGCTATTGATGAAGCGGAAGATGTGAAAGCAACACTTGGAAAATATATGTGGAGTAGTTGTAAATCTTGTCACTCTAAATTTAGAGCCGAACATTAACATTTAGTTGTTTGTATTTAAAAATTTTAATATTGTTTAAATATAAATGTCTGCTTTATTACCAAAATCATCAAAAGTAGTTGTTATTGGAGGAGGGATTGCAGGTTGTTCGGTCGCCTACCATCTCGCAAAATACGGTTGGAAAGACACTATATTATTAGAAAGAGATCAGTTAACCTCAGGAACTACTTGGCATGCAGCAGGACTTGTGGGTCAATTAGGGGCATCAGCTACCATTACACGGCTTAGAAAATATTCCTTAAATCTTTATAAAGAATTAGAAAAAAAAACTGGATTATCAACTGGATTAAAGCAAAATGGAGCAATCACAATTGCAAGTACACCTGAAAGATTACAAGAATTATTAAGACAAGCAACAGCTGCACAATTATTTGATGTCAATGTTGACAGCGTTAATAAACAAAGAATAAAAGAACTCTATCCTGTTATAAATGATGATGACATTTTAGGTGGAGTGTATATGCCTGAAGATGGTCAGGCAGACCCTATAGGAGTTACTAATGTATTAGCTAAAGCTGCAAAGATGGAAGGGGCTCAAATATTTGAGAAAACTCCGGTTGAAAAAATATTAATTAAAGACAAAAAAATTGTTGGTGTTCAAACTAAATTTGGCAAAATTGATTGTGAATACGTTGTAATTGCAACTGGGATGTGGTCGAGACAAATTGGAGAGGATATTGGTGTAAGTATTCCATTATATCCAAATGAGCACTTTTATATAATCACAGAACCACTAGATAAATTGCCTAAAAACTTACCAGTTTTAAGAGACTATAATTCTTGTCTTTATTTAAAAGAAGATGCTGGGAAAATGTTAGTTGGAATATTTGAACCCAATGCAAAACCTGCTTTTAAGGATAAAGGGGTGGTGCCACAGGACTTTTCATTTGGGGAGTTTCCAGATGACCTTGATCACTTTGAACCTTATCTAGAAAAATCATTTCAAAGGTTACCCATATTAGAAACTGCTGGTATTAGGAAATTTTTTTCAGGACCTGAATCTTTTACACCTGATACACAATACCTTTTAGGAGAAACACCAGAAGTGAATAATCTTTTTACTTGTTGTGGATTTAATAGCATAGGCATAGCAAGCTCAGGGGGTGCGGGTAGAGTTACAGCTGAATGGATGATTAATGGATATATGAATGAAGACTTATTTTCACTTGATATTAAAAGATTTCAAAAATTTCATTCATCTAAAAAATTTATTATGGAAAGAGTAACAGAAACGCTTGGTGACTTATATGGGATGCACTGGCCTTACAAACAGCATAACACTTCAAGAAATCAAAGACTAATACCGTATCATGAGGAATTAAAAAAAGAGGGAGCGTGCTTTGGTGTATCAGGTGAGTACGAAAGACCTATGTGGTACGCAAGAAATAAAGAAAGAGCAGAATACAAATATAGTTTTGACTATCAAAATTGGTATCCTGCAGTTGAATTTGAAACTAAAAATACAGTTACTAATGTTGGTCTGTTTGAGCTCTCTCCTTTTTCAAAATATGAAATAAAAGGAGAGCAAGCACATAGTGAATTGCAAAGAATATGTACAGCAAATATTAAAAACGAAATAGGAAGAGCAACTTACACACAAATGTTAAATGAGTCAGGAGGTATTGAAACTGATTTAACTGTTATTTGTATTGATAAAGATTGTTTTAGAATAATAAGTTCAGCTGCAACAAGAACTCATGATAAGGCACATATTTTAAAACATTTATCACCAACTTTAGAATTAAAAGATATTACAGATGAACTAGTTTGTCTTGGAGTTTTTGGACCGAAAAGTAGAAACTTAATTACAAAAATCTCAAAAGATGATTTTAGTAATAAAACATTTAAATTTGGTTATGGAAAATTTATAACAATTAATTCAAAAAAAGTTTGGGCTCAACGATTATCTTATGTGGGTGAATTAGGTTTTGAACTTTATATAGAAAATAAAGATGCTAAAGAAATTTATCAATTAATTATTGAAGAAGGAAAAAATCATAATTTATCACATTGTGGTTCTCATGCAATGGATATCATGAGAATGGAGAGTGGATTTTTACATTGGGGGCATGATATTTCCCCAGAAGAAAATCAATATCAAGCAGGATTGAATTTTGCTATTAGCTATAAAAAAAAAACCAGCTTTGTTGGTAAAGAAAGTTTATTGAAAATAAAAGATCAAGAACAATTCAGAAGATTTATTATGTTGTCCTTGAAAGATAGTAAGCCGGGTTATCCTTTATTACTTCATGAAGAGCCAATTTATTTAAAAGATGAAATTATTGGCAGAACAACTTCAGGTAATTATTCTTTTAATTTTAAAAAAAACCTGTCCTTTGGATATGTAACCTCAAACCATACTAATGAAGAGCTTTCTAAAATGGATCTATATATTGAGGTTGCTAAACAAAAATACCCAGCCATGGTAGAGATTACTCCTCTTAAAGATAAAAGTTCTAGATTTTTATAATTTTAGTTGCTGGGTTAAATAATTGATGTTTTAATGAATTATGCAAAAGTTCTATTTTCACGACAATAAACATATCAGTGAAAAAAATGATCAAAAAAAAGCTATTTCAGTTGAACAAATTAACCAAAAGAGAAGAGTTGATATCAATAAATTATTGAACAGAGTAAGAATTGAGAAGAAAAATGAAAATAAAAGAAAAATTATTTTTTATAGTTCAGTAATTTTATCTTTAGGTCTTTTTTCAACTCTTTTAACAATCATAAAATAAATACACGGATCAAAAGTTGATTGATCTAAATTAAAAACCTATTATAAATCACCAATAATTAAGTGGCGGGGTAGCTCAGTTGGTTAGAGCGCAGGACTCATAAGCCTGAGGTCAGTGGTTCGATCCCACTTCCCGCTACCATTTCATAATTTTATTTAATTTTCTAACATTCATTGAAACGTTTTTTGGAAATAATTTTTTACCAGATTTTTTTTTGACACTTTTATTAGTTTTTTTAGCAAATGAATAAATCGATTGAATTTTGCCACCAATATTTATTATTCCTATTTTATCTAAAATTTTAGGTATTATTTTTACAACCTCTTCATGGAAAATAAAGTTGGCCTTAATATCATTAAAAGCATATTTATGTAAAAAGGGTTTTTCACACATTGTAATTCTTAATATCAAAGAATTCTTGTACATTGTAACCGCACATTCACCACCAAGTTTTGACCATGCGTAATTGTTAAAAGGTAAAACAGGATCGACTTCTTTATAATTGCCAATTTTTCCCTCATAAACATAGCCAGTTGAAAAATAAATAAGTTTAATTTTTAGTTCAGAGCAGACTTTTACTATATTGGCTGTACCTATTATGTTTAAATCAATACTTTTAGATATTTGTCTGTCATGAATATTCATTGGTCTTGATAAAGCCGCTGCATGAATTAAATATTTTGGCTTATTTTTTTTTAAATATTTATTTATAGAATTAATATTTAAGATATTTAATTCTTTTTTACTTGGATAAAGTATATCTAATTTTTTATTATCTCTCTTTAAGACTTGGGCAAACCTTCCCTCACCACCCGTGATAACTATTTTTTTTTTCATTAAATTAAATTTTTAAGATATTTTGAATAATTGCAGTTACCATAAAATTTAATTGATTTATTAATTTCTTTTTTTCCTATCCATTTATTATTTAATGCAATTTCTTCAATGCAAGCAATTTTAAATCCTTGTCTATTTTCAATTGCCTGTACAAAAGCAATTGTTTTATAATAATCATCAATTGAACCTGTATCTAACCAGGCACCACCTCTTCCAATAAAATCAGCTGATAATTTATTATTCTTTTTATATCTTAATAAAAGGTCAATAATTTCAACTTCACCTCTTTTAGAAGGCTTTAGTTCTTTTGAATATTGTACAACTTTATTATCAAAAAAATATAGCCCTGTTATAGCATTATTAGATATAAATTTTTTTGGCTTTTCTTTTAATTGTATAATTTTGTTGTTTTTATCTACTTTTGCAACACCAAATAACTCGGGCGTTTGAACGCTATGTAATAAAACTTTAGCACCATTTTTAATTTTTGCACATTCTAGTAATTTTGCAGTTAGGTTCTGGCCATAGAAAAAATTATCCCCTAAAATCATTGCAACGTTATCTTTACCAATAAATTTTTCACCTAAAACAAAAGCATCAGGTAATCCCCTGGGTTTGTCTTGTTCTACATAAGTAATTTTAATTCCTAGATTGTTGCCATTAGGAATTAGTTTTTTATATTGATTTAACTGTCCTTTATTTACAATAATTAAAATGTCTTTAATTTTTGCCAACATTAGTATTGAGAGTGGATAAAAGATAAGAGGCTTGTCGTAAATTGGTAAAAGTTGTTTATTAACAGCTTTTGTAAGAGGACTCATTCTTGTTCCCATTCCTCCAGCTAAAATTATCCCTTTTTTAATCATTTTGTACCTAGTCTTTTAACAATATCCTTTTTAGATATAGATTTGTAGTAAATATTATTATGAAGGTACCACAAAAAAGTTTTCTTCAAACCTTTGCTAAAATTAACTTTTGTCTTCCATCTCAAAGTTTTTAATATTTTTTTACTATCAAGTGCATATCTTATGTCGTGACCAGGTCGATCCTTAACAAATTTGATCTTAACATTTGAACCAATTACATGATTTTGTTTAGCAATTTTTATCAAGGCTTTACAAATCTCAAGATTATTCAAATTTTTAATTGAACCTATATTATAAAATTCACCAATTTTACCTTTTTGAAAAACTTTTATTAATGCCTCACAATGATCTTCCACATATATCCACTCTCTTGAATTTTTTCCATTTCCATAAATAGGCAAACTTTTATTATTTAGAATATTATAAATTAATTTTGGTATAAGTTTTTCAGGGTGTTGCTTAGGCCCATAATTATTTGAACAATTTGTGACTACAGCGGGAATATTATAGGTTCTTACATATGAACTTACAAGATGATCTGAGGCTGCTTTGCTAGCGGCATAGGGTGAACTAGGTTTATAAGGAAAGTTTTCATGAGATCGCCCCTTTAATATATCACCATAAACTTCGTCAGTAGAAATATGAATTAACTTACTTTTTTTATTTAATTTCGAATATTTTCTAAATATTTCAAGTAGATTAAAAACACCAATAATGTTGCTGTCAATAAAATTTTTAGGACTATCTATTGATCTATCAACATGAGTTTCTGCTGCTAAATTAAAAATACCAATGGGTTTATGTTTAAAAATAATTTTATTAAGTTTATTTTTGTTATTAAGATCACATTTTATAAATTTGTAATTCTTATTTTTTTGATACTCTTTTGTATTATAAAAATTTGATGAGTAGCTAACCTTATCTAGATTTATAACTTTATATTTTTTAAGGAGTAATAGCTCAATTAGATTACTACCTATAAACCCAAGTCCACCAGTTACTAAAATATTCTGCATGATTTTATTTATAATAAACGTTATAGTAAGTATATAATAATTTACTTCAACAATGACTTTAAGTTTAAATAACCTAACATTTATTATTGTTACATTTAAAAGCGATCATGTAATTCATGAATGCATCGAGTCTTTACCAAAAGAGTCTAGTATAATTATTATTGAAAATTCTAATGATCTAAAACTTAAAGAAAAACTTGAGACAAAAAATTCAAAAATTAAAGTTATTGTTCAAGAAAACAAGGGTATGGGTGCTGCAAATAATATTGGAATTAAATTATGTAAAACAGATTACGCTTTTGTGATTAATCCTGATGTAAAATTTTATAAAAATACTATTGATGAATTAATTACTTTGTCATCAAAGCATAATGATTATGCAATCTTAGCACCAATATCTGATGATATTCAATATCCAAATTATAAGATTAAAAATAAGAAATTACAAAATAATGACGTAGAGTTTTTAAGTGTCGACTCTGTAGATGGATATGCAATGCTGATAAATAAAAATAAATTTCAAGATAATTTTTTTTTTGATGAGAATTTTTTTCTTTATTTAGAAAATGATGATTTGTGTTTAAGGAAAAAAAAAGAAAACAACAAAATATATATATCAAAAAAAGCAAAAATAAATCACCTTGGAGGAAAATCTCATTCACCTATTTATGAAAAGGAAATTGAATTTTCACGAAACTGGCATTGGATGTGGTCAAAATTTTATTTTAATAAAAAACATTTTGGTTATTTAAGAGCTTTTTTAACGAGCATTCCTACACTGACTACTTCTATAATTAAATTTTTTTATTATTTTGTAGTTCTCAATAAATTTAAAAAAAAGATTTATATGATGAGATTTTTAGGACTTGCTAATTCTATGCTTGGCAAAAAATCTTGGTATAGACCCCAAATTTAATACTAGTGACCAGGAAAATCAATTAAGTTTTCTATTTTGTATCCTCTTATAGCTAAATTATTAGATCCCCCTAAATCATAAAGATTAATTGCAAAAATAAATGCTGCAACATTACCTCCTGAAATTTCTATAAGTTTAGCAGCAGCTTCAGCAGTACCACCCGTTGCAATTAAATCATCTATTATCAGAACAGAGTCATCTTTGTTTATTGAGTCTTTGTGAACCTCAATTGTAGCAGTTCCATATTCAAGCTCGAAATCAATTGAATGAACATCAGCTGGTAATTTATTTTTTTTTCTAAGCATTATAAATGGTTTTTTTAAAATATAAGAAACTGCTGATGCAAAAACAAAACCTCTAGACTCAATTGCAGCAATTTTATCAATTTTATATTTTTTTGATCTTTCTATTATCTGGTCAATACATTCTCTGAAAGCATTTTCATCTTTAATTAGAGTTGTAATATCTCTAAATAAAATTCCTTTTTTTGGATAATCAGGAATTGATCTAATAAAATCTTTTAAATTCATAATATTGATATATTTATATCTTTGATAAGAAAAATCTATGGACAAATTATTCGTTGCAGCGATAAAAGAAGAAACTGTTGGCTTAGACTATTTTAAGCACATAGGAGTTGGTAAAATTAATGCTGCATACAATACTCTTAAGTTAATACAAATTTATAAGCCTAAGATTATTGTTAATTATGGAACTGCTGGTGCAATCAATACTAAATTAAAAGGGATTGTTGAATGTACAAAATTCTATCAAAGAGATATGGATGTTAGAGGTCTTGATTTTAAATTAGGCGAAACACCATTTGATAAAGTTAAAGAAATAATAATTTCTGACAGTGGCTATTCTTGTGGCACAGGAGATAGTTTCGTTAATCAAAAAATTGAAATGGAAGTTGATGTTGTTGATATGGAAGCTTATGCAATTGCTAAAGTTTGTATGTTGGAAAATATAGAATTTAAATGTTTTAAATATATATCAGATAATGCCGATGAAAATGCTAACAATGATTGGAACACTAATCTGGCATTAGGTGCTGAAACTTTTGCTAAAATGATTAATAAAAAATTTTAACTTTAATGATAAAAAAATTGCTGGTATTTGCCATTATAGTCGTTGCTATGAGTGCAGTTCTGATACTAAGTGAGTAAAATATTGATAGAACAATCAATGCGTGTGTTGAGAAAAAAAAATATCTACTAATTTTAATAGAGAAGAAGCAATAATTCTTTGTGAGAAGAAGTTAAATCTATAGTAATTGATTAAGTATTGAAAATTGTTCTTACACGTATATAAAACTTTTAAGTTTAATAATAACAAAAATTATAAGAGGAATAATTTTTATGACTAAAGTAGGTGAGCATATAACTTTAGACATTATTGGTACCACTCAAGAGTATGACCCCTCAGTCTACGAAAGTGTTATTCGTAAAATTGCAAAAGCTGCCGATGTTACAATTCTTGAGATTTCCAGATATAAATTTGAACCTCAGGGCTTTACAATTTTAGCTTTATTAGCAGAAAGCCATATTAGTTTTCATACCTTTCCTGAAAAAGGAATTATTAGTTTTGATTTTTTTACCTGTGGAAAAATTAGTCCTTCAATCGCTCTAGACATTGTTAAGAAAGAATTTAAACATAAAAGAATTGTTAAAAAAGAATTTAATAGAGACACGAAGTCTCTGTATCATGATATTTATAGCTCGCCTGGCTTACAAAAATCATATGTAGTGAATGAAGTTTTGGAAGATTTTAAATCAAAAGTTGGTCAACACATTGAAATATTAGATTTAGAACAATTTGGTAAGTCACTTTTCATAGATAACGAAATTCAAGTCGCAACTAATGATGAAGTTTTATATAGTTCAACGTTTGTTAATGCTGCTTTAAAATTAAACAAAAATTTAGGTACTGCTGCAATCATTGGTGGCGGTGATGGTGGGGTCGCTAGAGAATGTATCTCTCAAGGTTTTGATTTTATTGATTGGTATGAACTAGATCCAGAAGTGGTTGAAGTATGCAATAAACATCTTGGAAGCATTAGTAATAAATCTACAGAAAAAAACTCAGTTAAATGCGTTTGGGGTGATGCATTTGAAAGTATAAAATCTGTCGAAGATGATAAATACGATAAAATTTTTGTTGATCTAAATGATGATCAGTTTTGCATAGATCTTGCAGCAAAAAATATGGATACTTTAATTAGAATATTAAAACCAAGTGGAGTGATAACTGCACAAGTTGGTAGCCAAGATAAAAAACCAGAGCAGGTTGAAAAATGGCTAGATGTATTCAATAAGAATTTTGGTAATACAACTTTGGATAGGGTTTATATTCCAAGTTTTGACTGTTCTTGGAACTTCTCATCATCAATTAATCATTAAAATTTTCTTTTTAAATTATTAAATTTGTGAAATAAATCCTATATAAATCTATGGAGGATAAAATGAATATATTTAAAAAAATAATTTTAACTGTTCTTGCTTCTTTATTGCTAATTGGAAATGCTTATTCTGATACAATAAAAATTGGAACAGAAGGTGCTTACCCTCCTTGGAACTCTAAGGATGCATCAGGCAATCTTATTGGTTTTGAGGTTGAATTAGCTCAAGAACTTTGTGCAATTATGGAACGTGAATGTACAATTGTTGAGCAAGATTGGGATGGAATGATTCCAGCTTTATTAATGAGAAAGTTTGATGCGATCATGGCAGGAATGTCAATTACTGCTGAAAGACAAAAAACAATTACTTTTTCACAAGGTTATGCAGATGAAGTTGCAGCCCTTGCGGTAATGAAAGGTTCAAGTTTAGAGAGCATGGATACACCAGAAGGTATTAATTTAACTTTAGGTGGAAGTGCTGTTAAGAAAACTCTTAAGACTTTAACTGCTGCACTTGCTGGAAAAACTGTTTGTACACAAACTGGAACTATTCACCAAAACTTTTTAGAATCTGGAGATGTGGGCAAAGTAAATGTTAGAACTTACAAAACTCAAGATGAAGTAAATTTAGACTTAACTTCTGGTAGATGTGATGTTGCATTAGCAGCAGCAGTTGCATTCACTGATTATGCGGACAAATCAGGAAAACCAGTAGTATTAGTTGGGCCTACTTTTTCAGGCGGTGCTTTTGGTAATGGTGTTGGTGTTGGAATTAGACAAGGTGGAGATGATGCAATCGGTACAAGAGATGCAAAACTTCTTAAAGATTTCAACAAAGCAATTAACACTGCTAGAAAACAAGGAATCATCAGCAAATTAGCGATCAAGCATTTTGGCTTTGACGCTTCTATGTAAATAATATTTTGAAAAGGCGACTATTTATTTAGTCGCCCTTTCGATATGGATCTTTTATCATTCGGAAAAACAGGCTGGGGAGATGAGTTGTTTTATGCAACTCTAATGACAATAGCAGTAGCCGTTACTGCAATGTTAATTGGTTTTTTATTTTCATTAATTTTTACACCTCTCAAATTATCAAATAACAAAATTTTAAATTTTATTGGAAATATTTACACAACAGTAATAAGGGGAGTACCAGAATTACTTGTAATTTACCTTTTATTTTTTGGTGGTAGTGGAGCCATTATGTATGTTGCATCAATATTTGGCTATTATGAATATATAGAAATTAATGCATTTATTACTGGATCAGTTGCAATTGGTATTATTTCAGGGGCATACTCAACAGAGGTTTTTAGAGGTGCCATTCAATCAATTGATAAAGGTCAATTTGAAGCTTGTAAGGTTTTAGGTTTTAAAAAATATATTTATTTTCTAAAAGTAATTTTACCTCAAGTGTTAAGATTAGCCATTCCAAATTTAAGTAATGTTTGGCAAATTACTTTAAAAGACACTTCATTAATATCAGTTACTGGTTTAGTAGAAATCATGAGACAATCTTATATTGCAGCAGGCTCAACAAGAGATCCATTATTCTTTTATTCTTTTGCTGCAGTTTTATATTTAATGTTAACCTTTATAAGTATGAAGTTAATCAATCGACTTGAAGTTAAATACAGTAGGGGCTTTTAATGGATTTAGATTTAATGCTTACTAGTCTACCAAAACTACTTAGCGCTGCTTTAATTACTTTAAAATTGCTATCAATTTCATTAATTATTGGTTTTTTTATTGGATTTATATTTGCAGTTTTAAGACTTAATAAAAATCCATTCATTAATAAGTTTGCTTATGGCTATTCTTATTTATTTAGAGGAACGCCATTATTAGTTCAAATATTTATAATCTATTTTGGCCTTGGACAAATAGAGTGGCTTAGAGAAACTTTTCTCTGGGTTATATTAAAGGAACCTTATTGGTGTGCAATTATTGCATTCGCTTTAAATACAGGTGCTTATACTTCTGAAATATTAAGATCTGCTTTTGAGACAATAAAACCTGGAATAATAGAAGCGGGTAAAAGTCTTGGGATAACTAACAAAATAATTTTATATAAAATTCAAATTCCAATTGCAATAAGACAGTCGCTGCCAGCTTATGGAAATGAAATTATATTAATGATGAAAGGCACATCACTTGCAAGCACGGTAACCTTAATGGATATTACTGGTGTTGCAAAACATATAGTATCAACAACCTACAAACCCTTAGAGGTGTTTCTTTTAGCAGGTGGGATTTATTTATTTATGACTTTTATCATTCACAACTTGATAAAATATTTAGAAAGGAAATATAGTTTTTAGTAATGATAGTTTCGTGTATTCAATTATCAAGTAGAGAAAATTATGAATATAATTTGAAAAAATATTTACACTTTGTTAAAAAATCAATTGATAAAAATGCAGATTTAATTTTAACACCTGAAATGACATCATTTTTGACTGATAATAAAAAAGAACTTTTAAAAAATTCGTACACTATGAAAGATGATCTATTTGTTAAAAAAACAAAAATTTTATGTAAGAAATTCAAGAAATGGATCTTAATAGGATCATTACCCATTAAAGATAAAAAAAAATTAAAAAATAGATCAATTCTAATTAATCCAGATGGAAAAATTGCAAGTTATTATGATAAAATTAATATGTTCGATGTTAAACTAGGAACAAAAGAGTCACACAAAGAGTCAAAAATTTATAAAGCCGGTAAAAAAATTGTTACTGCAAAAATGCCATTTGGAAATATTGGTTTTTCTATATGTTTTGATTTGAGATTTCCAGAATTATATAGAAATCTTTCTAAAAGAAATTTGCATTTTATTTCTATACCGTCTGCTTTCACAAAAATTACTGGAAAAAAGCATTGGCACACACTTTTAAGAGCTAGAGCAATAGAAAATTTTTGTTATATTTTTGCACCAGCGCAAACCGGAAAAAATACAAAAAATAGGGAAACTTTTGGTCATACAATGATAATTTCACCTGATGGAAAAATAATAAAAGAAAAAAAATCTGGTGAGGGGGTTATATTTGCAAAAATTAAACCCACTTTGTCAATGAAACTTAGAAAAATTATACCCAGTTTAATTTAATATACTGTGTATTCTTTAATTTCTTTAATCTTAGAGCCTGTATGAATATTCATCTCTAGTTTTATTTTAGCACGATCATCATTTAAAAAATGGACATCTCTTGAAAGTTTAATAAACTTTTCTTTAAAATCAGAATTTTTTTCACACAATCTTTTATCATCTTCAATTACCCATAATTTTGCATTAATATCTTTTAGTGAGTTAAAAAGTGTATTGAGTTTTTCATCAGATTTAACATTGTTATCTAATTGATCTTTTAAAATACTGTGTTCAGCATTAATAAATTTTAGTTTTTCAGGATCTTTAATTTTTTCTTGTTTAATCTCTAAAATAGAAATTTTGTCTAAAAGTTCACCCACAGATACTTCAACTAGAATTTTATTCATAAAAATTTATACTATGTTAAGTTGTTAGAAATATGTCTAATATTTTAGTTATCAAACATGGTTCTTTAGGAGATATAGCCCAAGCATGTGGGGCAATTCAAGATATTTCTGAAAACCATCCAGAAGATCAAATCCATATATTAACAACCAAACCATATTTTGAATTATTTAGAAAAAACCCACTTGTACACAATGTTATTTTAGACAATCGTAAATCAAGGTTTAATTTAATTTATCTATATTTATTAATGGGAAACTTGAAAAAGAAGAGTTTTAAAAAGGTTTACGATTTACAAAACTCATCTAGAACAAAATTTTATAAAAATATTTTATTTCCAAAAGCAAATTTTAATATTTGGTCTAGTTCAGAAACTACCTTACCAAGCAATATTTCAAAAGAGGAGTTTGATAAAAATCCAGTTTTGAATAGATTTGATCATCAACTTAAAACTTCTGGAATTAAAACTGAACATACTATGAAACCAGACTTTAATTGGGCTATGACTAATATTGATAATATTAAACAAGAATTTAATTTAGATCAATATATTGTTTTATTTCCTTTTTGTTCAGCTCATCTGGCTCATAAAAAATGGCCCTATTACAATGAGCTAATAGAATTGATTAAAAATAAATATGGAGACCAAATTAAAGTAGTAGTAGCTCCTGGTCCCTCTGAAATTGATGATACAAAAAATATTAATGCTGTTTCAATTTTAGATAAAGGTAAAGCTATAGATATTTCTCAACTTGCAAGTTTGATTAAAGAAAGTTCATTTGTTATTGCAAATGATACAGGTCCAGCTCATATCTCAGCCCATCTTGGTGTAAAAGGTTTGACCTTATTCGGTAAACACACAACAGCTTTTAAAGTTAGCATTGAAAGAGAAAATTTTAAAGCAATACAAGTGGATGATTTAGAAAAATTAAGTGCAAGCAAAGTGTTAGAAAAAATATTAATTTAATATTTTTTTATATTCTTCAATAATTGAACTCCATTTAAATTTAGTAGAATTTTCTTTGGCAGCTTTTCCATACTCATGGAATTTATTATTCTCTAACATCAAATTAATTGATGAATAAACTTCATCTAATTCATTGCCATCACAGATTAAACCCGTTTTTTCATGTTCAATTGCATCTGCCGCACCTCCATCTTTTCCTCCAAGAGAAGGCAATCCATATTGAGCCGCTTCAACATAAGCAATACCAAATCCTTCAACAGATTTTTTGTGAACAACTGAAGGCATGACAAAAATATCTGATTTAGCAACTAATGCATTTTTTAATTCATTAGAGATATCTTTAAAAAACATCACTTGAGGCTGAAGACCGAGTTCTGCTACTAATTTTTTAATATTTTCTTCCTCATCTCCATAGCCTACACAAATATAGATAATACTAGGGTAGATTTGTTTTAAATTTCGAAGAGTCATGATTACTTTTTCATGATTTTTTCTTTTATCAAATCTTGATACAGTAATAAGTCTTGGTGATTTATGTTTTAATAAATTCTCCACTTTGTCTAAATTTTTTTTATCTAATTCTTCAACTGGATCAACACCAGGATTAATAACTATAATTTTATCTTGCTTAACTCCCAATGAAATAGCTAAATTTTTAGTATACTCAGAATTTGCAACAATCGTTTCAATATTATTTAAAACTTGTAATACTCTTTTATTAAGAGAAGTGCCTTTTTCATGATTAATCTCTTTACCGTGGATCAAACAAATCTTTTTTTTATTTGTTTTAAGATGTTCTAGACTTTTCCAATGATCAGCAATTATACCATCAACCTTATTTTCTCTAATAAATTCATTAATAAACTGAGCTTTTCTAAATTTTCTAAGAAGTTTTATGCCACCTACACGCTCTATTGAAAAAGATACCTCTTCATCAAAAAAATTGTGATTTTCATAAAAATCAGCAAAAACTTTTATCATGTGATGTTTTGAAAGTTCATTTGCTAAACCCCACATTAAGTTTTGCATGCCTCCCACCTCTGGAGGAAATGTTTTTGTAACAATTAAATACATTAACTATCCAACCATTTAATACCACAACCTATACTTGGAATTTGTTTTTCTGGACCTTTGCCTGTTTCAGCTATTTGTTTCATTGCTACAAATAAATCACTATCACCAGCTCTTACTGGTTTTAAATTTTCTAACTCTCTTATTCTACCTCTATATTGTAATTCTAGGTTATGGTTAAATCCAAAAAAGTCAGGGGTGCAAACAGCATCATAACTTTTTGCAACTTTTTGAGTTTCATCAAAAAGATATGGAAAATTAAATTGATTTATCTTTGCAAATTCAATCATATTTTCAAAACTATCTTCAGGGTAATTAATCGTGTCATTAGCAGAAATAGCTACTGCTTTTATTCCAAGTTTTTCTAATTTTTTACAGTCATCAACAATGTCTTTAATGACAGCCTTTACATAGGGGCAGTGGTTACAAATAAACATTATTAAGGTCCCAGCATCACCCTTAATATCATTTAAAGAAATAAGCTTATAGTCGGTAGACTTTAGTTTAAAATCTTTAGCGTTTGTTCCAAAATCACATATTGGTGTTTTTAGTGGAGGCATGATAAACATTATATAGTTATGTTTTACGATTTGGAAAATAAAAAAATTAAAAAAGCAGGTAAAAATTGGGTTGCTCCCAACGCATCAATTATTGGTGATGTTACTTTAGAAAAAAATACCAGTATTTGGTTTAATGCAACTTTAAGAGGGGATATTGAAAACATTTATGTTGGTGAAGGATCAAATATTCAAGATGGAAGCGTACTTCATACTGATCCAGGTTTTCCTTTAAAAATAGGTAAAAATGTAACTATCGGTCACCTAGTAATGTTGCATGGCTGTATAATTGAAGACAATTCTTTAATTGGAATTGGTGCTGTCATTTTAAATGGTGCAAAAATTGGGAAAAATTGCATTATAGGCGCTAATGCATTGATCACAGAAAATAAAATTATCCCAGACAATTCTTTAGTTGTTGGATCCCCTGGTAAAATTGTAAGACAGGTCTCAACAGAAGAGACAAAATTAATTACTGAAAATGCAATTCATTACCAAGATAATTGGAAAAAATATTCTAAATCAGTTTTTTAAGGAATTAACCAGGTATCCTTGTTATTTTCTAAATCGAATTTAGCACGACGGTGACCTTTGGCTGCTAAATAAAGCCACTCCATACTTTTAATTTTACATTGAATAACAGTAAAGTTTTTATATCCCACCTCACTTTGCTCCATTGTAAATTCAAAATTATCCAGTTCAGGTTTAAGTCCTGAAGTAGGGGTTTCAGATAATGTTCCTGGCCCGTTATCAACTAAATAACATTTTCTACTCATGTGTCCTGTTTTTAACCAAGACTGTTTTGTAATATCATTATCATGATTAACAGTGCATTCAACTTTAAGTCTAACTTGGATTTTCTCATCCTTGTCATAAAATAACATTGCAGCGTTTTTATTTGATTTTAATTTAGCAATTTTATCTGATCTGATATCACTATGATATTGAACAAGATTATTTTCTCTATCTGATTTTCTAAGGACCACAATTCTTCCATCAAAATCATCCTGGCCACCACAGATAAACACAGGAATTCTAAATTGAGAACCTCTATCTTTGATTGCATTGTCCAGCATGGACCAGATTTTATTTTTGATCTCTTCAAAATCTTCGTAGTACGCTGGTTGCATTATGGATTATTTACTAAGTCTTCTGATCAAACTAGAGGTGTCCCAACGGTTTCCACCCATTTTTTGAACTTCAGCATAATATTTATCAACAACTTCAGTTACTGGAAGTAGGGAACCATTATTTTTAGCTTCATCCATTGCGATTTTTAAATCTTTTCTCATCCAATCAACTGCAAAACCAAATTCAAACTGATCATCAATCATTGTTTTATATCTATTTTCCATTTGCCAAGATTGAGCCGCACCTTTAGATATAACCTCAATTACATCTTCCATATTTAAACCAGCTTTCATTCCAAAATTTATTGCCTCAGATAAACCTTGAACAAGACCTGCAATACAAATTTGGTTAACCATTTTTGCTAATTGGCCATTACCAGCGCCACCTAATAATTTCATTTTTTTGCTATAACAATCAATGATGTCTTTAGCTTTATCAAAATCAGATTGATCTCCACCAATCATTACTGTCAGTGCACCATTTTCAGCACCAGCTTGACCTCCTGATACTGGCGCATCTAATGCACCAAAACCATTTTTTTTAGCAAACTCATTAATTTCTCTAGCAATTGTTGCAGAGGCTGTTGTGTTATCAATATAAACGGAACCTTTTTTAATTGTTTTAAAGATACCGTTGTCACCAAAAGTAACCTCTCTTAAATCATTATCATTACCAACACAGGTAAATATAAAATCTGCACCTTCAGCAGCTTTTGCAGGTGTGTCTGCTTTTGTCCCTTTATATTCTGCAACCCATTTATCAGCTTTTGCAGTAGTTCTATTATAAACAGTTACATTATGACCTGCTTTTGATATATAACCTGCCATTGGATAACCCATGACACCTAATCCTATAAATGCAACATTGCTCATAATTTTTTTTTCCTATGTTTAAAAGTTTGAATTTTAAAGTAATTCTATTTGGATTTATATTTACATTTTTTTCAAGTTTTGGACAGAGTTTTTTTTTAGGACTATTTAATTCAAGTATAAGGGATGCACTTTCCATCACCCATGGTCAGTTTGGATCAATTTATGCATCTGCTACTTTGTTAAGTAGTTTTATACTTGTTTGGGTTGGTAAAAAAATAGATGACTTTAATATTTTAAAATTTGCATCCTACGTCATTGCTTTATTAGCGATCTCTTGTTTTTTATTTTCTAAAATTTCATCAGTCGCTTTTTTATTTTTATCAATTTTCTTAATGAGGTTATCAGGTCAAGGACTAATGTCTCACACTGCAACAACAACAATATCAAGATTTTTTGAAAAGACTAGGGGACGTGCACTAAGCACAACTTGGCTTGGTTTATCGTTAGCTGAATTTATTTTACCCTTATTAATTATTTTTTTATTAACTTTCATTGATTGGAGAAATATTTGGATAGCCATTTCAATTACAGTTATTATTATTTTACCTATTGTCATCATTACATTAGTTAAAAACGTTAAATTAGACTCAAGAGAAACATCTAGTGCTACAAATATTAAAACTAAAGATATAAAACAATGGACGAGAGGTGAAGTTTTAAAAGATTATCGCTTTTATATTATATGTTTAAGCATGTTAGCGATGCCTTGGATTGCAACGGGTACATTTGTTTATCAATCTTTTATAGTGTCATCTAAAGGATGGGGACCTTATGTTATTGCCCAATCCTTTATGGTGTATTCAATTTTATCAGTGATTACTTTATTTTTAACAGGCTTTTTAATTGACAAGTTTAGTAGTCGAAAATTGATAATTTATATGAACATTCCTTTATTGGTCTCAACGTTTGTGCTTTATTATTTTAACTCACCAATTTCATCATTTGTATTTTTAGGTTTAATTGGAATTTCAAATGGACTAGCAAATGTTCTAGGTTCAGCTACATGGGCTGAAATTTATGGTGTAAAATACATTGGTTCAATTAAAGCACTAACGACCGCTTTAATGGTATTTTCAACAGCCTTTGGAACAGCACTTTTTGGAATACTTATAGATGATGGATTTTCTATAGAGCAAATTGCTCTAGTTTCAGGATCTTATATTTTAATAGCTATATCACTGCTATTTCTCATTAAGAGTAAGCTTAATCCTAAATATTTATAAAATTAACCTTGATTTTTTTTTAAGCACTGTATAGATACTGCGCATGGCTAGAGTAACTGTAGAAGATTGCATAGATAAAGTAGAAAGTCCTTACGAATTAGTATTAGTTGCTAAAGAAAGAGCCGTTCAATTAAATTCAGGATTAGAACCTACTCTAGATAGAGATAATGACAAAAATACAGTTATATCTTTAAGAGAAATTGCAGAAGGCACTATTCAAGTTTCAGATTTAACTGACAGTGCTGTTCATAAACTTAGAAAACATGTTGAGCAAGTTGATGATGGTACGGATGATGATGAAATTATTGGTGATGATTTTGAAAGCATGTACAAAGGTGAAATTTCTAAAAGTGGAACACCTATATTACCATCAAAAAGAGCTAGAAAAATTCCAGAAAAAATTCAAGTATCATCTGATGATTTAGAAGAATTAACTGCAAAAGCAGAACCAGAAGTTGATGTTGATGCTGAGTTAGAAGCGGGAGACGAGGAGACAGCAGTTTCTTTAGATCAACTAGCTGAAAGTGAAACTACAGAAGATAGCTCAGAAGAAACTGAACCTAACAGTTAATTACTAAATTCCTTTAAGATTTTTTCTCTATGTTCATCAAGATCAGGAATATCTCCACGTGTTTTTTCATCTTTATAGTTAGACATTTTAATTGGATTACCTGCTAGTTTAAAATCACCAATAACTTTATGATGAGCTTTAACAATCATATTCCGAGCTTCAATTTGAGGATTTTCAACAGCTTCTTTAATATTAAAGATAGGACCACATGGTATTTTTTCTTTTTCCATTTTACTAACCCAATCACTTGTATTTTTCGCACCAAGTTTGTCTTCAAGTATTTTTTTAAGATCTTCCATATTTTGAGATCTTAAAGAGTTAGTATTAAATTTTGGATCGTGAGCAATTTCAGAAACATCTAAAACATTACATAGTTTTTCAAATAATTTTTCATTACCTGCAGCAATTATGATGTAACTATCTTTTGTTTTAAAAGCTTCAAACGGTGCAATTGAAGGGTGGCGTGATCCCATAGGTTTTGGTATTTCATTTTTTGCAAGATACCTTGCAATAGCATTTTCTAAAATTGCAATTTGACAATCTAACATTGAAACATCAATAAAAGTTCCCTTACCAGTTTTTTCTCTATCATAAAGTGCAGCATTAATTCCAACGGTTGTAAATAAGCCCGCAGTAATATCTCCAATAGATGTACCAACTCTTGTTGGTTCAGAATTAGGCTGACCCGTAACACTCATTAAACCACCCATCCCTTGAACAACCATATCGTAAGCAGGTAATTCTTTTAATGGACCTGTTTGACCAAAGCCTGATGCTGATGCATAAATTAGTCTTGGATATTTTTTACAAACATCTTTCCAACCATAGCCCCATTTTTCTAAAGTACCTGGTTTAAAATTCTCAACCAAAATATCTGCCTTAGCTAAAATTTTATCAAATATTTTTTTATCATCTTCATTTTTTAAATTAAGAGCAATACTTTCTTTGCCTCTATTTAGTGACATAAAGTATGCTGAATAATCTTCAATAAACGGTCCGAATTTTCTAGAGTCATCACCAACTTCTGGTGCCTCAATCTTTATTACGCGTGCACCCAGATCTGAAAGCATCATCGTGCAATAAGGACCAACTAGTACTCTAGTTAGGTCAAGAACAAGTAAGTTTTTTAAAGGACCATCCATATTTTGTACTGTAATTATGTAGTCTTGACTCTTATCAATATCTCTAATTAAATACATCACTTAATTAATAATAGAGGAGAGAGTAATGTTAAAAAAAGTATCTTTATATTTTACGGCATTAGTTTTGGTTTTATCAACTGTTGGTTCTGCTTATGCGGTAACGTTAAAAGCAAGTCATCAATGGCCTGGTACACCTAGAGCTGATGGATCTTTTGACCCACGTCATGAGATGGTTCAAATTATTGCTGATGAGGTTAAAAAAGCTAATGTTGATATTGATATTAGAATTTATCCAGCAAAATCTTTATATAAACCTAAAGAGCAATGGAAACCTATGACTACAGGTCAACTAGATATTTCAGCTTTTCCATTAGGATATGCTTCGAAATTTCATCCTGAATTCAGTGCAACATTAATGCCTGGAACAGTTAAAAATCATGATCACGCATTGAGATTTAATAAATCTCCAATGATGAAAGAGATAAAAAAGATTATTAACGATGCAGGTGTAGTTGTTTTATCTGATGCATGGTTAGGTGGTGGTTTTGCTTCAAAAACAAAATGCATAAGAAACCCTAGTGATGTTAAAGGTCAAGTTATGAGAGCAGCTGGAAAAGCATTTAACCAAATGCTTGAAGGTGCAGGAGCAGGTATACAAAGTATGCCATCTTCAGAAATCTATACTGGTTTACAAACAGGTGTATTAACTGGTGCTAATACTAGTTCAGGAAGTTTTGTTAGTTACAAAATTTATGAACAAGTTAAATGTGCAACACCTCCAGGAAAATTTGGTTTATGGTTTATGTATGAGCCAATCCTTATGTCTAAGAAATCTTTTGATGCTTTAAGTAAAAAGCAACAAAAAGCTCTTATGAAAGCTGGAAAAGTAGCTGAGGAATATATGACAGCACAAGTAGCAAATTTAGATAAAAAATTTGAAGATGCTTACAAAGCAGCTGGTGTTGAATTAGTATATATGTCTGAAGCAGATCATGCTGCATGGATAGAAATAGCTAAGAAAACTTCTCATAAAGCATTTGCTGAGCAAGTACCGGGTGGTGCTAAGCTTATGGAAATGGCTTTAGCAGTTAAATAAAATAATATATAAAGAACCCCTATTTATGAAAATAACTAGGGGTTCTTTTTTTATGAAAAAAAAATATCTTAATTTTTGTCATTATGCTTCTCACGCCTGTGGTGCTTTCGCAGTAGGAGCTTTAATTTTATCTATTTTAGTCATTGTTGAACTTGTTTTTGAAAGATATTTTTTTCAACGTGCTATTACTTGGCAAACTGAATTAGTTACAATGTTACTTGTTGCATCTACTTTTATTGGTAGTGCCTATGTTTTAAGCGAAAAAGCGCACGTAAGCATGGAATGGATTTACGATTTTTTATCAAACAGAAATATTATTAAATTGAAGATTTTTACTTCATTTATAAGTTTAGGTTTTTTTTTAATACTGTTTTACTTTGGTTTTTTGATGGTAGAGGAAGCTTTTGTTAAAAATTATACTACAGGAACAGTTTGGGATCCTCCTTTGTGGATACCTTATTCTTCAATGTTAATAGGCTCAATATTAATGATACTTCAATATATTGCTGAGATAATTAAACTGTTTGATGAAGGAGATTTAAGATAATGGATCCTTTAATGATTGCACTAATAGTTGCTATCTTTACTTTAATAGTTTTGTTCTCAGGAATTCCAATTGCTTTTGGTTTAAGTTTTGTCTCAATTGCTTTATTAATCGCTTTTGAAGGATTTCAAATGCTAGATGTTTTTGCAGAAACATTTTATGCAGGCTTAAATTCATTTGTTTTACTATCAATCCCAATGTTTATTCTTATGGGAATGGCTGTAGCCAACTCTCCCGCTGGAAAAGATCTTTATACTGGTCTTGATAGATGGTTATGGAGAGTTCCTGGTGGCTTAGTAATCTCTAATATTGGAGCATGTTCAATTTTTGCAGCATTAAGTGGGTCAAGTCCTGCAACGTGTGCTGCTATTGGAACTATGGGAATTCCTGAAATGAGAAAAAGAGGATATTCAGACCAAATAGCTACCGGTACAATTGCTGCTGGAGGAACGCTTGGGGTTTTAATTCCACCAAGTATAGTTTTAATTGTTTATGGAATGGCAACAGGTACTTCTATTGGAAGATTATTTTTAGCAGGTATTATTCCTGGTTTTATGTTGGCCAGTCTTTTTGCTGTTTGGGCGCTAATACACAGTTACTTCATTGATAAAAATGCAGCTAAATTATTAAGAAACAGAAAACCACCAACGTTGAGAGAAAAATTTGAAGTTCTTCCTAGAATTTTTCCATTCTTAGCTATTATTGTTGGAGTTTTATACGTTCTCTATGGAGGTGTAGCTACACCATCTGAAGCATCTGGTGTTGGAGCATTCTTAGTTTTTGTAATGATTGCAGTTGTTTACAAAATTTATCAGCCTAAAAAAATATGGAATATTGTTAAAGTTTCAATGAAAGAGAGTGTTATGATAATGTTTATTATTGCAGCCTCTTATCTTTTTGCATTTACATTATCTCAACTTTACGTAACCCAATCGCTTGCTCAAAGTATGATTGAGTTAAGCAGTAATAAATGGATGATCTTTTTAATTGTTAATGTGTTTTTACTTGTTGCTGGATTCTTTTTACCACCAGTTGCAGTCATTGTAATGACTTCAGCTATATTGTTACCAGTGATAACTACATTGGGTTTTGATCCGTATTGGTTTGCAATAGTATTTACAATAAATATGGAAATAGGCTTAATAACACCACCTGTTGGATTAAATCTTTATATAATTAAAGGAATAACGCCTGATGTAAGTCTATCTACAATCTTAAGGGGATCATTTCCATTTATGATGATGATGGTTTTATCTATAGTAATATTATGCATCTTCCCTGAGATAGTAACGTGGTTGCCTGATAAACTAATGGGTAAACCTCTTGGATATTAAAAAAAAAATTAATAGAAAAATTTCAGTAGCACCCATGATGGATTGTACAGATCGTCATGATCGTTACTTTCTAAGATTGATGAGCAAAAATGTTATGCTGTATTCAGAAATGGTTGCAACAAAATCTGCAATTCATGGAGATCGAAAAAAAATTCTATCTTATAGTTCAGAAGAAAAACCTTTAGCATTACAAGTGGGTGGATCTGATAAAGCGGAATTAGCTGAAGTTGCCAAAATTGCAGAAGACATGGGTTATGATGAAATTAATATTAATTTAGGTTGTCCTAGCAAAAAGGTTCAAAAAAATATGTTTGGTGCTTGTTTGATGAGAGAGCCAGATCTTGTTGCTGAATGTATCGACTCAATGGTTAATGCTTGCAATATTCCAGTTACTGCAAAAACTAGAATAGGATTTGATGACACTGAAGAATTTAATTATTTAAATAATTTTATACTAAAGATGAAAAGTGCTGGATGTAGAACTTTTATATTGCATGCTCGAAAGGCTATTTTAACTGGAATGTCACCAAAGCAAAATTTAAATATTCCAAAACTGAACTATGAAATGGTTTATAAAGTTAAAGAAGTAAATCCAGATTTAGAAATTATTATTAATGGAGGTATTTCAAAGATTGATGAAATTAAAAACCATTTAACTTTATGTGATGGAGTGATGATTGGTAGGTCCATCTATCAAAATCCTTATTCTTTAGTTGAGATTGAAAACGAAATTTTTGGAACAAAAGAACAGCCAACAAGAGAGGAAATAGCTGCAAAACTACTAGAATACCTTGAGAAAGAAGTTAAGCTTGGCACAAAAGTAAATCATATTATGAGACACACAGTTGGATTATATCACGGTCAAATAGGTTCAAAAGAATGGAAGAGATATTTAAGTGATAATATGATGGCAAGAGATTCTGATTTTCAAAAATCAAAACATATAATGACCATTGTGCAAAATAACGAAAAAGCTAATCAAGCTAACTCATAATGGAAAACCTAAACTATGGTGAGATAATTAACCTACTATCAGTCCTTGCAATATCTGCAGCTGTTGCAGGATTTATGGCTGGATTACTAGGTGTTGGTGGTGGAATTATAATGGTTCCAGCTTTGTATTATGCTTTTACAGTATTAGATTTTGAATTAGTAACCAGAATGCATTTAGCTGTTGGAACTTCTTTAGCGATTATTATTCCAACTTCAATAATTTCAACCAAAACTCATATGGAATATGATGCAGTAGATTTCAAGATGGTAAAATCTTTTGGTATATTTATTTTAATAGGTGTTATTGCTGGAACTTTTTTAGCAGTTAATTTAAAGACACCAACTTTAGTATTATTCTTTTCAATATTTGCTTTTATGGTGGGTTTATTTTTTATTTTTCTTAGAGAAAAACTTGTTGAAAATCCCAAAACAATTTCTGACATTGTCAAAAATATCTCAGGGATTGTGATTGGTTTTATTTCAGTTCCTCTAGGTATTGGTGGTGGATCTTTAATGGTACCATTTATGAGAACTTTTGGTTATGACATAAGAAAATCTATTGGTACAGCTGCAGCAGTTGGCTTTTTGATTTCACTTAGTGGAACGATCACAATGATTATGGGTGGAAAGATAATTGATAATATCAACACACCTTTTAGTGTAGGTTATATAAATTTATTAGGGTTTGCAGTATTTGTTCCAGTTACAATGATTATGGCTAGGTTGGGAGCAAAAGCTGTTTATAAAATAGATAAAAAATTATTAAGTAAAATTTTTGGTACTTTTTTACTTATAGTATCCATAAGATCTTTCGTTGAATATCTAAATATTATATAATTAATTATGTTTAATTTTAAAGAGATAATTTCATCTATTGCTGATGCAGGTCAAAAACTTTTTAGTATAAAAAAGATTAAAAAAAATGACTTAGAATCTATTTTTTTTTTATGTGATGATTTAATTTCACACAAAGGTGCAGCATTTGGAATAACTGTAGCTAGAGATATTACTGAACTATATCAATCACTATCTCCAGAAAATAAATTATTATTTTTTAAAAAAATTAATGAGAAATATAAGCCTAGCTTTACAAAAGTTAACGAAGCAATTGAAAAATATACCAAATCTCAAAACGAAAATACTTTGTCAAATTTATTTAAAGTTTCTGAAGGTAAGAGAAGAGAACTTTTTAGAAGAATGAATATGGCGCCAAATGGAACAGCGATTATAGTTGCATTAAGAGAAGATTTAATAAGAATATTAAAAGACAACAAAGAACTTTCAGAATTAGATAATGATCTTAGACATTTATTTAGAGCTTGGTTTAATCCAGGATTTCTTAAACTTTCTAAAATCACATGGGATACAAAGGCTGCAGTTTTAGAAAAAATAATTAAATATGAAAGAGTTCATCATATAAAAGATATGAATGAACTTAAAAGAAGATTAGGAGAAGATAGAAGGTTTTTTTCTTACTTTCATCCAGCTCTTGAAGATGAACCTATTATTTTTGTTCAAGTAGCCCTTACAAAAGGTCTTGGTAGATCTATTCAAGAATTAATGAAGCCGACTGATAATGAAGGAAAATCTTATGATACTGCTACTTTCTATTCAATTAGTAACTGTCAAGAAGGCCTATCTAGAGTAACTTTGGGTAATTTTTTAATAAAGAGAGTAGTTTATGAAATACAAGAAGAGCTTCCTCATATTAAAAACTTTGGCACCTTATCACCTATACCAGGGTTTGCTGATTGGTTTAGTTATTTAGAAGAAACTAAGATTAAAAATATTTTAGGCGATCTAAAAGATCAAGATGTTATCTTTTTAAAATCTCAAGACTTAAAACTAGGTGATGGTAGAATTGTAAAAAATAAAGAAGTAATAACGAAATTAGTTGCACATTATATTGTTAATGAAAAAAACCAAAAAGGGTTACCTGTTAATGATGTGAGTAGATTTCATTTAGGTAATGGAGCTATTGTAGAAGATATTGTAATTAATGCTAATATTTCAGAAACTGGCTTTAAAAGATCTTATGGTGTGATGGTCAATTATCTTTATGAATTAAAAAATATTGAAAAAAATCATGAAGATTACATGAATAGCAATAAAGTAATTGTCTCTGATAAAATAAAGAAATATTTATAAATATAATCTTTGAATTTTAATTAAGACCCCATTTAACTTTATTCCAAATTCTTTCATGAAAATAATAAAAAAAAAGAGGAATTATAGAGCCCAGTCCCAATATTCCAGCTCCTTTAAAACTACCAGTAAAAATATATCCAAATATTACCCAGTAGATAAAAATAAAAAGTCTCCATGAAAATGTTTTAGCAACGGATCGTATTTTTTTGTCAGCCATAATTAATTTAGCCTATAATAATTTTTGCTTATAGAACACATTTATATTAATGTTTAACAATGGCAAATAAAGTAAGTAAAAGTTTTCTAAAAGATTCTCATTTAATAACTGAATTAAAACTGTGTAGTATTCGTTTAATTGATAACGCTAAATTTCCTTGGATCATTTTAATTCCTAAGCGAAAAAATATTACTGATATTTCTGAACTTAACTCAAAAGACCAAATGCTATTAATGAAGGAAATTGTTCATTGCAGCAAGTTAATGAAAAAAATATTTAAAACAAAAAAACTTAATGTTGAAAAAATTGGTAATATTGTTCCTCAGTTACACATTCATATAATTGCAAGATCTACTAAAGACAGTACCTGGCCACTTTCTGTTTGGGTGGTAAAGGGAAAACCTTATTCAAAAGTTCTATTAACGAAAACTATTTCTAAAATTAAAAAGTATTTTTAATAGAGGGTGAGGACAGAGGTAGTTTTAGTCTCCCGCCACTACCTCTTAACTATTATGTATCTGATTCGTCTCTAATTTGTTAACACGTTTTAATTGAAACTAGACTTTATCAACTGCTTGCTTTACTAATTGGTAAATAAGATGAGCAAAGAGATAAAAGCAGATGATGTTATTTTCAATTTCTTTAAACAAATTTGTGATGAGAAAGATGATGTTAAATGTGTAGAGCTTGGCAATAGTTGGATTAATGCAATGAAGACCAATCTTGCTAACATGGAAAAAAATCTGGATGAAGTGGATAAAGCTAAACATCAAGAAAATATAGATAGCAACATGAGCCACCTTAATAACCTTAAGGATAAATCTGCTGTGGAATGGCGTGAATACGCAACTCAGTGTATGATTGAGATCTTAGATCATAAAACAAAATCGTGAATTTCTTTAAGAAACTATTCTCAAGTAGCAATCTAGAATTACAAATTAATGATGGTGGACGGGCAGCCGCTGGATATAAAGGAAAAGCGGGAGACTGTGTAGTTAGATCCATTGCAATTGTAACAAATCTTCCCTACCAAAAAATTTATGATGATCTTTATAGGGCAAATGAAGAATTTAGAACTACATCACGAACAAGACTTGCTAGAAGTTTAAAACAAAAAAATGATAGCCCAAGATCAGGTACTCATAGAGTTGTGGTTAAGAAATATCTTGAAAAACTTGGGTGGCAGTGGACGCCAACGATGTTTGTTGGTCAAGGCTGTAAAGTTCATTTAAAAAAAGATGAACTTCCAAGTGGGACTTTAATTGTATCTTGTTCAAAACACATAACGGTTGTTAAAGATGGTGTTTTACATGATACTTATGATTGCTCTAGACGAGGCACACGTTGTGTTTATGGGTATTGGACTAAGCCTAATTAGATGTTAGCAAATGCCAAAGATTTTTACAACTTTGGCATTTGAGTTTTTTAATTTTAATTTACAGGAATAACAAAACTTGGTGGATAAATTCTAGACTTATCTGTTATCGCATCTGTAATTCCTAAGTCAAAAAAGAAAACGCTGGCAGCAACTTTGCCACCTTCCATTCCACTAGGAATGCTACCGTAGCCTTTTTTTCCATTTACAGACTCACAATCAAATCTTAATGCATCATCAGATCTTCTGACCATAGTTGTAGATGGTATACTTACACTGTAAGATGCTCTTTTATTATTTAATTTACATTTACCATCAGATCCATCACTAAAAGATAATGATACAGGAACATTTGGATCATTAACAATAGTTCCACATGATGTTAATGCAAAAACTGAAAGTAAAATTATAATTATATTTTTCATATTTTTCCTTTTTTTTATCAATGTATTATTAAATATATTAACTGTATATATAAATAGTTATAATTTTAAATCTCTTATCGGCTTTATTTTCTGATTAATAACAAGTACAGCTCCAATTATTAAAATCGGTAAGCCTATTATTAAATCTTGCTGCCATTCTAAGTTTTCAAATACAGTTGAAATTAATAAAGCAAGTACCGGCATCACAACCCCCACATAACCCGCTCGTCCAGCTCCAACTTTTTCTAACAATCTTAAGTAAAATATAAAAGCAAATATTGAACCAACTATTGATAGATAAGCAAGGGAAGCAATATAACTAAAGGTATATTCAAATAATAATTCAGTACCTTTTATCTGGGTGATTAATAGTGTGACCAGTGATCCATAAAGCATTGAATACGCAAGTGTTGGTATTAATTGAAAGTTATTATTTAAGTTTCTTTGGTGAACCATGTTACCTGTTGATGCACTAAGTGTACCAAGTAAGGCTAAAAATAATCCAACATGGGTTCCATTCGCAAAGCTGAAATTAAAAATCTCATCATTAAAGATGATTATAATCCCAATCATTCCAATAGTTGCACCCAGTAAAGTTTTTAAAGATGGTTTCTTTTTAAAATAAAACCCTTCTCCTAAAATATTCATAATGACGACCGTTGAAAAGACAATCGCTGGAAATGCGCTTATTAAATAAGTGTTTGATAGATAAAAGAAAACATAGTTTAGTGAGTAGAGACAAACCCCAAATAGCAAAAACCAAAGATGTTGATTAAAAGAGAACTTAAGATTTTTCTTCTTATAAATTAGATAAATAAAGATAACTATTCCAGCTATTAAAAACCTATAGAACACGGACACTAAAGGATCAACGTAGCCTAATTGAAACTTGATGACATACCAAGTAGGAGACCAGCAAAAAAGTGTGACAATAAATAATAAAAAATTGTTCATTAATAAACACTTATAATCAATCAATTTTAAAAAAATATAAGATTAATCAAACAATTTTAATATATAAGTTTAGTTGTTATGAAAAAGATACTTTTAATTTTAACTCTGTTTATATCATTAAATAGTATTTCTTATTCAGATAATCATTTTCCAATTACCAGAGATTCTGAGTTAATGATTGCTAGAGGTAAAATTGTATACCAAAATAATTGTGCTAGTTGTCACCAAGTTAATTTATCAGGAGCTGAAAATTGGAAGGGTTTAGATGAAGATGGTCATCGAAAAGCACCACCACTAAATGGTACGGGTCATACTTGGCACCATGATGATGAGACATTACATAAAATTATTAAATATGGTTTAGTTGGAATAATTAGTGACTATGAAGGTAAAATGGGTGCTTTTGGAGACAAATTAAGTGACAAAGATATAGATTCAGTTTTAGCCTACATTAAAAGTTTTTGGCCAGATGATTATTATCAACATCAAATAAATTTAAGTAAATAAATTATATGACAACAGATACATTTCATTGGTCTTGTAAACACACCTGGAAAAGAAGTGCCAAAAATACTGCTTGGTGTTTGTTAGGTTGTGCTATTGGTGATTTTGGTACCATTTTATATTTTCAAATAACAGGTATTCCTTGGCCTGTTTTAGCTATTATGACTTTGGCAATTATTAATGGTTTAATTACAAGTATTATTTTGGAAACTATAATTTTGATAAGACAAAATTTTAAATTTAACGATGCTTTAAAAACAGCATTGGGAATGAGTTTCATCTCAATGGTTAGTATGGAAATTTCTATGAACGCTACAGATTATTTTTTAACAGGGGGAGCAATGCTAACGTGGTGGGTGGTACCTATTATGTTAACTGTGGGATTTTTAACACCCTGGCCTTATAATTATTGGAGACTTAAAAAATTCAATCAAGCCTGTCATTAAATATTAAATGGTTACAACATCTGAAATCATATTAGCAATTATTATTGTTGCCTTATCTGTTGTTATGCCTATTTATTATTATTACCAAAGAAAGAAAAACCCTAAACAAGATAATAAAGCTCAAGATAAACCTGAGATAAAAAATTATATTGATAGAATTAATCAAATTACCCGTAATAAACATAAATGAAGAAACGTTTATCAGGGTGCAGCGAGTGTGGAGATGATACAGCCATCTTAACACAAGTAAGCTCTGGACCAGAAGTGATCTTACTTTGCACAGATTGCTATAATCTTAAACATTCAAATGAAACACAAAACCATATTAGCCATGAAGAAGAAAAAAACTAAAAAATTAAAGACTAAAAAAATAGAACCAAATTCCTACGGTCTTGGGAAATTTAACTATACGATCTTTAAGTTTTTGTGCTCAAGGTTTAAGCTTAAATAATTAATACTTGAAACTATTTTACTTAAATTATTAAGCCCTAAGCAATAAATTAAATGCTTAGAGCTAATAATTAAATGTTAATTGTCTTAAAACTTAAAACCAATTATTTGGAATTATGATGTAGTGAATTGCAAGTACAATTCCAACTGACACACTTAATCCGAATATCATTTTAAGAAAGTCTTTACCAATTAGTGGAAACACATATTTGAACTTATAGTCTTTATTCATTGATGCGATTGCTAACTCTCTTCCACATAATAGACCAACAAATACCCAAGTTGTTGACATGGGTAAATCATTAAGCTCTTTAAAGTAATAAAGAACAGCAGCATAAATAATATTAATAATAGTTGCTGATCTTGCATACCTTGTGCCAGTTTTTTCTAAGACAACCTTTTGAATAGTTCCTCCATGAATGTAGAAGATATAAAAAAGTAATACTGTAAAGTAACCCAGAACAACTAATAAAAGAGAAACATCTAATTGTCTTGGAAGGTATACAGCAATGTTTGCTACATCATGAGATAACCAAACCCACCATAACCAGCCTGAAGTTACCCATACAGAGTTACGCCAAAAGGAAATCCATTTGTCACTAACTTCATCTAATTTTTCATTAATAAATTTAGAGATAACAATCCAACAAATATAAGCAGCAGCTGCAGCAAGACCGTAGCCGACAACACTTTTCATAAGCATCTTCTCAAGTACTACCGTTGAGGCAAAAGCTGATAAAACTAAGAAGGTTGTTGAAACAGGTATACCTACTCTTGTTAATATAAGAAGTATTCCTGGTGCCACTGCGTGGTACCATTGTATTTCTTGGAAAGGTATTCTTGTTAATCTACCGTAAGAGATATCTCCATTATTACTGTACCAACCCCAAGTAATAGCAAGTATCATTACAAATGATGCTGCACTAGCAAGAGTGTACCATTTAAACCATTTTTGTTTTGACGCGATAAAAGTTCCCAATGTTTGAATTGAGTCATTTGCAATAACACTGTACCCCGCTAAAGCAAAGCCTACTATCGTATATATTAAGGTCATTTCCATTTTTCTATTTTCCTATTTTATGTTTTTTTTATTGTTTTTCATTTCGAACGATTCTTAGTCTTAAGGTCGATTTAATAGGTTGGTAAAAATATATCTATAGTTAAGTTTATTAGTTTACTTTGGGGCGAGTTGATTCATCAATTTTTATATTATTCGAAGTTGAAGTCTAGCTAGAGAATTTAATAATAAGTTTTAAGAGGAGTTGATTCATCGTTATGTATATTAATTAATGATTTTGTCTAGCTGAATAATAACTTAAATTTCATTTAATAGAGGCTTATAATTAACACAAGTATAACGCTTAATGAGTTATATGAATTTACTGATAAAAGTATTTAAAAGATTCTCTGTTACAAAAATTCTTAACTAATCTTACTATTTCATTAAGTAACAATCGTCCTAGATATAGACACCCGATTTAGGACTTGTTAAGGTCTGATTATGAAAGGTTATAGATTTATTACAAGTGACGACACTTCAGAATTTTGCCATCGTGTCACGGAGGCCATATCCAATGGATGGAAATTGTATGGTGAACCCAAAATGACCTTTGATAAAAAAAGAGGGGTCATGCGTTGTGCTCAAGCAGTTATAAAAAATTCACCTCAGAAAAAGTATTCCAAAAAGATGAAGTTATCATCGATATAAATGGCAGATCAGATAATACCCTTTGTTTATATGCTAGGGATACTCTTATTAGTACTCCCAGCTTTTCTACAATCTAATTCTAAATTAAAGCAGTTTTTAACTAATCTTACTATTTGGATTGTCATTATCCTTCTAATTCTAACCATCATCTATTTCATTTGACATTTTGAGAGAAAGTTGATTATATGTAATTGCGCTGAGTTAAGTTAAATTGCAGAGCGCGTTATAAATCCTGCTAAAGCGACGCTTCAACCACCGCTTTAGACAGGTGGTTTTTTTTTATCTTTCATAAAATTAAGCCGGGCAGTTGAACCATATTGTGCGCCCTGCATTTGCTTAAGCACTAAAAAGGAGAAAAGAGGCCTATGAATATAACCTCTTATTATTTTGTGACCTTTTTTCTCCAAAACAAGAGGAAAAAAAATGAGCACAAATAAATTAAAAGAAAGATTAGATAAAGGACCGGTTATATGCGCAGAAGGTTTTTTATTTGAGATAGAAAGACGTGGCTACATGTCATCAGGGGAATTTGTTCCAATGGTGTCATTAGATCATCCTGAAGTTTTAGAGAACTTACATAGAGAATTTCAACACGCAGGATCTGATGTAGTTGAGGCCTTTACTTATAATGGACACAGAGAAAAAATGCGTGTTATTGGTAAGGAAGAACTTCTTGAACCACTAAATCGTTCAGCATTAAAAATTGCTAAAAAAGTAGCACTAGATACTCCTAAAGGATCAAAACCAAATTTGATGGCAGGTAATATTTCAAATTCAAATATCTGGAAACATAATGATCCACAATCTCAAAAAGAAGTTGAAGGAATGTTTGCAGAGATGATTGGTTGGGCCGTTGAAGAAGGTGCTGATATGTTAATTGGTGAAACTTTTTATTATGCTGAAGAAGCTTTTAAAGCTTTAGAGATAATGAAAAAAACAGGTTTACCAACTGTATTAACCATATCTCCAATGGGTGAAAATAAAATGAGAGATGGAAAATCAGTTGTTGATACCTGTAAAGAGCTAGAGCAATTAGGGGCCGATGTTGTAGGTTTAAATTGTTTTAGAGGACCTGCTACTATGTTTCCTTTTTTAAAAGAAATTAGAAAAGCAGTTAAATGTCATGTTGGAGCATTACCTATTCCTTATAGAACCAGTGAAGATTACCCAACATTTTTTAATCTACCAGATCGAAGTAATTGTGCATGTCCATCACCTCATGGAAGAACGTTTCCAACAGCATTGGACCCACACTTTTGTAATAGATATGAAATAGGAAAATTTGCAAAAGATGCTTATGAGCTAGGTATTAATTACCTTGGAGTATGCTGTGGAGCAAACCCAATGTTGATTAGGGAAGTTGCTGAGTCAATTGGTTTAACTGTTCCAGCAAGTAAATATCGAGAGAACATGGAAAATCATTTTATGTATGGAAAAAATAAAAGAATTCCAAAACATATGACTGAATATGGAGACAAAGCGTAAATAAATTAAGAAGGGCATTTAACTAAATTGTGCGCCTGACATATGTCGAAGCACTAAAACAGGAGAAAAAAATGAGTAACAATCTAAAAGAAACAATCAGTAATCTACAGAAGGATTTTACAGCCAACCCAAAAAATGCTGTGGTCCAATATGAAAGCAACTCAATTCTTAAAGAAGGACTTCAATCTGTAGTCACTCTTAGAGAGCATAAATTAGTTGTTGATGAACCCAAAAGTTTTGGTGGTAAAGATGAGGGACCCAGCCCAGTAGAGTTAATATTAGCAGCGTTAGCAACGTGTCAGGAGATAACTTATAAAGCATTTGCTACAGCAGCGGGTATTAATATTGAGAGTGTTAGTGTTAAATTAAAAGGTGAATTAGATCTTCAGGGTTTTTTAGCTTTAAATAAAAACACTAGACCTGGCTTTCAATCCATCTCTGGAACTGTTGACATTAAATCTTCATCACCAAAAGCAGAAATAGATAAATTGATTGATACGGTAAATACACATTGCCCGGTATTAGATATTTTATCAAAAGGAGTTCCTATTAAATTGTTTCAAAAGGTTTCTTCAAGTTCTAATAATAAAGAGCACATAGAGCAAAGAGCAAGTGCTGCTTAACTAATCTAACTCAAGCTCTATGAAAAATAGGGCTTGAGTCTTTTAAGTTCATTTCAAATCCTAAAAAATTAGAAGTTTGACTAGAATTAAGTATTAATTGCGTGCTAGGGTCTTGTTAATGAAAAATATTTATCATTCCGATATTTATCAATTTAACACCCCAGTTAATAGTTACTGGGAAGATCAATCAAATGAAAATTTAAATCTAGAAAAACTTAATAAAGATATCAGCTCAGAAATTGTTGTAATAGGTGGAGGGTACACTGGTTTATCCTGTGCAATTAATTTAATAGAAAATCATAATTTAGATGTCATTTTAGTTGAAGCTGGAAAAATAGGTTGGGGGGCTTCATCTCGTAATGCAGGTTTTTGTTGTCTGCCACCAAGTAAGATGTCTTTTAAAAAGATGCAATCTATTTACGGCAATGATGAAACTAAAAAGTTCTTTAAAAACTCTGTTGAAGGCTCAAATTATACAAAAGATATTATACAAGAATATAATATTGATTGTGATGTAACGGGGGATAGTAATTACGTAGTCGCCCATCATCCAAATAAGTTTAAAGATATTAAAGAACAAGCTTCAGCTTATAGAGAAGAGTTTGGTATTGAAACTGAAATTTATTCAAAAGAAGAATTTGATAAAATTGGCCATGGGGGCACAGAGCAATTTGGAGCTTTTTCTTATAAACCTGGTTTTGCAATCAATCCTCTTAAGTTTGTTAATGGCATTGCAAAATACGCTTTATCTAAACAATTAAAAATCTTCGAGCACACTAAAGTTGATAAAATTGATAAAGATAAGGGTGCTTATATTTTAAGGACGAAAGAAGGATCTATTCGTTCAAAAAAAATAGTCGTTGCAACAAATGGGTTCTACCAAGAAGGTTTAATCCCAGAGATGAATTCAAGAATTTTACCAGTAATTTCAAATATTATTGTCACCCAACCCTTAACGAAGCAAGAAATTGATCAACATAATTTTAAAACATTTTCACCAATAGCTAATACTAAAAATCTTTTATATTATTATCGAAAGTTACCTAATAACCGAATTTTATTTGGCACTAGAGGAGATTTAAGTGGCAGTGATCAATCTAATTTAGATATGTCTAAGAAAATGGAAAAATTTTTAAAAGACATTTTTCCTAAATGGAAAGATATTAATATTGATTATAATTGGCGAGGATTAATTGCTTTATCTCAAAAATTAACTCCCTCTATTGGTAAAATTGATAATGAAGAGATTTATTATGGATTTGGCTATAATGGCGTTGGAGTGAGTGCTGCTCCTTGGACAGGTAAACAATTGTCTAAGTTAGTTTTATCAAACAGTAAAGAGTTGGATATTTCAAAAATTTATAAAGGATTACCTAAGAAATTTATCTTCCCTCAATTAAGAATATTTTATTTTAGATTAGCGGTTTGGTTTTATGCAATTAAAGACAGATTTAATGTTTGAGAAAGAGTATGATCAAAATTAATTTATGAATGTATTTATAATTTTATCAGTATTGGTAATTGTTGTTGGGGTTATTTTACTAGTTGCATCACCATCTGCGTTATTTACTTTAAATTGGAAAGAAAAGTCAGGAAAAGACAAATTTCTAATGTTCTTATTTTATGGTATTTTGGTTTATATAATAAATATCATTTTTTGGATTATTAAATAAGCAGTTATCAGCCATAAACTTGACTCAACCAGATCTTTTCTTAAAAAAAAGGATAGGACGTATTATTAGAAATATAGACGGTACATGAAGTTAACTGAGACTACCGTTAAGATGATAACTAGTAAATATAGGGATATATAGTCTTTTGGAGTTAACATGATTTATAAATACTCTTATTGTTATGAACTTGCGAGCTTCTTTTTAGGATCATAGAAAGGTTTTTCAACAACGGTTGCTTTAATGATTTTGTCATTCATTTTAACCTCAAGCACTGTTCCAATCTCTGATTGGTTAATTACAACCATTGCAAGGGCAATGTTTTGTTTTAGTCTTGGTGAATAAACTGCAGATGTAATTTTACCAACAACTTCATTGTCTTTTTTGATTTCCCAAAAAGTAGTGTTAGGTCCAGTTAAAGGATCACAATCTAAGATCATTCCAACTTGTTTTCTCTTAATGCCATCCTTGTTTATTTTTTGTAAAGCATCTTTTCCAATAAAATTTATATCAGTATCAACGTTAACTAATCTTCCTAAATTCAGTTCATAAGGGTTCGTATTAATATCAGCATCAGCATGGTACGATAACATTCCACCTTCAATACGTCTAATCGATGATGTATGACCTGGTTTTAATCCATAAGATTTACCAGCTGCCATTATTTTTTCCCAAAGTTTGTCCCCCATAGAGCCATCTCTTAAATATAATTCATAACCAAGTTCACTTGACCAACCAGTACGGGACACAATTAAAGGAATGCCGTCTAAATCTAATTCACGTAACCAATAATATTTAAGATCATTAATACTTTCACCAAATAAAGCCTCCATAATTTTTCCAGAGTTTGGTCCTTGTAATTGAAGAGGGGAGACATCGGGCTCAATAATTTTAACATTAAGACCTGAATTGATTGCAAACCCTTGTGCCCATAATAAAATATCACTATCTGCAAGAGATAACCAATAATGGTTTTCTTTTAATCTTAATAAAACTGGATCATTTAAAATTCCACCTTCATTATTAACTATTAAAACATATTTACATTGACCAACTGCAAGCTTTGATAAATCTCGAGGGGTTAACAGTTGAATAAATTTAGTAGCATCGGGTCCTGTAATTTCTACTTGTCGCTCCACTGCAACATCACATAAAATTGCTTCATTGACTAAATTCCAAAAGTTTTGTTCAGGAGAACCAAAGTCACGAGGAATATACATGTGATTATAAACTGAAAAGCCAGTTGCACCCCATTTAATGGTTGAGTTAAAATAAGGGGATTTTCTAATTTGAGTGCCAAAACCAAAGTTTTTCTTATCTTCCATTTTCGCAACTTATTATTTAATTATTTATTTTAAAAGCTTTAATTATTATTTTCGCAATCCACTGTTGCAAATGCTGTTTGCTCCATGATCTCATCAGGCTCTTGACCAAACACCTCATCCATCTGTTCATCGTTGAATTTAGCGCTTAATTTATTAACGGTGCACTGACAATATATTATAGCCTTATCTGTTCCAAGGTATTGCTTAGAATTAGTATAACAACCAATGTATAATTCCCTCTCATATTCAGGGCTTAGAGCATAACTTTTAGAGGTAAATCAGAAGTTCGATGGAAAGAATTTGCCACTCAATGTATGATTGAAATATTAGAAAATAAAAAATAATAAATTATTCTATATATTTTTTGTGCCAAATAGAAAATATAGAGTCTTCAAATATTCTAAAACTACTCCATCCAAAAATTTTCTTACTGGTATTATATGGTATTTTCCACAATGGATTGGTTGCTATATCTGCACCTCTTGAAGTTTTTTGATTCCATCCAAAAGCAAAAATTATAAAAATAATAACAATAATTTTTTTTTTATTTTTAAAGAATGATAATTTTTTTGAAATTTCTAAAAAATCAATTTCGATATAATTATTTTTATAAAGGTAGAAATATAAATAAGTCGAAAATGATATAAGCATACCAATCCATCTGCCCCAATCACTTCCAATTAAAAATAGAGCAATAATTGGTATGTACAAAAAAAACATTAAAAAAATAATCTTATCTAATTTTAGAATTGAAAAAAAATTTTTTTCTTTTATTCTTGAATGATAAGATAAAAATAATAGTGGAAAAAAACCAATTAAAAAAATCAAAGAATGTCTAAAAATCCACGTAATAATTTGATTAAATGTAGTATCTGCAAATGTAGATTGAATTATAAAATAAGGTTTATTTATATCAAAATGTCTTAAAAGTTCACAAGACATGTAACAATTTTCATTAAAATTAATTAGTAAACTTTTTTTCATTATCTCATGATCTTCCATTGTAGGAGGAAAAATAAAAAAAAACATTACAACAAATATAGATGGAATGAATAATAAACATATCTTAATAAAAGAATTAAAACTTATTATTTTTTTATGAAAAATTAAACAAGTTACTACAAAAGGAAAAAAAAGGATAACCTGCTCGTAAATTAAACACACAACAGGTGTAACAAACAAAACATATAAATCTAAATATTTATTATACTTGTTTTCATAATTACATAAGTAGATAATTCCTAAAAAATAAGAGTATAAAAAAATTTCTTTTCTTGCCAATACTTCAATTTCTGCAACAGGGTAAAGTATAAATATAGGAGTGAAAACAGCAAAAATTGTTAAAACATTATGTTTTATATTTTTAAAAAAGTAAAAATTTAAAATCAATAAAAAAACATAAGATAGTGATTGAAATATAAATATTATAAATCTTAATTCGGCATTAAAAAATTTAGCAACATGAAAGCTTATTTCTCCTATAAGCCCTCTACGTGTTAAACCACCTTGATAATTTATAATCCATTCTGAAATTGTAGAGTCATTTCCAACTGTATGTTTAAAATACAAGTGAACAACAGCACAAAATGAAAGAAAAAAAAGGTATATAAAGAAATATCTATTAAAATTTTCAAATTCTTTAAATTTATTAAAGTTATTCATTTCAAATATTTTCACAATGAATTGCCGCAAATTCTGTAGCCTTGATAATATCCTCAGGTTTTTTTTGAAATATAAGGTTCATTTCTTCCTCTGAGTATTTATTACTAAGCTTATTAATTGTACATAAACAGTACTTTTTAGCTTTATCAGCACCAAGGTATTGTTTTGAGCTACCGTAACAACCGATGTACATTTCTTTTTGATACTCTGGACTAAAAGCGAAACTTTCAGTAGAAAAAAACAATATAAAAAATAGAGTTTTAAATTTTTTGATCGTATTCACCAATTTTTCCTGTTTTTAGAAGTAACTCGTCAATAAAATCAAATATCTTTTTTTTTCTATCATCTGATGTTGGGCTTTCTGTAACAACTACTAAAGAAGGTTTGTTTGATGATGCTCTAATTAAACCCCAAGAGCCATCTTCGAAGGAAAATCTTACTCCATTAATAGTTAATATTTCAGTTATTTCTTGTTTATCTATCTTAATTTTATTATTTTTAATATTTGTTACTTCTTTTACTAGATCTTCAACAACTTGATATTTTTCTTCATCTTTGCAAAATGGAGCCATAGTTGGAGTTTGAAAAGTATTAGGCAGTTCTTTTATAATCTCATTCATAGATTTGTTTTCATTATCTAATAAATGGCACACTTGAATTGCCGAATTTATTCCATCATCATAACCAAATCCCAAAGGTTGATTAAAGAAAAAGTGACCACTTTTCTCAAATCCAGCTAGTGCTTTTTCAGTATTAACTTTCCTTTTAATATGAGAGTGACCTGTCTTCCAATAAATAGTTTCACAGTTGTTCTCATTTAACACTTTATCTGTTGCGTACAATCCAGTTGATTTAACATCTACAATAAATTTAGAATTTTTATGAGTTTTAGATAAGTTTCTTGCAATTAATAATCCAATTTTATCTGAAAATATTTCATCTCCTAAATTATCAATCACACCAACTCTATCGCCATCGCCATCAAAACCAAATCCAATATCAGCGTTATTATCTTTTACAGCTTTTACAATTGCATGTAACATTTCTAAATCTTCTGGATTTGGATTATATTTTGGAAAGGTCCAATCCAAATTACAATCAAGTTCAATTACCTCACAACCAATTCCTCTTAAAATTTCAGGGGCAAATATTCCAGCTGTACCATTTCCACAAGCAACAACAGCTTTAATTTTTTTTGTTATTTTATTTTTAGTTATTAAATCATCTTTATAAATTTGTTGAAAACCTTCTATTTGTTTTTCACTACCTTCACCTTTGATAAAATTTTCATTTAGTGTTATTTCTTTTAATTCTTTCATCTCTTCAGGTGCATGAGTTAAACCTTTTTTGATACCCATTTTAACGCCAGTCCAACCATTTTCATTATGACTAGCAGTTACCATTGCAACAGCATCCGCATCTAAATTAAATTGTGCAAAATAAACAGTAGGGGATAATGATAAACCGATGTCTTCAATATTACATCCCGTTGAAAGTAATCCTTTTTTAAGTGCGGTTTTTATTTCTTCACTGTAGGACCTATAATCGTGACCAACAATTATTCTCGGATTTGTTTTTTTAGTATGTTTTATAATTTGTGTACCTAAACCTTTGCCGAGATTCTCTATTCCAAGGCTATTAATATCTGTTCCATACAACCATCTCGCGTCGTACTCCCTGAAGCCATATGGATCTATTTTTAATTTTGTTGTCATTGCTAACCTTTCTTACATTCATTTTATTTTTTTATTGATATTTTTTTTATATGTTCTATAAATGTTCTGTTGAATAATGATTTATATGGTGTATCAATGGTTCTAGCATACAACATATAGTTGTTTTGTTAAAAATAACTGAAAAACTTAAAAATTTATGAATAAAATACTATCACAGGCACTCAAGAAAGCTGTCTCCGAATACAGCCCAAATAACAGCGAACTTTCTAAAAACAAAGGACCTGATTTATTCTCACTTAATAATGACACTGAACTTTTTCAAAATGAAAAAGGCATCATTATTAAAATTGATAGAACAAAAGATTCAAAATTAACAGACTTTGGTAAAGCAACTTTAAAAGATCGTTACTTAGGTCACAATGAATCTTATCAAGATTTATTTGCACGTGTTGCAAGTTCATACGCAGATGACAATTTACATGCACAAAGAATTTATAACTACATTAGTAATTTATGGTTCATGCCAGCAACTCCTGTTTTATCAAATGGTGGAACTAAAAGAGGATTACCCATTTCTTGTTTCTTAAATGAAGCATCAGATAGTTTAAGTGGAATTTTAGATCTATGGAGTGAGAACGTTTGGTTAGCTGCTAAGGGTGGTGGAATTGGAAGTTACTGGGGTAACCTTAGATCCATTGGTGAAAAAATTGGTAAAGTGGGTAAGACTTCAGGAATTATTCCTTTCATTAAAGTAATGGACTCGTTAACGATGGCAATTAGCCAAGGATCATTAAGAAGAGGATCGGCTGCTTGTTATCTACCAATTGATCATCCTGAAATTGAAGAATTTATTGAAATGAGAAGACCTACTGGTGGAGACCCAAATAGAAAAGCATTAAACCTTCATCATGGTATTTTAGTATCAGATGCGTTTATGAGAGCTGTTGAAACAGATGAACAGTGGGCACTAAAAAGTCCTGCTGATGGAACTGTGCAACAAACAATCTCTGCAAGAAATTTATGGATTAGATTATTAACGGCTAGAATGGAAACAGGAGAGCCTTACATTATCTATATCGATACAGTGAACAGACAAATTCCACAACATCATAAGTTAGCAAACCTAACAGTTAAAACTTCTAACTTATGTAGTGAAATAACTTTACCAACAGGCATTGATAAAGATGGCAGAGATAGAACAGCCGTTTGTTGCCTATCTTCTTTAAACTTAGAAAAATATGATGAGTGGAAAGATGATGCAATGATGATCAATGATGTGATGAGATTTTTAGATAATGTTTTAACTGACTTTATCGAAAGAGCACCAGATCAGTTTGCAGATGCAAAATATTCTGCAGCAAGAGAACGAAGTGTTGGTCTTGGAGTTATGGGTTTCCATTCTTATTTACAAAAGCACAGCATTCCACTTGAATCTGTCATGAGTAAAGTTTGGAATAAAAAAATATTCAAACACATTCAAGAACATGTTGACCAAGCATCAAAAGATTTAGCAGATGAAAGAGGACCTTGTCCAGATGCTGCTGAATATGGATTTAATGAAAGATTTTCAAATAAAACTGCGATTGCGCCAACTGCATCAATTTCAATTATTTGTGGTGGAGCCTCTCCAGGGGTTGAGCCAGTTGCCGCAAATAGCTATACACATAAAACATTGTCAGGTTCATTTAATGTTAGAAATAGATATTTAGTAGAACTGCTTGAAAAACATGGCAAAAATAATGAGGATGTTTGGTCTGGGATTACAACTAATCAGGGTTCAGTTTCTGACTTAGATTTTTTAACAGATCATGAAAAAGATGTTTTTAAAACTGCTTTTGAATTAGATCAAAAGTGGATCATTGAACTAAGTGGTGACAGAACTCCACACATCTCACAAGCTCAATCTATTAATTTATTTTTAGCAGCAGATGTTCATAAAAAAGAGTTACATAAAATTCATTTTGATGCTTGGAAAAAAGGCCTGAAGAGCCTTTATTACTGTAGATCAAAATCAATTCAGCGTGCAGAAAATGTTAATGATGAAAAATCAACAGATATTCTTGCAAACGTTTACAAACAAAAACCAACAGCGGCGAAAGATCCGGAATACGAGGAGTGTTTATCATGTCAGTAGCAGAAAAAATAAAAGCTGAAATTGTTCAGCCAAAAAATAATAACGGCTTATTAGTAGCCAATCCAGTTTACAAACCATTTAGATATCCATGGTGTTATGATGCTTGGTTAACTCAACAAAGAATTCACTGGTTACCAGAAGAGGTGCCTCTTGGAGATGATGTTAAAGACTGGCAGAAAAATTTATCAGCATCTGAAAAAAATTTATTAACTCAAATTTTTAGATTTTTTACTCAAGCGGATGTTGAAGTAAGCAACTGTTACATTCGTCACTACATGAATGTATTTAAACCAACTGAAGTCTTAATGATGATGTCAGCGTTTGCTTCAATGGAGACAGTTCACATTGCTGCGTACTCTCATTTATTAGATACAATTGGAATGCCTGAGTCAGAATATTCAGCGTTCATGCAGTACAAAGAAATGAAAGATAAATACGATTACATGCAAGGCTTTGATGTTAAATCAAATCATGACATTGCAAAAACAATAGCGGTGTTTAGTGCATTTACTGAAGGCTTACAATTGTTTGCAAGTTTTGCAATTCTTCTTAACTTTCCAAGACACAATAAGATGAAAGGTATGGGCCAAATTGTTACTTGGTCTGTTAGAGATGAAACATTGCACTGTAATTCTATGATTAGACTATTCAAAGAGTTCGTTAATGAAAATCCTGGTATCTGGACTGAGAAGTTAACAAGTGAATTATACCATGCTTGTAAAACAATCATTGCTCACGAAGATGCTTTTATTGATTTAGCTTTTGAAATGGGTCCAATGGAAGGTCTAACCGCACAAGAAGTTAAAGACTATATTAGATTTATTGCTAATAGAAGATTAACTCAGTTAGGTTTAGAACCGCTTTACAATGTTCATAAAAACCCACTTACATGGTTAGACACGATGTTAAATGCGGTTGAGCACATGAACTTCTTTGAAGGTCGTGCAACTGAATATTCTAAAGCATCAACACAGGGAACTTGGACAGAAGCCTTTAGTTAGGAAAATTGAAAAGTTTTATCCTATCAAATAATGAAGCTAGGTTAGTTGTTTTACAAAGAATTGAATTAATTAGTCCTTTCTTAAAAAAATTAAGAAAATTTTTTGGTAGGGCGCTTTTTACTAATTTTGTAACAAAATATTTTTTAAACTCTAATCAAATTGGAATTAGCTATTATGCAGCTATGCATAAGGAGTTTTTAACATTTCAAAATTCTATTAATTCAGATCAGGACCAACTCTTTTTGAGTATCGGAGGAGGTCTTGGAGGTCTAGAGCTTATAATAAATCAAAATTTGCCAAGTAAAAAATATTATTTTATTGAAAGAAATTTTATTTCTAAAAAAGTTAAGTATGGGTGGGGTGGGACAATTAATAATGAAGCATACAACGATTTAGAAATACAAAAAAGATTTTTAGAAAATAATGGAATGCAAAATTCCCAAATTAATATTTTTGATTATGACAAGGATAAACTTCCAGAGCAAAAATTTGATGTAGTGATTTCATTACTTTCATTGGATTACCATTATGACTTTGAGATCTATGCTGAGTACTTAAAAAAAATATCTAAACCTAATACTAGAATTATTTTTGATACAATAAGACCTGATTATTTCTTGAAAGTTTTTAAAAGTGTTAAAATACTAGCAATACAAGAAAATACCGTACATAAATCCAAGCGTATTTTATGCAGCGAATTTCTTGTTTAAAAATTATCTTTGGTTTAGTTCTAAAACTTTTCTATGTTTTTGACCTTTGTAACTTGCAAGAGGTCTAATCAATTTATTAGCCGCATGTTGCTCCATAATATGTGCAGACCAACCTGTAATTCTCGAAATAACAAATATAGGTGTAAAGAAATCTGTATCAAATCCCATTAAGTGGTAAGTAGGTCCCGTTGGGTAATCTACATTGGGGTAAATATTTTTTTCTTTAATCATTACTTTCTCTACAATATCGTAAATTTTTTCAAAAGTTTTGTCTTTTTTAATAATGGCCACTCTTTTAAAATATTCTCTCATTGTCGGAACTCTTGAGTCTCCACTTTTGTAAACTCTATGACCAAATCCCATCACAACATCTTTATTTTTAAGAGCTTTAGTAATCCACATTAAAGCATTTTCTGGTTTTTTAATTTTTTTCATCATGTGCATTACTTCTTCATTGGCACCACCATGAAGAGGTCCTTTTAAACTAGCGATTGCACCGGTGATTGCCCCATGGATATCTGATAAACTACTAGTGATAGTTCTTGCTGTAAAAGTTGATACGTTAAAACTATGCTCAGCGTATAAAATTAAAGATACGTCAAATGCTTTAACAATTTCTTTTTCAGGCACTTTGCCAAAACACATATGAAAAAAGTTTTCAGAAAAAGAAAGATTTTTCTTAGGAGCTATAATTTTTTTTCCTTTTCTAAGTCTATAAAAAGCAGCAAGAGCAGTTGGAGTTTTTGCAAAAATTCTTAAAGCCTTTCTTAAATTTGCTTTAGGAGAGTTGTCTTTACTTTCTTTGTCCTCCAGACCCATTACACTAACAGCCGTTCTTGCAACATCCATTGGATGTGAATTTTTTGGAATTTTTTTTAAAATTTCGATTAAATTTTTAGATAATGCTCTCTCTTTTGTTAAGTCTTTAACAAATTGCTTAAGTTGAGTCTTTTTTGGTAGTTCTTTATTTAATATTAAATAAGCAACTTCTTCAAAGTTACATCTGGCACACAAATCTTGAGCAGCATAACCTCTATAAGTAAGAGAGTTAATTTCTGGCATAACTTTAGAGATTTCAGTTTCATCAACAATTATACCCAGTAAACCTTTTTTTATATCATCGCTCATTATTCATGTCCTTCCGTACTAAAGTTATAAATCTTTTCATCTAACGAGTTATATTTCTCATATTCTACTAATTCGTATAATCGTTTTCTAGTCTGCATTTTATCAATAATATTGTTCTGATGTCCATTTACAAAAATGTCCTTCAAGCCATCTTCAACATTTTTCATAGCTAACCTTTGTGTTGTCACTGGATAAATTACAATATTATAGCCAAAATTTTCTAATTCCTTATAGTTGAATAGTTTTGATTTACCAAACTCAGTCATATTGGCTAGTAAATAACATGATAATTCTTTTCTAACTTTTTCAAAATCTTTTTCATCATAAAGAGCCTCCGGAAATATAATTTCTGCTCCAGCATCAATGTAGGCTTTACATCTATCAATCATTTTATCAATTCCCTCAACCCCTTTAGCATCTGATCTTGCTATAATTTTAAAATTTTCATCTTGTTTTGCAGCAACACACTCTTTAATTTTTTTAACCATTGCTTCAGTTGAAATTAATTCTTTGTTATCCAAGTGGCCACATCTCTTACGTTCCACTTGATCTTCTAAATGAACAGCAGATACTCCAAACTCTTCAAAGGTTTTAATAGTTTCTTCACAAGATTTAAAACCAGTATCGATATCAACAATTGTTGGTAAATTAGTAACTCTTGAAATTAAATATGATCTTGTACTAACATCCTGCAGGGTTGTTAAACCAATATCAGGAAACCCTAGATCATTTGCCATAACTCCACCTGACACATAAACCGCATCATAACCAATTTCTTCAATTAATTTTGCAGTTAAAGGATTGTAAGCACCTGGCACTCTTAAAATTTTATTAGATTTTAATTTGCTGACAAAGTCAGCTCTCTTTTGATTAGGTTCTTTTTCTACAAAATGCACTAAAAAATTCCTTGTTTTGTATTTTTCTTTATTTGATTTTTCTTAACTTGAATGTTCAGTTTATGTAGTTCTCCCGCTTTTAAATTCTTAAGGTTTTGAACTGTCTTTAAAAAACGAGCACTCTCTTTCTTATCTAATATTCCATCTGTTAAAGTTAGAAACTTTTTAATATAATTTTCTCTTTTAAAAGGACGTGCTCCATAAGGGTGCGCATCGGCTCTATCAAGTTGTTCGATAATTTTTTTCCCATTGTTTAAAGTAACCACTACTTTTGCACCAAACGATTTATTCTTTGGATTTGGATCGTGATATTTTTTAGTCCATTTTTTATCTTCATAAGTAGTAATTGATTTCCAAATTTTTATAGTACTCTTTCTACTTGCTCTTTGCTTTGTATAAGATTTAACATGATGCCAATCTGCATCTTCAAGCGCTACTGCAAAAATATACATAATAGAGTGATCTAGCGTTTCTCTACTTGCATTAGGATCCATTTTTTGAGGATCATTAGCGCCAGTTCCTATTACATAATGAGTATGATGACTTGTAAAGATATCAATTTTTTTAATCTGACCTAAGTTTGGAATTTTTTTATTTAATTTTTTAGCAATATCTATCAACGCTTGAGATTGGTATTCTGCAGAATATTCTTTGGTATACGTTTCAAGTATAGCTTTTTTAGGTTCATTCTTTTTAGGTAATGGCACATTATATAAAGCTTTCTTGCCATCTAAAATTCTAGCAATAACACTATCTTCACCTTCATAAACTGGACTCGGTGCACCTTCACCACGCATGGCTCTATCTACTGCTTCAATTGCAAGTTTGCCTGCGTGAGCAGGGGCGTAAGCTTTCCAACTAGAGATTTCTCCTTTTCTAGATTGCCGAGTTGAAATTGTTGTGTGTAGAGCTTGTTGAACAGCTTGATAAATTGTTTCAGTATTTAATTTTAACATCGTACCAAGTCCTGCTGCAACACTAGGCCCTAAATGTGCAATATGATCAATTTTATGTTTATGCAAACATATACCTTTAACTAAATTAACCTGAACTTCATAACCGGTAATAATCCCTCTTAATAAATCTAAACCACTTTTTTTAGTTTGTTGAGCAACACTTAAAATTGGAGGAATGTTGTCTCCTGGGTGACTATAGTCTGCAGCTAAAAAAGTATCATGAAAATCAAGCTCTCTTACAGCAGTACCATTTGACCATGCAGCCCACTCACAATCAAATTTTAATTTTGAATCTATACCAAATAAATTTGCTCCATTTTTTCTTGGATGTTTTAAGGCCATCTCTCTTGAAGAAATTACTGCCTTTCTATTTAAAGAAGCTATAGCAACTGATGCATTATCAATAATTCTATTGATGACCATTTCAACTGCAGCTTTATCTAATTTTACATTGTCAGAGGCAATTTCAGCAATTTTCCATGCTAATTGATTTTTCTTAGGGAGATTAATTTTTGATGGATAAACTTTTACTTTATGTGAAATCATTAGAACTCCTAAATTGTCTGCACATATTAATAGTAAGAAAAAAAATTAAATCAATCTTTTAAGTAAGTAGAAACTATTTTTTCGACACCAATAAAGTCTTTTATTAAATGATTATGATAAATTTCATTAGTATTTTTTTCGGTATAACCATTTTCTAATAAAATAACTGGAATCGAAGCAGCTTTTGCAGCATTTGCATCAGTTTCACTATCACCAAACATAAGAGATTTATTTATTTCTCCACCCACAATTTCGATTATATTTGTGACGTGTCTTGGATCAGGTTTGCAATAATCAAAAGTATCTGATCCAGCTACATATTCAAAGTAATCATAAATTCCAATTTTTCTTAAAAGATCTATTGCTAAGTTTTCTTGTTTGTTTGTGCATACTGCCATTGAAATATTCTGAGATTTGCACCATTTCAAAAATTCTATAACACCATTAATAAGTGTGCTTTCATTGATAATATTTTTTCCATAAAAATTTATAAAATCCTTAACCATTTCAGCTTTAATTTTTTGATCATCAATTTTGCCAAATTCTTTTTTTGCCTGTCCCCATATAGATCTTCCAATCATAGCACCCGCACCTTGACCAACTAGATTTCTAATTTCTTCAGTAGATTTTGTGGGATAACCATATTTTTTCATTACATGGTTATGGGCATTCATTAAGTCTGGTGCTGTATCAACCAGTGTTCCATCAAGATCAAATATAATTGTGTATTTTTGAGTCATTTATAAAGTATTTTTAAGAAATAAATTGTGAATTAAGATACCTATACACTTAATATAAAAGTATTTCCAGATGAAACAAATAAATTCTAATAGCAACCAAGATAAACTTAGAAAATTTTTTATAAAGTCTGGTGTAAGGATGATTGGACCAGAGACAGTTTTTTTTTCCAAAGATACTAAAATTGGAAAAAATGTAACAATTAATCCTTATGTTGTAATTGGACCAAAAGTTAAAATTGGTAACAATGTAATTATAAATTCATTTTCTCACTTAGAAGATTGTAATATAAAAAATAAAGTTGAAGTTGGCCCTTACGCAAGACTTAGACCAGGAACAATTTTAGAAGAAGGATCTAGAATTGGAAATTTTGTAGAAATTAAGAAAAGTAAAATTGGAAAGAAATCAAAAGTAAATCATTTGTCTTATATTGGTGATAGTGAATTGGGAAAAGGTGTAAATATTGGTGCTGGCACAATTACATGTAATTATGATGGTGTCAAAAAAAGTAAAACAAAAATTAAAGATAATGTTTTTGTTGGCTCAAACTCATCACTAGTTGCACCAGTAACTTTAGAAAAAAGCAGTATTGTTGGGGCGGGTTCTGTAATTACAAAAAATGTAAAAAAAAATTCATTAGCTTTAACAAGAGCATCTCAAACCTCAGTTAAAAATTATAGAAGAAAAAAATAATATGTGTGGAATTATAGGAATAGCTAGTAATAAACCAGTTTCATCGACAATCATAAATTCACTTAAAAAATTGGAATATAGAGGGTATGACTCAGCTGGAATTGCAACATTGTCAAATGGCATTGTAAGTGAAGCAAAATCTGAAGGTCGAGTTGATATTTTAGAAAAAAACTCAATTGTTAAAAATATGATTGGATCAATTGGTATTGGCCACGTGAGATGGGCAACTCATGGAGTGCCAAATACCCTTAATGCTCACCCGCATTCTTCTGAAAATGTATCTGTTGTACATAATGGTATTATAGAAAACTCAACTATTTTAAAAAAATTTTTAGTAGGGAAGGGACATATATTTAAGTCACAAACTGATACAGAGGTAATAGTTCATCTTATTACTGAGTATTTAAAAGAATTAAATTTAAAAGATGCAATTATTAAAACTCTAAAACAACTTCATGGTAGTTTTGCATTGGGGATTATTTTTAAAGATCAGCCTGACCTTATAGTTGGTGCCAGAAGAGGATCACCGCTTGCTGTTGGTTACGGTCCTAGTGAGAATTATTTAGGATCAGATTCGTATGCATTAAAATCAATGACTAATAAAATTTCATATTTAAACGATGGAGAGTTTTGCATTATTAAAAAAGACCATGTTGAATTTTTTGATGAAGAAGGATTAAAAGTTAATAAAAAAGTTTTAGAATTATCATCTAAAGAACAGGATTACGACAAAGGTGATTTTAAGCATTTCATGGCTAAAGAAATTGAAGAACAGCCTGCAACACTTAAGAATTGCATTAATGAATATATTGATAAAATTAATAACGATATAAATATTTACAATTTTCCATGGAGTATAAGTGATATTTCATCAATTACCTTAATTGGTTGTGGAACAGCTTATCACTCTTGTTTAATGGCAAAATATTGGTTTGAAGAAAATACCTCTCTTGAAGTTGCAGTTGATATTGCTTCTGAGTTTAGATACCGAAAAAATAGATTTAAAAAAAACAACTTATATATATTTGTCTCTCAATCAGGCGAAACAGCAGACACGTACGCTGCATTAGATTTATGTAATCAAAATGATATGAAAACTTGTAGCATTGTAAATGTTGTTGAAAGCTCTATTGCAAGAGACTCTAACTTTGTATTACCTATTCATTGTGGACCAGAAATTGGAGTAGCATCTACTAAAGCATTTATGGGACAGATGTTAGTGCTTTATATTTTAGTATTAAAACTTGGAAGATTAAGAGAGGATTTTGATAAAGAAACATATTTAGATAAAATTAAAGAATTAAAAAAATTACCTAAATTAGTTGAAGATACTTTGTTAACTGAAAATAAAATTCAAGCAGTCTCAGGTTCTTTTACTGATGCCAAGGGTTCAATGTTTTTAGGTAGAGGTTTTTCTTATCCAATAGCATTGGAAGGTGCTTTAAAGTTAAAAGAGTTAGCATATGTGCATGCAGAAGGGTATCCAGCTGGTGAGATGAAGCATGGTCCATTAGCTTTGATTGAAGATGGAATGCCTGTGGTAGTTTTAGCTCCAAGAGATAATTATTATAAAAAAACTATTTCTAATATGCAGGAAGTAATAGCAAGAGGAGCAAAAGTTTTATTAATTACTAATAAAAGTAAAGATGAAGTTTTTTCAGAAAATATTTGGGAAACAATATTAGTTGAAAGTGCAAATGACGATTTACTTCCATTTTTATTAACTGTTCCTTTACAAAAATTAGCTTATTATTCAGCTCTCCTTAAAGGCTATGATATTGATAAACCAAGAAATTTGGCAAAATCAGTCACAGTTGAATAATAAATAAAGTCTGATACAACACTCTCAGGTTGAACATGAAAAATTGGAAAATAAATAGCTGGAGAAATTATCCTGTAAAACACATTCCGGAATACCCGGATCAAAAAGAATTAGATGGTGTTTTAAGTAAGATTAAAAGTTTTCCACCATTAGTTTTTGCTGGTGAGACAAGACATTTAAAAGAGCAATTGGCTGATGTTGTTGATGGAAAAGCTTTTTTACTTCAAGGCGGCGATTGTGCTGAAAGTTTTGCTGAATTTCATCCAGACAATATTAGAGATACATTTAAATTAATTTTACAAATGTCATTGGTGCTTACATACTCTGCATCATTGCCTGTAATTAAACTTGGAAGAATTGCTGGACAATTTTCAAAACCAAGAAGTTCACCTGTTGAAAATATAAATGGTGTTGAGTTACCAAGTTATTTAGGTGACAATATAAATGGAATGGATTTTAGTGAAAAATCAAGAATACCAGATCCAAAAAGATTATTTAAAGCTTACTCTCAGTCAGCATCAACATTAAACCTCATAAGAGCATTCTCTCATGGTGGTTTTGCTGATCTTAAAAAAGTGCATACTTGGAATTTAAGTTTTATTAAAAATACTCCAACAGCTAAGAAATTCAAAGAATTAGAAGATAGAATAGCTGATGCTTTAGCCTTTATGGATGCTTGTGGTATCAACTCAGATTTTAATAGAAGATTAAAAACAGTTAACTTTTGGACATCTCATGAAGCTTTACTACTTCCTTTTGAACAAGCAATGACAAGAGTAGATTCAACAACTGGTGAACATCACGATACTTCTGCTCATTTTGTTTGGATTGGAGATAGAACAAGACAATTAGATGGAGGACATGTTGAATTTTGTAGAGGAATTGAAAATCCTATCGGTATTAAGTGTGGCCCAACTTTAAAACCAGATGATTTAATAAATCTATGTAACAAGATTAATCCAAAAAATGAAAAAGGAAAAATTACTTTAATATCAAGATTTGGACAAGAGAATGTTTCTAAATTTTTACCAAAATTAATTAGAGCAATTAAAAAAGAAGGTTTAAATGTTATATGGTCATGTGATCCTTGCCATGGAAATACTATTAAATCGACAACTGGATTTAAAACTAGACCTTTTAATAGCGTTGTTAAAGAAGTAAAAAATGTTTTTGAATGCCATCAAAGTGAAGGTAGTTATGCAGGTGGTCTACACATTGAAATGACTGGTCAAGATGTAACAGAATGCACCGGTGGAGCTCAGAAAATATCTGACCAAGATTTATCACATCGTTACCACACACATTGCGACCCAAGGCTTAATGCAAATCAAGCTTTAGAGTTAGCATTCTTAATTTCTGATGAAATTAAGAAGAATGCTGCCTATTCTAAAAAAAATATTAAAGCGGCATCTTAAGCCATTGTATTAAATACAATTTTGTTTAATTTCTTTGAATGATGAAACCTTTAGAAAAAGCACAATTTATAAGTAATTGGATCAAGGATTACGTAGAAAAAATGCCAAGTAAGGCTCAATCTTTGGTTATTGGAATTTCTGGTGGAATTGACTCTTCAGTGTCAAGCACCTTGAGTGCAATGACAGGTTTAAAAACAATTGTTTTATCAATGCCAATTAAACAAAAAGCTACTCAACATGATTTAAGTTTAAAGCACCAAGAATGGCTTGTTAAAAATTTTAAAAATGTTGAAGCTCATACTGTAAATTTAGATAAGCTTTTTGAAACATTTGAAAGCACATTGTCTAATTTTGACAATGAACATGGAATGGCTAACTCTAGAGCTAGAATTAGAATGACTACACTTTATCAAGTAGCCTCTGCTAACAAAGGAATAGTAGTTGGTACTGGTAATAAAGTAGAGGATTTTGGTGTAGGTTTTTACACAAAATATGGAGATGGAGGAGTTGATATTTCTCCAATTGCAGATTGCAATAAATCAGATGTTTGGGAAATTGGAAAATCTCTTAATATATTAAATGAAATTATAGAGGCACCACCAACAGACGGTCTGTGGGATGATGGTAGAACGGATGAGGGTCAACTTGGTCTTAAATATGAAGAATTAGAAGAAGCAATGAATAACCCTAAATCAATAAATCGAGAAAAATACGAAAAAATAAGAAATATGAACTTGCACAAAATGGAGCCAATCCCAGTTTGCAAGATTCCCAACTAATCTTATAGATTCACAAATCTATAATTAAAGTATAATTCTAAGATAATGAATAAGGATATTTTTTTAACAAACAATCTAAGTAATAAAAAAGAGAAATTTATTCCTCTAGATCAAAACAATGTTGGAATGTATGTTTGTGGTCCTACTGTCTATGATAATCCACACATAGGTAATGCAAGACCTCTTGTAATTTTTGATATTTTATACAAAGTTTTGAAATCCAAATATGGACATGACAAAATTACCTATATTAGAAATATTACAGACGTTGATGATAAGATTATAAAATCTTCTAAAGAAAAAAATATTTCAATAATAGATTTAACTAATAACATTATTGCTGAATTTAATGATGATTGTAATTATCTAAATTTAGAAAATCCATCTCAACAACCTAAAGCAACAGAACATATTGATCTAATGATAGAAATGATTAATTCTTTAATCAGCAAGGGTTTTGCTTATGAAGCTAACAATCATGTTTATTTTGAAGTAAGTAAATTTTCTGATTATGGAAAATTATCTAATAAAAAATTAGAAGATTTGATTGCTGGATCACGAGTTGAAGTTTCAAAAAATAAAAAAAAATCAGAAGATTTTGTTTTATGGAAACCTTCCATTAATGATGAGCCTTTTTGGGATTCCCCTTGGGGAAAGGGAAGACCTGGTTGGCATTTAGAGTGTTCGGCCATGTCAAAGAAATATTTAGGAAATGTATTTGATATTCATGGAGGTGGAATTGATTTAATTTTTCCCCATCATGAAAATGAAATTGCTCAATCAAGATGTGTAAATGATACAAAAGTTTTTGCTAATTATTGGGTTCATAACGCATTTATTACAATGTCTAATGAAAAAATGGCTAAATCCACTGGCAATATTTTAAAGATAAAAGATTTTAAGGACAATATTGATGGCCAAGTTTTAAAACTTGCTCTTATGAGTGCTCATTATAAGCAACCTCTAGATTGGAATGAAAAACTTTTAGAGGATTGTAAAAATACTATTGATAAATGGTATGAGGTCTACAAAGTTCTAAAAGATAAATCTGTTTTAAATGAAGATATTTTATCTCCACTCTATGACGATTTAAACACACCAGGTTACATAGCAAATTTACACAAACTATATGATAAAGCTTTAAAGGGTAATGATGCTGATAAAAATTTATTTGTCACAGCATGTAACTTCATAGGTATTTTGAATAAGACAAAAAAAGAATGGTTAGAATTTAAAAAGAAAAAATTATCAATAACTGAAGCTGATATTTTAAAAAAAATTGAACTTCGTAATAAAGCAAGAGAAGACAAGGATTATAAACAGGCAGATTTAATTAGAGATGAACTTTTAGACAAAGGGGTTTTAATAGAAGACAAAGATGGTAAAACAATTTGGAAATTTAAATGAGCAAAGAACAACTTTTTATATTTGATACAACATTAAGAGATGGTGCCCAAACTCAAGGGGTAGATTTTTCTGTAGATGATAAGATTAAAATAGCCAAAGCCTTAGATGCTTTAGGTGTTGATTATATAGAAGGAGGATGGCCTGGAGCAAATCCTACTGATACTGAGTTTTTTCAAAAAAAACATTCATTTAAAAATGCAAAATTAACTTCATTTGGTATGACCAAAAGAACTGGTCGAAGTGCTGATAATGATCCAGGTTTATCTGCTCTATTAAATGCTAACACACCAGCAGTTTGCATTGTTGGTAAAGCTTGGGATTTTCATGTTGATATTGCTCTTGGTATTAGTAATAAAGAAAATTTAGAAAATATTAGCGAGACTGCAAAACATTTTGTTAAGGAAAATAAAGAGTTTATGTTTGATGCAGAACATTTTTTTGATGGATACAAAGCTAACCCTGGTTATGCATTGTCTTGTCTTAAAGCTGCGTATGATGCGGGAACAAGATGGATTGTTTTATGTGATACTAATGGAGGAACGTTACCTCATGAAATTAGCAAAATAGTAACAGAAGTTACAAAAACTATACCTGGAAAAAATTTAGGCATTCATGCTCATAATGATACAGGGAATGCAGTTGCTAATTCTTTAGCTGCAGTTTGGGCTGGTGTAAGACAAGTTCAGGGAACAATTAATGGCTTAGGTGAACGATGTGGTAATGCCAACTTAATGTCATTAATTCCAACTTTCTTTTTAAAAAATGATTTTAATGAGAAATTTCAATTACAAATTAAGCCCAACAATATCAAAAATTTAACTCAATGTTCTAGATTGTTAGATGAAATATTAAATAGAAAACCTAATAAACATTTACCTTATGTTGGTGCTGCTGCTTTTTCACACAAGGGTGGCCTGCACGTATCAGCAGTACAAAAAGATCCAAAAACTTATGAACATATCGATCCAGAAGAAGTTGGTAATTCTAGAAATATTGTAATTTCAGATCAATCAGGAAAATCTAATATCATCTCAAGATTAAGATCTATTGGTATTGAAATAGAGGAAAGTGATCCTAAGATTAAAAAATTATTAGATGAAGTAAAAGACAGAGAATTTATTGGCTATAGTTACGATGGGGCAGATGCATCGTTTGAATTGCTAGCTAGAAGAATTATCAGCAAAATACCAACATATATCTCAATTAAAGAATACGATGTTTCAGTTAAAAAAGATTCGTCTGGAAAAATTATTTCATCTGCAAAAGCAGAGTTAGAGGTTGATGGAAAAAAAATTGTTTGTACTGGTGAAGGAAATGGTCCAGTTAATGCATTGGATAATGCTATAAGACAAAATGTTGAGAGATTAAATAAATACACACCTTATTTGAAAGATCTTAAATTAGTAGATTACAAGGTTAGAATTTTAAATACAGGTACAGAAGCTATCACTAGAGTTTCAATTGAGAGCACTGACTCAAAAGGTAAGAACTGGTTCACTATAGGAGTTTCAGCAAATATAATTGATGCTTCATTTAAAGCATTAGTTGATAGTTTGGATTATAAGTTATTCAAAGATAATGCTCCAGCTAGTCTTTAATGTCATTTAATAATATTTCATTTATTTTACACCAACCCCAACTATCTGAAAACATCGGTGCTTGTGCTAGAGCAATTAAAAACTTTAACTTTAAAAAACTAGTTATAGTTAAGCCAAAGCCAATTTTTCCAAACGATAAAATTTTAGCAACTTCTGTAGGTGCTAAAGATTTAATCACTAATGCTAAAGTTCACGAAACTTTAGAGACTGCTGTAAAAAAAGTAGATTATGTTATTGCAACATCAGCAAGGTTTAGAAATAAGAATATCAAACATTTAAATTTGGAAGATTTAAAAAAAATTGATTTCAGTAAAAAAGTTGCTTTCTTATTTGGTTCAGAAGCGTCTGGATTATCTAACAATGAGATTAGTTATGCTAATTACACTATGCAAATTCCAACTAATCCTGATTTTAAGTCACTAAATCTATCTCATAGTGTTATTATTATTGCCCATACAGTTGCAAGTATTATCAATTTAAAAAGTGCCAACTACTCCAAGTCAAAGAAAGTAACTTTAGCTAGCAAGAAAGATGTGCAAGCTATGACTAACTTATGCATTAACAAACTTGAAGAAAAAGACTTTTTTAAACCTTTAGAAAAGAAACCCATCATGCTTGAAAACTTAAGAAGTATTTTTTCTAAAATGGAGCTTTCAGAGAAGGAAACGCGTATTTTATCAAGTGTATTTGCAAGTCTAGCTAAAAAAGGTTGATTGACAAAATAATGAGTAAGTTTATAAACCCTCCTATCAAATGACAAAAAGAATTAGTTCTAAACACAAAATTGACAGAAGACTTAAAATAAACTTATGGGGTAGACCCAAAAGTCCTTTTAACACTAGAGCCTATGGACCAGGACAACATGGTCAATCTAGACAAGGAAAACCTTCTGATTATGGAATTCAGCTTCAAGCAAAACAGAAACTAAAAGGTTACTACGGTAACATTAATGAAAGACAATTCAGAAATATTTATAAAAAAGCAACCATGTTAAAAGGGGATACAGGTGAAAATTTAATTGGTTTGCTTGAAAGAAGATTAGACTCAGTTGTGTATAGAGCTAAATTTTCAACTACAGTTTTTTCTGCAAGACAACTTATTAACCATGGTCACGTAAGAGTTAATGGTAAGAAAGTTAATATTGGTAGTTATGTTGTTAAAGAAGAGGATGTTATTGAAATTAGAGACAAGTCAAAACAATTAGCTTTTATTGATATTGCTTTAGCAAACAAAGAAAGAGAAACTCCTGAATATATTCAATTAGATGAAAAGAACAAAAAAGTTACTTTTGTTAGAACACCTAAGTTTGAAGAAGTTCCATACCCAGTTGTAATGGAACCTAATCTAGTAATCGAATATTACTCTAGATAATAAAAATTTATTTTTTAAAATTTATTCCTTTATCCTCAAGTACTTTCTTGAGCTCACCGTTTTCATACATTTCTTTAACGATGTCACAGCCACCAATAAATTCACCTTTGATGTAAACTTGTGGAATAGTAGGCCAGTCACTAAATTCTTTTATACCTTCTCTTAGTGCTTGAGATTCTAAAACATTAATTCCTTGATACTTAACTTCTAAAATTTTTAACATGTTTGATACTGCCATAGAAAAACCACACTGAGGAGCATCAGGAGTTCCCTTCATAAATAAACAGACTTCGTTTGTATCAATATGACCTTGAATTAAATTTTTTGTGTTATCATCCATTATTGTTCCTTTGTTTTAATTGCTAATGCGTGCAGTTCATTGCCCATTTTTCCTTTTAAAGAATTATAGACCATTTTGTGTTGTTCAATTTTACTTTTTCCAGAGAATTCTTTAGAGGTCACTGTTGCTGAATAATGATTGCCATCACCTGCCAAATCTTCAATCACAACAATTGCATCAGAAATAGCTTCTTTAATCAGTGTCTCAATTTCTTTTAAATCCATTGCCATATTAGTTACTAATGTAGTTAGTTAGCCAAGTTGTATGCGATTTAATCAAATCGTCAATTGATACTTTTGTCTTATCATTTATGATTAACTCACCCTCATTGACCATTCCAAGCTCATCATAATGAACAGAATTATCTTTGAGAATTTTAGTTACATTTTTAAAATCATCTTTATTAATTTCAATAATATATCTTCCTTGATCTTCACCAAATAAATATTCAAATTCATTTATCAAATAATTAGGTTTTTTAAGAGTTGCACCTTTTTTTCCTTTAATGCACATTTTTGAAAGAGCGGTAACTATTCCACCAAGAGACACATCATGAGCTGATTTAATAAATTTTTGATCAATTAATCTTAAGATTGTTTCACCATTATTTTTTTCATTAAAAAGATTAATTTCGGGTGGGGGTCCATTTTTTTCACTTAAGATTTCTCTTGCAAATAAGCTTTGATCTAAGTGACCTTCAGTTTTACCAATAACCAAAAGTATATTATCAACTTCTTTTAAATCCATGGTTACCATATTTTCGTAATCTTTAATTAAACCAACACCTCCAATAGTAGGAGTAGGTTTAATTCCAACATCTTTTGTTTGATTATAAAAAGAAACGTTTCCTGATACTACTGGGAAATCCAAATACGCACTTGCCTCACCTAATCCTTGAACACATTCAACAAACTCACCCATATTTTCTTCATTTTCAGGACTACCAAAATTTAGGCAATTAGTAATAGCAATTGGTTTAGCACCAACTGAAATTAAATTTCTCCAACTCTCACAAACAATTTGTTTCCCTCCACTTAAAGGGTGAGCCCAGCAATAAACTGCTGAAGAGTCTACAGAGGCTGCAACCGCTTTGTTGGTACCATGAACTCTAACAACACCAGCATCTCCACCAGGTTTTTGAATAGTATCCCCCATAACCGTATGATCATACTGTTGCCAAATCCATTCTTTACTGCAAACATTTGGATTAGATAAAATTTTATTTAAAACATTAACGACTTTAAGACCTTTCAAATCTTCTTTTTGAATCTTAATTTTTTTAGGAAGTTTTGCCTTCTTCCATTTACGATCATACATAGGTGAGTTTTCAACTAAGGTATTAACAGGAATATTGGCAACTTTTTTTTCATCAAAATATAATTCTATTCTTTTACTTTTTGTAGTTTTACCAATTATTGCAAAATCTAAATTCCACTTATCAAATATTTTTTTAGCTAAATCTTCTTTGCCATTTTCTAGAACAATCAACATTCGCTCTTGGCTTTCTGACAACATAATTTCATAAGGTGTCATATTTGCTTCACGACATGGAACTTTGTTTAAATTAATCTCAATTCCTAAATTTCCCTTTGAAGCCATTTCAATACTTGAAGAAGTTAGTCCGGCAGCTCCCATATCTTGAATTGCTATAATTGAATCTCCTGCCATTAACTCTAAACAAGCTTCTAGTAATAGTTTTTCAGTAAAAGGATCACCAACTTGAACTGTTGGTTTTTTTTCTTCGATTTTATCATCGAATGAAGCAGAGGCCATACTTGCACCATGGATACCATCTCTACCTGTTTTTGAACCAACATAGATAACAGGCTTTCCTAATCCGGCAGCTTTGGAGTAAAAAATCTTATCTTTTTTAACAAGCCCTAAAGTCATAGCATTTACTAGAATATTTCCATTATAAGACTCATCAAAGCTTGTCTGACCAGCAATAGTTGGAACCCCCATACAATTACCATAGCCACCAATGCCATGAACAACACCACGTAATAAATTTTTTGTTTTTTTATGTTGAGGAGATCCAAAGTGAATTGAATTTAAATTAGCAATAGGTCTAGCCCCCATAGTAAACACATCTCTCATAATTCCACCCACTCCAGTTGCAGCACCTTGATAAGGTTCAATAAAGGATGGGTGATTATGACTTTCTATTTTAAAGACAATTGCATCATTATCTCCTATATCAATAACACCTGCATTTTCTCCAGGGCCTTGAATTACATTTTTTCCTTTTGTGGGTAAGTTTTTAAGATGAAATCTTGAAGATTTATAAGAGCAATGTTCATTCCACATTGCAGAAAAAATACCTAATTCAGTAATATTTGGAACTCGCTTTAATAAATCACAGATCTTTTTATACTCATCTTTTTTTAAACCATGATCGATTGCAAGTTTTTCGTTTACTATCATTATCTAAGATTGTTTATTAAGTTTTCAAAAAATAAAGAACCATCTTCACCTGATAGAGCAGGGTCTATCATTCTTTCAGGATGAGGCATCATTCCTAAAACATTTTTTTGTTTATTAAATATTCCGGCTATATTCTGTAATGAGCCATTAGGATTTGATTGTTCATTAACGTTTCCATTTTCATCAGAATAAAACATAGCAATTTGATTGTTGTCATTAATATCTTTAATTTGATCATTAGAGCAGAAGTAATTTCCTTCATTATGGGCTATATGAAATTCATAAACTTCTTTTTTAATATCCTTAAAATAAGAGTTGTCTTGATTATTAACTTTTACAAAAACATTTTTACAAATGAACTCTAAGTATTTATTTCTAAGTAGAACTCCCGGCAACAAACCAGACTCGACTAAAATTTGAAACCCATTACAAACTCCCATAACTTTACCACCACCTTGGGCAAAATTTAAAACAGATTTCATGATTTTAGATTTTGATGCCATACTTCCACATCTAAGATAATCTCCATATGAAAATCCACCTGGCAAAACGACTAAGTCACTTTTTGGAAGCTCAACATCATCATGCCAAACCATTTTATTTTTAAAGCCAAATTTTTTTAAGGCAACATCCATATCTCTGTCACAATTGGATCCTGGAAAAGTAATTACGGATGAATGCATTATTTATTATTCTGATCCGATAATTTTATAATCTTCTATAACTAAATTCGCTAAAAGCTTTTTACACATATCTTCAACATTTTTTTCAGCTTTTTTTTTATCAGTTTCTTTTGTATCAATTTCAAAGTACTTGCCTTGTCTAACTTCATTAATGTTGTCAAACCCCATACCATCAAGCGTTTGATGAATAACTTTACCTTGAGGGTCCAAAACATCTTTTTTAAGTGTGATGATGACTGATACTTTCATATTATTTTATTTTCTTTATAGAGCTTAATTTTGTAACGTTTACAGCACTCATGTTAGATTGTTCATGTAAAATTCCTAACCTTTTAGCAACTTCAGTATAAGCGGGTATTAAATCTCCAAGATCTTTTCTAAATCTATCTTTATCAAGTTTTTTATCAGTAATACTATCCCATAATCTGCAAGTATCAGGGCTAATTTCATCTGCTAAAATAACTTCAGATTTACCGTTTTCTTTAAGTCTTCCAAATTCAAGTTTAAAATCAATTAACTTAATCCCAACTCCTCTGAACATACCAATCATGAAATCATTAATTCTTAGGATCATTTTTTTAACTTTTTCTAATTCAGATTTTGTAGCCCAATCAAATGCAAGAATATGTTCTTCAGCAATAAGTGGATCACCTAAATTATCATCTTTAAGGCAATACTCTAATAGAGGCTGTTTTAGAACAGTTCCGTCTTCGATACCTAATCTTTTAGTAATAGAACCAGTAGCAACGTTACGTACAATAAATTCAATAGGTATGATCTCAACTAACTTAATAATTTGTTCTCTCATATTTAGTCTTTTTACTAAATGATTTTTTATTCCGATTTGAGAGAGATTTGTTAGAATGTGTTCTGATATTCTATTGTTTAAAACACCTTTGCCTTCAATGGTTGATTTTTTTAAATTATTAAAAGCAGTTGCATCATCTTTGAAATATTGAATAACTAATCTTTTATCAGCGGTTGCATAAATTATTTTTGCTTTGCCTTCATATAATTTTTTACCTTTTTTCATTATTTAAATACTCTTCTAAAGATTAAATCTACGTTTTTAAAATGGGATGAATAATTGAATATAGCTTTTAATCTTTTTGATGAAATTTTAGCCATTATAAATTTATCGTCTGATATAACGTCATATAAATTTAAATTGTCAGCAAAACATTTTTTGGCATAGTTTTGTACCATTTTGTAAGATTGTTCTCGGCTCAATCCTGATTTTGTAAGCTCTAGCATTACCTCTTGAGAAAAAATTAAACCTTTTGTGATATTCAAATTTTCAACCATTTTCTTTGGATAAACTATCATTTTATCTAAAATATTACTTAGTCTTACTAAAGCAAAATCTAGAGTAATATTTGCATCAGGGCCAATATTTCTTTCAACACTTGAATGAGAAATATCTCTTTCATGCCATAGTGCAATATTTTCAAGAGCAGGGATTACCGCACTTCGAACCATTCTAGCGAGCCCTGTTAAATTTTCACTTAAGATTGGATTTTTTTTGTGTGGCATTGCTGATGAACCCTTTTGATCTTTTGAAAAAAATTCCTGAACTTCATAAACTTCAGTTCTTTGTAAATGTCTAATTTCAATTGCAACTCTTTCAACTGAGCCTGCAATAATTCCAAGGACTGAGAAATAAAAAGCATGTCTGTCTCTTGGTATTACCTGTGTTGATATGGGCTCAACTTTTAAACCTAGTTTTTTAGCCACATGCTTTTCAACATTAGGGTTAATGTTTGCAAATGTTCCAACTGCCCCAGATATTGCACATGTTGAAATTTCATCAATCGCATCAACTAACCTTTTTCTATTTCTCTTAAATTCCTCATAAAATGAGGCAAGTTTTAATCCAAAAGTAATAGGCTCGGCATGAATACCATGACTTCTACCCATGCAAGGTGTAAATTTATATTTCTTGGCTTGTTTTTTTAAAACTTTTAAAATTTGATCAATGTCAGTAAGTAAAATTTTGCCAGATTGAGCTAACTGAATGTTAAAACTTGTATCCACCACATCAGATGAAGTCATTCCTTGATGAAGGTACCTTGCTTTAATGCCAGCTTTTTCCGTAACAGAAGTTAAAAAAGCAATTACATCATGCTTAACCTCAGATTCGATTTGATGAATTCTTTTAACGTTGATCTTGGCTTTTTTTCTAACAACTGATGCTACCCCTTTAGGGATTTGACCAAGTTTTTCCATGGCTTCAGCTGCTGCAACCTCTACATCAAGCCAAATTTGGTATTTATTTTGTTCTGACCATATGTCAGTGAGTTGTTTTCTAGAATATCTTTCAATCATTAATTATAAGTAAGGGGGCTTTGAATAACCTTTAACAGATTCTGTAAAGATTTCATAACCATTTTCAGTAATACCCAGCGTATGTTCAAATTGTGCTGATAAAGATTTATCTTTTGTAACAGCTGTCCAACCATCTTTTAGCATTTTTACATCCCATTCACCTGTATTTATCATGGGTTCAATTGTAAACGTCATTCCTGGCCTAAGTTCCATTCCGGTATTTTTTCTTCCATAATGCAATATATTAGGGGGCTCATGAAAGGTAGTGCTTATTCCATGACCACAAAAATCTCTAACAACAGAATAACCTTTTTTTTCAACAAAAGATTGTATTTCATAACCAATGTCACCAAGTTTTAATCCTGGTTTTAATAAATTTATAGCTCTCATCATAGACTCGTGCGTTGCATCAATTAAATTATTTACTTTAACTGAGGTTTTACCAACACAAAACATTCGACTTGTATCACCATAATGTTCATCAACTATCGCGGTTACATCAACATTTAAAGCATCGCCTTCTTCTAATACTCTGTCTGAAGGTATTCCATGACAGACAACATGATTTAAAGAAGTACATAATGATTTTTTAAAACCTCTATAATAAAGAGGAGCTGAATATCCACCATGGTCTTTTATAAATTCATAACTCAACTTATCAATATGATCAGTTGTAATTCCAGGTTTAATATTTTCTGTCAACATATCAAGAGTTCTTGCTGCAAGATTTCCAGCAACTCTCATTTTCTCAAATTTTTCTAAATAATTAGACATCAATAATTTTAATTTTTTTATCTATCTTAATTTCTTTTGCACTTATTTTACATTGATAAGCTAAAAAAATAACACCAGCTTTTTTTGCTAGTAAATAATTTTCATAATATTCTTTATCAATATCTTTGGCTATTTTAAAATTATTAACTCCTTGGATTTGAATTAAGAACAATAGATAGGATTTATAACCTTTTTTTACAGCTTCAATAAGGGTTTTTAAATGCTTAGACCCTCTAGACGTTACAGCATCAGGAAATTCTGCAGTTTTTTCATCCCTAAATAAAGTAACATTTTTAACCTCTACAAATATTTTTTGCTTGTTCTTTTCAATTAAAAAATCAAATCTAGTTTCTTTATCAAAGAATACTTCAGGCTTAATACTGTCACTATTTGCAACCTCTTTCACTAGATTATTTGATAGGCCATGATAAGCAATTTTATTTGCAAAATGAGTATTTACACCAACCAAATTTTTTTTAGCCTTAATGATCTCAAGCGTATATTTTAACTTTCTTTTTGGGTCATCATTTTTGGACACAAAAACTTCATTACCCTCATCTAACAAACCCTTCATTGATCCTGTATTAGGGCAATGTGCTGTAACAATTTCCTTACCAATTTTAACATCAGTAAAAAATCTCTTGTAACGTTTGATAAGTTTGCCTTTAATTAAAGCTTTGGTAAATTCCATATTTAAAATGTATATTTAATAATGACAGAAAATACAAAATTTAATGCCGCAATTCTTATTATTGGTAATGAAATTCTTTCAGGAAGAACACAAGACACTAACACGGGAACTATTGCCAAGTGGTTAAACTCTATTGGAGTGACAGTTAATGAAGTTAGAGTAATTCCAGATATTGAGAGCACTATTGTTGAAACAGTTAACCACTTAAGAAAAGTTAACAACTACGTATTTACAACTGGAGGTATTGGTCCGACACATGATGATATTACTGCTCAATCTATATCAAAAGCATTTAACCTTGAGTATGAAATTCATCAGGAGGCATTTAAAATATTGGAGGCTTATTATAAAGTTGGAGAATTTAATGAAGGAAGACAGAAAATGGTTTGGATGCCAAAAAATGCTAACTTAATTCTTAACCCAACAAGTGGTGCCCCTGGATTTTATGTTGAAAATGTTTTTTGTTTACCTGGAGTGCCATCAATTTTAAAGTCAATGTTAGGTGGATTAAAAGATAAAATAGTAGGGGGAAATCCAATAATAAGTCATACAATAAGTTTAAAAACTGTTGAAAGTGAAATTGCAAACTCTTTAACTAACGTTCAAGACAACAATAAAGATGTTGAAATAGGAAGCTACCCTTTTTTTCAAGCAGGTAAATTAGGAGTATCTATAGTTATACGATCAGAAGACCAAAAAAAAATCGATAAATGTAGTACCGAGATATTGAAATTTGTTAATCAAAAAAAAATAGAAGTAGTTATTAGATAATAAAAATGCTGTATTTTGCCTACGGTAGTAATTTAAATCATTTTCAAATGAAAAGAAGATGCAAAGATAGTGTTTTTTTAAAAAAGATTAATCTTAAAGATTTTAAATTAACTTTTAGAAGTAAATATAGAGCGGCTGATATAGAGCCTAAAAAAAATTCATTAGTTCCAGGTGCATTATTTGAAATATCTAAAAGTGATGAAAAAAAATTAGATATCTATGAGGACTACCCAGTTCTATATAAAAAATATTATTTTACTTATTATGGCAAGAAAGTAATGACCTATACAATGACAAAAAAAACTTTGTTTGCGTACCCAACAGAACGATATTTAAATACTGTAAAGAAAGGTTATAAAGATTGTAATTTAAATTACCAAATTCTTAAAAGAGCATTAAAAGCTTAATTGAGATATGGTTAAGATTGTTAACAAAAATAAGTTGAGTTATAAATAAAAACAGTTAAACAAATGAAAATAATACGTGCCCTCGTGGTGAAATTGGTAGACACAAAGGACTTAAAATCCTTGCCGCTTGCGGAGTGCCAGTTCGAGTCTGGCCGAGGGCACCAATAAATGAAAGATAAAATTTATTTAGTTTTTGACAAAACAAAGGCCTCTTTAAAAATTAAATCTTTACTTGTAAAAAAACTAAACATCACCTCTTTAAAAAAATCTAATTTAGTAATTGTGGTTGGTGGTGATGGTTTTATGCTTCAAACCTTAAAAAGACTTTATAAATTTAAAAAACCTTTTTATGGAATTAATTCTGGAAACTATGGTTTTTTAATGAATAAATTTTCAAATAAGAATATTATCAAGAATTTAGCAGTTTCTAATAGTGTTAAGATTTATCCTTTACAAATGACGGTTACTAATAAAAGTAATTTAATTAGAAAATCTATAGCAATTAATGAGATATCAATTTTAAGACAAAGCAAGCAAGCGTCATCAATTGCAATTACAGCTAATAAAAAAAATATTATTAAGAAATTAATTTCTGACGGAGTTTTAGTATCAACTCCTGCAGGGAGCACTGCTTATAATCTATCAGCTCATGGACCTATTTTAGATTTAGACTCAAGAAAATTAGCAGTTACACCTATAAGTCCTTTTAGACCAAGGAGATGGAGAGGAACCATTGTAAGTGATAAATCTAAAATTTTGATAAAGAATTTAGATACAAATAAAAGACCAATAAGCGCTGTTGCAGATAATTTTGAAGTTAGAAATGCAAAAACAATTAAAATTCAAGCTAATAAGAATATTAGCTTTGAGTTATTGTATGACAAAAAGAATAGCTTACATAAAAAGATAAAGATTGAGCAAACAAGAAAAGAGACTACAAACAATTAAGTAATCGTACCCGCACGGAGTCGAACCGCGGCCCTATTGATTACAAATCAAGACTCATTTGTTAAATAAACATTATTACTAAACGTTTGTGGAAACCTTCTTTAAATTTGACTGCACTATATCCGCAGTGGTAGAGTTTTAATAATGAAAAAACTGTTTGGGATCGTGGTTCTGGGTTTGTTGTTAAGTGGGAATGCTTATTCTAAAGATGGTTCTGGAGATTTAAGATTTACTTCACAATCTTTTAATAATTTTTTAGCATATTTAAGAGGTGATGGTTCAGATAAAGGTGGCGTTATGATGTCGAGTGGAATGCCAATTGGTTTTGCAATTAACCAAAAAGGCAATAATACATTTTATTATTATTGTCCTAAAAAATATGGAGATAATTGTATGACTGGTGGTCACATGAATGCACAAAATGACTGCACCAATAGAAGCAAAAAAAGTGGTGATGGTAGATGTTTTGTTTTTGCTAAAGGAAGAAAAATTGTTTGGGACAGTGTGAATTATAAAATTAAAAAAAACCCTAGCGTTGCTGAAATTAAAGAAATTTTTGCAAAAAATGGTTGGTATGGAGCAATTGAAAATAAAGAAATAGTTAAACCTAAAATTACTAAAAAGAAAAAAGAAGTAACTAAAAAAGTTAGTAAAAATTCTTCAGATATTGTTGATAAGTTGAAAGAACTTAATGAATTAAAAGATAATGGTGTCTTAACAGATGAAGAGTTTGATAAAGCTAAAAAGAAGCTACTTGAATGAAAAAACTTTTAGGGATCGTGGTTCTGGCTTTGTTGTTGAGTGGAAACTCTTATGCGGGGAAAAAAGATGTTGGAAAAGGTGAATTAATATTTCAAGATTGGTTAGTCGATTATTTTTATGAATACATTAAAGGTAAAGGATTTAAATATCCAGGAACCTTTGTTGTTGCAGTAGATGGGTCTTATGCTGTTTACTGGTATTGTGAAGACGGTAATAACTGTAGAGATTCTAATGAGGCTCTTTACAATAAACAATGTGAGGATGGTGCTGGTGTTGAGTGTAAAGTATTTGCAAGAAAAAGAGAAATTAGATGGTTAAATGGAATTAATCCTGGCAAAGGAAAACCTTCAAGAATTAGCTATAAAGTTGATAAGGATCAGCTCAAAGTAAGATTAACTGAATTAGGTTTTTATGGTGATATTACATCTTCAACTACAACTACTACACCTAAAATTACCAAGAAAAAAAAGGAACCAAAAAAAATTGTAAAGAAGTATGAACTTAAAGGTGAGAGATCTATTGCATTAAGCTGGGAAGGCTATGAAGATCTAATTGCTGGAACAGTTAAGTTTGATGAAGCAGATTATAAAGGTACATTAAATTTATCTTTACCAAATAATGATGGGACTTGTGATGGAACTTATTCACTTCAAAAGAGTGGAAAAGGAACTTGGCAGATTAATTGCTCAAATAATATGGGTGCAGCTGGCACTCTAAAATGGGTTGAAGATGGTAGTGTTACTGGAACTGGTAGAGACCACAATGATAAGAAAGTTAAGTTTACAGTTTCAAAGAATAGTTAAATGAAAAAACTTTTAGGGATCATGGTTCTGGGTTTGTTATTAAGTGGAAATGCTTATGCAGATAATATTAAAGACTTTCAAATTGAAGGTATAAGTCTAGGAGATAGTGCTTTAGATTATTTTGAAAAAAAAGAACTTAAGAAGCTAACTAGGACTAATAAATCTAAGGTTTATGATAAATACTGTTCAAATGAGAGTCAGAAAATATCTCAAAAATTTACTACCTATGAAAAAGGGATTTGTTTCTATACAAAAAGAAATGACAAATCATACATTATAGAGTCAATTGCAGGATTTCAAGATTTTCCTAATAATATTGCTGCTTGTTATAATGAACAAGACAATGTTGATAAAGAAATTAGAAAATTATTTCCAAATACAAAAAGAGAAGTTTACGATGAATACAAAAACCCAATTGATCGCAGTGGTCAATCTACAGAGAGAGACATAGTTTATGTTTTTAACGATGGCTCTGAAGCTGGTACAGCGTGTTTAAAGTGGGGAAAAAAGTGGTTAAAAAAAAATCCAAAATCTTCAACTCATTTACAAGTGTTTCTTGACACAAAGGAATATGCCAAATGGCTAAAAGACGGAATGAAGTAATTGTCAAATGAAAAAAATTTTAGGGATCGTAGTTCTGGGTTTGTTGTTAAGTGGGAATGCTTATGCAGATTGGTTAGTTATCGTAAAAAATGAAATTGATAAAAATGTTTTTATAAAAAGAACTAAATCCACAGAAGAGAATGCAATTAATTTAGCGTTAGAAGGCTGTCATGTTTTGTACAGGCATAGAGAAGATATTACAAATCAAGAAAAACTTAATCTTAAGAGTGCTTGTTATGTTGATAAAATTATAGAACAATAGCAAGATAATTTGAGTTTTAATATATGAACAAAAAAGCCTTCACCCTAATAGAACTCCTAGTCGTTGTAGCCATCATCGGTATCCTCGCTGCTGTAGGAGTAGTTGCTTATAATGGGTATACGAGTGCTGCAAAAGTTTCTGCAACAAAAGCAAATCATAAAATGATTACTAAAATGATTGGTGCTAAAGGAATTCAATGTAGTATGGGAGGAGATATCGAATATACTAACGTTAATGGTACAGTAAAAACTATGAGCTGTCCGGTTTCGATAGAAAATTTTATTGGATATATGAATCAAACCATTTACGGACTTAAATTATCCAGTCCCTATGGCACCCCTAATCCGTCATGGTGTAGATTAAACGTAACAAATTGTTCACCACCAGGATATATGTCTGCTTGCCCAAGTAATCCAGATCAATTAGGTTATTTGAGTGTTTTTAAGGTAAGCACAAATCAAATTAAAGTATGTAGTAATTTAGAGTATAAAAATGGATCTATAGTTTATCTTGAGGATAGTGTTTTCTATGAATAAAGCTTTCACCCTAATAGAACTCCTAGTCGTTGTAGCCATCATCGGGATACTAGCTGCAGTAGGGGTTGTTGCTTATAATGGGTATACAGCAAGTGCAAAAAAAAATGCTACAAAAAACCAACACAAAACTATAGTCAAATTTATGCAATCTGAGATTATGAAATGTTCGATAGGTGAACAGGTTATTTTAAAACAAAAATCAGGTGGCAACGTAATAAATCAATCTGATTTATGCCCAACTATTAATAATATTACTTCTGGTAACAATAGTTATAACGTGCTTTCAGCATTTGATTATCACTTTAAAGCTATAGATTTTAAAAATATTTATGAACCACAAAATAATGCAACAAGCACATGCAGTGTAAAGGGGACAACTGTTTATCATAATAATGGTAAAGGAGGAGGAACTTGTTTGCATAGAGATACTAATGACGAGATAGTTGTTGGAACCAACATAGCACCTGGTGAAACTGTAATTACAAAATTTAAAGTACAATGAAAACTAAAGCCTTCACCCTAATAGAACTTCTAGTCGTTGTAGCAATCATTGGTATTTTAGCTGCAGTAGGTGTTGTTGCTTATAATGGGTATACGGCGAGTGCAAAGGCAAGTGCTACAAAAGCTAATTTCAAGATGATGCAAAAATATATGACTGCAGAAGTTACAAAATGCGATCTTGGAGAAACTTCAATTATGAAAAGAGATAATGGATCTAGTGTTAACTGTTCAGGTATAACTTATGGAAAAATTATTCCACATTTACAGCAATTATTTAATACAGATAAAAAATTGATTAGTGTTTATACGAATTTAACTTATGTAAGAAACACTGGACCTTCTACAAATTCTAGTAGTATTGGCTCTATTCATTTAAATGGAATATCACATGACAAAACTTTTAATCCTGGGGCCACGCCAGCTCTAGACAATAATGATATAAGAATAACTTCGTGTTTTAAAGAACCTTGTAGCAGTTCAGAAAATAATTTATCCTATGTTATCAATATCGATTAAATGAACCACAAAGCTTTCACCCTAATAGAGCTCCTAGTCGTTGTAGCCATCATCGGTATCCTCGCTGCAGTAGGAGTGGTTGCTTATAATGGGTATACGGCTAGTGCAAAAAAAAATTCAATTAAGCAAAATTTTAAAATGGTTGTAAAGTATGCATCAGCTGAAATTATGAAGTGTGAAATTGGTGAAGAATATATATTTGTAAATTCTGGAAAATATCAAATTAAATGTGCAGTTATTCACGATGCTTGGAGGGTTGGTGGTGCAATGACATCAGATCCTAGTCTTAAATTTTTAAATCCAATAGATAACGGAGTTTGGAATAGAGACAGACAAATAGCATTAAGAGGTGATACATATTATGGCTCACCTATACCAGATAATATGGTTGGTTATATTTTTATATGGGGAACTTCTTATCCTCTGCCTATGAGATCTTGTTTTGCAACACCTTGTAATAATAATGATAATGTTTTGACGGCTGAAATAAATTCTCAATAAACGACGACTTGATTTGACGACAATCTGACGACAATCTGACAACACTTATTGTCGTAAGAATAATTTTTACATAAGTAATTTTAATGAGAAAGTAAGTGAAGTGGTGCCCCCGCACGGAGTCGAACCGCGGACCTATTGATTACAAATCAAGACTCAATTCTTAAATAAACATTTGTTTGCAACAATAATCCTAAATTATTTTTGACTTGGCAACAATCTGGCAACAGTGGTAGTGTTTAATTTATGAAGCGAAATGGTTTCACCCTAATAGAACTCTTAGTCGTAGTAGCCATCATCGGTATTCTAGTTGCAGTAGGTGTGGTTGCTTATAATGGGTATACAAAAAGTGCAAAGTCATCCACTGTAAAAACTTCTTGTAAAAATGTTGAAAAATTTATTAGACTTGAAACTACAAAGTGCAGTGCTGGATTGACTGATTGGATTTTTGGTCAAAAAAATAGTATTTTTTTTCAATGTCCTCTAAGTGATCCGCAGTATAATCAAGAGGGCCGTATAGCTAAAAATGCTTTCATGAATTATGTTGGTTACTCAAAATGTTCCTTTTGCACAATGAAAAATCCATTTAAACAAAACAATTCAATGATGGCCTTTAATAATTGGGGAACTCTTAACGATAATCATCTAGGTTATATATTTATTAGTGATAATAATACGGGAATTGATCTTTATTGTTGTCACTCAACGCCCTGTAAGGATACTACAAATCATAGTAGGTTAAATATTATACCGTAATATGTAATGAACCGTAAAGCTTTCACCCTAATAGAACTCTTAGTCGTAGTAGCCATCATTGGTATCCTCGCAGCTGTTGGTGTTGTTGCTTATAATGGGTATACGGGGGCTGCAAAGGTTAATGCTGTAAAAGTAATGCATAAAAATGCAGTTAAATATATTACGCACGAAGTAAAGATGTGTGATTTAGGTGAACCTACTCGTATGGAAGGTAGAATGTCATGTGCATCGCCTGCAAGGATGATTGGAAATATTCCTAGCGCAACCGTAGCTTATTTTTCAAATGAAATAAATGTATATGATAATAGGTATAATGCCTATGTTAGTAGGGGAAATGCTACATCAAATAATATTAACACACATGTTACAAGTGACGGAAATATTGGATCAATATATATAAATTCTGTAAATCCAAATTTTATATCTAAAATTCTAGTATCATCTTGTAATAAAACTCCATGCACTGATGCCAATAATAGGATGGATGATTATATTTCAGTAGAATGAAAACCAAAGCCTTCACTCTAATAGAGCTCCTAGTCGTAGTAGCCATCATCGGTATTCTTGCTGCTGTAGGAGTAGTTGCTTATAATGGGTATACGGGTAGTGCAAAAGCTAATGCTGTTAAAGCAATGCATAATAATGTTGTTAAGTATATGTCAGCAGAATTAATGAAATGTGAAATTGGTGAAACAAGAGCTATGAATGGTAATTTAGATTGTTCTTGGATTCCATCTACAACGCCTAATGCAATTGTTAAAGAATTTTCAGATGAAAAAAATGTATATGATCAAAGATACAATGCATACAGCCATAATATAAATAATATTGATTACAAGCTTGATGCAAGTGTCGGATATATCTTTTTCATATTTACTAATGCTTCTAAATCAATTTTAATACAATCTTGTATTAAGACACCTTGTGCGAATAGCTCTAATAGAATTGATAACACTATAGACTCTCATTTTCGATAAATTATGACTACTTGATTGGTCTACAAAAGTGGTAGCACTATGGTAGCAATCATTGTTACCAAATTACTTATTTTGAGTTTTGCAAAAATAATAAACGTTGATTTAGTTGAGTGATGGTGCCCCCGCACGGAGTCGAACCGCGGACCTATTGATTACAAATCAATTGCTCTACCAGCTGAGCTACAAGGGCATAGGTGATTTCTATTAAGAAATCTTAGACTAATCAAGATATTTTTCTATATAGCTGTTCAGTTTCATTCGAACATTTTTTCCAACTATATCTATCAATCTTTTTTATGCCTTTTTTTTTTAAATCCAACAGTAATTGATCATCAAAAATTAATTTTTCCATTTTAAAACTTATTGATTCTATATCTGTTGGGTCAAAAAATATTGCTGCATCATTTACTATTTCTGAAAAACTACCTATATCACTGCAAATGACTGGACACCCCATATTCATTGCTTCTAAAAGTGGCATACCAAACCCTTCGTATAGCGATGGAAAAATAAATATTCGAGCATTTTGGTAAAAATAATTTAAATCAAGTTCATCTCCTTCAAAATGATGAATTTGATCTCTATTTATTGAAAGATTCTTAAAAAAATCTTCCTCTGTTTTTAAAAACTTCCCTCCTCCAAAACAAACAAAGTCAAAATTTAATTTAAGTCTACTTGATCTTGCATAAGATTTAATTGCATTATCAAAGTTTTTGTATCTTTCTCTTGATCCTACATAAAGTATAAAGGGTCTTATGTTTAATGATCTTTCTCTAACATCTTTATTTTTATTTACACCGTGATGAACAACTGAAATTTTAGAAGCATCTATATTGTATTCTTGTTGAAGGTCTTTTTTTGTGTTGTCAGAAACACAAATAATTTGATCAATTTTTTCAAACAATTTTTTCTTATATTTAATTTGATCTTGATATTGTTCAGGATAAAATTTCTCTTTTATCAAATCGTGTTCTGTAATTACTGTTTTCGCTTTTGAGTTATAAAAATTTTTTTCATTAAAATAACTTAAATGTATTATATCTGGTTTTTTTGTTCTTAATTTATAATTAAAATAAATTTTATTAACTTTATTAATATATTTTATGAAAGGACCAACCTTGTTATAAAAAATTATTTTTTCTGCAAATTTACAATCTTTTAGATAATAATTTTTATAAAATGGTGAAATAATTAGAGGGTCAACTTGGTCTGAAAAATTTTCAACTAAATTTACAGTGTATTTTGACACACCGCCAAAATTTTGAAGTGTAAATATTGAATAATCAAAAAAAACTTTCATATTTAATTTTAGCAGATTTTATTATCTATTACTTTAATTATTAGCATCTATTAAGTCTTCTGGATTATCAATTGTTAGCCTTAAATCTTTTCTAAACAAATTTTTTGAATCATTATACTTTGATTATTTCAAATTTTTTTTTAAATAACTTAAATAATGAAAAACAATGGCCGCACTATTTGAGATATTTAAGCTTTCTACATCCTTATTTATATCAATCTTAACAAAAAAATCTGTGTACTTTCCAGTGTGCTCTCTCATGCCAAATCCCTCAGAACCAAATAAAAGAACATTTTTTCCTTCCCACTTTATATCTGTGAAGTCTTTTTCTCCTCTTGCATCAAAACCATAAACCCAAAAATTTTTTTCCCTCAAGTTTTTTAGTGTGGAATTTATATTTGCCACTTCAAAAATATTGATATGCTCCATACAACCACTTGCAGCTTTATACATAAGCTTACTATCTGATGGAAATTGTCTTTCTTTAACAATTAATCCATCAATATTAAATGAAGCAGCACTTCTAATTAATGAACCAATATTTCTTGGGTCTGTTACCTCATCAATACAAACAAATGTTAAGTTATTTTTTCCTTTTACAAACTCTTTTAAGTCAGGTTGATCAATATGCTCTACTTCTGCTACGTATCCACCGTGCATAATTTGATCTTTAGAAGTGTATTTATCTAGTTCTTTTTTTGATTTGAAATAAACCTTAACATCTTCAAGGACATTTTTTTTTGGATTTTTTCTGTGAATATTTTTTTTACTTTCTTCTGTTAAAAATACTTTTAAAACCTTCCTTTTAGGGTTTCTTAATGCTTCAATTACAGCATGTTGACCAACGATTAAAAAAGATGATTTATTCATAAAATTAGTTTGTTTTATACGTTTTTTCCTCCATTTTCACAGTAAATCTCGTGTTGCAATTGCATAATAAAAATATATAAAACGCCTGTTGTTTGAAGCTTTATTGAACAAGGGGACACTTCCCCAAAAAGGAGGGGTTCCAGAGCGGTCAAATGGGGCGGGCTGTAAACCCGTTGACTTCGGTCTTCGAAAGTTCGAATCTTTCCCCCTCCACCATTCAATAAAATTTTTTATGACAATGGAGTGTTATTCTTGATGTTGTGCGGGTGTAGTTCAATGGTAGAACGCTAGCCTTCCAAGCTGGATGTAAGAGTTCGATTCTCTTTACCCGCTCCAAGAAAAAAAGAAATTATTAATAAAACTAAACTGAGGTAAAAAAGTAATGTCAAAAGAAAAGTTTGTAAGAAATAAACCACACTGTAACATTGGTACAATTGGTCATGTCGACCATGGTAAAACAACATTAACAGCTGCTATCACAATTACATTAGCAGCAACTGGTGGAGCAAAAGCGGTTGCTTACGATCAGATTGATAAAGCCCCTGAAGAAAAAGAAAGAGGAATTACAATCTCAACTGCTCACGTTGAATACGAAACTGAAAAAAGACATTACGCACACGTTGATTGCCCAGGTCACGCTGACTATGTAAAAAATATGATTACAGGTGCAGCCCAAATGGATGGAGCTATCCTAGTAGTTAATGCTGCTGATGGTCCTATGCCTCAAACAAGGGAGCATATTCTTTTAGGAAGACAAGTTGGTATTCCAGCAATTGTTGTTTACTTAAATAAAGTAGACCAAGTTGATGATAAAGAAATGATTGAACTTGTTGAAGAAGAAATCAGAGAACTTCTAACTTCATACAAATATCCTGGTGACAAGACTCCTATTGTTAAAGGTTCTGCATTAGCTGCTGTTGAAGGTAGAGATGAAGAAATTGGAAAAAATTCTATTTTAGAATTAATGAAAGCTGTTGATGATTTTATTCCACAGCCAGCAAGAGAAGTTGACAAACCTTTCTTGATGCCAGTTGAGGACGTATTCTCAATTTCTGGAAGAGGAACAGTTGTTACTGGAAGAGTAGAGACAGGTGTTGTAAAAACTGGTGAAGAAATTGAAATCGTTGGTATTAGAGATACCAAAAAATCAGTTTGTACTGGAGTTGAAATGTTTAGAAAACTTTTAGATTCAGGTGAGGCAGGTGATAACATCGGCGTACTTTTAAGAGGTGTTGAAAGAACTGATGTTGAAAGAGGTCAAGTTCTTTGTAAACCTGGTTCAGTTACTCCTCACACTAAATTTGAGGCCCAGGCTTATGTACTTAAAAAAGATGAAGGTGGAAGACACACTCCATTCTTTACTAAATACAGACCTCAGTTTTACTTTAGAACAACAGATGTAACTGGAGAAGTTACATTACCAGCAGGAACTGAAATGGTTATGCCAGGTGATGATGCTAAGTTCACTGTTACATTAATTACTCCAATTGCGATGAGTGAAAAATTAAACTTCGCTATTCGTGAAGGTGGTAGAACAGTTGGAGCTGGAGTAGTAACTAAAATTATAGAGTAAACTCTATAGGAGTGTAGCTCAATTGGTAGAGCGCCGGTCTCCAAAACCGGAGGCTGAGGGTTCGAGTCCCTCCGCTCCTGCCAATAAGTGTATAGTATATTATGAAAAACCCGATAAAATTTATACAGGAAGTAAAACAAGAAGCCTTTAAGGTTTCTTGGCCAACAGGAAAAGAGACTATGCAAGGTGCTTTAATGGTATTTGCAATGGCTGTTATTATGTCTTTGTTTTTTTTACTTCTTGATCAAGTTCTTAAATTTTTATTGGAAGCTTTACTGAAGGTAAGTATTTAATGAAAAATTGGTATATTGTTCAATCACACTCAAATTTTGAAAATAAGGTTGCCGGACTGATAAAAGAGGAGGCTGAAAAAGCTAAAATCTCAGATAAAATTGAGGAAATTGTTGTACCAACTCATGATGTAACAGAAGTTAAAAGAGGAAAGAGAATTCAAAGAAAAAAGAAATATTTTCCTGGTTACGTACTAATTAAAAGTGAGATGGACAATGATCTTTATCATTTAATTAAAAATCTGAAGAGAGTAAGTGGATTTTTAGGTTCAAAAGGCATTCCAGTACCTGTTTCAGATAAAGAAATAGAAAAAATATTAGGACAAATAAAAGATGGTGTAGCACAGCCAAAATCTGGTATAGAGTATGCCATTGGTGAAAAAGTTCAGGTTGTTGACGGTCCTTTTGCATCATTCAGTGGCATGGTTGAAGACATCGATGAAGAAAAATCAAGACTTAAAGTTTCTGTGTCGATATTTGGAAGACCAACACCCGTTGATTTAGAATATAACCAAGTTGAGAAAGTAAGTTAATGGCTAAAGAGATAAGTGGATATATAAAATTGCAAATAATGGGTGGACAAGCTAACCCAGCTCCACCAGTTGGTCCTGCATTAGGACAACGGGGCATTAATATAATGGAATTCTGTAAAGCATTTAATGATAAGACAAAAGCGTTTGCTGGAAAACCAATCCCAGTTATCATTACTGTATATAAAGATAAAAAATTTGATTTTGAAATTAAATCACCACCAGCTTCACATTTTATAAAAGAAGCAGCTAAACTTAAAGGTGGATCTAAAGAACCAGGAAGAAGTATAGCTGGTTCAATTACAAAAAAACAAGCAGAAGAAATTGCAACACAAAAAATGAAAGATCTTAATGCGCACGACCTAGACCAAGCTGTAAAGATTATTGCTGGTTCTGCAAGATCTATGGGAATTGAGGTTAAAGACTAATGGTATCAAAAAGATTCAAACAATTACCAAAAGAAACTAAAAATTTGCCAGCTGATGCAATTGAAAGTTTATTATCTATAATTAAAAAAAATTGTACAACTAAATTTGATGAGTCAATTGATTTAAGTTTTCAAGTTAACAATAAGCAAAAAAAAGGCGAGGTAAATATTAGAACTGTTGTTAATTTACCAGGTGGAACAGGAAAAAAAGTAAAAGTTGCTGTTGTCTGTGAAGATGCAAAAGCTAAAGAAGCAAAAGATGCAGGTGCCGACATAGTTGGCAGTGATGAATTTATAGAAAAAATTAAATCAGGTGAATTAGATTTTGAAAAACTTATCTGTACGCCAGGGATGATGATTAAGCTCTCAAAGTTAGGTAAAGTTTTAGGACCCAAAGGTTTAATGCCTAATCCTAAATTAGGTTCAGTTTCAGACAACATCAAGCAAGCTGTAACTGATGCAAAATCAGGTCAAGCTGAAATTAGAAATGATAAAGATGGTAATATTGGTGTTAGCATTGGAAAAAAATCTTTTCATGATGATCAGTTATTGAAAAATTATCATGCAATTTTAGACACTTTAGAAAAAGAAAAAGGAAATCTTACTTTAAAAGGTGATTTAGTTAAAAATACCTTTGTAACATCAACTATGGGTGTGTCATACAAAGTCAAATTAGGAAAAGCTATATAGTTATGATGAACAAGGAACAAAAAAAGAATTATATAAGTGAAATGGAAACTCAGTTTCAAAATAATGAAGCTGTTATGGTTACTCATTATCAAGGTTTAACAATGTCTCAATTAGATGAGTTAAGAGCTCAAATGAGAGAACATGGAATAAAATTTAAAATTACTAAAAACAGAATTACTAAGTTGGCAATTGAAAAAACCAAATGTAAAGATCTTGCTAATTTATTTACAGGAGCTACTGCTGTAGCTTTTTCTAACGATGCTATTATCTCGGCTAGAATATTATCCAAATTTGCGAAAACTAATGAAAATCTAAAACTTTTAGGTGGAATAATGGGCAATGATGTTTTGGACCAAGCTGGAGTTCAAAATGTAGCTAATTTACCAACATTAGATGAAGCTAGAGCAAATATAGTAGGCATTCTAGCAACACCAGCATCAAAATTTGTAAGTATTTTACTTGCACGTTCTGAAAAAATGAGTAGTTTGTCCCCAGAAAATTCTGAAAAATAACCTAAAGAAGTATAAAAATTATGCCTGATCTAAATAAAATTATAGAAGATTTATCAAGTTTAACTGTAGTTGAAGCAGCTGAACTTTCAAAACAACTTGAAGAAAAATGGGGTGTTACAGCTATGGCTGCAGCAGCACCGGCAGCAGCAGCAGGTGGAGCAGCTGAAGAAGCAAAAGATGATTTTACAATTATGTTGGTTTCTGCAGGAGATAAAAAAATTAATGTTATTAAAGAAGTGAGAGCAGCAACATCTTTAGGTCTTAAAGAAGCAAAAGATCTAGTTGAAGGTGCACCGAAAGAAGTTAAATCGGGTGTAAACAAAAAAGATGCTGAAGAGATCAAAGCTAAATTGGAAGCAGCTGGCGCAAAAGTAGAACTTAAATAATTTAATTAGAAAGAACTTAATTGCTGGTTAATTTAATTAACTAGTAACTGATTATAAATGCAATTATCTTTTACTGAAAAGAAAAATGTAAGAAAAAGCTTTGGTAAGTTAGCTGAGACTTTATCTATACCCAACTTAATTGAAGTTCAAAAAAATTCATACAAACAATTAACTGACTTTGACTCAGATGCAGGAGATCTGACAAAAGGTTTTGATAGAGTCTTTAAAGGCATTTTTCCAATTGAAGACCTTAATGATAAAGCTACTTTAGAATATGTATCTTATAGATTAGAAAAACCAAAATTTGATACCGAAGAATGTATACAAAGAGGTTTGTCTTTTACCTCTGCACTTAAATGTACTTTAAGACTTGTTGTTTATGAAATAGATCAAGAAAATAACACTAAAGATATTTTATCAGCAAAAGAACAAGAAGTTTACATGGGAGAAGTTCCAATGATGACTGATAGTGGTACTTTTATTACTAACGGTGTTCAAAGGGTAGTAGTCAACCAAATGCATAGAAGTCCAGGTGTATTTTTTGATCATGATAAGGGAAAGTCTCATGCAAGTGGTAAACTTCTTTTTAATTGTAGAGTTATACCAAATAGAGGCTCATGGTTAGATCTTGAGTATGATGTAAAAGACTTTTTATATTTTAAAATTGATAGAAAGAAGAAAATTTTTGTATCAACTTTATTAATGGCCCTAGGTTTTACTAAAACTGAAATTGCTGATGAATTTTATGATAAAGAAACTTACACATTTGATCCTAAAACAAATAAATGGAAAACAAAATTTAATCCAGAAAACTATAAAGCTAAAAATTTTTCAGAAGAAGTTATAGATGCAAAAAATGGCAATGTTGTTATTAAACTAGGTGATAAAATTAATTTTTTAACTGCAAAAAAACTTGCTAAGGATGGTTTAAAAGACATTTTAGTTTCACAAGAGTCACTTTATGGAAAATATCTTCATAAAGAAATTGTTGTTAGCGACAACGAGGAAGAAGGTACTTTTGGAATTGGAACTGAGCTAAATGATACAATCATTAAACAAATCTTAGAAGCGAACATCAATTCAATTGACATTTCTATAACTAATTCAATTAATAAAGGCCCTTACTTACTAACAACAATTTTGAATGATAAAAATAATAACAAAAATGATGCTATTACTGAAATTTATAAAGTTTTAAGACCAGGTGAACCACCGACAATTGAAATAGCTACTCAAATTTTTAATAACTTATTTTTCAGTTCAGATAGATACGATCTTTCTGATGTAGGAAGAGTAAAAATGAATTCTAGATTAAATTTAGAATGTTCTGACAAAATTACAATTTTAAGAAATGACGATATTATAGCTATAGTTCATAAAATGTTAGATCTTCGTGATGGTAAAGATGAAGTTGATGATATTGACCATCTTGGAAATAGAAGAGTTAGGTCTGTTGGAGAACTTGTAGAAAATCAAGCTCGTATTGGTGTTTACAGAATGGAAAGAGCTATAAAGGAAAAAATGACAACTCTTGATATTGAGTCTGCAATGCCTCAAGATTTAATTAATGCTAAACCTCTAACAGTTTCTTTAAAAGATTTTTTTGTTAGTTCTCAACTTTCACAGTTTATGGATCAAACCAATCCTTTATCTGAAATTACTCATAAAAGAAGAGTATCAGCTTTAGGACCTGGTGGTTTAACTAGAGAAAGAGCTGGCTTTGAAGTGCGTGACGTACACCCAACACATTATGGAAGAATTTGTCCAATTGAAACGCCTGAAGGGCCAAACATTGGGTTGATTAATAGTTTATCTACTTATGCAAAAATTAATAAATATGGTTTCATTGAAAGCCCGTACAAAAAAGTTAAAAACGGAGTTGTAGAAGATAAAGTGGAATATTTATCTGCAATGGAAGAAACTAAATATACTATTGCTCAAGCCAACACTAAATTAGATAAGAATGGAAAAATTATAGAAGACCTAGTTTCTTGTAGAGAAAACTTAAACTTTATTTTATCAAGACCTGAGAATATTGATTATATAGATGTATCTCCAAAACAACTAGTCTCAGTTGCAGCATCATTAATTCCTTTTTTAGAAAATGATGATGCAAACAGAGCTCTAATGGGATCTAACATGATGAGACAGGCAGTACCTTTATTAAAACCTGAATCACCATTAGTTGGAACCGGTATAGAAAGGGATGTTGCTTTAGATTCAGGAGTAACAATTGTTGCTAAACGAGATGGTACAGTTGATAAAATTGATGGTAAAAGAATTGTTATCAAAGCAACAGAGGAGACTGATTTTACTAAGTCTGGTGTAGACATTTATAATCTTCAAAAATTTAAAAGATCTAATCAAAATACATGTATTAACCAAAAACCTTTAGTTAGAGTTGGTGATAAAGTTAAATCTGGAGATATAATTGCTGATGGGCCATCTACTAAGCTAGGTGAATTAGCATTAGGTAAAAATGTTACTGTAGCATTTATGCCATGGCAAGGTTACAATTTTGAAGACTCTATTTTAATTTCAGAAAGATGTGTAACAGACGATGTGTTCACATCAGTACATATAGTTGAGTATGAAGTTATGGCTAGAGATACTAAATTAGGTGAAGAAGAAATTACTAGAGATATACCAAATGTTAATGAAGAAGCTTTAAAAAATCTTGATGAGTCAGGAATAGTTTATATTGGTGCAGAAGTTAAAGCGGGAGACATTCTTGTTGGTAAAGTTACACCAAAAGGAGACTCAGCTTCTGGTCCAGAAGAGAAATTATTAAGATCAATTTTTGGTGAAAAAGCAATCGATGTCACAGATACCTCATTAAGAATGTCTAGAGGAAGTAGCGGTACTATTGTTGATGTTAGAGTTTTCAACAGACATGGAATTGAAAAAGATGAAAGATCAATTACAATTGAGAGAGCTGAAATCGAAACTGTACAGCAAGATAAAATTGTTGAAGAAGAAATTCTAGAGAGAAGTATTAAGCAAAGAGCAAATCAAATCTTATCTGGTTTATCTTTAACTAAAAAAATTAAAGATTTAGAAGTTGGAACGAAATTAGATCTCGAGACAATCAACAAAATTAGCATAAATGATATTTTCAAAATAACAGTAGGAAATGTCAATGATGAAGCAAGTCTTGCTCAACTAAAAGATCAATACAATAAGGCAAAACAATCAATTTTAGAAAGATTTGAAGATAAAGTTTTAAAAATTAGAAGTGGTGATGATTTACTACCAAGTGTAATGAAAATGGTAAAAGTTTTTGTTGCTATTAAAAGAAGATTGAGACCTGGAGATAAAATGTCGGGTAGGCACGGAAACAAAGGTGTTGTTAGTAAAATTGTTCCAGTTGAAGATATGCCTTACAGAGAAGATGGTAGACCAGTTGATATTGTTTTAAATCCATTAGGTGTTCCAAGTCGTATGAATGTTGGTCAAATTTTAGAAACTCACCTTGGTTGGGCATGTAAAGAATTTGGTGAAGAAGTTAAAAGATTAGTTAATGAAAATAATAAAAAATTTGAAAAAACAGAAAAGATTTCTTCATTTTTAAAGTCTGTTTATGGAAATGATGTTTTTGATGGTGCTATCGACAAATTAAATAAAACGGAATTTAGTGATTTATGTGAAAATCTTCAAAATGGTATAGCTATATCAACACCGGTTTTTGATGGTGCTAAAGAAAATGATGTTTCTGAAATGCTTAATTTAGCAAAACTACCAACATCTGGACAAACTAATTTATGGGATGGAAGAACAGGAGAAATGTTTGATAGACCAGTGACTGTTGGAATAATTTACATGTTAAAACTTCATCACTTAGTTGAAGACAAGATACATGCTAGATCTACTGGACCTTACAGTCTTGTTACCCAGCAACCTTTAGGTGGTAAAGCTCAACTTGGTGGCCAAAGATTTGGTGAGATGGAGGTATGGGCTCTTGAAGCTTATGGAGCATCTTATACTTTACAAGAAATTTTAACTGTTAAGTCAGACGATGTAGCGGGTAGAGTTAAAGTTTATGAAACAATAGTTAAAGGTGAAGAAAATTTTGAATCTGGAATACCGGAGTCATTCAACGTATTGGTAAAAGAAATAAAATCATTAGCACTAAACATTGAGTTAAATTAAGTATGAAAAAAGAATTAACAGATTTATTTAAAAATAGTGAAGTTTCTGAAGCTCAAAATTTTAATAGTATTAAAATTACTTTAGCAAGTCCTGAAAAGATAAAATCATGGACTTACGGTGAAATTAAAAAACCTGAAACAATAAATTATAGAACTTTTAGACCTGAAAAAGATGGTCTTTTTTGTGCTAGAATTTTTGGTCCGATTAAAGATTATGAATGTTTGTGCGGTAAGTACAAAAGAATGAAATTCAGAGGAATAATTTGCGAAAAATGTGGTGTTGAAGTAACAAAATCTAATGTTCGTAGAGAGCGAATGGGTCATATCAATTTAGCAACACCTGTTGCACATATATGGTTCCTAAAATCATTACCAAGCAGAATATCACTCGCAGTTGATATGAAGTTAAAAGAAGTTGAGAGAGTTTTGTACTTTGAAAACTTTATTGTAATTGAACCTGGTTTAACTGGTTTACAAAAAAATCAATTATTAAACGAAGAAGAATTAGCAAAATATCAAGATGAATTTGGTGAAGAAGCATTTGAGGCTGGAATTGGAGCAGAAGCAATTTTAACAATTCTTAAAGCGATGGATTTAGAACTTGAAAGAACTAAATTAATTAATTCAATTAAAGAAACAAAATCTAAAGTTAACGAAGAAAGATCAATTAAAAGACTAAAATTAATTGAGTCATTTATTGAAACTGGTCAAAAACCAGAATGGATGATTTTAACTGTAATTCCAGTTATCCCGCCTGAATTAAGACCTCTAGTACCTTTGGATGGAGGTAGATTTGCTACTTCAGATTTAAATGATCTTTATAGAAGAGTAATCAATAGAAATAATCGTCTAAAGAGATTAATGGATCTTAAGGCTCCAGACATTATTGTTAGAAATGAAAAAAGAATGCTTCAGGAGTCAGTAGATGCACTTTTCGATAATGGAAGAAGAGGTAGAGTAATTACTGGAACAGGCAAAAGGCCTCTTAAATCATTAGCTGAAATGCTTAAAGGTAAGCAGGGTAGGTTTAGACAAAACTTATTAGGTAAAAGAGTAGATTATTCAGGAAGATCTGTAATCGTCGTAGGACCAGACCTTAAACTTCATGAATGTGGTTTACCAAAAAAAATGGCTCTTGAACTATTCAAACCATTTTTATACGCTAGATTAAATAAATTAGGATTAGCATCAACAATCAAACAAGCTAAAAAGTTAGTTGAAAAAGAAACTAATGCAGTTTGGGATGCGTTAGAACTTATTGTAAGAGAACACCCAGTTTTATTAAACCGTGCTCCAACTCTTCACAGATTAGGTGTGCAAGCATTTGAACCTAAGTTAATTGAAGGTGATGCCATTGAGTTACACCCGTTATGTTGTGCAGCTTTTAATGCTGACTTTGATGGAGATCAAATGGCAGTTCACGTTCCATTAAGTTTGGAAGCGCAGCTAGAAGCAAGAATTTTGATGCTTTCTACTAATAATATTTTAAGTCCATCAAATGGAAAGCCTATTATTGTACCGAGTCAGGATATGATTTTAGGTTTATATTATTTGTCCCAAGCTCCTTTTCAAACTGAAAAACCAGATGGCTATTTTATAAATAATGATGAAATTGAACATGCTTTGTCTACAGGTCAAATAAAAGTTCACTCTACTATTGTTTCAAGATTTGAAACTCTTGATGAAAATGGAAATAAGAAAGTTGAAAAACACACTACAACTGCTGGAAGATTTTTATTAGCAAACTTACTACCTAAACATAAAGATATTACATTTTCAATGATTGATAGATTACTACCTAAGAAAACGGTATCTGAAATTATTGATAGCGTATTTAGATTTTGTGGTCAGAAAACCACCGTTATATTTTGTGACCACTTAAAAGATTTAGGCTTCAAACATGCATTTAAAGCAGGGATTTCTTTTGGTAAAGATGACTTAGTTATTCCAGAAAACAAAGGTCAATTAATTGAAGATACCAAAAAACTAATTGCTGATTATGAAAATCAATATTCTGAAGGTTTGATTACTCGAGGTGAAAAATATAACAAAGTAGTTGATGCCTGGTCTAAGTGTACAGATAAAGTTGCTGGTGAAATGATGAGAGGTATCTCTGCTACTGAAAGTACTGCTGACGGAATGAAAATTAATTCTGTATTTATGATGGCAGATAGTGGTGCGAGAGGATCTGCAGCTCAAATGAAACAGTTAGCTGGGATGAGAGGATTAATTGCTAAGCCATCTGGTGAAATTATTGAGACACCCATTATATCAAACTTTAAAGAAGGTCTAACAGCCTTAGAATACTTTAACTCTACCCATGGAGCTAGAAAAGGTCTGGCAGATACTGCATTAAAAACAGCAAGCTCTGGTTATCTAACAAGAAGATTGTGTGATGTTGCTCAAGACTTAACAATTTCAAAAATTAAATGTGATGATCCAGGTTTTATTGAATTAGCAGAAATTCTTGAAGGTGGAAATGTCGTTGTCAGTTTATCTGAAAGAGCTCTTGGAAGGGTAACAGCATTTGATGTTAAAAATCCTATTACTGGTGAAGTTGTAATTAAAAAAGAAACAATGATCGATGAAGCTGGTTGCGATAAAATTGATGCAGCAGGGGTTAAATTTATTAAAGCATACTCTGTTATGACTTGTAGCTCTAAAAAAGGTGTTTGTGCAACTTGTTATGGACGTGATTTATCTAGAGGAAAAATGGTACATGTGGGTGAAGCAATTGGTATGATCTCAGCTCAATCTATTGGTGAACCAGGCACGCAATTAACAATGAGAACTTTCCACGTCGGAGGAACAGCTTCTGTTAAACAAGAATCGCAAATCATTACTAAATCAGCGGGTACTTTAAAAATAATTAATTCTAACTTATTAGAAGACTCTAAAAAGAATTTGATAGTAATGGGAAGAAATACTCAGTTATCAATTGAAGATGATAATGGCGTTCAAGTTGCTGTTTATAAAGTCGCTTATGGTTCAAAATTATTTTTCCAGAATGGAGATAAAGTTAAAGCAAATGAAAAAATTTGTGAATGGGATCCCTATACAACACCAGTTATTGCTGAAAAAAGTGGTATAGCAGGTTATGTTGATTTAATTGACGGTGTTTCAATTCAAGAAACTACTGATGATGCAACAGGAATTTCATCTAAATCAGTTATTGATTGGAGAGCTCAATCTAAAAATACTGATTTAAAACCAAGAATTACTTTAAGAGATGACAAAGGTAATGTTATTAAAAAAGCTGATGACAATGAAGCCAGATATTATTTAGTTCCAGACTCAATTCTTTCAGTGAAAGATGGTCAAAAAATATTTGCTGGTGACATAATAGCTAGACTTCCAAAGGAAACTACTAAAACAAAAGATATTACAGGAGGTCTACCTCGTGTTGCTGAATTATTTGAAGCTAGAAAAGCAAAAGATAGTGCAATAATTGCAGAGAATGATGGCCAAGTTTTATTTGGTAAAGAAGTAAGAGGAAAACAAAGAATTTCTATTCAACCTGAAAATGGAGAACCTTCAAACTATCTAATTCCAAAAGGCAAACATATTAATTTCAACCAAGGTGAAAAAATTAAAAAAGGTGAGTATCTTTTAGACGGACAGCCATTACCACATGATATTTTAAGAATACTTGGTATAAAAGATTTAACAGAATACTTTGTTAACCAAGTACAAGAAGTTTATAGGTTACAAGGTGTAATTATAAACGACAAACATATTGAAACGATTCTAAGACAAATGCTTAAAAAAGTAGAAGTTAAAGAGTCTGGTGACTCGACTTATTTACCAGGTGAGATGATAGATAGAATTAAATTTGATAATACAAATGAAAAGCTTGTTGCTGAAGGAAAAAATCCAGCAACTGGAGAAAGAGTTTTAATGGGTATTACTAAAGCATCTTTACAAACAGAGTCTTTTATATCAGCGGCTTCATTCCAAGAAACTACAAGAGTTCTTACAGATGCGGCTATTAAAGGTAAAGTTGACCCACTTAATGGCTTAAAAGAGAACGTTATTGTTGGTAGATTAGTTCCAGCTGGAACAGGTCACATTAAGAACAAATGGAACAAGAATGCTTTAGAAGCAGATAATAAGTTCTTGGCCGATCAAGATAAAATTGAACCAACAGAACCCACTGAAACTCAGGCAAACTAAACAAAATAACACTCTTCAAAAGCAGTTTTTAGTTTGACAAACTAGAATTAAATAGTAGTTTGGCGATGTTTTTGGTTGGAATGTAGTACCTACTTTATGGAACTAAACGCTGCCACAAAATAACCTGTCAGTTATTTTCATTCAAAAATATATTAATTAATTAAAAAAATTTATGCCAACTATTAACCAGTTGTTAAGAAAAAAAAGAATTAAACCTGTTGCTAGGAACAAAGTTCCAGCTTTGCAGAAGCAGCCTTTAAAAAGAGGTGTTTGTGTAAAAGTTTATACAACAACTCCAAAAAAACCTAACTCAGCATTAAGGAAAGTTGCAAGAGTTAGACTATCAAATGGTTTCGAAGTTACTGCTTACATTGGTGGCGAGGGTCACAATCTACAAGAACACTCTGTTGTATTGATCAGAGGTGGTCGTGTAAAAGATTTACCAGGTGTACGTTATCATATTCTAAGAGGAAACTTAGATACCCAAGGTGTTGCAAATAGAAAGAAGCGTAGATCTTTGTATGGAACAAAAAAAGGTAAATAATAGATATGTCTAGAAAAAAAACACAACCTAAAAAAGTCGTTACTCCAGACCCGATATTTAATTCTACAATTATTCCAAAACTAATAAACTCAATTATGTATGATGGAAAAAAAGTTGTAGCTGAAAAAATAGTTTATGAAGCAATAGAAAAAATTAAATCAAAAACAAAAGAAGAGCCAATTAATGTTTTTAATGAAGCAATTAATAACATTAAACCTACTGTAGAAGTTAGATCTAGAAGAGTTGGTGGCGCAACATATCAAGTGCCAGTTGAAGTAAAATCAAAAAGAGCACAAGCTCTGGCAATTAGATGGTTAGTTGATGCATCTAGAAAAAGAAAAGATAAACAAATGTCTGATAAAATTTTTAACGAACTGTATGATGCTTATGAAAAAAAAGGTTCTGCAGTTAAAAAAAGAGAAGATGTTCACAAAATGGCTGAGTCAAATAAAGCATTTGCTCATTTCAGGTGGTAAAAAATTATGGCTAGAACACATACTTTAGATAAATACAGAAATATTGGCATCATGGCACATATTGATGCTGGAAAAACTACTACTACAGAGAGAATATTATACTACACTGGTAAAAGTCACAAAATTGGTGAAGTACATGATGGTGCTGCAACAATGGACTGGATGGAACAAGAACAAGAAAGAGGAATAACAATTACCTCTGCCGCTACAACTTGTTTCTGGAACGATCATAGAATTAATATTATTGATACCCCTGGCCACGTAGATTTTACTATTGAAGTTGAAAGATCTCTTAAAGTTTTAGATGGAGCTGTTTGCGTTTTTGATGGTGTAGCAGGTGTAGAACCTCAATCAGAAACTGTTTGGAGACAAGCTGACAAATATAAAGTTCCAAGAATATGTTTTGTTAATAAATTAGATAGAACAGGTGCTGATTTCTATAGATGTGTTGAAATGATTAAAGATAGACTAGGTTGTACGCCTCTACCTATTCAAATTCCTATTGGTATTGAAGCAGATTTAGTAGGTGTTGTAGATTTAGTAAAAATGAAAGCACAAATTTGGAAAAATGAAGCTCTAGGTGCAGAGTGGGAGTACAAAGAAATCCCTGATGATTTAAAAGAAATTTCTCAAAAATATAGAACAGAATTAGTTGAGTTGGCTGTTGAGCAAGATGAGAAATTAATGGAAGCTTATTTAAATGGTGAAGAAATTAAAGAAGAAGATTTAATTAGATGTATAAGAAAAGGTACATTAAATTTCACTTTTGTACCAATAACAACTGGCTCTGCTTTTAAAAATAAAGGTGTACAACCACTTCTTGATGCAACAATAAATTATCTTCCAAGTCCAATTGATATTGGATCAATTAAAGGTACAAAACCTGGAACAGAAGATGTTTTAGATATGAAGTTCGATGATAAAGAGCCATTTTCTGCGTTAGCTTTTAAAGTTGCTAACGATCCATTTGTTGGATCTCTTACATTTATTAGAATTTATTCTGGTACAATTAAAACTGGTACAGCTGTATATAATACATCCAAAGACAAAGAAGAAAGAGTTGGCAGGATGTTATTAATGCATGCAAACTCTAGAGAAGATATCAAAGAAGCTAATGCTGGAGATATAGTTGCTTTAGCTGGTCTTAAATATACTATTACAGGTCACACATTATGTGATGAAAGCAATCCAGTATTACTTGAGCCAATGGAATTCCCTGAACCAGTAATAGAGATTGCAGTTGAACCAAAAACAAAAGCTGACCAAGAAAAAATGGGTGAAGCCCTTGGTAGATTGGCGGCAGAAGACCCTTCATTTAGAGTTACCTCTGATGAAGAGTCAGGACAAACTATTATTAAAGGTATGGGAGAGTTACATTTAGATATTATTGTTGATAGAATGAAAAGAGAATTTAAAGTTGAAGCAAATGTAGGTGCTCCTCAAGTTGCTTATAGAGAAACTTTACAAAATCCTTCTGAATTTGAGTACACTCACAAAAAACAAAGTGGTGGTGCGGGACAATTTGCAAAAGTTAAGCTTTTAGTAGAACCACAAGAACCTGGTTCTGGAAGATTAGTTGAAAGTAAAATTAAAGGTGGAGCCATTCCTAAAGAGTTTATTCCAGGTGTTGAAAAAGGAATTGAAACAATTTCTGATGGTGGAATTTTAGCTGGATTTCCAATGATTGATTATAAAGTAACAATACTTGATGGTTTGCACCACGATGTTGACTCAAGTGTTTTAGCTTTTGAATTAGCTGGAAGAGCTTGTTTTAAAGAAGCCTGTACAAGAGGAACTTTAAAACTATTAGAACCAGTAATGAGAGTTGAAGTTGTAACTCCTGAAGATTATATGGGTGATGTTATTGGAGACCTAAATAGTAGAAGAGGTCAAATTAGCACCCAAGAGCAAAGAGGAAATGCCACAGTTATTACAGCAATGGTACCTCTAGCTAATATGTTTGGTTATATTAATAGCTTAAGATCAATGTCACAAGGTAGAGCTCAATATTCAATGTTTTTTGACCATTATTCTAAAGTTCCACAAAACGTTCAGGATGAAGTAACTAAAAAGATTGCAGGCTAATCATTATGGAAAAACAAAATATAAGAATTAAATTAAGAGCATACGATAATAAAATTTTAGATGCTTCTACAGAAGAAATTGTAAACACTGTAAAAAGAACAGGTGCTACGATTAAGGGTCCAATACCTTTACCAACTAGAATTGAAAGATATACAGTTTTAAAAGGTCCTCATATCGATAAAAAAAGTAGAGAACAATTTGAAACAAGAACGCATAAAAGATTAATAGATATTATAGAACCAACACCTCAAACGGTTGAGGCTTTAATGAAACTTGATTTAGCATCAGGTGTTGATGTGGAGATTAAAATTTAATTATGAGTGAAATTGCATTAATTGGAAAAAAAATTGGTATGACTAGGGAGTTCTATAAAACAGGAAGACTAGTACCTGTTACAGTCATTAAGATGGAAAAAGCAAGAGTCATTCAAGTAATTAACGAGGATAAACGTGGATACAAGGCAGTGCAACTTGGTTTTGGTAAAATTAAGGCTTCAAAACTTACTAAGGCAATGAAAGGTTTTTATGCTAAAAAAAATACAGAAGCCAAAAAGAAATTAAAAGAATTTAGAGTAGAAGATACTGAACAGTATAAAGAAGGCAATGAGTTTGGATTAGAAATATTTAATGAAGTAAAATTTGTTGACACCACATCTAAAACTATTGGTAAGGGTTTTGCCGGAGCAATGAAGAGACATAATTTTGGTGGATTAAGAGCTACTCACGGTGTTTCAGTCTCTCACAGATCTCATGGTTCAACTGGTCAAAGACAAGATCCAGGTAAAGTTTTTAAAGGGAAAAAAATGGCTGGACATATGGGCGACAGGTTAAGAACTATGCAAAATTTAGAAATCGTTAAAACCGATTTAGAAAATGAATTATTATATTTAAAAGGTTCAATTCCTGGATCAAAAAACACTGAAATTTTAGTTAAAAAATCAGTTAAAGTTATTAATAAAATGACTATTAATGAAAAAATTGTTGCTGCAGAAGAAGCTAAAAAAACACCGGATAAAAAGAAAAAATAATGAAAATTAATAAAATAAATTTAGACGGAAAAAAAGTTTCTATTGAAGTTTTAGACCAAGTCTTTGGAGCTAAAATAAATAAGAAATTAGTTGATAATGTTTTATTTAAAACTAATGCCAATTACAAGGGAAGACACGCAAAAACCAAACAACAAAATGAAATTACTGGATCTACCTCTAAAATTTATGCTCAAAAAGGAACTGGTGGTGCTAGACATGCCAGTAGAAAAGCACCTATTTTTGTAGGTGGTGGTGTTGCTCATGGTCCAAAAGGAGAGCTGGCTTACAAAAAAAGAAAATTAAATAAAAGTGAAAAAAAACTAAGTATTGCTTCATTGATAACAGAAAAAAATAAATTAAATAATCTTTTAATCTTTAATGATTTTGGAAGTGAGATTAAAAAAACAAAAGAGATGAATTCAATAATTAAGAAATTTGAAATTACAAACTCATTAATTGTTTTAGATAAATTATCTAAAGAAAAAATAGAAAAATCTGTAAGAAATATTCCAAATGTTAAAGTTACAGATATCAATCATTTTAGTGCTTTTGATATAATGAAATTTAAAAAAGTAGTCTTTACTGAAAGTTCAGTTAAAGAACTAGAAAAGAGATATTCGTAATATGGACAAGATACATCTATACGATAAGATTTTATCACCGATGGTTACTGAAAAAACCACAAATTTATCTGAGCAAAATAAAATTGTGTTTAGAGTGCCACGTGCTGCAAACAAAACAAACCTAAAAAAAAATATTGAAAAAATCTTTAAAGTGAATGTAACAAAAATAAATATTATCAATAAACAGAATAGATCTAAGGTAACAAGAGGCAAAAAAGTTAATGTCCAAGGTTACAAAAAAGCAATAGTAACACTTAAAAAAGGTCAAAGTATTGACCTAACAACAGGAATTTAAGAAATGGCATTAAAAACTTTTAAACCATATACAAAATCAACTAGAGGAACAATTTTAGTTGATAGAACTGGACTATGGAAGGGAAAACCTTTTAAAGCTTTAGTAGAACCAAAAAGTTCTATGCGTGGAAGAAATAATAATGGTCACATAACTTCTCGTAATATGTCAGGTGGTGGACATAAGCAAATGTATAGAGTTGTAGATTTCTACCGAAAAAAAATTGATATGCCAGGTACTGTAGAAAGAATTGAGTATGATCCAAATAGATCTTGCTACATCATGCTTGTTAAGTTTGATGATGGACAACATTTTTACTATTTAGCCCCTCAAAAAATTCAAGTTGGAGATAAAGTTGAAAATGGTCCTGAAAAAGAAATTAAAGTTGGTAACTGTATGCCACTAAGAGATATTCCAGTAGGTATAAACATTCATAATGTTGAATTAAAGCCCGGAGCAGGTGGAAAAATTGCAAGATCTGCAGGAACTTCAGTTACAATCAGCGGTCTAGATGGAAATTATTCATTAATTAAGATGACCTCTGGAGAAGTTAGAAAAATTGACTCAAGATGTATGGCAACTATTGGGGTACTTTCAAATCCTGATCAAAAAAATATAAAGATAGGTAAAGCTGGTAGATCTAGATGGCTTGGTCGAAGACCACATACTAGAGGAGTTGTGATGAACCCAGTTGATCACCCTCACGGTGGTGGTGAAGGTAAAACAGCAGGTGGAAGACACCCTGTATCACCTACGGGTCAGTCAGCCAAAGGATTAAAAACAAGAGATAATAAGAGTACCGATAAATTTATTGTAAGAAGAAGAAATAATAGGAAGGATTCTAAAAAATAATGTCTAGATCAGTGTGGAAAGGACCATTTGTTGAAGAAAGCTTGATCAAAAAAGTTGAAAAACAAAAATTAGATCCAAAAAAAATGCCTATTAAAACATGGTCAAGAAAGTCTACAATTATTCCTGAATTTGTTGGAGTAAGCTTTTTAATTTACAATGGTAAAAAATTTATTCCTGTAACGATATCAGAAGATATGGTTGGACATAAACTTGGTGAATTTTCTCCAACAAGAACATTTTTTGGACATACACCAGCTGATAAAAAAGCAAAACCAGCTGAAACGAAAAAATAATTATGAGTAAGACAAAAAAAATTAATAAATTAAAAGAAAACACTGTTAGATCAGTTAATAACAACATCAGATCTAGTGTTAGAAAACTAAATCCAATTTTGAAAGCTATAGTAGGCAAAAAAGTTGATGTTGCAATTCGAGAACTTCAATTTTCTGCTAAAAGAATTACTAAAGAAATCAGAAAAACAGTTTCATCTGCAGTTGCAAATGCGGAAAATAATAATCAATACGATATAGATAAACTAATAGTAAAAGAGGCATATTGTGGAAAAAAAGTTGTTATGAAAAGGTTTAGACCAAGAGCCAAAGGAAGAGCAGCTCCGATTTTGAAACCATATTCAACAGTTACTATAATTTTATCAGAAGCAAAAAAAATGGAGAGTCATGGGACAAAAAGTTAATCCAGTAGGTTTTAGACTTGGTGTGAATAGAGGATGGGACTCTGTTTGGTATGCAAAAAAGAAAGATTTTGGAAATTATTTAATAGAAGATTTTAAAATAAGAGAATATATCAAAAAAAATGTAGTTAATTCTGGTGTTTCAAAAGTTATGATCGAAAGAACATCAAACAAATGTTACGTTACCATTTATACTTCTCGACCAGGTTTTGTGATTGGTAAAAAAGGTAGTGATATTGATAAAATTAAAAACAATTTATCAAAATTTACTAGCAATGAAGTTACTCTAAATATTAAAGAGGTAAAAAAACCTGAAACTAATGCATATTTAGTTGCAGAAAATATTGCTCAACAACTTGTTAAAAGAATTTCATATAGAAGAGCAATGAAAAGAGCTATGCAATCCTGTCTAAGATTAGGAGCAAAAGGAATTAAAGTATCTATTAGTGGGAGATTAGGTGGAAATGAAATTGCAAGAACTGAATGGTTAAGAGATGGAAGCATTCCTTCTCACACTTTAAGAGCTGATATTGATTATGCTGAAGCTGAAGCACTAACGACTTTTGGGATTATTGGTATCAAAGTATGGATCTATAAAGGAGAAGTTTTTGCTAAAGAATTTAGCCAAGAAACAAATAAAACAGTACCAAAAGAGGTTAAAGAATAATTATGCTACAGCCAGTTAGAACAAAATACAGAAAAGCGCATAAAGGAAGAATTCATGGTACTGCAACACGTGCAAGCAAAATAAATTACGGATCATATGCTTTAAAAGCAATGGCCCCAGAGAGAATTATTGGTAAACAAATTGAAGCTGCTAGAGTTGCTTTAACTAGACACATGAAAAGACAAGGTAGAGTTTGGACGAGAATTTTTCCAAATATTCCTGTTTCAAAAAAACCTGTAGAAGTACGTATGGGAAAAGGTAAGGGTGCACCAGAATATTGGGCTTGTAGAGTTAAGCCGGGCAGAATTTTATTTGAAATTGATGGTGTTTCAGAAACTATTGCTAAAGAAGCGCTTTACAAAGCTTCAGCAAAATTACCAATTAAAACTAAATTTATTAAAAGATTTGTATAAAAATGAAAAAACAAGAAATTAAAAAATTATCAAAAGATGAAGTTATCAAGAATATTGATAAATTAAAAAAAGATTTATTTAATTTTAGATTTCAAAAAATTAACTCACAAGTTACAAATCCATCTAAAATAGGACAGACTAAAAAAACTATAGCAAGATTAAAAACTATACTAAAAGGAAAGCTAAATGCCTAAAAAAATATTAACAGGAGTGGTAACTAGCGATAAAGCCAATAAAACTATAACTGTTTCAGTTGAAAGAAAATATTCACATCCCGTATTAAAGAAAGTTGTTAAAGTAAGAAAAAAATACAACGCTCATGATGAAAAAAATAAATATAAAATTGGAGACACGGTTTCAATTATTGAAAGTAAGCCTTTTTCAAAAAATAAAAAGTTTCAAGTAATGGATGGATCTAAATGATACAAGTACAAACAGAATTATTAGTAGCTGATAACACTGGTGCAAAAAGAATTGAATGTATCAAAGTTTTAGGTGGTTCTAAACGTAGATATGCAAGCATTGGAGATACCATTGTAATTGCTGTTAAAGAAGCTTTACCAAAAGGTAAGGTAAAAAAAGGATCAGTTCATAAAGCTGTAGTAGTAAGAGTTAAGAAAGGCATTCATAGAGATGATGGGTCTAAAGTTAGATTTGATAACAATGCAGCTGTTCTAGTTGATGACAAAGGTGAACCTGTTGGCACAAGAATTTTTGGTCCTGTAACAAGAGAATTAAGAAATAGAGGTCAAATGAAGATTATTTCATTGGCTCCAGAGGTTTTATAATGATTAAAAAAGGTTTAAAAGTGAGAATTTTAACTGGAAGAGATAGAAAAAAAGAAGGTGAAGTTATAGAAATTGATAGACCTAATAATAGAGCAAAAGTTCAAGGAATTAACATTGTTAAAAAACACGTCAAAACAACAAAAGAAAAAAAAGGTGGAATAATTTCTAAAGAGAGCTTTATTCATTTATCTAATTTAAAACTTGTTGATGACAAATCGAAAGCAAAAAAAATTGAGGCTAAGAAATAATGACACCTAGATTAAAAGAACTTTATTACAAAGAAATCCAGCCAAAGTTAAAAGAGCAGCTTGGTTTTAAAAACACTTACATGGGTCCAAAATTACAAAAAGTAGTTATAAATATGGGTCTAGGTTTAGATGGTGCGGATGCAAAAATTATGAAATCTACTGAAGAAGATTTAGGAAAAATTGCTGGCCAAAAACCAGTTGTTACTAAATTTAAAAAATCAGTTGCAAATTTTAAGACAAGAAAAGGCACAAATGCAGGATTAAAAGTTACGTTAAGAGGTAACAAGATGTATGAATTTATAGATAGATTAGTGAATATTGCATTACCTAGAATTAAAGATTTTAGAGGCTTATCACCTAAGGGTTTTGATAAGTTTGGAAATTATACTTTTGGCATCAAAGAACATATAATTTTTCCTGAAGTTAACTTTGATAGAATTGATAAAATTAGAGGTCTTGATATTGTTGTCGTGATTTCTGCGATAAGTAAAGAGCATAGTTTTGCTCTACTAGAAAAACTTAATTTCCCGTTCATTAAAAAAGGAGATAATTAAAAATGGCAAAAGTAAGCGCAATTAATAAAAATAATAAGAGAATTAAACTTTCTGATAGGCTTTATAAAAAGAGACAAGCTTTAAAGAAGATTGTAATGGATAAGAAAATATCATTAGAAGAAAGATTTAAAGCTCAACAAAAATTATCAAAGTTACCACGTAATTCTGCAAAAAGTAGAGTTATGAATAGATGTCAAATTACAGGTAGACCGCATGGTGTTTACAGAAAATTAAAAATATCAAGAATAGCCTTAAGAGACTTGGGACTGCATGGATTAATTCCTGGCATGACTAAGTCCAGTTGGTAGAAAGGATAATATGAGTTTAAGTGACCCAATTGGGGATATGATTGCAAGAATAAAGAACGCCCTACTGAGAAACCATAAAAAAGTATCACTGCCTTCTTCTAACTTTAAAGTTAAGATTGCAGATATTTTAAAAAGTGAAGGCTTTATAAAAGATTATAAAATTGAAACAGATGATAAAAAACCAACATTATCTGTTGACCTTAAGTATTACTCAGGAAATCCAGTAATTAGCACTTTTGAAAGAGTGTCTAAACCAGGAAGAAGAATTTTTTCTAGTGCTGATAGCTTACCAAAAATTAATGGTGGTCTTGGAATAGCAATTGTATCAACACCAAAAGGTGTAATGACTGATATTGAGGCGAGAAAACAAAAAGTAGGTGGCGAAATTATTTGTAAGGTATTTTAATGTCTAAAATTGGTAAAATAAGTATTTCAATCCCAGAAAAAGTAAAAGCAGTTCTATCTGGCAATGTTTTGAACATAGAGGGGCCATTAGGTAAAAAATCGTTAAACGTTGATTTAGATATGTTTAATGTAGATATTGCTGAAGGCAAAGAAATATCAATTAAACCAAAAAAATTAGATCAAAATTCAAAAAGATTATGGGGTATGAATAGAAGTCTGATAAATAATGCAGTAATTGGTTCAAGTACAGGCTATGAAAAAACACTTGAGCTTGTAGGAGTTGGTTATAGAGCTGCCCTTAAAGACAAACAGCTAAATTTACAGCTAGGTTACAGTCATGATATAAACTTTGATATCCCTGAAGGTATTAAAATTACTGTAGAAAAACAAACTATAGTTAAAGTTAGTGGATCAGACAAACAACAAGTGGGAATGGTTGTTTCAAAAATAAAATCTTTTAGAAAGCCAGAACCTTATAAGGGCAAAGGTATAAGAGAAAAAGGACAGTATATTTTAAGAAAAGAAGGAAAGAAAAAATAATGAAATTAAACACAATTCAAAGAAAAAAGTTTAGAGTAACTGGAAAGTTAAAAAAAGTATCTTCTCCAGACAGATTAAGATTGAGTATTTCTAGATCTGCGAATAATATTTCAGCTCAAATTATTGATGATACAAAAAATATAACTGTGGTCTCTTGCTCATCTGTAGAAAAAGATATCAGGGCAATGGATAAAAATAACAAAACTGAAATTTCAAAAATTGTAGCTGAAAAATTAGCAAAAAAAGCACAAGAAAAAAAGATAACAAAAATATATTTTGATAGAGGAATATATAAATATCACGGTAGAGTTAAGGCTTTTGCTGATACTTTACGTAAAAATGGAATGGAATTTTAATTATGGATTTTAAAAATAAGAACGATGACGGTATCTTAGAAAAATTAGTTCACATCAATAGAATTACAAAAGTTGTAAAAGGTGGACGTAGATTTGGTTTTTCAGCGCTTGTGGTTGTTGGAAATCAAGCAGGAAAAATTGGTATAGCTCACGCAAAAGCAAAACAAGTACCTGATGCTATAAAGAAAGCTAATGAAACAGCACGTAGAAAATTAATACATATTCCACTTAGAGAAGGAAGAACTATCCACCATGATGTTTATGGCAAAGATGGTGCTGGTAAAATTGTTTTAAGATCAGCTCCTAAAGGAACTGGTATTATTGCCGGTGGACCTGTTAGGTCTGTGTGTGAGGTTTTAGGTATAAAAGATATTGTTGCAAAATCTATGGGAACATCTAACCCACATAATATGATTAGAGCAACAATGAAAGCTTTATCAAAACAAAATTCACCAAAACACATAGCAACAATTAGAAATAAAAAAATTTCTGATGTAATTGAAAAAAGAGGATAATGAGCACACTTAATACAACGGGAAAAGTTACAAAGAAAAAAATTAGAGTAGGTAGGGGTATTGGATCTGGTAAGGGTAAAACATCTGGAAGAGGTGTGAAAGGTCAAAAGTCAAGATCTGGTGTAGCAATAAAAGCTTTTGAAGGTGGACAAATGCCTTTATATAGAAGGCTGCCTAAAAGAGGATTTAATGCAATTAAAAGATACCAGGCAGCAATTGCAATTATTAATTTAGAAAAAATTCAATCATTTATTGATGAAAAGACTATCAATTCAGGTGATGTTATTAACATAGCTTTATTAAAAAAATTAAAATTAATTAATAAAAACTCAGATAAATTAAAAATCCTTGGTACAGGAGAGATCAAAGATAAAATAAATATTGAAGCTGATTTAATCTCAAAGTCCGCAGTAGAAAAACTTGAAAAAGCAGGTGGATCAATACAGTTAAAAAAATAATTAAGATATTATGAGTGCATCTTCTCAAACTAATGATCTTAAAAATCGAATAATTTTTACAATATTTATTCTAGCAGTCTACAGATTTGGTACATTTGTACCTCTTCCAGGTATTGACCCAGATCAATTGCAGGTAATGATGGATGGTAATCAAAAAGGGTTGCTAGGCATGTTTAATGTTTTTGCAGGAGGAGCCGTTAGTAGAATGGCTATATTTGCATTAGGAATAATGCCTTATATTTCCTCATCTATTATTGTTCAGTTGTTAACTGGTGTTTCTGATTACTTTAAGCATTTGAAATCTCAAGGTGAGACGGGTAGAGCAAAAATTACTCAAATTACAAGATACGGAACTGTTTTGCTTGCTACAATTCAAGGTTACGGGTTATCGATTGGTCTAGAGTCTTCACCAAACTTAGTTATAAACCCGGGTCTATTTTTTAAAATAACTACTGTTTCAACTATTGTTGCTGGCACAATGTTTTTAATGTGGTTAGGTGAGCAAATTACACAAAGAGGGATTGGAAACGGTATCTCATTAATTATTTTTGCTGGTATAGTTGCTGAAATACCAAGAGCTTTAGTTACTACTTTTGAATTAGGTAGAACAGGAGCTGTTTCAACATTCATGATTATAGCAATATTTGTTTTATTAATTGCCACAATAATGTTTATCGTTTTTATGGAAAGAGCATTAAGAAAAATTCTTATAAACTATCCAAAAAGACAAATGGGGAATAAAATGTATGGTGGAGAGTCTTCTCATTTACCTTTAAAGATAAACCAAGCTGGAGTTATTCCTGCTATTTTTGCTTCTGCTTTATTGTTATTACCAGTGACTTTTTCAGGATTTAGCTTTTCTGACAATGATACATTTTTAAATATAAGTTCTTATTTTACACAAGGTCAGCCTCTTTATATGATCTTATATGCTTCAGGAATAATATTTTTTACTTTTTTTTATACCTCAATTACTTTTAATCCGACTGAGACTGCAGATAATTTAAGAAAATATGGAGGGTTTGTTCCTGGAATTAGACCTGGTGAAAATACAGCATTATATATTGAAAAAATTATAACAAAACTTACAACAATAGGCGCTCTTTATTTAACATTAGTCTGTTTAATGCCTGAGTTTTTAATTGCAAATTATCCAATACCTTTTTACTTGGGTGGAACATCAATCCTAATTGTTGTTGTTGTAGCAATTGATACCGTAACTCAAATACAAACTAGATTAATGAGTTCTCAATACGAGCAATTAATAAAAAAAACAAAATTCGGTAAGTAAAAATCGTGAATATAATTTTATTTGGACCCCCAGGTGCTGGAAAGGGGACTCAAGCACAGTTCATTGTAAAGGAGCATAATTATTTTCAATTATCAACGGGTAATTTATTAAGAAATGAAGTTAAGCTAAATACTGAACTTGGAAGTGAAATTGAAGAACTTATTTCAAACGGAAAATTTGTTTCAGATGAAATAGTGAATAAATTGCTGAAACAATCAATTACTAATTTAAAATTTAGAGATAGAATTATATTTGATGGCTACCCAAGAAATGTCGAGCAAGCAATTAATTTAGAAATTATATTGAATGAATTTAATCAATCTATAGGTCATACAATATTCTTAAATGTTTCAAGAGATATTATTGAAAAACGTATTATGGGAAGAATGACCTGTGATATATGCAATATGACTTTAAACGTTTATTTTAACAAAAAAGAAATTGAATTACATCCCTGTGGTGCTGAACATTTAAAAAAAAGAAAAGATGATAATTTAGAAGTGGTCATCGCAAGATACGATACTTATATGACGGCTACAAAACCTGTATTAGATTTTTATATTAAAAATTCAAATTTCACAGAAATTGATGGAGCAGATGAAATTGGTCAAATTACCAATAAAATTAATGATATTCTTAAGGTTTAAGACGTTGACTTTGGAACATCTTCTTATATAAAAGGCTAAATTTATTCTCAAAAATATGGCTCGTATAGCAGGTGTAAATATTCCGCAAAACAAACTTGTTCACATAGGACTTACCTATATCTATGGTATTGGTGATAAGTTTTCTAATCAAATTTGTACATCACTTGAAATTCCCAGAGAAAAAAGAATTAATGAACTTACTGACGAAGATATTCTAAAAATTAGAGAATATATTGACTCAAACTTTAAAGTAGAGGGTGACTTAAGAAGAGATTATTCTTTAACTATAAAAAGATTAATCGATCTTGCTTGTTACAGAGGGTCTCGTCACAGAAAAAAACTTCCTGTTAGAGGGCAAAGAACAAGATGTAATGCAAGAACAAGAAAAGGTAAGGCGATCGCGATTGCAGGAAAAAAATTAACACCACTTAAAAAATAATTTATTTATGGCTAAAGTTGACAAAGTTGAAAATAAGGATGCTGTTGTAGAAAAAAAAGCTGATAAGAAATCTAAAAAAAGCTCATATTCTAAAAAGAAGAAGATAAAGAAAAATATTCTTAATGGTATTGCTTATGTGCAATCAACATTTAATAATACAATAATATCAATCGCAGATACTAATGGTAACGTTATTTCATGGGCTTCGGCAGGACAAAAAGGATTTAAAGGTTCAAGAAAATCAACTCCATATGCTGCACAAATTGCTGCAGACTCTGCCGCATCTAAAGCTTTAGAGTACGGAATGAAAACTTTATCAGTTGAGGTTAAAGGACCTGGTTCAGGAAGAGAAACTGCTTTGAGAGCTTTACAAGCAAGAGGTTTTAAAATTCTTTCAATTAAAGATACTACACCAATGCCACATAACGGCGTAAGACCACCAAAAAAAAGGAGAGTTTAATAAATGGAAAGTTTAAATGTAAATGCAAAAAATTGGAAAGCATTAATTAAACCAGCCCAATTAGATGTAAAAATTAATGATGATAAATCACATGCAAAAATTGTAGCAGAACCTTTAGAAAAAGGTTATGGATTAACATTAGGAAATTCACTAAGAAGAATTTTACTTTCATCTATAAGAGGAGCCGCTGTAACCTCTATTCAAATTGATGGTGTGCTACATGAATTTACATCTATAAAAGGTGTTAGAGAAGATGTTACAGATATAGTTCTTAACGTTAAATCTTTAGCATTAAAAAGCTCATCTGAAAGTACTAAAAAACTTATTTTAGACGCTAAAGGTCCTGGTGAAATTAAAGCCTCTGATATAACACCAGTTACTGATATTGAAATTTTAAATCCAGATTTAGTTATCTGTAATCTTGATGAAAATACACATTTTCATATGGAAATGAATGTTGGCACAGGTAAAGGTTACGTTCCAGCTGTAATGAATAAACCAGAAGAACCACCATTAGGTTTAATAGCAATAGACTCTTTATATAGCCCAGTTAAAAAAGTTTCTTTTTCTGTTAGCACAGCTAGAGAAGGAAAGGCTCTTGATTATGATAAATTAACTATGGAAGTTGAAACAAATGGTTCAATTTCAGCTGAAGATGCAGTTGCTTATTCTGCTAGAATTTTTCAAGATCAACTAAATATGTTTGTTAATTTTGATGAACCAGTTGAAGCTCCTATAAAAGAAGTGTCAACTGAACCAGAATTTAATAAGAACTTATTAAGAAAAGTTGATGAACTTGAATTGTCAGTACGTTCTATGAATTGCTTAAAGAATGATAACATCATTTACATTGGTGATTTAGTTCAAAAATCTGAAGGTGAAATGCTTAGAACACCTAATTTTGGTAGAAAGTCATTAAATGAGATTAAAGAAGTATTAACTGGCATGTCTTTATATCTCGGTATGGAAATACCTAACTGGCCACCAGAAAATATTGCTGAAATGTCTAAGAAGTTAGAGGAACAGATCTAATGAGACACGGAATGACCAATAAGAAGTTAAACAGAACTTCTGAACATAGAAAAGCTTTACTGAAGAATATGCTAAATTCTTTAATAAAATATGAACAGATTACAACGACACTTCCAAAGGCTAAATTCCTAAAACCCCAAGCAGACAAGATTATAACACTTGGAAAAAAAGAAACTTTACAAACTACAAAAATGTTAATGTCAAAACTACAAGATATTTCATCAGCAAATAAGGTTAAAAAGACTTTATCTAAAAGATATGCTTCTAGAAATGGTGGTTATACTCGAATAGTTAAGGCAGGTTTTAGATATGGTGACAATGCACCAATGGCAGTAATTGAATTTGTTGATAGAGATGTAGAAGCTAAAAGAGTTGATAGAAAGAAAAAAGACGTTTCAAAAGATAAAACTGAAGAGAAAAAATTAGCTACTGCTTAATTTTTATATAATAATATAACATCATGAAAAAGTCATTCAACGTTGATTCAACGTTTAACGATATGCGTATCGATAGATGGATTCGTAATAATCTTGGCAATTATCCACAAAGCTTAATTGAAAAAAGTTTAAAAAGTGGAAAAATAAAAATAAACACTAAAAAAGTAAAAAGCTCACATAAAGTTAAAACTGGTGATGTGATTAATATTTTTAATTTTGATTTTAAAGAAACTATAGTTCAAAAAACAATTAAATTTGTTCCTACAGAGGAGGTTATTAAGGAAAATGAGGATTTGATTATTGATAACAACGAAGATTTTATTGTTTTAAATAAGAGTGCAGGTATTTCGGTTCAAGGTGGAACTAAGTCTAAAAAAAATCTAGTAGATATTTTTGCTCGAAGTGAGATTTTTCAAAATACCAAACCTTTTTCAGTTCATAGATTAGATAAAGATACCTCAGGTGTTTTTATTATGGCTAAACATAGAGAGTCAGCCCAACTATTAACATCTCTCTTTAGACTAAGAAAAGTTCACAAAACTTATCTTGCCATTTGTCATGGAGAACTAGAGAAAGACTCTGGTGAATGGAATAATGATTTAACAAGGTATGATAATGATAAAGAAATAGTTGAAAAAGCTAGAACTCTTTATAAGGTTTTAGATAAAAATTCTATATGTAGTTTAGTTGAAATGAAACCTATAACGGGACGAAAACACCAATTAAGAAAACAACTTTATGCTGTCGGATGCCCTATTTATGGAGACCAAAAATATAAATTTAGTAATACTGACAAAGCAATTAATAAGAATTTAATGCTACATTCATATCAAATTAAATTTATGATAAAGGATAAGAAGTATACCTACACGGCTTTGTTACCTGATTATTTTAAAAAACTTTTAAAAACTAAAAGACTTAGACTTCCAAATTCTTAGAAAATTTATCAATAACGATATCTTTTAAATTCTCATAATTTTGGTTATTGATCATTTTAAGATTAGTCACACCTTTATCTGAAATACCACAAGGTATTATTTTTTTATAATTATTAAGATCATTATCAATATTGATTGCAAAACCATGATAAGCAATCCACTTACTCACTCTAACTCCAATTGCTGCGACTTTACTAATTTCATCATTATGCTTAATCCAAATTCCTATATTTTTGGGATCTCCAAAAGTTTTGATATTAAATTCTAATAAACTTTGAATAATTGTTTTTTCAATTAATGTAATAAATTTTCTAATATCTTTTTCTCTTTTTTTTAAATCGATAACAAAGTAGCAAATTAGTTGTCCTGGCCCATGATAAGTAATTTTGCCACCACGATTTGTTTTAACTAGATTTATTTCATTATTGAGAACTTCCTCTGATTTATAGCTAGTACCAGCGGTAAATACTTCTTCATGTTCAAGAATCCAAATTAGTTCATTATTTTTACCACTATTTATTTCAATCAGTCTATTTTCTAAGAAATTTATAGCATCTTGGTATTTTACTGGTTTTGTTGACTTTTTTATCTCTATCTTCATTTATAAATTGTATTATTCTTATTATACACTATTAGTGCAAAAATTGATTTATAGGTAAATTTATGTCTTTAATAAAAAAAATAAAAGATAAAAAAGTTAATTTTGAATTTAACAAAGAGTATATAAAAGTAGTTACTTCAAAGATTAGCAATAATGATGCTGAATTTATTACAAATTCTTTTAATGAAATGCATCCAGCTGATGCTGCTGATATTATTGAACACTTAAATCAAAGCGATAGAGAAAGTTTAATCAAACTTAATAAATTTAATATCGATCCTCAAGTTTTTATTGAATTAAATGAGGCAATACAATCTGAAATTATAGCCTATCTATCACCTGAAAGCATTGTTAGACTTTTAAAGAATCTTGAGTCTGACGATGCCATCACAATATTAGAAAATGTAGAAGAAAAAGATAAAAATTCTATATTAAGCTCTTTACCACCTAAAGATCGTTTCGCATTATTGGAAAGTTTAAGTTATCCAGAAGATACAGCAGCAAGAATTATGCAACGAGAATTTACAGCAATTCCAAGCAATTGGTCTGTAGGTCAAACGATAGATTATTTAAGAGATAATAAAGATTTACCTGAAGAATTTTTAGAAATTTTCATAATAGATGAGGATTTTAAACCAATAGGAACTGTTCCTTCTTCTAAAGTTTTAACTACTTCTCGAGAAACAAAAATGTTGTCTATTATGTCGGAATCTCAATTATTAATTCCTGTTGATATGGACAAAGAAGAAGTGGGCCATGTTTTTGAAAATTATAATTTAAATTCAGCTGCAGTTGTAGACAAAACTAATAAGTTAGTTGGAATGATCATGTATGATGATATTTTAACTGTCCTTAAAGAAGAAGCAGAAGAAGATGCTTTAAGATTGGCTGGGGTAGGAGATGAGGAAATTACAGATGGTGTTTTTAAAAAGACAAGACGTAGATTTAATTGGTTATTATTAAATTTATTTACTGCCTTTCTAGCAACGTGGGTTATTAGTTTATTTGGTGCCACTATAGAACAAATGGTTGTGCTAGCATTTTTAATGCCAATTGTTGCTTCAATGGGTGGTAATGCAGGAATGCAAACTTTAGCAGTAACAGTTAGAACTTTAGCAACCAACGATTTAACTAAAAACAATTTTACACAAAATATTCTCAAAGAATTTAATATAGGTATTTTAAATGGAATTATTTTTGCAGTAATTAGTGCATTAATAGTCCAAATATGGTTTCAGGATAATTTACTTTCATTGATTATTTCTATGTCCATGATTATTACAATGATGGTAGCAGGTTTATTTGGAATTGTTGTACCTATTACCTTAAAAAGGATGAGCATAGACCCAGCAATTGCTTCAAGTGTATTTGTTACAACAATTACTGACGTTATTGGTTTTGTATCTTTTCTAGGAGTAAGTGCGTATTTTCTTTAAAAGTTATCTATAAGTCGAATACCACTTAAATAATAAGCAACAAATAACTTGAAATTATGTTTTTTAATTTTTTTACTCAAATTTATAAGATTTCTACATTCTAAATATTCAATCTTTATATTAAATTTTTTTATAAGATTATGAGAGGCTTTTTTTATTAGGTTTTTATCTTTAATATCTTTTTTGATCAATTTCTTTAATTTGAATAATTCACCAGCAATTGTTCCAGCTATTTTTAGATTATGAGCATTTAATAAAAAATTTCTCGTAGATAAAGCTGCTTTATTAGAGTCTCTGATAGTTTTACAAACATTAACTTTAGTTTTATATTTTTTCTCAATAAAATTACGCACTAAAAAGAATTGTTGATAATCTTTTTCACCCATCCAAATAATTTTTGGACTTATTATGTTTGTTAAACGGTCTAAAACATCAATAACTCCTTCAAAATGACCTTTTCTAAATTTAGCACATAATATTTTTTGTGATTTCTTTAATAAAATTTTGTTTAATTTTTTTTTACCATAAATCTGATCTACTGAAGGAATAAAAAGATAGTCAATCTTTAATTTTTTAAGAAGCTTAATGTCTTTATTAAGGTTTCTAGGATATGTTTTAAAATCTTTTTTGCTGTTAAACTGTGATGGGTTTACAAAAATACTTACTAGAGTTTTTTTACATCTTTTTTTGGAAATATTAATAAGTGAAACATGACCTTTATGCAAACCACCCATTGTAGGAACAAATCCCAGTCCTTTCTCATGGATTATTGCCTTATTTAAATCAACTATCTTTCGTATTAATTTCATTTGTAATAATAGTATTAATAAGTAAAACATTTATATGATTAAACAAGCAATTATTCCGCTTGCAGGACTTGGAACAAGACTGCTACCTCTCACAAGTGTTTTTGCTAAAGAACTTTTACCAATTAACGGTAAACCTGGAATAGAATATATTTTAGATGAATGTATTAATGCTGGTATAAAAGAAGTTATTTTTATTATCTCAAAAAAAAAATTAATGATAAAGAATTATTTTTATAACGATAAATTTTATAAAAATATTATTAAAAAGAAAAAAGACCAAAGGATCATTAAAGAGTATAAAAAAATATTAAAATACAAAAAAATGATTAAATTTGTATTCCAAGAAAAACCATTAGGAACAGGTGATGCTGTTTTAAAAACAAAAAAATTTATTAAAGATAAATATTTTTTAATGTTATTACCTGATGATCTAATAATGAAAAGTAATTGTTCAAAGTCTATGATTTCCATCCATAAAAAATACAACTCTGCTGTAATGGCGAGCATGAAGGTTAATAAGAAAGATGTTTCTAGATGGGGTATTTACAATATAAAAAAGAATATTGATAAAAATAATTTTATAATCAAAAATGTTGTAGAAAAGCCTTCAATTAAATCTGCTCCATCAAAAAATGCTGTTATTGGTAGGTATATTTTGCCTAAAACAATTTTTAGAAAGTTATCAAAGTTAAAGCCTGGTAGTGGTAAAGAAATACATATCACTGATGCTATTCAATCTTTGATAGATGAAAATTATAGATTTATTGGACATAACTTTAGTGGCAAATATTTAGACTGTGGAACAATGAAAGGTTATATTAACTCTACTTTAGAAATTGCTAAGATATGAAACTTTGTATGATAGGCACTGGCTATGTAGGTTTAGTAAGTGGTGTTTGCTTTTCTGATTTAGGTAATGATGTCATTTGTGTTGATAAAGATTTAGATAAGATTAATAATCTTAAACAGGGCATTATTCCAATTTATGAGCCTGGTTTAGAAGAGTTAGTTTTAAAGAATTTTAAAAACAATAGATTAAAATTTACAACTAATTTAAAAGAAGCCATTTTAAAATCTGATATAATTTTTATATGTGTTGGAACACCGACCAAAAAAAATAGTAGTGCTGCTGATTTAACACAAGTTTATGATGTAGCTAAAGAAATTAGCAGATCTATTGCTAAATTTAAGATTATTATTACTAAATCGACTGTCCCTGTTACTACGGGAGATGAAATTGAAAAAATAATATCAAAAAAAATATCAAAAAAGTTATTTTCTGTTGTTTCAAATCCAGAATTTTTAAGGGAAGGTGAGGCTATAAGAGACTTCATTTACCCTGACAGAGTTGTAATAGGTACATCAAATAAAAGATCAAATAAAATTTTAAAAAATCTCTATTCTCCACTTATATCTAAAGGTGCAAAATATATTAACACCTCAAGAAGAGCAGCAGAGTTAATCAAGTATGCGTCTAATGCTTTTTTAGCCACAAAGATAACCTTCATTAATGAACTCTCTAATCTATGTGAAAAAATAAATGTGAATATTGAGGATATTTCTATTGGAATGGGTCTTGATAAAAGAATTGGTAGTCGTTTTTTAAGAGCTGGTCCAGCTTATGGTGGATCATGCTTTCCAAAAGATACAAAAGCCATTGTTTCAACTAGTGACAAATTTAAAACAAATTTATCAGTAATCAAAAGTGTAATTAAATCTAATGACAATAGATCATCTTTATTACTCAAACGAACTTTTGAAATTTTAAACAACAAGATAAAAAATAAGAAAATATGCTTTCTAGGTGTAACATTTAAAGCAAATACAGATGATATGAGAGATTCATCCAGTTTATCTATGATTCCTTCGTTACATAAAAAAGGTGCAAAAATTAATTACTTTGATCCTACTGGTGAGAAAAATGATTTTAAGAAATTAAAAAATGTAACATTTTCTAATAATATTAAATCTGCAATTTCTAACTCAGATCTAATTATTATTCACACTGAATGGAATGACTTTAAATCAATAAATTTTAACAAACTTGTTAAAAACAAAAATTATAAAATCTTTGATATGCGAAACATTTATTCAGCAAAAAAAATGACCGAGCAGAAAATTAAATATTTTGCTATTGGATCTTAGTTTAATTCAAAAATTGCATCAACTTCGACTGACACACCTAGAGGTAAACTGTTAGTACTAACCGCTGCTCTAGTATGCATTCCAGCTTCACCAAAAACTGATACAATTAAGTCTGAGGCACCATTAATTACTTTTGGTTGTTCGGTAAAATCTTCTGTAGAATTTACAAATCCGGTTAACTTCACGCATGATTTAACTTTAGAGAGGTCATCATTGCATGCTTTTTTTACTTGTGAGATAATATTTAGACCACATCTTTTAGCCGCTTCATACCCATCTTCAGTGTTTAATTCTTTGCCAATTTTACCTTTAATTAGCTCACCATCTACATTAGTAGAAATTTGTCCTGATATAAAAAGCATTTTACCTATTATTTTTGATGCCACATATGAACCTACAGGATCTCTTGCTTCTGGTAATTTTAATTTTAATTCCTTAATTTTTTCTTCATAATTCATTTTTATTTACCTTTTTTCTTTTTTTTATTTTTTTTATTTCTATCGTATTCTTTTCTTTTCTCAATTAATATTAAAGCTTCTTCCATATTTAACTCCAATGGGTCTTTTTCTTCAGGAATAGTTGCATTTAAAGATTTATACTTAATGTAAGGTCCATATTGACCCTTCATTACTCTAACTGGTTTTTTGTCCTCAGGATGTTCTCCTAGATCTTTAATTATAGATGCCGACATTCTTCCAGGTTTAGCTTCTGCTATTAATGTTATTGCTCTATTTAAGCCTATAGAAAAAATTTCTTCTACATTTTCAATTCTTGCAGACTTATTTTCACATTTTAAATAAGGGCCAAATCTACCAGAATTTAATATAATATCTTTTTGATTTTCAGGGTTGATGCCTAAGCTTTTAGGTAATGAGCATAAGAATTTAGCTCTATCAAGATCTACACTATCTAATGTAATTCCTTTAGGTATAGAGACATTTCTTAAATTGTTATCTTCTTTTTCTATTTTCTTTTTTTTTGTTTTCTTTTTCTTTTTCGTTTCAACAATAGCTTCATCTTTTAATTCTTCAATTTTTTCATATTGTAAGTAGGGACCAAATCTTCCATTTTTAAGATACATGTCATTGCCATTTTCATGTTTTCCTATAAACTTTGGTTCTGCTAGTTGAGATTGAGCAGCTGCTTTAGCTTTAGATAAAGGTCTAGTAAATTTACACTCTGGATAATTTGAACAACCTATAAAAGCACCACCTCTAAAACTATTTTTTAAACTTAATGATCCCGTATCACAAAGTTTACATTGTCTATTTATATTACCTTCTTTATCTCTTTCAAAAATTAAACTACCAAGACTGTCATTTAAAAGGTCTAAAACTTCTCTAGTTCTTTTTTCTTTAACATCAGACACATTTTGATTGAAATCTTTCCAAAACATTTCAAGAACTCTAATCCATCCTTCTTTGCCTGTAGTTATGTCATCTAATTGATTTTCTAATCCAGCAGTAAAATTATAATCAACGTATTTAGAAAATAATTTTTCAAGAAATGCAGATATTAATTTTCCTCGGTCAGTAGGATGAAATCTTTTATTTATAGTTTCAGCATAACCTCTAGTTGATATGACTGATATTATGCTTGCATATGTTGATGGTCTTCCAATTCCTAATTCTTCTAGTTTTTTTACTAAGCTTGCCTCAGAATATCTTGGAGGAGGTTGTGTAAAGTGTTGTTCGTCTAATAAAGCTTCAATATTTATTGGCCCTTTGTTCATTTCTGGAAGAATATCTTCATCTTCATCTTTCTTATTATCGTTCATAACTTTTAAGAATCCGTCAAATTTAATCACCGAACCACTAGCTTTACAAATCGTTCCATTATCATCTGAAGTTATTGTAATAGTATTTCTATCAAATTGAGCAGGTTGCATTTGAGAAGAAAGCGCTCTACTCCAAATTAAATCATATAATTTATGCTGATCAGGACTTAAATATTTTTTAACAGAAGAAGGTGCACGCATAATATCTGTTGGACGGATTGCTTCATGTGCTTCTTGAGCATTTTTTGCTTTTTTACCAGAATAACTAGTTGGCTGATCAGGCAAATATTCACTTCCGAACTGATCCTTGATATATTTTCTGAAAGTATCCACAGCATCTTTAGATAGATTTGTACCATCTGTTCTCATATAGGTAATTAAGCCAATAGTTTCTCCCTCAATTTCTATTCCTTGATACAATTTTTGAGCGATTTGCATTGTACGTGATGCTCCAAACCCTAATCTACCTGAAGCAACTTGTTGAAGAGTAGAAGTTGTGAATGGACCAGAAGGATTTCTATTTATAACTTTGCTAGAAATATCACTTATTTGAAATTTTTTAGATTTAACGGTATTCATTGCTTTTTCGATTTCATCTTTATTTTTGAATGAAAATTTTTCAATTTTTTTATTCTCTAGTTGAGTGATGCTAGCAAGAATACTATTTTTATTATTATCATTAAATTTAATACTTAGTGTCCAAAATTCTTCTGGATTAAATAATTCAATTTCATGCTCTCTTTCAGTAATAAGTTTTAAGGCTACTGATTGAACTCGACCTGCAGATTTTGATCCTGGCAATTTTGTCCACAGTATAGGTGATATGTTAAAGCCAACTAAGTAGTCTAGAGCTCTTCTAGCCATATAAGCATCAACAAGTAAGGGTTCAATTTGCCTAGGATTTTCAATACCATGCACTACTGCTTTTTTGGTTATTTCATTAAAAACAACTCTTTCAACATATTTATCTTTTATTAATTTTTTTTCATTCAAATATTCTTTTACATGCCATGCTATTGCTTCACCTTCACGATCAGGGTCTGTTGCCAAAATTATTTTTGAAGAAATTTTAGCAGCATCAGTAATTTCCTTAAGATATTTTTTAGAAAAACTATCAACTTCCCATTCCATTTTAAAATTATTTTCTGGATCAACAGATCCATTTTTTGATGGAAGATCTCTAATATGTCCATAACTTGCTAAAACAATATAGTTATCACCTAAATACTTATTTATAGTTTTAGCTTTAGCAGGACTTTCTACTATGACTAGATTCATTATAAAACAAACTACTCAAAAGCTTTTGATAGTCAAATCAATAAATTTTTGTCTTTGTTTCTTCTTTATTTTTCAGGCGTTTAACGTTTTCTCTGTGAGTATAGAGTATTAAAATAAACATTATCATAAAAAAAATTGAATTATGATTTCCAAAAATGAATAAATAAAGTGGAATAACCAAACTTGCAATTATTGATGATAAAGATGAAAATTTTGAAATGACAAATATAATTCCCCAACTAACAACAAAAACAAAACCTAGAATAATATTTATAGAGAAAAGTATACCAACATAAGTTGCAACACCTTTTCCACCTTTAAATTTTAGCCATACAGGAAATACATGACCCAAAAATGCACTTAAAGAAGCTATAAAAACATATTCTGGATAGTTAAATTTTACAAATAAAACTGGAATAACTGCTTTTGCTATATCTAGGGCTAATGTCGTATATCCTAAAGCCTTATTACCAGTTCTTAGGGCATTCGTTGCACCAATATTCCCTGAGCCAATATTTCTAATATCTTTTTTTAAAAATATTTTTGTGAGTATAAAACCAAAAGGTATAGAACCAAGAACATATGATACTAATGCAATTAATAAATATTCCATTATTATAATTTAAATAGTTCTTCACCTTTTACAAATGTATTTGTTACTTTACCTTGGAGTTTTTTATCTTCTATCGAAGTATTTTTAGATTTTGATATCAGTTTTTCTTTTTTTACAATCCACGGTTTATCAATATCAACTATACAAAAATCAGCTTCATTTCCGACTGAAAGATTACCTTTGTTTATTTTTAATATTTTAGCTGGGTTTGATGTAAGTGCTTTAATTATAGTTTCTAATTTTACTGATCCGTTATGATATAATTCTAAGCTTAATGAAAGTAGCGTTTCAATACCTGATGCACCGGTAGCTGCTTGAGCAAATGTTAATCTTTTTTGCTCTTCATCTTCCGGCTTATGATCTGAAACAATTACATCAATAGTACCATCCTTTAACCCTTGTACGAGCCCAATTCTATCTTCTTCTGTTCTTAATGGTGGTGATAATTTTAAGAAGGTTCTGAAATCCCCAATATCATTTTCATTTAATGAAAGATTGTTTATAGAAACCCCAGTTGTAAATTTAACTTTTTCTTTTCTTTCTTTAATTATTTCAATTGATTTTGCAGCAGATACTTGTGATATATGATATCTACACTTTATATTTTCTAGTAACGTTAGATCTCTCTCTATAATTATTCTTTCAGCCACCGAAGATATTCCTGATAGTCCTAGTTTTGTTGCAATAATTCCTGAATTGATCATTCCATTTTTAGATAACTCATAGTCTTCAGCATGCTGCATAATTAAAGTCCCAAGATCTTTAGCAGAATTCATTATACGAGACATTAATCTAGTATTTTGAATAGTTTTTATACCATCTGTAAATCCAATTATACCTCTGCTTTGAAGTAGACCAAATTCTGTCATTGTAATTCCTTCAATGTTTTTTGTAAGGGCTGCACTAGGAAACACGTTAATTTTAGATTTATCTCTTCCACGTCTTTTTAAAAAATCTACAATTGAAACATTATCTATAATAGGATCTGTGTTTGGCATAGTGACAACAGAAGTTACGCCGCCAGCAAGAGCCGCATTACTCAAGGTTCTAAAATTTTCCTTGTATTCATAACCTGGCTCACCTGCAAAAACTCGCATATCTACTAATCCTGGAAATATATATTTTCCCTTTAAATCAATAATCTTTTCTCTTGAAGGTATATTGTTCGTGTTTACTTTTTTGCCAATAGCTTCAATAGAACCATCTTCAGCAATAATCATTCCACCATTTTCATTAATTGAATTATGAGGATCAATTATATTAGCATTTATAAAATATTGTTTTTTCATTTATTCACAAAATATTTTTAAACAAGCCATTCTTACAGCCACCCCAAGCTCAACTTGTTCTTTAATTACACTCCTGTTGATATCGTCAGCTAACTTTGTATCTATTTCAATACCTCTATTCATTGGCCCTGGATGCATTATTAATGCATCATCTTTTGCATGTAATAGTTTGTCAGGAGTTAAACCATAATATTCATAGTATTCTCTATTTGAAGATAAAAATGAACTAGTCATTCTTTCATTTTGTAATCTTAACATCATCACAATGTCACAGTCCTTTAATCCTTTTTTCATGTCTGTAAAAGTATTTACTCCAAATTTTTCTATCTCTTTTGGCATTAAATTAGATGGTGCAATAATATTAACTTCTGCTCCTAACATATTGAGCAGATAAATATTTGATCTTGCAACACGTGAATGTGTTATGTCACCACAAATTGCTATCCTTAAACCTTCAATTTTTTCTTTTCTATTTATAATCGTTAAAGCATCTAATAAAGCTTGAGTAGGGTGTTCACGACTTCCATCACCAGCATTAAGTACAGCACAATTTACCTTTTGAGATAAAAGATTACATGCTCCAGAGTCTTGATGTCTAATAACAATAATATCAGGATGCATTGCATTCAAGGTCATTGCTGTGTCTATAAGTGTTTCACCTTTTTTAATTGCAGAATTTGCCATATTCATAGACATGACATCTGCACCAAGTCTTTTACCAGCTAGTTCAAACGAACTTTGTGTTCTCGTAGAAGGTTCAAAAAATAAATTGATTTGTGTCTTACCATTTAAAATATTTGTTTTTTTGCTTTTACTTTGATTTAATTTAATAAAAGATTTTGCTTCATCTAAAATTAGATTGACATCATTGATGGATAAATCTTGAATACCTAGGAGGTGTTTTTGAGAGATTTTAATAGCTTTATTTGTTTTACTTGCCATTAAAATTAACTCTATAACTATTAATAGGCACTATGGCAAGTATTAATTATTCAAATAATCTATTGCCCCTTGTAAAATAAAGGCAGCAGCATTTTGATCTATAGTTTTTACTCTTTTAGATACATTAACATCCAATAAACTAGAAATATTAAATGCCCCAACCGTTGAAAGTCTTTCATCCCATAGTATCACTGGCAGATTAATTGATTTAGATATATTTAAAGCTACATCATTAACAGATTGAGCTGATCTGCCCATGCTACCGTCCATATTGACAGGGTTCCCAATAATTATCCCTCCAATATTGTTTTCTTTGATAATAATTTTAAGTTGGTCGATTAGTTCATTGGTGTTTGTTTTATTGATAGTTTTAAATGGTGTGGCAATTGATTGCCTCTCATCACATATGGATACACCAATTCTTTTAGAACCCAAATCTAAACCAATAAATCTGACTTTATTTGCTTGTTTTAATTTGAATTCTTCAATTGTGATCATATTGTATGTTTTAAACTTAAGTGATAGTTTGCCAACATATTTAATTATCACATGACTATTGATCTTAAAACAATAAAGCACATATCAAAATTATCAAGGATTTCTGTAGAAGAAAGTAAAGCTAAAAAATTGGCTGGAGACCTGAATTCGATATTTGATTTTATAGAAAAATTAAATGAACTTGACACTGAAAATATTGAACCTTTAACCTCTGTTGCTGAAATAACTTTAAAATTAAGATCTGATGAAGTTAAAAGTGAAAATATTAGAGAGCAAATATTGAAAAATTCACCTGATGAAAATGAAGATTTTTTTGTCGTACCAAGAGTTGTTGAATAATGACTAATATTACTTCATTAACATTGTCTGAATTAGTAAAAAATATTAAAGATAAAAAACTATCCTCAGAAGAAACTACAAAAGCTTACATAGAAAGAGGAGAAAAATCTCAAGATTTAAATACATATATTACTGAAGATTTTTCTAATGCTCTCAAAAAGTCAAAAATTTTTGACCAAAAACCAAATTTTGATTTAAAACTACCTGGAGTGCCCATGGCGGTTAAAGATTTATTTTGCACTAATGGAGTAAAAACAACTGCGGGAAGTAAGATGTTAAACAATTTCATTCCTACATACGAGTCAACAGTCACTCAGAATATTTGGAACGAAGGTGCCATTTTACTTGGTAAGTTAAATTGTGATGAATTTGCAATGGGATCTTCTAATGAAACAAGTTTTTTTGGAAATGTTCAAAGTCCAATAGATAAAGATCTTGTCCCTGGTGGTTCATCTGGTGGTTCAGCATCAGCTTTAGCTGCTAACTTAACTCCAATTACAATTGGTACTGATACAGGAGGTTCTATTAGACAGCCCGCATCATTTACAGGAACGGTGGGATTAAAACCCACTTATGGAAGCTGCTCAAGATATGGAATAGTTGCTTTTGCATCTTCTTTAGATCAAGCGGGTCCAATGTCTAAAGATGTAAAAGATTGTGCTCTGCTTCAAGAAGTTATTAGTACCTACGATGAAAAAGACTCAACATCAATAAACTTTAAAAGAAATGAGTACAGCAAGGAGTTAACAAACAATATTAAAGGTATGAAAATTGGAATCCCTAAAGAATATAGAGTCGATGGCATGCCTAAAGAAATTGAAGATTTATGGTCTAAAGGGATTGAGTATATAAAAGATTGTGGTGCAGAAATTATAGAAATTACACTACCACATACAAACTATGCTTTACCAACTTATTATATTGTAGCTCCAGCAGAGGCATCTTCAAACTTAGCAAGATATGATGGTGTAAAATATGGTTTTAGGTCTAAGGGTGAAAATCTTATTGATATGTATGAGAGAACTAGATCAGAAGGTTTTGGTAGCGAGGTTCAAAGAAGAATAATGATTGGAACTTATGTTTTGTCATCAGGTTACTATGATGCATATTATTTAAAAGCCCAAAAAGTTAGAAAATTAATTAAAAATGATTTTGATGATGCGTATAAAAAGGTTGATGCAATTTTAACCCCCTCAACACCCAGTGCTGCTTTTAAGATTGGGGAAAAAACTAACGATCCAATTTCGATGTATTTAAACGATATATTTACAGTACCAGTTAATCTAGCTGGTTTACCTGCAATTTCTATACCAGCAGGTTTGGATGCTAAAGGTTACCCGTTAGGACTTCAAATTATTGGAAAAGCCTTTGATGAACAAAAAATATTAAACATTGCTTATGCAATGGAAGAAAAAATTCAATTTAAAAATAATATTACTGATTGGTGGATTAAGTAAATGTCAAAAGATAAATCAGAATATCTAGTTGAAAGAGGAGACAACATCTATGAGGTAGTTATTGGTCTTGAAGTCCATGCGCAAGTAACCTCAAATTCTAAATTATTTTCATCATCATCAACAACTTTTGGAGCTGAACCCAATACACAAGTAAGTTTAGTAGATGCTGCATTTCCTGGAATGTTACCGGTTATTAATGAATTTTGTGTTCAACAAGCAATTAAAACTGGCATTGGATTAAAAGCTCAAATTAATAAAAGATCAGTTTTTGATCGAAAAAATTATTTTTATGCAGATCTTCCTCAAGGGTATCAAATTTCTCAGTTTAAATATCCCATAGTAGGTGAAGGCACAGTAATACTTGATATGCCAGATGGTCAAAAAGAAGTTGGTATAGAAAGACTTCATTTAGAGCAAGACGCTGGAAAAAGTATACATGATATGGATCCACAAAATACATTAGTAGATTTAAATAGATCAGGGGTAGCATTAATGGAAATTGTGAGCAAACCTGATTTAAGATCACCCGATGAGGTGAGTGCTTATATTAAAAAGCTAAGATCAATTATGAGATACTTAGGTACATGTGATGGAAACATGCAAGAAGGTTCTTTAAGAGCAGATGTAAATGTTTCTGTACGATTGAAAGACTCCAAAGAACTAGGGACACGTTGTGAAATTAAAAATGTAAATTCAATTAAATTTATGCAAATGGCAATAAATTATGAAGCAAATAGACAGGTTGATTTAATTGAAGAAGGAAAATCAATTGATCAAGAAACAAGATTGTTTGACACTAAAAAGAATGAGACTAGATCAATGAGATCAAAAGAAGATGCTCATGATTATAGATATTTTCCAGACCCAGATTTATTACCATTAGAAGTATCAGATGAATTTATTGAAAAACTTAAAAGTAATATTCCAGAACTTCCTGATGATAAGAAAAAAAGATTTATTGATGAATTTAAGATTTCTTCCTATGAAGCTACAATATTAGTTTCTGACATTGATATAGCAAAATATTTTGAGGAAGTTGTTGCAAAAATGGGCAAAAACAAAGATATGAAGTTAGCAGTTAATTGGATTACTGGTGAATTATTTGCAGTTCTAAATAATAAAAACTTGGAAATTTCAGAAAGTCCAGTAAGTGCAAAAAATTTAGCTAAACTTATCAACTTAATTAAAAATGGAACTATTTCTGGAAAAATAGCCAAGTCAATTTTTGAATTAATGATAGATAATGATAAAGACCCTCAAATTATTGTTGAGGAAAAAGGTTTAAAACAAGAAAGTGACCCAAAAGCTTTAGAAGCGTTAATAGATAAAATAATTGATACCAATAGAGAAAAAGCTATTGAATATAAACAGGGTAAAGAAAAACTATTTGGTTTCTTTGTAGGACAGGCAATGAAGGTTTCTGGTGGTAAAGCTAATCCACAGCTAATAAACGAAATATTAAAGAAAAAACTTCAATAGCTTTATAATAGGTAGACACAAAGGACTTAAAATACCATGGGTAAAGCAATTAGAATTACTGAAAAGCTTGAAAAATATATAAATAATTTTAGTTTAAAGCTAAATCCCATCCAGCAAGAAATCATCAATTATAATAATACTCTTGGAGACGTTAAGAGAATGCAAGTAGCAACATCTCAATGTCATTTTCTTCATTTAATTATAAAAACCTCTAACATTAGAAATGTTCTTGAGATTGGTACTTTTACTGGGTTAAGTGCGCTTTCAATTGCATTAGCACTACCAGAGAATGGTAAACTTATAGCTCTTGATAAAAATGAAGAGACCAACAAGATTGCAGTATGTTTTTTTAAGAAAGCTAATGTGGATAATAAAATTAAAACAATTGTTAAGCCTGCATTAGATAGTTTGGAAGAATTAAAGAATAATAAATTCGATATGGTTTTTATTGATGCTGATAAAATGAATTATAAAGAATATTACGAAAGATCTTTAAAACTAGTGAATAAAGGTGGATTGGTTATTGTAGATAATGTTTTGTGGCACGGTGAAGTTGCAGATGAGAATAATTTAGATAAATTCACTGTAAATATTAGAGACTTTAATGATTATGTTGCAAAAGATAATAGAGTGGAACAAATCATTGTACCATTAGGTGATGGAATGACTGTTTGTAGAGTGTTGTAATGTTTGATGTATTTGGATTTTACAAATTTAAAAAATTTACCTCATTAAAAAAAAATAAGGTTTTACTTCAGAATTATTTAATAAAAAAAAATATCCGAGGAACAATAATTATAGCGAGTGAAGGTGTAAATGCAACAATCTCAGGAAAAGCTAACGATCTAAAGTCAACTATTACCAAGATTAAAAAAATTTTAAATTTTAAAAAGTTTGATAGTGAAAATATTTCAAAAAGTAAATTTCAACCGTTTCACAAACCAAAAGTAAAAATTAAAAAAGAAGTAGTTCCCATGGGTCTTTCTTTGTCATCAAAAAATAAGAAAGATAATCATGTAGATCCTAAAAAATGGAATAAGTTAATTAATGATAAAGAAACATTAGTACTAGATTCAAGAAAACCCTTTGAGTACAATGTCGGTACCTTTAAAAGATCAGTTAATCCTGATGTTGCTAATTTTAGAGAATTTCCAAAATATCTAAATAAGTTAAAAAAAACAAAGCCAATTGCGATGTTTTGTACTGGTGGAATTAGATGTGAGAAAGCTTCAGTATTTTTAGAAAAAAAAGGTTTTAAAAATGTTTATCAATTAAAAGGTGGAATTTTAAATTATTTAAAAAATATTAAAAAAAAAGAAAGTCTATGGAATGGTGAATGCTTTGTTTTTGATAACCGAATTAGTGTTAAACATGGATTAAAGGTTGGCAGTTATTCAATGTGTAGTGGATGTAGAAAACCTGTCTCTCCAAAAGATAAAAAGTCTAAAAAGTATGAAGAAGGTGTTTCTTGCCCAAATTGTCATGATAGTTTGACAATCGTCCAGAAAGAAAGATTTAGAATGAGACAAAGTCAAATAAACCTTGCTAAAAAGACTGGTTCAAAGCATAAATTCCAAAAAGAGTTTAAATAGGAAAATCATTTGTCTAAAGCTATTAACTTAACAAAAGATCCAATTTGGTTACTACTTCAAAAAGTAACGATACCTGCTAGTGTAGGTTCTTTATTTCAAACTTTCTATAATTTAGTTGATACATGGTTTGCAGGAAGAATTTCTGCTGAAGCTATAAGTGCTATAGCTAAATCATTTCCAATATATTTTGTAATTATTGCCGTTGGTGTTGGTATTGGAGCTGCAACAAATTCATCTATTGGTAATCTTTTAGGTGAAAAAAAAATAAATAAAGCTTCGTTATTTATCGCCCAATCAATAATTTTTGCATTAGTTACTTCTATTATTGTTACTTTATTTGGGCTAAACGCAGCTGATTTTCTTTTAAGTGTTATGGGATCTGATGCAACAGGTATTGCTTTAACCAGAGAGTATTTAGATATTATTTTTTATGGAACGTTCATTGTAATGATTCAAATCTCTTTAAATGGAGCCCTGAATGCACAGGGTGATACCAAGAGTTACAGAAATGTACTTATTTTTAGTTTCTTTTTAAACATTTTTTTAAACCCTTTGTTTATTTGGGGATACGGAATTATCCCTGCATTTGGAATAGGGGGCCTTGCTATTGCAACTGTTATAGCTCAAACAATTGGTACTATTTATTTAGCTTACAAAATTAATTCTTGTAAGTTAAAAAAATATTTATCAATAAATTGTTTTATACCTAAGTTTATTTTTCTAAAAGAATTATTCATGCAAGCTACTCCAATTATGATTAGTATGCTTTTTATTGGTGTGGGTATCTTTAATATATTATATTTTATTGGACAGTTTGGAGATCTTGCAGCTGCTGGTTATGGTGCGGCTTTAAGAGTAGAACAAGTTTTTTTACTGCCTGTAATTGGATTAAATACAGCTGTCCTTTCAATTGGTGGACAAAACTTTGGTGCAAAAAAGTACAATCGTATTCGTGAACTTTATACCAAAGCTTTAACCTTTGGATGTTCTTTTATGGCTGCTGCAGGTGTAATTTTGTTTTTTGGAGCAGAATTCTTTGTTTCTTTATTTACTGAAAACCAAGAAGCTATTTATCATGGAGCCATTTATCTAAAAATTGCTGCTTTAATTGCACCAATTTATCCTGTATTTTTTATTACCACAGCAGTATTTCAGGCTCTTAAAAAACCTATTTTTAGTCTCTACCTTAGTATTTTGAGATTAACAGCTTTTCCGTTTTTGTCTTTATGGTATGTAATTAATATTAGAGGCGGTGACTATGCAGATATTTTTTATACAATCATGGCAACAAACTGGTTTATGGGTATTGCAGTAATTATATTTATTGGATATTTTTTAAATAATGTTTTTAAACAAAAGAAAAGCCATTTTACTTATTAGCATAAGTTTAATAATATTTTTTTTAACATACAATCAAGTTAAGTCTCAAATTATTAAAATAGTTGATGGAGATACAATTCATATTAATGGAGAAAAGATCAGATTTACTGGTATTGATACTCCAGAATTAAAACAAACATGTGTGAAGGCAGGTATTAGTGATCCCTGTGGAGTTACCGCAAGGCAAATACTTATTGATAAAATAGGAAATTATACTGTTAAGTGTATTAGTGAAGGAAAAGATCGATACAAAAGAACACTAGCAGAATGTTTTGTTAATAATGAAAGCCTATCAAGCTATTTAGTTAGAAGTGGCTATGCATTTGCCTACAGAAGGTATTCAAAAAAATTTGTACCTGATGAAGATTATGCAAGAAATAATAAAATTGGTATGTGGTCGATGGAGTTTGATTATCCTTGGGATTATAGAAAATCTAAAAAAAATTAAACCTAAAGATTACTTTTTTTAACAGTCTTAATTCTTAATTATTACCATCTCTTTTGAGGCGATTTTCAAACTTTCTTACAAAAAATGAGACAATTAAGATCAAAACTAAATATTCTAAAATTAAGAAGGTATAAATTTCTAATGGTCTATAAGTAGACACAACTAATTCATTAGCCTTTCTTGTTAAGTCACCAATACCAATAATTGAAACTAGTGAAGACATCTTTAATACATATACAAATTGATTGCCTAATGCAGGTAAGATATTTTTAATTGCCTGAGGAAGGATGACTAATCTTAACCTTTGATAAAAAGTTAATCCAAGTGTTGATCCTGCTTCCCACTGAGATTTTTTTATTGAGTTTATACCAGCCCTAAATATTTCTGCTTGAAAAGCACTTTCGCTTATCGCAAGTGCAATTATTCCAGATACAAAAGGACTGAAACTTATTCCTGTCATTATTGGAAGTCCATAATAAATCCATAAAATTAAAACAAGCAGGGGTATAGCTCTTACAATTTCTACATAGCAAACATTTATGTATGTTAAAAATCTATTTTTAGCTAAAGATGGAATTGCAACAATAAACCCTAATATTGCAGATATGATTATAGATACTACTGAAATATAAATTGTTGTAGTTAAACCACTTAATAAAAATTTAAGATTTGTTAACCCTTCAACATTATTGGGTGAAAGAATAAACCAGCCTAATTCTTGGCCACTACAAGAAGTAAGAGTTATAAATAAAAGTAAAAAAATTAAATTTTTCACTTTTAAATTATAATTGATTAAAGAATATTATCTAATCTTTATAAGCTTTTTAAATTATATTTTGCTAAAAGTTTATCAAAGAAACCAGAGGATTTTTTATCTTTAATCCACTTATTTACATAATCATTCCAAACTTTATCATTTTTATTAACCATCATAGCTAAAAAAGCAGGATTTTTTTCTCCATCAGGAACAATAGCTAGTTCAGGATATGTAATAACTAATTTATTTGCCTCAGTAGAGCTTGTAATATTTCCATCTGCTCTTCCAGCTAAAACTTCTTGAAAATCTCTTGCTGGCGCTTCAACAGATCTTAGATTTGATTTTGGAAAAAACTCCTTTGCTTTTTCTTCTTGTGAAGTTCCTAGTGTTGTTGCAATAGTAATATTACTGTTGTTCAATGAATCCCATGTCGAATATTTTTTTAAATTCTTTTTAAGCACCAATGGTACAGTTCCATATTTATAATATGTGTCAGTAAATCCAGCTACTTCTGCTCTTTTTGGTGTTTTCGTAACACTTGTAGAAATATCATATCTTCCTGCAGTAATTCCAGAAACTATAGTTTTCCATTCTGTAGGTACAAATTTAATTTTAACACCCATATCTTTAGCTAGTTCACTCATTACATCAATATCAAATCCTTTATACTTATTTGTAGCAGGATCTTTCAGAGTCATTGGATCCCAGTCACCTGTAGTTCCAACTTTTAATTCACCAGAAGATAAAATCTGATCAAGTTTAGATTCTGCGTTAAGTGAGAAGGGTAAAAGTGCTAATAGCACCACAAGGAGTATTTTTTTCATAATTAAAATATATATGAAAATTAATGTGTGTAAGGTTATAACCTTGACGCACTATCACTCATCCAGGAGTGTAAATGTTGGGAAAAAGAGCGCCTAATGAATAAATCCACATTATTTATCTCTTTATGGTGAATAATAACATCAATATGAGCTAGAATCGTTTGAACAACCAAACCTTTTTTCGTTTTAAAATTGTTAAAGTTAAAAGGCGAGCCTGTTGCTAGTAAATCAAAAACCTTACTACCCTTAATATTGAGCATTACAAATTGATCACTTACATCAGTCACTGCACCTAATTTAACTTTTGATATACTTCTAATTAACTCATCTTCAACTTCGTAAGTATTACTGTCTTCACTTACAGTTTCATTTGATGTTAACATCCATTCATCAGGGCTTAACCAAAAAGCAGTTAATTTTTCAGTTGCAGTAGAAGTATTAGCTTCTGTCGGTAAAAGCATATTGAGATTTTTTCCAATTGCGGTCATAAATTCTTTTGTTTTGCCTCTTACGATTAGTTTCATTATAGGTTTAATTTCCTTTATTTCTAAATCAGAATAAGTGATATCACCTTTAATAGATGTTTTATAATTAAGCATTTAACCTCTCATTTTCTTTGTCAAAGAAAACAGGATTAACAATTGTGACGTTAATATTTTTGTTTTCCATTGGAATAAATAATTTTTGACCAAGCATATTTTTTCCACCTCTAACTACAGCTAGTGCAATTGATTTATTTAGATTGGGACTATAATAACTTGAAGTAACATGACCTAACATTTCAACTGGTTTTTGATTTATATTAGCTACTATCTGAGCACCTTCTTCCAATACCTCTGATGGATTATCTGTTAATAGACCAACCAGTTGTTTACGGTCCTCTCTCATAGTGTCTGATCTATATAAAGATCTTTTTCCAATAAAGTCATATTTTTTCTTACTAACAATCCAGTCCATTTGTAGGTCTATAGGTGTCATCGTTGCATCGGTATCCTGACCAACAATAATAAATCCTTTTTCCGCTCTTAATAAGTGCATCGTCTCAGTGCCATAAGGTGTAATGCTGAACTCTTCACCGGCCTCCATACATTTTTTCCATAAAGCTTCACCGTAATTTGCCTGAATATTGATTTCATAACTATGTTCACCCGTAAAACTAATACGCATAATTCTACATTTAATATTATCTATTTTGATATTTTTGAACGACATATGAGGAAAATTTTCATCAGAAAGATCAAGGTCAGGTGCTAATTTTTTTAAAATCTTTTTACTATTTGGACCACAGATACTAGCTGTTGCATAATGATCAGTTACCGATGATAGGTAAACATCTAGTTCAGGCCATTCAGTTTGAAGATAATCTTCTAATTTTCCAAGTACATTTGCTGCGCCCCCGGTTGTGGTTGTCATTATATAATGATTTTCATCTAGTCTAGTTGTAACACCATCATCATAAACCATACCATCTTCATTGAGCATTAAACCATAACGACATTTTCCAATAGCAAGTTTTGACCATGCATTTGTGTAAACTCTATTTAAAAATTCAGAAGCGTCTGTTCCTTGAATATCAATTTTACCAAGCGTTGAAGCGTCTAATATGCCTGCACTCTCTCTTGCTGCTTTACTTTCTCTTTGTACGGCTTCATGCATGGTTTCATTATTTTTTGGATAGTACCAAGCTCTTTTCCACTGACCTACGTTTTCAAATTCAGCCTTATTTTCTATATGCCAATTGTTCATAGGCGTTCTTCTAAATGTATCAAAAAATTCACCAACATTTCGTCCAACAATTGTTCCAAATGTTAAAGGAGTGTAGGGAGGCCTAAAAGTTGTCGTTCCAAGTTCACCCATTTTTACACCTGCAGTTTCTGCAATAATACCAAGTGCATGCATATTACCAAGTTTGCCTTGATCGGTACCCATCCCTGTTGTTGTATATCTTTTTACATGCTCAATTGATCTGAAACCCTCTCTTAGAGCAAGTTTAATATCTTTTGCTGTTGCATCATTTTGATAATCAACAAAGGGTTTGGTCTTTCCTAAAATCTTATCAGAAGGAAGCAACCAAATATTTCTAAAATCCTTATCTTTAGGACATTTTATTTCTAAATTGTCATATTCAGTTTCGTTTATATTTAAAAATTCTTTTATAGATTTTACAGAGCTGGTTATTACATCATCAATTTCAAAATCACCATTACAAGATCCAATACTTATTTGATCAGAAGGGTATTTATTTGGTATAAAAACCTGATCTTTATCTCTAAATTTTAATTTACCCCCTGATTGAGTAAAAAGATGTACTGCTGGTGTCCATCCACCTGCAATAGACAAACAATCACAATCCAATATAATTTTATCCGAACCGCTAAATGATTGTCCATCTTTAGATAGTTTCATTATTGTAATCTTATTAATTCTTTTATAACCCTCGGTATCCACTACAGTATAAGAGTTATATATTTTAACTCCTAGATTTTGAGCTTCTTTTGTAAATTCTGTATTAGATTTTTCTCTAATATCGATTATTGCATCTACATTAATTCCTTTTTTTATCAAAGAAATTGCTGCTTCATAAGCTGTATTATTATTAGTAAAGAAGATATTTTTTTGACCAGTTGCTACACCATAATAATCAGCATATTTTTTAACAGCTGATGCAAGCATAATGCCAGGTCTATCATTGTTGTTAAATATTAATGGTCTTTCTAATGCTCCTGTTGCAACAATAACTTTTTTAGCTCTTATCTTTAACAACCTTTGTCTTACTTTATTTCTTTTATCTGAATGAGGAAGATGATCTGTTAAATTTTCTCTCGCTAATAAATAATTATATCCATGATAAGCCGCCACACTTGTTCTTGTTTTAATTTCCAAATTATCAATTTTTTTTAAATCATTTATTTCATTCTCTAACCAGATTGATGAATTTTGACTATTTATCTTAACATGATCTGTATTTTGATAGATTGTAGCACCACCAAGTTCATTTTTTTCATCAAGCAATAATGTTTTTAGATTATTTTTTGCAGCAGTCTTTGCAGCTAAAATTCCCGCAACGCCAGCACCAATTACAAGAACGTCACAATGAATATATTTATGCTCATAAATATCCGGATCAGGTTCAGTTGGTGATTTACCTAGTCCTGCCGAATGTCTGATTAAAAACTCATATTTTTCCCAAAAATTAGCAGGCCACATAAAAGTCTTATAATAAAATCCTGCAGGTAGAAGGGGAGATATAAAATTATTTATGCCACCTAAATCAAAGTTGACACTTGGCCAACAATTTTGGCTTGTAGCCTCTAGACCTTCATAAATTTCAACTTCAGTCGCTCTGACATTTGGTTCTGTGAATGCTGTGTTTTTATTAACTTGAACAATTGCGCTTGGTTCTTCTGACCCAGCTGTCATTATTCCCCTTGGTCTGTGATATTTAAAACTTCTTCCAACTAAATGAACATCATTTGAAAGGAGGGCTGAAGCTAATGTATCTCCTTTAAATCCATAGTAAGTTTTATTATTGAACTTAAAAGCAATCTTTGTTGTTTCATCAATAAAATTACTAGTTTTTACTCTTAACTTTTTTTGCATATAAAATTAAATTGACGGTGGTTTTTCACCCATTTTATAAACGGCTTTTATTTCATCATTGGAAGTGTCACGTACCATGTTAAACCATTTTCGACATCCGTGGGCATGGTTCCATCTTTCAAATTGCACACCTTTAATATTTTTTCTCATGAAGAGATATTCTGCCCACTCATCATCACTTAATTCTGTAGGTTGTTTTGGTCTTTCAATATGAGCTTCTCCACCAGCTTTAAACTCGCTTTGCTCTCTTTCTCCACAAAAGGGACAAGTAATTAAAAACATTAATGAGCTACCGCCGCTGCACCATGCTCATCTACAAGATCCCCACTAACAAATCTGTTTAGATTAAATGCAGCATTTAATTTATGAGGCTCATCATTAGCTATCGTATGAGCAAATAGATCACCTGACCCAGGTGTTGCTTTAAATCCACCAGTGCCCCAACCACAGTTAAAATAAAGACCTTTTATAGTAGTCTTACTTATTATGGGGCTTGCATCTGGACAAATATCAACAATACCACCCCATTGTCTAAGCATACGCATTCTACTAAAAATGGGATAAAGTTCTAAAATAGCGTTTAAAGTTCCTTCAACAATATCATGACTTCCTTTTTGTGAATACGAAACATAATCGTCTGTACCTGCACCAATTACAAGTTCACCCTTGTCAGATTGGCTAACATAAGCATGTACAGCATTAGACATCACAACTGTATCAATGATTGGTTTAACAGGCTCAGACACTAAAGCTTGAAGAGGTTTGCTCTCTAAGGGCAAACGTAAACCAGCCATATTTGCAAGTACACTTGAGTGACCTGCAGCAACTACGCCAATTTTTTTAGCTTTAATAAATCCTTTCGAAGTTTCTATACCTTCAACTTCATCACCATTTCTTTTAATACCTTTTACTTCGCAATTTTGAATTATATCGACACCCATTTCATCTGCACCACGCGCATAACCCCACGCAACAGCATCGTGTCTAGCTGTTCCAGCTCTTCTTTGTAATGTTCCACCTAATACAGGATAACGTATGTTAGGAGAAGTGTTTATGATTGGACAAAATTTTTTAACTTCTTCAGTACTTAAATAAACAGCATCAATTCCATTTAATCTATTTGCGTGAGTTCTTCTTTTTAAATCTCTAATATCTTGAAGATTGTGAGCCAGATTCATCACACCTCTTTGACTAAACATTACGTTATAATTTATTTCTTGTGAAAGACCCTCCCATAGTTTTAAAGCATGATCATAAAGGCCAGCACTTGCGTCCCATAAATAATTTGATCTTATAATAGTTGTGTTTCTTCCTGTGTTTCCACCACCAATCCATCCTTTTTCAACAACTGCAATATTTTTCATATTATGTTTTTTTGCTAAATAATATGCTGTTGCAAGACCATGACCACCACCTCCAATAATTATTGCATCGTACTCTTTTTTTGGAGCAGGGTCTTTCCACGCCTTTTGCCAATTTTCATGGTAGGAAAAAGCATTTTTAACTAAAGAAAATATTGAATAGTTGTTTTTCATATAATTAATAATAATTACTTTATAAATATTGAATATTCAATACAATCAGCTATATCGTTAATCTGTGGAAGAGTGGGTGAGAGGCTGAAACCAGTCGTTTGCTAAATGACCGTGCGGGGAAACTTGTACCGAGGGTTCGAATCCCTCCTCTTCCGCCATTAGAATAGTGGTTGATCCTTAAAAAAATCTTTCATTTCTATAGGTTTTTTTTCTAAAATGTATCTGTAAACATTATAGTTTTCCATTACACGCTGAACATAATTCCTAGTTTCCTTGAATGGAATTAATTCAACCCAATCAACAAAATCAATCTGTTTTTTTTGCGGATCTTTATTAATTTTTTTCCAGTGTTTAACTCTTTTAGGTCCAGCATTGTAAGCTGCTGTTGCAAACGGGTAAGCTCCATCATAATCAAGTATTAACCCTGCGATATAATGAGATCCTAAATTGATATTATATTCTGGGTCAGAGGTTAACCGAGACTTTGAGTAGGGGAGCTTTGCTTGTTTTGCAACTAGTTTTGCAGTGTAAGGCATTAGCTGCATCAACCCTTGAGCACCAACATGACTATTAGCTCTCATATCAAATTCACTTTCTTGTCTTATAAGTGATAGTATAAAAGCAGTTTCAGGAATTTTTCTTCCATTCACGTATTGAGGCACACTTATTATTGGATAGTTGTAAGTATTATGAAATCTCTTTTCATATGAGGCTATCTTTGAAACTTGTATAGCAAAATCATATCTTGAGATATTCGTTGCAAGTTCTGCAGCCAAAACCTCACTTCCACTCTTAATATTATCATTTGCTAGATGTCTTAAGATATTTTTAGTATATTTATCTTTATCTAATTCATCTAAAAGATAACTAATTTTAACAAGTTCTTTTTTTTTAAAATATTTTCTATATTCATCCTCAACAATCTGTTGTTCTTCAAGTTCAAATTTTTCATTGGGACTAATTTTTAAAAAAGCTAATTGACCGTAGTATGTGGTTAGATATTTAGTTGCCTCCTTATACCAATCTTCTGATTGTTTTTTATCACCAATTTTTTCATAAGCTCTACCAAGCCAATATGCACCTCTAGATAGACTTATAGGATAACTTACATTTTGGTAAAAATTATTGAAGTGATCAATTGCTAAAATTGGATCATCTAAAAAACTTAATGCAATCCATCCACTTACCCATTCAGCTTCAGCAAATTCAGGACCTGGATCAAGAGAATGTTGACTTGCAACTTTGTATGCTGTTTCATATTTATCTTTATAAATTAGAGCTCTTGTCATTATAGCTCTTTCAACCCACCATTTGTCAGGTCTCACAAGATAATCTTTATCATTTTTAATTGAAAATATAATCTCTAGAGAGCTATCAATTCTTCCTCTTTTTCTTCTCCATTTAAGTCGATCATGATTTAAACCAGCATCATTTTTAAATTTTTGTGGAACATTTTTAATTGCATTGTCTACACCATAAGATTTACTCATTAAAATTTGTCTAGCTGTATAAAGTAATTGATAATCTTTTGGCAGATAAATAAGCATTCTTTTTAAATCCCAATATTTATTTTCCCAGGCTAAATAATCAGCCCTTTTTACATAGTCTGTTGAATTAAGATATTTTTTATATTTTTTGTTCAATTTTTTCATTTGAGATCTTGAAAGTTTGGCTGTGATCCAACCTTTTTTTATCAATGAAACTCCTTTTTCAATATTTCCAGTTTGAATAAAACTTTCTCCTAATATTAGTTCACCATAACCGCTTAATGGTTCCTTCGAATTAAACCAATCAATGATTTTCTTGGGTGAAATTTTTTCTGTAGAAAGTTTTTCTTCTGCTAAATATCTAATTCTGTTTATTCGAGGATAGTCATCATTATTCTTTAAAAAAACTAAATAATCGTAAAAAGTTGCTTGATTTCCTGAAGTTAATAAATGTCTCCATTGAACAAAATTATATATAGATTTGTCTTTTGCTTTTTTAGAAATTGACAAAGCTGATGACCACTGACTTTTTTCCATTGCCTGAATAGATTTTTTTGCTATGGCGAAATCTTTTTGACTATAATATTTAGAAGTATTTTTAACCGAGGGTTTTATCTTTTTTACTATTAAAGGTTTGCTCTTTGGAATTGAATAATTAATCTTTTTATCAACAACTTTTGCAACTTTATCTTTATTTAATTGAATTTTTGTAGGTTTAGATTTTGGTTTTATTGTACTCTGGGAAATTTTTTCATTTTTTGTTTTTTCATCTAATATAGGTTTTTTTAAGGGTAATATTGTAACTTCAGCAGCATAAGAATTGCTTATTATTGACAATAATAACAAAAATAATTTTATAAAAAATAAAGTATTTTTAACCATAAATTTAGTAAATGAATCTTTAAACTATGTTATAAGTATTTATGTTCAAAGGATCAAATGTTGCTTTAATCACCCCGTTTAAAAATAATGAGCTAGATATAGATGCTTATATTAAGCTTATACATTTTCAAATTTCTAATGGTACAAATGGATTGGTACCAGCAGGTACAACGGGTGAATCTCCAACTTTAAGTCATAATGAGCATCAAAAAGTAATCGATTTATGCGTTAAAGAGAGCAATGGTAAAACTATAGTAATAGCTGGAACCGGTTCTAATTCTACAGAAGAAGCAATTTCACTCACAACGCATGCAGAAAAAGCAGGTGCTGATGCGGCATTGGTGGTTACACCTTATTACAATAAACCTACGCAAGAGGGACTATTTCAACACTATAAAGCGATAAATGATAAATGTGGAATACCAATTATAATTTATAATATTCCTGGAAGATCTGTAATCGATATGTCTGTTGATACAATGGCTAGATTGTTTGAATTGAAAAATATTGTTGGCGTTAAAGATGCTACAGGTGATTTAGAAAGAGTTAACCAACAAAAAGATAAGATGGGAAATGATTTTATTCAACTTACAGGTAATGATGATAATGCTTTAGAGTTTAATAACAGAGGTGGTATTGGTTCAATAAGTGTAACAGCAAATATTGCACCTAAGTTATGCTCAGATTTTCAGAAGGCATCAAAGTTAGATAATGCAGAAAGTAAACTTGAAGCTGTTAAATTAGATAAAATTTTACAACCTGTTCATAGCTCAATGTTTGTTGAAAGCAATCCAAGTCCAGTTAAGCATGCAGCTAAACTTTTAGGCTTATGTGAGGACGATGTAAGATTGCCATTGGTTAAAGTTACTGACACAACCAAAAATATTGTAAAAAAAGCTCTAGTATCTGCAAAATTACTCTAATGAATAAAAAAACCAATTCTGGTTTAAAAATTATTTGCTTAAATAGAAAAGCAAGTTTTAATTATTTTTTCGAGGAATTAATTGAAGCTGGAATTGTTCTCAAAGGCTCTGAAATAAAATCGATTAGAGAAGGCAAAATAAATATAGCAGACTCTTATGCTGTTGAAAAAAGTGGAGAAATTGTTTTGATTAATTCACACATCTCAGCATTTAAACAAGCAAGTTATTCTAATCATAATCCCACAGATGAAAGAAAATTATTATTAAATAGAAAAGAAATTAATAAACTAATTGGTAAAATGCAAAGAGATGGACTAACTCTTGTTCCAACAAAAATGTATTTTAAAAAGGGCAAAGCTAAAATTGAGATAGCAGTTGCAAAAGGTAAAAAGCAATTTGACAAAAGAGCTACTAAAAAAAACAGAGATTGGAATCGTGAAAAAGCCAGACATATTAGAAAATCGAGTTAAACATTCATATTTGGCAATCGGATCAAATCTAGGTAACAAAATTAACAATATTAATTTAGCTAAATTTGAATTAGAAAAAAATAGAATAAAAATAGTTAAAACCTCATCATATTATCTATCTAACTCATGGCCAGATCCACTGTTGCCAAAATATATAAATGTAGTCATTAAGGTCAAAACTACACTTAACCCTCTTGAATTATTGAAATATTGTAAATTAATTGAAAAAAAATTAGGTAGATCTAGAACAAAGAAGAATGCTCCAAGAACATGTGATATTGATATTATTGATTATGACAAAAAAGTATTAAATTTTATTGAAGAAAACCTTTTTATTCCACACCCTAGAATGAAAATGAGAAGCTTTGTTTTATTGCCTTTATTTGAAATAGATAAAAAGTGGAAAGATCCAAAATCTGGTAAAAATATTGTTAATTTAGTCTATAGTTTGTCAGTAAAAAACCTTAGATCTATTAAACAAATATAAATTAGTGTTATAATAACCTATGCTTAATTCTGAAGAACTTATAAATAAAGTCAAAAATTATAATAAGTTTTTAAATCCTGAAAAATTAAATAAAGCATACCAATACGCTGTTAAAGCGCATGAAAATCAAAAACGTGCATCAGGCGATCCCTATTCAAATCATCCAATAGCTGTTGCTTCTATACTTAGCGATTTAGAATTAGATAGCGCTACAATTGTTACTGGATTACTTCATGACACAATTGAAGACACACATGCTACATATGAAAATATCAAGATAGAGTTTGGACAAGAAATTGCGGATTTAGTTGAGGGTGTAACCAAAATTTCTGTTTTTGAAAATCAAGCAAACTCTAGTTCAAAAGCTGAGAATTTTAGAAAATTAATTTTAGCTACCTCTAAAGATATTAGAGTTTTATTAGTAAAACTTGCGGATCGTTTACATAATATGAGAACGATTGATGCTATTAGCAAAATTGAAAAAAAAGAAAGAATTGCTAAGGAAACTATGGAGATCTATGGACCATTAGCTGATAGAATGGGCATGCACAGAATAAGAGATGAATTGGAAGATTTATCTTTTAAAGTTTTAAATAATAAAGCAAGAGAACTTATCAAAAAAAGATTAGATGAAATTCGTGAAGATAAAGTAAATAACTTTAAATCAATTTCTATACAAATTACAGAACTTTTAAATGATCATGACATTAAAGCTAAGATTTTTGGAAGAGAAAAAACTCCTTTTTCAATTTGGAGAAAAGTACAAAAAAAAAGAATATCCCTTGAGCAAATTACAGATATAATAGGTTTTAGGGTTATATTGCCTAGTGAGTATGATTGTTATCAAGCACTTGGAATATTTCACCAACATTGGAACTGTATACCTGGAAAATTTAAAGATTATATTTCTTCACCAAAAATTAATCACTATAAATCATTACACACAGCTGTAATTGGACCAAATAAAAGACCTATAGAAATTCAAATTAGAACTATGGAAATGCATGAATTTGCTGAAAGAGGTATTGCATCTCACTGGAAATATAAATCTTCTGAGAAATTTAACTCTCTTACTTGGAAAGAATATGATTGGTTAGCAGATTTAGTAGAAATTATTGATAAAAATGAAAATCCTGAACATTTCTATGAGTATACTAAACTTCAAATGTTTCAGGAAAATGTTTTTTGCTTCACACCCAAAGGTTCAGTAATAAAATTGCCAAAGGGCGCAACTCCAATTGATTTTGCTTATGCGGTTCACACAAAAATTGGTGATAATGCTATTAGCTGTCAAATAAATGGAAATGATAGTGAACTACAAAGTATTCTTCATAATGGAGATGTCGTTAATATAATAACTTCAAAAAATAAATCACCTTCACTTCACTGGATACCAGTTACTAAAACAGGAAAAGCTAGAGCAGCAATAAGAAGATATTGGCATTCGAAAGGTGAACAAAAAGAAGAAAGAATAAAGAAATATAACACTACTTTATGGATATCTTTACCAGATCAACCAGGTAAACTAGGTGAAATTACAACATTACTAGGTAATCACAGATTAAACATATCTAATGTTGAGATGCATGAAAAAACACAATATTATATTAACTTTAAGTTCCATTTGATAATTAGAGACCTGAAAAACTTTACAAATTTTATTAGCGAACTAAAACAAAAGAATATTAAGTTTAAAATCATAAGACACGAGGAAAAAAGAAATGCTTTCACACAAAAAATCTTTAAATATTTTAAAAAAAACTAACGCTTTACTTGAGGGACATTTCGTACTTTCTTCTGGACTACATTCATCGAAATATATTCAATGTGCAAAACTGTTAAGTTTTCCAAATTTAGCTAATTCTATTTGTAAATCATTGGCCCAGAAGATTAAAAAAAAATTTAAATATATAGATTTAATTTTGGCTCCAGCGATGGGTGGAGTAATTATTGGCTACGAAATAGGTAAAATTTTAAAAAAAGAAACTATATTTTGCGAGAGAGTTAACGGTAAATTTACTTTGAGAAGAGGCTTTAATATTAAAAAAGGTTCTAAAGTATTAATTATTGAAGATGTTATAACAACAGGAAAATCCAGTTTAGAATGTGTAAATCTAATTACTAGACCAGGAGCAAAACTTGTTGGTTTTGCTACCATTATTGATAGATCAACAAAAAAATCTTTAAAAATAAAAAAAGAAATTATTTCTCATATGAAAATTGATGTTCCAACTTTTAAAAAAAATAAACTTCCTGAATTTCTTAAAAATACACCCATAACAGTGCCAGGAAGTAGATTTATAAAATGAAAAAATTGGGTGTAAACATAGATCATGTTGCAACAATTAGAAATGCAAGAGGCTCAAACCATCCAAATCCATTATTGATAGCAAAACATGTTAGTAAATGTGGTGCAGATTCAGTTACAATACATTTAAGAGAAGATAGAAGGCACATAAATGATCAAGATGTTTTAGAAATCTGTAAAGATAGAAAAATAATTACTAACCTGGAAATTTCTTTAAATGATGAAATAGTAAAGATAGCATTAAAAAATAAACCCAATTATATTTGCATTGTTCCAGAGAAAAGAAAAGAGATAACTACAGAAGGTGGTTTAAATTTAAATAAAAATAGAGTTAAAATTAAAAAAGTAATTTCATTATTTAATAAAGTAAATATTAGAACCAGCCTATTTATAGATCCAAATTTAAAAGATATTCAAAGTGCAAAAGAATTAAATGCTGATTGTGTTGAAATACATACAGGAAAAATTTCAGATTTAATTAAAAAAAATAAAGACTATAAAAAAGAACTAATAAAAATTAAAAAATGCTCTAAGTTTGGTAAAAATTTTGGTCTTGAAATCCATGCGGGTCACGGTCTTGACTATAAAACAACTGCAATATTAACAAAAATTAAAGAAATTACAGAATTCAATATTGGACATTTTATAATTGGTGAATCTGTCACTCATGGTTTAAAAAAAACGATTAAATCTTTTAGAAAAATAATAAATAAATAACCATGAAAATACTTGGTATAGGTGTTGATATAGTTGATATCTCAAGATTTAATAAATTGATAAAAAATAATAATTTTATTAAAAGAATATTTTCTAACTCAGAAATACTTATTGCTAAAAAAATTAGAAATAAAAAAGCATATTATGCAAAAAGATTTGCTGCTAAAGAAGCTTTGGCCAAATCGATTGGTACTGGCTTTAGAAATAATCTTAACTTTAAAGATATATCAATTATTAATGATAAATTAGGTAAACCTTCTTTTGTAATTACAAATAAGATAAAAAATATTGTTAAAGTTCAATTCAAAACATCTTCATTCAATTTCTTTCTGTCAATTTCTGATGAAAAAAAATATTCTATAGCATACGTAATTTTACAAAAAAATAAATAATGATAAGTAAAAACTTTATAATTGAAAATGCCAAAACAATTTTTTATGCCTTAATCATTGCAGTTATTATTAGATCTTTTTTTATACAGCCTTTTTATATACCCTCATCTTCTATGGAACCTACTTTATTGGTAGGGGATAGATTATTTGTTACCAAATATTCTTATGGTTATAGCAAACATTCTTTTCCATTTAGTCCACCAATATTCGATGGCAGAATATTTTCACAAAAACCTGAAGTAGGTGATGTTATTGTTTTTAAAACCCCTGCTGACAATAGAACAGATTATATCAAAAGATTAATAGGATTACCTGGAGATAATATTCAATTCATAAATGGTGATTTATTTCTTAATAATAATCAAATTTTTAAATCAAGGGTTCCAAAAAATGATATAATTTATTGTGGCAATCAAACTATAGATGTTGTTAAGTTTGAAGAAAAATTGCCAAATGGTGCAATACATAATACCGTTTATTTAAAAAATTATAGTTTTCAAAATTCTGATGTATTTATAGTTCCACCAAAACATTACTTTTTCCTTGGAGACAATCGAGATTGTTCTAAAGATAGTAGATATTTAACAAGTGTTGGATATGTTCATGAAGACAATCTAGTTGGTAAGGCACAATTTATTTTTTTTTCATCTGATTTTAGAATTGCAAGTATCTTTTCTTTTTGGAAATGGCACAAAACTATTAGGTTTGATCGTTTTTTTAAAACTATTAATTAATGAAAATATCCTCAACAATCTTAGAAAAGAAATTAAAGTTAAAATTTTATGATCCTAAGATTTTAATTAAAAGTCTTACTCATAAAAGCTATGACTCTTTGAATAATAATGAAAAAATTGAATTTTTAGGTGATAGAGTTTTAGGGTTAGTTATTGCAAAAAAATTATTAGAAATCTATCCAGATGAACGTGAAGGAATATTGGATAAAAAATTTGCATCTCTAGTTAATAAAAGAAAATGCTTAGAAATTGCAAAAAAAATTGAATTACAAAAATATATTTTGGTATTTAATCCAAAAAATAAAAAAATTGTAATTGAAGACAAAGTTATAGCTGATTGCTTAGAAGCTTTAATAGGTGCGATTTATTTAGACAAAGGTATTAATTTTGTTGAAAAATTTATTCTAAATTTGTGGAATGAGCATATTAATGCAAGTGTGGTAACTGAAATAGATGCCAAAACTAAACTTCAAGAATATTCTTTAAAGATGTTTAAAACTTTACCTATCTATAGGTTAATATCAAATACAGGGCCTCGTCATAAACCATTATTTAAAGTCTCTGTGAAATTAAAAAATACTAGAATTTTTACAGCAGATGGTTCATCTAAAAAAGATGCTGAACAGAACGCTGCAACCTTATGTTTTGAGAGTATTTTTAAAAAATGAATTGGGATGATAAAGGATATTTGTTATCTAAAAATCGATACAATGAAAATTCCATTATAGCAGAGGTATTTACTGAAAATTATGGAAAAATTTCTGGTATTATTTTTGGTGGAACTTCAAAAAAAATTAAAAATTATTTACAGATTGGCAATAAAATTCATGTTAATTATAATTCCAAAAGTTCAAATAGAATAGGTTATTTTAAATTAGAAATTGTTAAAGCTACTACGCCAATTTATTTTGATAATAGTATAAAACTTTGCTGCATAACTTCTGCTATGCATCTTGTAAAACTTTTAACAGCTGAAGCTCAATCAAATAATGACATTTACATTTTAATAGATGAATTTTTTGATTTATTAACTCATAATAATTGGATTGAAGAATATATTTTTTGGGAATTAAAGTTATTAAAATTACTTGGTTACGATCTTGAGCTTAAAAAGATGGTTGAAAAAGAAGTTATAGAAGGAGAGATTAATTATTTTGTAAAATCATCTTCAGAAAAAAAATTTATTCCAAACTTTTTGATAGATCATAATACAAAAAATATTGATTTAAAAAATTTATTAAAAGGTTTTAAGCTTCTTACTGATTATCTTGAAAAAAGCATATTGAAACCAAATAATTTAAATTTACCCGTTTCAAGAAGTTATTTTATAAATTTATTGAAATAGTCTTAAAGTATTATTTCATTTATTCTGTCAGCATAATAACTGACTATTGCATTTGCACCAGCTCTCTTAAATGAGATCAAGCTTTCTAATATTGAGTTTTTATCTATTAAACGTTTATTAATACTATTTGTGAGTAAGCTATATTCTCCTGAAACTTGATAAGCTAAAACTGGAATTTTGAAATTATCTTTTACTGATTTTATAATATCAAGGTAGGGCATTCCTGGTTTCACCATTACCATATCTGCTCCTTCCTTTATATCTAGGGCAACCTCTCTTAAGGCTTCATTACTGTTTCGAAAATCCATTTGGTAGGTCTTTTTATCTCCTTTTAGAAGTCCTCTTGATCCAACCGCATCTCTGAAAGGTCCATAAAAACTTGAAGCATATTTTACTGCGTAGGAAAGAATTTGAACTAATTGATAACCATTTTTATCAAGTGCTTTTCTTATTTTTCCAATCCTACCATCCATCATGTCTGAAGGTGCTAGCACATCACAGCCCATTTCAGATTGCAATAAGGATTGATTAATTAAAATTTCATTTGTTTCATCATTTAATATATAGCCAGATTTTATAAGACCATCATGTCCATGGGAAGTGTAGGGATCTAAGGCTACATCACACATAATACCAATTTCATTTCTGTATCTTTTTTTAATATATTGGATAGCTCTACAAACTAAATTGTCATCATTTAACGCTTCGGTGCCAATTTCATTTTTTAACTTTGAATTTGTGTATGGAAATAACGCAACCATAGGTATTTTATTCTTAATGGCTTTATCAACAATATGACCAATTTTATCTATAGAATACCTAAAAACTCCAGGCATAGTTTTTATGGATTGTTTCTTATTTTTTCCATCAATAAGAAATATTGGTAAAATAAAGTCACTTGAAGATAGGCTGTTTTCCTGAATAAGTCTTCTAGACCAATCATTCTTTCTGCTACGTCTAAGCCTTAGGTTTGGATAGCTTCCTGTTATCATGTTTTTATTATATTTATAAAATGCGACAAATGTATTATACAAATATATTCTAAAAAGAGTAACTAATAAATATTATGACATTAAATTTTAATGATTTTCAAAAGCAGGAAATTAAATTTGATATTACTGAACTTCAAAAGGCATATAGTGAAATTTTAAAAATAAAAAAATTTGATGGTCCTGAAGAGATTAGTAACTTTGGAGCAATATCTCTAACTCAAATTCCTGGTGATCCAGACTCTATTAAAGGTCATAAAGCCAGAGGTGTTTTTTGGACTAAACCGGATGCAACAGGCAAGGAAGTTGTTAGAGATGTAACTATCGACGAGTCTGCATATTCAGAATTTATCGATGAATTTAAAGATACTTATTTTAAGGAAGTTTTTGATGTGCTTTCATCTAAGTATAAGCTTGGAAGAGTAAGAGTATTGTTAAAACAACCAAGATCAACATTAAGTTGGCATAGAGACCCTGAGCCTAGATTGCATATACCAATTATTACTAACCCAGGATCAATAATGGTCATTGATAATGTTGCTAAGCATTTACCAGCTGATGGTTCTGTTTGGATTACAAATAATACAAAATACCATAATGCATTTAATGGTGGTGAAGAAGATCGTATCCATTTAGTTGCTTGTGTTTTAGATCATAAATTTAATTAGTTTGAAAAAAATATTCATATCATCTGATCATGCTGGGTTTAAATTAAAAGAATTAATCAAAAATTACTTAGATAAAAAAAATATAAAGATAGTTGATTTAGGTCCATTTAACGATGGTAGGGTAGATTATCCTGATTTTGCTCATAAGGTCGCTAAAAAAGTTAAGATTAGTAACAAACATGTAGGTATTTTAGTTTGTGGTTCTGGTATGGGAATGAATATTGCTGCTAATAGACATAAAAATATTCGTGCTGCACAGTGCTATAATTCAAAATCTACAAAATTATCAAGATTGCATAATAATGCAAATATCATTACATTAGGATCAAGACTTCTTACTAAAAAAAATGCTTTAAATTGCGTTAGCATTTTTTTAAATACAAAGTTTGAAGGTGGAAGACACGCAAAAAGAATTAAAAAGATTTAATTATGTCTAGTGAAAAAAACTATTTAAATAAAAATTATAAAAGCTTTTTTGAAGACAGTTTATCTGAAACTGATCCAGAATTACATAAAGCCATAAGTGATGAGTTAAAAAGACAACAACAACATATAGAACTAATTGCTTCTGAAAATATAGTTTCTCAAGCTGTTTTAGAGGCGCAAGGCTCTGTATTAACAAACAAATATGCAGAAGGGTATCCTGGAAAAAGATACTACAATGGATGTGAGCATGTTGATGTTGCAGAAAATTTAGCCATAGAAAGATTAAAGAAACTTTTTAATTGTAAATTTGCAAATGCCCAACCACATTCTGGGGCTCAAGCAAATGGAGCTGTATTTTTAGCTTTATTAAATCCTGGTGATACATTTATGGGAATGAGTTTAAATTCTGGTGGACACATTACCCATGGGTTAAAAATTTCAATGTCAGGTAAATGGTTTAATCCAATAGGGTATGATGTTGATAAAGAGTCTGAACTTATTGATTATGATAATGTTGAAAAACTTGCATTAGAACATAAACCAAAACTTATAATTTGTGGTGGCAGCGCTTATTCTAGAGTAATCGATTTTAAAAGATTTAGAGCGATTGCTGATAAAGTAGGGGCATATTTGATGGTGGATATGGCTCATTTTTCAGGTTTAGTTGCCGGCAAAGGGTACCCTAACCCATGTGAACACGCGCATGTAGTAACTTCAACAACTCATAAAGTTTTCAGAAGTGCTAGAGGTGGAATTATTTTAACTAATCATGAAGACCTAGCAAAAAAATTTAACACAGCAGTATTCCCTGGTTATCAAGGTGGACCATTGATGCATGTCATTGCTGCAAAGGCTGCTGGTTTTTTAGAAGCATTAAGACCAGATTTCAAAGATTATATTAAATCAGTTTTAGCTAATGCCAAAATTTTATCAGAGACACTTAAGAACAATGGTTTTAAGATTTATTCTGGTGGAACAGATACACACTTAATGTTAGTTGACCTAAGACCTTTCAATGTAAAAGGTAATGCTGCTGCCGAAAGCCTTTCAAATGCTAATATTACCTGTAACAAAAATGGAATACCTTTCGATTCAGAAAAGCCAATGATTACTTCTGGAATAAGACTGGGTACTCAAGCCGCAACAACTAGAGGTTTTGGATTAAAAGAGTTTGAGAAAGTAGGTGAACTAATAACTAAGGTTGTAAAAGGTTTGTCTGAAAACCCTGAGGATAATAGCAAAATTGAAGAAGAAGTTAGAAATGAAGTAATAGAACTTACATCTCACTTTCCAATATATAAAAATTTAAAATAATGATTTGTTCAATTTGTAAAAAAGGTGAAACATCAGTAGTAGACTCAAGACCAACTGAAGATGGCACAGCCATAAGAAGAAGAAGGCTTTGTGTGTGTGGTGCGAGATTTACGACTTTTGAAAGAGTGCAATTTAGAGAAATTATGGTTGTTAAAAAAAATGGAAGAAAATCTTCATTTGATAGAGATAAATTATCAAAATCTATTTTTATTGCTCTTAAAAAAAGACCTATTGATACTGAAACAGCAGAAAAATTTATAAGTAAAATTTCTCGATCACTTGAGGAGCTCGGTCAAAGTGAAATTTCATCTACTACCATTGGAACTATGGTTATGGAAGGTTTAAAAGAGCTCGACCCTGTTGCTTACGTAAGATTTGCTTCTGTTTATAGAAACTTTAGAGAAGAAAAAGATTTTGTACAATTCGTGGACAAATTAGATGTCTACAAAAAAAGATAAATTTTCAATCAAAGATAAAATTTTTATGGAGCTTGCCTTGAAATTGGCAAAAGCTCGTCATGGACTAACTGGAATTAATCCTTCTGTAGGTTGTGTAATTGTTAAAAATAATGAAATACTTTCAATTGGTCAAACAGGTTTTAAAGGTGCACCTCATGCCGAATTTAATGCCATTAAAAATTCACATGAAAATTTGGAAGGCTCAAAAATGTATGTGACGCTTGAACCTTGTAGTCATTATGGAAAAACTCCTCCGTGCACAAATATTATAATTAAAAATAAAATTAAAGAAGTTGTGTATGGAGTTGAAGATATTGATAAAAAAGTTAAAGGTAAAACTTTAAAAATTCTTAAGTCAAAAAATGTTTTAGTAAAAAAAAATTTACTCAAAAAAGAAATTAATAAATTTTATACACCTTATTTTTTTAATAGAAAAAATAACCTTCCTTATGTTACTGGTAAAATTGCAATTTCTAGAAATAATTTGATATATAGTAAAGATACAAAAAGAATTTCAGATATTCATACTGATAAATTTACACATTATCTTAGATATAAAAATGATTCGTTAATGATTTCCTCCAAAACTTTAAATAAGGATAACCCAAAACTTAATTGCAGACTAGAAGGTTTGAATAAATTTTCACCAAAAAGAATAATTTTAGATAAAAATTTAGAAATTAAAAAAGATTCATATATTTTTAAAACAGCTAATAAAAAAAATACTATAATTTTTTATCATAACGCCAAAGCTGAGATGAAATTAGTGTTAAAAAAAAGAGGCATAACTTTAATCAAAAGTAAATTAAATAAAGATAACTTTGATATTAAATCAATTTTAATGAAACTCTATGTCCTTGGCTGCAGAAATTTATTAGTTGAAGGGGGAAATGATCTTTCTAAACACATTATTAAAAAAAAATTATTTAATGAATTTTATTTATACAAATGTGCTAAAACTTTATCAAAGTTAGTTAACCATAAAGAGTTTAGTTTTCTTAATGAATTAAAGAAAAATTATAAAAATAAATTGAAAATTAAAAAAAAATTAGGCAAAGATGTAATTACACTTTACAAATAATATTATGTTTAATGGAATAATTTTTAATCAAGGTTTAATTACTAAATTTGAAAAAAGATCAAAAGGTATTAATATTTTTGTAAAAGCTGATTTAAAGCTAACACATAAAGATCTGGGTGTATCAGTTGCTTGTGACGGTGTTTGCTTAACATTAATTAATATTAAAAATAAAATAATGGAATTTTATCTTTCTGATGAAACCATACAAAGATCAAAATTTAAATTCTTAAAAATAAATGATAAAATTAATCTTGAACTTCCTTTAAGATTTGGTCAAAAAATATCAGGACATATTTGCCAAGGCCACATTGATGCAGTAGGTAAAATACAGAGTATTAAAAAAATTGATAAATCGTATTTATTTGATTTTGAAATTGTTAAAAAAGAAAGAGCAAATCTAATTGATAAAGCCTCTATATGTATAAATGGAATTTCTTTAACAATTTCTAAGGTAACCAAAAAAGGTTTTCAAGTTTGGGTTATTCCACACACCTTTAAACTAACCAATTTATCTTCTTTAAAAAAGAGCAGTCTAGTTAATATAGAGATAGATATCTTATCTAAATACGTTAGAAATTATTTTAATGAAAAAAAATAATTATGCATCCATTGAAAGTATAATTAATATCGCAAAGAAGGGTGGTATGTTCATCTTAGTTGATGATGAGAAAAGAGAAAACGAAGGAGACTTAATAATATCAACCAGTGATTCAAGTGCTAAAAATATAAATTTTATGGCAAAATATGGTCGTGGATTAATTTGTCTAGCACTAGATAGTATACAAGCAAAACGGTTAAATTTGTCTTTGATGTCCCCAATAAATCAATCAAGGAATAAAACTGCTTTTACAATTTCTATTGAAGCAAAAAAAGGAATAACAACTGGAATCTCAGCAAAAGATAGAGCAAAGACAATTAAAATTGCTTCAAAGAAAAATGTAAATAAGAAAGACATTGTTTCACCAGGACATGTTTTTCCAATTATTGCTAAAGATGGAGGTGTTTTAGTAAGAGCTGGTCATACAGAAGCCTCCGTTGATATTTCAAAACTTGCAAAAAAAAATAACTCTGCAGTTATTTGTGAAATAATGAATGAAGATGGCACAATGGCCAAAGGTCAAGACTTATTTAATTTTGCAAAAAAACATAATTTAAAGATAGGTAAGATTGAAGACCTTATTGCTTATCGTTTAAAAAAAGAAAAACTAATTAAACTTAAAAAACAATCTGATATTAAAATTAAAAATCAAAAATATAAAATTAGAATTTATGAAAATCTTTTAGATGGATCTGAACACTTTGCTCTAATTAAAGGTAATATTAAAAAAGGGATAATACCAAGAGTTAGAGTAATTTCATCTAACGTAGTTCAAAATTATTTAATCAATCAACAATTACCAAATTCATTTGATAAAACGTTAAATTATTTTAAGAAATTTAATAACTGTGTTTTAGTTTTTATAAAAGATACAAATTTAAAATCTGTTACACAAACACTCAAGGACTATAAGAACAAAGATTTTTATAAAAAGGGAAATGATAAACTTATTAGGAATTATGGTATTGGAGCTCAAATAATTAAAGATTTAAAGATTAAAAATATGATATTAATAACGAAATCTCTTAAAAAAGTTATTGGTTTAGAGGGGTATGATATAAAGATTATTAAACAGGAAATCATTTAATGAAAAAAAAATATTTAATAGTTATTGCAGATTATTATAAAGATATATCAAAAGGTTTATTAAGTAGTGCGAAGAGCGCACTGCCCAAATCTAGTTTAATAAAAATAATCAATGTCCCAGGTGTCTTTGAAATACCAGTTACCATTTCAAAGAATATTAAGAAGTATGATGCGTTTTTAGCTCTTGGGTGTGTGATTAAAGGACAAACCCCTCATTTTGACTTTATTTCTCATTCTTCTACTGATGCTATAATGAAACTGTCCGTAGAAAACAAAAAACCCATTGGTAATGGAATTATTACTTGTCTTAATATGCGTCAAGCTATAGCTAGGAAGAAAAAGGGAAGAGAAGCAGCTCTAGCTGTAACATCTGTCCTTTCCCAATAAGGATGAGAACTCCATATAACCCAAATCAAAATCCTAGAGTTATAATTATTCAAAAACTCTACGGTAAATTTTTTAATGATGATGAAGATATAACTTTTTCAAAACACAGATTTAAAAAATCTATTAAAGATGTGGTGCTTGGTACAATTGAAAGAAATGATGTAATTAAAGAAGAGGTCAGAAATTATTTAAGTGAAGATCTTGAATTGACAAATATGGATAAAGTTTTTCAGGTCATTGTTAAGGCGGCTATATTTGAATTTCTTTATAAGCCTAAAATCTCTAAAAAAATTATAATCAAGGAATATTTAGATGCTTCAAATTTTTTTTTAGAGGACTCCCAAACTAAATATTTGAATGCAATATTAGATAAAATTGCCAAAAAAATAAGAAATACTAATGCATGAATTTGATTTAATTAAGAATTATTTTCAAAAACTTTCTAAAAAGACAATTGGTTCTTTAAACCTTAATGATGATGTTTTTTTTGATAAGAAACATGAGTTAGTAGTATCAATAGACACATATATTCAAGGAAACCATTTTATAGATTTTAAAAAACCTGATTTAGTAATAAAAAAGATTATAAGATCATCAATATCTGATTTAATTTGTAAAGGCGTAAGTCCAAAATACTATTTTATTTCAGGCTCAGGTAATAAAAAAACTTTTTCAAAAAATAACTTAAAAAAAATATCCAAATCACTTAATGACGAACAGAAAAAGTATAAAATCTATCTTTGTGGTGGAGATACAGTTTTTTCTAACAAATTAAGTTTTACAATAACCTCCATTGGTTTTGCAAAAAAAATTATTGAAAGAAATAAAGCTAAACTTAATGATGACATTTATGTTACAGGAAATTTAGGTGATAGCTATTTAGGCTTATTAGTTTTAAAAAATAAATTTAAAATAAATAAAATTCAAAAAGATTATTTTATTAACCAGTACTATAAACCTAATATTCAAATTGATTTATCTAAACACTTAAATAAATTTACAAATACTTCAATTGATATTTCGGACGGTTTATTAACAGACCTTGAAAAATTGATTAATAATCAAAAACTATCTTATAAAGTAAGTTTAGATGATATACCGGTTTCTAATTCCTTGAATAAACTCATATCAAAAAAAAATTTTTTGAAAGAGCATTATATTTCAAAAGGTGATGATTATCAGATTCTATTTACTGCCTCAAAAGATAAAAGAAGAATCATAAAAAAAGTTTCAAATGAATTAAGAGTTAAAATTTCAAAAATAGGAATAATTCAAAATTCAAATAACAAACCCATATTAATTGATAAAAAAAGAGGAATAATTAGCCTTAAAAATAAGGGTTATTTTCATCATTTTTAAAAAGTTAAATATTGCCTTTTATGTTTTTTTTTGTATTGTCCGGACTTTAAACGTTTAATTTAACAACCAAACAACCAAAAGGCAAAATGAACTCAATCGTCGAATCAATATTACTTTATACTATAGCTGCAGGATTTCTTTCAATTGTATATGGATACTTTACTGGAAAAAACATATTAAGCTCAAGCACTGGAAATGCTAAAATGCAAGAAATTGCATCTGCTATTCAAATTGGTGCAAAAGCTTATTTAGCAAGACAATACAAAACAATTGCCGTGGTTGGAGTTGTAGTTTTGGTTGTTATATGCATTGTATTTAGTCCTCTTGTTGGTTTGGGTTATTTTATTGGAGCAGCTTTATCTGGTATAGCTGGTTATGTTGGAATGTTAGTTTCAGTTCAGGCTAACGTTAGAACTGCTGAAGCATCTAGAAAAGGTTTAGCAAGTGGTTTAGCTGTAGCATTTAAATCAGGTGCTGTAACAGGTATGTTGGTTGCTGGTTTGGCTTTGTTAGCAATAGCTGTTTATTATTATTTTTTATTAAAAGCGGGAGTTGATGAAAGGGAAATTGTTAATGCGCTTGTTGCCCTAGGTTTTGGTGCTTCTTTAATTTCAATTTTTGCAAGATTAGGTGGTGGAATCTTTACCAAAGGTGCCGATGTTGGTGCTGATTTAGTTGGAAAAGTTGAGGCAGGTATCCCTGAAGATGACCCTAGAAACCCAGCTGTAATTGCAGATAACGTTGGAGACAATGTTGGTGATTGTGCTGGAATGGCTGCAGATTTATTTGAAACATATGCTGTAACAATTGTTGCAACAATGGTTCTTTCTTCTATATTTTTTTACAATGATATCAATATGATGATCTACCCATTAACCATTGGTGGTGCTTGTATTTTAACATCAATACTAGGAACTTTCTTTGTAAAACTTGGAAAAAGTAAAAACGTAATGAATGCATTATACAAAGGATTTGTTGTTTCTGCTGTTTCATCATTATTAATTCTTTATCCTGTAACTGATTATGTTATTGGTTTTGCTAATGAGTATTCTGTAAATGGAAAAACTTTTACTGGTATGAGTCTTTATTACTGTGGAGTAATTGGCTTAGTTATTACCGGTTTGTTAATTTGGATTACCGAATATTATACTGGTACAGATTACAGACCTGTAAGAAGTATTGCAAAATCATCAACAACAGGACATGGGACAAACGTTATTCAAGGATTAGCTGTATCTATGGAGGCAACTGCTATTCCTGCTTTAATAATTGTTGCAGGTATTCTTGCTACCAACTCTATTGCTGGTCTTTATGGTATTGCTATTTCCGTAACAACTATGCTAGCGTTGGCTGGAATGGTCGTCGCTCTTGATGCGTATGGTCCAGTTACAGATAATGCAGGAGGTATTGCAGAAATGTCAAATTTACCAAAAAGTGTAAGGAAAACTACTGATGCGTTGGATGCAGTTGGTAACACTACAAAAGCTGTTACCAAAGGTTATGCTATTGGATCAGCAGGGTTAGGTGCACTTGTTTTATTTGCTGCTTATGTTGAAGATATTAAGCATTTTTCTGGTGTTGCAGGATCAAAGTTAGAAGGAATAGTTGTAACATTTGATTTATCTAATCCATATGTTGTAGTTGGATTATTGATAGGTGGAATGCTTCCATATTTATTTGGATCTATGGGAATGCAAGCTGTTGGAAGAGCAGGCGGTGCTGTTGTTGTAGAAGTCAGAAGACAATTTAAAAAATACCCTGGAATTATGAAAGGTAAACAAAAACCTGATTATGCTAAACTTGTTGATTTATTAACATTAGCTGCAATTAGAGAAATGATTATACCTTCTTTATTACCAGTACTTTCTCCAATTGTTTTATACTTTGTGATATTTCAAATTGGTGGGCAAGTTGCAGCTTTAGCTGCTGTAGGTGCAATGTTATTAGGCGTTATAATTACCGGATTATTTGTTGCAGTTTCAATGACAGCTGGTGGAGGTGCGTGGGATAATGCTAAGAAATATATTGAAGATGGTAATCATGGAGGAAAAGGCTCAGAAGCCCATAAGGCTGCTGTAACTGGAGATACTGTTGGAGACCCATATAAAGACACGGCTGGACCTGCAGTTAATCCGATGATTAAGATTACTAATATTGTAGCTTTATTGTTATTAGCTGTAATTGCAGGTTAATTTTTTCTTCGTTTACCAAGAGGGTCATTAACTTTTTGTCTCATACTTGATAAAAAGTCATAAATAAATGAATTTTTTTGGTAATTAACCTCTGTAGTATTTTTGGATATCTTTAAATTTTGCATTTTATTTAAATCATAAAATGTTTTTTTTTCTAATAAACCATATTTATTAATTTCTACAATCAAAACATTGTTTGTTATAATTTCTTTTTTTCCTAGTTTTAAGATACTTCCTGTTGTTTCTTTTCGTTCAATAAAAAATAATACTTCATTATCAAAAAAACTTGTACTAGATGGTGGGCCCAAAATTTTAATTATATCATTTTTATTTGTTTCATTAGGAAAAATTTTTTCCTGTTTAACATAAAGTTTATGTACACCATGATGATCTATAGCTAATTTGTTTGTACAATTTGCAATTATAAAAAAAAGAGTTAATAATAATAATGTTTTCATGAATGATTATTTAAATATTTACAATAATTTAGTTGGATTGACTAGAAATAAAGAATTATATAAAGATTTTAAAAATCAAGATACATTTTCTGATAGAATGATCTTTTTTTTATTACATTTTGCTTTTTTTTTAAAAATATACAAAAATGATAAAAATAAACAGATACTTCAAGAAATCTATGATTATGTTTTTAGACAAATGGAATTAAGTGTACGAGAGATAGGCTATGGCGACCAATCAATAAATAAAAAGATGAAAGATTATCTCAATTTGTTTCATGGAATGATTGATAAAATTCATAATTGGGAGCATTTAAGCAATGAATCAAAAAAAGAAAAATTAATAATCTTTTTAGATAATGCTCAAAATAGTGACTATTTGGTAATATATTTTGACAAATATGTGAAATTGTTGGCAAATAATACTTTAAATTCACATATAAAAGGTGTAGTTAAGCATTAATTTTATTATGGCTGTACCAAAACGTAAACAATCACCGTCAAGAACTGGGATGAGAAGAGCTCAGAATATGAAATTCTCATCTAAAAATATAGTTGAGGATAAGAAATCTGGTGAGTATAGACTCCCTCATCATCTGGATCTTAAAACTGGTATGTATCGTGGTAGACAAGTTTTGGACCCTAAAGAGTAAATTATTTTTTCAACTAACTAAATAGAATGAGCAAAACAATCAAAATTGCTGTTGATGCAATGGGTGGCGATGGATCACCAAAAAAAATTATTGAAGGTATTAATCACCATTTCAAAAACAATAAAAATACTTTTTATCAAATTTTTGGTGATAAAGGTCAAATTGAAAAGTTCATTACTGATGAACTGCCTAGTGAAAACTTTGAAATAGTTCATACAGAAGATGTTGTTAAAGGAACAGATAGTCCATTGGAAGGTGCAAAAAGAGGAAAAAAAACTAGTATGTGGTTAGCGATTCAGAGTGTTAAAGAAAAAAAATCAGATGTAGTAATTTCAGCAGGGAATACTGGTGCATTATTAGTTATTTCAAAGTTAAATCTTAAAATGATAGACAATATAGATAAACCAGCTCTTTCAGCCTTATGGCCAAATAAAAAGAATATGAGTGTTGTTTTAGACTTAGGTGCAAATATTGAATGTAGTCCGAAAAATTTAATTGATTTTTCGATAATGGGTTCCTCTTTATTTAATTCATTATATCCGAACGATGAAGCAAAAGTTGCACTATTAAATATTGGCTCTGAAGAACTTAAAGGAAATGAAATTATAAAAGAAACTTATCAACAATTGAATAAAAGAACTAATAACGATTTTGAGTTCAAAGGTTATATTGAAGGGAATCAATTAATGAACGGTGATGTTAACGTTATAGTAGCAGATGGTTTTACTGGCAATGTTGCATTAAAAACTGCTGAAGGTACTGCTAATTTTATCACAAGTGAATTAAAAAAAGCAATGACTGGAAATTTGATTGGAAAAATGTCTTCACTACTTAATATTTCAAATTTAAAAAAATTTAAAAAAAGACTGGATCCAAGATTATATAATGGGGCAATTTTTATTGGATTAGACTCCCCTGTAATTAAAAGTCATGGTGGAACAGATTATATAGGTTTTTCAAATTCTTTAAGTGTTTGCTCTAAAACAGTAACTGGAAATTTGATTGAAAAAATAACTAATAATATTAATTAATGACAAGAACTAACCTTACAAAAAAAGATCTAATTAACTCAATTTACATGCAGATTGGTTTTTCTAAAAATATTTCTGAAAATTTAATTGATGATTTTTTTACTACAATCCTGGAAAATTTAAAGATTGAAAAAAAACTTAAACTTTCAAAATTTGGTACGTTTTCTATAAGACAAAAAAAAAGTAGAGTTGGAAGAAATCCTAAAACTAAAGAAGAAGCGGCTATATCTGATAGAAATGTTGTTTTATTTAAAGCTTCTAAAGAGTTTAAAGATTTAGTAAATTCTATAAATGATCAATAAAAATTTAGATGCTTATAAATCAATAGGTGAGGTTGCTAAAATTCTAGATTTAGTAAATGTCAAAAAGGGCACTTTTAATACTCATACAATAAGGTTTTGGGAAAAAGAATTTAAACAGATCAAACCAAAAATTCTCAATGGTAATAGAAGATACTATAATAATCAGACTATAGAAGTTCTTAAAAAAGTTAAATTCTTACTTAAAGAACAAGGAATGACAATCAATGGAGTTAAAAAAGTTCTCAATTCTGACAAATCTTTAAACCTTGACGAATTATCAAATAATTCTATAAGTGCTAATTATAATTTCAGAAATAAATTAAAAAATATTTCTAACTTAGTAAAACAAATTAAAAAACTAAAATAGTATGGCAAAAAAAACACATGTTAAAGTAAGATTGGTCCCTGAAGCTAAACCTGATAGTCCTTTTTTTTATTATGTAAAAAAGCCAGCAGGTGGTGAAAAAGCTAAAGTTAAATTGTCTGCTAAAAAATACAACCCATCTACTAGAAAACATGAAATGTTTGTGGAAAAAAAACTTCCACCACACAGTAAATAGTTTATTTCTTTTTAAAGTTTCTTTTTTCGTAATCTATAAAAGACCAAATCATATTTTTCCAAATTCTGTTTGTAATTTTTGGATCAATTTTAGTCTTGATTGATTTTTTTTTAATTTTTTTAAGTATGTAAGTTATTCTTGCTTTATCGATTATTTCTTTTTTATAAATTTTTACTTTTAAAACTTCATTTACTAAAATTGATCTTTTTTTGATTAATTTAAGTAAATCATTATCTAATTTATCAAGTTTTATTCTTAATTGGCTAAGTTTTTTTTTATTAGTAGGCGACATTTAATCAATTGGTTATTAAAATAATTATTATAAGTATAATTTATGTTTGTAAATAGCGACAACTATATAAAATATTTAAAGATATGGTTAATAGGACTATTTTTGCTAATTGTTCTTATGGTTGCTGTAGGTGGCTTAACTAGATTAACTGACTCAGGTTTATCCATTACAGCATGGGAGCTTTTCTCAGGTATATTGCCGCCACTTAATTCAAATGATTGGAATATGTATTTTGAGGAATATAAGAAAATTCCAGAGTATAAAAATATTAACTATGGAATGTCTTTAAAAGAATTTAAAATAATTTTTTATTGGGAGTATGCACATAGATTATTAGCACGTATTGTTGGCTTGTTCACCTTAATCCCTTTAATTATTTTTTGGATTAAATATAGAGATTCTAATTTTTATTCTAATAAATATTTTTTGATATTTTTTCTTATATGTCTGCAGGGATTTTTAGGTTGGTTTATGGTTACTAGTGGATTAACACAAAATAATGATGTTAGTCATTTTAGATTGGCAATTCATTTATCACTTGCACTTTTTATCTTATGTTTAATTTTTTGGTATATTTTAGATTTTTTTGATATTAAAAAATTAGATTATAAAATTCCACAATCCTTTTTGTTATTTATTTTTTTATTAATTATTATTCAAATTATATTGGGAGCTTTTCTGTCAGGTTTAGATGGAGGTTTAATTTATAATACTTGGCCAGATATGAATGGTACATTTTTTCCAAATGATGTTTTATTATTAGATTTTTTTACCTCTGAGTCATTTTATAATACTTCTATTATTCAATTTTTACATAGATCAACTGCCTATCTGCTTCTGATCCTTGTTATGATTATTAACTATTTATTTATTAAAGAAGGAGTTGCCATAAAAAATATAATTCTTTTTGATACAGCTTTACTTATTCAAATATTATTAGGAATTATTACATTAATATCTGGTGTAGAAATAAAGTATGCATCACTACACCAGTTAGGTTCTATTTTTGTATTAACAACCTATATTTTACTCATTTATAAAAACTCAAGAGGTTTTTTAAAACGATAAAGAATTGTTATGAAGCGTTAAGTGCTTGATCAAGATCATCTATTATATCGTCAATATGTTCTAATCCTATACACAGTCTTATATATCCAGGCGTAACTCCTGCAGCACTTAATTCTTGCTCTGTGAGTTGGCTATGAGTTGTTGTTGCTGGATGTATAGCTAAGCTTCTAGCATCTCCTATATTTGCCACATGATAAAACATCTTTAAAGCTTCTATAAATTTCTTACCAGACTCAATACCACCTTTTAGTTCTATTCCTATTAAAGCACCATTTCCCCCATTAAGATATTTTTTTGCTCTTTTACCAATATCTCCTTCATATTTGGTTGGGTAAATCACTCTAGCAACTTTTTTATGTTTAGATAAGTGACCCACTGTTTTTTCAGCATTAGAGCAATGTTGTTTCATCCTCAAGGCTACTGTTTCAAGTCCTTGAATTATTCCAAAAGCATTATCAGGCGCTAATGCAGCTCCAAGATCTCTCAAAAGAGTAACTCTTGCTCTAACAGCAAAGGATACATTGGCACCAGTTAATTCAGGAACTGCCTTACCCCAAACTACGCCACCATAGCTTGCATCAGGTTCATTAAACAGTGGTTGTCTTTTTGGATTAGCTGTCCAATCAAAATTTCCACCATCAATTAGTGCTCCACCTACAACTGTACCATGTCCACCTATATATTTTGTAAGTGAATAAACTACTACAGCTGCACCATGTTCTATTGGCTTACAGATGATAGGAGCGGCCGTGTTATCAACTATTAATGGTATATTATATTTTTTTCCAATATCAGAAACTTCTTTAATAGGAAATACTCTTAAATATGGATTGGGTAATGTTTCCCCATAAAAAGCTCTAGTTTTACCATCTATTGCTTTTTCAAAGTTTTTAGGATCTGCTGGATCTGCATATCTAACTTCAATACCAAGCTTGCTCAATGTATGAGTAAACAATGAAACAGTTCCACCATAAAGATCTGTAGAACTAACAATATTATCGCCAGCTTGAGCAACATTCAAAATAGCAAATGTTGAAGCTGTTTGACCCGAAGAAACAGTTAAACTTGCTAATCCACCATCTAAGGCAGCAAGTCTTTTTTCAAGAACATCATTTGTTGGATTCATAATTCTTGTGTAGATATTTCCAAACTCTTTTAGACCAAATAAATTGGCTGCATGCTCAGTGCTATCAAATAGATATGAAGTTGTTCTATAAATTGGGACAGCTACAGCTTTTGTAGTTGGGTCACTTCTATAATCACCACCGTGCAATGCTATAGTTTCTGGGTTTTGTCTTTTTGTACTCATCTTAATACTCCTTTTTTAGTACTTTTGCTTTATGCAAGGCGTACAATACAGTTCAAATGCGCCTACCGAAAATGTGCGTAAAAAATCCTTTTTAGCAATTATTAGCCTGCAATAGGAACAAATCGGCAAATAAAAGTTACCATTAAATGGCTATATTGCAAGAGAAATATAAAATTGACTTTATAATTATTAATAGTATTAATCCTCGCACCATGACTAAATTTTTAAAAAGTAGCGAATTAACAAGTAATTGGTTTGAAATTGATGCTAAAGGAGCAGTTGTTGGAAGATTAGCATCTATAATAGCAATGATTGTTAGGGGAAAAAACAAAACTACTTACACACCTCACATGGATGATGGAGACTTTGTAGTTGTTAAAAATATAGAACATGCAAAATTTACTGGAAAAAAATTTAAAGACAAAAAATACTATAGACATACGGGCCACCCAGGTGGAATTAAAGAAATAACTCCTGAAAAACTATTAGAAAAGAATAAACCAGGAGAGACTTTAAAATTAGCGGTTAAAAGAATGTTACCAGGAGGTGTTCTTGGTAGAAAGCAATTAACTAAAGTTAAAATTTATGCTGGTGAAGAGCATCCTCATGCAGCTCAAAATCCCAAACTTTTAGATTTAGGAAAATTAAATAGTAAAAATTTAATTAGAAATTAATATGGAACAAACAGCACAAACAATATCAAAAAAACCTAAGATCAAGTTAGATTTTAAAGATAGTAAATATGCTACTGGCAGAAGAAAAAAATCAATTGCTAAAATTTGGTTAAAAAAAGGGACTGGTAAAATTTATGTTAATGGTCGAACAATGGATGAATACTTCACTAGTGGTAGTCATAAAATGCAAATCACAAGACCTTTTGAAATCATTAATCAAGCAACAGCATATGATGTTAGATGTAGTGTTGCTGGAGGCGGTCACACAGGACAGGCAGGAGCAATGGTTCACGGTATTGCAAAAGCCTTAATATTATTTGACTCAGAACTAAGAAGTACACTAAAAACAGAGAAACTTAACACCAGAGACTCAAGATCTGTTGAAAGAAAAAAACCTGGTCGTAAAAAAGCTAGAAGAAGCTTCCAATTCTCGAAAAGATAATTCTTTTTTATTTCAAAATAGTTATAATAAACAATGCCTAAGCTTAATGTTTTAGTTGCTGGTTCTACTGGTTATATTGGTGTTCAATTAATAAAGTTATTAGTTAAGCACAAAAATATTAATATAAAATATTTATGTGGTAGCTCATCTGTTGGTAAGAAAATTGCTAGTTATGAAAAATCATTAAAATCAAAAAATTTACCAAAGATTACTAAATTTAATAAATCATTTTTAAAAGAAATAGACTTGGTATTTACTGCATTACCAAATGGTGAGGCACAATCTATATCTAATAGTTTATTAAAACATAATGTGCTAATTGATTTGGCAGCAGATTTTAGACTTAATAATGCATCCTTATATTTAAAATGGTATAAACAAAATCACAGATCAATTTTAAATATTAAAAAATCTATATATTCATTACCTGAAATTACAGGTGAAAAAGTTAAAAATTTTAATATTATTGGCTGCCCAGGTTGTTATCCAACATCAATATTGTTGCCGTTAATTCCATTGATTAAAAAAAATTTAATTAAAGTAGATAATATAGTTATAGATTCTAAATCTGGATATTCTGGAGCAGGTAGAGGTGTGCATTACAAGTATAAAAATAAAAACCTTTATGAATCCTTAAGTGCCTACGGCGTTGGTTTTCATCGACACAATTCTGAAATACAACAAGAATTAAATTCTTTTACAAAAAAGAAGGTAAATTTTACTTTTACACCACATTTAACACCAATGTTTAGAGGAATATTAAGCACCATTTATGTAGAACTTAATAAAGGATCTACTATTAAAAAATTAGAAAAAGTATTGATTAATCATTACCCCAATAATGGATTTGTAAAAATTCTAAAAACTAATTCTTTAATAAGTACAAATGATATAATTAATACAAATAATTGCCATATATCAATTTGTAAAACTAAGTATAAAGATAGAATTATTATCTTATCAGCAATAGATAATTTAATTAAAGGTGGTGCAGGACAAGCTATACAAAATATGAATATTAGATTTGGATTTAATAAATTTAGAGGATTAAAATGAAATATCTTACATTAATTTTTTTATCTATTTTATCTGCATGTAATTTAAACGATAATATAGTTGAGCTTAATGATAATACTTTAAAAAAAACAAATGTTAAGAATTTTAATTTATCAGATACAGAATTTAAAAGAATGTCTTTTAATGAATTTGAATTATTTCTTAAAGAATATTCAAAAAACACAGAGTATCCTGATATAAAAAAGTAAATGAAAATGAATTTAAATATTGCTGTAGTTGGATTGGGTCAAGTAGGTAATTATTTACTAAATGAATTAAATACAAAAAAAAAAGAAATTGAATTAATTACAGGTAAAAGAATTAATGTTGTAGCTGTTTCCGCAAAAAACATAAAAAAGAAAAGAAAATTTAAAGTTAATAAAAATATCTTTTTTAAAAATCCTTTAGATATTTTTAAATTAAAGAAAGTAGATATTTTATTTGAAGCAATAGGAATGTCTGATGGCATTTCTAAAAGAGTAGTTGAAACTGCTTTAAGAAATAAAATTCACGTTATTACACCAAATAAAGCCCTAATATCAAAACATGGAGATTATCTTGCTAAATTAGCTGAAGATAACAATGTTAATCTTGAATTTGAAGCATCGGTTGCTGGTGGTATTCCAATATTAAGAACTATTAAAGAGGGTCTTGCAACTAACAAAATTACTAAAGTTTATGGAATTTTGAATGGAACTTCTAATTATATTCTTTCAGAAATGAGAAATTCTAAGGATAGTTTTGCTAATGTTTTAAAAAAAGCTCAAAAATTAGGATACGCTGAACCAGGCAACCCTAAATTAGATCTTAATGGTTTTGATGCTTTTGCTAAAGTGAGAATTTTGTCTGCTCTTGCATTTAATACTAAGATTTCAAAACACAAATGTTTGATGGAAGGTATTGAAAAAATTGAATTAAATGACATTGAAATAGCTAGCCAATTAAATTTACGTATTAAGTTACTTGGTATCTCTGAAATTATTAATGGTTGTTTATTTGAAACTGTCCACCCATGTCTTGTAAGTAAAAATTCTTATATTGGAAATGTTTCTGGTGTGATGAATGCTGTCATACTTGAGGGTAAACCTGTTGGTGAAAGTATATTACAAGGGGAGGGTGCTGGACCTGGACCTACTTCTTCATCATTACTATCTGATTTACTTTCAATTTTGAAAGGGGATATTAAAAAACCCTTTGGAATACCTAACAACAAGCGTAAGTCCATAAAATGTTATAATGTCAATAATTATACTAATTCTTTATATTTGAGATTTGAGGTTAAAGATAAACCTGGTGTTCTGTCCAGAATTACTAACAGGTTAGCTCAATACAAAATTTCTGTAAAAAGAATGATTCAAACACCAGATAAAAAAAATAATAAAGCTACTGTTGTTATTATTACTCACAAAACAAGCGAACTTAATTCAAATAACTGTCTTGCAAAATTTAAAAAAGATAAAGATATTCTTAAATATCCTACATTAATTAGAATTCATAATTAATGGAATTATATTCCAAAATTTTTGAAGTCTTATTTCCTGTTTTTTTTGTTATCGGTATTGGTTATTACCTGGGGAAAAAAAATCCAAAAATAGACACTAATTTCATAACTAATTTTGCAGGTAATATTGGAACGCCTGCAATGATTTTTTATACTGTAACTACCACAGGTATTACTTTAGCAATTTTTACCTCTTACTTCTTCTATGCTTTAGTTATGATTGGAGGCTTTTCCATAGTTGGTTTAATACTTCTTTTTATTTTAAAAAGAGATCTAAGTATGGAGCTACCACCAATGATTTTACCAAATACTGGTAATATGGGCATACCAATTTGTCTTTTTGCTTATGGCACTGAAGGGCTTGGCGTAGCTTCTGCTATAGCCTCTGTTATAATTTTGTTTCATTTTACACTGGGTGTTTTTCTTGCTAAAAAAAAATTTTCTTTTAATGTGGTTCTTAAAAGTCCTCCTGTTTATGCAATAATAATATCAATATTATTTCTTTATTTTAACTTAGATGTCCCAGTATTTCTTGAAAACACCACTTTTCTTCTAACATATGCAACAATATTTTTAGTTTTAATGTCCCTTGGTATAGCCTTAACAAGGTTTAAGTTTTCTTTAAAAGACTCAATTATATTAGCTTTAGGACGTGTTATTTTAGGTCCAATCATATGTATTCTTATAATAAATAAACTCGATTTAAATGGTTTTGCAGCTGGTGTTTTATTAATACAAAGTGCAATGCCTAGTGCTGTATTAAATTATCTTGTTGGTTCGATGTATTCGCCTAAAAAAATTGTTGATAGTATTGCTAGTACAATTGTAACATCAACATTGATGTCCTTTATTACTATTCCAATAGTAGTATTCTTTGCTTTAAAATACTTCAATTAAACTGTATCAATTGGCTCATGAAAGCCATTATTTTTAGTTTACTAGGTTGGATGATGCTACCTGTTATGGATGGTTTTGCTAAGTTTTTAAGTTCGGAACTTCCAGTTTTACAAATTACTTGGGCAAGATATTTTTTTACTGTTGCTTTTACTCTGCCTGTCATGTTTTTCTTTTACAATAAACAACTCGTTTGGTCTGATAAACCAAAATTACAAATTCTTAGAGGTCTAATATTACTTTGTGCTAATATATGTTTCTTCTATTCAATATCAATTATCTCCCTAGCTAAAGCCTTAACACTTGCTTTTGTTGCCCCATTAATAGTCACAGCGTTTTCACCAATGTTGCTAGGTGAGAAGGTGGGTATTAGAAGGTGGACAGCTGTAACTATAGGTTTTATAGGATCATTAGTAGTTATTAGACCTGGTTTTGTTGAGATTAACATTGCCAGTCTTGCAGCTTTAGGTACAGGATTTTTGTATGGATTTTATTTAATAATAACTCGTAAATTGAGTACATCTGATAATCCATTATTAACATTATTAATTACTGGATTAGTTGGTTGTGTAATTTCCTCTCTTGTTGCTCCCTTTTTTTGGGTTAAACCTAATCTAGTTCAATGGTCTATGATGGCAGGAATAGGGGTGTTTGCCTGCATTGGTCACTTATTCCTTATATTATCACTAAAATATGCTGATGCTTCTAAATTAGCTCCTTTAGGCTATACAGAAATCATTCCTAATGTTATAATTGGATATTATTTCTTTGGTAACTTTCCAGATAATTGGACTTTTCTAGGACTTTTAATTATTGTTATTAGTGGAATTTATATATCTAGAAGAGAAGTAGCTAATAACTCTACTTAATATATCTTATTTGTTTACTAAAACTTAAAGTTATACATTAATTTATATAAATAAATAACTGTAATTATTGATTTTAATTAAATATTTTAAAACAGACTATAAATTAAAAAAATAATCCTTTTATAATTAAATGTACTCAGAAATAGGTATATGTTTAAAATATTATGTTGGATATTAAAAAACCTTTTAAAATCAACAATAATTGCAATCACAAATAAAGGTTGATAACGTTGACTAATTGAGCATTGCAGTCTTTGAATATAGCTTTTAAACAGCCATAGAGGGGTCTTTTTTAAGCATAACCTCTTATGTAGTACAACTGAAGGGTGAATAAGGCTATTTAAGACTAAAATCAATATTTTGTGCTAAAAGTGTTTATTACCAACACTTTTATAGTACTTATATTATGAAAAAACCTTATTTAATAAAGATTTTTTCAGCTTTCAATAATCGTCTTTTTTGTTCGATTCCACCTTTTCCTGAATATCCGCCAAGAGTTCCATCAGATCTGATTACTCTGTGACATGGTATTTTGGGAGGATAGGGGTTTTTACCTACTGCATTCGCAACAGCTCTAAAAGACCTTGGTTTTCCAATGCCCTTAGCAACATCAAGGTATGTCTTTACTTTTCCTTTTGGAATTTTCTTTAAGTAATTCCATACTTTTAATTGAAAGGCGGTTCCAGAGAGTTTAGACATAAAAAAAAACCCTGAATCTCTACACTTTTTACAGTGTAAAGACCAGAAGTTTAGGTCCGTCGTTGAAGTTGCTACCGCCGAACCGGCCACCCCACATGTTTAGCACTACTTTGCAGGGTTTTCTGCCCTCCAGGCTTAGGTCTCTCGACTTTTCCCTGGATGGCCAGTTAAGAGTTGCCTCTTAAGTTAAGAATAATTTATACTATCAGTTAAGTTGTATGTATCACTAAATAGTTGATTCTTTTCATGGTCTATATTCTTGTGGATAATGGGGATAAAATTTTACTTAAGTTCGTACAGTTCAAAACCAGTATTATTGGCTATTTTATTGTATAATTTTTTAGCATTTTCATTAGAAGAGTGGGTAATCCAACGAATTCCATCCCAATTATTTGATTTTGATAAAGATTTTAAATGATTAATTAGCTTTTGAGCTATTTTTTTTCTTCTGAAATCTGGCTCAACAAATAAATCGTCTAAAAAGCCAATATATTGACCCTTAATCGGTCTTGGCATTGTTCTATAATGAGCAATTCCAACGATGTTGCTATCTAATTCAAAGCATATACCTCTAACAACATGTTTTTCATCATGAATCCACTCCCAAAGAGTATTTAAAATACCTGAATTCATTGGAACCGAGTAGAAATTTGCATATGCTTGATATAAATCTGACCATCTTTTAAAGTCATCCTTATTCAATTTTCTAATCATTTTTTTAAATTAAACTATTGACTTATAAAATCACTTAATATATTACTAACGATAATTAATGGTTATCAATACTAATTATGAATAATTTAATAACTGACATAAAAGCTTTACAAGAAGAAACTTTATTAAACCTAAAAAACTCTAAAGCCAACAACACTGTACGTGCTTATAAGTCTGATTTTAATGATTTTAGTTTATTTTGTGCACAGAACGGATTTAAATCTTTACCGTCTGAAGCAAAAATTGTTTCATTATATTTAACACATTTATCTACTAAAGACTTTAAAATGAGTACATTGAAAAGAAGATTAGTATCAATTGGGATAATTCATAAGTTAAAAGGGCATTATTTAGATACAAAGCACCCAATAATCTTAGAAAATGTAATGGGAATTAAAAGAAGGAAAGGAAGCGTTCAAAGAGGTAAAAAACCTATATTAATCAATGATTTAATAAAGGTAATTAATGTTATTGACGAAGAGCTGGGAAATGAAATCAAAAAATCTAGAGATAGATCAATTATATTAATTGGATTTTCAGGTGGATTTAGAAGAAATGAAATAGTCTCATTAGATTATCAAGACTTAGATTTTGTATCAGAAGGGCTTAAAATTAACCTAAAAAAATCAAAAACAGATCAGTTTGGCGAAGGTTCAGTGAAAGCACTACCCTACTTTAATAATACACAATATTGTCCAGTAATATCGCTCAAAAAGTGGATTAATATTTCAAATATTAATTCAGGTCCTTTATTTAGAAGATTTTCAAAAAGTTTCAACTTATCAAATAATAGATTAACCGACCAAACTGTAGCCCTTCTAATAAAAAAATATCTTACATTAGCAGGTATAAATAGTAAAAATTATTCTGGGCACAGTTTAAGATCGGGTTTTGCTACATCAGCAGCCGACGCGGGAGCAGAAGAGAGAAGTATAATGGCAATGACAGGTCATAAATCACCCGAAATGGTGAGAAGATATATTAAGGAGGCAAATTTATTTAAAAATAATCCTTTAAATAAATTGAAGATATAAAATTGATTAACAAAAATGAAATAACGATTGTATTAATAAGTCACAATAGTGAAGAATTAGTAATTCAATTCATAAAAAATTTTTCAGAAAAAATAAAATTCTTAATAATTGATAATTCAAATGATCAAAATTTAAAAGATAAAATTAAATTGCTTAATAATGTCGAAATAAAATTTATGGAAAATAAAGGGTATGGAGCAGCAATAAATTTTGCAAGAAAATTTGTTAAAACAAATTTTTTTTTTGTATTTAGTCCTGATATAAAAAAACCTGATGATATATTTATAGATATTTTTTTAGATAAAATAAAACTTACAGAAAAATTTGGAGCATTAGGACCAAGATTTTTAGGAGTGACACAAAAAAGTCATAAACAATCTGATATTTATAAAAAAATTGATCATATAGACAGTATTAGTGGTTCAGCAATGTTATTTGATGCCACTACTTTTGATGACATTGGAGGATTTGATGAAAATATTTTTTTGTATTTTGAAGAAACAGATTTTGCAAAAAGAGCAAAAAAAAAAGGTTACAAAATCTTTCAAATTAATGAAGCAAAAGTTTATCATACAAGAGGAGCCGATTCAGGAGTTGTAAATGCAAATAATAAAGAAGAAATTGATAGATTAGAAAATCTTTATTCTTGGCATTTTGTATGGTCTAAATTTTATTTTTATAATAAACATTATGGTAAAATAATTGCTATAATTTTATTTATACCAACAATAATAAGAATTTTTTATAGAATAAATTTGTATACTTTAAAAAAAGATCCAAAAAAAAAAGAAAAATACAAAAATAGATTAGATGGTTTTATCCATTCACTAAAAGGACTGGGGTCAAATAAAAGGCTATAATTAAATTAATCTTTTTCTTTTTAAAAATAAAGTAAATTTAGCTAACATATAGTCGATATCATTTTGTGTTAACCCATGATGGCAACCAATAAGTAAGCCATTTTTCATTATATTGTCGCTGTTGACGTGTGAATTTAAAGTTTTTTTATATATCATCGATTTCATAATTGGTTGTCTTAAAATATTTCCTGTAAAGATTGTCCTTGTTTGAATGTTACTCTTTTCTAAAAAAATCTGAATTTCAGTTCTTTTGATTTTTTTTTCATCTCTTATAATAAGTGGATAGGCCAACCATCCAGTTTTTAAACCTTTGAATTGTGTTGGTAAAATAAATAAAGACTCAAATTTTTTAAAAAAATTATTAATCATTTCAAAATTTTTGCATCTAGAATTAATATTTTTCTTTAGTTTTTTTAATTGCTCTAATGCAAAAGCAGCAGAAATTTCAGATGGGAGAAAATTATAACCCATTTTGGAAAAAATATATTTTCCATCATAAGGAATCCCATCAACTTTTTTATTAAATCTTTCATAAATACCCTCAGACTCATTGAAAACTGCCGAAGATCTACCCCAACCTCTTAGAAGTTTTGCATTTTCGTATAATTTTTTGTCATTAAAGCAAACGATACCCCCAAAACCTGCCCCAGTTATTATGTGTGAAGCGTACATGCTATTTGTACTAGCATCAGAATATTTTCCCAAATTATTGTTATTGTATGTGTAACCAATAGTATCAGCAGAGTCTTCAATTACTTTTAAATTATATTTTTTAGCAATATTATAAATTTTTTTCCAGTTTGGAACATTGCCTAATAAATTAGGAATCATTATTGCAGCAGTTTTATTATTTATACATCTTTCAATTTGATCTACGCGAGATAAAAATGAAGATTTTTCAACATCTATAAAATGAGGTATTAGACCAAGTTGGTAGATCGGAGCCACGGTTGTAGAAAAAGTTAATGTTGGTGTGATTATTTCAGAACCTTTTTTAAAATTAAATGATGATAGAGCTAATAAGTTAGCAGAAGATCCTGAATTAACCATTAGTCCATATTTTTTTCCAAAAAGTTTTGAAATTTTATATTCTAACTCTTTTACTGAAGGACCATCAATTAAAGTTAAAGACTTATTTTTTAAAACTTTTATAGCAGCATTTATTTCTTTTTTATCATAAACAGCCTTACCATAATAAATTTTCATAATTAAATATTTGATTTAAAAAATAGTTTTAAATAAGAACAATAAACCTTATCTATAAACAAATTATATAAAAAAGGGAAATTTTTTTTTGGATTTGAAAGTGGTCCATTGTAAATTTGATCTGATTTAAGATAAAAGTGTTTAAAAAATTTAATTGACATACCCCATTTCAATAAAAAAATTTTACCTCCCCTACTGCCTGATTCAGTCTTTATCGTAGGGTGATTCTTGTATTTACGAGTTACTATTGATCCAAAATGATAAACTTTACAATTATTTATACCTTTAAAAATTCTCACACCCTCATTCCATAGCTTCATATTTAGATCTGGATCTGATCCTGTACCTGGGAAATATTCTTCGCTAAATCCTCCAACTTTATTCCATAAATCTTTGTGAATTAAGTGTGGAGCCCATGTAGAGCCTTGAAAATTGAAATGATTAACTTTATTATAATTTTCTAATAATTTTTTTTCATTAAAATCATTCAAATTATTTCCACAGTCTAATTTTAAAGGACCATTATTCATCATAATTCCTGATAAATAAAATTTATTATGTGGTATTTTTTTAATCTCTTTTAATAAAACCTCATCCCATCTGGGTAAAAAATAAAAGTCATCATGTGCGTACAATATATAATTTGTAGTTGCTTTTTTTGCTGCAGTATTAACGCCCTCACAAATACCAGCATTATATTTGGTAATTGTATATTTAATATTTTCACTTATTAAATATTCTTCTGTACCATCAGCGCCTTCATTAATATGTGGAATTATCTCATGTATAAATATTGAATTTTTTCTAATACTTTCAATACATAATTTTAAGTATTTTATGTTATTAAATGTGGGTATGATTATTGAAAACACTAATTAATTTTTTCCCAAAAAAATTTTTTATTAATATTGAATGTTTTACTAATTATAAAGTCCGCAACTGTTGTTGAGTTAAAATATTTAAAATATTTATCTCTACCTTTTTTTGCAATAGAGGACCTCAATTTATTGTCAAAACTATATTTAATTAATTTTTCAGATAAATCAGAGATATTTTTATATAAAACAATTTCATTTTTATTAAAAAAATCATTCATTTTAGTTTTTTCATCAATCATAACCAATAAACCATTACCTATTAATTGTGAAAATCTATCACTACTATAGTACTTTGTTGCTTTGCCTTGACTTAAATTAAGACCAATTTTTGACTGAGAAATAGCACTCATATAATTGTCTGCCCAAATTGGTTGATTTCCATTCATTCCATAAATATCAAACCTTAAATCGGGTGTTAATTTGATTAATCTATTAATGATATTTTCTCTTTCATCAAATTTACCTTTTTTTAATATACCTCTATGAACACCATGGCTCATTGCAAAAAAAACATCATTATTAAAATTTTTATTTTGATAATTTTTTAAAGTTTCAAAAGATGTATCGACTGGGTTAGGTAAATAAAAAACATTATGTTTTGCATCTAATTTAAGAGCTTTTGGATCGGTGGTACAAAAACTAGCATCCATAATATGAATTTTGTCTAAAAATCTTTTTTTATTTTTTATCCAATGACTATCCATTCTATCTAAGAACCATTGAGCCATTTTAATATTAGGGTAGTTTTTTTTAATATATTTTAATGTTTCAACTTTAATCAAATCTGCATGACCAAGAATAATTATATCAGGGACATAATTAGAAATAACTTCTATCAATTTATTATTAAGTTTTTTTGATCCATCAAGATCATTTAAATTTCTATAATAACTTACAATATCACGATCACTAAATTCAAGAACGCTATGATTAAGCCTTATCAAACCATTATTTAACCTCTTTCCAGTATTGTAAAATAATCTTCCATTATGTCTTTCATTAAAATTTGTAACATGTAAGATTTTAATTTTATTTAAATTAGATGATTTAATTATGTTTAATTTTAACGATGAAATTAAATCATTGCGATATTTATCAATTTTATGAGAAATATAATTATCCGTTAGATAAAAATTTTTTGATGATTGTTTTTGAAGATAATAAAGTTTTGATTTATTTTTTATTAATTTTTCAATTTCAAAAAATAATGAATTAGAATTTAAATTTCTTAAAATTATACCATTAGTAATGGTTTCTGGTAAGCCTCCTCTATTAGATATAATTACAGCGCATCCTCTACTAGCTGCTTCTAAGCTTGTCCTTCCAAAAGGTTCTTCCCACCTTGAACAAGCAACGGCAATACTAGTTTTGTCAAAATTATTTAAAACGGTACTATGGCTTTGAAATCCTAAATTTTTTAAGTTTTTATGTTTATATAGTAATTTTTCTCTTGGCTCATCACCTATTACAACGGATTTCCAGTCAGGATATTTATTTAATATCTTAACAATAGCTTCACCAAAAATATCATACCCTTTAGCACGATTTAATTTACCCACAAAAGATATTAATTTATCTTTTTTTAAAATATTAATTTTCTTCTTTGATATAGATTGATGTATTACTTCTAGTTTTTTTGATTTATGAAAAAAACTTTTCAAATCTTTTAGGTATTGTTTTTTTGACCACTCACTGTTGAAAATAATCTTTGAACAAATATTAAGTAAATTTAATCTTTCTTTTACTGTTTTTGATCCAACCATACTAATAGGATCATTGTGAAAGTATAAGACAATATTACATTTTAATTCAATTAATTTATTTACATATATTGGTCTGTTATGTACTTCTATAATATCAGAAGGATTATCTTTAATAATATCAAAAAATTTTTGAACATAGTCTTTAGATTGACTTGTTAAGAATTTTTTCTTTAGATGAATATTGGTATAATTAGATGATAGTTTCATTTTATGATTAGTTGATCCATAAACAGTAATGTTCTTTTTGAATCTACTAACTTTATTTGTGGCTTTTACAAATAATGAGACTGCACCGGGATAAGTGGGTGAAAAGTTTTCTTTATAAGGTAGTAAAATAGAAATTTTCATTTAGTTTTAAAAATATTTTTTTTTAAATTCACTTAAACTTGGAGCATTTTTATCTTTATCAGATAAAATTGGTTTTTTAATCGGCCACTTAATCTTTAAATTTTTGTCATTCCAAGAAATTGTTCTTTCTGATTTAGAATGTCTATAATTTGAACATTTATAATTAACAGTACATGTTTTGCTTAAACAAACAAAACCATGAGCAAAACCTTCCGGTATATAAAAAGAAAAATCATCGTTATGAGATATTATAATTGACATATGTTTACCAAATGTTTTAGAATTTTTTCTCAAATCTACCGCAACATCAAAAATTTTTCCGTTTGCAACAGTAATTAGCTTTGCTTGTGAATTAACTAACTGTAAATGTAAACCTCTTAAAACATTCTTTTTAGAAAAAGACATAATATCAAAAGGAAATTTATTCTTTATTATCTTATGTTGAAAAGTTTCTTTTAAAAAACCCCTTCTATCTTTGAAAATTTTAGTTTTTAAAATTTTAGGTCCACTAGCAAATTTGGTTTTAATTAATTTCATTTTTATTTAAAAATTTTGTTTTTAAAATATTTCTTTTTAGATAATTTTTTTTTAATTTAAATTCTTCTCTCATAGCTTCACTTTTATCATAATAAGTTTTTGAATATATAAGTTTCCATGTTTTACCTCTGGTAAATTTAGCTCCTTTTGAAGTGTTATGTAAAAGAAGACGTTTTTGTATATTATTAGTGTATCCAACATAAGAAACGTGTCTGTTGTTGATTTTAGATAAAATCATGTATACAGAATATTTCATATTTATGGCGGTCCCTGGGGGAATCGAACCCCCCTTTGCAGGATGAAAACCAGCTGTCCTAACCGATAGACGAAGGGACCACGTTGTGATCTTTTATTTTAAAAGTCATTATTTATCAAGCGCTATAAACTATAGTATGATGTCTCTAATAGTTAATTGCAGATTTTTTTTATTATTCCATATGTTTTCACTAATTTGCCCTATAACATTAATATTTTTTTTATACCCTATTAAGTAATCCGCCATCTTTGCATTAATAGTATTAAAGGATATGGATTTTATAGAAAATCCTGTTTTTGATTTTAATATCATTGATATATGGCTGTTATTCAATATTTTTGATTTTAGTATTTTTAAATCTTTTATTAAAAATGTCGGTAACATGTTTCCAGTTCCAAAAGGTTCCAATCTTTTTAAGTTTTCATAAAATTCTTGCCTTAATGAATGAGATGAAATTTCTGAATCATAATAAAAAGTATTATTTCTCAAATTTATAGTTTTTAAAAAATCATCCGATATATATTCACAAAATATTTTAAGATTTTCTTTTTTCAAAGTAAATCCAGCGGCCATATTATGACCCCCTCCTCCAATAATGATATCTTCATCAAACAAATTCTTAATAACACGTCCAATATTGTAATTATAAACTGATCTTGCAGATCCTTTTAACAAATTATTTGATGAAGTTATAACAATAGCTGGTTTGTTAAAAAAATCCTTCAATCTTGCTGCAATAATTCCAATTAAACCCTCGTTAATATTTGGACTATAGTAGATAATTACATCTTTATTATTTTCTTCAATTTTTTTAAAATTAATCTCATTTAATATTAAATTTTCAATTTGTTTTCTTTTTTCATTCAATTTTATTAAATCATTACACTTATCATTTATGATTTTATCATTAGTTGATGATAGTACTTCTGTAGCATATTCAGATTTGCCCAATCTTCCACCAGCATTTAAAATTGGTCCAATTAAATAGCCAAGATCATTAATACTAATTTTGTTTTTCTTATTATTTAATTCAAATAATGTTTTAATTGTAAGATTTTTTTCAATATCAAAATTATTAAGCACATTTATTGCAATCAATCTATTGAGTTTTCTTATAGGCATTACATCACATACCGTTGCTAATAAAACATAAATTAAATAATCTTTAATTATAATGTTACACTTGATTTCCTTAATTAATAGATCTAAGAAAAAATAAGTAAGTGTTGTTGCACATAAATAATCATATTCATTATAACCATTATTTTTTTTTGGATTTATAATTGAGTTAGCATCAGGAAACGGTTTATTAATTTCATGGTGATCAATTATTAGAGACTTTATTTTTTTTTCATTTAAAAAATCAATAGCCTCATTAGATGTTGAGCCACAGTCAACCATGATAACTAATTTGGGATTTCTTAATATTAATTTTTGAAAAAGTTTTTTAGTTGCACCGTAGCCATCTTTTTCTCTGTCAGGTATATAATAGAAATATGGGTGTTTTATATCATCAAGAAATTTTACAAATAATGATGTTGCTGCAGACCCATCCACATCATAGTCACCTAAAATACATATTTTTTCTTTTTTATTTATAGACTCTAAAACTAGATGAACTGATCTTTTAAAATCATCTGTATTAAGAAAAACATTATTAAGATTGAGATTGTTATTTATTGAGGCAATCTCTTCTTCATTAAATTTTCTTGAAATAATTAATCTGGATAAAATATCATTAAAACCATAATCTTGCTTTAACTTGTTTACTAAATTTTGATTAATTTTTATTTCTTCCCAGTTTTTACCCGAAACTGAAATCATTCTTCAAGTATATTTGATCTTTTTAAGATTTCCCTAAAATTAGTATTTTTATGTGTAACTAGAGTTTCTGAATTATACCTATTACCTTTTATATGAATACCTGATAATACCTCGCTTGAAGTTATTCCTGTTGCACAGAAAATCGAATCTCCCTTAACAATTTCCTTTAATTCATATTTTTTATCTAAATCTTTAATACCCATTATTTTTGCTTCATTAATATCTTTATCATTATCAAAAATAAATCTTCCTTGAAAATGACAATTAAAAGCATCAAGAGCAGAAGCTGCCAAAACACCTTCTGGACCACCACCAACACCTAAAAATATATCCACATTATATTTGGGATTTGAAACATATAAAGCACCCAAAACATCTCCATCAGTAATAAGCTTAATTTTAACATTAAGCTGTTTTAACTCTTCAATAATTTTTTTATGTCTTGGCCTATCCAATACGCAGGCTGTAATAGATGAAATTTCTTTATTTAAAAATTCTGCTAAATTTGAAATATTTTTCTTTATTGAAAAATCAAGATCAACTAGACCTTTTTCTATTTTACCTGTAGCAATTTTATCCATATATGTTTCTGGCGCATTAAAAAGATTTCCCTTTTCTGAAACTGCTATTACAGAGATCGCACCTGGTAGATTATTTGCGGCAAAATTTGTTCCTTCGAGTGGATCAACTGCAATATCAAGTTCGGGTCCTTTTTTATTTCCTAGTTTTTCACCTGTATATAAAAGTGGTGCATCATCTAAAGCTCCTTCACCAATAACAATAGTACCATTCATGTCTATTTTATTAAGCTCAATTCTCATAGCATCCACTGCAGCTTGATCAGCTGCAACTTTATCCTTTTTTCCAACTAAATAAGATGAAGCCAATGCTGCTTTAGATGAAACATTTACAAAGTGTTCAATATACTTTTTGTCTAATGACATTAAATTTTTTCTTCAAATGTTTTTGATGAATTAATTTTAGACTCAAATTCTCTCAAACGTTTATAAACACTAGCAAGCTCAATGATTGTTGGCCAGGATTTAAATATATACTGCATTGATCCCTCTACTCTGCCAAATGCTCTAATAATCTGTTGCATTACACCAAGTGTAACCAATCCCGCAACAATGGCTGGTGCTAAAAAAACATAAGCGGATAATACATTTGCTTGTAAATAAGCTATCCTACCAAGGTTAAAATATAGATATCTTAAATATGACAAATAATGAATTTTTCTTACATCATCAAATAATTCGTTAATATTTTTTGGTCTTATAGTCATATCATCTTCAGCAATTACCAATAATTTTCTATATGCCGCCTCTTGTTTTTGTAAATCATATTCAACTCCTACAAGTCTTAAAATAATACCTAATACGATCAAAAATAAAGTTCCGCCTATTGTCCAAATAAAAGCCCCCACTATTAAACCATAATTCCAGTCACCAAAAAACAATATGGGTATACCAATACTCAGTCCAAATAAAATTGGCGTAAATTCAATAATCATCATTATTGCCTCTATAAGACTTGTACCCAAACCCTCCATAATTCTTGAAAACTTAATTGTATCTTCTTGAACTCTTTGTGAAGCACCCTCTATAGTTCGAGCTTTATCATATACGCCATGATACCATTCAACCATTGCAGTTCTCCAACGAAATAAATAGTGTGCTGTGAAAAAAGCAACAATAGTAGCAAGGGCCACATAAATGCCTGCAAGTGTTATAAATGATAATAAGCTAGCCCAATATTCCTCTATAGTGATTGAATTTGGTGCTGCCAATGCTTTTTGTATCATGTCATAAAATTGACCAAACCATTCATTAATTTTTACATCAATTTGAACCTGTATCCAAAGAGATAAAAGAATAACAATAGATCCAACCCACGACCATAGTTGCCATTTTCTTTGAGTAAAAAATTTAAACATTTTTTTATTTCAGGAAATTATCTGCATAAGACTTTTTAACAGTTTTTCTTTTTTGAGGTTCGATTATTTCAAAATCTATTTTATTTTTTTTTGCATACTCAATGGCTAACTCTTTTGTAGAAAATTCTAAATTTAATTCCGATAATGTATCTGAACTAGATTCCCATCCCATTAAAGGATTTAATCCCGAGTCATTTGTTTCAAATCTAATAAGCCATTTATAAGATTTACCAAGTCCAGACTGCATTGAGTTTTTTGTTGGAATATAAATTATTGCTTTTTTCATAAAATGGTCGGGGCGGCAGGATTTGAACCTGCGACCCTCTGGTCCCAAACCAGATGCGCTACCAGGCTGCGCTACGCCCCGATTGAGGTACTAATACATTAGATATTCATAATTTCAAAGAATAAAGAACATCAAAAATAAGGCTTTTTCACAAGAATCATATATACAGACTATATGATCGTTCAATGTAACAATTGTCATAAAAAGTTTGATTTAGACGCAAATCTAATTCCAGAAGAAGGTCGTCTGTTACAGTGTAGTGCTTGTAACAATACATGGTTTTTTAAAAAAAAAAATAGAGACGCCTCAAGAAGTAGCTATACCTAAAATTCAAGATAATAAAAAAGAAGAGACGCCTCAAGAAGTAGCTATACCTAAAATTCAAGATAATAAAAAAGAAGAGACTATATCTCCAAAAGAGGATCATGCTAATTCTTCTGAAAAATCCTCAAATGAAGAAATAAAAAATGTTAAAGAGGAAAAAATTATTGAACCCTTGCCTAATAAAAAAAATTATAGAATATTAAATATATTAGTTGTCTCAATAATATCTTTTGCTGCTTTTATTATTATTATAGATACTTTTAAAAAACCTTTAGGAAAAATTGTCCCAAATACTGAACTTTTACTTTATAATTTGTATGAAACCTTTAGGGATATAGGTCTATTTATTCAAGATTTATTTTAATTTATGATCAAAACCTTATCAAAACCCTTTAAATGGTTTTTTCAATTGGAGGCAGCAAGTGGATTAGTTTTATTGATCGCTGCAATAATTGCTCTTGTAATAAGTAATTCAAATCTAAGTGAATTATATTTTAGCACTCTTGAACAATATTTGTTTATTGGTGTAAACAATTTTGGCTTAAAACTTTCTGTTCATCATTGGATTAACGACTTATTGATGGCTGTTTTTTTCTTTTTTGTTACTTTAGAGATTAAAAGAGAATTTATACAAGGTGAGCTTTCTAATCTAAAAAAAGCACTACTTCCAATCATAGGTGCTGTTGGAGGAATGGTAATTCCTGCACTAGTTTATGTTTCAATAAATCTTGGTAATTCAGAAACATTAAATGGTTGGGCTATACCCTCAGCGACAGATATTGCTTTCTCTTTAGGTATATTATCTTTATTAGGATCAAGAGTTCCAATTTCATTAAAGATTTTTTTAACTGCTTTGGCAATTATTGATGATCTTGGTGCTATATTAATTATTGCTTTTTTCTATTCAGGAGATCTAAGTATAAGTTATTTAAGTTTAATTTTGATTTCTTATATTTCGTTACTAACATTAAATAAGTTTGGAATTAAGAAATTCATTCCTTATTTGATAATTGGATCCTTTATGTGGTTTTTTACTTACAAGTCTGGTATTCATGCGACTATAGCAGGTGTTTTACTTGCATCAACGATACCTCATAGAGTTAAAGAAAAAGACTTTTCTTTATTAATTAAACTTGAGCACGCAATAAGCCCTTATGTAGCCTTCATCATTATGCCAATATTTGCTTTTGCAAATGCTGGTGTTAATTTAACAGGATTATCATTTTCTAGTTTGTTGGCCCCTGTTCCATTGGGTATACTTTTAGGACTATTTGTTGGTAAGCAAGTTGGTGTGATGGTTATATCATATCTTGCAGTAAAATTAGGAGCAGCACAAATGCCCGATAAGTCTGACTGGTTAAGTTTATATGGTGTTTCAATATTAACTGGTATTGGTTTTACTATGAGTTTGTTTGTTGGAAATTTAGCATTTGTTGAAAATAATCAGTATATGGATGGTGTAAAAATTGGTGTTCTTTCTGGTTCTCTTTTATCAACTATATTTGGCTATTTTATTTTATTGTATGCCTCTAAAAAATAAATCATGTATAATAGTAAAAATTTCATAATTATATTAACAATATTAATGTTCTCTTTTTTTATTAACAAGGTTGATGCAAAATATGAAAAAATATTTTTTGATCATACGATCAAAAATATAAACAATGAAGCTATTCATTTAAATCAATACAAAGGAAAAACTATTTTACTAGTAAACGTAGCTAGTAAGTGTGGTTTTACAAAACAATATACTGGATTACAGGAGCTATTCGAAAAATATAGAGAAAAAGGTTTTTATGTTATAGGAGTACCATCTAATCAATTTGGAGGTCAAGAACCAGGATCTAATACAGAAATCAAAGATTTTTGTGAAACTAATTTTAACATTACTTTTCCATTGACAGATAAAGTTGATGTTAAAGGAGACAATGCTCACGAAATATATAAATGGGCCAAGAAAAATTATGGCGCCTCAACAGTTCCAAAATGGAATTTTCATAAAATATTGATTAATAAAGAGGGTAAAATAGAAGACACTTTTAATTCTTTTGTAACGCCCATGTCTGGAAAAATTATTAATAAGATAGAGTCGGTATTATAAATTTACTGTTAGTCCATCAAAACCAGGAATAACTTTTTTTGGTAATTTTTTTTTTAGCTTATCATAATCAAGATCGCTATGCATATTTGTCAAAATTGTTTTTTTTGGTGAAAGATCTTTAACCAATTCTAAGACTTGATCTAGATTAAAATGAGCAGAATGATTTCTATACCATAAGCAATCAATAATTAAGTAATCAATTTTTTTTAATCTTTTATAATCTTTTTTAAAAAATAAACTTATATCACTAGCATAAGCTAATTTTTTATTAATTATATAACAAACACTTTTAATTTTACCATGTTCGACTGGCATGGATTCAATTAAAATTTTTTTATTCTTATTAATAAACATATGTTTATTTTTAAGAGGGTTAATCTTTAGTGTTGATGGATATTCATGAGATGATTTAAAACAATAACCAAAAGTTGATAGCAAATATTTAGTTGTAAGATTATCTGCATATACAGGAATTTGTTTTTTATTAATCAAAAAAAAAGGTCTTAAATCATTAATACCATGAGTTTGATCAGCATGAAGATGAGTATAAAAAACTCTACTAATGTTTTTGATTTTATTTTGTAAAAGTTGTGTTCTTAAATCAGGAGAAGTATCAATTAAGATGTTTTGATTTTCAAATTTAATTAAGGCAGAACATCGTGTTCTAAAGTTTTTTTTATTTCTTAGGTCACAATTACCAGAATAACCATCCGCACGGGGTACACCCATTGAACTCCCACTACCGAGTATGACAAATTTAACTGACATTAAAAATCAAAAAGTCTATTAAAATTATCAGTTGTCAAATCTGACATATCTTTAATAGTTTGATTTTTAATTAAAGATAATTTTTCAAGTGTATATTTAACAAAGCTAGGTTCATTTTTTTTTCCTCTCATAGGTATAGGGGCTAAGAAAGGACTATCAGTTTCTACAAGAAGTTTATTTAAGGGAATCGTTTTGAATGTATCTTGTAATTCAAGACTATTCTTAAATGTGATTATCCCACTTGCAGAAAAAAATGCATCTAAATCTAATAATTTATTAGCAAAAGTTGTAGAGCCCGTAAAACAATGCATCAAAATCTTTAATCCTTGTGACTTGTAAGATTTTAGAATTTGGTAAGTTTCCTCTTCTGCCTCCCTTGAATGAATAATAATGGGCTTATCAAGGGCTATTGCAGCATCAATATGCGCCTTAAAACAACTTATTTGCTTTTCTCTATCACTATGGTCATAAAAAAAATCTAATCCTGTTTCTCCCACCCCAATTATCTTGTCATTTTGGTTAACTTCTTTGATTATGAAATTTTTATCTACTGATAAATTTTCGTTAGTTTCATGAGGATGGATTCCAAATGTTCCATATATAATTGGATCTCTTTTTATAATTTCTTTAATTCTATTAAAACTATCTAATGTAGTACATATTGTTAACAATTTAGTTATACCTACTTCTTTAGACCTTTTAATAACTTCGTCCAAATTTTCTAAAAGTGGTTCATGATCTAAGTGACAATGTGAATCAATCATTTTTTTCAATCTTTTTAAACAAAATATCAATTTTATTAATTATTTCTCCCGACTTAAGAAAATTATTTTCTCCTATAGAATTAAAGTCAATGTCTTCTTCTTTAAAACCAAATATATTTAGAGCTTTGATGGCTGACTCTGGAATAATAGGATAAAGCATGAAAGTAATTTTTCTAATCATTTCAAGAGATGTATATATTATTGTAGCAAGTCTTTGTGGGTCATCTTTTTTTTTCCAAGGTTCTTGATCATTAAAGTATTTATTTGCTTCAAATAGTGCGTTAATAATAAAGTTAATATAGTAATTTATGTTTTGATTATCAATTTCTTTACGTATCAAAGATATATTATTTGAAAATTTATTTAACATTAATAAGTCCTCCTCAATAAAATTTTTGATATCGGGAACTTTGGATTGACAATTTTTTTCAGCAAATGCTGTAACTCTTTGGCATAAATTGCCATAATTATTTGCAAGATCACTATTAATACAGTCTTCCAACCTGTCCTGAGAAATATTACCGTCATTACCAAAAGAAACCTCTTTAATTAAATAATATCTCAAGGGGTCAAGGCCATAAGTTTCAATAATATCAAGAGGGTCAAGTATATTACCTTTTGATTTTGACATTTTTTCATCGCCAGACAAAATCCAACCATGACCATAAACTTTATTTGGTAATGTAATTTTTGCTGCCATTAAAAAAGCTGGCCAGTAAACAGCATGGAATCTTAATATATCTTTGCCTATTAAGTGAACTGAGGCAGGCCAAAAATTTTTAAACAAATCATCATCTGTATTTGGATAATTTAAAGCACTAATATAGTTAGTTAATGCATCTAACCAAACATAGATAACATGTTCTGGATTACTTGGAACTTTAATCCCCCAAGAAAAAGCTTTACGACTTATTGATAAATCTTTTAAACCACTTTTTACAAAACTGATGACTTCATTTTTTCTAGATTTTGGTGAAATAAAATCTGGGTTATTTTCATAATATTCAAGCAAGCTATCCTGCCATTTAGATAAACGAAAAAAATAAGATTCTTCTTCAATCCACTCAACTAGAGATCCGGATGAAGTAGCAATCTTATTATCTTCTTTTTCAGAAATCTCTTCTTCGGTGTAGAAAGCTTCGTCTGAAACAGAATACCACCCTGAATATTTAGACAAGTAGATATCATCATTTTTCTCAAGTTGTGACCATAAATATTGGACTGTTTTTTTATGCCTATCTTCAGTAGTTCTAATAAAATCTGTATTTGATAAATTTAATGTACTAGACAAATTTCTAAACGTTTGACTTATTTCATCACAAAAAATTTGAGGATCTATATTTTTACTTTCAGCTGCTCTTTGAATCTTTAAGCCATGTTCATCTGTCCCAGTTAAAAAATGTACTTTAAAACCATCAATACGTTTAAATCTAGCAAAAAAATCAGCTGCTATACTTGAGTATGCGTGTCCCATATGTGGCTTTGCCGAAGGATAATAAATTGGTGTAGTAATATAAAAATTTTTATTCATTTATAATATTTTTGATTTAAATTCTAAAAATAAACTCTCTTCATCAAGATTGAATTTTTCAGTATTATTAATTTTTTGAATAAAACTTTGATAAAAATTTAATAATAGATTTTTATTATTTGATATTATATATTTTTTTAATAAAAATAGTTCGATAAAATTAGTTAACAATTCTTTAATAAATCTATCTTTTTTATAATATGTATTTTCAATAATTAAACTTATTATAGAAGAAAGGTCGTGGTCTCTAAGATTAATTTGTTTTTCTTCTGCAAAGTTGATTAATTTAATAATTTCACCAGGAGTACAATAATAATTAATCAAATTATAATTTAATTTATTTAAAATATTTTGATTAAGTATTTGATTGCATATATTAACTATTTCATCAAAAGAAAAGTGAATTTTAAATGTGATGCATCTAGATTTTAAAGTAGGCAGAATATTTTTTTCACTATTATTAATTAAGATAAAATAAATATTTTCATTAGGTTCTTCTATAATTTTAAGTAAAGCATTTATAGAATTTTTATTAAGATACTCAACATTATCAATCATAATAAATCGATCTTGATTATTAAAAGTAGATTTATTTGTATAAGAGATCATTCCTCTTATCTGACCAACATCTATATTTTTTTTCTCAGCCAGCAAATCAATCAAATAAAAATTTGGATGAGAGTTATTCTGTAATAGCTTGAAGGATCTATTTTCAGAATTGATCTTATTTTCAATTAAATCATATTTTAATTCTTCATCTTTTGATAAAAAAAAATTGACTAAATGATAGGCAAAAGTGGATTTTCCTGAACCTTTTTTACCCGATAATAAAATCTTATTAGGCATTTTTTTATTATTATAAAGTTGAATAATTTCATTAAAAAAATATTTATAGCCATAAATTGACGTATTTTCTGAAGGTTCTAAATTCATACCCTTAAATTAAACTTTTGACTTTATCCAATATAATTTTTTCATTAATCTTTATATTTATATTAGAATTAATCTTAATATATTTTTTAGGTTTCGATTTTGATAGTTTTATAAAGCCATTTTGAACTTTATTATAAAATTTAGTATCAAACTTATCGTATCTATTAAGTCTTTTTCTCTGACCAAGTCTTTTTTTCATATTATAATTATTGACTGTATTCAAAAAAGTAAAATCAATTTTTATATCTTTAAGTAAATGATTGTTGATATTTTCTATTAATTTACGATTTACTCCCATCCCATAATGTTGATAAGCAATTGTAGAATCGGAGAAACGATCTATTAATATAATTTTTTTACCTTTATTTTTTTTAATTAGTTCAATATTTTCACTTCTAGCAGATAAATATAAAAGCAAATCAGTTTCTTTATTAAAGTTAGATTTATTATCTAATATTAGTTTTCTAATTTTCTCTGAATTAATACTTCCACCAGGTTCTCTGATTTTTATAAAAGCAATATTTTTTTTTTAAAAAAAAAGCAACTTTTTTAATATGATGAGATTTGCCAGTCCCTTCTATACCCTCAAAAACAATAATTGGTTTTTTAGACATCGCCCCATATTAAAAAATTAATAGATTTCATTAATCTAGAGAAAATATTTAATTTTTTAACATCTTCGAATGCTAATAAGTCATATTCTTCAATAAATTCACCTTTATAACTTAGGTTTAATTTGCCAATTACATCATCTTTCTTAATAGGAGCATGTATTGGACCGTTGTACTTTATTGTAACTTTTAATAAGCTTTTTCTTCCTTTGTTAATTACTTTATAAATATCTTTATTAACATAGGTCTTCACTGTATTTTTTTTGCCCAGCCATACTTCAACATCTTCAATAGGTGCATCACTTTGTGTAACATTAACCAAATCAAAATTTGTCAATCCCCATGTTATAAGTTTTGAGCTTTCCCGAGACCTATCTTTTTTTGTATCAAAACCACTACCAACTGCAATTAGCCTTCTACCATTTCTTTCAACAGATGAAGCCAAAGAATATTTTTCAACAGCTAAATAACCAGTTTTAATACCGTCTGCACCAAGTGAGGAATATAATAGTGGATTTCTATTTCCTTGAGTAATTGGATCACCCCCGGTTCTATCCCAAGTAAATTCTTTTTCAGCAAACATCTTATATTCTTCTGGAAAATTTTTTATAAGGTAGTTTGACATAATTAATATGTCCTTAACGGTAGATAAATTTTTTGTATTATTTATTCCAGATGAATTAGCAAAATTAGTATTTTCCATACCAATTTCTTTTGCTTTAGCAGTCATCATGATTGCAAATTCATCTTCTGTGCCAGCGATACCCTCAGCTAAAGCTACACAGGCATCATTACCTGAGGCAATAATTATCCCTTTAAGTAAATCTTCTACAGTAACTTCATCGCCAACCATGATAAACATTGATGAATAACCAGCCGATGATAATCGCCATGCATTTTCAGATACAATAAATTTTTCATCTAAGCTTAAGTCGCCTTTCTTAATTAAATCAAAAGCTATTATAGCAGTCATGATTTTTGTCATAGAAGCCGGATAGATTGATTTATTAGGTTCTTTTTCAAATAAAATTTCACCAGATAGATAATCTTGTAGGATAGCTGTTCTTGCCTTAATATTAAATTCAGCTTTTGTATTAAACGAAAATAACAAAAGTATAAATAATGCTAAGAAAAATTTTGTTTTATTCATTTTATAATTTCAATGTTTTCAAATTCTAATATGTTTATACCATTAAAAGATTTTTGTAGAGTATTAATGTTATAGAACGGACCTAGATAAACTCTATATTTATTTTCCATAATCTTTTCAATTTTAACATCTTTCACATTAATTTCGTTGTTAATTCTATCAATTAATAACAAAGCTGTATCTCTAAAATAAAAATCAGCTATTTTAATTTTGTAAGAAAATTTATTTGTAGCTTTAGTTGAGTTTTTAATTTGAGTACTATTTAAATCGCTAATACTAATATTATTTACTGGTACATTATTAGCAACTTTTCTTTCTTCTTCAAAAGTTTTAGCTTTTTTTGCAATAAAAACTGAGTTTTCTAGGATTTCTCTAATCTCAACATATGGCTCCTTCTTATCTAAGTTTATTTCATCTGCTATACGGATTGATAAAACGGAATTATTAAAAGAAGGATAATTAGCACTATTTCCAACGGTTGCTATTACTGATCTATTATTTTTTATATTGGTAATTTTAACTTTTGTATTTTTTTTTAAATTTTTTTGAAAAATTATAAGGCTTCTCTCATCTATTTTTTTAGAAATTATTTTTTCCTTTAAAAGATTTTCGTTATAAATAAGTGCAAACCCTTTATTAATAAAAGGATCTTCTAAAAATTGAGTCGACTGAATTTTTGTTTGATTGATGTTAGCACAGTTACTTATAAATATCATAAATAAAAAAAAAATATCTTTTTATAGAACATTTTCAAATTTTTCTTTTAAAGTACAAACGGCTAGAGCAAAACGTAATGATCTATTCCATTGTAGAATTTTTTCGTAATTTTCAAAAACAATATAGGCAGGTTCTAAATTTTGTGCTTCAGGAATAATATCTTTATCTGGGGTAATAATTGAGGCTATCATATTATTGTCAATATTTGTAAAATTATCATTTTTAATTATATACTTTTTTAATGTCTTAAATTTTTGCTTGCTGTGCAAATTTCTTGCTGATGTATTTAATATATTTTGGGGCACATTTTTATCTAATTTTACTCTAATAAAACAAGGTTGATTTTTTTTCCAACCTATTTTGTTTATATAGTTTGCAGCTGAAGCAAAAGCATCTTTTGTTGACTTTAATTCAATAATATTATTTTGATCAAAATCAATCGCATATCGCTCCATAGTAGAAGGCATAAATTGAAAATATCCAAAAGCCCCTGCCCAAGAACCATATAGGATATCATGATTAATTTTTTTACTATCTATCAATTTAAGTATTGTAATAAGTTCTTTTGTGAAAAACTCAGATCTTCTTTCATCAAAACTCAATGTAGCAAGAGATGATAAAATATCCATCTTGCCGACATAAGTTCCAAAATTAGTTTCAATGCCCATTAGTGCTAAAAGCAACTCTTTTTCAACAGAAAATTTATCATCAATAAGATTTATAAAATCTTTATTCGACCTATAAATATCACTTCCCTTCTTTAATTTTTGATCTGAAGTTCTTTTGGATATGTATAATTTTGTATCCTCATAAAATTCAGGCTGAAAACGGTCATACTTTATTACCTTTGGTAAAAACACAACATCAGACATTGCAAGGTCAAAAGTTTTTTCAGAAACACCTTGTTTTAAAGCATAAATTTTAAAATTATTTAACCATTTAGAAAAATCATTTTCATCAGCCATTAAGTTGCTGGCAAAAAATATAAAAAATATTATCGATAAATATCTAATTATTTTCATATAAATCTTTTAAATAAATAATTACAGCAATCCAAATTAAAATGAAACTTAATGATTTATCGAGAGAAAAAGTTTCATTATAGTAAAAAAAACCCAGTAAAAACTGAAATGTAGGAGTTATATAAAAAATCATTCCAGTTGGTCCTAATCCTGACAGTTCAACACCTCTTACATATAAAAATAAAGGAATCACTGTCATTGGACCGGCCAACATTAATAAAAACATTAATGGTACATTGTTAAAACTGAAATAATTTTGACCATTTTGATATAAAAGATAAAATCCTAACAAGGCAAATGGTAAAATAAATAAGCTTTCTATTAATAGACCAATATCTGTATCTACATTAACCTTTTTTCTTATCAGATTATAAAGCCCCCAGCTTACACCTACAATTATTCCAACCCAAGGTATTGAGTCAAAGTTTTTAAACAATAAGAAAATTATTGAAATCAATACCAAAATAATAGACAGACCTCTTTTTTGATTTATTTTTTCATCATAAAAAATATATCCTAAAAAAACACTCAAAATTGGCATAATAAAATATCCAAAACTAGCATCTATAATTTTTTCATTTCCTACAGCATAGATCCAGGTCGCCCAATTGAGAAATATTAATACACTTGAAAAAAATAATAGAGTTATATTTCTAATACTGGATATTATTTCAAAAAAAATATTCCATTTTGAAAAATAAAAAGTAGTTATTATCAACATTACTGCTGTCCATACGCATCTATGAATTACCACTTCTATAGAGCCAGTATAGGAAATAAACTTAAAATAGATTACACCAATTACTCCCCACCAGAAAGATCCTAGAGCTGTTAAAATAATACCTTTATTGAATTTATTATTTTTCATTATAAATATTTCAAATATTAGCTCATTATTTATTCAATTTATCTATTTTATTGTTGAATTAAAAAATTATGATAATAAAACGATGTTACGGAGAGATGGCAGAGTGGTTGAATGCACCGGTCTTGAAAGCCTAGAAATCCCCTACTCACTTTACATCGTAACACATACATTTCCCTATTTTACTTATCAATTTAAAACTTCAATTTTAAAAAATGAGTTATTATTCACTCGCCTAAGCTATCAAACTAGTACTAGACTAGTACGAAGATTTGGTCTGGGGCACCGGGTAACAGAACACCCCTTACCACTCTCCTACTTCTCTTTATTTATAATGCTGATTAATGCTTAGATTAGATTTGGTCGTACCCTGATCGTAATTTTTATTTAAAAGCTTTTGTTCTATTCCACTTTATAAATTTTTTGGTTGCTTATGATCAAGATTGCAGACTATCTTATTGATAATTAATACTTGAAGTCAAAACATTATCTGTATTTGAGCACGGAGTTTCAAAGCAAGATCTAGTAGATATAGGCCAAGCTTTAGAGTTTAAAAAAATATATCCAATCATATTGTCAGGTATAGATGAACCTTTATAAACATCATTTCTAACAGCTCTTTGGCTGTCTCTATTCCAAACTCCGTTATCTATTGGGTTTAAAAATTTAAGACTAGGATCAAAATACATTGCATTAGCGGTTCTCCAGGAATCTTGAATTCCACCACAATTAAGTTTTTTTGATCCTGCGTTTGTAAAAACTTCAGTGTGACCAATTTCGCACTTCATTAATTCAGCTAAAACATATTTTTCAACTAATTTAAAATTTGACTTGATGGCATTTCTTTTAGCACTACTCGTATACCCATTATAAGCAACCACTCCCACTGCAGCGAGGATACCGATAATAGCTACTACGACTAAAAGTTCTATTAGAGTAAAACCATTTCGTTTCATCAAATAAACCCTATCTTAATATGCTAGGATTTTATAGGATGAAACTAGTACTAAACTAGTACGAGACAGCTTTTCAATAAAGACAAATTGATATTTTAAGTTGAAAATTTATGATTGTTCGTTAAAACACTCACTAACGGAGAGATGGCAGAGCGGTTGAATGCACCGGTCTTGAAAACCGGCAAAGGGGCAACTCTTTCCTGAGTTCGAATCTCAGTCTCTCCGCCATTAATCTGATCTATATTCATAATTTTTAAATAATTCGATAACTTTGTTATTTTCAAAAAATTTGTCTGTTTGTATATTGTGATTTAGTTTATAAAGATCTTCATCATCGTTATCCAATAGATTGTTTAAAAGCATGAGATCATTTTCATTAAGTTTATTTATATATTTTTTAGTAAAAGAAGTTAAAAGTTTATCCATTTCTTTAGTGCCCCTATAAGTAGCACGATAAATTATTTTATTTTTTAAATCCTTTATATTAATCATTGTAATTATTATTATATTCTATCTATCATGAAAAATAAGAATAATTACGACTATTTATTATCAGATCTTACAAAATTAAATGGTGTTGGGAAAAAAACCATGGATATTTTGAAAAAAAAAAAGTTAATACAATTTTTGATTTATTGTGGAGACTACCAAAGTCTTATACGGATAGATCTTTAGTCACTAAAATTTCTGACCTTCAAATTAATAAAGTTCAAACAATAAGAATAATACCAGCGAAATATCAATTTCCTAGAGTAAGAAACTTGCCAAATAGAGTGAATTGCTCAGATGAAACTGGCAAAATTGATTGTATTTTTTTTCATAGTTATGAAGGATATGTAAGAAAAATTTTACCACTTAATCAAGAGGTTACTATTAGTGGTAAAATCACATCTTTTAGAGGCAAATATCAAATAACAAATCCAACATACGTTTCACAGGACAGTTCATTAATAGAGACAGTTCATAATAAATATTCTCTTACTGAAGGCATTACTGAAAAAAATTATAATAAAATTATTAAACAAATATTAGAGAATTTACCTATCTTAAATGAATGGCATGACAAAAAAATATTAGAAAGATTTAAAAATGAAAGTTGGAATGAATCAATTATCAAATTACATGACCCAGAAAATATTGAAAATTACAAAGCAAACTTTTATCAAAGACTAGCTTACGATGAAATATTTGCATCATTTCTTGTAAACTCAGAAATTCGAAAAAAAATTAAGAAAATTAAAAAAACTTCAAAAAAAATTACAGATAACTCATATAACCAAATAATTAATAAACTTAATTTTAAATTAACAAATGATCAAAAAAAATCATTAACCGATATCAATAAGGACTTAAGTTCAAACAGTAAAATGTTTAGACTTTTACAAGGTGATGTAGGCAGTGGAAAAACTATTGTAGCATTAATTTCTGCATTAAGTGTAATAAATTCAAATTTTCAAGTGGCTCTAATGGCCCCCACAGAAATATTAGCTAGACAACACTTCACCTTAGCTAAAAAACTATTTCCTAAAAATATATCTATAGAATTACTTTCAAGTAAAAGTGAAAACATAGATAAGAAAAGAATTATAAACGAATTAAAAAATAATAAAATTAAAATGATTTTTGGAACCCATGCAATATTTCAAAAGAAAATATTGTTTAATAAATTAGGCTATATAATTATTGATGAGCAGCATAAATTTGGTGTTAGACAAAGAAAATTATTATCTGACAAAGGTGGAGATAATTGCGATGTACTCTTGATGTCTGCAACGCCTATACCTAGAACTTTAACTATGTCTGTTTATGGTGACATGGATGTATCAATAATTAGAGAAAAACCTAATAATCGTAAAGAAGTTAAAACTTATAGTAAACTAGAAACTAAAATGGACGATGTTATCAAATTTGTTAAAAAAGAAATTACAGAGGGCAATCAAGTTTTCTGGGTATGTCCTTTAATTGAAGAGTCAAAAAAATTAGATCATCAATCATCTGTTAATAAATATGAGTATTTGAATAAAATCTTTCCCAATAAAGTAGCCTTACTTCATGGGAAAATTGAAAATGATGAAAAGGAGGAAATTCTTTATAAGTTTCTTAATAAAAAATATTCAATATTAGTTTCAACAACAATAATTGAAGTTGGGATAGATTTTCCAAATGCCAATGTAATTATAATTGAAAATGCTAATAAATTTGGTTTATCGCAACTCCATCAATTAAGAGGTCGTGTTGGTAGAGGTAATAAACAAGCAAGCTGTATTTTAATATTTAAATCTAATTTAAGTATCAATGCAAAAAAAAGGATCAATATATTGAAAAATTCTAATGATGGCTTTGAAATATCAGAAGAAGATATGAGACTTAGAGGTTTTGGCGACTTATTAGGATTTAAACAAAGTGGTACTAAAAATTTTAGGTTAGCTGATCCTATACAAAATGAAGATTTATTTATCTTGGCAGAAAAACAAATTAAAAAAATTGAACAAGAAAACATTAATATAGAAAAATATAGACCTTTGCTAAAATTATACGATCAAGCTGATATTATTAATGATATAGTTTAATTTTTTGGATTTGAGGTTCCTGCAGAAACAATAAATTTTGATGCTTCTTCGAATGTCATATCCAGATAAACTAGTTCTTCTTTAGGTATCATCAGTAAAAAACCACTTGTGGGGTTTGGTGTAGTTGGAACAAAAACGTTTACAAGATTTAATTTAGTTTTAGTTTTTATTTCGCCAGTATTTTCTTTGGTAGCAAAACCAACCGCCCATGAGCCTTTTCTTGGATATTCAACCAAAACAACACTTTTTTTATTTCCTTCCTGCTCTCTAAATGAATCTGTCATCTGACCTATAGCAGAATATATTGTTCTCAAAATAGGTATTCTCTTAAAAAGATCATCAACCAGTTGTAAAAATTTTTTCCCAATAAAAGATAATGAGAGACCCCCTACGATTGTAATAAATATGATTGTCAGAATTATTTCAATTCCAGGAATTGAATAAGGAAGATAAGTGTTTGGATTTAGTCCAGCTGGAACTAATTTTGTTGAAAAATTGATTAAAAATTTACTTAAATAAAGTGTAAATCCAATTGGAACAAGTACAATTACCCCAGTAAAAAAATAATTTCTTAATTTCAGGGTTAATGATTTTTTTTTTTTTGACATTTTGTATTAATTGTAGCTAGAATAAATTACAAATGTAATTGAAATAATGAAAAGAACTAATAATATTTTGTTGTTTAAATTCATATCTGATATTGATTATATAATTATCAAATTTTATAAAAAATGAATAGAAGAAAATTTTTAAATGTAATGGGGTGTGGATGTTCAGGTCTACTAATTAATGCTTGCTCTACAACACCTATTACAGATCGTAGACAGTTCAAAATTATACCTGAAGCTAAATTAAATGCTCAAGCAGCCCAAATTTATGAAAAAGTAAAAGAAAAAGAAAAAATGAGTGATGATAAAAAAACACTTAACGAAATTAAAGATATTGGAAAACGAATGGAAGATTCAATATCGGAATATTTTTATAGAGCAGGACTAGATGACCCTACAGTAAATTTTGATTGGGAGTATATATTAATTGATAATAAAAAGATCAAAAATGCCTGGTGTATGCCAGGTGGTAAAATTGCCGTCTATACAGGAATTCTCAAGGTTACCAAAAATACCGATGGTTTAGCTTCAGTGATGGGTCATGAGATAGCCCATGCGGTTGCAAAACATTCTGTTGAAAGAGCTAGTAGAAGTGTTTTATTAAACACAAGTACTCAGCTTATTGATATTTTTTCAGGAGGTAAATTATCTCAAGTTAATAGAGTAACTGGCATGAATACTGTTGGTTTGTTATCTCAAATAGGATTAATGAATCCCTTCTCTAGAACTCAAGAAAGCGAGGCTGATTATTTAGGAATGATTTTTGCTTCATTGTCTGGATTTGATGTTAGAGAAACAAAAAAATTATGGGAAAGAATGAAAGAATCCAATAAAGGCAAAGAACCACCTCAGTTTATGAGTACCCATCCCTCTTCTTCTAAAAGAATAAAAGATCTTTCAGAGTGGGAAAACAGTGTGATACTTGATTATCCACCAATTAATATTAGTTAATTTTATTTTTTTGGTGAGCCCTGATGGACTCGAACCATCGACCCATTCCTTAAAAGGGAATTGCTCTACCAACTGAGCTAAGGGCCCGCATAGAATTTAAAAAAGTTGAGATTTTGTTTTTTTCTATCACATTTTAAAAAAAAACTTTTGGTGAAGCCTTCTTTAAAATTTTTAAATTTCTTTACACTTAAAAATTTAAACAATAAAAAAATATCTAAACTTAAATAAATTTTATTACCAAAAAACAATTATTTATTCGATAACTTGTTAAATTGCAAATATTTTTATTACAACCTATCCATGTATTCATCGTGAAACTTGTTAAATGTACCCTTTCTAATATTATCTCTTATGGCAGACATTAATTCTTGATAAAAGTTGATATTATGTAGTGTTAAAAGAGTAGAACCTAAAATTTCATTTGTATTAAATAAGTGGTTTAAATAATTTTTAGAATATTTATTAAGACTTAAATTAGAGCAATTAATATCTAATGGCTCATTGTCATTTTTATATTTATTATTCTTTATATTTAAACGGCCGTTCCAAGTAAAAGCTAGACCTGTTCTTCCAGATCTTGTTGGCATAACGCAATCAAACATATCAACACCTCTTTTAACAGCGCCAAGAATATCTGTTGGTGTTCCAACGCCCATTAAATATCGAGGTTTATCACTTGGCATATGTTCTTTGATATCATCTAAAACATTAAACATTTCTTTTTGCGTCTCACCTACTGCAAGTCCTCCAATTGCATAACCATCAAAGTCAATCTTAGTTAAGGCATTAAGTGACTTTAATCTAAGATCCTTGAATAATCCTCCTTGAATAATCCCAAAAAGAGCTTTGTGGGGATTTGAGCCAAATGATATTTTTGATCTCTCGGCCCAATAAATAGAAAGTTCCATTGATTTATTAATGATATCGTAATCACTAGTTTTTTTTGGACATTCGTCCATAATCATTACAATGTCTGAGTCTAATCCTTTTTGAATACGGATACTTTCTTCAGGGCTTAAAATAAATTTTTTTCCATCAACATGTGAATTAAAAATCGCACCTTTTTCTCTATCAACTTTATTTAGTTTGGATAAAGACATTACTTGAAATCCTCCAGAGTCTGTAAGAATAGGTAGTTTGCAATTCATAAATTTATGAAGACCACCAGCGCTAATAATTCTTTCAACTCCAGGTCTAATCATTAAATGATAAGTGTTACAAAGAATAATTTCTGAGCCTGTATTTATAACATCTTCAATTAAGCAGGCCTTAACAGTTGCCTGGGTTCCAACTGGCATGAAAGCTGGAGTTTGAATATTTCCTCTATGAGTTTCAATAACACCAGCTCTGGCAAAGCTATCATTTCCCAAGACATTAAAATTAAATTTTTTTAACGTCATTAATTTTTTTAAATTATTATTTAAAACTAATAATTTTATCTGGATTAGTTACTGAGCCGTTATTATTTTGGTCACCTCTTTTAATCTTATCTACAAATTCCATTCCTTCAATAACTTTACCAAAGACCGTGTATTGTCTATCTAAAAATGAAGCCTCTTTGAAACAGATAAAAAATTGACTATTAGCACTATTTGGATCTTGTGAACGAGCCATTGATAACGTTCCTCTTTCATGAGGTAAATTGCTGAACTCTTCCTTAAGATCTGGAAGATCTGAACCACCCATACCAGCTCGCCTTAGATCAAACTCATCGCTTTTAGAATTTCCAAACTTAACATCACCAGTTTGTGCCATGAAACCATCAATTACTCTGTGAAAAACTACACCATCATATTTACCTTCTTCAGCGAGTTGTTTAATTCTTTTTACGTGATTAGGTGCCACGTCCTCAAAAAGTTCTATTTTTACATCACCATCTTTAAGTTTTAAAATCATTATGTTCTCCTTTGCAGTTACATTATTGGTTGTTAAAAAGATTAAAAGTAAAATTTTGATTATAAATTTATTCATATTTTTCTTTTAAAGACTTTATTGTGCTTTTTGTAGTAAATTTTCTAATATCACCTTTTAATTTAATAATTTCTTTTACAAATCTAGAAGAAATAATCTGGTTTTCTATATCTGACATTAAAAAAATCGTTTCAATATTGTTATTTAATTTTCTATTCATACCCGCTAATTGAAATTCATATTCAAAATCAGAAACAGCTCTAAGGCCTCTTAAAATTATATTTGATTTATATTTTTTACAAAGATCGGTAGTTAATGACTGAAACGAAATGATTTCAATTTTACTCTTATTCAATTTTAAGTCTTTGAAAAGTGCTTTCTTAATGATTTCTATTCTTTCATCAGAATTAAATAAGTAATTTTTATTTGCACCATCTGAAACTGCAATGACAATTCTTTCAAATAATTTTAAGGATTTTTTAATAACATCTATGTGGCCAAATGTAATAGGATCAAATGTACCTGGATACACAGCAACTTTTTTCATTACACTAGGTTATCATCAATTTTTATTGCTGAAACTACTTTTTCATCACCCGATAATTTAATAATGCGTACGCCTTGTGTATTTCTTCCCGCTGTTCTAATTTCTTTTACAGCAACTCTAATAACTCTACCTTTATTTGTTGAGATCATAACTTCATCACCCTCTAAAACTGGAAAGCTAGAGGATATATTTCCATTTCTTGGAGAATTAACAATCCCTATAATTCCCTTTCCACCTCTATTTGTTACCCTGTAATCATTATGCAATGTTTTTTTACCATAACCATTTTCAGTTATAGATAAAATAAATCTCTCTTCTGTTTTTGAGTCTTTTTTATTCTTCACTTGATCAATAATGGATAAAGAAACAATTTCATCATTCGGTGCTAATTCTAAACCTTTTATTCCTTTAGAAGATCTTCCTTTAAAAATTCTTAATTTTTTTGACTCGAATCTTATACATTTTCCATTTTTTGTACTTAGTATTATATTTTGATCATCTTTACAAATTTCAACACCAACAATTTTATCATTTGGATCAAGTTTCATTGCAATTTTTCCAGCTGAATTAATAGATGAAAAATCTTCAAGACTGTTTTTTCTAATCTTACCTTTGGCAGTTGCAAAAACTATTTGCAAATTTTTCCAATCATTTTCAGGAAATGCCATTATAGAGCTAATTGATTGGTGGCTTTTTAAAGGTAAAATATTGAATAATGATTTTCCTTTAGATGCAGTTGATCCTTCGGGAATTTTCCAAGCTTTAATTTTATAAACAAGACCTTCGGTTGAAAAAAAGAGTAATGATGTGTGCGTATTAACAGATAATGTTTTAACAACAGAGTCTTCATCTCTTGTAACAATACCAGATTTTCCTTTACCACCTCTTTTTTGCTGTTTAACGTTACTTAATGCACCACGTTTAATATAACCTTGTAAAGTAACTGTTATGATTACTGACTCTTTTTGAATAGTTTCTTCAATATCGTAATTCAAAATTGCATCAATAATTTTAGTTCTTCTTGGTACAGCAAATTTTTCTTTAATAGTTTTAAGCTCTTCACTTATTACCTTTAAAAGCTCTTTTTTTGAATTAATTATTTTTTTATATCCTTTTATTAAATCTGCTAATTTCTTAATCTCTACTTCAATTTCATTAATGCCTAAAGCGGTTAACTTTTGTAGTCTTAATTCTAAAATTGCAATTACCTGAGGTTCTGAAAGAGAATAAAGATTTTTACCCTTTTTATCCACTATTAAGGATATTAATTTTAAAGATTTATTTATTTTCCATTTAGTATTTAATAAAGATTTTTTTGCATCATCTGGTGTTTTTGAAGAACGAATAATCTTAATAATCTTATCTAGGTTTTCTACAGAAACAGAAAGGCCAATTAATATGTGTGCTCTATCTTCTGCTTTTTTTAAATCAAATTTAGTCTTCTTAATTACAACATCTTCTCTAAATGATAAGAAATGAGATAAAAACTCTTTGAGGTTACAAATTTTTGGTTTTCCATCAACTATAGCTAAAGTATTAAAACCAAAAGAACTTTCTATAGATGTATTTTTATAAAGTTGTCTCTTAATCGTCTCAGGCTCCACACCATTTCTTAAATCAATAGCAACTCTTATACCTTCTCTATTTGACTCATCTCTAATATCTTTAATACCTTCAATTTTTTTTTCTCTAACAAGCTGTGCAATACGTTCGTTTAGTACTGATTTGTTCACTTGATAAGGTACTGAGGTAATTACAAGTCTTTCTCTTCCATTTTTTTGTGCTTCAACAGATATTTCACCTCTTATTTTAAAAGATCCACGTCCAATATTGTATCCATCTTTAATAATTGACTTACCAATGATCACACCCCCAGTTGGAAAATCTGGTCCTGGTATATATTTCATTAAATCTTTAATCTTAATGTCTTTATTTTCAATTAAAGCTAATGTTCCATCAATTATTTCACCAAGATTATGTGGGGGTATACTTGTAGCCATACCAACCGCTATACCGCCAGCTCCATTAACTAGAAGATTCGGATATTGTGCTGGTAAAACCGAAGGTTCTTTTTCAGTTTCATCATAATTACTTTTATACTCAATAGTATTTTTTTCAATATCATCAATTAAATACTGTGAAACTTTAGCCAATCTTGTCTCAGTATATCTCATAGCTGCTGCCGGATCTCCGTCTATAGAACCAAAGTTACCTTGGCCTTCAACTAAAGGTAAGCTCATAGAAAAATCTTGAACCATTCTAACTAAAGCGTCATAAACAGATTGATCACCATGTGGGTGATATTTACCAATTACATCTCCAACTATTCTTGCAGATTTTCTAAATTGTTTAGACCAATCATAGCCACCTTTATACATTGCAAATAATATTCTTCTATGAACAGGTTTTAAGCCATCTCTTACATCTGGGAGTGCCCTACTTACAATTACACTCATCGCATAAGATAGATAAGACGAGCTCATCTCGTCATGCATCGAAATTAACTTGATATTTTTATCTTTAGGAATTTCTGTGTTAGGCATAAAAAACTAAAATGGAATTTCGTCATCCATATCGTTTGATGTTTGTGGCGAGTCTTCAAAATTATTATTTGATACTTGATTATTATCATTTTGAATTCCACCACCTGTGTTGCCACCACCAAGCATAGTAAGAGAAGAGTTATAACCTTGTATTACAATTTCAGTTGAATATTTATCTTGTCCAGATTGTTCATCTTTCCATTTTCTTGTTACAATTTGACCTTCAACATAAATTTGAGCACCTTTTTTTAGATATTGCTGCACTACATTTACTAAACCATCATTAAATACAACTATACGGTGCCATTCAGTCTTTTCTTTTTTTTCACCAGAAGTTTTGTCTTTCCAAGTTTGGCTTGTTGCTAAACTTAGTCTTGCAACGCTTTTACCATTTACCATTTGTTTGATCTCAGGGTCTGCGCCTAAACGCCCAATTAATAATACTTTATTTAAACTTCCAGCCATAATATTTTAAAATGTTTATTTATTTATTTAGTATTTATATCACAATATAACCTGAATATTAATTTTATTAATTTAAAGCAACTAAAATTATGATCAAAAAGATAGTTATCAAGGGTGCAAAAGAACATAATTTAAAGAATGTTTCAGTTGAAATTCCTAAAGATCAATTTGTAGTTATAACTGGACTTTCTGGTTCAGGAAAGTCCTCTCTTGCTTTTGATACAATTTATGCTGAGGGGCAAAGACGTTATGTTGAGAGTTTATCTGCCTATGCACGTCAATTTTTAGATAAAATGAAAAAGCCAAATGTTGATCTTATTGAAGGTTTAAGTCCTGCTATAGCAATAGAACAAAAAAATACATCAAAAAATCCAAGATCAACAGTTGCTACTGTAACAGAAATATATGACTACATGAGAGTGCTTTATGCAAGAGCTGGAATACCATTCTCTCCATTTACTGGCAAACCTATAACATCACAAACAATTACTCAAATTGTAGATTTAATAAAAAAATTACCAAAAAAATCTACAATTTATATTTACGCTCCAGTAGTAAGAGGTCGTAAGGGTGAATATAAAAAAGATATTCTTAGTTATAAAAGAAGAGGTTTTAGAAAAATTAAGATAGATGAAGTTTTGTATGATATTGAAAAAGCTCCTGATTTAGATAAAAAAATTAAACACGATATATCGGTTCTTGTAGATAGAATTGTTATTAATTCATCTCTTGGAAATAGGTTGGCTGAAAGTATAGAGGCGGCTGTAAATCTATCAAATGGCTTGGTTTTTGTTGAATATGAAGATGAAACCTTGCCTCAAAAGTTTAGAAAAACTGAAAAATTAATTTACTCAACTAAATTTGCATGTCCTGAGAGTGGATTTACTATTGAAGAGATTGAACCAAGACTATTTTCCTTTAATAGTCCGTACGGTGCCTGTGCTGAATGTGAGGGTATTGGGATAAAGCTAAATGTAGATCCAAATTTAGTAATACCCGATGAGAGAAAAAGTATCGCTGATGGAGCAATTGAGCCATGGGCCAAGTCTACAACACTATATTATGCACAAACACTAGCTTCAATAGCAAAACATTACGGATTCTCATTAGATGAAAGGTGGAAAAAATTACCAAAAAAAATTAAAGATGTAATTTTATTTGGTTCAGATGAAGAAGAGATAAAATTTAATTATGATGATGGATATGAAAAATATTCACACAAGAAAACTTTTGAGGGTGTTATCAATAATTTAGAAAGAAGATTTTTGGAATCTGATAGTGAATGGAAGAGAGAGGCAATAGCCGAATATCAATCAGATTCAGCTTGTGAAGGATGTAATGGAAACAGGCTTAAAGAAGAGGCTTTATGTGTAAAAATAGACAACCTAAATATAAGCGAAGTTACAAAAAAATCAATTTTAGATGCCTCTAAGTGGTTTAAAGAATTAGAAGTTAAATTAGATAAAAGACAATTTAAAATAGCTGAACATATTTTAAAAGAAATCAATGAAAGATTAAATTTTCTTTTAAATGTTGGTTTGGATTATCTAACTCTCTCTCGTGAGTCTGGAACTTTATCCGGTGGAGAAGCTCAACGAATAAGATTAGCATCTCAGATTGGTTCTGGATTAACCGGAGTTCTTTATGTTCTAGATGAACCTTCTATTGGATTACATCAAAAAGATAATGTTAAACTAATTGATGCGCTCAAAAGACTTAGAGATTTAGGAAACACTGTAATAGTTGTTGAACATGATACTGAAACTATGCAAAATGCAGATCATATAATTGATTTGGGCCCTGAAGCTGGAACTAAGGGTGGAGAAATTATAGCTCAGGGAACTTATAGTGAAATCTTAAAAAACAAAAATAGCATAACTGGACAATACTTATCTCACAAAAAATATATCGAAATACCCAAAACAAGAAGACTTGCTAAAAATGGTAGATTTGTAGAAATTAATGGTGCATCTGGAAACAATTTAAATAATGTAGATCTAAAAATACCAATTGGTAGTTTTACTTGTGTAACAGGAGTTTCTGGAAGTGGTAAGTCTACATTAATACTACAGACCTTGTATCATGCACTTAATTTAACTTTAAATAATAAAGCTCGAAAAGTGCCAAAAGCATTTAAAGGATACAAGGGCGTTGAACTCATTGATAAAATTATAGATATCGACCAGTCTCCTATTGGAAGAACACCTAGATCAAATCCGGCCACTTACACTGGTGCTTTTGGTCCTATAAGAGATTGGTTTACAGCGCTTCCTGAGTCAAAAACTCGTGGTTATAAACCTGGAAGATTTTCATTTAATGTTAAAGGTGGTCGCTGCGAAGCATGCGAGGGTGATGGTGTAATTACTTATGAAATGCATTTCTTGCCTGATGTTTATATACAATGTGATGAATGTAAAGGAACTAGATATAACAGAGAAACCTTAGAGATTAAATTTAAAGGAAAAAGCATTGCAGATGTTTTAGACATGTCTGTAGATGAAGGATGTGAATATTTTGAAAATATTTCAAACATTAAAACTAAATTATTGACATTAAAGAAGGTAGGTCTTGGTTATATAAAAATAGGACAACAAGCTACAACTCTATCTGGTGGTGAGGCTCAACGTATTAAATTAGCCAAAGAACTTTCAAAAAGATCTACAGGAAGAACTATGTACATATTAGACGAGCCTACAACAGGTCTTCATCAACATGATATTAAAAAACTATTAGAAATATTGCACACATTTGTAGCTCTAGGAAATACAGTTGTTGTTATTGAACATAATCTAGATGTAATTAAAACAGCAGACTATATTGTCGATATGGGACCTGAAGGTGGTGTCAAAGGTGGAAATATTATCGCAGAGGGCAAACCTGAGGATATTATCAAAATAAAAGGTAGTTATACTGGTGAATTCTTAAAACCCATGCTCGATGAAAAATTTAAAAAGAGGTTAAAAATTTAAAAATTTAGTGTATAAGTGATTCTAATTATGGGTAATTTACTATCATCACTTTCAAAAACTATTCACGCATCATTAGCTTTAGCTTTAATTTTTTTTCTAGGGTTATTTTATGGTAATGGTGGTTTTGATTTTGATACAATTTTTTGGAGTTGGTTAACAAGATTTATTCATGTAACGGTTGCTATAATGTGGATTGGGCTTCTTTGGTATTTTAACTTTGTACAAATTCCAAATATGCCAAAAATCCCTGACGAACAAAAGCCCGCTATAGGTAAAGTTATTGCTCCAGCCGCATTATTTTATTTTAGATATGCTGCATTACTGACAGTTCTGTCAGGATTAATTTTAGCTTATTTAAATGGTTATTTACACGATGCTATGACATTAGGTGGTGGTGGAAAAAATACAGCTATAGGTATTGGTATGTGGCTTGGTTTATATATGGCATTTAATGTTTGGTTTATAATTTGGCCAAATCAAAAAAGAGCATTAGGCATGGTTGAGTGTGAACCTGATGTTAAAGCAAAATCAGCAAGAACAGCTATGCTGTTTTCAAGAACAAATACACTTCTTTCTCTACCAATGTTACTTTCAATGGTAGCGGCACAAAATTTATATTAATTTTTTTCTGCTTCTTCTTTTATAATAGTTTTTTGTGATACTCTTAATTTAACTAATATTGGATTGGCAATATAGATTGAAGAATAAGTTCCAAAAATAACCCCAAATATCATAGCGAGTGAAAAACCTTTAAGTATCTCTCCACCGAATAAATATATTGAAAGTAAAGCAAGTAATGTGGTTATTGAGGTAATTAGAGTTCTTGATAGAGTTTCATTTATCGACTTATTAGTTAGGTCAAAGATTTTAATATCAGAATATTTTCTGAGATTTTCTCTTACACGATCAAAAATTACAACTGTATCATTCATCGAATAACCAACTATTGTTAAAACTGCGGCTACTATCGATAAATTAATTTCTAAATTTAATAGAGAGAATAAACCAAGCGTTATTAGAACATCATGAAACAAAGCTATAATTGCACCTAAACTAAACTGCCATTCAAATCTTATCCAAATATAAAATAACATTGCTGCTAAGGACAAAAGTATTGCAGTTATACCAGACTTTAAGAGTTCAGAACTTACCTTGGGGCCAACATTTTCAACTCTTCTAAAGGTAAAATTTTCTCCAATTGAATTGGCAAGATCTTCTTTAATTAATTCAATAATATTTGAACTTGTGTCTTTTTTTTCAATTTTAATCAAATAATCATTATCTTGACCAAAATTTTTAATATTAACATCACCTAAATTCATTTTGCTGAATACACCACGAAGAGTTGCTACATTAGTTTGGTTATCTTGAGTTCTTAATTCAATTAATGTGCCCCCTTTAAAGTCAATACCAAAATTTAGACCTTTAAAAGATAAAAGTATTATTGAAATAGCAACTAACAATGTTGAGACTATACTGAATGATTTATAAAATTTATTAAAATTTATCATCTAAATAAGTTTAGGTTTTTCTTTATTTTTGACCACATAAAAACTTGTTAATAATCTTGCAATAAAATAAACCGAAAATAATGTTGTAAATATTCCAACAGCTAATGTTACAGAAAACCCTTTAACTGGTCCTGACCCCATAAGAAATAATATAATTGCTGCAATTAAAGTTGTTACATTAGCATCAATGATTGCTGTTTTGGATTTAACATAACCTGAGTCGAATGCTATAATATTATTTTTTTCTTCTCTTAATTCTTCTTTTATTCTCTCAAAAATTAAAACATTTGCATCAACAGCCATACCAACAGTTAATATTATTCCTGCAATTCCAGGTAACGTTAAGGTTGCTCCAAATAATGTTAGTATACCAATCAAAAAAAATAAATTTACTATCAAAGTGATATTTGCAATCAAACCAAATACTTTATACTTATAAATCATAAAAATTATGACCAAAGCAAATCCAATACATAGTGACATTATACCAGCATTTATCGAATCTTGTCCAAGATCTGGCCCAACTGTACGCTCTTCTATTATGTTAAGTGGGGCTGGTAATGCTCCAGATCTAAGAAGTAAAGCTAGATCAGTTGCTGATTGAAATGTAAAGTTTCCACTGATTTGTCCAGATCCACTTACTATGGCATCTCTTATTACAGGCGCACTAACAATTTTACCATCAAGAACTATAGCTAATTGTTTACCAATGCCTTCTGTAGTAGCTTTACCAAATCTTTTAGCACCTACTCTATCCAGTGTGAAAGACACAACTGTTTCGTTGGTTTGAGTATTCATATTAGGTTGTGCATCAAGTAGGTTTTCACCACTCAAAATTATTCTTTTACTTACCAGGGCTTCGTTTGTTTCATCATCGTACTTAAGAATTTCTGCACCAAAAGTGTCATTGTCATTTTGTGTTATAAAACGAAAACTTAAATTGGCAGTTTTTCCTAATAAAGATTTTATCCTCATAGGATCATCTAAACCTGGTAATTCAACTAAAATTCTATCGTTTCCCCTTTTTAGAATATTTGGTTCATTTGTGCCTACTTCATCAACTCTTCTTCTAACTATTTCTATTGCTTGCTCCTGTGATGATGTTTTAATTTCAACTAACCCATACTTTGAAAGTTTTAGTTGGAATTCACTATTTGAAGATATTAAGTCAAATTGGTGGGATTTGTATTGTGGATAATAAGGATTTATCTCACTATCTTTATCAATAAAAAAAGATTCTGTTTTTTCTTTTAAAGTTGGATCTACATTAAAAATTATAGATTTATTAGATATTCTTAAGTCTATAAATTTAATATTTTCCTTGTTCAGAAAATTTCTAATATCGGTTGCTGTGTTTTGTAATTTTTGAAGTTCTACGGGATCATTATCAATTTCGAGTAAAAGATATGACCCACCCTGCAGATCTAAACCAAGATTTATTTTTTTTGAAAAAAATTTATCTTCAGTATTTGAAAAATTTGATAACGATATAAATAAAAAAAATATAGTTATTATAGATATTATAATAATTCTTAATTTTGAAAAATATAACACTTCAACTTGATATTATTTTTTAACTTCAGGTGTATTTAGCAAACCTTGAATACCTGTAGATTTAATAATCTCAACTTTAACGTTTTCAGAAATTAAAACCTCAACTTTTTCGTTATCAATAACTCTTTCAATGGTTCCAATAATCCCAGCAGAGGTAACAACTTTGTCTCCTCTTGTTAAGTTCTCAACCATGGCTTTATGCTCTTTAACTTTCTTTTGTTGAGGTCTTATTAAAAAAAAGTAAAAAATAACAAAAATTAAAATTAATGGTATAAATTGACCTATTCCTTGATCCATATTTCTCCTAGATTAAAATGAATACTTATAACAAATAAGTGATTAAAACAACTTTAAATCTTATTGATTTTATCAATTTTATTCATGTATGGTTTTAAAGCCTCTGGAATAAGAATTGAACCATCCTCTTGTTGATAATTTTCAAGTATTGCTACTATTGTTCTGCCGACAGCCAAACCACTTCCATTAAGAGTTCCAACAAATACTGTCTCTTTTTTACTATTTTTATATCTAGCTTTCATTCTTCTGGCTTGAAAAGAACCACAAGAGGAACAACTTGAAATTTCTCTATATTTATTTTCAGATGGTAACCAAACTTCAATATCAAAAGTTTTTTCTGCACTAAAACCCATATCACCTGAGCATAATATAATCTTTCTGTAAGGTAGTTTTAACAAGTCTAGAATTTTTGTTGCACAGTTAGTCATTCTATCTAATTCAGCTAAACATTGGTTTGGCTCTACAATACTAACCATTTCAACTTTGTAGAACTGATGTTGCCTAATCATTCCCTTAGTGTCCTTTCCATAGCTGCCAGCTTCTTTTCTAAAGCATGGTGTTGATGCAACCATTCTTATTGGAAGAATTTCTTTATTAATAATCTGATCTTTAACCATATTGGTTAATATCACTTCAGCAGTTGGTATTAAAAACTTTCTATCATTTGAATCATCAAGTTTGAGTTCAAACTGATCATTATCAAATTTTGGTAATTGACCTGTTCCAAACATTGTAGAGTCGGTTGCAATTAATGGAGGTGATATTTCTTTATAACCATTTAAATTAATATGAGTATCAAGCATAAAATTAGAAATCGCTCTTTCTAGTAAAGCAAGTTTATCTTTAACAAAGACAAATCTAGATCCTGTGGTTTTTGTCGCAAGATCAAAATCAAGCATATTTAGATTTTCACCTAGCTCATAATGAGACTTAGGCTTGAAAGTAAAATTTGGTATTTTTCCTGATTTTAAAATTTCAATATTAGAGTTTTCATCTTTACCTATCGGAACATCATTATACGGTAAATTCGGTAATGATGCTAAAATATTGTCTAATTCATTTTTTATTTTACTTTGAGATGATGAAATTTCTTCAATTTTTTTTGAAATTTCTTTTGATTTCTCAAATAAAGATTTATCTTTAGATTTAGATATTTCTTTTTTTTCTTTTTCTAAATTTTCTTTTTCTTGTATAAATTTTCTATTATTTTCATCTAATAATAAAATTTTTTCAAAATCGACATCAATAAATCTTTTTTTAAGACCATCTTTAAATGATGAAATATCACTTCTAATATCTTTAATATTATGCATCTAATTTATTCTTTTTTTCAATAATATTTACTGAAAATATAGATAATTCATATAAAATCAATAAAGGTATGGCTAAACCAATTTGTGTTATTGGGTCTGGTGGTGTCAATAATGCAGCAGCAGCAAAAATTATTACAACAACATACTTTCTTCTTTCTCTTAGAAATTGAGCATCAACAATTCCTACTCTAGCAAGTAAACTTAAGACAACTGGTAACTGAAAACTAATCCCAAATGCAAAAATTAACTTCATTACTAAGGATAAATATTCATTTACTTTAGCCTCTAGCTGAATAGGCAAACCAGTTGCAGCTCCTGAGCTTTCAAATGATAAAAAAAATTTAATTGCAAGAGGCATGATCAGATAATAAACAAGCATTCCTCCTAAAAAAAATAATATAGGTGTTAAAACTAAGTATGGAATTATTGCAATTTTTTCATGTTTATACAATCCAGGAGCGATAAATTTCCAGATTTGCATTAATATATATGGACAGGTTACAAAGAAAGCAGCAAAAAAAGAAACCTTTAAATAAGTTAAAAAAGTTTCTTGTAGTGCGGTAAAAATCAATCTTCTATCTGTACCAGTTTCTTTTACTGCTTTAGCAAAAGGTTCTACCAAAAAACCATATAAACTCTCAGAAAAAAAATAACATCCTATAAAAAATATGAATAAAAAAATAAATGAATGGATTAATCTTTTTCTTAATTCAGCTAAGTGACTTATGAAGCCTCCGTCATTATCAGATTTTGTCATTATCTTTATCTTTATTTTTATTCTCTTCTTTTGATTTTTTTATTTCATTAGATTCAATATCTAAATCTGCAACTTCACTTTGAATATTGTTAATATATCTCTTTGTTGTACCAATCCATGAACCTACTTTTTTTAACATAAATGGAAAATCTTTAGGGCCGATTACAATAATAGCTACTGCTACTATTAATAAAATCTCAAACCAGCCTATAGTGGGCATTTGACTTACTCTTTGTCTTTACTGTCTTGATTATCTTCAGAAATATTTTTGGGCTCTGGTTCATCGGTAATGTCTGAAGCCATTCCTTTTTTAAAACTTTTAATACCCTTGGCTACATCACCCATTAGACTAGAAATCTTACCTCTACCAAATAGTAGGACAACTAAAATTACAACGATTGCTATTTGCCAAATTCCAATGCTCATAGGTTTTTATACATCTTTTAATTAGTATTTTAAAGAAACTTTTTATTTGTCTTCATTGGAATTCAATGTGCTGCTTAACATCTCATCTATATTTTCATAGATATCTTCCTTTTTTTCTTCTTGTTTCTCCTTGTAAAACTTGCCAGTACCAAAAATTGCATTATCAATATTTGAACTATCAATTAAACCAGCAGATCCCAATTCATCAACTGTAGGTAAGTCAGACAATTTTTGAAGACTGAAATGACTTAAAAAGTCATCAGTAGTTGCATATTGAATTGGTTTACCAGGAACATCTTTTCTTCCTTGGGGTTTGACCCAGTTTAACTCCATAAGTATTTCCAATGTATTCGTACCAAATGCTACACCTCTAATTTCCTCAATTTCAGCTCTAGTTACTGGCTGGTGATAAACAATAATTGCCAATGTTTCTATTGCAGCTCTTGAAAGTTTTTTTTCAACTGTTTTTTCCTGTGACATTAAATTTGATAAAGTTTCAGAAGTTCTAAATGACCATTTGTTAGAAATACAAACTAAATTTATGCCTCTTGACGAATAATCCGTTTGAAGTTTTTCTAAAGTTTTTAAAACATTAATTTTTTTTGAAATTTTTGACTCAATTGTTTCAATATCCAAAGGTTCTGCTGCTGCAAAAACTATAGCTTCAACTTCTTTTTCTCCAACATTTATTTTTTTTGGAAATTCAAAAATATTATTTTTCAAATTCTTTTTAACCTTGTTCATTTAATTTCCTTAACATAAATTTCATCAAATAAATTATCTTGTTTGATTGTTAGATTACCTTCTTTAACAAGTTCAAGGGATCCAGCAAAAATTCCTGCTTTTCCAGTACGTTTATATTTAAGACCACTCTTAAACGTACTGGGTATTAAGTCATTTATATTTTTCCAATCTATGAGTTTACCAAAAAATTCTTTAATTCTTTTAATGCCATCTTCTGTGGTGAAAACAGGTAGCTTGGGGATATTCATTCTTTGAAAATCTTTTGTCATAATAATAGATGAATAAGACTTAAGTAATTCGTATAAGTTTAATTTATATTCCGTACTATAAATTGATCTTATATTACCTTTGATTCCTCTAAGTCTAATTTCTCTACCTAATCTTTTTCTTTTTAACATTTGATCAGAAAGTAAACGAATTAATTCCAATTTTTTTAATTGTAATTTTAATTTTTCAGCAACTTCTAAAACTTTAAATTCTTCTTCAGGATTACCAGGTAATAATAATTTAGATTTTAAATATGTAAGCCAAGTTGCCATTAATAAATATTCTGAGGCGACTTCTAAATTCAAATTAGATTGACTTTTTATATAATTATGAAATTGGTCAGCTAATAAAGTTATTGAAATATCTTCGAGATTAACCTTTTGGGCTTTTGCTAAATCTAATAATATATCAAGAGGTCCTTGATAATTATCAAGATCAACATTGAAGTTTTTAGAATCATTAATCGACATTCCAAATATTAGCTTATAATTTTGTAAAATTGTGATGTTTTTTTAATTATAAATTTGTTTAAAAATGGAGAATTAGTAGCCACAGCTTTCATTTCCTTAAGATTTCCATTGCAGTGTAAAACCAAATCACATCCAGCACTGAATGCTTTTATCGTATTATCTTTTATACTAAATTTTAAACTTTTCATCGAAATATCATCTGACAACAAAATATTTTGAAATTTAATTTTTTTACGAATTATATCTATTACTTTTTTTGAATGAGTGGCTGTATAAACTTTATCAATATGAGAATAGACAATATGTGCCGTCATCCCAAAAAGACATTTCTTGTTCTTAAATGGTATAAAGTCCTTTTTTGACAAATATTTAAGATTTTGTTTGATTGTAGGTGTTAATTTATGGCTATCTACTTTTGCTAAACCATGCCCTGGAATATGCTTCATAATGGTTCCTATTTTATTTTTATGAAAATTTTCTATGCAAATATCACCAATTCTTGAAACTACTTTGGGATCATGGGAAAAAGATCTATCACCTATGATGGAGCTTGAACCTTTTAATCTTAAATCAAGAACAGGGACAGTATTGAGATTTACACCTATTAACTTAAGATGATTAGCTGTTTCTGCAATAAATTCACTATATTTAATATTAAAAATTTTTCTTTCTTTAGAATATAAATTTCCAAAAAATTCACTAGTTGATAAATCATTATTTAGAAAATTTGTAAGCCTGTTAACTCTACCTCCTTCTTGATCTAATAAAATAGGGTATTTTGTATCATTGAATATCTTTTTAATGTGATTGGTTAATTTTTTTGTTTGTTTAATTGTCTTAATATTGCGCTTAAAAAGAATTATTCCCCAGGGTTTATATTTTTTTAAAAAGAATATTTCTTTTTTATTCAATATTGTTGATTTAATTCCTATTATAAAACTTCTTCTATTAATCATCACTGTTTATCAATTTCCAAAAACTATGATTTTTTTTTTATTATCTAAATTTTTTTCAACATATTTTACAACATTATCGGTGTCGTTATTTAACAAAATTAGTTTTTCTGAATAAGAAATAATCATTTCATTAATTTCTTGTACTGATCTGTAGGATTTCTTTTTATTATTATCTGAAAAATAATAATCAACAGCCAAAAAAATAGTTAATATTATAAATAATATAAAAAAAAGATATTTTAACTCTTTAAACATTACATTTTTTCAGGAGTGCTAACTCCTACAATAGACATACCACTTTTAATTACATTAGATATTATTTTTAAAAAAACTAATTTATCATTAGGAATTTTTTTATCGTCATTTATGAATCTTTTGCTCTTATCTTCTTTGCCCATATTCCAGTATGAATGAAATTCAGATGAAAGTTCATAAAGGTAAATAGGTATTCTATGAGGCTCAAGCCTTGAACTTGCAGTTTCTATACATTTTGGCCATTCAGCAATTTTTTTTAATATATTCATTTCATCTTTAGAATAATTAAAGTTATATTCTTTCATTTTTAAATCCTTATTAATATCTAATCCCACATGTCTAAAGACAGATGAAATTCTGGCAAAACAGTATTGAACATAATAAAGAGGATTTTCTTTAGATTTTTCTTTGACTTTGCTAAAATCAAAATCAAGCTCAACATCACTACTTCTATTTAACATAATAAATCTTGTAGCATCCTTTCCAACTTCAGAAATTAAGTCTTCAACAGTTATATAGTCTCCTTTTCTTTTAGACATTTTAAAAGGTTTCCCTTCTTTAATAAGTTTTACAAGTTGGCTAACTTTACAAACTAACTTATTCTTAGATCCTGATAACGCTTCAACAACCGAGGTAATTCTTTTAATATAGCCAGCATGATCTGCGCCCAAAATATTAATTAAAATATCATAATTTCTCTCTAATTTGTTATGATGGTAAGCAACATCGCTTGCAAAATATGTCCATGTTTTGTCTGATTTTTGTAAAGCTCTATCTTTATCATCACCAAAATCTGTAGATCTAAATAAAAGCTGCTCTCTTTCTATCCATTCTCTATCATTATCTCCTTTAGGAGCTTTGATTTTTCCCTGATAGATCAAATTTTTTTGTCTAAGATTTTCGATTACTTTTTCAACTTCCTTATTTTGGACAATAGTAGTTTCACTAGTAAATTTATCGTGAATTATTCCAAGATTTGCTAAATTTCCCTTAATCAATTTTAAAGACTCAGAAACAGAAAGAAGTGTTAATTCTTTAGCTATATGCTCAAAATTGTCAAATTTATAATCATTTTTGATCTTTATAATATTGTTAGCTATATCTATTAAATAGTCACCTGGATAAAGATCTGTATTATCTTTTGGAAAGTTTTCATTATAAATTATTTCTCTAATTCGATAATAAACAGACTTAGTAAAATTTATAATTTGATTACCGTAATCATTTACATAATATTCTTTTGAAACATCATGTTTATTAAATATCAATAGATTAGATATAACATCACCTAAAATTGCCCCCCTACAATGACCAACATGCAACGGACCTGTGGGGTTGGCGGATACAAATTCAATCAAATATTTTTTTTTCTTTTCTTTAATATTGGTTCCATAGCTTATGTAATTGTCATTTACATTCTTTATAAAATTATTCCAATATTCTGATTTAAATTTAATGTTGATAAAACCTGGTTTTACTACATTTATTGAGTCAATTAACACATCTTGTTTCTTTATTTCATTAATTAAAAAATTAGCTAAATCCATTGGGGATTTTTTATTAATTTTTGATAAGAACATTGCTACATTTGATGAAATATCACAATCAAAGTTAGCAGGTGGAATATCAACATTAATTCCATTTAAAGATTCTGGCAAAACAATTAATTTATCTTTATTTAGTTTTTTAATTAATATTAATATCTTGTCTAAGTATAAGTCAAAAATGTTCATTAAATAGTTTTATTTAAATTAATTGCATATCTGTCAGTCATACCAGAAATAAAATCAGCTATTGCTCTATTAGAGTCTGCTTTTAATTGTTCCTTCGATATATACTTCGATGGGTTTTTTTTTATCTTAAAAAATAATTTACTGATAATTTTCTTACCTTGGTTATTTTTTAATAATACATTTTTATTATTATACATTTTAGTTCTTAAAAAAAGTCTAATTTCTTTTTCAATTGATAAAAACTTATTTGAAAAGCAAACAATACTATTATCAAAATTATAAACATCTTTTATAGTCTTAATTTTATTAATCTTTAAATTGTACTTTGTATTAGCAATCAAATCTCTAACCATTAAATCAATCGAGTCTCTTATAATTTGATATATCAAAATATCTTTGTTATTTTTTTTAATATTTTTTTTATGTGATTTATAAATATCTCTAAAAAAATTAATTTCAATTAAGTCATTTAAATCAAATAATTTAGCTTTTATCCCATCTTGAATATCATGATTGTTATAAGCAATATCGTCAGAAATTGTTGAAATTTGTGCTTCAAGTGATCCTGAATTCTTATATTTTATTTTTTTATTAAAATTTTTTAATCCAATTAATCTGTTAACAGTAGATAAGTCATTAATAGGACCATTATGCTTTAACAATCCATCTAGTGTTTCTATTGTTAAATTTAGTCCTTTAAATTTTAGATACTTGTGTTCTAAAAACATAACAATTCTTAAAGTTTGAAGGTTATGATCAAATCCTCCATAATTTATCATGCAATCATTAAGAGCATCTTCACCTGCATGACCAAATGGAGTGTGACCCAGATCATGAGCAAGGCTTAAAGTTTCTGAAAGATCATCATTCAAACCTAAATATTTAGCAATAGATCTAGCTATTTGTGCAACTTCTATTGAATGAGTAATTCTAGTTCTGTAATGATCCCCCTCTGTATTAACGAAAACTTGAGTTTTATGTTTTAGTCTTCTAAAGGAAGCACTATGTATAATTCTGTCTCTATCTCTTTGAAAAGACGTTCTATAAACTGAATTGTTTTCTTTATGTAAACGACCTATACTTTTAGAAAGAGCCAAATGAGAGTAATTATTCATGCTTTAAATTCAATAAATTGATATTATAATAGTAATACCAGTGTTGTGTTATGTTTAAAGAAATTAAATTTACAGATAAAGCTATAAAACAGATTAATAATTTGCTCTCCAAAAAATCTCCTGGTTCTTTTTTTAGAATCGCTATTAAAGGTGGTGGATGTTCTGGTTTTCAATATGAATTTACTTTTGATAATGAGATATCTAATGATGATCTAAATTATGAAAAAATTCTAATAGATAAAACTTCAGCTGATTTATTAAAAGGATCTGAAGTAGACTATGTTTCAGAACTAATTGGTGATCAATTTAAAATCTCTAACCCACAAAGCAAATCTTCTTGCGGTTGTGGTGTTTCATTCTCTATATAATGGTTATCACATCTTGGAATGTTAATTCTGTTAGAGCAAGAATTGAAAATATTAAAGAATACCTTCAAAAATTTTCTCCCGATGTTGTTATGATGCAAGAAATTAAAACACAAGATGAGACTTTTCCCTATGATGATTTTTCAACATTAGATTATGAAAGTTATGTATTTGGTCAAAAAAGTTATAATGGTGTTGCTATTATATCTAAGCATAAACTAGAAAATGTTAGAATAGATTTGATTAAAGATAAATTGAAACAATCTAGAATTATTTCAGCAGAATTAAAACATAAGAAAAAAAATATTCAACTGATTAATATTTACACTCCAAACGGTAATCCTGTAGATACTGATAAATATACTTATAAAAAAGAATGGTTAGATACCTTGATTAAACAACTAAAGTCTCTTTCAAAAAAAAATGAAAATATTATTTTAGCAGGTGATTTTAATATTCTTCCTTCAGCAGAAGATGCTTATAATATTAAAGGGTTTGAAGATGACGCTTTATACCGACTTGAGATAAGAAAAAAATTTAGAGAAATAATTAATTTAGGTTTTCATGATGCTTACCGTCATATTCATGGTGGAACAGAAGGATATACTTATTGGGATTATATGAGAGGTGCTTGGCAAAAAAATAATGGTTTAAGAATTGATCACTTCTTAGTATCAAATTCTTTATTAAATATAGTTAAGAATGTTAATATTAACAAAGACCCCAGAGGAAAAGAAAAACCTTCAGATCACACCCCTATTGAAATTGAATTAGCTTAAAGATTTAATTTTAATAACAAGTTCTTCATTAATATTTCTTGGTCCTTTATCTAATCTATTTTTATGCCTTCTTTCACCTGGAAGTCTAACCCCATCCATAGCTGACATTTTACTAAAAAATTTATCAGCATGTTTATCCCAACCTTTACCAGAAATTTTATCTGGTGAGATTGCTATAATAAATTCACCACCACTTGGCGGACCACCATCGTTATTATCTTTAGCAGCAGTTTCAAAACTAAAATTTTCTCCAATTAATGCTCCAGCTAATAACTCAACCATCATTGCTATACTAGACCCTTTATAACCACCAAATGGAAGTATAACTCCACCATCAGCAATTTCTCCAGGATCAGTTGTTTCTTTACCTTCTTTAGTTAAGCCTGTTCCAAGGGGAACTTTGTGTCCTTCTCTTTTTGCAATCTGAACTTCACCCATTGCCATTGAGGCAGTGGCCATATCATAGACAACTGGAGTTTTACCTGGTCTAGGCCAAGCAAAAGAAATTGGGTTTGTACCATATAAGGGTTTCGTAGCACCAGCTGGTGCAACAGCAGGCTTATAAGACGTACAAGCGATACCGACTAGGCCAGCTTCGGCAATAGCTTCAGTTTCAGGCCAAAGGGCTGCCATGTGATGTGAATTTTTTATTGCTAGAACTGCTACGCCATTTTTTTTTGCTAATTCAATAACAGCGGGTAGTCCTAAACTTAGAACCATAGGAGCAACTGCATTATTACCTAATACTTTAATAATACTTGGAGCAACATTTTCTAATTCAGGTCTTGCTTTACCATTAATCTTTTTACTTTTTAAGCCCGCAACATAAGCAGGTAATCTAAACAAACCATGAGACACAGAGCCGTCTCTTTCAGCTCTCATAATAGTGTCAGCTAAAATACTAGCATTCTCTTCATCACAACCATTAGCTAATAATGTTTTTTTTGCTAAATCAAAAATTTCATCTAATGTAAGGGAAACTGTACTCATTCCCCTATTAGATATTTTATTTATGCTTGGTTTTCAAATCTTTTTTTAGATCTTCATGATCACCTACAACAGTGTGATACTGACTTTTTGTTACATATTTTTCTAAAAAAGGTACGGATAAAAGAGGTAAAAAACCTCCAAGCACAATACCAATAGCTGCACTTTTTAAATCAGGATCAAGTAAGGCCGCTATAAAGTCTGCTATAATATGAGCTAAAACAATTCCAATTATTCCAGCAATTGCACCATTAGAAATTAATTTTAAAAAACGGTTTATACTCCAACCTGAATAAAAACCAATTAATGGAATTAAAGTATGTACAAAACCAAATATAAATCCTCTTAATATTTCGTATTCTTCTATAAGTTCTTCTAAAAAATGAAGAAATTCTGGTAATTCGTGTGCGTGTTCCATTAGTTACATCTCCTACATATTGTTGAAACTTCAAGCTGAAAATTACTGAAGTCATAATTTTTAATTGGGTTTTTTTTAAATATTGTTTCAAATAATTCTGATTTAAGTTCTTCTGTGTCTCCACAATCTCTACAAATAGCTATAGATGGATTATGTTTAACATGCTCATGACTGCACAATACATAGGTTTTATTCTGATTGGATTTATGTATCTTGTCTTCTTCAATTAGTTTTTTTAAAGATCTGTAAACAGCCATTGGTTGTATCTTTTTAAATTTTTGAAATTTATCTAGTATTTCATAAGCAGTTAAATGCTTCTTTGATTTCTTAATTATATCAAAAACTATATCATTATTATTCATTATGTGATGTTATAACATAACATTTATTTTGTCAATACACTGCTAATAAAGTTTTTGTTTCCTTTATAATTGTAATAAGATTCTCATAAAACATACATATAAAGGAGGTTATGTTTATTAAAAAATACCTTAAATGGATCAGTACTGCTTTAGTATTAACTGGAATATTATTAACTAATTTAAATATCTATCCTATCAATATTTACTTTCATGGTTTAGGTGTGGTTGGATGGACTGTTGCAGGATTTTTATCAAAAGATAAAGCTATATTAACAAACTTTGGTTTACAGATACCACTATTCTTAATTGGAATTTATAAAATTATATTTTAGTTAACATGGAATAAAATACTTCAATAATCAAAGATAATAATATTAGAAAAACAGATGCACTAGCTAAATCTTTTATTTTTTTAATGTCTTTGTCATTTTTGATAGTTATTTTATTACACAACATTTCAATAGCTGTGTTAACAATTTCTGCTACTAACAATAATAAATATGTTAATAAAATAATTATTTTTAGTAGTGGATCTAATTCTTTAATTAAAACATAGGGAACTATAAAAATACCTAATAAGATTTCTGCTTTAAACGAATGCTCTCTTAAAGCTACCTTTAATCCATTTATTGAATTTATAAAATTATTAAACAGTTTCATTGACACTAATTAACTCTACCATAAATATCTTCATATCTAACTATATCTGTTTCTTTAAGAATTGATCCAATTTGGGCTTCTATAATTTTGACTGGTTTCTTTCCAGGGTTTTGAATTCTATGAATAGCCTGTAATGGAATAAATACATGTTCATTAGGCTTTTTTATAAACTTATCTTTGTTTAAAGTTATTTCTGGATTTCCTTGTGTAACTAACCAATGTTCGGCTCTATGATGATGTTTTTGAAGGCTTAAAATACCTTTAGGTTTAACGAATAATTCTTTAATTAAGAATTCTTTTCCTTCAAACAAATTGGTATACCTACCCCAGGGTCGGTAATAAATATTTTTTTTCTTAGCATATTTATTTTTGTTTTTGTCATACATTTTTAAAATCTCTTTCCAACTTCCAAGATCAGACCAAGGTATATCTAATTTAATACCATTAATTTTTTTTGTTTTTTCTAAGATTGCATAATCAAAAGATTTAGCAGTTGCTTTAATAAATGACGCTTTATTTAAATAATAAGTATTATTTTTAAGTTTTGCTTTTTTAATAGAGTTAACACAATTTTTATAAATAATTGGCTGGTGTTTTTTAAAGTTATTTATTATAGAGTCTTTTCTAAGGAAAAACATTCCTGAATTCCAATAACCTTTTTGTTTTATAACCTGCCTAGCTTTAGCTTCTTTTGGTTTTTCAATAAATTTAATTACTTTATTAACATTTCCTTTGATTTTTTTAGTTACAAAATATCCATATTCACTTGATGGAGATGTTGGTTTTATTCCAAATATAAAAATATTTTGATCAGTTAAATTTGATTTATTTTTGTTAATTGCTTTATTAAAAATACTCATCTTTTCAATCAAATGATCAGCTGTAAAAAACATTAACGGTTGATCATCAGGAATATCTTTAATTAGAGCTGTGCTTAAAATAGCTGGAGCTGTATTTCTTTTTGCTGGTTCTAATACAATTTTAAATTTCTTAATCTTATTTTTTTTAAGATGTTGTTTAACTTGTTTTAAATATTTTTTATTAGTACTTATAATTGGTGAGTCATAAATGGACGCTTTAGTTCTTTCTAAAGTTTTGCCTAATAAAGTCCAATTACCAAAATCAATGAATTGTTTTGCTTGATGATTTTTTGAATTAGGCCAAAGTCGAGTTCCAGCACCACCACATAAAATGACTGGACGAATTTTCATTAAATTTCTGAATAATCCTTAACTTCTTTTTTCTTACCAGGATGAGTTGGAGCACCTAAATAAGCTGGTCCTACTGTTTGCGCATATTTCCACAGTGTGCCAGAACCAAAATCTGATTTTCTTGGTTTCCATTTTCTTTTTCTTGAAGCTAATTCTTTTTTAGATAGTCTGACATTAATTGACCCTTTTTTAGCATCAATATCAATTATGTCTCCATTACGTAGCAGCGCTAAAGGGCCTCCTAGAGCCGCCTCAGGGCCTACATGACCGACACAAAACCCTCTCGTAGCTCCTGAGAACCTTCCGTCAGTTATAAGGGCAACTTTCTCACCCATGCCTTGACCGTAAATTGCACCAGTAGTTGATAGCATCTCTCTCATACCTGGGCCTCCAACAGGACCTTCATAACGAATAATGATAACATCCCCTTCTTTATACTTTCTGTTTTGAACAGCTGACATTGCATCTTCTTCATTATCAAAACATCTAGCTTTACCAGTAAATTGTAATTTTTTAAGTCCTGCGATTTTAACAATACCACCATCTGGTGCTAAATTTCCTTTTAAACCAACTACACCACCATCTGGAGATAATGGATTGTCATATTTTCTTAGAACTTTTTGCTTAGGGTTAAATTTAATATTTTTTAAATTTTCCTTCATAGTTTTTCCAGTAACCGTCAAACAATCACCATGAATAAAACCTCCATCATACAGTGTCTTTAACAACATAGGGACACCACCTGCTAACCACATATCTTTTGCAACATATTTTCCTCCTGGTTTTAAATCAGCAAGGTAAGGAGTTTTTTTAAAAATTTTAGCAACATCCATTAAATCAAATTTAATTCCAGCTTCATTAGCAATTGCTGGTAAATGTAACGCAGCATTAGTAGATCCACCAGTTGCAGCGACTATGGTTGCGGCATTTTCTAAAGCTTTTTTTGTTACAATATCTCTAGGTTTAATTTTTTTCTTTAAAAGACTCATAACCGTTTTACCACTAGCTTTTGCATATTTATCTCTTTCCTCGTATGGAGCAGGAGTTCCTGCAGAATATGGTAAAGCAAGTCCTATAGCTTCAGATACACATGCCATAGTATTTGCAGTAAATTGCCCTCCACATGCTCCAGCACTTGGACATGCAACTAATTCTAATTTTCTAAGTTCTGCTGATGACATTTGACCAGATGAATGTTTTCCAACAGCCTCAAATACATCAACAACTGTTACATCTTTTCCTTTATATCTTCCTGGAAGAATTGAGCCTCCATATATAAACACACTTGGTACATTTAATCTAACCATTGACATCATCAATGCTGGTAAAGATTTATCACATCCAGCAATACCAACTAACGCATCATAACAATGGCCTCTTACAGTAAGTTCAGCAGAATCTGCTATTACCTCTCTTGAAATTAAAGAAGATTTCATTCCTTCATGACCCATTGCAATTCCATCAGTAACAGTAATTGTACAAAATTCTCTAGGTGTACCACCATTAGCTCTAACACCTTTTTTAACAGATTGAGCTTGTCTCATTAGAGCAATATTACAAGGCGCTGCTTCATTCCATGTAGAGACAACTCCTACAAATGGTTTTGCTACATCTTTTTCAGTTTCACCCATTGCATAATAAAATGATCTATGAGGAGCTCTATCTGCACCTAAAGATGTATGTCTACTTGGGAGTTTTTTTTTGTTAAATTTTGCCATTATATACCCTTAATTGTTACTGATATTTTATCAATATCATTCTTTAAATTATTATAATTAGTTTTTTCCTGTTCAACAATCTCTTTTGGCGCTCTATCTACAAAACTTTTATTTTCCAATCTTTGAGATATCTTGTTCATTTCGTCTTGAATTCTATTTTGTTTGCTAGTTAAATTTTCTTTTATAAGTTTTAAATCAACATCTTTATCAAAATAAATTTTAAATAAATTTCCTGAAACAACCATGGTTGCTGCTGGTTTATCCAAATCATCACTAAGAATATTATTTATTCTTCCTAATTTTTTAAGGATAATTTCATTATTATTAATAAAATCTTTTTGAGCGTCATTAATATTATTTATGGACATATCTATGAATGAACCAGGGCTTAAATTTAACTCATTTTTAAACGATCTAATTTCAGATATAATGCTTATGATATTCTCAACTTGTTCAGTACTATTGTCTTTATTAATCTTTCCAGTTGGCCAATTAGCATGCATTAAAAAATTTTTACTAGAATTATCAAACTTATTTTTAAGCCAAATTTCTTCAGTAACAAAAGGAACAAAGGGATGTAATAAAATCAAAATTTGCTTGAATAGATAGCTAGAAACTTTTTTAACTTCAGATTTTGCCTCTTCATTATTCGAAAACAGTATTGTCTTTGATAATTCTAAATACCAGTCACAATAAGAGTGCCAAGCAAATTGATAAACATTTTTTGCTGCCTCATCAAATCTGTAGTCTTTTAAATTTTTCTCAATTTTTGACTTTGCTTCAAGTAGTTCTGCATAAATCCATTTATTAATATTAACTGATAAATTTGGAATTTTATCGATATTGGTAAAATCACATTTATTTGTTATTAAAAAATTATTAGCATTCCAAAGTTTATTAAGGAAATTTCTATATCCTTTAACCCTATCTTCAGAAAGCTTTACATCTGTGCCTGGAGATGCCATTGAAAGTAGAGTAAATCTTAATGCATCAGCACTATATTTTTCAATTAAATCTAAAGGATCAATTACATTTCCTTTTGATTTTGACATTTTTTGTCCCTTCTCATCTCTTACTAATGCATGAACATAAATATCTTTAAAAGGTTCTTTATTTAAAAATTCTGTGCCAAACATAATCATTCTTGCAACCCAAAAAAAGATAATATCAAAACCTGTAACTAGAACAGATGTTGGGTAAAATTTTTCAACATAATTTTTATCCTCAGGCCAGCCTAAAGTTGCAAATGGCCAAAGACCAGATGAAAACCAAGTATCCAAAACATCTGCATCTCTTTTTAACTCAACATCTTTACCATAATGTTTTTTAGCTAAATTTTTTGCTTCTTCTTCATTGTAAGCTACAAAGATTTTTTTATCTGGACTGTACCAAGCTGGTATTTGGTGACCCCACCAAAGTTGTCTTGAGATACACCATGGCTCAATATTGTTCATCCATTGAAAATAAGTCTTTGACCAATTTTCAGGAAAGAAATTTGTCTTTTTTGAGCTAACAACTTCTTTAGCTTTAACAGATAATTTTTCTGCATCTACAAACCATTGTTCGGTTAAAAATGGTTCGATTATTGAATTTGATCTATCTCCATATGGAACTTTATTCTTAATATTTTCTTCTTTTACAAAAAATTCTTTTTCTTTAAGTTCTTTTAAAATTCTCTTTCTTGCCTCAAATCTATCTAATCCAATATATTCTTTAGGAGCATTTTCATTGATTTTACCAGCTTCTGTAAAAATATTAATAATCTTAAGATTATTTCTTTGTCCAACATCATAGTCATTAAAATCATGTGCTGGAGTTATCTTTAATGCTCCTGTTCCCTGTTCAGGATCCGCATAATCATCTTCTATAATCTTAATCTTTCTGCCAACAATTGGTATCGTTACTACTTTGCCAATAAAATCTTTAAATCTTTCATCTTTTGGATTTACAGCAATCGCAGTATCTCCCAACATTGTCTCGGGTCTAGTAGTTGCTATTGTTATAAACTCATCACTTCCGTCTATTGGGTATCTAATGTAATAAATTTTAGAATTTACCTCTCTTTGATCAACTTCAAGATCAGAAATTGCTGTTTTTAAAACAGTGTCCCAGTTCACAAGTTTCTTATCTTTATAAATTAAATCTTTATTATAAAGATCCACAAAAACCTTGATTACCGATTTAGATAAATTTTCATCCATTGTGAAAGCATTACGAGACCAATCACAAGAACATCCAAGTTTTTTTAATTGATTAATGATAATATCACCGTATTGCTCTTTCCATTCCCAAACTTTTTCAATAAATTTTTCTCTACCAATTTCATTTTTATCAATCTTTTCAGCTGTTAGTTTTCTCTCGACTAAAGCTTGAGTGGCTATACCAGCATGATCTGTTCCTGGCTGCCATAAAGTTTCATAGTTATTCATACGGTGATATCTAACTAAAAGATCTTGAATAGAATTATTCAAAGCATGACCCATGTGAAGGCTGCCAGTAACATTGGGTGGAGGTATAACAATGGAGAATTGTTTTTTATGTTTTACTGGTTTAAATAAATTATTTTTTTCCCAATAAGAATAAATTTTGTCTTCAACGTCAGTATGTATGTATTTATCGTTACTCATAGATGATTATAAGTTTATAATTTAATAATATGAATTAACAATAATCATTTTTGAAGGCTTATTTGGTAGACTAATTTTATATATTTAATATATAAAAGGATCTGTTTTGCTTAAAATATAGATACGATGGCAACGTGGCGGAATGGTTACGCAGAGGATTGCAAATCCTTGTATCCCAGTTCGATTCTGGGCGTTGCCTCCAAAAAAAATCTTGTTTTACTTTGAAAAAAAAGTAAGTTGAGTTTTTAATATTCCTCGGTAGCTCAGTTGGTAGAGCAGTTGACTGTTAATCAATTGGTCGCAGGTTCGAGTCCTGCCCGAGGAGCCAATTCAAAAAAAATTTGTTTATTGATCTGTTTTGGGGTCTTATATTATTTATTTATCCAACTTTAGAAATACTTGTACTAGAGGCCTGTAAAGTTTTACTAAACTTCAATTTTTGATCATTATTCAATTCTGAATAAAGCTTAACTAAAAAATTATAGTTTATTTTCAAGTGGCTTTCATTAGACTTTTCAAGACTGCCCAAATATTCTGAAAAGTCTTCAAAAAAATAATTAACTGGAACTTTTAGATAATTTGCTAATTGAAGTAACCTTATAGAGCTAACTCCATTAGTTCCTTTTTCATATTTTTGAATTTGTTGAAATGTAACATTGATTGCTTTTGCTACCTTAGTTTGAGTTAGACCTAAAGCTAATCTTCTAAGCTTTAGTTTATTACCTAAATGTTTGTTAAAATTATCTTCCATTAAGACCCCTCTTAAAAATTTATTTTATAAATTTGTATTGAACAGATTTTTACTAAATAGCGCAATAAAAAAATTTATTATTTTATATAAATTTAAGTAGTATATGGAATTAGTGTCAAGAATATAAAAAATAGATTTATCAAAATTCTTGTTGATAAATCGACAAAAATTGAGCTATAAAATTTGACTTAAAAATAATTTTGTTCGTTCGCTTTTTGGATTTGCAAAAAAATCTTTAGTGGATGCTTTTTCTACAATCATTCCCTCATCCATAAAAATCATTTGGTCAGCAACTTCTTTGGCAAAACCCATTTCATGCGTAACAACTATCATTGTCATACCTTGTTTAGCTAAATTAACCATTACATCTAATACTTCTTTAATCATTTCAGGATCTAAAGCTGAAGTTGGTTCGTCAAACAGCATAATTTTAGGCTCCATACAAAGCGCTCTAGCAATTGCTACTCTTTGTTGTTGACCACCAGAAAGTTGTCCTGGAAATTTTTGAGCTTGATCTAAAATTTGAACTCTTTCTAAGTGCTTTAATGCCAACTCCTCTGCTTCTTTTTTGGGCATTTTTTTCACCCAAATGGGAGCAAGTGTACAATTATCTAAAATTGATAAATGAGGAAAAAGATTAAATTGCTGGAATACCATTCCAACTTCAGCTCTTACCTGTTCAATATTCTTAGTGTCTTCAGAAATTTCAGTTCCATCTACTATAATTGATCCTTTTTGATGCTCTTCTAATCTATTAATACATCTGATTAATGTAGATTTTCCAGAGCCAGATGGACCACAAACAACAATTTTTTGTTTTGGTTTTACTTCAAGATTTATATCTTTTAACACTTGAAAATCACCAAACCATTTATTTACATTATGAATTTGGATAATTGAATCTGACATACTCTATCTATCTGTTTTATATTTTAATTCTAATTTTTGACTATATTTACTCATACTATAACAAATAATCCAGAATATTATTCCAGCAAATACATATCCTTCCATTGAAAATCCTAGCCATTTTGGATTTGTTTTGGCTAAATTCAACATACCAACTACCTCTAAAAGACCTACTACAAAAATTAGTGGTGTATCTTTTACAAGTGCTAAGAATGTATTGGCTATTCCTGGAATTACTAATTTTAAAGCTTGTGGAAGAATAACAAAGATATGAAGTTTCCAATAACCCATACCAAGTGATTTAGCAGCATCATACTGGCCTCTTGGAAGGGCCTGTAATCCACCTCTGATAACTTCAGCTGTATAAGCTGCTTCAAATAAAGTAATGGCTACAACTACTCTAATAAGTTTATCCACATATGTTCCATCAGGTAAAAACATTGGAAACATTACTGCTGACATAAATAAAACTGTTATTAAAGGTACGCCCCTCCAAAATTCAATGAATGAAAGAGATGAATATTTAACAATGGGTAAATCAGATCTCCTACCTAGAGCCAACATCATCCCTATTGGGAAGCAAAAAATTAAAGAGAAGAAAGAAACAATAAAGGTTAAAGATAAACCACCCCACGCACCTGTTTCAACCCACTCAAGTCCAAAAGAACCTCCTGAAATCAAATAATAGATTAAGATAAAGGAAATAATTGGTAATATAAGGGTGTAATAAAGAGAAAGATAATTTCTAAATTTAGCAGGTACAAAAAATCCAGCTGCCATAAAGGCTAATACAGCAACAAATGTTACATTAATTCTCCATTGTTCAGCATTAGGATACATTCCATACATAAATCTATTAAACCAAACTTTAATATAAACCCAGCAAGCGCCACCGTCGGTACACGCTTCTTTAGTATCACCAGAAATATTAGCATCAAAAATGAACCAATTTAATAATGGAGGAAGTGAAAATATAATAAGAAAAATAATACACAAACTTAAAGCAGCATTGAAATTACTTGGGTTAATATTCTTATTAAGGTTATCTAAAACTTTAATACCTGAAAATTCAATTCTAATAAAATGAAGACCAATGACCCCAAAGATTAAAGGGGTAAAAAAATTAATAAACCTAGGTAAAAAAGAGGTAATATTTGTACCTAAAAAATTATTTAAACAAAAATCAAAAATACCTAAGAAAAAAAATAAAGCTCCAATAATTAGAGAGGTATTTCTACTTAATTGGATTTTAGATTTTGGTAAATCAAAATTTTTTGAATTCATTATTTTTCCTTTATCGCTATTCTTTGGTTGTACCAATTCATTAATAATGAAATTGCTATACTAATAGTTAAATATGTGGCCATTGTAATACCAACAATTTCAATTGCTTTTCCTGTTTGCATCATCGCAGTACCCGCAAAAACCAAAACTAGATCTGGATATGCAATTGCAGCAGCTAAAGAAGAATTTTTAGTTAAATTTAAGTATTGATTAGTAGTTGGAGGTATAATTATTCTTAATGCTTGAGGCATAATTACTAATTTCAAAACTTGACTTGGTGTTAAGCCAATTGATGCAGCAGCTTCTTTTTGACCTTTACCAATACCTTGAATACCTGCTCTAACATTTTCCGCTATAAATGTTGCTGTATAGAGTGTTAAAGCTAAAGTTAATGCAATTAGCTCCGGTGGTATACCCATACCCCCATCAAATGTGTAAGAAGATTGAGACATTTTTCTTAGCTCTGGAAAGCTGAAAGATAAATCAACACCACCAACTAAAAATGTTAAAAGCGGCAGTCCTATAAAAATAAGTAATGAAATTATTAAAACTGGTAACTGCTTACCTTCTTGTTCTTGTTTCTTTTTTGCAAATTTTACAAAAAAGAATACTAAAAAAAGCGCAACAACTAATGTTGTTAAAAAAACATCAAAATTTGTCCAAATTGGTGCTGGTGTATATAAACCTTTGATGGTCATGAAAGATGACCCTAATATCATTGTTGCATCTTGAGGCATTGGCAGTGCTCTCAGAGCGGCAAAATACCAAAAGAAAATCTGTAATAATAATGGAACATTTCTAAAAAATTCTATGTAAAAAGAAGAGGTTTTTCTAATCAAATAATTTGGTGACAATCTAGCAACCCCAACAATTATACCTAGTATTGTCGCAAGAATAATTCCAATAAAGGCAACTAATAAAGTATTAAGCAAACCAACAAGATATGCTCTGGCATAAGAGTGTGATCCGTCATAATCAATTAAAGAAAACTGTATATCAAATGAAGCCTCTTGAGTTAAAAAACCAAAACCAAATTCAATACCTCTTGTGCCCATATTCTCTTGAGCATTCATGGTAAAGAAACCAAATACTAAAACTATAAATAATAACGTTAATAGTTGAGGTAAGAATTTTTTTAATTTCATTTGAAGGGTATTATAAAAAAAGGGCTAGATAAATCTAGCCCTTTATGTGTTTTATTAGATATTAATTATCTTGCTGGTGGTACGTATAATATTCCACCTTTAGTCCATAATTGGTTTGGACCTCTATCAGGTAAAATACCAGTATCAGCGATATTTCTCTTGTAGCTTTCACCGTAATTACCAACTTGTTTGATAATTCTTAAGCTCCAATCGTTATCTAAACCAAATGCTGCACCCATTTCACCTTCAGAACCAACAAGTCTTTTGATTTGTGGGTTATCAGAAGTTTTCATCATGTCAGCGTTTGAAGATGTAATACCGTATTCTTCAGCTTCGATCATTACGTTTAGAGACCATCTTACGATGTCTTCCCAAACTGCATCACCTTGACGTACAACAGGTCCTAGAGGCTCTTTAGAAATAGTCTCTGGTAACACGATGTGATCATCAGGGTTAGTCATTTTTGTTCTTTGTGCTGCTAAACCAGACTTGTCAGTTGTGTAAGTATCACATCTTCCTGAGTCATAAGCTGCAACAACTTCATCAGCTTTTTCGAAAGCTACTGGCTCATATGAAATTCCTTTTGAATTAAAGAAGTCTCTCATATTAAGTTCAGTTGTAGTTCCGATGTTAGTACATGCTGAAATTCCATTTTTGAATTGGCTCGTAGAAGTAATTCCTGAGTCTTTTCTTACCATGAAACCTTGGCCATCGTAGAAGTTTACTCCAACGAATGTTAGACCAATGTCAGCATCTCTAGAAAGTGTCCAAGTTGTGTTTCTTGATAAGATATCAATCTCACCAGAAGTTAGAGCTGTAAATCTTTCTTTAGCACTTAGTGGAGTGAACTTAACTTTGTTCGCATCACCTAATACTGCAGCAGCAACTGCTCTACATACATCAACGTCAACACCAGTCCAATTTCCAGCTGCATCAGCATTTGAAAATCCTGGTAGACCTTGAGATACACCACATCTTACAAAACCTTTTTTCTGAGTGTTTTTAAGAGTTTTTGATTTCTTAGCTGCCATTGTTTCAGTTGAAAAAGCAACTAGAACAGCAAATACGGCAACCAAAGAAGTTAATTGTTTTACATATTTAAACATTATTATTCCTCTGTTTTATTTATTTGTTAACAAATAATTCAATAAAATTGAATTGATGCAATTAACCATTTGGTGCAATAAATAACAACCCCTATATCTGGTATTATCAAAAATAAATGCTCAACTAATTGTGGAAAAAAGTAGCTTATGGTGCGCCCTGCACGACTCGAACGTGCGACCCTCGGTTTAGAAAACCGATGCTCTATCCAGCTGAGCTAAGGGCGCAAAAATACTCTAATAAACATACTTATAATACGAATTTAATTTTTAAAAAGGAATTTTTTACAAATTATCAATAAAGTTAATAACTCTAATCTACCAATTACCATGAAAAATATTAGATAATATTTGGTTAAAAAATGAAGATCATAAAAGCTGAAATCAGCTAAACCATACATCGAAGAGTTAACAGTATTCATTAATGTTAATATTGATAACTTAAAAGAATTTTCAAATTCAATATTGCTTGCAGTTAATAAAAAAGTCAAAAATAATAAAGACAAAATAAAGATTATAATTGACAAAAAGTATTTATAAATTTCATCTAGTTGAAAAAACTCTTTAGAAAATAAATGCTTATTTATATAAATATTTTTTGGTCTACTGTAGGAAAGAATTTCGTTGATAGAATATTTAAATAATGAATAAATTTTCAAAAATCTAATTCCTGAACTTGTTGAAAAAAAAGAACCCCCAATAATAACTAAAATTAAAAATAAAAATGATAAGTTTGATGAATTATTATCAAAAGAAAGACCTATATTTGAAACGCTACTGGTTAAAGAAAGAAATAATTCAATAAAATTATTTTCAAAATTTAAAAAAACAAAAAATATTGTTGTTAATATTCCAAAATAAAAAAATAAATGAATATCTTCATTAAAAAAGTTCATATTATGATTTTTTGTAAAAGTTAGATTATAGATTAAAAAGATGCTAAAAAATGATGTTAGCATTAAAATTGATGTTATAATTATTTGAAAATCATTAAGTAAGATACTTGATAGATAATTGTTAGGTAGAAAACCACCAGATGAAATAATTGTCATTGCTAAGTTTAATGAATTAAATAATCTGACTCCAGATAAATTAAGAATAACAAAAATCATCAAAGTGATTAGTGAATATAATAGAAAAATTTTTAAAGATTGTTTTAATATTTCTGCTTTATTAAATGATAGAAAATTAGTTAATGTCTTTTTAAAACTATGATCAAAAATATCTATTAAAAGTATAATAGAAAATAAGAAGTACAAACCTCCTACCCATTGTGAAGAAGATCGCCATAAAATTAGCCCTTGGTCAATATGTTTAATATTATCAAAAATTGTAAAACCAGTAGAAGTAAAACCAGAAATTGACTCAAAATAAGAATCAATGAATGTTAAGTTATAATTGCTAAAATAAAATGGAATAGAAATAATTAATGGTAATAAAAAATATCCAAAGATTATTGTTATTATTTTAGAGTAAATTGTTATTTTATTTTCATTATTTTTATCAATTAAAGAAAAAATTATTGTCAAGAAACCTGATATTATAAAAGTATAAACATAGGTGTTTAAATTAAGATAAAGATTCAAATAATAAGAATAAATTATATTAAAAAAAGAAAGGAATGCTATTAGTCCACAAAAGACACTCAAATAAATGAGTTTAATATAATTCATTTGGTTAAATAGAGCTTATACGAAACATGTTTTCAACAACATGTAAAAAATCTTTTTTTGCTAGTAATACAATTATATCTTCTTTTTTGAAAATAAAATTAGATCTTGGAATAATTACTTCTTTTTCTCTTAAGACTGCTCCAATTCTTATTTCATCAGGCAAATTAGCGTTTTTTAATTCTTTATTAACTAACTCTGAGCTTTCAATAATTTCAGCCTCTATAACTTCATATTCACCATTTAAGATACTGTAGGCATTTTCAACCGTTCCTTTATGAACATGTTTTAATATGCTTGAAACTGTATTCATTCGTGGATCTATAAAATCATCTATTTTTAAAGAAGATTGTAATAAAGCATAATTAGGTTTGTTAATTAATGCCATTGTTCTTTTTTCATTAATATCACTTTTATCATTAGTAAATTTTTCAACTAATACACTAACCATTAAATTATCTTCATCATCATTTGTAAGAGCCAAAACGGTCTGCACCTCTTCTAAATTAGCCTCCATTAGAACTTCTTCATCTAAAGCATCACCATTTATGACAATTGTATTATTGAGTTCACTTGCAATAAATTCTGCTCTTTCTTTATTTTTCTCAATAATTTTTACTCTTGCTGAATCAAAGCTTTCCTCAAGGTTTTTGGCAAGATTAAATCCAATATTTCCACCTCCAATGATTAATATTTTATTTGATATTTTTTCATTATGACCAAACGCTATAAGTGTTTCTTTCATTTGAGATGCGTTTATTACCACGTAAGCTTTATCACCTTTGATTATTTTATCTGTTTTCTTAAGAATAATAAATTTATCATCTCTAACAACCCCCATAATATTAGCATCTAGTTTTGGAAATTTTTTTGTAAGATCGTTAAGTTTGATATTAATAATTGGGCATTTATCGTTAATCAAAATTTCTAGTAACCTAATTTTATTATCTGCAAAAGGCACATTGTCCAATGCTCCCGGAGCCTCAAGTTTTCTTTGTATAGATTTTGCAATTTCAATTTCTGGTGAAATGATAACATCGATTGGTAAATTTTCTTTATTATAAACTCTGGTAAATTTTGGATTTAAGTAATCTTGAGATCTAATTCTTGCAATTTTTTTTTGTACATTAAAAATAGAAAAAGCAATCTGACATATCAACATGTTTATTTCATCATTACGCGTTACAGCTATGATCATGTCAGCTTCTGATGCATTCGCTTTTTCTAAAATCAATGGGTATGTTCCTTTTCCAACTATAGATTTTACATCTAACAAATCATCAATTTTTTGGATATCTTCACTAGACTGATCTATGATCGTTATTGAGTGACCTTGCTCACTTAAAATTTTTGCTATGGTAAAGCCTACTCTACCAGCTCCACAAATTATAATATTCATTTAGTTTAATTCCTTGATCCCCAAGCCTTTAAGTTTTCTATGCAGAGCAGATCTTTCCATTCCAATAAAATCAGCAGTTTTTGATATATTGCCATTAAATTTTTTTAATTGTGTAGTTAAATACTCTTTTTCAAAATTTTCTCTAGCTTCTTTTAATGGTATAGATAAAGAGTTTTCTGATGGTACATTCTTAATATCAGGCGTTTTTAAGGATTCTTTTATGATATTTGAAATTTTTTCAGTACTATCTGGTGAAAGTATTGCTATTCTCTCTATTAAATTTCTTAATTCTCTAACATTCCCTGGCCAATCATAATTAAGTAAATAATTATTATCCGTATCAATACTTAGTTTTTTTAAATTATAATTTGTTGAGATTTTTTCAGAAAAATATTCAACCAACAAAGGTATGTCGGAAACTCTATCTTTTAAAGAATCAATATTAATTTCAAATACATTTAGACGATGATATAAATCTTCTCTAAAATTACCGTTTTGTATTTCTTGTTTTATATCTTTGCTAGATGAACATATAATTCTCACATCAACATTAATATCATGATTGCCATTAATTCTCTTAAATTTTTGATCTATTAAAACTCTTAAAATTTTAGATTGAGTATCAAGTGGGATTTCAGAAATTTCATCTATTAAAAGTATACCCTTTGATGATTTCTCTAAAGCACCATAAGTTATAGAGCCATTATCTTTTTCTTCACCAAATAATTCTAATTCATATTTTTTAATATCAAGTAATGCTCCATTCAGAATAACAAAAGGACCCTTCTGTCTTTTGGACTCTTTATGTATTTTTCTCGCAATCAATTCTTTACCAGAGCCTGTAGGTCCATTAATGAAAATTCTACTTTCAGAAACTGATATTTTATTTATTTGATCTTTAATTTTTTTAATATTGTCACTAACACCAATTAATTCATAGGAATAAAAAAGTTTACTTTCAAATTCTTTATTTTTATTTCTAAGATTTAAGTTTTCAACAGCCCTATTAATAAAATTTAATAATCTCTCTTGATTAAAAGGTTTTTCAATAAATTCGAAAGCACCAGCTTTTAAAGCTTTGATCGCCATTTCAACATTTGCATGCCCTGTAATTATTATAACTGGAATATTTTTATCTTTAGTTTTAATATGTGATAAAAGTTCTAAACCATCATTGTCACCCTTGTCTAACTTAACATCTATAATTGCAACATCTGGGAGTTTTTTATCAATCTCATTTAATGCTTGATTATAGTTTGCAGCCAATCTAGTTTTATAACCAGCTTCTAGAATTAGATCGTTAATAATGTTTCTAATATCCGCATTATCATCAATAATTAATATTTCAGTACTCATTATTTTTTAAATATAATTTCAATTTTGGCACCATTTTCAAGTGATATAAAATTTATTTTACCATTATGATCATTTATTATTTTATTAACAATAGACAAACCTAAGCCAGTACCTTTTTTTTTCGTTGTAAAGTAAGGATTTAAAATATCATTTAAATTGTCAGCAAATATTCCAAACCCTAATCCATTATCAATAATACTAAAATTAATTTTTTCTTCATTATCATTTAAATAAATGTCAATTTTTCCAATCAAATCAATATTATTAATCTTTTTTTCCTGTATGCTTTCTATGGAATTTTTAATCAAATTGAAGAATACTCTACTTAGTTGTTCATTATCAGAATTTAACAATATGTCAGCTTTGCTTGCCTTAAAATCTATAATAATTTTGTCATCCAATTCATTTATTAATTTAATATTATCTTTTATTAAAGAAACTAGGTTGTTATCTTTAAGAATTGGTTTTGGCATTCTTGCAAAATCTGAAAATTCATTAACTAAATTTTCTATTTGATTAATTTGTTTTCCAATAATCAATAAACTTTTAGAAAAGTCTTCTTTTTCATGATCAGCTACTTTTTCTGAATATTTACTTTTTAATCTATCAATCGTTAATTGAATAGGTGTAAGAGGGTTTTTAATTTCATGAGCCAATTTTCTAGCTAAGTTTTCCCAAGCTTCATGTCTTTCTTTAATTATAAGTTTTTCTTGTTGTGATTTTAGTTGATCTATCATTAAATTAAAATTTTGATTTAATAATTCCATATCTTTATCAGTTTTAATTTCTGGTACTTTAATATCAAGATTGCCTTCTCCGATATTAGAAGATGCTATAATCAAATTATTAATAGATCTAAAGAATCTTGATGAAAATCTTATAGCAATTGATATTGATAAGAATAATAATAATGAGACTATAACAAGATAAATAAATACAAATGATACCTTAATTCCAGTTTGTTTGTTTAAAACTGTGTAGTAAAAATTAAGTGCTTCTTGCGACTCAAGTAAATATTGTGAAATTTTTTTATCTAAATATTTAATTATATACAAATACTTTCCGTCAAAATTTTCAAGTTTTATGATTGATGCTGTTTGATTTTTAAAAGCATTAATAATCTTAAGTGGTCTTTTATCATTTCGAACCATATCTAATGCATCACTTAAAGGTGGTGTATACAAAGTCATATCTTCTAAAGTTGATAGATATAAGTTTCCATTACCATCAATGATATGAACCTCATCCATACCTCTAATTAATTTTTGAGTATTTAGAAAACTTTTAAATTGATTAATGTTTGTGTTTAAAAAATTAATACTTTTGTTTAAATCAAATGCAATTAAAATTATCTCTGATTGAGTTTTAGTTCTAACTTCTTCAGTATAACTTTTTGCGATTTCATAAGAGTTATTAACTGCTGTTGTAATTTTTTTATCCAAATATTTATCAAGAGCAAAAGAAAGTAGAAATAATGAAAATAAAGAAATTAAAATTGAAGGAATTAAAGTAAATAATGCAAAAAATGTTATATATTTTCTATTGGCTTTAGAACCACTTACATCAACATCTATCTTTAAAGAATTTCTTACTTCTGAAAATATCATAAAGAACAGAAGTATTAATAATGCAATATTTCCAATTAATAATAGCTGGAGATTATCATCAGATAATTTTAAAAAACTTTTATCAATAAACGTTAAAAAGGTTACAAAACCTACAAATAAAGTGATTAAAAATATCACAATGATAAATATATTTTTTTTTATAAAATCAATCATTGTGGACAAAATAATGTGTTATATATTTTTATCATGAATAGTTGCTTTATAATACTTGCTGGAGGCGAAAGTAAAAGATTTAATTCAAATATTCCAAAACCATATGTAGATTATAAAGGTAAGCCTTTATTATTACATTCAATTGATAAAGCTAAGGTATTTAATAAGTTTAATAAAATTATTCTTGTAATTAATAAAAAACATAAAAATTATATCAAAAAACTTAATATCAAAAATATCAAAATTATTAATGGCGGTAAAACTAGAGCAGAGTCTGCTTATATGGCCCTAAAAAGTATTAAAAAAAATAATTTTAAACACGTAATAATTCATGATGCTGCAAGACCAAATTTTTCTCTAAAACTTTTAAAGAAACTAATGGATGGATTAAAAAAAAATGACTGCGTAATTCCTGCTATTCAAACATCAGATTCGATTAAGGAAAAAACTTTAAATATTGTTAAAAACTTAAAAAGAGAGGATGTTTATTTAATACAAACCCCTCAAGCATTTAACTATAAAAAACTTTTTGCACTTCAAAATAATAAAAGTGAAGATGTTACTGATGATGCCAACTTATTTGTAAGAGCTGGTAAAAAAATAAAGATTATTAAAGGCGAGCTTACCAATAATAAAATTACAATAAACAAAGATATTAAATTAAACAATTTAGTAAAATTTGGACTTGGTTTTGATGTTCATAGATTGGTTCCTAAAAAAAAACTTTATTTAGGTGGAATTAAAATACCCTCATCTGTTGGTACATTAGGTCATTCAGATGGAGATCCTGTGTTACATGCAATAACTGATGCAATTCTTGGAGCTTGTTCTATGGGTGATATCGGTGAAAAATTTTCAGATAAGAATAAGAAATTTAAAAATATTAGATCGACAATTCTATTAAGTGAAATAATTAAGCAAACTGTAAAAAAAGGCTACTTAATCAATAATCTTGATATAAATATAATTACTCAAAAACCTAAAATTCAAAAATATAAAAAACAAATACTAAACTGTATTGCAAAAATTTGTAATATCTCCCCAAGTCAAATTAATATAAAAGGCAAAACAACTGAAAAGTTAGGTGTAATTGGTAAAGAAAAAGCTATAGCTTGTGAAGTAATAGCTTCAGTTATTAAAAATGATTAAAACTTTTAACTCATTATTTGTTACTATGTTTGGTCTTGGCAAAATTAGATATATGCCTGGAACATTTGGGTCACTGGCGACTGTAATTATTCTTTATTATCTATTCCACACTCTAAATATTTCACCAAATATAATTTTATATGGTTTGATAATAATATTTATTTACTCATTTTATGCTGTTTCAAATCATATAGAAAATAGTGAAAATAAGGATCCAGGTGAAATTATTATAGATGAATTTTTAGGTCAATCGATACCCATATATCTTTATGAGATATCTCATGGAACAACAAAAGATGATGGTGAAGCTATCGTTTATTATGCTCTATTTTTTATTCTTTTTAGATATTTTGATATCATAAAACCATTTCCTGTAAACTTTTTTGATAAAAACTTTAAAAATAGTTTTGGTGTAATAATGGATGATATTTGTGCTGGATTTTATGTTGTGTTAACACTTGTGTGTTTCATGATTATTAAAAGTTATGTTTTGTAATGAAAAATTTAGTAAAAATATTAACTAAAAAAAAATTAAAGATTGCTTTTGCTGAGTCTTGTACGGGTGGTATGCTTGCATCAGAAATAACATCCGTAAGTGGAGCCTCAAAAGTATTTGGTATAGGTCTTGTCACTTATTCAAATCAAGCAAAAATAACTGTTTTAAAAGTAAATAAAAGCATTATTCAAAAATATGGAGCTGTTAGCCCTCAATGTTGTAAGGCTATGGTTAAAAATTTATCAAAAATTTCTAAAGCACAAATTAATGTTTCAATTACAGGAGTTGCAGGTCCAAATGGTGGAACTAAGAAAAAACCTGTTGGACTAGTTTATATTGGAATAAAAAAAAATAATAAAATATTTATTACTAAAAATGTATTTAAAGAAAAAAGTAGAAAAGCTATCCAAAAATCTACAATTAAGGAAACTTTTAAAATTATAAAATCACTAATTTAGAGATTTTCTGCCTTTTTTTGAAATGCATCAGCTATTTTGTTTAAGCCAAATTGGAAAGATTTTTCCATAATTAAATTTAAAAACTTATTTTTTATTTCAAAATCAACATCAAATTGAACTTCAGTGTAGTTTTCTTTTTGTATAAATTTCCAGTTATTTTCAAGATGATTTAAAGGACCACCAATATTAGTTACATGTATTGAGTCATTTTTTTTATCATAACGAACATCACTTTTATAAGTATCTACAAAAGGTTTTTTACCAATAGTAAGATCTGCAATAATTAACATCTCGTCTTGTTTATCTTCTTTTTCATAGACTTTTGAGTCCAAACAAAAAGGTATAAATTCTGGATATTTTTCGATGTCTAAAACAAAATCAATTAATTTTTGTTTTTCACGAGCTATCTGCCTAGTTACTGAGGCTTTGGGCATTAATGTTTATTTAATCTATTTTGTTGAAGTTTAGCAAAGTCTTCATCAGCATGATAAGAAGATCTTGTTAGTGGTGAAGAAGAGACTAATAAAAAACCTTTAGATTTTGCGATATTTTCTAAATCCTTAAATTCATCTGGATGATAATATCTCTCAAGCGGATGGTGTTTTACTGAGGGTTGTAAATATTGCCCAATTGTTAAAAAGTCTACATCAGCAGACCTTAGGTCATCCATTACCTGAATTAATTCATCTTTACTCTCTCCTAAACCAACCATTAGACCTGATTTAGTAAAAATTTTTTTATTAATTTTCTTTACATTCTTTAAAAGTTCCAATGAACCAAAATATCTCGCACCTGGTCTAACTTTTAAATAAAGTCTTGGAACTGTTTCAATGTTATGATTAAAAACATCTAAGTCTGCTTCTAAAATTTTTTTATAAGAATCCCCTTTTCTTAAAAAATCTGGGGTTAAAACTTCGATTGAAGTATTTGGATTTTTTTTTCTTGTAGCTGTAATTACATCAAAAAAATGATTGGAACCTCCATCATCTAAATCGTCTCTATCAACAGAAGTTATTACAACATGCTTAAGATTAAGTTTGTGAACTGCATTTGAAATTTTGTAAGCCTCAAATGGATCTAAGTTTTCAGGCTTTCCTGTTTTAACATCACAGAAAGCACATGCTCTAGTGCAAGTATCGCCCATAATCATAAATGTAGCATGTCGCTTACTCCAACATTCAGTAATATTTGGACAATTAGCTTCCTGACAAACTGTTACTAAATTATTTTGATTAACAATAGTCTTAGTTAAGAAGAATTCTTTGCTGTTAGTTAATTTAGACCTTATCCAATCAGGTTTTTTTTTAATTGGATTTACTGGTTTGTTAACTTTTTCTGGGTGTCTTGGTTTAATTGTCATTCTTTTTAATTATATAGAGGGTCTCACCTTCTTTTCCAAATAAAAACTTTTCACGTAATAGTGTTTCAACGTAATCTAAATCAAGATTTTCACTTAATAAAGAATTCTTGAACTCTAAATCTTTAATTTTATTTCTTAAATCTGCTTCTTCTTTTGTTAAATTCAATAAAATTTCTTTTTTTTTAAAGTATGAAAAAAGACCTCTTTCCCCATCGAGTAAATTAAAAAAGAAATAGAGTATTAAAAAAGTAGAGATTAATAAAAAATAATTTTTCTTAATTTTACTCAACATTAATGAATCTTATTCATTTTTACTTTTTTACCAAGCTGTTCTTCTATACGTAATAGTTGATTATATTTTGCAACTCTTTCAGATCTTGTAAGAGAACCAGTTTTAATTTGATTGGAATTAGTTCCAACAGCAAGGTCGGCAATAAAAGTATCTTCACTATCTCCAGATCGATGAGATATAATTGTTTTGTAGCCAATGATTTGAGCAAATTTTATAACCTCAAGTGTTTCAGAAACAGTGCCAATTTGGTTTAACTTAATAAGAATTGAATTTGATGAATTATTAAGAAAACCTTTTTTAAGTCTCTCTAAATTTGTAACATAAAGATCATCACCTACAATTTGAACATTCTTTGTAGATTTCATTAAATTACTCCATGAAGTCCAATCATTTTCAGCAAAAGGGTCTTCAATTGATTTTATCTTATATTTATTTATAATTTTTAGATATTTGTTAATTGTCTGATCTACTGAAATAAATTTTTTTGAATGAATTGAATATTTTTTACTTTTAAATAGCTCATTAGCCGCAACATCTAAACAAATTGAAACATCTTTACCATTTTTAAAGCCTGCAGCTTTTATTGCTGATACAATTAAGTCTAAAGCTTTTTCATTGCTATCAATCATGGGTGCAAAACCACCTTCATCGCCAACAGATGTTGACAGCTTCTTTTTTTTAATAAGTTTTCTTAAACTGCTTATTACTAAAAAACAAATTCTCATTGCTTCAGAAAAATTTTTGGCTTTATCTGGTCTGATCATAAATTCTTGGATTCTCAAACCATTATTTGCATGAGCCCCACCATTAATAATATTCATTAGTGGATAAGGTAAACTAAAATTATTCTTAACTAAAAAAGTTTTAAATAATGGTGTTTTTTTAATTTTTGCTGATAGTTTTTTTGCAGCCATTGATACAGCAAGTATAGCGTTAGCTCCTAAATTTGTTTTTTGTCTTGTGCCATCAAGATTAATTAATATTGTGTCTATACGAATTTGATCATGAATATTAATACCTTTTAGCTTTTTAGAAATTTTAGTATTAATTACATCAATTGCATTAAAAACACTTTTACCAAGATATCTTTTGTTATTTTTGTCTCTTTTTTCAAATGCCTCATATGTTCCTGTAGAGGCACCTGAAGGACAAATAGCTGATGCACTTTGATTCTTAGAATAAACTTCAGCTTCAATAGTAGGATTACCACGACTGTCAAATACTTGACGAGCTCTAATCTTAAAAATCTTACTCATCTATTTTTTTATTAAATTATCGATTTCAAATAGTTGGGATAATAGATTTTCTAATTTATCTAAAGGTACCATATTTGGTCCATCAGACGGTGCGTTGTCTGGATCTTGGTGAGTTTCAATAAATACTCCAGCGACACCTACTGCAACTGCAGCCCTTGCAAGATATTCAACAAATTCTCTTTGACCACCACTAGTTTCTCCTAACCCTCCAGGTTGTTGTACTGAATGTGTAGCATCAAAAATAACTGGATAACCATTTTTTGCCATTATTGGTAAAGATCTCATATCAGAAACAAGTGTGTTGTATCCAAAACTCGCACCTCTTTCAGTTACCAGGATATTTTCATTCCCAGAGTCTGATATTTTTTTGGTTACATTAACCATGTCCCAAGGTGCAAGAAATTGACCTTTTTTAACATTTATAATCTTTCCAGTTTTTGCTGCGGCAACCAACAAATCTGTCTGTCTGCATAAAAAAGCTGGAATTTGCAATATATCTGCATGGCTTGCAACAACTGAACATTGTTCAATATTATGGATGTCAGTTAAAATTGGTACATCTAACTCTTTTTTAATTTTGTCAAAAATTGGTAAAGATTGTTCAAGACCTGCCCCTCTCTTTCCTTTTAGACTTGTTCTGTTTGCTTTATCAAAAGAGGTTTTATAAATAAAACCCATCTTAAATTTAGAGGTAATCTCTTTAATCTTTCCAGCCATATCCATGGCATGTTGCTCTGTCTCAAGTTGGCAAGGTCCAGCTATAATACAAATCTTATTATTATTAGCAATTTCAATATTTCCACAATTAACTTTTATATTTTTCATTTATATTTTTTTGCAGCTCTAATAAAAGAAGAGAATAAAGGATGAGGATCTAAAGGTCTAGATTTAAATTCAGGATGAAACTGAACTCCTATAAACCAAGGGTGATTTTTGAGTTCGATAATCTCTGGAAGCTTTTTATCTGGGGATAAACCTGAAAATATTAACCCTTTCTTCTCAAATTTTTCTTTATATGAAATATCCACTTCGTATCTATGTCTATGTCTTTCTTTAATTAATCTAGATTTATAAATATCTCTAATTTTAGATTTCTCTTTTAAAATTGCATCGTAAGAACCAAGCCTCATAGTTCCACCAAGATCTTTATCTGTGCCTTTAACTTTTCCTCCACTTTTTTCCCACTCATGCATTAAGCCAATTAAGTGAACTCCTTTTTTATCAAATTCAGAAGAGGTTGCTTTTTTAATCTTTAATTGATTCCTTGCAAACTCTATAATTGCCATTTGCATACCATAACAAATTCCAAGAAAAGGAATTTTATTTATCCTTGCATATTTAATGGCCTCAATTTTTCCCTCTGTTCCTCTTTTACCAAAACCTCCTGGAATTAAAATTCCCGAAACATTTTTTAGTTTCTCTTTAATTTGTGAAACTTTTAGTTGTTCAGAATCAATTCTTACTAAATTAACTTTAAGATTATTAGTAATGCCTCCATGAGTAAGTGCTTCATCTAAAGATTTATAAGCATCTTTTAATTCAACGTATTTTCCAATAATTGCAATATCAACTTGTCTCTTTGTGTTTAGGGTAACTTTAGTTATTTTTTTCCATGGTACTAAATTATTAGATCTTTTAGATTTTAGTTTAAAATGATTTAAAACCTGAACATCTAATTTTTCTTTTGCAAAACTAATTGGTGCTTCGTAAATTGTTTTTACATCAACGGTTTCAATTACATTTCTAATATCAACATTACAGAACAAGGATATTTTTTTTCTGTGCTCTAAAGGGATAGGTCTTTCTGATCTACAAATTATTATATCAGGTTGAATACCAATACTTCTTAATTCTTTTACAGAGTGTTGAGTTGGTTTTGTTTTAATTTCGTCTGATGCTTTTAAATAAGGCACTAGAGTTAAATGAATAAATAATGAATTTTTCTTACCAACATCGTTAGAAAATTGTCTTATAGCTTCTACAAATGGAAGGCTTTCAATATCACCTACAATGCCTCCTATTTCACAAATTACAAAATCTTCTTTGGTAGTGTCATATTTAATAAACTCTTTAATTCTATCAGTGATGTGGGGAATAACCTGAACAGTTTTTCCAAGATACTGTCCTTTTCTTTCCTTTTTAAGAACATCACTATAAATTTTTCCAGTTGTAATATTGTCTGTTTTCTTTGCAGTTACTCCAGAAAATCTCTCATAATGACCTAAATCTAAATCAGTTTCAGCACCATCATCTGTTACAAACACTTCCCCATGTTGAAACGGACTCATTGTTCCTGGATCTACATTTAAATATGGGTCTAATTTTCTTAAACGAACTTTGTAACCTCTAGATTGTAATAAATAAGCGAGAGATGCAGAAGAGAGACCTTTACCAAGAGAGGAAACCACGCCGCCAGTGACAAATATAAATCGCGCCATGGAATTATCTTATAGCGATTATTTTATTAATTGAAAAGACTTAATTGTTATTTTCTGGAATCGACGGTGTATCATCGGATTTTTCCTCAATTACATCTAGTACAGAAGATGTTGGGGTTAGCTCACCCCGAGATATAATAGTAAGTAAGAGGCTACAAACTATAAAAAGAGTCGCAACAATTGCTGTTGCTTTGCTCATGAAATTACCTGCAGATCTTGAAAGCATAAAATTATCTTGAGACATTCCAATACCTAAAGCTCCACCCTCTGATTTTTGAGTAAGTATTAAAAGAACCAGAATAAAAGCTAGTATAAGATTTACTACTAGAAGAATATTTTCCATTGCGTTTAACTATACGTTTTTTTAACTATATCAATAAATTTTTTAGCACTTTGTGATGCTCCACCAACTAAAAAACCATCAAGATTATTAACTTTTTTAAGATTAATAATATTCTTAGGATTTACAGAGCCACCATATAAAACTCTTAGAGGCTTATCTCTAAATTTATTCTTAATAAACTTAATTGTATCAAAAAGATCCTTGTGAGTTGGAATAACTCCACTTCCTATAGACCAAACAGGTTCATAGGCAATAAATATGTTTGCTTTGTTTTTAATATTTTTTAATCCAAAATGAATTTGTTTAGATAAAGTTGATTTTGTTTTTTTTTGTTTTTTTTCTTTTAAGGTTTCACCAATACAAAAAATGACTTTTAATTTTGATTTAAGAGCACTTTTAATTTTAAGATTGATAACTTTATCAGTCTCACCCTCAGCTCTATTTTCGGAATGACCAATGATTACAAATTGTGCACCAATATTTTTTAACATATGTGAATTGATAGAGCCTGTATAAGGTCCATAATCATCACCTTCATGACAATTTTGACCACCAATACCTATTTGACAATTTTTGAATTTTTTTGAAAATGCATCAATCAAAGTAAAGGGAGGACAATAGATCAATCTACCTTTCTTGATATCTTTTGATTTTGAAAATTTAATAACTTTATTCAATGAATTTAGTGAAGATAGGCTTCCATACATTTTCCAGTTAGCTACAAAATACATATATTTATTTGTCATTATGAAAGAATTAATCTATAGATTTATTTTAGTTCAATAAATATATAAAGCAATGATTAGTACTTTTAAAAATCTTACAAAGAAAAAAATTGCTGGATTAGCATTAATAATTGTCATTATTATTGCATTTGGTTTTGGAGGATTTGGTGGTGGGTTTAACACCAGCAATCAAAATAATATAGCTAAGATTAATAGTACTAAAATTTCAACTCAAAACTATGTTGATTATTTAAATCAATCTGGATTAAGCAATCAAGTAATAAAAAACAATATTGATAATGGTATTATTGAAGAACTTTTGTCAGCATTGGTCTCAACTACATTATTGGATCTAGAAATAAATGATTTGGGTCTTTCTGTCTCTAAAGAGATCATTGCACAAAAAATTATGTCTAACAAAAATTTTATGGATGATAAAGGTAATTTTCAAAGAACCTTATATGAAAAATTTTTACTAACAAACAATTCATCTGCACCAGCCTTCGAAATCAATTTAAAAAATAATGAATTACAAAAACAACTGTTTACTTACATCGGTGGAGGCACCAAGACTCCTGATTTTTTAATAGATACATTTTATAAAGAACAAAATAGTAAATTAGAAATTGATTATCTTGATTTAAATTTATTTTATAAAAAAAAAGATGAATTTACTGAAATTGATATAAATAATTTTATTACTGAAAATTCAGATAAGCTTGTGCAAGACTACATTAATTTTGAGTATGTGAATCTAAATCCTAATAATATGACAGGATTAAGTGAATTCAATCAAGCTTTTTTTGATAAAATTGATGCAATTGAAAATCAAGTTTCAAAAAATATTAATTTTTCACAAATTATAAAAGAGCTAAATTTGAAAGCTAATAACGTGGTTAACTATATTAATTTAGATAACAAAGAGGATATAAAAAATTTAATTTATAATTCAAGAAAAAACAAAATAGATATTATTGAATATAATGGTAATTATACATTATATAACATATCTCAATTAAATTCAAAATTACCAGACATCAAAGATGAAAAATTTAGAAAACAAATAACAAACCTTTTATTTGAAAAAGAAAAGTTTGCATTCAATAAAGATATTTTAGATAAGATTAATAAAAAAGAATTTGATCAAAATTCCTTTTCAAAATTAGGCTCTGATAAGATTAAAAGAATTAAATTAAATTCAATAAAAGATGATAAAAAATTTGAAATAAATTCAATTAAAGTTTTATATTCTTTACCATTAAAAACTTTTACTTTAGTGGCAGATAGTAAAAACAATGTATATTTAGCTCAAACATTAGCTTTTGACATAAACAATGTTGATTACAAATCAAAAGAATTTACTGATGCATCCATTAAAGGAAGTGCTCAAAATAAAAATAGTATCTTAAAATCATATGATTTCTTTTTGAATACTAAATATGATGTTGTTGTAAATGACTCAGCCGTTGATCGAGTTAAAAATTATTTTAAATAATGCTCAATAAAAGCTTTTCTGAATTTAAGCGCCAACACCAAAAAAAAACAAATCAAGTACTTTTTGTCTCTAGAAAGATAAAAGATAATACAGAAATTTTAAATTTAATCGAAAATTTTCTTGTTGAAAAAAATAGCTTTATTTTTGAGTCGGTTGAAAAAGGAAAAATAAAAGGAAGATATACAATATTTGGAAAAAATCCTGATAAAATTTGGGAATTTAATAATGATAAATCTTACCTAATTGAAAATAAATCTAAAAAAAGAATTAAAGGTTCACCTGATAAAATTATAGAAAGAATAATTGAAAGTTTTAATTTTAAAACACCTGCTAGTCTTCCTCCTATTTGTTCTTTAATTTCCGGTTACTTTTCTTATGACTCAATTAGATATATAGAAAAAATACCTAACAAATGTAAAGATGATTTAAAATTACCAGATGTTAGATTGTTAAGACCTCAAACTGTAATTATTCATGACAATCTAAAAAAAAAGATTTTCTACATAGTGAATGTTTTTAAAGATAAAAAAATATCAAACTATAGAAAAGTATATTTAAGAATTAAAGAAGATATTGAAAGATTATTAATAGAGTCTTCTTTTAAAAAGACTTCACCACTAACAACATCATTTTCTAATTTTAAAGTTAAATCTAATACTTCAAAAAATAAGTTTCTAGCCATGATTACAAAAGCTAAGAGGTATATTAAGCTTGGAGATATATTTCAGGTTGTCTTAAGTCAAAGATTTGAGGCAAAACTATCTAAAAGTCCATTAGATATTTATAAAAAATTAAGAAATACAAACCCTTCTCCATTTATGTATTTTTTTAATTTTACTGATTTTCAAATAATTGGTGCGAGTCCTGAAATCTTGGTTAGACTTAGAGATAATAAGATAACAGTAAGACCAATAGCTGGCACTAGACCAAGAGGCAAAGATGTAAAAGAAGACAACTTTTTAGCCAAAGATTTATTAAATGATAAAAAAGAACTTTCAGAACATCTAATGTTATTAGACCTTGGTAGAAATGATGCGGGTAAAGTCTCAAAAATTAATTCAATTAAAGTTACAGAAAGTTTTATAATTGAAAAATATTCCCACGTTATGCATATAGTTTCAAATGTGATTGGAATATATAATAAAAAATTCACTAAATTTAAAACCTTACTCGCCGGTTTTCCTGCTGGAACTGTTTCTGGCGCACCTAAAATAAGAGCAATGGAGATTATTGATGAATTGGAAACATCAAAAAGAAAAGTTTATGCTGGAGGCATCGGCTACTTTTCTTCGAATGGGGAATTTGACACCTGCATTGCTCTACGAACAGCTATAGCAAAGAAAGATAAATTTTATGTACAAGCTGGTGCAGGTATAGTTGCTGATAGTAATCCAATAAAAGAATATGAAGAAACTATAAACAAAGCGAAAGCATTACTAAACGCATTAAAATAATGAAACTTTTACTAATAGATAACTATGATAGCTTTACATTTAATCTCTACCATTATCTTTCATCATTAAAGGTAAATGTTGATGTTGTTAGAAATGATAAAATTAATGTTAAAGAAATTATCAAAAAAAAATATGATAGGATTGTAATTTCCCCTGGACCAGGTAACCCAAATCAATCTGGTAATTGTATTAACATTGTTAAATCACTTTATAAGCAAGTGCCAATTTTGGGTGTATGTTTAGGGCATCAAATAATTGGCCAAGTTTTTGGTTCAAAAATAATTCAAGCAAAAAAAGTTATGCATGGCAAAACTAGCAGAATAAAGTCCAAAAAAATTGGAATTTTAAAAAATCTACCCTTAAATTTTGAGGCCACTAGATATCATAGTTTAATTATTGATAAGAAAACTTTATCTAATCAGCTTAAAATCACCGCTGAAACTAATGATGGCGTTATAATGGGTATTATGCATAAAGAATACAACATTCATGGTGTTCAATTTCATCCGGAAAGTATTAAAACTAAATTAGGAATGAAAATATTAAAAAACTTTATTAATTATTAATCTATGAAAGAAATTCTAGAAAAATTAAGAAAAAAGCAAGATTTAACTTTTGCAGAAAGTAAATCTGCCTTTGAATTATTAATGACTGGAAAAGCTAATGAAGAGGAGATTTATAACTTTTTAACCCTGCTCTCTGAAAAAGGTGAAGTTTCAGATGAAATAGCAGGAGGTGTTTATGTCCTTAGAGAAAAATCAAAAAGAGTAAACGTTGCCGATTGTGTTGATACCTGTGGAACTGGTGGAGATGGCATGAATACTTTAAATATTTCAACTGCTTCTGCTTTATTATTGGCCAGTATGGGTACAAAAGTAGCTAAACACGGTAATAAAGCCGTATCATCAAAATGTGGTTCTGGGGATGTTTTAGAAGCTCTTAAAATTAAAATAGATCTTGAGCCAAACGATATAGAAAAAGAAATCAATAATAATAACTTTGGTTTTATGTTTGCTCCCAATTATCACAGCGCAATGAGATTTGTTGGTCCTGTTAGAAAGAAAATTGGCAAAAGAACTATTTTTAATATGATCGGTCCATTAAGCAACCCAGCTTTAGTTGATAGACAAGTTGTCGGTGTTTTTGATAAAAAATTACTAAAGATATTTGCAGAAGGACTTCGAAATTTGAATATTAAATTTGCATGGATTGTAAACAGTGAAGATGGTTTGGATGAGATATCCCCTTATGCAAATACAAATGTAATTCAATTAAAAGATGGTGAGATATCTGAAATTACAATTGATCCAAAATCTCTTAATGTTAATGCAGATAAATTCGATAATTTAATTGGTGATGATGCTAATTTTAATGCTAATAAAATGATTGAAATATTAAAAGGTAAAGATAATGATTTTTCAAAAGCTGTTTGTTTGAATGCAGCTGCTGGATTAATAGTTAGTGAAAAGTTTACAAACTTTTTAGATGCTTATAATTTTTCAAGAGAATTTATTTTATCTGGCAAACCCTACTCTCATTTAGAAAAAATTCAAAATGTCTGAAAATATATTAAATAACATAATTACAAAAAAAATAGAAAGAATAGATTTATTAAAAAAATCAACTAGCTTAGATTCTTTAAATGAAATTATAGATAAAAATAGCTCTTATATTAATTTTAAAGAAAAAATTAAAAATAATATAATACAAGACAAAATTTCAATAATAGGTGAAATTAAGAAAGCTAGTCCATCAGCAGGTGTAATTATAAATGATTACAATCCAGTTGAAATTGCAAAAATTTATAATGAAAATAAAGTAACTTGCTTATCAGTTCTTACAGAAGAAGATTTTTTTTTAGGAAATTTAATTCATATTAGTAAAATTAAACAACAATTTAATTTACCAATTTTATGTAAAGATTTTTTTATTGATAAATTTCAAATACCATTGGCTAAAAGTTATGGAGCTGATGCAATTTTAATTATTCTTGCAGGTGTATCAGATGATTTGGCTCATGAATTATATGAAGAAGCATTAAGATACAATATGTCAGTTATTGTTGAAGTGCACACTGTAGAAGAAGCAGAAAAATCTTTGAATTTTAAAGATGCTTTAATTGGAATTAATAATAGAAACTTAAAAACACTAATGACTGATATTAATACAACCTACGATATTCATAATGTACTTGCTAAACACCAAGGACCTTTAATTTCTGAAAGTGGAATTAAAACAAAAGATGAACTTTTAGATTTGAAAAATAAAACCTCTATTAAAACTTTTTTAATAGGAGAATCACTTTTAAAAAATTTATCAGAAAATTCTATATTTTCAGTTTTAAAGTCAAATTAACCCCTATTTTACTTACTAATTTAGCTATTGTTAATTAATAAGAACTTTTATAGAACATTATTTGTACGATATTTGTTCTTATGCTTACAAAAAAACAAAAAAACTTGCTTTTATTTATCAACAAAAAGTTGAGAGCTTCAGGCGTTTCACCTTCATACGAGGAGATGAAAGATTCTTTAAATTTAAAATCAAAGTCAGGAATTCATAGATTAATAAGCGCTTTAGAAGAGAGAGGGTTTATTAAAAGATTAGCCCACAAAGCAAGAGCTCTAGAAGTTATAAAACTACCTGAGACAGCTTCGGCAAATGATATTTACAATAGCTTTTCACCTAGTGTTATTAAGGGTGGATTGGACAGCGATACAACTAATGCAGATGAAATTGAAATTCCTGTTCTAGGTAAGATTGCTGCTGGAACTCCAGTAGAAGCAATTCAAAATGAGGTTGCTAGAATACCACTTCCAAGTAATCTAGAAAAGAATGGCCAATATTTTGGGCTTAAAGTTCAAGGAGATTCTATGATTGAAGCAGGTATCAATGAAGGAGACACAGTAATTATTAAAAGAACTGATACAGCTGATAATGGAAAAATTGTTGTAGCTTTAATAGATGAGCATGAAGCAATGCTTAAAAGAATTAGAAGAAAAGGCAAAACTGTAGCACTTGAAAGCGCAAATAGAAATTATGAAACCAAAATATTTGGCCCAGATAGAGTAAAAGTTCAGGGTGTTTTAGTATCTTTATATAGAAACTTCTAATAAAATAGTTTAAAAATTCCTAATGTCAAATGTAGCAACAAGATTTGCTCCCTCACCTACTGGAGCTCTTCATATTGGTGGAGTAAGAACAGCTTTATTTAATTGGTTATTTTCTAAAAACAAAAAAGGAAAATTTCATCTTAGAATTGAAGATACTGATAAAGAAAGATCTAAAGATGAGCATAAAGTTCAAATTATCAAATCTTTAAAATGGATCGGTATAGAGCATGATGGTGAAGAATATATACAATCAACTAAAATTGATGATCATATAAAAGTTGCTAATGAGCTGCTTAAAAGTGGCAATGCATATAAATGCTTCTGTTCAAGTGAAGAGATTGAAGAACAAAAAAAAAGAGCCAGACAAAAAAAGCTTCCTTATATCTATAATAGAAAATGTAGAGATCTACCAGAAAAAGATTCTCCTAAAGATATTAAACCTGTAATTAGATTTAAAAGTAAAATTGAAGGATCTACTGTACTAAAAGATTTAGTTCAAGGTGATGTAGAAATTGATAATAATACAATTGAAGATTTTATAATTTTAAGGAATGATGGAACGCCAACATATAATTTATCTGCGACAGTTGATGATCATCAAATGAATATGACCCATATCATTAGAGGGGATGATCATAAGATTAATACATTCAAACAAATGCAAATTTACTTAGCAATGAAATGGGAAATTCCTCAATTTGCACATATACCTCTTATTCATACAATAGAAGGTAAAAAATTATCAAAAAGAGATAATGCATCAACTTTAGATGACTATTCAAAAATAGGAATAATGCCCGATGCATTAAGGAATTATTTACTGAGATTGGGTTGGTCTTTTGAGGATAAAGAAATATTTACTCTGGATGAAAGTATTAAGTACTTTAACTTAGAAGGTATAGGAAAATCACCATCTAAACTAGATATGAGTAGAATTTTATCAATGAACGAGCATTATATTAAAAATATTGATGAAAATGATTTATTTAATCAACTCACAGAATACTGCAAATTATATAAGGGTGAAATTAAGTCAGATAAAAAAGATAAAATCAAAAAATCTCTAACTTTCTTAAAAAATAAAGCAAAAACATTAGAAGATATATTTAATAATGGTCAATATATTATTGTAGATGAAGTAAATTTTAATCAGGATGATATTAAAATCATTGATGATAAAGCAAAAAAAATCATTTCTGCTTTTAGCACTCAATTTGCTACCATTGATAGACTTAGCAAAGAAACTTTAGAGCCAATAGTAAATGAAATAATTAAATCAAATAATACAAATTTTAAAGGAGTTGGTCAGCCATTAAGAATAGCTTTAACAGGTTCAAAATTTGGGCCTGGCATATATGATATAATTATTTCACTTGGAAAAGAGGAAGTCATAAAAAGATTAACTAATAAGAAACTTGGTTAATACGGATGAAACTTCATCAGAAGATGAGGTTTTTGATCTAATTTTAGTTAAAGTTTTATCACACTCATTGATTTGTTTTTTCATTAATTCTGGATTTTTTAAAAAATAAACAACAGAGTTATAAATCTCTTTAGCATTACATTCTTTTTGTATTAATTCAGGAATTATCTCTTTGTTGTTAATAATATTGATGATGTTAGCAAATTTTGTTTTCACCAACATTTTAACAATTAAAAAATTCAAAAAATTCATTTTATAAACAATTATAGAAGGAACTCTTGCATTACAAATTTCAAGAGAAACAGTTCCAGATTTAGAAACTGCAAAAATAGATTTATTTAAAATTTGTTTTTTAATATTTTCGTCAGAAATAACTTCAACATTTTTTAAATTTATATTATGAATTTTTTCACTAATTAAATTTTTATTATCTTCGGTGGTATGAAAAATAAAAGTAAAATTATTAAATTTTTTATTCATCATATTAATAAAATCTATCAAAATAGGCAAAAGTAAATTTACTTCAGATGATCTACTTCCAGAAAAAAGAGAAATAATTTTTTTATCATTGGATATAATGTTAGTTAGATCTATTTTGTTTTTTGACTCTTCTTCTAGCAACGGATGACCGACAAAAGTATTTGGAATATTTTCTTTATCAAAGTATTTTTTTTCAAAATCAAATAATAATAAAATATGATCTAAAAATTTTTTAAATTTTTTTACTCTGCCCTCTCGCCATACCCATACTTGTGGTGCTACATAATGAATAGTTTTTATTTCATTATTTAATTTTTTAACTTTTTCAGCAACTCTTAATGTAAAATCCGGACTATCTACACTAAACAAAATATCTGGCTTAAATTTTATTATTTCTTCTACAGTTTTATTTATTATATTCTTTATTTTAAAAATATTTAATAAAACACTTGTAAAGCCGATGTGGGTAATTTCCTTTAGGTTAAAAATAGATTTTATTCCTAGCGAATTTAAATGTGTTCCACCGACACAAGCATATTGAATATTAGGATTATTTTTTTGGAGTTTAGATATAACTTTAGAAGCGAGTTTATCTCCAGAAGGTTCACCAGTTAATATAAAGATTTTTTTCATTCTACCGAGATAAACATCTTATTTCTATTTGCAAATTTTATGCATTTGATTTTATCTAGAAAAACATGTTGTTTGCTTTTTATAACAATACCCTTTAATCCAGCAGTCTTACTTTGTTTGATAGTTTTTAATCCAATCGTTGGTAGATCTACTCTCAAGTCCTGTTTTTTTTTGGGAAACTTAACTAAAACTCCGTGATTTTTAAATTTTTTGCTTTTGCTTTTTTCAAGCATTTTTTTAGTCCCACCTTTTCCTTCTATAGAAATTACTCTTTTGTTTCTAACTACAACAGCTTGACTAAAATTATATTGTCTTAAATTATTTAATGTTTGAATTGCTTTTTTAATATCTAATTTATCTTGTTTGTTTGGTTTTATCTTTGAATAATTACCTTTCGTTAAGGATAGTTCGGGATTAAATTTAAGTGAATTTTCAGTTTTTATCTTGTTTTGAGCCAATATCTTAATAATTTCTTTAAGGATCGCTGCATCTCCAAGCTTTGCAGCTTTGATTATTCTAGGGATATAATAAATTCCTTTTAAATCTAATTTTAATTTAGAAAAGTTTGGTTTATTTACTTTTCCAGCAAATAAGACTTTTTTACAGTTTTTTTCCCGAAGAATATTAATAATTTTACCGAATTGACCCATGGATACAGCAAAAGATTTTTTATCTTTTTTAAATTTCTTTGATTTTGATAAATCAATTATCAAATATTTTATTTTATTTTTTTTAATTGTTTTTAGAATTTCCTTTGGAAAATCAGTATCACCAAAAATTAATCCTATCATCTTATGAAAATGGTGTGCAAATAGATCTTTTTTTATCTTTTGTTATAAATTTAATTACATCTTTGACTAACGGATTTTCTTGAAAAGAGCCATTCAATTTACTTATATTTTCATTGATATTTTTTGTAGCAAAAATTTCTTTATAAGCATCACTTAAGCCTAAGATATCCTTATTTTCATACTTAGCTCTTCTCAACCCTATTAAGTTCAATCCTTGCAACGAATTTCTATTTCCAGTAGACAATCCATAAGGTATTACGTCATGTAATACACCAGTCATTCCACCAATCATTGCCATTTTTCCAATTCTCGTGAATTGTTGAACAGCAGAATTGCCACCAATAACAACATTGTCCTCAATAATTGCATGACCACCTAAAGGTACATTGTTTGCAATTATTACATTATTACCAACATGACAGTCATGAGCGATATGTGATGAAATCATAAATAAACAATTATTTCCAATAACTGTTTTGCCCCCACCACTAACTGTACCAGGGTTTATTGTTACATACTCTCTAATTTTGTTATTGTCACCAATTATTAAATTAGTAGGTTCACCATTGTATTTCAAGTCCTGTGGATCATTAATTGAAACAAAAGGGTATATTTTATTTCCTTTACCAATTTTTACATTTCCAGAAATATTTACATGTGATTGAATAACAGTGCTTTCACCAATCTCAACATTAGGGCCGATTACACAATAAGGACCCACTCGAACGTTTTTATCTAATTTTGCTTTTGAGTCTACGATTGCAGTTTTATCTATCATTTATTTTCCTTAATAAATTTTTTTAAATCTTTAGCTGGATAGCCCATAACTTTAGTATTATCAGCAATATTTTTAATAACTCCTGAGCCGCCACCTATTTGAACATTGTTTCCAACTTTAAGATGTCCAGATATTCCTGCTTGTCCACCAATCATCACATTATTTCCAATTATAGAACTACCAGCAAAACCAACCTGTCCTGCAATAATACAATTTTCTCCAATTTTATTATTGTGAGCTATATGAACTTGGTTATCTATAAAAGTATTTTTTCCAATTACTGTATTTGATAAAGAGCCCCTATCAATTGTTGAGCCACAACCAATTTCACAATTATCTTCAATTATAACGATGCCAATATGGGGATAACGGATATTTCCATCATTGTTAGGAAAAAATCCAAAACCTTTCTTTCCTATTACGCAACCATCTAAAATTGAAACATTATTTTTTATTAGAGTATTTCTAATTATTACATTAGATCCTATTGAGCAATTATCTCCAATTACAACATTACTTTCAATTATTGAATTGTGTCCTATTGAACAATTTTTTCCAATTTTTACATTTTTACCTATCAATACATTGGTGCCATGTCTAAATTTTTTATAAAAAGATGTCTTTTCAATATTCGATGTTAATGGATCAAAGTCATCTGTAATGGCATCTGGATAGAAAAGTTTAGTAATCATTGCCGTAGAAATCAAAACATTTTCAACAACAATAGGTTTACAATTATTTGGTAAGATATTTGTTAATTGTTTAGTAGTTACACAATAAGCTGCTTTAGTAATAGAAGCTGTACTTTCATATTTTTTGGAATGAAAAAAAGTAATATCATTATTTGTTGCTGTAACAAGATCTTTAATATCGATAATTTTAGATCCTGTATAATTATTCTTATTACCTGTATTAGAAGAGTATAATATATCTTCAATTTTAAATGGACCTTGGTTTTTAAAAAAAGGATTAATCATTGTAAAAAGTTTTTAACAAAATTATTGAAATTTACTTATCAAGAATTATTACTGATTATTTTCTATCTACAATTGTTGCTGACCATAAAGCATCAGCCATTTTTTTTCCTTCTACAAAAGCTTCGCCTTTATATTTCCAAACTCTACCATGCGATCTTATTGCTTCAATATTCAGTTCTAGTTTGCAATCAGGTATAACTGGGTTTCTAAATCTTGCTTTTTCAATACCCATAAGAAAAACAAGCTTATTTTCGTAAGTCTCTTTGTCTATGCCATGAGCGGTTAGAGCTGCTGCAGCCTGACCAAAAGCTTCGACAATCAAAACACCAGGCATAACTGGATTTCCAGGAAAGTGTCCTTGGACAAAAAAACTATCTTTTCTAACATTTACGATTGCAGTAGCTGAAAACAATTTTTTGATATTAGTTAACTCATCAATTAAAAGCATTGGTTCTCTATGAGGTAGTAAATCAATGATTTCTTTTTTTGAAAGATTAAATTCAGTCATTAGTTTAATTTAATATTTTTAACACTTTTATTAACTATAGTTAAAATTGAATCTGTAATATCTAAATCTTCTCTACCAATTATTATATGACTTTTCTGTAAAATTATATGTATAGAATTTTTTGAAGCATATTCAGAAAAAATAGGAGTTAAGTTCTCTAATAACTTTTTTATTGCCATATTTTTTTTAAGCATTAAGTCATTTTTGCTATCATTTACATCTTTATTGAATTTATTTGCATTTATTCTTAACGCGTTAATTTTTTTTTCAAATTCTTCCTTGGAAATAATATTTTTTTGTTGAGATATCTTTTTTTCTTCAGTCTTTAATTTTTCTTCAATTTTTTTAAATTTAGAAATATTCTTGTCATTAATTACATCTACTTGTTTCTTAATATTTTTACCAACATTAGACTCATTTAAGATTTTATCAGTATCAACATAAACAATTTTTATTTCATTTGAATTAATTGGATTAAATGCAAATAACAACAAGAATGATAATGAAATAAAAAATTTCATAATCAAAATGATGTTCCTATATTAAATTGAAATGACTCAGTTATATCAGTACTTGCTTTTGAAATATTTTGGATGAATGCAAAATTCATAGGACCAATAGGTGTAAACCAGTTTACAGTAAAACCAGTAGATGATCTTATAGTGTTGGATTCATCAACAGCATCGGAATAATCTACACCCCAGACATTGCCGGCGTCTATAAAATATTTCATATCAATGTTTTCAAAACTTTCAAGTAGCATTGGTAATGTAGTACTTAAATTAATAGCTGCTGCATAATTTCCACCTACATAATCGTTACCATCTTGAGGGCCAATTTTTCCAGTTTCGAAACCTCTCATTCTGCTACTGGACAAACCTAGTCTATTAGATACTCTCACGTTTTCATCGGTAAGAGAATTAATTGCTTTGCCATAAAAATTTATGTCAACAACCATACTGTTTTCAAGTTCATGCCATTTTTTAAACTCGTAACTATTACTTAGAGCAAAATCATCTGATATTAATGGTACTGATTGATTAAAAATACTTCTAATGCCATCAGTAGTTCTAAATTTCTGATTACGCAAATCGTAATCTAAAGTATATGAAAATTTATTTTCAAAATAAGAGCCCTCTTGTTTCTTAAGAGAAGCACTAGCAGATGAATTTGTACTTATTTTTTCAAAATAAGTAGAAACACCAGGACTAAAAAAAAGATTTTCATTTTTTTCAAAACTTGTGCCTAATGAAAAACCAGTTTTTGAGCTCTCATAACCACTATCCTTCAATTTATCTATAGTAACTCTCTCAATATTTGTAATTAATGACCTACCGCTATAATTAAAATTGGGATTATTCACAGAAAAATTACCTCTGATCGTATCTTCACTTACTCTTAAACTAGTTGATAATTTAACACCTTTTCCTAAAAAATTATTTTCTGAGACTGAAAAACCAACAGTTCCACCATCTGACCCAACACCTGCACCTAAGCTAATTTCACCAGTAGGCTTTTCAACTACTTCTATGTTAATAATCTTTGAGGATGGACTCGATCCCTCAATAGTTTCAGAATTAACTGTTTTAAAAATATTTAAAGCTTTTATATTATTTAAACCTTTTGCATGCAGAAGCTCATTAAAAGGATCACCTTCATCAACTTCCAAATTGGATCTTATAACACTCTCTTCTGTAATATTATTTCCAAAAATGTTAACACGTTCTACATAGAGTTTTTCAGATTCAGTTACATTAAAATTTATGTTTATTTTGTTATTATCCAATTTATCCTCTAAGATAGTTGCATTAATAAAATCATATTCTCTCGAAAGAGAAATTTTATCTATTTCTTTAACAATTTTAGAGATTTTACTAAAAGAATATAGAGTTCCCTCAAGTTCATTAAGTAATTTCTGAACTTCATTGAAATTTGATAAATTATAATCGATAGGTATTTCTAGTTTAGTCTTATTAACGGTATATAAATTTCCGGCGTTTATATTAAACACTAATTTAAAACTATTATCATCTAAAATTGTTGCAGTAGAAGTATTAACTTTTACATCATAATAACCATTATCTAAATAAAACTTTTTTAATAACCTCTCATCTAATAATAATTTTTGTTCATTTAAATATTTATTTCTTGAAATAAATTTCCAAAATTTATTTTCTTCACTTGTAATTATATTTTTTAAAGTTTTGGTTTTAAAAATTTTATCACCAGTAAATTCAATATTTGAAATTTTTGACTTGTCTCCTATATCAATATTAAAAACAATATTTACAGTATTATTATTGTTTTCTATTATATTGCTATCAATATTTGATAAATAGTATCCCTCTGATGTTAATGATCTTTTTATGTTACCTAAATCTTTTGAAATATCAGATTCATTAAATGGGGCTTTCTCTTTAATGATTAAACTTTCTAGTATCGTATTTTTTATTGTTGTTGACTTAATTCCTTCAATTATAATAGTTTGAACAAGTTTATTTTCAATCAAATCAATTATTAAAACCTGATTATCAATTTTTAATGAAATGTTTTTAAAAAATTTAGTTTCGTAGAGATTTTTTAAAATTTGATTTAAATCATCTTCAGAATAATCTTTACCTATCTCAATTTTTCCATAAGTCTTAATAGTACCTAAAGAAATCCTTTCATTATTATTTACTATTATATTGTTTATAACGTCTGCTTTTAATTGATTAAAAAAGTTAAAAAAAACTAATACAGATATAAAAATAATAATTTTCATGCTCAACTTTATACACATAATGATTTAGTTTTTAAAGCAACATATTTGCTTAGTTTAATTATTTGCATTACATTTCTTGGCTTAGAAGACTTAAGTTTGGTAAATTCTTTTAATTTCAAAATTCTATATAAGTTTTTATAGATATCCTGATAGGCAATTTTTTTTTTATAAAAAGGTCAACAAGGGTATCATTGGCTGTAACAAGAACAGTTTCAAATAAACTGATATTGTCTGGGATCATTTTAATAAACTTAACCATTGGAAATTTTGATAAATTAACATTTGATAAATCTAGATTATTAATAGTTTTAAAATCAATTTTATTTGTCTTTATTTTTCTATTTAAATTATCAATAAATAAAGAATTAAAAATTGGTATCTTCATATTTGTATCATGTATTAATAATTTTGAAGTACCATCATGAAATTTTACAATTGAATGTAAGTAAGATTTTGGATGAATTAAAATTTTAAATTTAGACAATGGCAATTGAAAAATTCTTTGAGCTTCGATTATTTCAAAAACTTTATTCATTAAAGTAGCAGAATCAATTGATATCTTTTTACCCATGCTCCAGTTAGGATGTTTAATTGCTTTTTCAACAGAAACATTTTTTAGTTGAGAATTATGTAATTTTAAGAATGGACCTCCAGAAGCTGTAATATAAATGATATCGAGTTCATTTTTTTTTTATCATTAATTAGTGATTGAATAGAAAAATGTTCTGAGTCTACAGGGATAAATCTCACTTTATATTTTAAGATTTCTTTTTGAATTAAGTTCCATCCACATATAATTGACTCTTTATTAGCAATTGCAATATTCTTTGTAACTTTAATAATTTCGATAATTGATTCTAAACCAGACAACCCAGAGATAGCACACATCGAGTAGTCAACCTTATATTTATTAATTTTTAAAAAATCTTTGATTGAATTAAAAATTTTAATATTTCTATTTATATTAAATTTTTTTGCTTTTTTAAAATTTTCTTTATCGAAAATTACAACATTATTACAATCAATTTTTTTAGCTTGAGAAAGTAGTTTCTTATAATTTTTATAAGCAGTAAGTAAAACAACTTTAAAATTTTTTTTATTCTTAAAAATTATATTAGTTGTAATAGTTCCAATTGAGCCAGTAGCTCCTAGAATTATAATTTTTTTTTTCATGATAAAAACATTAATTTGCTTAATAAAAAACCAAAAGTCACAGCAAAAATAATACCATCAATTCTATCTAAAAAGCCTCCATGACCTGGTAGAATATCACTAGTATCTTTTACATTAGCTTTTCTTTTTAAAAATGAAATAGACAAATCGCCAATTTGAGAAATGAGAGAGATAAAAATGATGAAAAATGAAATTCCAATAAAATGATAATTTTCAAAATTTTGATAAAAAGGAATTATTAATAACATGGAAAAAATAAAAGATCCTATACAGCCAGAAACTGTTTTTTTGGGGCTAATCTTTGTAAGTTTTTTCCCCTTAAAAAATTTACCAAATAACATTCCACCAATATCTGAGGCTATTGCCACAAAGAAAGAAAGGATTATAAAAGTTCTATACTGATTATCTGTTAGAAAAACATAAACGATTAAACTTGACAGAAAAAAAAGATAAATCAGAGATAAACTTTTAAAAAAAAATTTTAAAATTCTATTTTTAAAATCTTTTTTTTTAAAAATTTTTGAAATTAGCCCTAAAAACTCAATCCATACAATTATTGAAATAATAAAGAGAGAAATAATCAAAATATAACTATAGAGATACATTAATAGTAGAAGAGCAACTAAAAATATTGATGTTACTATTCTTTTTTTTAATTCTTTCATTTTATATTGAGCCAAAATTCCTTTTTAATAATCTAAACTTTTTAAGAATTCTTTTATAATCATCCTTACTAAATTCAGGCCAAAACTTTTTTATAAAAAAAATTTCTGTGTAGGCAATCTGCCATAACAAGAAATTGCTTAATCTATTAGTATTGCCTGTTCTGATTAGGATATCTGGATTTGGTATTTTTTTTGTATATAAATTATCATTTATATTTTTCTCAGTAATAACTTTTTTTTTTTTAATTAATGTTTTACATGCAGTAATTATTTCATCTTTAGAGCCATAATTAAGAGCAACATTTATTTGAAGTTTATTATTAAATTGTGTTCTTTTTTCTGAATCATTTATTATTTTCTGCAGTTTTTTTGAAATTTTTTTTTTATTTCCAATTACATTAAATTTAATACCATTTTGAACTAAATTAATTGTTTTCTTTAAAAGAAAATTTTCAAAAATTTTGAATAAAAACGTGATTTCTTGCTTTGGTCTTTTCCAATTTTCTGTAGAAAATGTGTAGAGTGTTAAATATCTAATTTCTTGTTTTAAACTCTCTGTAATAATATTTTCTATAGTCTTTAAACCTTCTGTATGCCCTTTATTTCTTGAACCTCTATTCTTTATGCCCCATCTACCATTTCCATCCATAATAATGGCAACATGTTTAATTGGGTTCATATAGTCATGATTTCTTTTTCTTTAATCTCAACTTTTTGATCAATCGTTTTAATATGATTGTCAGTAAACGTTTGTACTATCTTTTCATATTTCTTTTCATCATCTTCACTAATTTCTTTAGATTTAAGTAAATTTTTTAACTCATCATTAGCTTCTCTTCTAATGTTTCGAATTGATACTTTGCACTTTTCACCCATTGATTTAATAACTTTTTTAATCTCCACTCTTCTTTCTTCACTTAAATCTGGAACAGGTAATCTTATTAATTGACCATCTATCTGAGGATTTAAACCCAATTCAGATTTTTTTATAGCTGAATCTACTAATGAAACATTGTTGGCATCCCAAACTTGAATATTTATCATTCTTGGTTCAGGTGTTGTGATACTAGCAACTTGATTTATTGGCATAGCTTGGCCGTACACATCAACTTTAACAAGATCTAGCATTGCAGCATTTGCACGACCAGTTCTTAAAGATGTTAGTTCTTTAGAAAAAACCTCAATGGTTTTATCCATTTTTTGATTATATGTTTTGTCGTTAAACATTTATTCACCAATTTTTAATCTATAAAAATCATTAATCTTTAAACCAGAAATATTAAGTTCTTTAACAATATCTTGAACTTTCTTTTTTGGCTCCATAACCCAAGCTTGAGTTAATAATGCATTTTCCTCTTTAAATTTATTCATTTTGCCTGAACTAATTTTTTGAACAATTTCATCTGGTTTGCCTGAGCTTTTAAGTTCTTCTGTGACTAATTCTAGTTCTTTTTGTATAAGATCTTTATCAATTGAATCTGCATTTAAAGACAAGGGACTAGATGCTGCAATGTGCATTGCCAATTGTTTTCCAAAAGTTTTGACTTGATCTGAAACATCTTTAACTTCAAGCGACACAATAACAGAAAGTTTAGATAAATTATCTTTAACAACTGTATGTAGGTAGTTAAAATTTTTAGAACCTGAGTTATTAAAAGTTTTTGCTCTACCTATTGTTATTTTTTCACCCATTTTAGCTATAAGTGCAACTAAACTATCTTTAACAGTTTCGCCATTTGACATTTTAGTTTCGCTTAGCTTTTCAATATTAGATTCTGCTTGATTATTAAGTTCACTCAATTCTTTAGCAAATAATACAAAATCATCGTTTTTGGCAACGAAATCTGTTTCACAGTTAACTTCAATAATAGAAATTTTATTTTCATCACCAGAAGTTGCAATTACACCTTCTTTAGCATCTCTTGACATTTTCTTAGAAGCTTTTGATATTCCTTTTACTCTTAAGATCTCAACAGCTTTATCTAAATCTCCACCAGACTCTTTAATTGCAAGATTACAATCTTTAAAACCAGCACCTGTTGCTTCACGTAATTGTTTAACTTTTTCTATATCGCTCATTAGTTTAATTTTTCTTTATTCTTTTTAGCAAATTTGGCATCAAGTTTTTCTCTATCAATTTCTTGAACTTTTTTAGTAGATGCTTCTTTTGGCTTGCCTTCATCTGCTTCTGGTTTATCATCTACTTTTGCTGGAGCAGCTTTTTTTGCATTTTCAATAGTTTCTTTTACCAAATTACAATAAAGATCAATTGCTCTTCTAGCATCATCATTTCCCGGTATTGGAAAATCTATTCCATCAGGGTTTGAGTTACTATCCAAAATAGCACAAATTGGAATGCCTAATTTAGAAGCTTCTGCTATTGCTAAAGATTCATAGTTAGTATCAATTATAAAAACTAAATCTGGAACTTTTTTCATCTCTGCAATTCCTCCTAGAGCTCGTTCCAATTTGTCTTTTTTGACACTCATTTTTAATAATTCTTTTTTTGTGAAACCTCTATTTTCAGCAACAAGATCTGCCTCATATTTTTTCATTTTCTTAATTGAGCCTGAAATAGTTCCCCAGTTAGTTAGCATTCCACCTAACCATCTATAATTTACAAAGTATTGGCCAGTTTCTTTAGCAACTTCGGCTATAGCTTCTGATGCTTGCTTTTTTGTTGATACAAAAAGTATTTTTCCATTATTAGCAATTGTATTGTAAACTTTTTCTAAAGCTACGTTGGTAAGTTCTAGTGTTTGAGTTAAATCAATAATATGTATTGAGTCTCTTTTTCCAAAAATGTACTTTTTCATTTTTGGGTTCCATCTTAGAGTCTTGTGACCTAAGTGTACGCCTGCTTCTAATAGTTGTTGGATAGTTAAACTTGGTATTTTCATATTTATTCCCGGTTAAGCCACCACAGTAATTTCCATTTAAGGACCGGAGGTATAAAACCACAAACTGTGTGCGTGTTAATTTAATTTACCAGGTATTTACAAATATTTAATGAAACAAACAAGTCTTTTTTACTGTATTATTACTGATATATCGTCTTTTCTTAGTAAATTTATAGCTTTTCTATCAATTAAACGTCTGTTCTTAAGTTTAAAACTAATATTGTTGTCGTTAGTATTTAAATTAATTTTTACCTCTGTTGTCCCCTCTTTACCTAATAATTTGGATATTTTTTCAATATCATCAACAGTCTTAATATTAAAAGCAATTTCATTAACTGGTTTATTAAATAAGTCTTTAAGAGAAGCGATTTTTTGAACATTTGTTCTCTTTAATCTGTTTTCATCATTTGAAATTGTTTTAATTAAAGTAATAATTAGTGAATTTCCCTCAATCAAAATTTCTCTATTAATCTCAAGAATATCTGAAAAAATAAAAAGTTCAAATACACTAGTTAAATCTGTAAATTTAATAACCGCATAAGAGTTTCCTTTGGCTGTTTTACGTTCAGAAATTTTTAATAAAGTAGCTGCTATATTTGCATCTTTAATATTATCATCAGAATTAAACTTTATATAATCAACAATTTTATAATCATCAAAAATTTCTTTAAACTGATTTAAAGGATGGTCTGATATAAAAAAACCAATAGCTTCAAATTCTCTTGAAAGTCTATCCTCAAATTTCCAATCCTCTATATTAAAAACAATTTCATTATCCTGCTCTTCATCAGCACCAAATAAGTCTATTTGATTAGCTGCTTTGTTTTCATAAATGTTTTTAGTTTTAAGAATGAAATTTGGAATTGAATTAAACAAAGCTTGTCTGTTCTTTTCAATATTATCAAAGGCTCCTGCTTTAACTAGCCCTTCTAATTGAAGTTTATTAATATCCTTAGGATTTACTCTATTTAAAAAATCATTAATTGATTTAAATTCACCATTTGCTAGTCTTTCTTCTACTACATTTGATATAGCATCAAACCCAACACTTTTAATTCCACCTAAGGCATAATAAAAGTTTTCTTCATCAAATTTAAAATCAGCATAACATTTATTAATATCTGGTCTTATAACATTAATATTTATTCTTTTAAGTTCCTCATGAAATTCACTTAATTTATTTTGATTTGAAATATCCATAGTCATCGATGCTGCAAAAAACTCTTTTGGATAATAAGTTTTCAAAAATGCTGTTTGATAAGAAATTATTGCATATGCTGCAGCATGACTTTTGTTAAAACCATATTCAGCAAATGGTTCGATTTTTAAAAAAATACTTGCCGCAACATCTTTGCTAATACCATTTTTTAGTGCACCTGCAATAAATCCTTGTTTTTGCTTTTCTAGTTCAGCTCTTTTCTTTTTACCCATTGCCCTTCTTAAAATATCAGCTTCACCTGCAGTAAAACCTGATAATTTTTGAGCTATTTGCATTACTTGTTCTTGATAGATTATGACACCATATGTTGGTTTGAGAATGTCTTCTAAAAGAGGGTGTAAATAATCAGGCGTTTGTCTTCCATGCTTACAATCGTTATATACAGGAATATTGCTCATAGGTCCTGGTCTATATAAAGCAACTAATGCAATAATATCTTCAATATGATTTGGTTTCATTTGCATTAAAGCTTCACGCATACCGGCACTCTCCACCTGAAATAAACCAACTGTATAACCTGAAGAAAGTAATTCAAAAACTTTTTGATCCTCAAAATTTATGTCTTCAATATTAAAATTTTTATCTTTCTTTTTAATTAGTTTTTGAGTTCTATTAATGACTGTTAAAGTTTTTAGACCTAAAAAATCAAATTTTATTAAACCTGCATTTTCAGCAGAATACATATCAAATTGAGTTGATGGTAATAAAAGATCTGCGGAGGCGTCTTTATATAAAGGAACTATTTCAGTTAATTTTCTGTCGGCTATAACAACACCGGCAGCATGAGTTGCAACATTCCGATTTAGTCCCTCTAACTTTAGTGATAAATCAGTAAGTTTTTTTACTCGAGGATCTTCATTTACTAATTTTTGAAGTCTTGGCTCACTATTTATGCATTCAATTAAACTTTGTGGACGTGAAGGATCAAATGGTATCATCTTAGAAATGCTATCTACAAAACCATATGGTAAACCTAAAACTCTACCAACGTCTCTTATAACCATTCTTGCTTTTAATTTTCCAAAAGTAATTATATGAGCAACACTATCTTTGTATTTTGTAGTTAAATATTCAAATACAAGATCTCTTTTTTCTTCACAAAAATCTATATCAAAGTCAGGCATAGATATTCTATCAGGATTTAAAAATCGTTCAAAAATTAGATTAAACTTTATTGGATCAACATCAGTAATTGATAAACACCAAGCTACTAAAGAGCCAGCACCAGAGCCTCTACCGGGTCCTACCGGAATATCATTTTTCTTAGCCCATTTAATATAATCAGAAACTATTAAAAAATAACTTGGGTATTTCATTTCAATTATAATTCTTAGTTCATGATCTAAACGATCTTTATAAAATAAAAATTTTTCATCATTAATGAGGTTTTTTTCTTCTATTTTAAAAATTTTTAAAAATTTTTCTTTTAATCCATTTAAAGAGTCCTTTTTCAATATTTCATCGGCACTACCATCTTTTTCTGTGCTTATATTAGGAAGAACAGGTTTGGAAAATTGAGGTCTAAAACTACACCTGTATGGTAAATTAAAATTATTTTCTAAAGCTTCGGGTAAATCAGAAAATAGAGCACGCATTTCTTCTGAAGACTTAAAATAGTGTTGATCGCTATATTTAATTCTATTTTTATCATTAAGATATGTTTTTTCACCAATGCAAGTAAGAGCATCATGGGCTTCATGCATGTCTTTGGTTAAATAATAAACTTCATTTGATGCAATAATTGGAATTTTTAATCTAAAAGATTGTTCTAAATTAAACTTTTCAAAGGATTTTTCATTTTGATCACCATGTCTTTGAATTTCTAAATAAAAATTATCTTTAAAATTTTTTAGTAAATCTTTGTAGATTTTTTGTATTTCATCAAATCTTCCTTTTTCAAATAACTTGCCAAATAAGCCATGATTTGTTCCTGAGAAAAGAATAACATCACTAATGTTATCTAGTAATTCTTTGATATCCAAATGTGGTTTTGATAAAACGTCATTTTCTAAATATGATTTTGAAGACAATTCAATAATTTTTTTGTAACCATTTTCATTGAGGGCGATTAAGGGGAGTAAACCTGTTGTGTCTTCATATTTAAAATTAATTTGAGTTCCAATAATAGGTTGAGTGCCTACTTTAGAGATATTTTCAGAAAATTCTAATGCACCACATAAATTTTCAGTGTCACAAATTCCAACAGATACTAATTTATTTTCTTTACAAAAATCTTTTAAACTCTCAATTTTGACAGCTCCTTCACAAATGGAGTACTGTGTATGAACTTTGAAGTGAGTAAAATGTTTATTGTTTGAATTTTGCATTGATAGTTTTTATATTACCATCAATCATTTCTAGTTTGCAATCTGCCATATTGGCAAAATATCTATTATGAGTTGCATATATAATTAATCTATTATTATCCTTTAATTTAAAAAGAATATTAAAAATTTCTTTAGCTGTACTATGATCTAAACTTCCAGTTGGTTCGTCAGCTAATATTACCTCAGGTTCATTAATCAGTGCTCTAGCAATTGCTGTTCTCTGCATTTCACCACCAGATAATTCTGATGGATAATGATCTTCTCTTGATTTTAAACCCATCTTTTTTAAAATTATTTTCGCCTTATATTTTGCCTCTTTTTTATTATTAGTTAAAGATAAATGAGCCATGTAAACATTCTCTAAAGCCGTAAAGTCAGTTAATAAATTATTTTGTTGATAAATAATGCCAATTTTTTCTGATCTAATTTTATCATTGTCTAAAGTTTTTGAAAAATTCACCACTTTATTACTTATAGATAAACTTCCACTAGTCGGCCTATCAATCATTGATAAAATATTAAGCAAAGTTGACTTCCCAGAACCAGATGGTCCTACCAAAGAGTAAATTTTACCTCTTGTAAATGAATAATTTATTTTTTTTAATACTGAAATTTTTTTATTATTATAAAATGATTTAGAGATATTCTTTAAATTTATAAGATTATTCATATTTCAAACCTTTTACTGGATCAAGCTTAGAGGCTTTTATAGCAGGATATATTGAAACAATTATGGTTATTAAAATCGAACAAACGGAGATTATTAATATAGAAACAAGGTTTATTTCTGTGGGCATTTTACTTAAAAAATAAATCTCTTCAGGAAATAAACTTATATTAAAAGTATAACTCAAAAACTGTCTAATATTTTCAATATAAAGTGAAAACAATACACCCAATAAAATACCAAATATTGTAGCTGTTGTCCCAATTGTAACTCCTACTAAGAAAAAAATTTTAGTAATTGATTTATTTAGAACACCTATTGATTTAAGAATTGCTATATCTCTAGTTTTATTTTTCACCAATATTGTAAGACCTGAAATTATATTAAATGCTGCTACTAATATTATTAAAGACAAAATTATAAACATTACATTTCTCTCAACTTTTAATGCTGAAAATAACGAACTATTCATATCAGCCCATGTATAAATAAATTCATCTTTAAATACTTCTTTAACTTTATTTTTTGCAATAACTATGTCTGAAGGATTTTTAAGATAAATTTCTAAATTTCTATCATCTTTATTAAAATCAAAAAAATTTTCTAATGTATTTATATTTATAAAAGCTATATTTCTATCAAAGTCAGCTAATCCACTTTCAAAGATTGAGCTAACAGTAAAAACTTCTTGTTTGGGTAAATTACCAATAATAGTTTCTATCCCAGATGGAGAGATAATTGATAATTTATCTCCAATCTTAAGTTCTAAATCAAAACTTAATTCCTTACCGATTGAAATATTATTTTTATAAAGTTTCTTCGAATTGCCAGAAAATCGACCTTTATTTACCACGTTAAGTTTTGAGAAATCTTTTTGACTGTACCCCCTTAAAACAATACCTTTGGTAAAATCTTGACTAATAATAATTGCTTCACCTGAATTACTATATAGCAATTCTTCAGAAATCTTCTTTAACTCTTTATTATTAAGTTTATCTACAGAGATAGAATTTTCATAAGGCTTAATAGTTATATGAGGATTAAAACCAACAATTTTGTTTATAAGTTCTGTTCTAAAACCATTCATTACCGACATAACGATAATTAAAACAGCAACACCTAGACTTATTCCAATAAAAGAAAATATTGAAATTATATTTAAAAAACCATCTTTTTTTCTAGTTTTTAGATATCTAAATGTAATCTCTTTTTCTAAAGTAGAAATCAATTTTTTTCTTTTTGTTTAATTAAAATTTTTAATATTTGATCTAAAGTTAAATTTTGAGGATCTTTGCCAATTTCTTTAAATTCTAGTAAATCACCATCTGACTTTTTTCCAATAATAATTTGATAAGGAACGCCAATTAAATTAAATTTTTTAATTTTAGATGATAGGTTTTCATCCATATCATCAATTATTGCATCAATACCATTGACATTAAAAAATTCAAAAATTTTATTTGCTTTTTCTAAAGTTGAATTATCATTTTTGTTAATCATTGGTAATATTGCAAGTTCAAATGGAGCAATAGCAAATGGCCATTTCATGATTTCTTCTTTATCATCATATTTAGCCTCAATAATTGCACCAACTAATCTAGACACACCGATTCCATAAGATCCCATTTTAACAAAATCTTTCTTACCCTCAGGCAAATCTACTGATGCATTTAATGGTTTAGAGTACTTATCTCCAAAATAAAATATATGTCCAACTTCAATTCCTTTTGTTATCAATCTATTTTCAACCGAAACTTCTTTTTCAAATTCTTCTTTTTTGAATTTTTCATCTGTAACAGAATAATATTGTTCAAATTTTTTTCTTAAATTTTCTAAAGAATTTTTTTCTATTATTGAACCATCGCTATTCAAGTCAAAAATTCTTTTGTCTGTAAAAATTTTACTTTCACCTGTGTCAGCAAGAATAATAAATTCATGTGAAAGATTTCCTCCAATTGGGCCTGTATCGGCAGCCATAGGAATTGCAGTTAACTCAAGTCTTTTAAAAGTTTTTAAATACGATAAGAAGAATTTATTGTAAGAAAATACAGCCTCTTCATCACTCACATCAAATGAATAAGCATCTTTCATATAGAATTCTCTACACCTCATTATTCCAAATCTTGGTCTTACTTCGTCTCTAAATTTCCATTGAATATGATATAATAATTGTGGCAATGATTTATATGATTTAATACTAGATCTGAATATATCAGTGACTAACTCTTCATTTGTTGGACCATATAACATTTCTCTATTTTGGCGATCATTTATCCTTAACATTTCTTCTCCATAATCGTCATAGCGTCCACTTTCTTTCCAAATTTCACTAGATTGAATAGTAGGCATCAAAATTTCTTGAGCACCAATTTTGTTTTGCTCTTCTCTTACAATTTGTTCAATTTTTTTCATCACCTTAAATCCTAAAGGTAACCAAGAGTAAATACCCGCCGAGGATTGTTTTATCATACCGACTCTTAACATCAATTGGTGTGATTTTATTTTAGCTTCAGAAGGGTTGTTTTTTAATATGGGTATAAATGATTTTGATATATGCATATTTAACTAATTATATTTCTTAAATTTAAGTATTCATATTTAATTAAAATATAAATTATTATAAAAATTAAGGATGTAATACCAGTACAATAAAAAAATTTTTTTAACATCTTTGGATTTTCAGGAGATCCAGCATCTTCACCTTCAATCTTAATAGTCTTATTTCTATTAACATCTATTGGTAAAATTACAAAAAATACTATCCACCATATTATGATATAAATAATTGCTAGTCCTGTTGCGCTCATCTAAATTTTTACTAAATTGATATTTGTAAAAGGTTTTTTTCCTGTCATTTCTTTAGTATATTTTTTACAAGTGATCTTTAATGCATCGATTAAGTTATATTCTTGTTTTTTATTACCTAAAGAAAAGGTTCTTATTGTGCCTTCAATAGCTTCCTCTAATCCATAAATAAATTCATCTACATCATAAACTGGGATACCTCTAAAAGTTAATACTGGTCTTTTATGTATATTTCCTTTCTGTGAAATTAAAATTGTAACTTCCATATATCCATTTGCACTTAAATTTTTTCTATCTTTTATCGATTGTGAATCTTCTTCAACACTCATATTTCCATCAAGATAAAGTCTACCACTAGGTGCTTTATCAAATACATGAGGTTTTCCTGGAAATAATTTTACAATATCACCATTTTGTACTTGTACTGGATGTGGCACCTTCATTTCATGTGCAAATTTCATATGTTCAATCATATGACGATGCTCTCCATGTACTGGGATTACACAATTAGGCTTCACCCAATCATACATTTCTCTTAAGTCGTCTCGATTAGGGTGACCAGAAACATGTACAAATTCACTTTCTTCTGAAATAACTTCGATGCCATCTTTGACTAATTGATTTTGCAATTTAAACAATTTTTTTTCATTTCCTGGAATAATTTTAGATGAAAAAATAACTGTATCATCTTTCTCAATAAAAACATCGGGATGTGTGTAGCTAGCAATTCTCATCAAAGCTGCCATTGGCTCACCCTGACTACCTGTGCATAAATAAACAATTTTTTCTCTAGATATTTTTTTTGCCTCTCTAGCATCTATTGGTTCAATTACATTTTTTAAATAACCGCATTGTCTAGCAGCTTTAAAAATTCTATGCATTGATCGACCAACTAAAGAAATTTGTCTGCCAGTTTTTTCTGCACAATAAAAAGCTGTCTCCATTCGTGCAACATTTGATGCAAAAGATGCCATGACAATTCTTTTTTTTAGACTACCCATAATATTTAATAGGCTCTTTCTAACATCTAACTCTGAGCCTGCTTTACCCATGCTGAATACATTTGTTGAGTCACATATCATTGCAAGAACACCTTCTTTACCAACTTCTTTTAGTCTGTTTGAATTAGTTTTTTCACCAATTAAAGGTTCTGGATCAATCTTCCAATCTCCAGTATGTAAAATTATACCAGCCGGTGTTTCAATTCTTAGTCCATTAGGTTCAAGTATAGAGTGGGTTAGTGTTATATATTCTATCTTAAATGGTTCTAGATTTACTGTACCGTTAAGTTGAACAATCTTTAAATGATTAGTTATATCTATATTTTTTTCTTTAAATTTTTCTTTAATTAAAACAGCAGTAAAAGGTGTTGCAAAAATTTTGCACTTAAGCTGTGGCCATAGCAGAGCTATTGCGCCAATATGATCTTCGTGCGCATGTGTTAAAATAATTCCTAGCAGATCTTCTTTTTTATCAACAATAAAACCTGGATCTGGATATATTAGGTCAACACCTGGAATGGTATCGTCAGCAAATGTTACACCAATATCTACCATAATCCATTTATGTTCACCTGCTTTTCCGTAAGCAAACAAATTCATATTCATTCCAATTTCACCAGAGCCACCTAAAGGGCAAAATAATAATTCATCTTTCATATTTATTTAATTAGAATTGAGGCTTTGATTAAGCCATTAATAGTAATATCTTTATTTAATGTAACTTTCGCTTTGATTGATTTTTTAAACAAATTAGAAAATCCTCCAGTAATTATTATTTCAAAGGACTTCTTTGTCTCTTTCTTAATTAAATTAACAATATTGTCAATTAAACCTGCATATCCCCAAAAAAAACCAGACCTAACTGCATTTATAGTATTTTGGCCAATAACTTTTTTTGGCTTTTTTAGGTTTATATTTGGTATTAAGCTAGCTTTATCAGATAATGTTTTTAATGACAGTTTAACACCAGGTGCTATTACACCACCATAATAATTTTTTTTAACCAATACATCAAAAGTTGTTGCTGTACCAAAATCTAAAATAATATAATTTTTTTTTTCACCAATAACACTTAAAGCATTAGCCAATCTATCAGATCCAATTTGTTTATAATTAACCTTGATATTAATCATTTTTTTGAGATCTAAATCTTTAAGTTCGTAAATTTTAATTTTAAGCTTTTGATAAAAAATTTTTTTTATTTGATTAAAAGCTTTAGGTACAACACTACAAAATAAAACTTTTTTAATATTTATTTTGCTCAATTTAAATTTAGTCAATAGCACTGATAGAGAACTATTGTTAATATCTTTAGTTTTGATTATAATTTTTTTAATAATCTTGTTTGATTTGTCAATTAAACAAACCTTTGTCTCTGTGTTTCCTATGTCTCCAACTATTATCATTTCAAAATACTATATATTTTTTCAATATTATTTTTTTGTATCATCGGAATATATTTTTCATAAATTTTTATTAACTTTTTTTGAACATTATTAACTGTTATTTTGCTATTTGTTAAATCTAAAAGATTGGTAGTAGGATAATTTGTTAAATTTGGATTTTTAATCAAATTTACACCTATTCCAATAATTATGAATTTTTGATCAAGTTTTAATAGAGTTTCTTGTAATATTCCTGAGACTTTTTTATTATCGATTAGTAAATCATTTGGTTTTTTAATTTTTATTTTTCCTTTATAGAATGAAGAGATTGTTTTTTTAACTAATAAACAATTTATGAAAGTAAATTTCTTTAAATCAAAGTGTTTATTGTCTATTGGAAAAAAAATACTTACATACAGATTGCCTTTTGGAGATTCCCAAGTTTTACCATATTGCCCTCTACCTTTAACTTGCTTTTCTGCAGAAACAATCCCAAACTTATTTTTTGAGTGTAGTATTATTTTATGCGCTAAATTATTTGTGCTATTTACTATTTTAAAGTTGAATTTTTTTAGCTTCATCAAAGAATATTAATTCTTGAGACTACCTCAACTATTTGACCTGGAAAGATAAAATATAAAAGAATTAACAATGTTGATAAAGTTAGTGATGCTTTTAACCAAATATTATGATCATCATCATATTTGTCTTTTTCTTGATCAAAATAAATAACTTTAATTATTTTAAGATAATAGAACGCCGCTATTACAGTAGATAACAACCCAACGATTGCTAAAAAATACATAGATTGTTCTATTACAGCTTTAAATATATAAAATTTTGCAAAAAAGCCTGCCAATGGAGGAATACCTGCTAATGAAAATAATATGATAAGTAAAGATAATGATAAGACTGGATGATTTTTTGATAAACCTGATAAATCATCAATAGTTTCAAAGTATTCATCGTTTCGCTTAAGCATTAATAGACAGCTAAAAAAAGCTAAATTCATAACTAAATAAATGCTTATATAAACAATTGAACTTTGAATTCCTTCGTTAGAACCTACTGATAATCCTGCAAGGGCATATCCCATATGACCAATTGAACTATAGGCAATAAGTCTTTTAAGATTACTTTGACCTATCGCTGCAATGGCTCCAAAAATCATAGAGGCGATAGATAAAAAAATTAATATAGGTTGCCATTGTTCAATCATACTTACAAATGGTACATATAAAAATCTTATAAATACTGTAAGTGCAGCAACTTTTGGTACTAGAGCGAAAAATAATGTTACTGCTGTAGGAGAACCTTCATACACATCAGGAGCCCACATATGGAATGGGACTGCTGATATCTTAAAAGCTAACCCAACTAAAATGAAAACAATTCCAAAAGTTAATCCATAATTATTTGAGTTCATTGAATTATTTATAATTTCAAAGTTTGTAGACCCTGAGAAGCCATAAATTAAAGAACATCCATAAAGCAATAAACCTGATGATAAGGCACTTAAAACAAAATATTTAAGTCCAGACTCTGATGATTTTAATTGATCTCTATTGAATGAAGCTAAAACATATAAAGCTAATGACTGAAGTTCTAGACCAATATAAAACACCATGAGATCATTAGAACTAATCATCACCATCATTCCTAGTACTGAGGATAGTATTAAAATTGGGTATTCTATTAAAAAAATCTTAAATATTTTTAGATATTTAGTTGATATAGATAAAACAAATGCTGTAGCTATAACTGTAAGAATTTTCATATATGATGAAAGTTTATCGACAACATAACTGTCATTAAACAACATAATATTTTGATTTAATGACTCATTAAAAATCAAAACACCAGTAATTAATAAAGAAGCTAAAGCACAATAATGAACAATAATTGAACTATTCTTTTTAAATACTCCAAGAAGAAGTAAAAACATTATTGATAGTGAAATAAAAATTTCTGGTAAAATGGAAGCTATATTGTTCATTAATTATTTACCTCCAATATTGTTATTTAAATTAAAATTATACATCTCAATTAAATCTTTTACTGAAACTTCTATTGTATTGATAATTGGTTCTGGATAAAAACCAAAGAACAATACTGGAATTGCTAAAGACCATAATATTAGCTTTTCTGAATTATCAAGGTCAGTCATTTTTAAAAGATCTTTGTTTACAATTGTACCAAAAACAACCCTTCTATATAACCAGAGCATATAGGCTGCACCAAAAATAACTCCCAAGCTAGCTATAACTGCAACTAAAAAATTGTCTTTAAAGGCTCCCATTAGTATTAAGAACTCTCCAATAAAACCACTTGTACCAGGCAAACCTAAAGCTGCTAAAGTAAAAAGCATAAATAATATTGAATACTTTGGCATAACAGATACTAATCCACCATAAGTTGCTATTAATCTTGAATGCATACGGTCATAAATAATTCCGACGCATAGAAATAATGCTGCAGAAACTAGTCCATGACTAATCATCTGAAATATACTTCCTTCGATACCTTGCTGAGTAATTGTAAATATACCTAAAGTAACAAAACCCATATGAGCAACAGAAGAATATGCTATTAATTTCTTCATATCTTCTTGCATTAATGCAACTAAAGATGTGTAGACAATAGCAATTAAACTTAAAATATAAACTAGAGGTGTAAATAATTCAGAAGCAATAGGAAAAAGTCCTAAAGAAAATCTTATAAAACCATAACCAGCCATTTTAAGTAATATAGCAGCAAGTAAAACAGATCCTGCTGTTGGAGCTTCTACGTGGGCATCTGGTAGCCAGGTATGTACTGGCCACATTGGTGTCTTAACAGCAAATGAACTAAAGAAGGCAAGCCATAATAAATTTTGATATTTGCTATCTATTCCAAATTCATAAAGTTGAGTAATATCAGTTGTTCCAGATATCCAATAAATTGAAATTATAGCTATCAACATTAATACAGAACCAAGAAGTGTGTATAAGAAAAATTTGAATGCTGAATAAACTCTTCTTGTGCCACCCCAAATTCCAATTATTAAAAACATGGGGATTAAACCAGCTTCAAAAAATAAATAAAATATTACTAGATCTAATGAACAAAAAACACCGATCATTAAACTTTCCATCACTAAAATTGCAATCAAAAAATCTCTTAATCTATATTTAACAGAATTGTTGACCGATATAATGCAAAGAGGAGTTATGAATGAAGTTAAAACAACAAACAATATTGATATACCATCAACACCTATTTTATAATTAATGAAACCTTTTAACCACTCTCTATCTTCAACAAATTGAAAACTCGATGTAGTTGGATCAAATTGATACCAAAGATAAATTGAAATTAAAAAATTAACAAAAGATGTAAATAAAGCAACATACTTTCCTGTATTTGAATTTGTATCTTTTGAAAAAAGTAAAAACAAAGAACCAATTACTGGAAGTAAAATTAATGATGATAGAATTGGAAAATTCATTAGTTTAAAATTAAAAAAGTTAATAATGCAGAAAATCCTAATAATATCATGAAAGCATACTGATAAATAAATCCACTTTGAAATTTACTAGCACGTAATGATAAATTTTTAATCAATAAAGAAACTCCATCTGGACCAAATTTATCAATCACCTTTACATCAATTATTTTCCAAAAAAATAAACCAATTTTTTTTGAAGATTGAATAAACAAAACATTATAAAGTTCATCAAAATACCATTTATTTATTAAAAAATTATATAGGGGTTTATTGGATTGAACGATACGATTTGGTATATCTTTATCCTTAACAAACAAATAATAAGCAAGTGGTATAGATATCAATACTAAAATTGGGGTAGTTAAAAGAAACCATAATGGTGGATGCTCTGTGCTCAAAGGATTTAAAAATTTTATCGAATTTCCCCAAAAAACATTTTGCTCACCATGACCAATGAATAAATCTTTAAATAAAAAACCTACAAATATTGCACCAATTGCAAGCACAAATAAAGGTATAAGCATTACCAATGGTGACTCGTGCATTTCATTAATATCAATTTTTCTATTATTGTATTCACCATGAAATGTTTTAAAAATTAATCTCCAAGAATAAATTGAGGTTAAAACAGCAGTAAAAATACCAATTCCAGCTGCATAATATCCTGTCGTGTTACCTTTAAGATATGCAAATTCTATAATTGCATCTTTTGAGTAAAAGCCTGACAAAAAAGGAAATCCTGTAAGCGCTAAAGTACCAATAATCATAAAGATATATGTGTAAGGTAACTTTTTATATACAGCACCCATTTGGTTGATGTCTTGTTCATCTTTGAATGAATGAATAACTGAGCCTGAACCTAAAAAAAGTAATGCCTTAAAAAAGGCATGAGTGAAAAGGTGAAACATTGCAACATTATATGCGCCCACACCAGCAGCAAAAAACATATAGCCTAATTGACTACACGTAGAGTAAGCAATGATTTTTTTAATATCAGTTTGAACTAAAGCAATAGTTGCAGCAAAAAATGCCGTAGTCATTCCCACTATTGTAATTATATTAAGTGTTAAAGGTGAATATTCAAATATTGGAGAACATCTAACTACTAAAAAAACTCCAGCTGTAACCATAGTTGCAGCATGTATTAAAGCTGATACAGGGGTCGGTCCCTCCATCGCATCAGGCAACCATGTATGTAGAAATATTTGTGCTGACTTACCCATTGCACCAATAAATAAAAGAATACAAATAAGATCAACAGCATCTATGTTCATACCCAAAAATAGTAATTTTTTGTCAACAACTTCAGGAATCTGATTAAACACTTCATTATAATTTACCGTACCAAATAAATAGAAAATCAAAAATATTCCTAAAGCGAATCCAAAATCACCCACTCTATTTACCACAAAAGCTTTAATTGCGGCCGCATTAGCAGAGTCTTTTTTAAACCAAAAACCAATTAAAAAATAAGAGCATAGACCTACTCCCTCCCAGCCAAAAAATAACTGAAGAAAATTATCTGAAGTAACCAACATAAGCATTGAAAAAGTAAAGAGTGATAAGTATGCCATAAATCTAGGTTTGTGAGGATCATGAGACATATATCCAATCGAATAAATATGCACCAAAGCAGAAACTAAAGTCACAACAACTAACATTACTGAAGATAAAGCATCTACTTTTATGGACCAGTTAACATCTAAACTTCCAGAGTTAATCCATGTGGCAATGACTACGTTATTCTCATAGTCATTAACAATGACATTATAAAATATCAGTAAAGAGATTATTGCAGAAATTGAAACAAAAACACTTGTGATAATTTCAGAATTTCTGTCGCCCAAAAGTTTACCAAAAAAACCTGAAATAATTGATGCTAGTAAAGGAAGAAATAATAATGCAATTTCCATATTATCCCTTCAGGCTATCAATATTTTCAACATCTATAGTTGATGAATTTCGATAATAAACAACAATAATTGCCAAACCTATTGCTGCTTCAGCCGCTGCAACTGTTAAAATAAATAATGTAAAAATTTGTCCAGATATATCATTTAAAAATATGGAAAATGAAACAAGATTTATATTTACTGCTAGCAATATAAGCTCAATACTCATCAATATTACAATAATATTTTTTCTATTTAAAAATAATCCAACTATGCCAATGGTAAATATGATTGCCGCCAAGGTTAAATAATGACCTAATCCAATGCTAATCATCTGCTTTTACTCCTTCATTAATTTTGACATCTATCATCTCAACACTATCTGATCTTTCTCTAGTAATTTGATTAAAATATCCTTGCCTTTTAACACCAGACCTTCTTCTATAAGTTAGAACAATTGCACCAATCATTGCTACAAGCAAAATCATGCCACTAAGCTGAAATATATGTATATAGTCAGTGTATAGTACATAGCCTATAGAGTGTGTATTGCTGATATCTTGATCTATAGGTAAAGACATAGCAGAAACAACATCTGGTTTATACTTCCAGCCACCTATAACTATAATTAATTCAAAAAATATAATGACACTTACTATTAGCCCTATTGGAATATGTTTTGAGCTTTCTTTAGAAGAAAACCATTGATTTTTTTGTTGAGCAACATTGAGCATCATAACAACGAATAAAAATAGAACAGCAACGGCACCAACATAAACAATTAGCATAATCATGCCTAAAAATTCTGCACCTATCATGATAAATAAACATGAAATGCTTATAAAATCTAAAATTAGAAAAAAAACAGAATGAACAGTATTCTTAGAAACGGTTACCATGATGGCCGAAACTGTTGCTATAAATGCAAATATATAAAAAAAAATTGCGTGCGCTAACATAATTATCTATAGGGATTATCAGCTTTAATATTTGCTGCCAAAATATTCTCCCACCTGTCTCCATTATCTAATAATTTTTCTTTGTTATAATAAAGTTCTTCTCTTGTTTCGGTAGAAAATTCAAAGTTTGGACCTTGAACAATTGCATCTACGGGACAAGATTCTTCACAAAGACCACAGTAAATGCATTTCATCATATCAATATCATATCGAGTAGTTTTTCTGCTACCATCTTCTCTTTCAGAAGATTCGATAGTAATAGCTTGAGCAGGACAAACAGCCTCACATAATTTACAAGCTATACATCTTTCTTCACCATTAGAATATCTTCTTAAAGCGTGCTCACCTCTATAACGAGGAGAAATTTTTCCTTTTTCAAAAGGATAATTAATTGTTTTTTTTGATTTAAAAATTTCTTTTAAAGCAATTATTAACCCTCCTAGGAAGTCTAATAAAAAAATTGTTTTAAATATTCTAGATATTTTCATAATTAGTTTGTTGGTAATAAATTGAAGTAAAATAAATAGCTAGCAGTTAAAACTACCCAAGTTAGTGACATTGGAAGAAATACTTTCCATCCCAAACGCATTAGTTGATCATATCTATACCTAGGAACAATAGCTTTTACCAATGCAAATAATATAAATAATAGCAAAATTTTTATTATCAACCAAATTGCACCTGGAATTAAGTTAAATGGATAAAGCTCAATTGGAGACAGCCATCCTCCTAAAAAAAGAATAGAACCCATAGCACACATTAAAAGAATATTTGCGTACTCACCTAGCCAAAACATTGCATACATCATTCCCGAGTATTCTGTTTGATATCCAGCAACCAATTCTGCTTCTGCCTCAGGTAAGTCAAAAGGTGGTCTATTTGTTTCTGCTAATGCTGAAATAAAGAAAATTACAAACATTGGAAACAAAGGTATTACAAACCATAGATTTTCTTGAGCCATTACAATGTCGTTTAAGTTTAATGAGCCAACACATAACAAAACATTTATAATAATAACACCAATAGAAACCTCGTATGAAACCATTTGTGCTGCTGATCTAATCGCTCCCAAAAAAGGATATTTTGAATTAGAAGCCCATCCTCCCATAATAATTCCATAGACACCTAAAGATGAAACGGCAAAGAGATACAAAATTCCAACATTAATATCTGCTAAAACTTGTGTTGCACTAAAAGGTATAACAGCCCATGAAATTAATGCTAATGTCATAGTTACGATTGGGGCTAAAATAAAAATTACTTTATTAGAGCTTGAGGGAATAATAACTTCTTTAAAAATGTACTTTAACGCATCAGCTAAAGACTGTAATAAACCAAAAGGTCCCACAACATTTGGTCCTTGTCTTTTTTGAACAAAGGCCCATATACGACGATCTAACCAAACTATCATAGCTACAGAAACCAAGACCGGAACTAATAAAAATAATATTTTATAAGTTTCAGAAAGAATTATATTTAAATATTCCATATTTATCCTTCTGTTCCTGTAGATTTGAAATTAGTTTTAGCAGATTTGCATTCAAACATGGTCTTTGATGCTCTAGCTATAACATTAGAATAATAGTAGTCTTCATTAGTAATCTTTAAAATTTCATCTTCAAATATTAAATCTTTAATTTCAGTTGAAATAACTAAATTATCTTTTTCTAAATAAAGATTTAGATAATTAAGCATGCTACTATCAAGTTCATCTTTATCATTGAATAATTTTCTATGATTCATAGCTTCAGCTAACTCATTAATTATTAACCAATCTTCTTTTGCTTCTTCAGGTGGATAAGAGGCCTTATAGGCTTTTTGTAGTTTTCCCTCTAAGTTTGTAAAATAACCATTCTGTTCTGTATAAGCGGCACCTGGCAGTATAATATCTGCAATTTCTGCACCTTTGTCACCATGACTACCTTGATAAATAATAAACTTATTCTTTTTTTTAAATTGAAAACTATCTAGACCTAATAAATAAACAATTTCAAATTTATTGTTATTTAGATCTTCTAAAACTTTGTTTGAGCCATCAGTAGTTTTATATAATCCTAAATCTAAACTTCCAACTGTTGAGGCATTATCCGAAATTATATTTAGCGAATTCCATTCATTGGAAATCTTATTATTCTTATTTATAAAACTCTTCATAGCCTCAAATATATATTTTGCAGATTTTGATTTAAAAGCAGATTGACCAAATACAATTAAAGGTTTTTTAGCTTCTTTTATTAATTTTGAGACTTTATGACTATCCTTTGAAATTTCTTTAATATTATTAATTTTACCATCAAGAAACTCGTAAGGGTATGTAAGGTCTCCAACATTATTTAAAGAAATAATTTTTGTTTTATTTTGGACATAAGATTTCCTAATACGTGCATTTAAAATAGTAGCTTCATATCTAGGATTAGTTCCAATCAGAAAAATAAAATCTGATTCCTCTACCCCATTTATTGTTGAATTGAATAAATAATTTTCTCTTTTCTCTACATTTAAATAAGAATGATCATTTCTAGACTCGACATTTTGTGAACCAAGTGTCTTATTAAAGAATTCTTTAAATATATATAGTGTTTCCATATTTACTAAATCACCTGTTAAGCCACAAATTTTATTTTTATCTGTATTATTAAATTTTGATTTAATTATATTAAAAACTTCATCCCAAGATGCTTTTTCAAATTTATTATTATACTTTACATAAGGTGTATCTAAACGCTGATTTAATAAACCATCACAAGCATATCTACTTTTATCAGATATCCATTCTTCATTGATGTTTTCATTAATTCTTGGAAGAATTCTTTTTACTTCCCATCCATAAGTATCAACTCTAATATTGGAGCCAATTGCATCCATTACATCTATGGACTCTGTTTTCTTTAATTCCCAAGGACGAGCTTCAAAAACATAAGGTTTTGATGTAAGTGCACCAACAGGACATAAATCAACAACATTAGCTGACAGCTCAGATTGCATAGACTTTTCGAGATAAGTTGTAATTTGCATATCTTCTCCTCTGCCTATTGCTCCTAATTCTGGTACTCCTGCAATTTCAGTTGCAAATCGTACACATCTAGTGCAATGAATGCATCTAGTCATTTGTGTTTTAATTAATGGTCCCATATTTTTTTCTGGAACTTGTCTTTTATTTTCGTTGAATCTTGACTTGTCTACACCGTAGAACATTGATTGATCTTGAAGATCGCATTCTCCACCTTGATCACAAACTGGACAATCTAAAGGATGGTTAGCTAATAAAAACTCCATAACACCTTTTCTAGCCTTTTCTACAAAAGGAGTGTTGGTTTTAATATTCATTCCTTCTGTTGCTGGCATTGCGCAAGACGCAACTGGTTTAGGTGATTTTTCCATTTCAACAAGACACATTCTGCAATTTCCAGCTATTGATAATTTTTCGTGGTAACAAAATCTTGGAATTTCAACTCCAGCTTTCTCACAGGCCTGCAAAACTGTTAAACCCTCTTCAACCTCAACATCTATATTATTAACTTTTAATTTAAGCATTTTTTTTATCCATTAAATGTTGATCCACCAAATATGGAATATTCTTTTTCTTTTTAATTGAGGGATCAAAATTATTTCTTTGCTCTATTTCTTTTTTAAAATGTCGCAACAATCCTTGCACTGGCCATGAAGAACCCTCACCAAAAGCACATATTGTGTGACCTGCTATTTGGTTAGTAACATCTCCCAACATATCAACCTCTTCTCTTGAAGCTTCACCTTTTGCCATTCTTTCAAGCATTCTCCACATCCATCCAGAACCTTCTCTGCAAGGTGTACATTGACCACAGCTTTCATGTTTATAAAATCTAGCAATTCTTGCCATACATTTAATGATATCTTGATCTTTATTTATAACAACTATACCAGCAGTACCTAAGCCACTTTTTTCAGCAACTAAAGAGTCAAAATCCATTGTTAAAGTTTCACAAGTTTTTTGAGGTATCAATGGCATTGAAGATCCACCAGGTATTACTGCTAATAAATTACTCCATCCTCCCACTACTCCTCCTGCATGAGCTTCAATTAATTCTTTTAGAGGGATACTCATTTCCTCTTCTACATTACATGGTTTATTAACATTACCTGAAATACAAAAAATTTTAGTTCCTGTATTTTTAGCTTTGCCTAGAGATGAAAACCATTTTCCTCCTCTTTTTAAAATTGTTGGAACAACTGCTATTGTTTCAACATTATTAATTATTGTCGGACAACCATATAGACCTATAAGAGCTGGAAATGGTGGTTTCAATCTTGGTTGGCCCTTTTTACCTTCAATACTCTCAAGTAATGCAGTTTCCTCACCACAAATGTAAGCACCAGCTCCATAGTGAATATAAATGTCTAAATCCCAACCAGTACCAGCTGCATTTTTGCCAATTAAATTTTTTTCATAAGCTTCATTAATTGCTGATTGAAGTTTTTGACCATCTACAAAATACTCGCCTCTAATATAAATATAACAAACGTGTGCCTGGACAGCATATGCTGCAATCAAGCAACCCTCTATTAACTTGTGAGGTTCAAATCTTAAAATATCTCTATCTTTGCACGTACCTGGTTCAGACTCGTCACCATTAATTACTAAATAATGTGGTCTGGAACCTAACTCTTTTGGAGCAAAAGACCATTTTAAACCAGTTGGAAATCCAGCGCCCCCTCTTCCTCTCAGCTCTGAGGTTTTAACCTCATTAATAATCCATTCTCTTCCTTTTTTTATTAAATCTGCAGTACCTACCCAATCACCTCTATTTTTTGAAGAATCGTAATCAGATCCTCTATCGTTATATAAATTCTGAAATATTCTATCTTCGTCTTTAAGCATTTTTTAAATCTAAAAGTGTTTTTCTATTATTTTCTGGTTCATTATTAATTCTGCCTCTGTAAGAACCTGGTTTTGGTGTTTTATCATTTAATATATCATCCAGAATTTTTAAGGTTTTTTCTTTATCAAGATCTTCATAATAATCATCATTAATTTGCATCATTGGTGCGTTCACACAAGCTCCCAAGCATTCAACTTCCATCCAAGAACACATTTTATTTTGAGACAATTCATTTTCATTTTCAGAGATTTTTTCCTTACAAGCTTCAACTAATTTATATGCTCCTCTAATCATACATGGTGTTGTAGTGCAAACTTGTACAAAATGTTTACCTACAGGAGAAAGGTTATACATTGTATAAAATGTAGCAACTTCATAAACCTTTATATAAGGCATGTCTAAAAATTTACCTATGTATTTCATAGCTGCTAATGGAATCCAATTTTCATTTTGTTTTTGAGCAATATATAATAATGCCATTACTGCACTTTGCTGCTTACCATCGGGATAGTTAGAAATAATTTCTTTTGCAGCAGCTAAGTTATTTTGATTGAATTCGAAACTTTCTGGTTGATCTTTAGCAGGTTTTCTTAAACTCATTATCTGTCTACCTCACCAAAAACTATATCTAAAGAACCTAATACTGCTGGTACATCAGCTAACATATGACCTTTAATTAAGTAATCCATCGCTTGTAAATGAGAAAAACCAGGGGCTCTAATTTTGCATTTATATGGTTTGCTTGAACCGTCAGAAATTAAATAAACACCAAATTCTCCTTTTGGTGCTTCAACTGCGGTATAAATTTCATCATTAGTTACACGATAACCCTCTGTAAAAAGTTTAAAGTGGTGAATTAAAGCCTCCATGGACTCTTTTATATCTTTTTTTGGTGGGGGGCTAATTTTTCCATCTAAGGATTTAATTGGTCCTCTTGTCATTTTTGCTAAACATTGCTTTATTATAGAAATACTTTCTCTCATCTCTTCAATTCTACATAGATATCTATCATAACAATCACCATTTTTTCCAACTGGTATTTTAAATTCAATTTGCTCATAACAATCATAAGGTTGTGATTTCCTTAAATCCCACGGCACACCAGATCCTCTTATCATCACACCACTAAAAGAATAATCTAACGCATCTTCTTTAGTAACAATTCCTATATCTACATTTCTTTGTTTAAATATTCTATTGTCAGTTAATAGAGTTTCAAGATCATCAATTATTTTTGGAAAGGTTTCACAAAATTTTGCAATATCGTCTTCCAGCCCCATTGGTAGATCTTGATGAACACCACCTGCTCTAAAATAATTAGCATGCAGCCTTGATCCGGAAGCTCTTTCATAAAAAGTCATAAGTGTTTCACGTTCTTCAAATCCCCATAGGGATGGTGTTAATGCCCCAACATCTAAGGCTTGTGTAGTAACATTTAATATATGACTTAAAATTCTTCCAATCTCACAAAACATTACTCTTATAAATTGAGCCCTAATTGGAACATCAATGCTTAAGATTTTTTCAATTGCCAAAGCAAATGCGTGTTCTTGATTCATTGGAGCCACATAATCCAACCTATCAAAATAAGGTACAGCTTGCATATAAGTCTTGTTTTCAATTAATTTTTCTGTTCCACGATGTAATAATCCAATGTGAGGATCAGCTTTCTCAACTACTTCACCATCTAATTCCAAAATTAACCTTAAGACACCATGAGCAGCAGGATGCTGAGGACCAAAGTTAAGATTTAATGTTTTAGTTTTTTTTGTCATTTTCTTGATCTGTCTGTTTCTTAATATACTTTGTTCCTTCCCATGGACTCTCATAATCAAAATTTCTATAGTTTTGTTCTAATTTAACTGGTTCACTAATAACTTTTTTTTGATCTTCACTATATCTAACCTCAGTATGCCCAGTCAGAGGAAAATCTTTTCTAAGCGGATGACCTTCAAACCCATAATCTGTAAGAATTCTTCTTAAATCTGGATGATCTTTAAACTTAACACCATACATGTCAAAAACTTCTCGCTCCATCCAGTTTGCAGCAGGAAATATTGATGTTAATGAAGGAATCACTTCATTTTCATTAATTAAATAACTTAATATAATTCTTTGATTAAACTCATGACTTAAAAATAAATAAACAACTTTAAACCGTTGAGAATTTTCTGGATAGTCAACAACTGTTATATCAATTAATTGTCGGAATTTAGTATTTTCATTATTTTTTATAAATAAAGCTACATTTAATAAATCTTTACTTTCAATATTTATATAAAGTTGATCGTGTCTAATTTCAGTTTTTTTTATTTTAGTGGTAAGTTCTGAATTAATTTTTTTTTCTAGATCTATAAAGCTTTTCATAAATATTATCTTTCGAAAGAGCCTTTGTTTCTAATTTTTTTCTGCAATTGCATAATTCCATATAATAAAGCCTCTGCAGATGGTGGGCATCCTGGAACATAAACATCAACAGGTACAATTTTATCACAACCTCTAACTACAGAATAAGAATAATGATAATAACCTCCTCCATTTGCACAGCTTCCCATTGATATAACATATCTTGGTTCTGGCATTTGATCATAAACCTTTCTTAGCGCTGGTGCCATTTTATTTGTCAATGTTCCAGCTACAATCATGACGTCAGATTGTCTTGGTGATCCTCTTGGTGCTGCACCAAATCTTTCTAAATCATATCTAGGCATAGCTGTTTGCATCATTTCGACAGCACAACAAGCTAGACCAAAAGTCATCCAATGTAATGATCCAGCTCTTGACCAATTGATAAGATTATCTAGAGATGTGGTTATAAAACCATTTTTACTAAAATCCTCAGAGAGCTTTTTAAACTCTTCGGGTATTTCATTATTTTTTTTATTCAAATCCATAATCTAAATTATTATTCCCAATCTAATGCACCTTTTTTCCATTCATAAATAAATCCTACTGTTAAAATGAATAAAAAGATCATCATGGAAGTAAAACCCAAACCTCCAATAGCTCCAAGACTAATTGCCCATGGAAAAAGAAAAGCGATTTCTAAGTCAAAAATAATAAATAAAATTGCAACTAAATAAAATCTAACATCAAATTTCATTCTTGAGTCTTCAAAGGGTTCAAAACCACATTCGTAAGCTGATAACTTTTCAGGGTCTGGATGTTTTGGAGAAAGTATCAAATTAACAACTACAAAAGCCCCACTTAAACCAAGTGCAATAATCAAAAATATTATAATAGGCAGATAATCTTTTAAAAACTCTGAAAGCATGAAATCTATATAGCAGTTTTTTTAACTTCTTGAAGTGTGCATAAGGGGCAATTTTGACACTATTAACAGTCAATATTAAGAAAAGTGGCGGGAGTGAAGGGACTCGAACCCTCGACCTATCGCGTGACAGGCGATCGCTCTAACCAACTGAGCTACACCCCCACTTTAGTTGTTTTGGTGGGCAGTAAAGGACTCGAACCTTTGACCCCCTCGGTGTAAACGAGATGCTCTACCAACTGAGCTAACCGCCCAAAACAAGCGCTACTAATACATCAACGAATAGATAATGTAAATTGGTAATTATTGAATACTGGCTTGAGATTTATCGTCAGATTTAGAAATTTGTTCAACTTCAACCCACTCAACTCTTTTCAATTCTTTAGTTAAAGCTATTTTTAATACCTCGTCTGCATATTCGACTGGAGTAATTTTTATATCGTCAATAATCTTCTTTGGCATATCTACTAAATCTTTTTCATTCTCTTTAGGTATAACGACCTGTTTGATTCCAGCTCTATGAGCAGCTAAAAGTTTTTCTTTAAGTCCACCGATAGGTAAAACTTGTCCTGTTAAAGTAACTTCTCCAGTCATTGCAACATCTCTTCTAACAGGAATTTTTGTAATTGCTGAAACAATTGAAGTAACCATACCTATACCTGCAGAAGGACCATCTTTAGGAGTTGCTCCTTCAGGAACGTGAATATGAAAGTCTTTCTTTTCAAATAATGGAGGAATAATTCCATAATCTAAACTCTTAGATCTTATAAATGATTTAGCAGCTTTGATTGACTCTTGCATTACATCTCCCAGTTTTCCAGTAATTTGCATTCTACCCTTTCCAGGCATAACAACAGTTTCAATCTTAAGTATTTCTCCACCATATTCAGTCCATGCTAAACCAGTTACAACACCAATTTTATCTTTTATCTCAAGCTCACCGAATTTAAATTTTTGTATTCCTAGGAAATCATGAAGATTTTTTAAATCTACTTTAACCTGTTTTTCTTCACCAGAAACAACTTTTTTTACAACCTTACGTGCAACTTTTGAAATTTCTCTTTCTAAGTTTCTAACACCAGACTCTTTGGTATAACTTCTGATAATTTCTTTAATTATATCATCAGATAAAGTCATTTCATTTTCTTTAACACCATTGTCTTTTATCTGTTTTGGTAAGAGGTAATTGTTTGCTATATTAATTTTTTCATCCTCTGTATAACCAGCTAACCTTATAACTTCCATTCTATCTAGTAATGGTGGTAATATGTTTAGTGTATTAGCTGTTGTGACAAACATTACATCAGATAAATCATAATCAACTTCTAGATAGTGATCATTAAATGTTGAGTTTTGTTCAGGGTCCAATGCTTCTAATAATGCTGATGAGGGGTCACCTCTATAGTCATTGCCAATTTTATCAATTTCATCTAGAAGAATTAAAGGGTTTTTAGTTCCTGCTTTCTTCATCATTTGAATAATTTTACCAGGTAATGAACCAATATAAGTTCTTCTATGCCCTCTAATTTCAGCCTCATCACGCATTCCTCCAACAGATACTCTTACAAATTCTCTATTAGTTGCTTTTGCAATTGATTTACCTAAAGAAGTTTTTCCAACACCTGGAGGTCCAACTAAGCATAATATAGGTCCTTTAATTTTATCCATTCTTTTTTGGACAGCTAAAAATTCTACAATTCTCTCTTTTACTTTTTCTAAACCAAAATGATCAGCATCCAATACTGATAATGCTTTTTTAAGATCAATATCAACTTCACTTTTTTTATACCATGGAAGCTCTATCATCCAATCAAGATAATTTCTAATCACAGTTGCTTCAGCAGACATTGGGCTCATATTTTTTAATTTTTTTAACTCTGCCAAACATTTTTTTTCTACATCTTTAGGCATTTTTGCCTTAATAATAGATTTATTCAGACTAGATGTTTCATCTTTACCATCTTCAATTTCACCTAACTCTTTTTGAATTGCCTTAAGTTGCTCATTCAAATAATATTCTCTTTGAGTTTTCTCCATTTGAGTTTTAACTCTACCTCTAATTCTCTTTTCAACTCCGATTATGCTAGTTTCATTTTCCATGATTTTGACAATGGAATTTAATCTCTTCTTTACATCTATAGTCTCAAAAATTTGTTGTTTTTCCAAAATGGTAGCTGTTAAGTGTGAGGCAATATTATCAGCAATATGAGATGCATCAGTTAATTTTTTGATATTATTGATTGTCTCTGTTGAAACTTTTTTATTAATTGAAGTAAGTTTTTCCAATCTTCTTACCGCAGTCATAGCTAAAGGTACTAAGTCTTCATCTTTAGACACTACATCATGATGATGAGCGTACTCACAAACTATAAATTTTTCATTATCTTTAAAATCTAGTATCTTAACTCTTTTACTTCCCTCTACTAAAACTTTAACTGTTCCATCCGGTAATTTTAATAATTGAAGTATATTACCTTCACAGCCATACATAAATATATCTGTTTTTTTGGGATCATCTATTTCTGAATTTTTTTGAGTAACAAGAATAATCTTTTTATCCTTTTTCATTACTTCATTTAGAGCTGCAATTGATTTATCTCTTCCAACAAATAAAGGGATTACCATATTTGGAAACACCACTATATCTCTTAAAGGTAATAAAGGTTTTTCAATTTTAACGTCCATGATCTAAATATGGATATTAAAAAAAAATTTGCAATAGCTATTTATTAGTTATTAACGTTGAATTAAGCGGCAGACGTTTTGTCCATCTTTGTTTTTGTATTATTTTTTGAATGAACAATGATGGGTTGCGATAGACCTTTAGCCGCACTAGCATCTACTATCACTTCTTCAACATTATCCTGACTAGGTAAATCATACATGGTCTTTAATAAAATATTTTCTAAGATCGATCTCAGTCCTCTGGCACCAGTTTTTTTGGTGATTGCTTTTTGTGCAATTTCTTTTACTGCATTTTCTTTAAAGCTTAATTTAGCACCATCTAATTTAAATAATTCTTGATATTGTTTGATTAAAGAATTTTTTGGTTCTTGTAATATTTTGATTAAAGATTTCTCATCTAAATCTTCTAGTGTAGCTATCATTGGTAATCTTCCAATAAACTCTGGTATCAAACCATATTTCAATAAATCTTCAGGTTCTAACGTTTTCATCCATTCACCAGTTTTTTTATCATCAGTTTTTTTAACATTCGCACCAAAACCAATAGAGGTTCCCTTGTCTCTTTGTGAGATAATTTTATCTAAACCAGCAAAAGCGCCACCACAAATAAATAATATATTTGTAGTATCAACTTGTAAAAATTCTTGTTGAGGGTGCTTTCTACCTCCTTGAGGTGGAACACTCGCGACTGTTCCTTCCATAATCTTTAAAAGAGCTTGCTGAACACCTTCACCAGAAACATCTCTTGTAATTGAAGGGTTCTCAGATTTTCTACTAATCTTATCTACTTCATCAATGTAGACAATTCCACGTTGTGCTTTTTCTACATTATAATCAGCTGCTTGTAATAATTTTAAAATAATGTTTTCAACATCTTCACCAACATAACCAGCTTCTGTAAGAGTGGTTGCATCAGCCATTGTGAAAGGAACATCAAGTATTCTAGCCAAAGTTTGTGCTAATAAAGTTTTACCACAACCTGTAGGACCCACTAGTAGAATATTAGATTTTGATAGTTCAACAGTTTTATTAGTCTTGTTTTCATAGTTTAATCTTTTGTAGTGATTGTGCACCGCTACAGACAAAACTTTTTTTGCATGAGACTGTCCAATTACATAATCATCTAATACTGTGCAAATTTCTTTTGGCGATGGTAATCCATCTTGATGTTTTACAATTGAGTCTTTGCTTTCTTCTTTTATAATATCCATACAAAGTTCAACACACTCATCACAGATAAAAACTGTAGGACCAGCAATTAATTTTCTAACTTCATGTTGGCTCTTGCCACAGAAAGAACAGTAAAGAATATTTTTATTATTTGTGCTCATAATTTATAAACGAATCATCATTGTTACTTTAATATAGATGACTCATACTAATCAAGTATGTACTTAATAATTTTCAAGATATTGTGGTTTAAGATCTGTTCTCTACTACTTCATCTACTAAACCAAAGTCTTTAGCAATATCAGGGGTCATAAAATTATCTCTTTCAAGAGCTTTTTTAATATCATCTACTGATTTGCCAGTGTGCTTTGAGTAAATTTCATTAAGTCTTTTTTTAAGTGCCAAGACTTCATTTGCATGAATTTCAATATCTGTAGCTTGACCTTGAAAACCTGCAGATGGTTGGTGAACCATAATTCTAGAATTAGGTAGAGAAAACCTTTTACCTTTTTTTCCAGCAGCTAAAAGAAAAGATCCCATTGAAGCAGCCTGACCAATGCATAAAGTTGAAACATCTGGTTTGATGTATTGCATAGTATCATAAATACCTAGACCAGCAGTTACTAGACCGCCTGGACTATTAATATATAAATTAATTTCTTTTTTTGGATCCTCAGATTCTAAAAATAAAAGTTGTGCAGTAACAAGAGACGCTACGTTATCATTAATTGGTCCAACTAAAAAAATTATTCTTTCTTTTAAAAGTCTTGAATAAATATCATAAGCTCTTTCACCCTTGTTAGATTGTTCCACAACCATAGGGACTAATGTATTCATTTGATCAGAAAAATTTGTTGTCATAAGTTGATTCTTATCAGTTATACAACTTGTGATTACTTTTTGCTAACTTTTTTTGGTGCAGCTTTTTTTGTTTTTGTGGGCTTAGTTGCTGCTTTTTTTGGTGCAGTTTTTTTAGGTGCAGCTTTTTTGGGTGCTACTTTTTTTTGTGAATCTTCATGATCATGATCGTGATTATGATCATTCTCTTGCCTTTGATGTTCTTTTAGTATTTTTTCAGCTTCGTCTTTGCTTATTTCTTTTTTATTAGGTTTTGCTTTTGATTTAATTACATCAATTATTTTTTCTTCATATACTGTTCCTCTTAGGCTAGCCAAAGCTGAGGGATTTTTTTGATAAAATTCCATAACCATTTTTTCTTGACCTGGCATCATTCTAAGTTGTTTTTGTACCTCGGCTTGTATTTCTTGCTCTGTAACTTTAATTTTGTTTTGCTCACCAAACTCATTCAAAATTAATCCAACTTTAATTCTTTTTTTAGCTATTTCTTCAAATTTTTTTCTACTTTTTTTAGAGTCTTCCTCACTCATGCCTTGTGATAAGATTTTAACCTCTTCCTCTAAAAGATTTTCAGGAATTTCATCGACTTTAAAATTTTCAATTTCTTTAAGAATTTGTGTTTTAGCCAACCTACCTAAAGAATTTTTATATTCATCATTAATTTGCTTAGATACTAAAATTTTTAAATCAGCCAAGTCTTTAGCTCCTAAATTTTTTGCAAATTCGTCATTTATTTTTACTTCTTCAGATTTTCTTACAGATATAATCTTGCATGTAAAACTAGCTTTTTTATTAGCAAATTCTTTATGAGGGTAATTTTCAGGTAGTGTAGCCTCTACAACTTTTTCATCGTTTTTTTTGACGCCAATTAATTGGTCATCAAATCCTTTAATAAATAAATCTTTTCCAAGTATTAATTGAGTATTTTTACCTTCACCACCAGTAAATTCTTTACCATCAATTGTTGCTTTATAATCAAAAATAACCAAATTTTCTTTTAAAGCTTTTGTTCCATCAGCAACATCTTTAAAGTTATTCTGACTTTTGGCGATTTCATTAATTCTCTTATCTGTTTCTGAATTATCAATTTTAACTGAATATTCATCAAATTTTATATTTTCAACAGACTTAAGTTCAACTTTTGGAAGTTCTGTTACAGAAATCACATATTCTAAATCCTTATCTTCTCCATAGGTTTTTAAATCAAGTTTTGGTTGGCCTGCTGGTTTTATTTTATTATCTTCTAATGCCTTGGTGGAGGTTTCTTTTAAAACCTTGTCTAAAACTTCACTAAAAATTGCTTGGCCAAATTGTCTTTTAAGAATTTCTTTGGGAACTTTTCCTGGTCTAAAGCCTTTTAAATTAACAGTCCCTTTAATTTCTTCATACTTTGCGTCCATATGAGTACTCATAGTTTTTTTATCTATGAAAACTTTAATGTCCTTATTTAAACCTTTTATATTCTCTACTGTTACTTTCATAATTTTTATAACTTTTTGGTAGGCGAAAAAGGACTCGAACCTTCACATCTTGCGATACTGGTTCCTAAGACCAGCGCGTCTACCAATTCCGCCATTCGCCCACAATCTTGTGGGGTTTTATATATTATTGATATCATTTGTCCAATGACAATAATTATAAAATATATTAATAATCATGTGATTTAGTAATAATTTATAAAAATGATAATTTCACCCTGCATCAGTATATGCAAAACCGATCCCAAAACAGGGTATTGTTACGGTTGCGGTAGAAACAACGAAGAAAAAAAAATGTGGAAATTAGACAGTACTACTAATCAATGGAAACAAGATAATTTAATTAACATTCAACAAAGACTTAACGGTTGGCAGCTTGAGAGCTTTAAAGATTCATACAAACATAAAATAGAGAATGGTATTTCTTTATATAAAAAGGTTTTAAATAATGAGTAAATCAACATTAGCTATTATAATTTATATAGTAGGACTTATATTTGGTGCTTTAGTGCTAGATTTATGGAGTGCGGAAACAGGGCCCAAAGCTTTCATTGGTATTGGTTGGACAGCCATTCTGCTAGTTGCCCTACTCCATGCTGATAAGTATGAAAAAAAATAGTTTACAAACTAAAATAATTTATTTTTTATTTTTTTTTATTAGCATTCAATCAGTATCTATTTCAGAAATAATGCATTTGACTGGTTGCAAAAACCTAAAAGATGGGTTTATTAAAAATGAATATATTTTAAACTTTGAAAAATCATTAATGATTAGAAATTATATATATGACAATAAGACATTTAAAAAATATAAGTCTACTGATCTAAGTGTGAAACAAGAAGGTTCAGTAGAAAGATTTATTTATGAAGAATCAGATCTAATTTATACTGATAAAGTTGGCTATCCACAGTTCTACACTCAACTTATGTTTAAAAAAGATAGTCCAATAATAAATATCAAAACAGTAATTAACGGAGAAGAAGGTATATCAAAAATATCTACTTGCAAAAAAGTTGAGGTATTTGTTAAAGAAAGTTAAGATTTTTTATTTTTTTTATTTAACTTACTTATAAAATTAGTTTTTTTTGGAATAGGTCTATTGCTTGTAATATTACTTCTATGTTTAGCAAATGCTTGTTTTTGAGCTAACTTCATTGCTTTTTTTGATGACATTATTTTATTCTATATTTATTCCTAATAAAATAAACTTTAATTAATCGAAATTTTTTGTCTTTGTAAAACGTTAAAATTTTTATCAGTAATTACCATTTCACCAGATGAAACAGCAGTATTCGTAACTTCTAAGATTGTAACATAATGGGTAATTAAAACTAAATTTTTACTACTATTCCATTCATTTACATATTCTTTTAGTTCATTGATTTGTTTGGTTTTATTTTTTGAAAATTTTTCACTAAAAAAAGAATTTAAAAAGCTTTTTGTTTCAAATTTTTTAAAAGCATATTCAGCTGTTTGTTTGCATCTACACCATTCACTAGATAAAACTTTATCAACCTTTATTTGATTTTTTGTAAAAAAAATTCCTAAATTTACAGATTGAACGATACCCTCTTCATTTAAATTCCTTTGGGTGGAACAATCGGTTACATCAAAATTGCTAGGATCTCCTCCTCCAGGGGCATAAGCATGTCTCACAAATATTAATTTTCCCCCGTCCTTTAAAATATTTTCAATGTTTGTGTTAGAATAAGTTTTAAATGGTAGATTGAAAGATATAAGTAAAAATATTACAATTTTAATAAGTTTCATGAATGACTATTAAGTTCGAAAAAATAAATAATTCAATAATTAAATGTAAAAAATGTCCTCGCTTAATTAGTTATAGTAAAAAAATTTCAATAGACAAAAGAAAGCAAAATATTAACGAAATTTATTGGGGAAAACCTGTGCCCGGGTTTGGTGACATTAATGGCAAATTAATGATTATTGGACTTGCTCCTGCAGCACATGGAGGAACAAGAACAGGTAGAGCTTTTACTGGAGATAAGTCGGGTGATTTTTTATTTAATTGTCTCTATAAAGTTCAAATTTCAAATCAACCTAAATCTACAAACATCAATGATGGTTTAAAATTAAAAAATACTTACATCACAAACATACTGAAGTGTGTTCCCCCAGAAGATAAGCCCTTAAAAAGTGAGTTGGATAATTGTTCAAGTTATTTTGATTATGAAATTAAAAATTTAAAAAAATTGAAGGTAATTTTAACTCTAGGAAAGATAGCTTTTGATAATTGCATTAAATTTTATAATAAAAGTTATAAATTTGAAAAAAAATTAAAATTCAAGCATGGAGCAAAATATAAGTTGCCAGATGGGAGGACTTTAATTGCAAGCTATCATCCGAGTCCAAGAAATGTAAATACTAAAGTTATTAATACAAAAAAAATGATTTCATTATTAAGAAAAGCTAAAAAATTATTTAAACTTTAATACTGTCACAAAAATAAGGTTTTAAATCTTCAAATAAACTTCCTGGAATTTTCATGGGTTTTCCCTCTTCATTAACAAAGACCAAATGAACTTTAGCTTCTGTTATCAAATCTTCATCCCTACTAATAAATTGATTCATAAAAAAAGAGGTTTTTGTAACTGACTTTATAAAAGATCTCACTTTAAGTTGATCTTCAAGATATGAGGGTTTTATGTATTCTATATTGCATGACTTTACTATTATTAAAGCTCCAAATTTTTCTTTTATCTTTTTATTACTAAAACCAAGTTCGACTAAAGCTTCAGTTCTAGCTCTTTCAAGAAATTTTAGATAATTTGCATAATAAACTACACCACCCACATCTGTGTCTTCGTAATAAACTTTTAAATCATAAAAAAAATTTTCATGCATGTAAGTATACTAACAAAAAAAATGATTTTTAACATCAAAGTAAGATATAATAATAATAATGAAAGTTTATATAATTTGGCTAACTACCGTTATAGCTTGGAATTTTATGGTGCCTAGAGCAACACCATTAGAAGATGTGGTTGTTGCTGTACTTTTGTCGTTAATGAGTATGTTTCTTAAAAAAAAACTTTAAATCAAATTTATTTATCTGAAAAATAAATGTTTTGATAATACGATATTGCTTTTAGTTTTGAATTATCGGTATCAGTCATTATTGCTACACCTGAAATATTATCGACATCTAAACCATGTAACTTCATAAAATCTTCTTTAACATTAGCTTTAACTGTAACCCATGTATTAGGTTTGTCGATTGTAGTAGATAAAACATAGTCAATAGATTTTTTTGTGTACGGACTAGGCCAATTTTGATCAATTATATTATTGCTTGAAAATACATAGTTAATTGCTCTATTTGACAGGGGTGTTGCTCCTGTTTTTTTAATTACAAAAACACGTGCTGCATAATCATGACCTTTTTTACTATTTTCAATTATCCCTGAAAGGTCTTTTTCAACTTTCCAAGTAATATTTATAAATGGTGTTTTATTTAAATCTATTTCTATTTCCCTACCGAGTCCTGAGCCTACTCCTTCAGCTTCAGCTTTGATATAAGCACCATTTTCATTAGACCCGAGTGTCCATTTGGTTTCTCCTTTGACTTTTTTTATTTGTAGATTCTTGAACTCTTCGTCTGTAAAATCAAATACCCTAATATTTTCAGCAACAGTACTGGTTGAAAATAGAATTAATGTTAGAAATAAAATTAAAAAATTTTTTATCATTGCAGTCTATATAGCTATTGTATTTCAAAAAACAATATTTGAACAAAATTTAAACATTTAAAAATCAACTTTAGGTATTAATTCTAATGTTATGAAAATAATTTCTATATTTGTCCTTTTAATCTATTGGTCGGTAATACTGCTTGCACCTGTAATTTCTAAAGAACAAAAAATTTACAAGACTGAGACCAAAATAACCTTAAATAAGCTTAATAAGTAGATCTACCGCCACTAATATCAAATACTGCTGCTGTAGAAAATGAATTTTCTTCAGAAGATAACCAACAAACTAATGAAGTAAACTCTTCAATTTCTAAAAATCTTCCTCTTGGAACTTTTGACAACATCCTAGCTACGTGTTCTTTTGACATTTGGTCTAAGATTCTAGTTTTTGCACCAGCTGGCGTTATTGCATTAACAGCAATATTTTTATCGGCTAATTCTTTACCTAGTGATTTAGTCAGACCAATAGCCCCTGCTTTTGCTGAACTATAAGCGCTCGCATTTGCGTTGCCATCTTTGCCAGCAACTGAAGCAACGTTAACAATTCTTCCATAGTTATTCTTGATCATATTGGGAACAATGCATTTGCAGCAATTAAAAGTGCCCATTAAATTAATCTGAACTATCTTATTCCATTCATCAACATCGTAGTCCCACAGAGATGAGGTTGAGCCAGTAATACCAGCATTATTAATTAAAATGTCAATATTAGATATTTTTGTTATTTGGTCTACGGTATTTTTAACATTACTAAAATTAGATACATCCACTACATTATATGCAAGGTTTGGATTGTTTATTTCTTTTACAGCTTTTTGTAATTCTTTTTCATCAATATCCCAGATTATAGTTTTTACGCCAGAATTTAAAAATCTCTTTGCAATATCTAGACCGAAACCTTGGGCGCCACCAGTAATTATTGCAGTTCTATTTTTAAGATCAAATTGATGCATTAAGATTTTTTATTAGCAATAAGATAATAGGTTAAAGAAGAGATAAAAGTGCCAATTATCCAAGAATAAGAATGAAAACTCATTAAGCTTTCATTCCAAATTGTAGAAGCGGAAAAGATAAAGCCTAAAAACAAAGAATAAAGACCTCTTAAATTCCAACCATTTGAATAAAAATATAGCCCTTCAGTATTTGATGAAAAAATTTGTCTATTGTCTAAATTAGTTTCTTTAACAAAGTAATAGTCAATAATTATAAGTCCAAATATTGGTCCAAAAAAAGAGCTTAGAGTGTCAATAAATGCTAAAATGCCGATCTGACTTAATAAAGGTAACCAAAAAATACCAACTATAAAACCAGTACAACCAATTATGATTGCTGAACTTCTTAAATTTAGAACACTTGGAATAAAATTTATTAGTGAATTTTGAGTTGGAATATAATTAGCAATTAAATTAGTTGAAGCAGATGAAAAAATAATAAAAAATAAAACAATCACGGTTAATTGTATATTACCGATCTTACCCACTATATCAGTTGGGTTTGTTAAAATTCTTTCCATAAGTTCTAAATTTTTATTTAAAAAAATATCTGCCCCGATGACAATAAAAACTGTAAAAAAAGAAAATAATAATAAATTTAATAATAGACTTAAGTTACCTTTTTTTAATTCCTTTTCGTCTTTAACATATCTGCTAAAGTCTCCATAATTTACAATTATAACAGAAAAATATGCAAAAACTGTTCCAACCACAGCAAGTAATGGAGCTATATTGGTTCTATCAAATAGATTGTTTATAGAAAAAATATCAACAAAAGCTGAACTTATAACTTTAACGTCATAGAGCAATACAACTAAAAAAAATATTAACATCCCACTATAAACAGTAATTGCTGAAAATTTTATTATACTTCTATTAAATTGATGGCTTTTGCTAAATAAAAAAAGCTGTAAACTAATTGTAAAAATAAAAGCTGTCCAATCAATTAAATTTAATCCTAAAATAAAAATTAAAAAAATATCTTCATCAAGAAAAGAGCTATCAATAGAAAAAATTGAAATTCTAATAAGATAACTAAAAAGTTTTGATAAAAAATAAGTTTGAATGCCAAACATAAAGATGCCAACAATTCCTCTTGTTAAAGCAAAATATTTAGCACCATTAATTCCAAGAGCACTTCTTAAAATTACTGGAAACGGTAATCCATATTTTTGGGAGGGTTTACCGATTAAATTTGCGAAAAAATAAACAATTATAGATGCAATTAAACTACCAAATAAAACTACAAATATATTAAGTTCATAAACTAAATAAAGAGAAGCAATTAAAGAAAAAGCAATTACACTTTGAATATTACATCCCCAAAAATAAAATAACTCTTTCCAAGTCCAATTTTTGTCATTGGGATTAACACTTACTAACTCCCAGTTTATTAAAGCATTGTTTGATTTGATTTGATTCACTAGTTTTATAATAAACTAATAAATACTACTGTCCATATAGATAGGTTGGTAGCCATAAAGCAATTTGTGGAAATACTATTATTAAAATAAGTCCAATAACTTGAATCACCATAAATTGCATCATTCCATAATAAATATCTTTAAGATCCCATTCTGGAACTACACCTTTTAAGAAATAAGCAGATAGAGCTACAGGTGGTGAGAGCCATGCGGTTTGCAGATTAACTGCAACAAGTATAGCAAACCAAGTTAAATTAAATCCTAGAGCTTCAACTAATGGTATAATTATTGGAACTATAATCATTACTATTGGTACCCATTCTAAAGGCCAACCTAATAAGAAAATTATAACCATAATCATGCCAAGGATTAAATATCTATTCATTTCTAAACTTAGTAAAAATTCAGTTAAAAGCATCGGTGTTCCTAATCTAGAAAACACTGCCCCAAAAAAATTTGATGCTGCAACCAATACCATTATCAAAGCTGAAATTTCTAGAGTTTTAACTAAAGCCTCTTGTAACTTTTTAAAAGTTAATTTTCTATAAGCGACCGCTAAAAGCAAGGATCCCATTGCACCACAGCCTGCAGCTTCAGTTGGAGTTGCAAAACCAAATAAAATACTTCCTAGCGCAGCGAAGACTAAGGCGGCTGGTGGAACTAGTCCTAGAAAGAATTCTATCCAAACTGCTTTCATGCTAGTAGCTCTCAACTCTACTGGTAAAACCGGTCCAAGACTTGGGTCAATCCAACATCTAATTGTTGTGTAAGCCGCATATAAGGTTGCTAATAATATTCCAGGAATAATTGCTGCAGCAAAGAGGTCTGTTACTGGAATTTCCATTATTGGACCCATCACAACTAACATAATGCTTGGTGGTATTAGAATACCCAGTGTACCACCAGCTGTAATTGTTCCAGCGGCCAATCTCACATTATAACCTGATTTATTCATAGATTTGGCTGCCATTATTCCAAGTATAGTTACAGATGCACCAACAATTCCTGTGGCAGCTGCAAAAACAACTGATACAAAAAGAACAGCATAATATAAAGAGCCTCTTACTTTAGAAAGCATTAGCTGAAATGCTGAAAATAATCTCTCCATCAAACCAGCCTGCTCCATCATAATTCCCATAAAAACAAAGAGGGGAACAGCGGCCAAAGTTTGCTCTGTCATGACCATAGAAAACTGCAGGGTCATTAAATAAAATACTAATTTACCAAATCCAAGGTATCCAAAAACAAATCCAAGGAATATTAAAGTAAATGAAATTGGAAAACCTACAAAAATAGAGAACAACATTACTCCTATTAAAATGAAACCTAAGACAGCTGGATCCATAAATTCAGCTAACATTATTTTTGTTCTCCTGGCCACTTACCTTTAGTTGCGGCCCAATAGCTTTTTAATAATTCAGATACACCTTGAACTAATAAAAATATAATTCCTAAAAATAAACATGCTTTAATTGGCCACATATATGGCATCCAAGCAGTGTCCATCCCTTTTTCACCTCTCATTATAGATTCTTGTAAAAACCCAGTCGACATATACAAAAATACGCTTAATCCAGGAAAATAAAATATAAGGTATAACCAGAAATCTATTCTACCTTGGTTTTTAGTTTTAAAATTTCTGTATAAAAAATCAGCTCTTATATGAACACCTTTTGATAAAGCATAACCAGCACCAAGCATGAATAGAGCTCCATACATAAATCTACTCATGTCATACGCCCACATTGTAGGAGCATTAAAAAGTTTTCTTGCTAAAACCTCATAAACCATCGCAAATATTAAAGGGATGGTGATCCAACAAACCACATTACCAATCCACTTACTTGCTAAATCAATTTTTGTAATAGTTAATGCCATCCATTTTGGCATATCGTCAGGCATTGATCCTGAACCACCTCGCCTTTCAGCTATCATTTCATCGGATATATCTAATTTGGTAGGTTCGTTTGCCATAATAAATTCTCTAAAAAAAAACTAAAGCGGATCGTTAAATCCGCTTTAGTTATATTTATTTTTTTTCTAAATACTACTTTAATGTTTCAGCGTGAGCCATTCCTAGCTTAGCGTTAGACATTTGAGATCCAGACCAGAAAGGCACTGCAATATCAGCAAATGCTTTTTGAGAGTCCCAAACTTTTTTAAAGAATTTGTTCTCATTAGCATTTTTTTCTAAACTTGCTTTTGCAGCAGCCATATATGCTGGGAAATAATCAGCTGGGGTATCATGTAAAATCACACCGTGTTTTCCAGTCAACTCAGCTAGAGCTTTTCCGTTTTCATATATTCTGTAACTCATTGATTTTGATAGAGATGCATTCGCAGCAACTTCTAAAGCTTTTTTCTCTAAAGCAGACATCTTTTTGTATTTAGAGCCTGTAATATAGAAGTCAGCATTTACTACTACTTGGTGAAGACCTTGTAGGTAGTAATGTTTTAGAACTTTCTGGAAACCGAATGTCATGTCAGGTTTTGGACAACACCATTCAGCAGCATCAATTGTTCCTGCTTCAAGAGCTGGGAGAATATCTCCACCACCCATTGCAACAGAAGCTACACCGATATCTTTATAAGTTTGTCCTGGAATTCCCGGAGGAGTTCTGAACTTATACTTTCTAAAGTCAGCCATGCTATTAATTGGCTCTTTGAACCAACCTAAAGCTTCAGGGCCTACTGGTTGTAACATAAATCCTTTGATGTCTCTTCCCATCTCAGACCATAGTTGGTCGTAAAGTTCTTTACCACCACCGTATTGGAACCAAGATAAAAATGCGATGTTATCGATACCAACACCTGCACCTGCTACTGGCGAACCAAATAACATAGCTGCTGGGTGATCACCTGACCAGTAGTGAGTCCAAGCAAAACCACAATCGATTAATCCTTTATCAACTGCATCTAAAGTTTCTTTTACACCTACTACAGCGCCTGCTGGCATAATTTCGAACTTAAGTGATCCACCAGTTAATTCTGTTACTGTGTCAGTGAAATCTTTTAACATTACCACTTCATCAGCTTTTGAACTAATTACTGTTTGACACTTAAGAGTTTGTGCGGATGCACCTGTTACTGTCATTACAGTAAGTAGAAGTGATCCAACGAACAAAGATATTATTTTTTTCATATTAATATTTCCTTCTTATTGTGTTTTTTTATGTACGAGACCTTCTCAAAAAATTTAATTAGAAACAAGTGTTAATATAAAAAAAAACTAAGTTATTTTCATTGCTAACGCTAGTATTTTATTTTTTTAGATATTATAAGACCTAAGTCATGGACAAATTCGATTTTATCATACTTGGAGCTGGTTCAGCAGGTTGTGTACTAGCAAACAGATTGTCTGAAAATCCTCATCATAAAGTTCTTTTAATTGAAGCTGGTGGCAAAGATAATTATCCATGGATTCATATACCAGTTGGTTATTTTAAAACTATGCACAATCCAAATGTGGATTGGTGTTACAACACTGAGCCGGATGAAACTATGAACAATAGATCTATTAGATATCCAAGAGGTAAAACTTTGGGTGGCAGTTCATCTATTAATGGTTTGCTTTATATAAGAGGACAGCACAGAGATTATGATATTTGGAGACAGTTAGGAAATAAGGGTTGGAGTTGGAATGATGTTTTGCCTTATTTTATTAAAGCTGAAAATCAAGAAAGAGGTAAAAATGAATATCATGGTGTTGGGGGACCTCTTTCAATTTCAAATCAAAGAATGAGTTTACCTTTATTAAATGAATTTAGAAATGCAGCAGAAGAGTTTGGAATTCCAAAAACAGATGATTTTAATACAGGCAACAATCATGGTTCTGGTTATTATCAAGTTACAGAAAAAGATGGATTTAGATGTAGTACAGCCGTTGGATATTTAAATCCAATTAAAAAAAGATCTAATTTAAAAATAATTATAAATGCACATATAAAAAAAATAAATTTTGAAAATAAAATTGCTAAAGAGGTTGAGTACTGGGTCGATAATAAGTTATTTACTGTCGGTGCTGATAAAGAAATTATCTTATCATCAGGGGCAATTGGATCTCCACAACTTTTACAAGTTTCTGGTATTGGAGACTCAAAAAAACTTAAAAAATTAGGTATTGAAGTAGTTCATGAATTGAAAGGTGTTGGTGAAAATTTACAGGATCATTTAATGTTCAGACCTATTTATAAAATTCAAAATTTAAAATCACTTAATAAAAAAATTAATAGTCTTATTGGTAATTTATTAATTGGGTTAGAATATGTTTTTAATAGAAGCGGTCCAATGACTATAGGAGCCAGTCAACTTGGGATGTTTGCTAAAAGTGATCCTTCGATAGAATTGCCTGATTTGCAATGGCATGTTCAACCTATGAGTATGGATACTTTAGGTGCAACTAAAAATCATGATTTCCATGCATTTACTCCTACTGTTTCTAATATAAGACCAACTAGTAGAGGACATATAAGTATTGTAGATAAAGACTCTCGAACTTACGCAAAAATAAAAATGAACTATCTGTCAACAGATGAAGATAGAAGAATTGCAGCAGCGGGTCTTAAATTGACTAGAAAAATTGTTTTAGAATCAGAAACATTTAAAAAATATCAACCAGAAGAATATAGGCCTGGAATTCATCTTAATGAGGATGAAGAAATTTTAAAAGCTGCAGCAGACTATGCACAAACAATATTTCATCCTGTTGGCACTTGTAAAATGGGAAATGATGATAGTGCAGTAGTTACAGATCAATTAAAGGTTCATGGTATAAATAATTTAAGAGTAATTGATGCTTCAATCATGCCCAACATTACTTCTGGAAATACTAACGCACCTACAATAATGATTGCAGAAAAAGGTGCTGATATGATACTAAACAATTGATGTTTGCTGAATTGATAAGTCCAGAACAGCTAGTTATTTTAACTCAAATTATTTTTATTGATTTAGTTTTAGCAGGAGACAATGCCATTATTATTGGAATGGTTGCTTCTAAATTTCCACCTGAACAAAGAAAAAAAGTAATCTTTTGGGGAATAGGTGGTGCGGTAATTTTAAGAATAATCTTAACTATGTTAACTGCTTATTTATTGCAAATAACAGGATTAAGATTGATAGGAGGATTACTTCTCCTTTACATAGTCTACAAACTCTACACAGACGTAATCAAAGGTCAGTCAAGTGATGAAGATATTAAAGTAGATAATTCAAGCTTTATGAAAGCTATATGGACTGTTTTACTTGCTGATTTTACAATGAGTTTGGATAATGTTTTGGGTGTAGCTGGTGCTGCTGGTGATCACTATGTATTATTAGTATTTGGTTTAGCTTTATCAATAATTCTTATGGCAACAGCTGCCACTGTAATTTCAAGATGGATTAATGAATATAAATGGATAGCCTGGATTGGTTTAATTGCTATACTGGTTGTCGCAATCGAATTAATTTATACTGATTTAAAATTATTTATTTAAATGTACTTACAAAAAATAAACCTTAAAAACAAATATGCATTAGTTACAGGTGCTGGTAAAGGATTGGGAAGAGCCTGCTCTATCGCTCTTGCTGAAGCTGGAGCTACAATAATTGCATTGAGCAGAACACAATCGGATCTTGATAAGCTTGAAAAAGAAATAAAAAAGTTAAAAGGTAAAGTTATCAAAGTTAATTGTGACGTAATGAATTACAAAGAATTAAAAGAAAATCTAGATAAAATTAAAATCATAGATGTTTTGGTTAATAATGCTGGAACAAATATTCCAGAACCTTTTGAAAAAATTAAACAAGAAAGCATGCATTACTTAGTAGATTTAAATCTAAAAGCTGCTTTTAATGTTGCTCAATTAGTTGTTAAAAAAATGCTAAAGAATAAAAAAAGAGGTGGGTCAATTATTAATATGTCCTCTCAACTTGGTCATGTTGGAATGGCTGGTAGAAATATTTATAATATGACAAAATTTGGTATTGAGGGTTTAACTAAAGGGATGGGTGTTGAGCTTGCAAAAAATAATATTAGAGTAAATACGGTGGCCCCCACTTTTGTAGAAACACCAATGGTTAAAAGATTTTTTAAAAATAAAGCATTTAAAAAACTTGCTTTAGGAAATATCCCAATAGGCAGAGCAGCAACAGAAAGTGATATTGCAACAAGTGTTTGTTTTTTAGCTTCATCTGCTTCATCTATGATTACAGGAACATCTATAATAATAGATGGTGGTTGGACTGCTCAATAATGTCTAGATTGCTAATATTAATAGCAATTTTTTTTACAACCCAATCTTTTGCGTTAGAATTTCAGGGAAAATTCATTCAAGGACATTACATTATTGGAAAAACTGAACCTGGTAATTTAATCTTAGTAGATAAGAAAAAAGTTAAAGTCTCAAAAGATGGTTATTTTGCATTTGGAATTGAAAAAGATAGAAAATTTGACATCATAATTACTGAAAACAATAAAGATATCATAAAAAAGATTCAAAAGAGGAAATATAATATTCAAAAAATAGAAGGTTTGCCTAAAAAAAAAGTTACCCCTCCTAAAGAATTCTACGAAAGAATAAAAAGAGAAAATAGATTAATTGTTGATGCAAGAGAAATAGAAAGTGACTTACAATTTTTTAAGGAAAAATTTATTATTCCAGTTGATGATGCAATAATTACCGGTGTTTATGGTAGTCAAAGAATTTTAAATGGTATACCCAAATGGCCACACTATGGTTTAGATTTTGCTCAAAAAAAAGGTACTCCTATTAAAGCAATGAATAACGGTATAGTTACTTTGGCTGAAAAAGACTTGTTTTATACTGGTGCTACTTTAATTTTTGATCATGGCCATGGAGTTTCAACTCTCTACATGCATATGGATGAAATTTTTGTAAATGTAGGTGATCACGTTAAAAAAGGAGACATCATCGCAACTGTTGGTTCCTCTGGTAGATCAACTGGACCTCATCTGGATGTAAGGCTTAATTGGTTTGGTACTAGACTAGATCCTGCAACTATATTAAACATTCAATAATGAAAAAAACCTTATTAGAAAAAACAGCAGATAAATTAGTTAATGCCTTTGTAAACAATAAAATAATTGCTCCTCTTCCAGCTAAATTTACAAAAAAATTAGGTGAAGCTCAAAAACTAAGAAAATTATGTGAGAGTAAAGTTAAAGATCCAATAATTGGATTTAAAGCTGCGGGTACTGGAATACCTGTAATGAAAAAACTTAAAGAAAAGAAACCTTTCTACGCTGCAATCTTTAAAAAGAATTTTATCAAAAGTGGAAAAAAAGTGAAAATTAACAAATCTACTTTAGGTATAGAGCTTGAGGTTTGCTACTTAATTAAAAAAAATTTTTTCTCATCTAAGAGATCAATTACTATGAAAAACGTAACAAAGTACATTTCATATATGGCTCCTTGTATTGAGGTTATAGGTTATAGACAAAAGAAAAAAGGCATAACTAGCTTTGGTGATTTATGTAGTGATTTTGGTGCTAACGTTAAATTTTTGATTGGTCAAAAGAAGAAATACAAAAGAATAAAAATTGGAAACTTAAAGACAAATATTACTAATAAAAAAATTGGGCAAATTGTTAATGGAAATACAAATACTGTTTATATAAATCCGCTTAATTCACTTAGATTTGTTTTGAATGAATTAAAAAAAGATAAAGTAAATCTTGATAAAGATTTTTATGTATTCACTGGATCAACTGTTGGGGTTGTGCCAATTTTAGGTAAAGGTCTTTACACTGGAAAAGTAGATCAACTTGGATCTGCCAAAGCAATTATTCATTAATTTTTAAAAAATTTTTTAATGGCGTTACACTTTAGTAAACAAGAATTTGAAAAAAGAAAACTAGCAACATTAAAGTCTATGAAAGAGCAAAATCTTGATGCTCTTTTAATGTTCAGACAAGAATCTATGTTTTGGCTCACAGGTTATGACACCTTTGGCTATGTTTTTTTTCAAACTTTAATATTAGACCATAAAGGAAATATTATTCTTTTAACAAGAGCTCCAGATTTAAGACAGGCTCAAAACACTTCAAATATTGAAGATATAAGAATTTGGGTAGATAAAGACCAGTCTAATCCAACAGATGATCTTAAAATCATCTTAAATGAACTAAATTTAAAAGATAAAAAAATTGGTATTGAGTATGAAGCTTACGGTATGACAGGTCGTAATGCTTTAAGACTTAATAAGTCACTGAAAGGTTATTGTGAGGTAGAAGATCAATCAGAATTAATTACCAAACATAGGGTTATTAAATCTCAAGAGGAGATTGTTTATGTAAAAAAAGCTGCAGAGCTTGCTGATCAAGCCCTTGATGAAGCATGGAAGCATACAAAAGCTGGCGCTAGTGAAGCAAAGATTTTAGCTGAAATGCAAAGAGTAGTTTTAGAGGGTGGCGGTGACTACCCAGCAAATGAATATATAATTGGATCTGGACACAACGCATTACTATGTAGATATCAATCAGAGAAAAGAATTTTATCTGATACTGATCAATTAACTATTGAATGGGCTGGAACTTATAAACATTATCACTCTGCAATGTTTAGAACCATTCCTATTGGTAAAGCTGACCCCAAACATATTAAAATGCATGAGGCTTGTGTTGAGGCTTTAACCAATTGTGCAAAGACTTTAATACCAGGAAAAACTGCTGGAGATGTATTCGATATACACGCTAAAACTTTTGATAATCTTGGATACAATAAAGCAAGAATGAATGCTTGTGGTTATTCATTAGGGACAACCTTCTCACCAAATTGGATGGACTGGCCTATGCTATACACAGGTAATCCATATATCATCACACCAGGAAACGTCTTCTTTATGCATATGATCCTAATGGACTCAGAAAGTAACCTTGCTATGAATTTAGGGGAAACTTATTTAGTGACCGAGAATGGTAATGAAAGATTAGGAAAACAAAAGTTGGATTTAGTAGTACTCTAGGTATTCAGATTTTAGTTAGGTTCAAACTCCAAAGGAAGTTAAAAAAAGACTTCTTAATAGTAATCATATTTAAATATCAGATCGAGATCTAAATCTCTCAAATATCAATCTTGTTTTAACTCCTATATTTAAAAATGGTTGTGGTGGAAGCCATGTAGGCTTACTTCTAGATTCTATTATATTAATTTCATCACTATTTTCATTACTTGCTTTAATTGCTATCTGTTCACCAAATAAAGTTCCAACTCCAATACCAGAACCATTATAGCAACCTGCTACAAAAACATTATCTTCTATTTTTTCAAAAATTTGTGAACTATTTCTAGTTCTGGATACAACCCCAGACCAACTAGATACAATAATATCATCTGCTAAACTTGGAAATCTTTTTTTTATTCCAAGTTTTTGATTTAAAGATCTTTTATCCAACTCTGATTTAGACATTTTAAAAGGATTATGAACTTCTGCAGTATTTCTAATTAAAATCCTTTTATCTTTTGTCATTCTAATAGTTGCACCCATTGGTCTTACAGGTAATACTCCCCACTCTCTGGGCTCACCAATGGACTTATACTCTGTATCAGTTAATGGTCTTGTCATGCTTGCAGTCAAAGTTAATGGGAAATTATAATTATTTTTTATACCAAGTGATTTTAAAAAACCATTAGTACAAAAAATAATTTTTTTAGTAATTATTTTATGATTATTAAATTTACAAATAATAGTATCAATATTTTTTGACCATTCATCTAATTGAGTATTTTCTAATAGCTCAACATTATCTGGTAAAGTGTCAATCATAGCTCTGACTAATTTTCCAGGATGTAGTAAAATTCCTCCCTTAGTATAAAGTGCTAAATTATAAAAATTCGTACCCAATCTTTTACTTAAATCATCTTTATCTAAAATATTATGCTCAAAATTTAATTTTAATAAAGTTTTACTAAAATTTTCTAATATCTTTCTGTCTTTTTCATTTGATGAGGCAAAATACTTTCCACTTTCATTCCAATCACAATCTACCTGATGCTCTTTGATAAACTTTTTTACAACATCAATTCCTAATTTATAAATGTCTGTTTTCTTTTTATAATTAGAAAGTTCTTTATTTGAGGTAAAACCATCGTTAAGGGTTGTATCGACTAAATATCCTGAGTTTCTTCCACTAGCACCTTCACCTGCTAATTGGGCATCAACAATAATAATTTTTTGATTTGGGTGTAGTTCTGATAATTTTCTAGCAGCAGACAAGCCTGTATAACCAGCACCTACTATTAACCAATCACAGGATTTATCTTTATCTAAAACTTTTATATTAGACCTTCTAGCAAGATCATTAATCCAACTACAACCAGTATCATTAACTACATTCATGCAGTTAGATTATGACAGATAAGATATTTTTAAAAGATCTTAAGATACCAATGATGGTTGCTTGATCATGTCTTCTTTTTTGATCCCTGCAACTTTAACTGGTTTTTTCATAGCATCTCTTCTGAAAGGCTCTCCCAGTTCTTGGTTAAGAATTACTTCAATAAATGTTGTAATCCCTTTCTTTTGATCTTCGCATGATTGTTTAAGAGCAACTGTAGTCTCTTCCATTGTACGAACTGTAACACCTTTTAAACCACAAGCATCAGCTACTTTTGCATAACTTAATTCTGGATCAAGTTCAGTGCCAACAAAATTATTATCAAACCATAAAGTAGTATTTCTTTTTTCAGCACCCCATTGGTAATTTCTAAAAATCACCATCGTAATTGCTGGCCATTCTTTTCTAGCACATGAGCTCATCTCATTCATACTAATACCAAACGCACCATCACCTGCAAAACCAATTACTGGTGTATCAGGGCATCCAATTTTTGCTCCAAGAATTGCTGGAAAACCATATCCACATGGACCAAATAATCCTGGCGCTAAATATTTTCTTGGTTTTTCGAATGTAGGGTATGCATTTCCAATAGCACAATTGTTTCCAATGTCGCTTGAAATAATTACATCATCAGGCATACCTGCTTGAATTGCTCTCCATGCTTGTCTAGGAGACATTCTATCAGAGTCTCTTTTCCTAGCTTCAGCATTCCAAACTGTTCCTTTATCATCGTCTTCATGATCTAAGCTTGATAGCTCTTGCAACCAAGCAGATTTAGTTTGGTGGATTATGTTTTTTCTCTCTTCTCTATTAGTATCTCCTGCTGTTGGAGAAAGTTGAGCTAAAATTTGTTGAGATACTAATTTTGCATCTCCACAAATACCAACTGTAACTTTTTTAGTTAAACCAATTCTATCTGAATTCATATCAACTTGGATAATACTTGCATCTTTAGGCCAGTAATCCATTCCATAACCTGGCAAGGTTGAGAAAGGATTTAATCTTGTACCAAGTGCAAGAACTACATCAGCTTTTTTAATTAATTCCATTCCAGCTTTAGATCCATTATAACCTAACGGTCCAGCAGCTAATGGGTGACTTCCTGGAAAACTATCATTATGTTGATAACCTGAACAAACTGGAGCATCTAATTTCTCAGCTAATTTTTTACAATCTTCAATCGCTCCACCAATTACAACACCTGCACCAGATAATATTACTGGAAACTTTGCGTTTGATAATAAGTCAGCTGCTTTTTTAATTGCATCAACTCCACCTGCTTGTCTTTCAAGTCTAACAATTGGAGGAAGATCAATATCAATAACTTGTGTCCAATAATCTCTTGGTACATTTATTTGTGCAGGAGCTGATCCTCTGATCGCTTTTTCAATTACTCTATTTAATACTTCTGCCATTCTTGAAGGGTCTCTAACTTCTTCTTGATAACAAACCATATCTTTAAATAAATTCATTTGTTCTACTTCTTGGAAACCACCTTGGCCCATAGTTTTATTGGCAGCTTGAGGTGTTACCAATAATAATGGTGTGTGGTTCCAGTATGCAGTTTTAATAGGAGTAACAAGACCGGTAATTCCAGGACCATTTTGAGCAATAACCATTGACATTTTGCCAGTAGATCTTGTGTAACCATCAGCAATTAATCCACCGTTTGTTTCATGAGCAACATCCCAAAAAGTAATTCCAGCATCAGGAAAAATATCTGAAATAGGCATAAATGCAGAACCAATAATTCCGAATGCGTGTTCAATACCATGTATTTGTAAAACCTTTACAAAAGCTTCTTCAGTTGTCATTTTAGTCATAATAATTAGGCCTTCCTGCTTAAGTTTGTTAAAAAAATCTATAAATAATTTGTTAATTTTTAAGATTAATATATAAGAATTTAAAAATTTCAAACAAACAAATCGACCCAATTATGGCCACAGATATTATAATACATGATGAGAAAGACAACGTAGGAGTAGTTGTTATTGATAAAATCACTCCAAAACAAGATTGTGCATGCTGGATTATGGAGAATGATAAAACAGTTCAAATTCAATCTGTTGACGAAATTCAATTAGGACATAAAATTGCAATGGTTGATCTTAACGAAGGTGACACTATTTTGAAATATGGTCATGATATTGGAAAAGTAGTTAAATCAATCAAAAAAGGTGAGCATGTTCATGTTCATAATGTAAAAACTAAGAAATGGTAAAAAATATGGAAATTCCAAAAAGTTTTTTAGGTTATAAAAGAGAAAATGGCAGAGTTGGTACTAGAAACCATGTGATCATCTTGCCTGTAGACGATATTTCAAATGCTTGTGCTGAAGCTGTAGCAAACAACATTAAAGGAACAATTGCCCTTCCTCACTCTTATGGAAGACTTCAATTTGGTGCTGATTTAGATTTACACTTTAGAACAATGATTGGGACTGGAAAAAACCCTAACGTTGCTGCTGTAATTGTTATTGGAATTGAACCTAAGTGGACAAAAAGAATCGTTGATGAAATTGCTAAAACTGGAAAACCTGTTGAAGGATTTCATATTGAAAGAACTGGTGATATTGGAACAATTATGAAAGCTTCTAAAAAAGCTCAAGAATTTGCAATGTGGGCTTCTGAAAAACAAAGAGAAGAATGTCCTTTAAGTGATTTATGGATTTCGGTTAAATGTGGTGAATCTGATACAACATCAGGTCTTGCTGCTAACCCAACTGTTGGAAACCTGATGGATAAATTAGAGCCATTAGGAGTTCATTTATGTTTTGGTGAAACATCAGAGTTAACTGGTGCTGAAAAAGTTTGCGCTACACGTGGTGCAACCCCTGAAGCCTCAAAAAAGTTCATGAAAACATGGAGCGATTACAACGATTTTATTTTAAAAGAAGCAACAGATGACCTTTCTGAAAGTCAACCAACTGCAGGAAATATTGCAGGTGGATTAACTACAATTGAAGAAAAAGCGTTTGGAAATTTCCAAAAAATTGGAAATTGTAAGTTTATCGATGTTTTAGAGCCAGCTGAAGAACCTACTAAAGGAAAAGGATTATACTTTATGGATACTTCATCTGCTGCAGCAGAGTGTATTACCCTTCAAGCAGCTGCTGGATTTAACATTCATTTATTCCCAACAGGTCAAGGTAATATTGTAGGTAACCCTATTGAACCAGTTGTAAAATTAACTGCCAACCCATTAACTGTAAAAGGCATGGGTGAACATATTGATTGTGATGTATCAAAAATATTATCACGTGAGATGAACATGTCTGAAGCAGGTGATGAATTAATTAAATCGATGATTAGAGTTGCTAATGGCAGATTGACTTGCGCAGAAGCTTTAGGTCATAAAGAGTTTGTTATGACTAAACTTTACAGAAGTGCTTAATAATAAAATCTAATAAATATTCATGATATTTAAAAAATACCTGGTCGTTGTACCAGGTATTATTTTAGCATTTGTTCTCTACAGTTTATCTCAAGGTTTTAATAATATCATTGGAATTGAATTGTTAGGCTATGAAAAAAGCCCAATATCTACAGCAATGATTGCTATTTTACTTGGAATGGTTTTTGGAAACATATTTCAAATGAGAAACAACTTCGTTAAAGGTTTAGAATTTACTCAGTCATATATTCTCAAACTTGGAATAATTTGTTTAGGAATTCAGTTAAAACCTTTTGAGTTTATAGAATTTGGTGCAATAGCAATACCTTTAATCATAATTTGTATTGTAGCTGTACTGATAGTTATAAAGCTATTAATTAAAAAACTCAAAATCCCTACTAGAATGGCCTATTTGATTTCTATTGGCAGCACCGTATGTGGGACAACAGCAATTATGGCGACTGCTCCTGTAATAGGTGCAAAAAAAAATGAAGTATCTTATGCAATCGCTAACATCACATTGTTTGGAATTTTATCAATGCTCTTATACCCTTATTTTGCCAACCATTATTTTGATGCTGAGCCAATGTTTGTTGGTTTATTTTTGGGGACATCAATTCATGAAACATCTCAAGTAGCTGCTGCTGGACTTATTTATGATCAACAATTTAATAGTCCCGAAGCACTGAATGTTGCAACAGTAACAAAATTAATAAGAAATACATTTCTGGTAATAATGATTCCTCTATTTGCATATCTTTATAATAGAAATAATGTTGTTAAAAAAGACTATTCAATAATTGCAATTTTTCCTTATTTTGTACTAGGTTTTGTGGCTATGATAATTTTAAGGAATATTGGAGATCAATTTTTTTTAAACACTTATAATAATTTGTGGCTAGAAGCAGTTGATACTATCAAATCATCATCAAAAATATTTTTAACAATGGCGATGGCTGCTATTGGTTTGTCTACTAATCTAAAAGATCTTAAAAGTATGGGTTACAAACCATTTTTGGTGGGGTTTATAGGGATGGCGACAGTAGGCTTGGTTAGTATTTTAAGTATAGAATTTTATATTAATTTCTTAAACTAAGATTTCTTCAGTAACATCTTTTTTTTAAAATTAGAAAAAACACGTCTAATAAGAGCGGTTCCAACTCCTAAAATAATTGCAAACATAATTGAAAATAATCCATAAAAAAATGGCATGTCTTCTGAAAATTCTAAAATAAATAATGAGAAAAAGTTTAAATCTGAAGTTAATACTTGTATTATTTCTTTTTCAGTTTGCTCAGCAAAAAAAGTATCATAAGCAATAGCTATACCAACTAACAATAATAAAATTGCCAGTAGTGCTTTTAAACCAGAACTATCAATTTTTTCACCAAGTTTTTGTCCTATTTGAACACCTATAATCGATCCAATAACTAACATTAGTACTAGCATTAAATCTATAGATCCAAAATTAAATGAATGCAAAAAAGTAACTATGACACTCACAAAAATTGTTACAAACAGAGAAGTTCCTGGAACTAATTTTGTTGGCATTTTAATTATATAAATCATTGCAGGTACCAATATAAAAGCACCTCCTATACCCATAATAGCTGCAATAAATCCTACAATTAAACCAATTATAATTGGGGTAAATATACTTTCGTATAATTTTGATTTTGGAAATCGCATTCTTAATGGAAGACCATGTATCCAATAATGAACATGTAATTTTTTTTTAATAATAAGATTTCTTTTTGCTCTGTCTATTTCTCCAAGACTTTCGACTAACATTAATGTGCCAATTATTGCAAGTATATACATGTAGGCTAAAGAAATAACTGTATCAATTTTTCCAATACCTTTAAAATATGTAAAAGTATAAATACCTAATGTAGTTCCAATAGTTCCACCAATAACAATCATAAGACCCATTTTATAATCTAAAGTATTTTTTAAATAATGAGTTGTTGATCCTGATACCGATGTTGCAAGAATATTGTTAGCTTCATTTGCAACTGCATATGCAGGTGGTACACCTAAAAAAATTAAAAATGGTGTCATTAAAAAACCACCACCAACACCAAATAAACCTGAGAGCACTCCAACGATTGCACTTAATAAAAGTATTTCAATGGGGTTAACAAATACTTGTGCTATTGGTAAAAATACTTCCATAAAAAATTAATAGTTGTTAAAAAACAACCTAATTAAATGTGATAAAAGTTCCAATTAAAATAACACCCCAATAAGCAGCTAGACTAACGAAGATCCCTGTTTTTATTAAAGTTGCTTTAAAATTTGAAAGTTTATTTATTATTTTTATGTTGAAAATTGACATTACAACCGTCAATACACCCAGTTAATTATTTGTCAAATAAATAGTTTATCTAAAATGATTTTTTTTTATTAGTAGATGGTCGCTCCAAAAACTTTGACTTCATCCCCCTCAACACCAAGGACCAATCTTCCAAGGAACTCACCTTCAATTTCCTTACTCCTCTGTTTGAATAGAACTGTGATGTTTTGGCCTCGTCTTAAACAGCCAAATGCCTGATAGTCTTCTTTTAAGCTTGTTAAAAGCTTATTATTAGCCCACTGCTTTCCAAGCTCAACTTCATTCGCACCAAACAACATTTGAGTACCAAAATCTTTAGTGAAACCACCATAATCTTTCATATTTGAAGTTTTAACAAGATTGTCCCAAATAGGATTAGCAATTGCTATAATCTCATCATCAGATTTCTCTAATAAATTCATAATTTAAGTTTTACTATTTTAAGAAGCTTTTTTCTTCTCGTTCTCGTCAACTATGTGATAAACTGGAACTTTCTCAAGTGAAAATTTACCAGTTTTAGGATCACGTCTAGAAACCGTTAAACAATGCCAATTATCATCGTCAAGTTTCATGTGATCACCTCTGTAATAGTAACCAGGCCAACGTGTTTCCTCACGAAACATAGTATGTTCTGTAACACACTGTGAAGTTAAAGCTCTATGCTTTAATTCCCAAGCTCTCATTAGTTCGTGGTAATCTTTAGCACCAACGTTTTCTAAATCTTCCTCTAACCAAGCCAATAATTCTAAGCCTCTTTTAAGCATATTACCATTGGTCATATAGTTAGTTGCAATTCCTCCAACATATTCGTCCATAATTCTTTGTAGACGTTGTAGTCCTTGAATAGGTGAAATGTAGCTTGGTGAAACTGTTCCACCAGTAATTTCGTTTTGACCTACAGTGTAGTTTTCCAAAGGTTTATAAACTGTAGCTTTAAAATCTTCACATTGTTTATCAGAAACTTTAATTCCTTCAGCTTTTTTATCTTCAATATATTTTACAGCAGCTTTTGCAGCTAAACGTCCTTCTGTGAAAGATCCAGATGAAAATTTATGCGCACTTCCACCAACTGTATCTCCAGCACCAAAAAGTCCATCAATAGTTAACATTCTATTGTATCCCCAAAAGTATTCTGGTGGAGATAAGTCTTCTGGTCCACTTACCCAAGCTCCTGAACAAGTTGCATGAGAACCCATAACGTAAGGCTCAGATGTTGTTAGTTCTGGATTTGTGTACTTAGGGTCAATATTTTGTGATGCCCAAACAACAGCTTGACCAACCGTCATACCAAGGAAATTTTCCCAGCCAACAGTCTCTAAATGTGGATCTTGGAATGCTTCAGTAGTAACCATGTGAATTGGTCCACCACCTGCCATTGTTTCTTGAATAAATGCATGATTTCTTAAACATGTTGGAGTTGGATGATGGTCAATGTATTCACCAACTAATTCTTTAGTTTGGTCGTACCATTTCTTCTCGTAGTTTTCTCCATTCGCATTTTGAGTATAAGTTTTAAGATGTAAAAAATATGCTCCAACTGGACCATAACCATCTTTAAATCTACATAACACAATTCTATTTTCCATTTGTGTCATTTTAGCGCCAGCTGCAATTGGTAATGCATAAGCAGAACCATTACTCCATGGTGCATACCAAGTTCTTCCCATTCCTTCACCAACGGCTCTTGGTTTGAAAATATGAGAAGCTCCACCAGCTGCAACGATTACAGTCTTTGATCTAAATACATGAAAATCACCGGTTCTCATGTTGAAGCCTACAGCACCACCTACTCTATTTTCTTGAGTCTCATCCATTAAAAGATGAGTAATCATTATTCTATTATAAATTTTATCAGCAGATTTTTTGGCAGCTTCAGCAACAATTGGCTTATAGCTTTCTCCATGAATCATGATCTGCCATTTACCTTCTCTAAGGTAACGGCCAGTTTTTTCATTCTTCATCATTGGTAATCCCCACTCATCAAACATATGAACAGTTGAATCTACGTGACGAGCCATATCATATCCTAAATCTTCTCTAACCATTCCCATTAAGTCATTTCGAGCATATCGTACATGATCTTCGGGTTGGTTTTCTCCCCACTGCATACCCATATAACAGTTGATAGCATAAAGACCTTGAGCAACCGCTCCACTTCTATCAATATTAGCTTTTTCAACACAGATGATTTTCATATCTCTGCCCCAGTGTCTAGCTTCAAATGTAGCACCTGTTCCAGCCATACCTCCACCAACTACTAAAACATCACAATCTTCAAAATGTGTCTTATGCTTAGCCATTAGTAGTAAACTCCTTTTTTAAATGAGTCTTTTGGAACTGACGGTAAATCTCCATCAATATTTAAACCTTTTGGTTCAGTGTAAAGTCTTTGTGAATTAATTTCACCTTGATTAGGTTTATCAACTTCAGCTAATTTTGGTATAAATTTTCCCCAAGGCTTTGTTGTAATTGGAGACACAAAATCCTTTGTAGTTCCATTTCTAAATTTAATTTTCCAAGAGATAGTTCCTTTTTCTTCTTCACGTCTAACCCTAACACTGTGACCCATTGGTGCAAAGTCTGCATAACCACGAACATCTATTGCATGATTAGGGCACGCTTTTACACATGAATAACATTCCCAACAAAAGTTAGGTTCGATATTTACTGCTCTTCTAATATTTTCATCAATGTGCATGATATCTGAAGGACAAATATCTACGCAGTGACCACATCCATCACATCTCGTCATGTATACAAAAGTTGACATATTATTTTACCTCTCTCTATTAATAGTGCTTTGGTTGTTCTCTTTTAATGCCTAATCCAAATTGTTTTGGTGCATCTGCAAGTGGAGGAAGATTATCTCTTGAACCATCTGCTTCAGCTAAGTTTTTTTGGATAGCTGCACCAGGTTTATAAAACATGTGTGCAAATTTTGACCAATAAACTCCCCCAAATAAAACAATGTTTGAGGTAATAAATAAAATTAAAAATAAATAACTAAGTCCCATTGAATTTGATGATTGAAAATAAGACCATGCAAGTCCAGTAGTTGCGCAAGCTAATAATGCTAAAACAAATAAGTCTGCTTTAATAATTCTATACCAAGGATGAGCTTCGGCTAATACATCAACTCTTAAAAATAACCAAAACCAATATCCACCAACACAAGTCATAATTGCTCCAATATGCCAAATCATTGGCCATATTGTAGGTGTCATTATTTCTTTCCCAGTATAACAAAAAACCATTACAACTGAGGCTACCCAAAATAAAATAGTGCCATACATACCTAGTACATGCGCAACTCTTCTTTTTCCAGCTCCAAGTTCTGCTGTTGTTGCAATGTCATGTACTACAGTTTTTAAAATTACTGATGTTTTTTCAGCTGCACCCAATTCTCTATCAGCTGACAATTTTGCTTTTTTTGCGTTATTAAAAAAATAAGTAACATTTTTATGATGGATCATCTGAATAATTGTTCCAATAATAATAAGAGCAATCATTGCTAATACAAAAAATTGTATAGTTGCTGGAGATATAGTTTCAGCCAAAACTGAAAAAGGGTTAATTGACATCATAATTAGTAGTACCTTAATTTAGATTCTATATTGATTGTGATTTTTTAGTACAGTTAAAATAATAGATCAACCGTTTTATATGGGTTATTTTATCATATAAGGTTTTACACCTTGCGCTTGTAATGTTGTTGCTTTGGTATAACCGACCGAACTCCTCCTTGTGGGTTATCAACATCACCTTCTCTACGAGGAATTAAATGAATATGACAATGCAAGATTGACTGTCCAGCAATAGCGCCAGCATTTGTTCCAATATTAAACCCTTTAACTGCAGGATCTTTTAACATTATTTCTTCTTTAATTTGCTTGATTAAATTATTGCAAGCAATCACCTCATCATCATTTAAATCAAAATAATCCCTAACATGACGTTTTGGAATAATTAAACAATGAAATTCAGACACAGGATATGTGTCATAACTAGCATAAGCAAACTCATTTTCAGCGGCCAAACCACTTTGTTTAGAATTGCAGAATAGACAAGGATTGTTTGGGTCGAACATAAATATTATTTATAGATAGAACATTTGTTAACTTCACTTTTATAAAAACTAGAAAATATTTTATAAAATTTTAAACTTTTTCTCTTCCAATTAATTTCATTAATATTTTTTATTGATGCAACACCTTTTCCAGAGCCAATAAGAAGGATTTCATCATACTCAGATAAACTTTTAATCAAAATATCTTTACTAATAATTTTTCCTAATTTCTTTTTAAAAAACCTATAAGTTATACCTTTGTAAATATTATTAAGTGGAGAATATACTTTATCATTTTTTATAAATAGCATATTTGAAGTTCCACTTTCTAAGATAGTATTTTTGTAACAAAGTCCCACATCCGAGGTGGTATTATTCATTTTTGATAAATGCTTAAGTATAAACTTATATTTAAGATTTTTATATTTAGGATCAAATCTTTTATGATTTATGAGTTTTAAATTAAAATTTAATTTGGGAGTTTTTCTGTTTCTTAATGAAATTGATATCATCTTTTTATTTACAGCAACCCTAAGAAGATGATTATAAGATTTTTTTCTATCAATATTTAATTTTATTAATTTAAGAATATTTTTTTCAAGATTGGGAGTATTTAATTTATAAACCTTTAAAGATTTAATTAAATTTTTAATATGTTTTTTAAAAAAAAGTATCTTTGCTGGTTTTCCAAAAATCCACATTGTTGTAAACACACCCTTGTCCCCCCAAAGATCATTAAAATTAATTTCTTGGTTGGTTTTAAGCTGATAAGATTTTTTTAATAAGTAAGTTACCATTTTCAGTTAAAAAAGATTCAGGGTGAAATTGAAAGCCATATATTTTCTCTTTATTATTTTCTATTGTCATTGCTGTATTTGAAATAGCACACCTCATTGTAATTTCAAAATTTTTGGCAGTAAACGGCTCTTTTAATTTTAGAGAGTGATATCTACCTACAGTGAATTGACTATTTCTTTTAAATAATGAGTTTTTGCTAGTTACTTTTATTTTAGATTGGAAACCATGGTAAATCTTTTTTTGTTCAATTATTTTTCCATTTTCACAATGAAGAATTTGTTGAAACCCAAGACAAATTCCAATAATTTTTTTTTTACCTTTGAATTTTTTATAAATCTCAGAACTAATTGGGTAGTTTTTTGGAGCACCTGGACCTGGTGAAAAAACAATAATATCTGCTTTTTTTAATTTACTTTGATTTATTTTATTAAAATTAGTGCAAACCACTTCATCAAAATTTTGAAATTGATGCACTACGTTTTGAGTAAAAGAGTCATGATGATCGATAATGTATATCATTTGTAAAGATCCATTAATGACTTTGCTTTAATATAGTTTTCATCAAATTCATGAGCTGCATTGCTGTCAATTACCACTCCTGAAGCCACAGAAATTTCTGATTTACCTTTAAAATTTAATATCGCTCTAATAATGATATTAAACCTCATATCCCCATTGAACTTTAAGTAACCAAAACTACCTGTATAAATATTTCTACTTTGTTTTTCCTGTTTGTTTAACAAATTTAATGTACTAATTTTAGGACATCCTATTACAGAACCCCCTGGCATCATTGCTTTTATAATCTCTAATGAGGTAACTTTATTCTTGAGTTGTCCTCCAATTAAACTCACATAATGATAAAGATCTTTGTATTCTTCAACTATCTTCTTTTTTAAAATTTTTACTGAACCTGGTTTACAAATTTTAGATAGGTCGTTTCTTTCCATATCAACAATCATGTTGTGTTCTTTGGATTCTTTTAAGTTTTTTCTAAAAAAAGTAAGGGCTTTATTTTTATTTAATTTTTTAGTTTTTTTTAAAGTGCCTGCTATAGGCTTCGTTGTTATAAAATTATTTTTTTTTGTTATCAAATTTTCAGGTGAGCAGCTTATTATTGAATAATTTTTATCCTTAATCATAAAAGCTTCGGGTGCCATATTACTTTTTACAAGTCTACAAAAGAAGTCTAAAGCATCAATTTCTGATTTATTACTATATTTCGTACAAATTTTAATCTGGTATGTTTCTCCAGATTTTATTTTCTTTTTAAATTTATCAAATATTTTCTTATAGGATTTGTTATTAATATTTATCTTAAATAAATCATTAGCATTTAATGATCTTGTCTTGTTATACTCAAGATTATTTGAAAGTTTTATTTTTGTTTCAGGTTTGTAAAATATTCCTTTAGGGAAACTTATTGTTTTTTGTTTTTTAATTTTTACCTCAATTAAATTATTTAATATTTCATAGCCAAAAAAACCGATAAATAGATCTGTTTCTTTGTGGGGGGATCTCGATCTATTATTTTTATTAATAAATTTTTTAATATTATTATTGTTTAAAATGATCTTTTTCGAAAAGTCTGTATAAAGATCAAACCCTTTATCTGATTTATAGATTATGAAGGGTTTCTTTGAATTATTTAAATCCAGTAAGTAGTTTTTCTTATTCAATTTCTATTCTGTTTTTAGTCTTAGAACTGCCTCTTCTTTAATTGGTAAATGTATTATTGCTGCAAAAACAGATAAAGCAATTGCTAAATACCAAGCATAATCATAAGAGCCATATAAATCATGAAATAGTCCTCCAAGAAATGCTCCAAAAAATGAGCCTACTTGGTGACTTAAAAAAACTATTCCATAAAGAATACCAAGATATTTTGTTCCAAAAATATGAGCAACTATTCCACTTGTAGCAGGTACTGTTGAAAGCCATAAAAAACCAAAACTTGCACCAAAGATAAATGCATTAATGTTACTTGCGGGTAAAAATATGAATAATATAATTGAAATTCCTCTCAATGCATAAATAGAGCTTAAGATAATTTTTTTACTAATTTTTGTAGATAGATATCCACTTAATAAAGAACCAAATATGTTAAATAATCCAATTAATGACAATATTGCAGCAGCCGTCCAGCTTTCTAAACCTCTATCTATTACGTATTTTGGGACGTGTGTTCCAACTAAAGTTATATGAAAACCACATACAAAAAACCCTGAGACTAAAAGTATATAACTTTTGTTTTTGAAAGCTTCCTTAAATGCCTCTATAGCGCTTTGGTTGTTTGGTTTTTCAATGGATTGAGATAAAGAAGGAGATCTAACAAAGAAAGCCACTATAAGTCCAATAAATAAGAATATCGTGAATACAAAAAGTGTGTCCACCCATCCATTTTTAATTAACGAATAACTCGTATAAAGCGGAGAGATAAAATATCCTAAAGAACCAACGGCTGTCACTATACTCATTGCTATAGTTCTGTTTGATAGTGGAAAATGTTTTCCAACAATGGACATTGGAATACTAATTGCTGTTCCACCCAAACCAATTCCAACTAAAAGTCCTAAATCTATCTGAAAAAAAATTCCAGTATTTGGACCAGCATATAAAAAATAAATTCCTAAAATATAAAAAATAAAAGCTAAACAAATCGCTTTATGTCCACCATATTTGTCTGCAATGGCTCCAAATATAGGACCAGTTAAACCCCACATTAACATTTGAATGCCAATTGCTAATCCAGATTGAGTTATTGAGATATCCAGATCATTTTTAAAATCCATAAAAAACAAACCAAAAGTTTGTCTAACTCCAAGAGAAATTAAAACTACAATACAGGCTGCAATCAGCGTTATTAAAGCTGTTCTATTTTGAATAAATTTTTCTGAACTCATTTAACGTGTTTAATAGATCTTTTTAAATCATCAATGAGATCTTTTGGATCCTCTAAACCAATATGTAATCTAACTAAATGTTCATCTTTTGCTAATTTTAAATATTTTCTATTGCCCTGTTCTCTTTTGTCTTGATATAAAGCCAAACTTTCAAACCCACCCCAACTATAACCATAGCCAAATAACTTAAGAGAATTTACAAATTTGATCACAGAATTCTTATTTTTAGATTTTATTTTAAGACCCATTAATCCTGATGCACCAGAATAATATTTTTTCCACATTCTAAAATTGAATGAATCTTTTTTGTGGGGATATAAAAGTTTTATATTTTTGTAATTAGACAAAAATTCTGCAACTAACTTTGCATTTTTTTGATGTCTGTCTAACCTAACATCTAAAGTCCTAAGACCCCTTGTTATTAAATACGCATCATCTGGTCCAAGTCTTAGACCGGTAATTTTATTTGTTTTGTCAACTTGTTTAAAAACTTTTTTATTAACAGCTAAAGTTCCACCCATTACATCTGAGTGTCCTGAGTAATATTTGGTAGCTGATACTATAGACATATCAAATCCTAAGTTCATAGGTTTTAAAAAATATGGTGTTGCCCAAGTATTATCAATTGCAGTTAAAACTTTATTCTTTTTTGCAATTGAAACTATTTTACCTAAATCTTGAAAATCAAATGTGTTACTTCCTGGATTTTCAACAAAAATTAATTTAGTTTTTTTTGTAATTGCTTTTTCTAAAGTTTTCAGATCATGTGGGTTATAAAAAATTGATTTTATATTAAACTCACTTAAAAAATTTTCTGTTAAAATTCTTGTTGGTGAATATGTGGGATCAGCCACAATAATTTCATCACCTGGTCGGGTAACACTGAAGATTGACAAAAAAACTGCACCAAATCCTGTTGGAGTTAAAAAAACATGATAAGCCTCTTCAATTTCTTTAAGAATTTGTGATAAAATATGTGTTGTTGATGTACCTTGTCTTCCATAATCAAAATGTCCACCCGTTGGATCTTTTTTGCTTTTCTCTTGCATTTTTCTAATATCTTGCATGGATTTGAAGATAATAGTTGATGCTCTAACAATTGGAGGGTTGACTGACTGATTATGGTAATCTTTAGCTGTATGTTTAATGAATGTCTTAAAAGATTTAGTCATAAAAAATTTGATAAGTTCATAGGAGAATGCTATATCCCTCGAATTACGTCAATAAAATTAATTATAGGATAGTATGGGTTACCCAAAAAAACATAGAGGTCGAAGAAAACAGGGTTCTAAAAAAAGAAGAGCCAAAAGAAAAAATAAAAAGAAATAGTTTCCAATGGAGCAGATCAACAGGGTTAAGTCCATAAGTATATGGATTTTTATCGTACCGTTTGTTGCAGTAAATACTTGCTTAATACTAATAACCCAATTTCAAGAATTATTTCCTAATCAAGAGGATATCATCCACAATACAATACCTTATTTTGATGGAGGAGCTTCCATCAGCAGAACTGCAAGACCTTATCCGTCGTGGCTTGTTTTTAAACCAGCAATGTTTTTAACCTCATTCCTATTAATTAAATATTGGCTATTCAATAAAGCTATTGCATCCTCATTTGAAAAAAATCATAAATATATTAATAAATTTGTTTATTTTGGGATAGCTTCGGCAATAGCCTTAACTGTTCACTCAATTTTCCTAGGAATAAAATTTGATAATGATTTTTATAAATTATTCAGACGTGTTGTTATGCTTATGTTTATAATTTTTGAAATTGTTGCCCAAGCATATCTAGTTGCAACTTTATACTCTTTTAAAGATAAACTATCTAAGTATATTAATAAAACTTATCTAACTTTAAAATTATATCTTGTAAGCATTTTAATTGTTGTAGCAGTAATAAGTGTCCCTATAATTAGTTTACCAGGTAATAATTTTTTAGGTTTTAGTGTAAAATTTTTTAAACATGGTTTAGAGTGGAATTATTTTATAGGCGTAATAACATTTTATCTATTAACTTATTTGATGTGGAAAAAAAAAATTAATTAGTTATCCACCCACCCCCAAGAACTTTATACCCATTATTATTTTTTGAATAAAAAACACACGCTTGACCTGGAGCAATACCATGCTCCTCTTCTAATAAAAGAACATTAGCTGTAGTGCTGTTTATATCAATTTTAGCTTTTATTAGTCTTCCAGTGGATCTAACTTTGACTAATAATTCTTTTTCAAAATCTTTATGATTATTAGTAATAATATTTAAATCTTTTAAATTTATTTCTGTTTTAACAAGATGCTCTTTAGAGCCAACGATTATTTCATTTTTATTAGCAATTATTTTTATTACATACAAAGGATTTTTATCGGAAACACCAATTCCTTTTCTTTGGCCAATTGTATAGTTAATTATGCCATCATGTACTCCTATTACATCACCGTCAATATTCTTGATGTTGCCTTTGCTAAAAGAATTAGGTCTAAATTTTTCTATAACAGAAGCATAATCACCATTTGGAACAAAACAAATATCCTGACTGTCAGGTTTATCTGCAACATTAAGATCTAAATCTCTTGCTATTTTTCTAGTTTCATCTTTTAGCAAGTTTCCAAGTGGAAATCTTAGAAAATTTAATTGATCTTTTGTTGTATTGAATAGAAAATAACTTTGATCTCTATTTAAGTCAATTCCACGGTACATATCAGTATTATCAAAGTCTGTTATACTTTTTACGTAGTGTCCTGTAACTAGCGCATCAGCTTTTAATCTTTTTGCTTCTTTAAACAAATCTGTAAACTTAACTGTTTTATTACATTGAACACAAGGAATGGGTGTTTCTCCATTTAGATAGCTATCAATGAAGTTATCAATAACTCCCTCTTTAAATTTATTTTGATAATATAAAATTTTATGTTCAATTTTTAATTTATCAGCTACCCTTTTTGCATCCATAATATCTTGTCCGGCACAGCATTGTTTTGAAGATGCGGTTTCTTTATTATCATTGTAGAGCTTTAGTGTTATTCCAATAACGTTATAGCCCTCGTTTTTCATCATCGCTGCAACTGTAGAGGAGTCAACTCCTCCAGACATAGCAACAACAACTAACGTATCTTTTGGATCTTTGGCTATTCCAATTGAATTCAATTTTGTCATATTTACTAATATTTATTAGTATATTATCTATAAGTAAATTAATGATTTTAGATTTTGAACCTGGTGACAAAGTAACTAATCCTGACAACAAAGAATGGGGTATTGGACAAGTTCAATCAATAATTAATGGTAAAGTTACAGTAAATTTTGAAAATGTAGGAAAAAAAGTAATCAACTCTAAACTAATAGAATTAAAAAAATTATATAAATGAATTTAGAAGAAAAAAAAAATAACCCTTTCGTTAATAGATACTTTTAATAAAGCAGGAAAAGTAGCTTTAGATCTTAGAGAAGCAGGATTAACAAAAGAAACTAAGTCGGACAATACGCCTGTAAGCAATGGAGATATTGAGGTTAATAAACTTCTTACTAATAAAATAAAAGAGATTACACCTAATATTATAATTGTTTCAGAAGAGAGTGCAAATCACAAGCAGGATATTGATTTAAATAATTTTTGGTTAATAGATCCAATAGATGGAACTAGGGATTATATAAATAATAGAAATGAGTTTACTCTAAATGCATCATTAATCTTAGATAAAAAACCAGCAATAGGAATTATAACTGCTCCTGCAAAAAATAGAGTTTTTTACTCATATGGATTATCACATAGTTATGAGTTGATTAACACTCAAGAAATTCAATTAATAAATAAAAAAAAAAATCATAATACAATAACAGCTGTAAGTTACTCTAATGAATTAAAACCAGAAATTTTAGAAATACATAAAAAAAATAATATTACGTCATATCAAAAAATGAAAAGCTCCTTGAAATTCTGTGTAATTGCTGCTGGTGAATTTGATATGTATGTTGCTGAGCCTAGAGCTTGTGAGTGGGACATTGCTGCAGGGCACGCAATACTTGAACATGCAGGAGGTAAAATAACAGATTTTAATGGTCGTGAAATACTTTATGGTAAACCAAGTTTTAAAAACCCAAGTTTAATTTTAAAAAGTAAAAATATACTGTAATGGATGAACAATTAAGAATAATATTGATTATAATAGTTTCAGTTTCAATATTTGGTCTTGTAACTTTTGTATTTGTTAGAAACTATATCAAAAATATTATCAACCAATTAGTTAAGAAAGATAAAAAAAAATCAAAGTAGTTTAATTATCTTTAAATAGTCAGCTTGATCAATATCCATTATTCTTTTTGATGTTTCAAAGTCAAAACCATTTCTAGCAAGTAAAGAAATATCTTTTTTGTAGAATAAAGTTCTATTGTCTTCTGCTCTAGCAGGTCCAATTCTTTTTTTTTTACAAATCTTTATACCTGAGAAAAAATCTTGATCAGAATTATCCTCTTTAATCTTATCAATAGTTTCTTTGATGTAGGTGTCATCAATGCCCTTTACCATTAAGTAGTTTCTAATTTTATTAATTGAGCTACCTCTTTGAATAAGGCTTCTTGATTTACTTTCTGAATAAAATTTATCACTAATAAATTTACTTTTTTCAAGATCTACTAAAACAATATCTATCAAATCAGTAATATCTTGTTTTTTAACATTAGGGACATTTGCTTTTAAATATTTTTTTAATAAGTAGGTTCGTAGTTGTTGTTTTGAAGGAGCATATTTCTCTATGTAAGCGAAGGAAAAATTTCTCATTTCTTCCATGGTAACTTCTAGTGTTTTTTTTCTATTTCTTATGGGAATCATGCTATCTTGTAATATAATACACTAAAAAATGATTGATCAAATTTATACATATTTTACTATTGAGATGATTTTTCTATGGTTGAATTTAGGTGTTTTGCCATTCTGGCTAGTGTTAATAATTTTTCCACAATCACAAATATGTAAGGTTTTTATAACATCAATCTTTCCTATTTCTATAATAAGCTTGGTTTATTCCTATTTGTTATATTCATTGTTTAATGATGGTTATGATTTTCTAAGAAATTTTGAGCTTTATTTAGGGTTAAACTCAATTTTAAATCTATTTTCAGATAGATCTTTTTTAATTTTATTTTGGTGTCATTTTTTAGCTATAAATTTATTTTGTGGTGGATGGATTGTTAAAGACTCTCAAAAATTTGGTATCAATAAGATATTGATAACTTTACCTCTCATATTAACTTATTTTATTGGACCAATAGGAATTACTATTTATTGGTTTATAAGAATTTTTTATTCAAAAAAAATAAGTCTATATGACTAAGGAATTAGAATTCTATTTTGACTTTATAAGTCCATATGCATACCTAGCTCATAAAAAAATCCAGTCACTTCCAAGCAGTATTAGAACAAGTTATAAGCCTATATTATTAGGTGGTCTTCACAATTTAGAGGGAATAACAGCTCCCGCATTTATAAAATCAAAATTAAAAAATATGATTAATGATTGCAATCTTGTTGCAAAAAAATTTAATTTTAATTTCAAGTGGAATGATAAGTTTCCCCTAAACTCATTAAATATCATGCGTGGTTACTTTTCGGTGAATTCAACCATTAAAGATCAGTATGTAAATACAATGTTTGATGCATATTGGAAAAACAATTTGGATATTACTGATGAAAAGATATTAATTACTCTTCTTAAAAATTGCAAAATTGATCCTGATCAATTTTTTGAAACAATTAAAGAACAAATGATTAAAGATAAATTAAAAGAGGCCACTAAAGATGCTCACGAAAAAGGAATATTTGGTGCACCAACTTTTATGATTAATAATCAAATATTTTGGGGTCAAGATCGATTAGAGTATGCATTAGATGAATACAGTAGTTAGGTTAGACTATTTCAAAATCACTTTGACTAATTGCAGCAAATCCACCATCAATATGTGAAACCGTTTCAAAGCCCATTTCTTTTAAAGATTTTGCAGCAAGAGCAGATCTTAAACCACCCGCACAAAATAAAACCATTTCTTTATTCATGTCCAGCTTACCATCTTTGAAATAAGCACTATTTGGATCTAACCAAAATTCTAACATTCCTCTGGGAATATGGTTAGAGTTTTCAACTCTACCCATTTTATCCAATTCACCTTTTTCTCTAATATCAATTAAATTACATTTTCCTTCATTGGACAGCTTTAAAGCCTCTGCAGGAGTAATAGTTTTAATTTCTTTAAGTGCCTCAGAAACAAGAGTTTGTGATGATTTAATAGTCATAATACTGTAAAAATATAATCATAAACAATTATATGAAAAAGACCATCCTTAAAAAATTATTTATTAAAATTTCAAAATTTTTAGGATATCAGATTATTGATCAGGCAAATTTTTACTCCCCCACTCTTGATAAAGAATTAAGTAATGATCTTTCTTCAATTAACAAAAAATCTATTGTTTTGCCACTAGGCGAAGTTCCAATTACTAAAAAAGTAAAATCTGTACTGTTAATTTTTAGAACTAATACAGATATTGAGATTTGGGATCAAAATAAAAGAAGATTATTTGAAAAGCCAAAAATTGAATATTCATTAAGATCTTTAAATTCACTTATTAAATCAATTAAATTTTCTAAAAACAAATATTCTAATATAAATTTCAAAATGATAATTGTAGATGACAAGTCTAAAAAAGAAAACTTTGAAAAAATAGAAAAATTAATAAATGAAAGTAATCTAGATATTAATATTATTTCAGTAGATCATGAAAAATATAAAAATAAAATTAAGCCACAAAAAACTCATCAAACTTTTTCAAATTTGGCAAGCTTGCTTCAATGTTTTGAATTAGGAAAAAAATATGGTGAAGATTTAATTTACTTTGTAGAAGATGATTATTTGCATTTTGAGTCAATGCTAGAAGAAATGATTGCGTCTTATGAAAGAATTGCTTCCCAGGTTAATAGAGATATTTTTATGTGTCCTGCTGATTATCCCTATCTTTATATGAATAATCAAAAGAGTAATATTATAATTGGTAATAAGAGACATTGGCGTACAATTAATCAGACCTTGTGTACTTTTCTTACAACTAAAAATTTACTTAACAAATATTGGGAAAACTTTAATAAAACTTGTCTAGATAGACATGATCCTTTTGAAAAATATTTAAATGATATTTATAAAGATGAATTTTGTATATCACCTTTAAAGAGTTTATCTTTGCATTTAACCAACATAAACTCTAGTTATGGTCTATCCCCTTTTATAGATTATAAAAAACTATGGGATGCAAATGAAATAGTTGATGCTTAAGATAAATTCTAAAGCTCCTAATTTTAATCTAGTTTCTACTAATGGTAGTTCGTATTCATTAAAAAATTCTATTGGAAAATATGTAGTTCTATATTTTTATCCAAAAGATGATACTCCAGGATGCACTATTGAGACTAATGACTTTAATAAATTATTATCTAAATTTAAAAAACTTAATTGTGAGGTATTTGGCATTTCAAAAGATAACCTTAAAAGTCATCATAAATTTAAGGAAAAATATAATATTAAATTTGATCTTTTAGTAGATGAAGAAATTAAAATTGTAAAAAGTTATAAAGTTTGGGCTAAAAAAAAATTTATGGGTAAAGAGTTTATGGGTGTAGTTAGAAGTACATTTTTGATTGATCCTAAGGGTAAAATTGTAAAAATTTGGGACAATGTAAAAGTTAAAGATCATGCACAAGAGGTCTTGAGTACCCTAAAAGACCTTTAGAAATAAAAAAGGCCCCAATTAAGGGGCCCCTTTTCAACTATAAGAGAGCAATAGTTATTTTTTTAATCTCTAATTGCGTAAGCAATTACACCTGTTTCTGAAACGTCTGTACCTTTTGTTTCAGCTTCTTTACTTAATCTAAGACCAACAGTTGCCTTCATAATCGACCACACAATGTAAGCAATAACAAAGATAAATATATTAACTGCTAGTACTCCAATTAACTGAGCACTAAAAGAAGCATCAGGGTTAGTTGCTGGTACAATTAATGTTCCCCAGATACCTGCGAACAAGTGAGCTGGGATAGCTCCTACAACATCATCAATTTGTAAAGCAAATAATAATTTAGTACCGTAGACAACAATTACACCACCTACACCACCAATTAAGATAGCAGCTAATGGAGATGGCATTAATGGTTCAGCTGTGATTGCAACTAATCCACCAATACATCCATTAAGCATCTGTACAACGTCAGTTTTTCCAAATCCTAATCTTGTAACTGTTGCAGCAGCCATTACACCACCAGCTCCAGCTAAGAACGTATTAATAAAGATTGTTGACACAGCAATTGCATCAGCAGCAGTTCCCATAGCTAGTTGTGAACCACCATTGAAACCAAACCAACCTAACCATAAAATAAATACACCAACTGTAACTAATGGAATTGATGAAGCAGCAAATGGCTTAATAGGAGCTGGCGCACCAGACTTTGTAAATCTTCCAAGTCTTGGTCCAATTATTATTGCGCCCGCTAAAGCTGCAGCACCACCAGTTGAGTGCACAAGAGTTGAACCAGCAAAATCAGAAAAACCTAATTCTGCTAACCAGCCACCACCCCACTGCCAACCCATTACGATTGGATATAAAATTCCAGCTAAAATTGCTGCAAATAAAAAGAATGGCCATAATTTAATTCTTTCCGCCATTGCACCTGATACAATAGATACTGTAGTTGCACAAAATACCATCTGGAAATACCAATCAGATCCATCTGAATAACCTGTTTCAATTGCACTACTATCAGACCAAGGAATAATAGTTCCTATATATCCACCTTCTGGTATGCCGTAAGCTAAATTATAACCTACTAACCAGAACATTATTCCAGCTATTGAAAATAAACCGATATTTTTTGCACAAATTACTGATACACTTTTTGAAGTTACCATCCCAGATTCTAGCATTGCAAAACCCGCCGCCATGAACATGACAAGGAAACCACAAATTAAAAATAATAGAGTATTAAAAATAAACCCTACTTCTGCTGACACTGTAGTCTCAGCATGCCCAACACTTGTTAAGCCCATTAATATTACTAATGAATATAAAAGTGCTGTTATTAGTTTAATCATTTTAGTCATAAGACCTCCCGTTTAATGAAAAGACTTATAATTTAGTGACTTACAAAAACTAACGTTGATTAGGTAAAATAGCTATGCAGTATTCGCATATAGAAACGGCCTAATTGCTTATACTTAAAACATTTAGGCCGTTTAAAAAAAGTGTTATTTATTGAATACTTCTTTTAATGCTTTTGCTGGTAAGAATTTAACTTTTTGAGAAGCTCCGATTTGAATTTGCTCTCCAGTTCTTGGATTTCTTCCAACTCTAGCTTTTCTTTTTGCTACTTTATAAGTACCAAATCCGGCGATTTTAACTGAATCATCGCCTTTTAAAGCATCTAGAATAGTGTTTGTTATCGTATCAAAAGTACGCTCTGCATCAGCTTTACTTAGGTTTAAAGAACCTGAAAGTTTAGCGATTAGTTGTTTTTTGTTCATTTATTTAGCTCCGGTTTTATTGGTTATTTTCACATAATTTACATAAAACCCTATAAATCAAGCTTTTTATTAGTGTCTCTTAAAATAAAAACCTCAACATGTTGTGATTAATTAAATAAACGTTGATTTTAAAGGGTTATTTAAGAAATGTAATTGTTAAAAAACTTAAATAAACCAACATCTTTTAGGTCATTAAATGTGGTGAAAAACATCAATGATAACAATAAAAACATACCGATTCGAAAGAAACCTTCTTGTGTTTTTTGTGATAAGGGACGACCTAATATTTTTTCAATTCCATAAAACATTAAATGTCCACCATCAAGCATTGGAATTGGAAACAAATTGATTAGCCCTAAACTTATAGAAATATAGGCCATTAAACTAATAAAAGGTAAAATACCAAATTCTGCAACCTGCCCACTTATTTTTGCAATTCTTATGGGTCCACCTAATTGTGAGCTATCACCATTTCCAGCGATCATACTACCTAAGTATTTAAGTGATGAGGTAGTCACATAATAAACCTCATTAACAGCATAATATATAGCTTTAGAGGGACCAAGTTTTACATGGTTTACTTCATTATTGTAAGCTCCAAGTTTTATGCCAATCATTCTTTTATTGATTTTATTACCAAGATTGTCTTCGCTGTTAACTAAATTGGGCTTAACTCTAAAAATTAGTTCTTGATCAAATCTTTTTATAGTAAAGCTTATAAATTCATCAGTAGACATGGTGATAAATTTAGAGACATCCATTATGCTTTTTACCTCATTGCCATCAATTGAAATCACAATATCATTATCTTTTAGGCCTGCTACCATTGCAGGGCTATCTTTTTGAACTTCATTAATCACAGCTGGAGTAAAGTCTTTGCCAGCAAATGTATAAATTGAAAAAAATATCAAAATTGCTAATAAAAAATTAGCTAAAGGGCCACCAAAAACAATTAAAGCTCTTTGATATAAAGGCTTTAATACAAATAATTTTTCTTGATCTTCTTTACTATATTCTTTTATAATTTTTTCATTATCAGCTTGGCTATAAACATTTCTATCACCAAAAAATTTAACATATCCACCAAGTGGTATGACACAGATCTTCCATCGCGTACCAGATTTATCATTCCAACCAAACATTTCTTTTCCAAATCCAATGGAAAAATCAGTAACCCCTACTCCATAGCGTTTAGCAAAATAATAGTGCCCATATTCATGGATAAAAACCACTACAACAATTAGAGCTATAAAGGGTAAAATATAAGATAACATAATGATGGTTTATAATACTGTTTTTAAACTAAATTTCTAGCTCTTAATATTATAACCTTTTTTAAGTAAGATGCTCACAAGTGTAATACAGACCATTAAGAAGAAGACCATTGAGCTGATACTGATCCAGATATTAAAATCAGACACCCCATAAAAAGAAAATCTTAAACCATCAATTAAATAAACCACAGGATTAAAATAAGAAACTGTTTGCCAAAACGGTGGCAGCATATCAAGAGAATATAAACTTCCTCCAAGAAAAACCATGGGTGTAATAACTAACGACGGGATTATAGACATTTGTTCGAAGTTTTTACTAACAACACCAATTAAGAAACCAAATAATGCAAAGGTAAAAGAAACCAAAACTAATAAAAATATCATCAACGTTGGATATTTGACTGTGACATCAGCAAAAAAGGATGCGGTGGTATAAATTACAGTTCCAACGATTAATGTTTTGGTAGCTCCTGCTCCAACAAAAGCAATTACTGTTTCAAGTGTTGAGATAGGTGCTGCTAAAATTTCATTAATAGTTCCATTAAATTTTGGAAAAAATATTCCAAAAGATGTATTGCTTATAGATTGAGTTAACAAGGTTAACATTAATAATCCAGGGACAATGTATGATCCGTAACTCACACCATCAATTTTTTGAATATAACTGCCAATAACTGAACCGAAGACAACAAAATATAATGAGGTTGATATAACAGGAGATAAAATGGATTGACCTACAGTTCTTATAAATCTATTCATCTCGTGAACATATATAGCTTTAAAACCATAATAATTAAATTTCATTGTTCTCCTTTACCAAATTAACAAATATTTTTTCTAATGTGCTTTGTTCAGTTTTTAAATCTTTTAATTTTAAGCCAGCATCTTTTAAATTTTGCAATAAATCTGTAATCCCAGTTTTTTCTGCCTGAACATTATAAGTATAAATTAAATTTATATTTTCATTACCTATTTCAAGATTATACTTAGATAAATCTTCAGGTATTTTTGTAATTTTTTCTTGTAACTCTACAGTTAACTTTTTATGGCCCATTTTTTTAATAAGTTCTTTTTTGTCTTCAACAACAATAATTTCACCTTGATTAATAACAGCCACCCGATCAGCAATAGCTTCTGCTTCTTCAATATAATGAGTAGTTAGAATAATAGTTACTCCTGTTTTTCGAAGTTCATCAACAACTAGCCACATATCTCTTCTAAGCTCAACATCTACACCTGCTGTTGGTTCATCAAGAAACAATATTTTAGGCTCATGCGATAAAGCTTTAGCAATTAAAACTCTTCTCTTCATTCCGCCCGATAATTGTCTAAGCCTTTGGTCTTTTTTATCCCACAAGGTTAAATCTTTTAAAACTTTTTCAATATGTTTTGGGTTAGGTGATTTTCCATAAAGTCCCCTAGAATAAGATACAGTATCAAAAACTGTTTCAAAAGATTCTAAATTTAGTTCTTGAGGAACAAGTCCTATTCTTGATCTTGTCTCTCTATAATTTTTTATAATATCAAAATTATCTATTGTAACTGTGCCTGAGGAAGGCTTAACAATACCACAAATAATACTAATTAAACTAGTTTTGCCAGCACCGTTTGGTCCAAGCATTGCAAGAATCTCTCCTTGTTTTACTTGAAGACTAATATTCTTAAGTGCATTAAAGCCATTATCATAAACTTTGGATAAGTTGTTAATGGATATTTGAATCTCAGACATTTGTTAAGGTGTATATAGTTACTTATACACCTTTTACAAATTATTAGGTCTATTTTTTAGATCCTTTTATTTTCCAAAATATTACGGGCAAAAAAGTTGCGATAATAAAAGATAAAAACAACAATGATTGAGAGACAAAAGCTGGAAAAGTATCTACTGGTAAAATTATACCAACTAACAAACTCTTTGAAAAATCAGGAGCTGGGAATAAAAGAAATCCTCCAATTAATCCAATAATAATTGAAATGTATGCTGTTTTTTCATTCAACTTCTTATTATAGAAACTATAAAAAACAGTAAGTACAAACGCACAACAAAATAAATCAGCTAATAAGAATAAGTATAAAACACTGAACCCTTTTGAGGCAATTGCAAAAGCTATAATTGAAAGTACTACTATAAAATATTTTGAAAAAGTTAAGTAATTAGTTTTCTTATTTAAATTTAAAGTCGCTTTACCATCAACTACTATTAAGCTTGATATTGCATTAACTAAAGTATCAACAGTACTAATTGTTAATGACAAACCAAGGATCACAATTACTAATGATAAAAATTCTGTCTGATCACTTAATAATAAAGAGAAGAAACCAAGGTCAGGAATAACTTTGGGATTAGCTGATACTGCAACTAAACCACTAAAGCCCATAAAAAAGACTATTGGAATAATTACAATAAATGCAACAATTAAACTTTTCTTTAAAACTTCGTTATTTTTTGCAGCATAAACTCTTTGCCAATTTCCTTGGTGGAAAAGATTGGTTGCTGCAACTGCTATAAAGAAAGTTAATCCTGCGGTATAGTTTGGAATATAACTTGCACTTAATAAGTGAGGACTTTTTTCTTTAATAAATGAGAAAGAAAACTGATCTCCTGTAAATGATGTTAGATAAAATACTGAAATTAATAATAAAGCTACAATTACAATCATTTGAATATTATCTGTAAAAATTGAAGCTCTTAATCCACCATATAAAGTATAAGCAAGTGTTGCGATCAAAATAATTAAAGAAGTAACCCAAAGCTCAGTGCCCGAAATATAATTTATCAATATTGCAACAGCTGTAACTTCAGCGCATAAAAAAACAAACATATAAAATACTGTCATCAGTAAAATAAGTTTAAATAAACTCTTACCAAATCTTTTTCTTAAAAATTCAATTAAAGTTGAACCTTTTGGAAACTCCGTTCTTATTTTCTTTCCAAGTGAAATTAAAAAGATCATAGGAAATGCCGTTCCTAACGCGTAACCAATCACAGCTCCAATTCCACCCCATGTTGCAGCTGATGCTGGACCAAATAAAATCCAAGCCCCAAGTGCTGATGCAATTAGGCTTGTTGTTAGTGAAAAGAAACCAATGTTTCTATTCGCAGTTAGATAATTGTTAATCCCTTGATATTTTTTAGAGTAAATTAATCCAACTATTGTAAAGATTAAGCTTATAGTTATGACGAGTGTTAATGATGTTGATTGACTTATAAAGTATGTTTTATCCATTGTTCTCCCTTTCTGAATTACCGGACAGGTTATTAGGGTTTATTCTCAGTCAGTTACGACACCCCTAACAATTTTTATAGACTATAATTTAGAATATTAAAGAGAAACTTAGTGTTTAGTATCTAATATTTCTAAAGGTAATGGTGCTTCAGGGTATTTTTCTTTACACAATTTTTCATAATTTTTGCAAAGAGTACTTACCGTGTCATGTGCTTCATCTTTTGAAGTTAAAAATTTAATTAAAGTATCTCTCTCGAGTTCGATTTCTTTAATATCTGCTCCTCTTAAATATTCACCAGTTTCAACTTCCCAGTAAGTATCATTTAATTCACCAATATCTAAAGTATTAAGTTTACTCTGAAGTTCAATAATAATCTCATCGTCCGTTTTACTATCTTTCATTGGAGAGTTAACTAATTTTCCTAAACATTTGTCTTTAAGATCATCTAAAAAAGTATTGTAGGGTTTACCTTCAGCTAAACCTTGAAAGTGATTGCTTTCAAAGTACTTACTGATTGCAGCATTAGTTGAAATTTTATTTTTACCCTTAGCAACAGCTACTTGAACGTAAACTTCCTGGCTAATGTATTCGTTTAAATAATCTTTAATTTTATCCGATAACATTAGTTAAAAAAATTACAGAGTTTTTAAAGGATCGACATAATCATACCCAAAAACATCAGCCACTGCTTTATACGTTACTTGACCTTTACAAACGTTTAGTCCTGCAAGTAAATGTTTATCATCGCTTAGTGCTTTAGCATAACCCTTGTTTGCAATTTTAATTAGATGTGGAAGAGTTGCAGTATTTAATGCAATCGTTGAAGTTCTTGGAACTCCACCTGGCATATTTGCTACACAGTAATGAACAACATCATCAATAATAAAAGTTGGGTCACCATGAGTTGTTGGTTTACTCGTTTCAACACAGCCCCCTTGGTCAATTGCAACATCAACTATTACAGATCCTCTTTTCATTAATTTTAACATTGGTTTAGTAACTAATTTTGGAGCTTCAGCACCTGGAATTAAAACACCTCCAATTAAAAGATCAGCTTCTGCAACTAATTTGTTTAAATCAATTTTATCACTTTGTTCTGGAGTAATTTTATCACCAAACATTTCAACAAGTTGTTTTAGTCTTGCTTCAGATTTATCAACAATATGAACTTTGGCTCTCATACCAGTTGCTATCACTGCAGCATTTTCTCCAACAACACCACCACCTAAAATAACAACAGTTCCACCTTCAACTCCAGGAGCACCACCTAATAAAAGCCCTCTACCATTTTGATTTTTTTCTAAACAATGTGCACCAGCTTGAACTGACATACGTCCTGCAACTGCACTCATTGGTGCAAGTAATGGTAATCTCCCATTATCATCAGTGACTGTTTCATAGGCTATGCAAACACTTTTAGATTTAATTAGTCCCTCAGTTAATTCTTTCGCTGCTGCTAAATGTAAATAAGTATAAACAATCTGATTTTCTCTAATCATCTTAACTTCACCTGATTGAGGCTCTTTTACTTTGACAATAATATCTGCATCATTGAAAATGTCTTCGGCTTTATCAATGATTTTAGCACCAACACTTGTATATTGATCATTTTCAAAACCAGCTTCAAAACCACCATTATTTTCAACTAAAACTTCATGACCCTCTGATATTAAAGTTTTTACACTCTCAGGGGTTAATCCAATTCGATGTTCTTGGGGTTTAATTTCTTTAGGTACGCCAATCTTCACAAACTTATCTCCTTAATTTATTATTTTAAAACTTTAAAGTTCTTAGTTTTTTTGATTTTTTTGATAGTTGGTAATACCAGTTCTTAACTTTTCAATAATTTCATCAATGTGTTTTTCTTCGCAGATGAATTGAGGAGCTATAATTAAACAATCTCCTGTAGCTTTAAAGTTAACACCAGCTTCATAGCATGCTTTAAAACATTCATAACCAGCTTTACCTGGTTTAGTATTTAACTTCATGTCTATACCGCCCATCATTCCATATCCTCTAATATTGTCTACTGACTCTAGATCTTGAAGAGAGAACAACCCTTTTTGAAAATAAGGAGCTAAATTTTTTGCTCTATTGAAAATATCATCTTTTTCAAAAATATCTTGCACTGCAAGAGCAGCCGCAACTGCAACTGGAATTCCTGAATAAGTGTAACCATGAAATAATTCAACTGAACCTGTTGGTGAAGCATCCATTACCGCATCATAAATATAATCATTACATGCAACAACACCCATAGGTACAACACCATTTGTTGTAGCTTTAGCCATTGTCATAATGTCAGGAGTTACACCAAATTCATCTGCACCGAATTTAGAACCAGTTCTACCCCAACCAGTAATTACTTCGTCAAAAATTAAAAGTATTCCATGCTTATCACAGATCTGTCTAAGTTTTTGCAGATATCCTTTTGGTGGAACTAATGTTCCAGTAGATCCAGCAATAGGTTCAACTATACAAGCAGCTATGTTTTCACCACCAAAGTTTTGACAAATAGTTTCTAAATCATTTGCTAAGTAGTCTCCTGTTTCCGGTTGACCACTAACAAATTTATGCTCTGGCAAATGTGTATGACTAATATGTTGAACACCTGGCATTAAAACACTTGCGAATGTTTTAACATTGTTCACCATTCCACCAACTGATATACAGCCAATATTCATTCCATGATAACCCCGCTCACGTCCAACAAACCTAAATCTTTCTGCATGACCTTTTGCTCTATGATAAGCTATAGCAATTTTAAGTGCAGTCTCAACAGCTGTTGAACCACATATAGTAAAAAACATTTTGTTTAAGTCACCAGGTGTATGTTTTGAAATTTTTGTAGCAAGCTCAAATGAACCACCAAAACCTTGTTGGAAAGGTTGTGCGTAGTCTAATGTTTCTAATTGTTTTGTAACAGCTTCTGTAATTTCTCTTCTACCATGACCAAGTGGATTGCAAAATAAACCTGAGCTCGCATCTATTTGAGTTTTGCCATGATGAGTTTTTAAATAAACCCCTTTAGCTTCTGTGATTAATCTTGGATTTGCTTTAAAATCTTTATTAGATGTAAAAGGCATCCAATGTTCATTTAGTGAATTAGGTACGGCAGTTCTATTTTCTGAGCTCATAAATTTCTCTCTGTTTATGTGTTGTTTAATAAATTCTATTTTTAAGTATTAGACTAAATCATAATGTTTTCTAGAATTATTTTTTTTAGAATCTTTCTTAAGTAAATACAACTTACAAGTGTAAAAAATTTGTTTTACATCCTTTCTAATTTCAATTTAAATACATGTAATTTAATTAAATTACTAACAGAGGAATAATAATGAAAAAAATACTTAGTTTTATTCTTGGTGCTGTAGTTGCTCTTAACTTATCTATTTCAGTTGCAAATTCAGCTGCTAAAGAAGTTAGAGTTGCATTCTTTTTAGAATGGCCTACTCCAAACCAAGAAGATAAAGTTAAAGGAATGTACGAAAAAGCATTGGGTGTACCAGTTAAGTGGACAAACTTCACTAACGGTGGTGCAATGACTGATGCAATGTTAGCAGGAGATATTGATATCTCTTACTCACAAGGTTTAGTTCCTTTTATCAATGCTGTAAAATCAAAAGCGCCTATCAAATTAATTGATGTCGCTATGGAATACGGGATGGGTGGAACAACTTGTGTAACATCAAATGCTTCAGGAATCACAAAAGCAAATGGTTCTGAATTAGAAGGTAAAAAAGTTGCTGTTCCACTTGGAACAATGGCTGAATACGTTTTTGATGAAAGTATGAAAGTTGTTGGTGCTGACAGAAAAAAAATGGATATCATTCAAATGGACCCTGAAGAAGGTGCTGCTGCATTAGTTAGTGGCGATGTTGTAATGGCTTGTTTATTTGGTGGTAATTCTATCAAAGCTGCAACAGCAGTTGGTTCTAGACTTTTAACAGTCCAAGAAGCTAGAGATGCTGGAATATTAGGTATCGATATTACTTCTGTAACTACAAAGTTTATGAAAGAAAATCCTGGAATGGTTAGAACTTTTATCGAAGTAACTCATGAAGCTAATGCTAGATACAAAGCAGGTAAATCTGACTTAAATGTTATAGCAAAAGATGCTGAAATGAAACTTGGTGATATGAAAGAAACTATTGGTGGATTTAAATTTCTAGATGCACAAGAAACAAAAACATCTATGGAAAGTGGTAACTTACATAAGTTCCTTCAAGGTATGGGTACACCTAGAGGAAATGTAGATACTAGTTTCTTACCTCTATAATATTACAGAGATATAAAAGTTTAACAGGCACCAAAATTTTTTGGTGCCTATTTTTATTAAAAATTCTAATATAAAATTATTCAATGAGCGAATTAGTTTCTCAAGATCTGAACATGATTTTTAAAACTCCTAAAGGAGAAACTGTTCATGCTTTAAAAGATGTAAATTTCACTTTAAAAAAGGGTGAGCTCTTAACTGTCCTTGGTCCATCTGGTTGTGGAAAAACAACTTTATTAAATATTACTGCAGGATTTATTAGACCAACATCAGGTAAGATTACTTTAAATAATAATGAAATTGATGGACCTGGTGTTGAGCGAGGAATGGTTTTTCAACAAGGCGCTTTATTTGAATGGTTAACAGTTTCTGAGAACGTTAACTTTGGTCTTCGTATGAAAAAAGAAGATCCCGTAATAACTCAGAAAAAAGTTGATGAATGGCTTGATATTGTTGGTCTTAAAGGGTTTGGCAATACTCCAACTTATCAATTATCAGGTGGAATGCAGCAGAGAGTAGCGCTTGCAAGATGTTTGATTAATGACCCTGATTTAATTTTAATGGATGAACCTCTTGGTGCATTAGATGCTTTGACAAGAGAAAAAATGCAATCTTTAGTATTAAAAATTTGGAAAGAAACTGGAAAGACAATTATTTTAATAACACACTCTGTTGAAGAAGCGTTATTACTTGGTGAAAGATTATATGTAATGGCTCCAAGACCAGGAAGAATACATAAAGAATACAAATTACCTTTTGCAAACAGAGGATTAAAAGAAGATTTAAGAGAAATTAAAAAAGATAAAGAATTTTCGAAAACACGAGAAGAAATCTTAACTATGATTTGGAATATGGAAGAAGAAATTATGGGTAAAGAATGAAATGATTACACAGATTCTTACAATATTAATCTTAATTACAATTATTGGATCTATTGTTTATGGTCGAAAATTAATTCAAACTGAAAAAATTGATGCAGTTTTTGGAAATCCAGAAAGATCTAAAGGTGGTACACATTGGGTAGTTTTAGGAAGTTGTTCATTACTTTTAATTTGGATGTATTATTCTTGGGATATTGCGAGAGGTTTTTATCCAAAATCTGCTAATGAGCTTTGTCAGGTAGCTAAAATTAACGATTCTCTTTTAGGATTGAAATATCAATTTCCAATAGAACAAAGAGAATTAAAAAGTACAGCCCAAATAAAAAAAGAAAATGAAAATATTAGAAGCTTATCAACTGAAATCCAAAATTCAGGTGTAAGTGCTCAGCAAAAAGAAATTTTAATTGGTTTTCTTAATAAAACTTCTCAATTAATCCCATTATTAACTAATCAAGATTTAATTGAAAATGAAACAAAAGAAAAAATAAATGAAATAACAGGAAAAATTAATCTATTAACTGAAAATTTTAAAAAGCCTGAATATCCTTTTGAAACTAAACAACAACTTCAAGAAAGACTTGATGCAGCAAATAAAGAAGGTGGTTGGGGTATAGTAAAAGTTGATGCCGGATCTGGATCTATTGAAAATACCTTAGAGGTACCATTAATCCCCTCAACCGATTTAGGTTTAAAATTTCATGTGGCTGCAGAAAAAATAGGTTTAATAAGTGAAGAGTTTTTTAAATTAAGAAATCATAATTCACAATTCAAAGATCAGATTAATGAGATTAAAGATCAAATAAAAATTTATAGAGGTGAGTTAAATGAAAGTGAAGATGTTGCTTCTGAATATGCTAAAAATATTGTTAAAATTGCAAGACGTATAGAGTTTGCAAGCATCTATCCACCTAATGCTCTTGATAATTTACAAGAAGCTGTTGTTAATTTTGACAACGCAAAAAATAAAATTCAAGGTGGGTTAAGATTAGTTGATATTTTTTTATTTCCTGCAGGAACTATTGTAGCTAGTGGTCAAAGTTGTTCAGAACAAGGTTCGGGAAGATGGCTTCCAAAACCATCTGATACTTTTAATAAATTTATACTGATGTCTAATCCTAGCATTGGCTATAAAGATGTTCCTCTTTTATGGATACAATTAATTGATGTTAGTCAAATAATTGGTTTCATTTTGCCTGATTGGATTGCAGATATTATACCTGGTGAGTACCCTATTCACACTAAAGAAGGTATTGTTGAACAGAACTTTAAAGGAAATGTTTTAAAAATTGTTACAGGTGACTTTAGTTTATTTAAAGTTCCTGTTCCTTACGGACATATCTGGGACTCTTTCTTAAGAGTTTTATTAGGATTAATTTTTGGAATAATAATTGGTGTTCCTTTAGGATTATTTATGGGTCTTAATAGATTTGCTAAAGGATTTTTTGATCCTTTAATCGAGCTTTATAGACCGGTACCTCCTCTAGCATGGGCTCCTTTAATTATTTCTGTACTTGGAATTGATAATTCAGGAAAAATCTTCTTATTATTCATGGTCTCTTTATCTATTATGATTATCTCAGCAAGAGCTGGAGCATCTGGAACGCAATTGTCAAAAATCCATGCAGCTCACTCTCTAGGGGCATCAAAAAAACAAATATTAAGATATGTAATATTTCCAAATTCTTTGCCTGAAATATTAACGGGTATAAGAGTTGCGGTTGGTATGTGTTGGGGAACTCTAGTTGCAGCTGAATTTCTAGCAGGAACAACTGGTATAGGGTTTGTTGAAAATGTTGCTAAAAAATATTTTCAATATGAGGTTATTTGGATTACAATTTTTATAATGGGAATGCTTGGATTATTGTTTGATGTAACTTTAAGAAAACTTATAGATAAATATATTCCTTGGAGAGGAAAAGGATAATCACACTATCCTTTTGAACAATTATGAATTCTTCAAAATTAAAGGCAATAATTAAAGATATATTTATAAAATATAAATTAAGTAAAGATCATGCTTCGATCTGTGCTGAGGCATTGATTAATGCTGAATTAGTTGGTGCACCCTCACATGGGTTATCTCGTCTTAAAATGTATTGTGATCGAATTTCAAAAAAAGTGATCAATCCAAGAGCTAAAATTAAAATTAAAAAGATTTCTCAATCAATTGCTCATATTGATGCGAATAATAGTATTGGCTTTGTTGCAGCAGATACTGCCATTAAAACTGCCATAAATAATGCTAAGAAAACAGGGATTGGCTTAGTTGCAGTTAAGAATAGTGGTCATTATGGTTTGTCCGGCTATTACGCAGAGCAAGCCGTTAAAAAAGGCTTAATGGTTATGGTGTTTACAAATGCACCTCCAGCAGTTGCACCTCATGGTGCATTAAAAAGTTTATTTGGAACAAACCCTATTTGTTTTGGAACTCCCACTGGATCAAAGGTTCCTTTTATTTTAGATACATCTATTTCAATGATTAATAGAGGAAAAATTAGAGTAGCAGCAAGAGAGGGAACTAAAATTCCTGAAGGTGTTGCTTTAGATAAGTTTGGTAAACCCACTACTGACCCTAAAAAAGCATTAGAAGGTGTTCAATTACCAATAGCTGGTTTTAGAGGTTCAGGATTAGCCTGGATGGTTGACATTTTAAGTGGTGTATTAACTGGTGGTAATCATGCCGGAAGAGTTAAAGATCCATTTACTGATTTTAGTGGACCACAAAATATTGGTCATTTATTTTTTGTGTTAAAGCCTAATTTATTTGTCGGTAATTCTTTTAATAAAAGAATAAAAGATAATATTAAAACTATAAAAAAACTACCTAAAATAAAAGGCGTAAAAGAAATTCTTTATCCAGGACAAAGTAAATTCAAAAGATTTAAAAATAATCTTAAAAAAGAAATTAATATCTCAAAAGCTGTTTTAAAAGACTTGGAGTATTTAAAGGATCGTTAACTAAAAGCCTTGGTTCCTATAAAGCAGCAAAAAGTCTCTCATTTGTTATCTCAGTCCATAAAGTGATATTTATAAATTAACTAACTATTGATCTAAAATTTGAAATTTAAAAGCATTTATCTTGATATTTTTACACTATATACTTTTGTAAATTTGAGGATAAAAATACCTTATGCTTTCTAATAAAGAAATTGTTTGTCCAAATAACCTTTTGGACCATGCCAATAAAAAAAGAGGCGTTAATGCAGCTATTGTTAATGCGGGTCTTCCCTTGCCCATGCTCTCTGTTCAAGATGCTGTAAAAGAAGGTCTTATCAGACCTATCTTTATAGGAAATAAAAAAGAGATCTTAAAATGTGCAGAAAATTTAAAATGGGATATCTCTGAATTTGAAATTATTGATGAGCCTGTAGAAAATAATACAGCTGCTATTGCTGCAAAGCTTGCTAGTGAAAAAAAGATAAAGATTATTGTTAAAGGTCATATTCATACAGATATTTTAATGAAAGAAGTTTTAAAAAGAGATTATAATTTACTTGGAAAAACTAGACTAAGCCACATATGGCATATGACAAATACTAAAGACGACAAACCACTTATAATTACTGATGGTGCTTTAAATGTTTTGCCTAATGTAAAAACCAAAATGCATATTTTAAGAAATGTAATTGATTTTTCAAATCGTATAGGAATTGAAAGACCAAAAGTTGCAGTTCTATCAGCGACAGAAGAAATTTTAGATAGTGTACCAAGCTCAATCGAAGCAGATGAAATTACAAAACTTGCAAAAGAAGAAAATTTAAATGCTGATGTTTTTGGTCCCCTGGCATTTGATAATAGTATTTCAAAAAAATCTGCTGCTATAAAAGGTGTTAAGAATATTGTTGCTGGTGATGCAGACGTATTATTGGTTCCAAGTGTTGAAACTGGAAATAGTTTGGTTAAAATGATGATTTACTTTATGGGAGCTTGTGCAGCTGGTGTAGTTGTTGGTGGTAAAGTTCCAATAGTAATTACAAGTAGATCTGATGAGGCACAAGCTAGATTGGCCTCTATTGCTGCTGCTGTTGTTACTTTAGACTGATTCTTCATTGAAATAATCATATTAATGTTTTAAATAAAGCTTCAAAATTAAAGAGGAAAACAATGGCTATAACTTATTTAAAAAAATCACCTAAAACATCATCAACAGATGACACTAAAACAACTGGAATTGTTCAAGATTTATTAAAAAATATTGAAACTACCAAAGAACAAGGGTGTATCGATCTTACAAAGAAATTTGATAAATATGATGGTGATATTATTGTTTCCAAAGAAAGAATTGAAGAAATCAAAAAAACATTAGACCAAAAAACAAAAGATGATGTTCAATTTTCATATGAAAGAGTTAGAAAGTTTGCTGAAGCACAATTAAAAAACTATGGTCAGGACTTTGAAGTGGAGCTTTCAGATGGATTATTTGCTGGTCAAAAGTTAATACCAGTTAATACTGCTGGATGTTATGTACCAGGAGGTCGTTATGCACACATTGCATCTGCAGTGATGAGTGTAACAACTGCTAAAGTTGCTGGTGTAAAAAATGTTATTGCATGCAGCCCTCCTAAAGAAGGTGTGGGTGCTCATCCAACAATTGTTTATACAGCTGACTTGTGTGGTGCTGATGTAATTTTAAATTTAGGTGGTGTTCCAGCTATAGCTGCAATGACTAATGGTTTATTTAATAATCCTCCTGCTGATATTATTGTTGGTCCTGGAAATCAATTTGTTGCTGAAGCTAAAAGAATTTTATTTGGAAAAGTTGGTATTGATTTATTTGCAGGTCCTACTGAAATTGGAATTATTGCAGATGCTAAAGCTGATCCTGAAATAGTTGCTGTTGATTTAGTGGGTCAAGCTGAACATGGTTATAATTCACCCTGCTGGTTATATACAACAAGCAAGGAACTAGCAGAAAAAGTGATGAAAAGAGTTCCAGAATTAATTGCAGAATTGCCTGAGGTTCCAAGAACAAACGCTGATGCGGCTTGGAGAGATTATGGAGAAGTTATTCTTTGTGATACTGATGAAGAAATGGCAACCATTAGTGACGAGTATGCTCCAGAACACTTAGAAGTTCAGACAGAAAATTTAGAGTGGTTTCACAAAAGACTTACTAACTACGGTTCTCTATTTATCGGAGAAGAAACGACTGTTGCTTATGGGGATAAATGTTCAGGAACTAATCACATACTTCCAACTAAAGGTGCAGGAAGATATACGGGTGGACTATTTGTTGGTAAGTTTGTTAAAACTTTAAGTTTCCAAAGAATGACTAAAGAATCTACAGAGCTAGTTGGTGCTGCAGCTGCAAGAATTTCTAGATACGAAGGAATGGAAGCGCACGCAAGAACCGGTGATGTTAGACTTAAAAAGTATGGTTATTCTAACTAAACTTAGATAATTTCTATTAACACTGTTAAGGCTAAAATAGACATAAAAAGAATAATTAAATAATTTATTCTTCTCCATATATTTTTACTTTTTAGATGTTTGGAAAAATATTTTGATAAATATCCCAACATAAAAAAAAATAAGAACGAGGAAGTAGCTGCACCAACTCCAAAATAATACTTATCTATCTGGTTAAAATTTTTAGAAAAATTTCCAAGAAAAAATACAGTATCTGAATAAACATGTGGATTAAGAAAGGTAAATCCCAGAGTTTTAGTTAAAATCCCAAAAAAATTATTAGTTTTACTATCCATATTGAATGTTGCTTCTAAAACTTCAGTTTTTAATTTTCCCCAAATAAAATGTAATAAGAATATTAAGAGTAAAATGTTAAAGATTAGCTCTACTGTTGGAGTAAAAAAATTACTTAAATATTGAAATAAAAAAATACCTAAAAAAATTAACAATAAATCTGATAATGAACATACTAAACAAACAATAAAGATTTGTTGTTTTTTTAAACCTTGTTCAATGACAAATATATTTTGAGCACCTATTGCTAAGATTAAACTTAATCCAGTAAAAAAACCCAATAATAAAAAATCCATTAAGTTTTATTAAACTCTTTTTTTACCTTGAACAACTCTATCCAGTATTAAAGCAACAAACAAAATAGCAATACCTGCTAGTATACCTTGTCCAACATTAGCATACTGTAAAGCCTCAAGAACATCTTGTCCTAAACCTTTTGCACCAATTAGAGATGCTACAACTACCATAGCCAAACTAAGCATTACAGTTTGGTTAACACCTGCCAAAATTGAAGGTGTGGCTAGTGGTAAATCTACTTTTCTAAGTAAATACCATTTAGTTGCACCGTAAGCGATAGCTGCCTCACGAATTGTTTCTGGCACTCCACGTAACCCTAAAACCGTAAGTCTTACAACAGGTGTACCACCAAAAATCATTGTAATAATTACTGCCGCAACCTTTCCAGTTCCAAAAAAAGCTATAACTGGAATCATAAATACAAAGGCTGGCATTGTTTGCATGAAATCCATTATAGGTCTTATTAGTGAATAAAATCTTTGTCTTCTTGCACAATAAATTCCAAGAGGAATACCAATTGCTATACTTAAAATTGCAGCAGTTCCAAGTAACGCAAGAGTTGTCATGGCTTTTACCCAAAACCCTAAAAATCCCATATAACATAAAAATCCAGTTGAGTATATTGCTGCCCTTGGTCCAGCTGATAAACCAGTAAGTGTTACAATGGCTGTTATAATTACTATCCAAGGGGTTTTAACGAATAGTAATTCTAAAAAATCTAGAACTGACCTAATACCAATTGTTATAGCAGTAAAAATTACATCTCCTTTAACAACTGCATAATCAAAAATAATTTCTATCCACTTAATTGAAAATAATCTTATTTCTGGATGGGTTGGAAACGTATCCATTAACTGAAGTAAACCTGGAAAGCTGTAATGGATAACAGTAAAAATCATTATTACAGAAGTAAAAACACTACTTAAGATATAATTTTTCATCTGCATACCTGGATCAATAGATTTATCAGATAACCATTCAGAATATTTTTTTTCCAAAATTGAATTCGCCAAAACTCCTTGAACAACCTTTACTACTATCAATAAAATAAACCCAAAAATTGTAATCCAAATTGCTGAGGCTTCTACTCTTGTAATCTCATCAAGATAACCTTGCATAGCATCCTCTAATGATTTTATATTTCTTTTAAAAACATCAATCTTATCTGGATTATTTTCTATAGCTGCTTCTAATTGTTTATTCCTAAAAGCTATTGTACTTTTAACTTGTTCTACTTTAGCAATAGCATCTGCTGTAATATTGCCAAATAAACCTCTGATGATTTGCACTACTGAAAAAGTTTCAATAATTAAAAAAGCTAATGTCCAATTCCAAACATTACGCATTCCAAACCAAACTGGACCTAAAATAAATGCAAATAGATTAAATGAAAATGAATAAGTAGGTTTACTACCAATTTTTTTAAACTCTTTAATATAGTAATTTGGATTACTTTTTACAAAATCAGTAATCAATTCATCTCTAGATGGATTTTTAACTGCTTTACTCTCCATCACTACCCTCTACAACAGCCTTAAGTAAATCAGCTTGTGTTATCACCCCAACATTTTTATTATCATTGTTAATTACTAATATTGGTTCGTCTTTAATAGAAGATTTTTCAATCAATTTATTTAGCAAATCATTTTCATAAACACTTTCTAAATCTTTGGCCAGTGATCCAAATTCTTTTTTGAATTTTTCAATTGGTTGCATGATAGATTTAGCTTGAACAATTTTTAATCTAGATATTCCTTTTACAAAATCAGCAACATAGTTATCCACTGGCTTCATTACTATTTCCTCTGGTGTTCCTATTTGAATAACTTTTCCATCTCTCATGATAGCAATTCTATGACCTACCCTAACAGCTTCATCTAAGTCATGCGTTATAAACACTGTAGTTTTTTTCATTTGTTTTGAAAGTTTGATAAATTCTGCTTGAAGTTGTCTTCTAATTAATGGATCTAATGCACTAAATGGTTCATCCATTAATAAAAAATCAGGATCGGCCGCTAAAGCTCTTGCTAATCCTACTCTTTGTTGCATTCCGCCTGATAGCTCATGAGCAAATTTATTTCCCCAGCCTTGAAGTTCTACGATATCTAAAATTTTATTAGCGGCATCTAGCCTATCATTTTTGCTAATACCTCTTATTTCAAGTGGCATTGCTATATTATCCAGTACAGATCTATGGGGCATTAAAGCAAAGTTTTGAAAAACCATACCTATTTTTTTATTTCTTAAATCTTGCAAACTTTTTGAGTCAAACTTCATCACGTCTTCATTATTGATTAAAATTTGTCCAGAGGTTGGCTCTAATAATCTATTAATATGTCTAACTAAAGTAGATTTACCACTTCCAGAAAGACCCATTACACAAAAAATCTCTCCTTTTTTAACATTAAAAGAAACATCAGATACACCAATTACTGAATTATATTTTTCTAAAGCTTCCTGTTTTGAAATACGTTGATTTTGAATAGCATTTAATGCTTCTTCAGAATTATTACCAAATATTTTCCAAACATTTTTTATTTCAATAGCTGATTCCATCAGATCCATTCGAAAATTTAATAAATTTTTTTTTAAGAAAATTACCTGGCAACTAAAAAGTTGCCAGGTAAAAATTTAATTTAACCTAAAGTCCTAACCAACCGTCAACTTTGGACTTATTATTTTTCATCCATGTTCTAGCAACAGCAGCTGGATCTTTTTTTTCAACTGAAATTTGATAGGCCATTAATGAAACATCATCTGCTGACAATTGAAAGTTCTTAAAAAATTCAACAATAGCTGGTGATTTAGCTTCTAATGAAGTTCCCCAACCAATTTGAATTTGTTTAAGAGCATCTTTCGATGCAACATAAGATTTTTTGTACCAGTCAGCATCTTCTTTGGGTTGAACCATTTTATATTTAGCTTCATCAAACTTTGGTTCTGTTAACATTACAACATCTGCCATTCCCCAAATTGCATGTGGCTTGTAACAATAAAATGCATAGCCCTCACCTTTTTTAATTGAATCAAGCACTCTTGCATTTTTAACAGCTTCTGCTGCTCTTATGCCTTCAATACCAGCATCATATAAACCGTAATCTCTAAGTTTAACTTGGTTTACATTTGCTGAAGCCCATCCATCAGCACCAATCCAAAACTCACCTTTTCCATTTCCGTCGCTGTCCATTGCTTTAACAACTTCTGGTCTAGCTAAGTCTTCAATTGCTGTAATTTTCATTTTTTTAGCAAATTGTTGAGACACACAATATCCTTGGTTTCCCTCATACGGTTTTGAACTTAACTTAAGAGTTCCTTTAGGAACTAGATCGTTAGTATAAGCCTGTTGATTAGGTAGCCAGATATCTGGGTGAACTTCTATTTCACCTTTGCTTCTATCAATTGCTGCGTAGATAGCAGTATTGTTCCCTGGAACTAATTCTGCTTCTCCACCCATTTTATCATTAACAACTGCTGCTAATAAATTTGCAATAGCTGTTGCACCTGTCCAACCTGGATCTCCAATTTTTACTTTCTCAGCAAATGTTGAAAAAGTAGCAAATAAAGAAATCAAACCAGCTACAAGTGTAGTTTTAATTATTTTCATTATCTTCTCCTATTAATTTAAAAAATAAGTCTAACGCGAATGAATAAAGTGTGTCAAAGGAAATAAAGATATAAAAAGTATATATAACTGGCCTATATTTTACAAATTTATCAAAATCAATTATGACTGATCCAGATAGTTTTTGTTTTAAGATAAGCTGTTATTTAACAGTTATTCAGGATTACTTGTAAGAGTTTTAATTTCTAAAATGTTTTCGTTAGGATCTTTTACAAAGAAAGTTTCTTGCTCATATTTAGTGCCCTTAAATCTTAAATAAGGTTCATCGTAATATTTAGTACCATTATCTTTTAATCTTTGTTTAAGAGCATCAAAATCTTTTCTTGATAAGTGTACACCAAAGTGAGGAACAGAAACATTTCCCATATCAACATCGTGTCTTTCATTTTCTAATTTATGTGCACTTGCGTGAAGAGTTAATTCATTTCCCCAAAAATCAACATCAGCCCATTCTTGAGCTGAATTATCTAATCTGCAGCCTAAAGCTTCGTTGTAAAATTTTTTTGCAACTTCTAAGTCACCGCAAGGTATTGCAAGGTGAAAACAGTTGGTATTTTTGTACATATTTTTTCTCTTTAATTAATAAATATAATGACTATATAAAGATCGCTTTTAAGTCAATCTAGCAAAAAGATAAAATGGAAAAATTTTTACAATCTATAATAGACAGAGACCCTGCTGCAAAATCAAAATTAAGTTTAATATTAACTTATCCTGGAGTTAAAGCAGTTTTTTTTCACAAAATTGCTAATTTTTTTAGTACTGCTAAATTTGATTTAATTGCTAGAATTATTTCACAATTTTCAAGATTCTTAACTGGTATTGAAATTCATCCAAAAGCAAAAATTGGAAAAAATTTATTTATTGATCATGGTATGGGAGTTGTGATTGGAGAAACCTCTGAAATTGGTGATAACGTCACTATCTATCATATGGTAACACTAGGTGGAATTGCTCCAAGTATTAATTCAAATGATCAGCGTAATATAAAGAGACATCCAACAATTGAAGATGAAGTTGTAATTGGCTCAGGTGCGCAAGTATTAGGTCCTGTTAGAGTTGGAAGATGTGCAAAGATTGGTGCTAATGCAGTGATTACAAAAGATGTTCCAGAAAAAGCTGTAATGGTTGGTATACCTGCAAAAAATGTTGGTATCGCTGATAGTGAATTCAAACCTTATGGTATTACTCCAGATAGTGATACAAAATCAGATTAATGAGCAACATTCAAAATGATTTTATTTCAGGAATTGGTAATACTCCTTTAATAAAATTAAAAGCAGCATCAGAAATTACAGGGTGCAATATTTATGGTAAGGCTGAATTTTTAAATCCAGGTGGATCAGTTAAAGACAGAGCGGCCCTAGCTTTAATTAAAGACGCTCAAGAAAAAAAGTTAATTTCAAAAGGTGGAACGGTTGTTGAAGGTACAGCTGGCAATACTGGAATTGGCTTAGGGCTCTTAGGAAATTCATTAGGATACAAAACAATTATTGTAATGAATGACAATCAAACTCAAGAAAAAAAAGATTTACTTAGAAATTTAGGTGCAGAACTAAGATTGGTTCCTGCAAAACCTTACAAAGATGACAATAACTTTGTAAAAATTGCAGCTAGACTTGCTGATGAGCTTAGACCATCAAACAATAATGGAGTTATCTGGGCTAATCAATTTGATAATACTGCAAATGCAAAAGGACATTACGAGGGAACAGGACAAGAAATTTGGAAACAAACAGAAGGTAAGGTTGATGGTTTTGTATGTTCATCTGGAACAGGGGGCACAATTTCAGGTGTAAGTAATGCTCTTAAGGAAAAGAATAAGGATATAAAAATCTATCTATCAGACCCTAAAGGATCTGCTCTCTATAATTATATAAAGAATGGTGAATTAAAATCTGAAGGTGGTTCGATTACAGAAGGAATAGGTTCTAGTAGAGTTACCAAAAATTTTGAAAATGCTAAAATAGATGATGCTTATTCAATAGACGATCATGAGGCATTGCCTATTCTTTATGATCTAATTCAAAATGAAGGTTTAAGCCTTGGTACTAGCTGTGGAATTAATATAGCGGGAGCAATAAGATTAGGTAAAGAATTAGGTCCTGGAAAAACTATCGTTACAATTCTTTGTGATAAAAGTGAAAAGTACGCAACTAAAATGTTTAATAAAAAGTTCCTTGAAGAAAAAGGTTTGCCATTTCCCTCTTGGCTTTAATAAAAGAAAATTTAATCTGTGAAGTGCATCCATCCTGTAATAATATATTTTGAACCACTATTTAAAACAGATCCTCTATGTGCATGAGTCCATTCAGATGGCCATATAACCGTTTTACCTTGTTGTGGTTTTATTTTTAAATCAAAATATTTAAAATCAGTTGTACCACCATCTTCAACATCATTTAAGTATGTCATCCATGCAAACAATCTATGAATTGAACTTAAATTAGTTCTTTCTGAATGGATTGATGAAAAATGATCTCCTTTTAAATATTTCTGAATGTTAAAATGACCTATGTGAACTTTTTTGGCCATAACTTTTAAAAAGGAATACTGATCCTTATAATCCTCAAAACATTCATTTAATTTTTCAAAATATTTATTAAAGATTTGATATTTTGGTTCTTTTAAACTTTTTGGATTAATTGTGATATCTATTGTTTTTTTTACAGAATAATCTACTCCACCTGAAGTTGTTCCAATAATATGTAAATCTTTATTTTCTTCAAAAAAGTTAATTAGTTCTTTGCATAGTTTATTATCTTCTATGTTCCACAAGCCAATAAAACTCTCAGATCTAAAATCGTCTATTTTAATTTTTTTCATTAATTAGTAATTATACTTATATTATTATCATTAAATTCAATAAAACCTGTTCCTTTTTTTAAATACTGTAAAGCTTCTCGGTGACAATTTTTTTTCATTAAATTTTTACTTAATAATTTGTACAAATATTCATTCTCAGGATCAAATTCGATTTCTTTTTTGCAATAATCTATCGCCTCATCAATATTGTTATTATAAGTTAAGCAAGAAGCCAAATTGTTTTTATTAATTTTTTTTTGGGGTTGTATTTTCAAAGATTTTTTAAACAACTCAATTGCTTTATCGAACTTTCTTTGTTTTAAAAAAATATTTGCTAGATTATTAATAAAAACAATTTCTTCTTGATTAAAATTAAAACATTGAAGATAATATTTTTCAGCTTCAAAAAAATTATTCAAACTTTCATACGCTGCTCCAAGATTATTTATTGCCGGAATTATATTGGGATTGATCGATAATATTTCTCTATACAAATTAATTGATTCTTGTGTTTTTTTTTCCAAAAAAAGCTTCTCGGCTAAAGTAAATTTGGCTCTTAAATCTTGATCTGAATTCATACAATATCAATCATAAATAGACCCTAACATAAATTAAATTTTAATTAAATTTTAATTTTTATGAAACCTATAATGATTTCACTTGAAACTGGCGTAACTAAGATACCTAAATAATTATATATATTTAGCGAGATTTCATTTAAAGTTAAAGAATGAGTCTCGCTACTTCATATGGATTTCTGTTCCTAGCAGTTATTCTTGGAGTAACTTCAAATAGTTTCGCAAAAAGTGCTGAAGGGTTCACGCTTCTATTTCCAAGTATTATTACAGGTATAACAATCGTTGCATGTATGTATGCGCTCTCAATGGTGATGAAAAATATTCCAATGGGAATTACTTATGCTTCATTTGCAGGATTAACAATTATTTCAACTGTAATTGTTGGTATAATTAGATTTAATCAAATGCCAAACCTTTATTCAATGATTGGTTTGGGTTTAATTATAATAGGTGTATTAATGGTCAACTTGTTAGGAAATAATTAATTATAATTAAAAATTATAAAACTTTTTTTACAGAAAATATTGTAATGAGATTTTTTAAATTATCGAGATCCTATTACTTTGCTAGGTTGCATACAATTGATTTATTTCACATAAAGTAAAATAAATGTTTTGAATGCAATTTTTAGAAATGATATTGTCTAAATATCAATAAAGGAGGTTGATTATGAACTTATCACCACCTGACACATAACTGGTGTGATTAAATAACCAAAGACTAATTAAGATCAAAAAAATATAAAGTCCATTATTATGGATTTTGGCGTATACCGCTAACTTACAGGGGAACTCTTTTGGAGCTTTCTGAAAGGGTGAACCCCTTAAAAGATAAGTTAAAATATAGATGGTAAGACGTGAGTACCATCATCATCTAAAGTAATATCAAATTCTTCTACAACATTAGATAAGTCAAGTGGTGAATATAAATGGGGAAACATATTTCCATCAGAGGCTTGTTCCCAAACTAGATGATCTAGTTTTAAAGTATCTATCTTTAATAAAATTAAATCATTTTGATTTTGGTAAAATTTTTTAAGAGTTCCAGCAACCTGATCATCACCTGAAAAATGAATAAAGCCATCTTCTAAATCTTTTTTAAAACCTGTTAATTGACCTTTACTTTTAACTTCTTGCCACTCAGATTTAGTGCATATTTTATAAACAAACTTAAAGTTCATTTAAAATTTATATTATTCAGTGGGGATGATGACAATAAGAAACTTCCCCTTTCGGGGAAGCTTATATTAACTAACTAAAGAGAGAGAGAAGTTAATGTTAATTATTGAATTTCGTACTTTCTTTATAGACGGCACATCAAAATATTAAAGCGATATATTATCATTATAGGTATGATAATATTGAATATCTTATTTTACCTGTTCACTTAATGAATATTTACCAGGAAGAGTTCGGTTGACTTAAAAACTCTATCTCTTCAGGAGTAGATTTTCTTCCTAACACTATGTTTCGATGAGGATATCGATGAAATTTCTTAATTGCTAATGTGTGATCTTTCCAAAATTTTTTTATAGAAACTAAGTCTGGATGATCTTTTAAATATTTATCGAGTAAATAGTAGGCCATATCATGGTCGGTTATTTCTTCACTATGAATAAGTGGCAATAGCATAAAAAATCTTTGATCTTGGTCCTCCATTTCATCTAAAAATCCTGCATAAACAGAATCATTAACTATTAACCTTGCTTTATGATCTTGGCTAAAGACTTTTGGGTCATCTCTAAACATATTTCTTGAAAATTGGTCAAATAAAATAACTAAAGCTAATGAACCAAGGGGGCTATCTTGCCAATCATCATACTCATTGGAACCTGCCAGTTCATAATCTTTTAAAAAATTATTTTTTATTAGTGCATCAAAATCTTTATGTTTTTGAAATCTTTTTTTTGGTGGGGTTTCTTTAAACCAAAAATCTAATATTTTTTTAGCTCTTGTATGCATTTATCTTGCAATAGGTTTTAAAAGTTTAAGCATTTTATTATGAATAGATTGATTAGCTGAAACTAAAATATTTCCTGCGTTAACTGCATTTCTATTATTCCAAGTTGTAACAATTCCTCCTGAAGCTTTTATAATTGGCATCAATGGGTGAATATCCCAAATTTTATTATTAGCTTGAAAAACAACATCAATTTTTCCCTCACATAAATGAGAGTAGCTTAACGCATCTGCAGTTGGAAATTGCATTAATTTTAAAACTTTTGGAATTCTCATTTGCTGCTTAAGAGAGACCGCTTCATAAAATGCTCCCGATACTTTAATCTGACTAAATAGTATTTTTTTTGAAACAGAAATTTTTCTTTTTTTACCTTTTTCAAAAACAAAACAATTTTTGTTATCAAAGTTTAAATAATATTTATTTAATATCGGGAAATTTGCTAAACCCACAACTGGTATGCCTTTAAAATTAAGAGATATTAAATTACTCCAAGTTGGGTTACCTATTACAAATGATCTTGTCCCATCAATCGGGTCTATCACCCATGTAAAGTCACTAGTTGATTTTTTGTGACCAAACTCTTCACCTATAACTTGATGATTTGGAAATTTTTTTTTAATTTTCAATCTAATAAATTTTTCAAATGCTTTGTCAGATGTTGTAACAGGGTCATACCCTTTGCCTTTAAGCTTGTTAGATATCGCAAAAGTTTTATTAAGTTTTGAATAATAAAATTTATTTAAATCTTTTGCTAAAGTATTTAAAAAGTTTGAATATAATTTGTACTCTTTCACACTTAATAAGCTCATTATGTTATGTTCTCAATTTGACTTTCTGCTTCTTTAATTGATTTTTCATAATCTATAGCCAATTGATCAGCAGCAATAATATCTATTTTTTTTATACCAAAAAAATTTAAAACATGGGTTAGCCAGGGTGTTAAAAAATCATCTTTACTATTAATCTTTGTGCCACCAGAGGTAATTATTAGATAAACCTGTTTGTCTTCAAGCAAGCCTACCCTGCTTCCGTCTTCATTATATTTAAATGTCTCTTTAACTCTTGCAGCCAAATCTGCCCAGGCTTTTAGCGTTGCAGGCGGACCAAAATTATAAATTGGTACAGAAATTATAATTGTATCACTTTCTTTTAGTTCCATGACTAGTTTATCTGACATTTCAAACATTTTCTTATGTTGCTCTGTTTGCTCGCCCTCTGGAATTTTCATTCCAGACTCTGTTAAATTAGAAATAAAAATCATTTCGTCATTAAGATCTCGATAAACAACCTCATCTTCTGGTTTTTTTATTTTGTCTAATAATTTTTTTGCTAAAGCTCTTGAAGTAGAACCTTCTTTTCTAGCACTAGTATCAATTTGATATATTTTCATGAATTAATTGTTTCAGATAGTTCTAACCGAAATTTTGTAAAAAAGGCAAATAATTTAAAATATAGTATCCAAGAACTTGTAATTGATTTGTTAAAATTAAAATTCCTGTAATTAAAAGTATTATGCCACCCCCTTTAGTTACTAAATTAATATTTTTTTTAAAATTCTTTGAAAATAATAGAAACCTTTGCATCAAATACCCCGATAAAACAAAAGGTATGGCAAGTCCTAAAGAGTAAAAGCTTAAAAGTATAATTGCTCTATAAATTGTTTCCTCTGTTGAAGCTAAAGCAAGTATTGATCCTAAAATAGGTCCTATGCAAGGTGTCCATCCAAAACCAAATGCCATTCCTATAATAAATACAAAGAATATATTATTTGATTTTTTTGTATAAAATTTCTTCTCAATATTAAGAAATTTAATATTTAAAATACCAATCAATTGAAGTGAGAAAATAACTATTATACTTCCAGCAACAAGTCTTAGGATTTGTGAATTTTGTAAAAGAATTTGCCCTAAAAAGGATGCAGTTGCTCCAAAAATAATAAAAACAAAAGAGAAGCCAAGTGAAAAAATTATTAACGGCAATAAGTTAATTTTTTTATTTTCTAAAATTTCATTTAATGAACTTCCTGTAACAAAAGAAACATAACCAGGTATTAATGGTAAAACACAAGGTGATAAAAAACTAATAAGACCTGCTCCTAGCGCAACAACTAATTCTATCATATCAAATTATTCTTTTATAACCTTAATATTTTGTTTTCCAAGGTTATCGACCGAAAGTTCCATCTCATCTCCATCTTTTAAAAAAATAGGAGGTGTCATTCCAAGACCCACTCCCGGTGGTGTTCCAGTAGTCACTATATCACCAGGCATTAATGTTATAAAACTTGTAATATGAGCAATTAAAAAATTAAAATTAAAAATCATTTGGCTTGTATTTCCTGTTTGATGTCTATTACCATTAACATCTAGCGTTAAACTCAAGTTATTAACATCCTCTATTTCATCTCTTGTCACTAAATATGGGCCTAAAGGTCCGAAGGTATCACCAGATTTTCCTTTAACCCACTGACCACCTTTTTCTTTTTGCCACTCTCTCTCACTTATATCGTTACAAATGCAGTATCCAAAAATATAATCTTGTGCATCTTTTTCTATAACTCTTTTTGCTTTTTTTCCTATTACAAAAGCAATTTCAACTTCATGGTCTAATTTCTTTGAATTAATAGGTATAATTACATTGTCATTTGGTCCTATAATTGAATGAACAGATTTATTAAATAATACTGGATGCTCTGGTGGCTTTGCCCCAGTTTCTTTTGCATGCTCAGTATAATTCAATCCAATAGCAAAAAAATTTCCTGGTTGAGTAATACAAGATCCTATTCTTTCACTTCGATCTATCTCTTCTAGATTTTCTAAATTTATTTTCTTTAATTTATCGAGAGTTTCAAAATTAATATTTTCTGGATTTAAGTCTTTAATAATTGATGATAAATTTCTAAATTTTCCATTTTTATCTATAGCCGCTGGAACTTCCTGGCCAATTTTTCCTATTCTTAATAATTTCATTCTATTTTTTATTTATTTTTTCAATAGCATTATATAAAGAGCTATGATCAGTATTTCCATGTCCATCAGCTACTAAGTCTTTATACATTTCTTTTATTAAGCTCGAAATAGGCAAATGAGTCTCTACAGCCTTTCCTGCATTAACAATATTAGTCATATCTTTTAGTTGTGTTGTTGTTTTTCCTTTTGGTGTAAAATCTTTATCGATCATTCTTCTTCCGTGTGTTTGCAGTATTTTACTATCAGCCCAACCTCCCGATAAAGCTTCAATCATTTTATAAGGATTAGTTCCTGATTTTTCACATAATGTAATTGCTTCTGCAACTGCTCCAATAGTAACGCCTACAATAATTTGATTAGCTAATTTAGATATTTGACCTGATGATACTGGGCCAACTAATGTTGGGTTGCCCATTTTTTTTAGAAGCTCGTAGCAATTTTTAAATGTTTCTTCATTACCACCAACCATTATAGCTAAACTTGCTTCTTCAGCTCCTATTGTTCCACCTGAAACTGGGGCATCTAAATAATTTATTTTTTTTTCTTTTAATTTTTTTGAATACTTTATGGTCAAAACTGGATTAACCGAACTCATATCAATAACAGTAGCTCCTTCTTTAATATTAGATATAAATTCATCACTACTCATTACTTTCTCAACTGCAGCATCGTCTGTAAGCATTGTAATAACCACATCTGCATTAGTAACAACGTCCTTAATGGATAGGGATATTTCTGCTCCATATTCTTTTAATCTATCTGCTTTATCTTGAGATCTATTATAGGCTTTTAAATTATACCCCGATTTAAGAAGATTTTTGGCCATAGGAAATCCCATGAGACCAATTCCAATAAATCCAATATTTTTCATCTAAAGTTTTTGAAGTGTTAACCTTTTATACCGAGGTGTGTATATTTAACATTTAGATAGTCTTTAATTGCCATCGAACCACCTTCTCTTCCATATCCACTCTGCTTTATTCCACCAAATGGTGCCTCAGCAATTGCAACAAATCCTGTGTTAACAGCAACTGATCCTGTCTCTAATTGCTCAGATGCTAAATGAGCTCTCTCCATTGAGTTGGTACAAACATAACTACAAAGTCCAAGCTCATGATTATTTGCTCTTTCGATTACTTCATCAAATGATTTAAATGATAACATTGGAACCAATGGTCCAAAAGGTTCTTCTTTCATAATGGTAAAATCATCTTTTACATCATCAAATATTGTTGGTTCATAAAAAAACCCTTTATTGAATCCTGCGGGTCTTTTTCCACCTAATAAAACTTTAGCTCCTTCTTGCTTAGTTTTTTCAACTAGTGTTTCAATTTCATTTAATCTTTTTTGAGTTGTTAAAGGACCTAATTGAGTATCGGGATCCATACCATTACCAATTTTTAACTTTTTAGTCTTCTCTACAAATAGATCAATAAATTCATCTTTCTTCTTTTCATGAATATAAAATCTATTAGGAGAAATACATACTTGGCCATTGTTTCTAAATTTTGCAGCTATAGCCATATCTGCTGCCTTTTTGATATCAGCATCATCAAAGACTATAAATGGTGAATGACCACTTAATTCCATTGTTACTCTTTGAACTTTATCAGCGGCTTGTTTTAATATTAGTTTTCCTACTCTTACAGAGCCAGTAATAGAAATCTTCTTAATAATATCTGATTGAATTAATTGAGATGCAATACTTGGAGGGTCACCTGATAAAAGATTAATTGCTCCAGGAGGAACACCGCATTCTCTACAAATATCAACTAACTCCATTACAACACCAGGAGTGATTGTATCAGGTTTAATAATTACCGAACAACCGGCAGCAAGTGCAGTAGATATTTTTCTAGCTGCTAAAATAAGTGGAAAATTCCAAGGCGATAATGCTGCTACAACTCCAACTGGCTGGTAATAAACATGAACTCTTGTGTCTTCAAATCTACTTTCAATAGTTTGTCCAAAAATTCTTTTTGTCTCTTCAGCATTCCATTCAAAAATGTCTGCTGCTCCATTTGTTTCACCAACACCTTCTGCTAATGGTTTTCCATTTTCTAAAGTCATCCATTTGGCTAATACATCTTTTTTCTCTCGAAGTTTATCTGCTATACGTCTAAGAATATAAGATCTGTTCCAAGGTGTTGTTTTTTTCCAGACTTGTAATCCTTTTTCAGCTGACTTTAATGCTTTATCAACATCAGCAGATGTTGCTTTAGAAGCATGACCTAAAACTTCTTCTGTCGCTGGATTGATAACCTCATAAGTTCCCTTGTCTGTTGAAGGAGACCAGCTACCATCGATGAATTGTCCAAATTTTTCGTACATTATTTGCTAAATATAGAATTGATCTTATAAAATTTTGTCTCAATTATCTAACAAATATGTTTTAATGTTTCAATTTAATAATGTAATTAAAATTAGATGAAAGCACTAACTGATACTTTTGGAAGAAAATTCCCCTACATAAGATTATCGATTACAGATGTGTGTAATTACAGCTGCACTTATTGCTTGCCTCAAGGTTATAAAAAAACACCTGGAGACACGAGAAGCTTTATGTCTGCCGAAGAAATATCCAGATTAACAAAAGCATTATCTGAATTAGGTGTTTGTAAAATTAGATTAACTGGTGGAGAGCCAACAGTTAGAAAAGATTTTTTTGATATCCTTAAAGATATGAAACAAAATTCAAATATTCCCAAAGTAACAATGACGACTAATGGTTATCGTTTGGACAAAATTGCAAAACAATTATCTGAAGCTGGCTTAGATGGAATAAATATTAGTATAGATAGTTTAAATAGAAAAACTTTTAAAAAACTAACAGGACATGATAGGCTTGAAGAAATTTTAGAAGGCATAAAGACTTTACAAAAATTAAATTTTGAAAATATCAAAATTAATGCTGTTTTACTTAAGGGTGTTAATGATAACCCTGATGAGTTTAACAAATTTGGGAATTTTATAAAAAATAACAAAATTGACTTTAGATTTATAGAATTGATGCAAACTGGTGATAATTTTGAATATTTTAAGAAAAATCATGTTTCTTCTAATTTATTCAAAGATTATTTAGAGAAAAATAATTGGATCCCTCAAACTTATGGGAAAGATGCAGGCCCTTCATTAAATTTTATACATCCAGAATTTAAAGGTAAATTTGGATTAATTGCTCCTTACACTAAAGATTTTTGTCAAACATGTAACAGATTGCGAATTACCTCAAGAGGTGATTTGAGATTATGTTTGTTTGGTAATACTGGAATTAGTATTAGACATTTACTGCAAGACGATGCTCAAAAAGATGAACTTGTAAATCTTATTATAAAACAATTGCATCTTAAAAAAGAGTCACATTATTTAGAATTAGGTGATACTGGAATTACTCCTAATTTATCAAGTACCGGGGGATAAATGAAAAACTTAAAAATTATAAATGAAGAAAATTTAAAAGATTGGGCAAAAGAAATTTTTCAAAAAAACTCTTTTAATATGGTTGATGTTTCATCTAAAAAAGAAACATTCCGTAGAGCTTTGGCTTCTGGAAAAATTTATGTTGGAAAAGAAGTTTTTAATTTAATTAAAGATAAAAAAATGCCCAAAGGTGATCCAATTACTTTAGCTGAGGTATCAGCTGTACTAGGTGTTAAAAAAACTAGTGAATTAATTCCTTTATGTCACCCTCTTCCAATTGATCACACTGCTACTAAAATAATTATAAATGAAGTTGATAGCTCATTGGAAGTTTTTTGTGTTGTGTCAGCGGTAGCTAAAACAGGTGTTGAGATGGAAGCTATTATGGGAGTTAATGCTGCATTAATAACCATTTATGATTTAAGTAAAATAGTAAATCCTCATCTTAAAATTGATAATGTTAAGTTATTAATTAAAGAAGGTGGAAAAAGTGGATTATGGACTAATCCAGATGGATTACCTGAATTTCTTAAAAATATTTTTTAATATTTAATGTCTGTTTATTTAAGTTCTCAAAAAGTTATCAAGGATTGGATTGATTATAACGATCATATGAATGTTTCATATTATCTTTTAATGTTTGATAAATATGGTGCTGATACTCTAAATAATATCTTTAAAATGGGTGAACACTCTGCAAAGACAACTAAGAAAAGTACAATGATTGTAGAGTCTCATATAACTTACAATCAAGAACTCCAACTAAATGATGAAGTTGATATTAATTGTGTTTTTTTTGATCATGATAAAAAAAGACTTCAATATAAAATGGAAATGATACATAAAGAAAAAAAATTCCTAGCCTCAACAATTGAAATTCTAGCTTTATATGTGGATCTTAATGAAAGAAAAGTTGCTGAATTTGAGGAAGAAAAAGTAAAGATTATGAATGACTTTATTAGTAAAAATAAATCTGAATTTAAAGATAAAGACTTAAAATTTTCATCTAAATTAAAAAAATGAAAATCAAATTAGAATTATTTGGAGCTAGTAGAGATTTTAGTGATAAAGATCACTTAGAATTAGATATTAAAGATAAAGCTTCAATAGATGATTTAAGGAATGAAATTATCAAATATATAGACAAAAATTTTCAAGGTAACGAAGACTTCATTAAAGTTGTAAAATCTTCTGCTTTTTGTTCTGAAAATAATGAAATAATTAGCGACAATTATAAAATCACAAAAAATCAAAAGATTGGTATTATACCACCTATCGGAGGAGGCTAATGCTTCATACAAAAATAGTAGATTATAAAAAAGATAAAATACTAACTTCAAACGCTGAAAAATTTATTAAAGATTCTATGTTTGGAGCATCAATTTATTTTTTAGGTACTGTAAGAAGTATTAATGATAATAAAAAAGTTATTGGAATTACTTACGATAGCCATGACGAAATGGTGATCAAAAGTTTTGAAAAAATTTACAATGAAGCAGATCAAAAACTTGACATTAAAGATAAAGCTGTATTTATTGAACATGCAAAAGGTCATCTAAAATTAGGTGAAATAAGTATTATTATCGCAGTTGCTTGCAAACATCGTGATCAAGCTTATGTACTCTCAAGATATATAATTGAAGAAATTAAAAAAAGATCTCCAATTTGGAAAAAAGAACATTATGAAAATAAAGAAAGTGAATGGTTAAAAGGAAATCCTATTGCTAATGAAAAAGTTTAAATATTCAGAGATAACTCCAGAAAAAATTTATAACAAAAGAAGATCTTTTATAAAGTCTATGGGCTATGGTTTGAGTGCACTTACCTTTAGTTCAGTTCCACTAATTAATGCTAAAGCAAATAATTTAAATGAGCCAACTAGTTATAAAGATATAACTACATATAACAATTTCTATGAATTTGGTACTGGCAAAGGTGATCCCCATAGACGAGCAAAAAATTTTTCTACAAGACCCTGGACTGTTAAAATTGAAGGTGAAGTTGAAAAGTCAATTGAACTTCCAATTGAGGAAATTCTAGATATCAAATCTGAAGAGAGAATCCTAAAACTTCGATGTGTTGAAGGTTGGTCTATGGTAATTCCTTGGTTGGGCTTTTCATTAAGTGAGCTACTTAACAAAGTTCAGATTAAATCAACTGCAAAGTTTGTAGAATTTGAAACAGTTTATAATCCAGAAGAGATGGTTGGACAGAGATATCCTGTTTTAAACTGGCCTTACATTGAAGGTTTGAGATTAGATGAAGCAATGCATCCTCTAACAACTGTTGTAACTGGTTTGTACGGCAAGTCACTACCAAATCAAAATGGTGCGCCTTTAAGAATATTTATTCCGTGGAAGTATGGTTTTAAGAGTGCTAAATCCATTGTTAAAATCAGGTTAACGAAAAATATGCCTAATACTGCTTGGAAAAATGCTTCGCCAAGAGAATATGGTTTTTACTCAAATGTAAATCCAGAAGTTGATCATCCACGATGGTCTCAAGCAACTGAAAGAGTAATTGGGGAAAGTATATTAGCTCCAAGAATAAAAACTTTAATGTTCAATGGTTATGGAGATGAGGTTGCTCATCTTTATAGTGGTATGGACCTTAAAAAAAATTATTAGATAAATTGAAAAATTATTTCAAGCCTGCTGTTTTCTTACTATCACTTTGGCCGATTTATATAATCACCTATCAATTAATTTATAATAAATTAGGTCCTGAGCCTGTTGATAGGATTATAAATCATTTTGGAAAATGGACTTTAATCTTTGTACTTTTAACTCTTTCAATGACACCTCTTAAGAAAATCACAAATTCCTTAGCGTGGATAAAATTTAGAAGGATGCTGGGTTTGTTTGCATTTTTTTATGCTTCGGTTCATATGCTTAGTTATGTTGGTCTAGATTATAGGTTTGATTTTGAACCATTAATTGATGATGTTTTGAAAAAAAAATTTATTTTTATAGGATTTTCTGCTTGGTTATTACTAATCCCTTTAGCGATAACTTCATCAGATAAAATGGTTAGAATTTTAAAAAAAAATTGGAAAAAACTACATAGATTAGTTTATGTAATTTCAATTTTTGGAGTTTTGCACTTTATCTGGTTATCAAAAACAATATTTTTTAAACCTTTAATATTTTTAATTATCTTAATTATTCTTCTTTTATTCAGAATAAATTTAAAGAAATTTAATTTATCGTAGTATCTTCGGGAATACAGATCTCAGATCTAGTTAAAAATCTTCTACCAGTACCATTATCTAGAGAAAACATTCCACCCATACCTTTGACACAATCAATTATCAAATCTGTATTTTTCCAAGCTTCATGTTGAGTTTCACTAATATAAAAAGGAATGCCACCTATTTTACCTATCATTAAATCATCTTGTCCTACTTGATATTCTTTAGATGGATAACACATTGGAGCACTACCATCACAACATCCGCCTGATTGATGGAATAGCAATTCTTTACCGTGATCTTTTTTTAAATCTTCAATAAGCTTTAAAGCAGAAGGTGTCGCTGTAACTTTCATATTTATATGGCCCGTAATTTAATACGGGCCATTATAATATATCTGTTAAAAGAAGCCTAATTTTTTCTCACTGTAAGACACGTGTAAATTTTTCACCTGTCTGTAGTGATTAAGCATCATTTTGTGGGTTTCTCTACCAATACCAGATTGTTTGTAACCACCAAAAGCAGCATGAGCCGGATAAGCATGGTAACAATTAGTCCAAACTCTTCCTGCCTGGATTCCTCTTCCCATTCTATAGGCTATGTTACCATTTCTAGTCCATACACCAGCACCTAACCCATAAAGAGTATCGTTAGCAATTTCTAATGCTTCCGCTTCATCTTTAAATTTAGTAACTGAAACTACTGGTCCAAAAATTTCTTCTTGAAAAACTCTCATAGAGTTTTTTCCTTCAAAGATAGTTGGTTCAATGTAGTTACCTTTTTCAAGACCACTATTTACTTTTGCAACATTTCCACCACATAGAACTTTGGCACCTTCTTTCTTACCTAAATCTAAATAAGATTTTATTTTTTCCATTTGTTCTACCGATGCTTGTGCACCAATCATAGTTTCCATCTGCAAAGGATTTCCTTGTTTAACAGCTTTAGTTCTAGCTACAGCTTTTTCCATAAATTTATCATAGATAGACTCTTGAACTAGCACTCTACTAGGGCAAGTACAAACTTCACCTTGGTTAAGAGTAAACATTGCAAATCCTTCCATACATTTATCAAAGAAATCGTCATCATGATCCATGACATCTTCAAAGAAAACATTTGGAGATTTTCCACCTAATTCTAAAGTTATTGGAATTAAGTTTTGTGATGCATATTGCATAATTAAACGTCCAGTTGTTGTCTCACCAGTAAAAGCAATTTTTCTAATTCTTTTAGATGAAGCTAATGGCTTACCTGCCTCAAGACCAAAGCCACTTACAACGTTAACAACTCCTGGAGGTAATAAGTCTCCAATAAGTTCCATTAAAAGTAAGATAGACGCTGGTGTTTGTTCAGCTGGTTTTAGAACTACACAGTTACCTGCAGCAAGTGCTGGTGCAAGTTTCCACGTTGCCATTAACAATGGAAAGTTCCAAGGTATAATCTGACCAACTACACCAAGAGGTTCAGGTATATGATAAGAATATTCACTATTACTTATCTCAGCTACCGAACCTTCTTCCGCTCTTATTACTCCAGCAAAATATCTCCAGTGATCAACAACTAATGGCAAATCTGCTGCCATACATTCTCTAATTGGCTTTCCATTATCTAAACACTCAGCAGTAGCTAATAAATCTAGATTTTTTTCAATTACATCTGCTATTTTAAGCAGCATGTTTGATCTTTCAGTTATTGAAGTAACTCCCCATGTAGGAAATGCAGCATGTGCAGCATCTAATGCAGCATCAACATCTTTAGCATCTGACCTTGGAACAGAGCATATAACTTCATTGTTAATTGGGCTTACGTTATCAAAATATTTACCTGATTTTGGTTTAACGAATTTACCCCCTATAAAATTTCCATATTGCTCTTTAAATGGAAATTTAACTTTAAGGTGAGATGTATCCAGTAAAGGAGACTTCCCAGCTTTGATTGTTTCTGTACTCATCTTTTTTACCTTTCTTGTTTTTTTATTTTTAAGCTTGTTATTTATTCTAGAATTTTTAGAACGCTTCTTAGTCGCAGACTTTTTGGTCGCAACTTTTTTATTTTTTTTTATTTTTCTAGATTTATTGACCAACTTAGATTTTTTCTTTTTGGCCTTAGTTTTTTTCTTTTTGGCTTTTTTTCTCTTTTTAGTTGCCATAGTTAATTTAACCAAAGAAACTGCATAGGATCTACTTTTATAAAAATTTTATTTCTACCAACAATTGAATTAAACCTACATCTTGTGCTTAATTAAAATGTGTCTAATATTTTATTTATGACTAAAGATAAAAAACAAGAATTACAATCAGCTACTTTTGAGAGACTACTTAAACATTTAAATGAGAGAAAAGATGTTCAAAATATAGATATTATGAACCTTGCTGGTTTTTGTAGAAACTGTTTATCAAAATGGTATCGAGAAGAAGCTGAGAAAAGAGGTGTTGAAATTTCAGACCTAGATGCACGTGAGCATGTGTATGGTATGCCTTATTCTGAGTGGAAAGAAAAATATCAAAAATAATTATTTTTCTTTAAGTCTTGGAAACAACTCTACAAAATTACAAGGTTTATGATTTACATCTAACTGGTGTTTTAAAATTCCATCCCAGGCATCCGTGACCCCACCTGAAGATCCTGGTAAAGCAAACACATACTTACCATTAGCCAGTACAGCACAAGCTCTAGATTGAATAGCAGATGTGCCAACTGTTTTTAAACTTATCGTTCTAAACACCTCTCCAAAACCTGGAATATGTTTGTCAGCAATCTCGTTTACTGCCTCTGGTGTGATATCTCGACCCGTAAGTCCAGTGCCACCTGTTGTAATTACAACATCTATTTCAGATTGATTAATCCAATCTTTAAGGATTTTAATAATGTCTTCTTTATTATCTTTACAAATTTTTCTATCTACTAATTTATGTTTAGCCTCCTCTATTTTTTTGACTAAGATCGCACCTGACTTATCGTTCTCAAAAGTTCTGGTGTCCGTAACAGTTAAAAGTGCTATATTTACAATCATAAATTTAAAATAATTATTATGATTATATTATCATTTTTATTTCTTCTAACAGCAACTTTATACTCTAGTGTTGGATTTGGAGGTGGTTCTACGTATTTAGCTCTTCTGTTAATTTGGGATGTTCCCTACTTAATCTTTCCTGTAATTGCCCTCTTTTGTAATATTATTGTCGTATCAGGAAATTGTATTAATTATATTAAAGCTGGAAATATCAATCTTAAGATCCTTGCCCCATTTTTAATATCATCTGTCCCACTTGCATTCATAGGTGGCTCTTTATCAATAAATAAAGAAATTTTTGAAATTTTACTTTTTGTAGTCTTAACACTAGCAGGAGCTCTACTTCTTGTGAAATTTAAATCTTTTGATCAAAAGATTGAAGTTTATAAAAAAATACCAAAAATGTTATCCTTATTAATAGGCGCATCTATTGGATTTGTGTCTGGTGTAGTTGGGATTGGTGGTGGAATTTTCTTAAGCCCCATATTGTTATTGATTAGAGCAGATAAAGTAAAAAATATTGCAACTGCCGCATCATTATTCATACTGATTAATTCTCTGTCAGGTCTTGCTGGTCAATTTACAAAGTCATCGACAATAAATGGAATTTATGATTATTGGCCTTTATTTCTGTTTGTTTTAATAGGCGGTCAAATAGGAAACTATTTAAATCTTAAAATTTTTCCTGCAAAAATGTTGGCTTTAGTGACATCAGCACTTGTCATATTTGTCGCTATTCGAATAGGATTGAAGTTGTTTGCATAACGGAAGTATTAAATTATTATAGATAAAATATGAAAACATTTAGAGCTTTTGGACCAACTATTGGAAAAACAAAGTTATCTAAAAAAATTATTAACATATTAAATAATCACGTTGATAAGACCCAATCATCTATAAAAGATGATTATAGTTCTAAGCTAGCAAGTCAAATTAAGAATGAAATCAAAATACCTAAAACAATAGTTAATAAAAGTTTGTCTAAAGAGATAATAAAAAATATCAAAGTTTATCTTGATAAGTCAGGAGTTAAAAAAATTAAAGAAATTAAGATAATCAACCTATGGGTAGTAAGACAATTAAAAAATGAGTATAACCCAATTCATTATCATGAAGGACAACTATCAGGGGTTGGGTATCTTAAAATCCCAAAAGATATGAATCAAAATAAACTTCTTAAGAATAAAAAGATTAAAACTAATGGAACTATTGATTTTATCAATGGTCAAAAAAATTTTTTAAGTAAAAGCATCTACAATTTAAACCCTAAATTAGGTGATTTATTGATTTTTCCAAATTATTTAATGCACACAGCTTACCCATTTAATGTTGATGGTGAGAGAAGATCCTTCTCATTTAATGCTAAAATATTATTTAAGAAGTGATTTACTAATCAGTCTATTTGATATATAAACACATTAACCGATTTGATCCATATTGCAGGTATTAACTGCTAAAAAGGAAATCATTATATAATTGGTAAAGGTAGTTGGACTATATTGTGCACCTGGCATAAAGCAAAAGCACTAAAAAAGTAAGGAGTAAGAATGGATATTAATTTTTTTAAAACAACACGAATTTTAGATGGTGGTATGGGGCAAGAATTATTAGCTCGTGGTATGAAACCTAATGGAACATTGTGGAGTGCTAACGCATTGCTTAAAGAAGAATATCATCAGCTATTATTAGATACTCATTTGGATTTTATTAAAGCTGGAGCTGAAGTTATTGTTACCACAACTTTTACAACTAGAAGAGTTAGGTTACGTGACAATAAAGTTGAGGATAAATTTGAATACCTAAATAAAAAAGCTGGGGAGATAGCTCAAAAAGCTAAAAAACAATTTCCACATATTTTGATAGCTGGGGGTCTTCCACCTCAATATTTAACTTACGAAGAAGACACGAGAGCAGATGAAGAAATTAAACAAAATTTTTATGATCAAGCAAAATTACTTGATCCATATGTTGACTTTTTTTATTTAGATGTTTTATCAAGTGTTAAAGAATTCAGACTAGCAATTGAAGCAATCCAGGATTTCAAAAAACCTTATCTGATAGGTGCGCACATATCTGAGGGTATTAATCTTCCAAGTGGTGAAAAAATATCTAATATTGTAAATAATATTGACCACAAGAATTTACTTGGATTAATCTTATCTTGTATTTCACCTGAAAATTTTTCTATAAATTTGGAAGAGGTTAAAAATTTAGGTATTCCTTTTGGATTTAAGCTTAATGCATTTGAAACGACCAAGCCCAAAAATGGATATACTAATTCCTATAATAAAAGTAAAACAGGGAATCCTAATGAGTTTTTAGGTCAAAGAAAAGATTTAACACCTGAATTGATGGCAAATTTTGTTAAAAAGTTTAAAAATGCTGGTGCAACTATTTTAGGTGGATGTTGTGAAACAAGGCCTTCTCATATTAAGGAAATGGTTCAATTTAAGTAGTTTTTTTTTGATCTGATTTTTTTACAAAATAAATTCCAACAACAACTGCTAATAAAGATAATAAAACTTTAGGTGTTATTATTTCTTTTAGGAAAATATAACTTAATATAGTGCCAAATATTGGAATTAAGTAAGAAACTTGTGACTGAAATATAAGACCATTATCTTTTAGAATTTTAAATCTTAGTAACCAAGCAACACCTGTTGAAATCATTCCTAGATAAACTACTGATATTGTAGATTCAATGCTTGGAACCGAGTTCCATGGTTTTTCAATAAAATAAACAAATGGTATTAAGATTAGGACAGCCCAAATTAATATAGAGCATGTTACATTTTCATTCTTTTTCTTACTAATTTTAAGAGTTAAAACTCCCCCAATAACATAACAGGTTGACCCAAGTAATATTAATAACGCAGAAATAAAATTACTATCATTTATCAATAGATTATCTGAAAATAAATAAATAATTCCTGAAAAGCCAATTAGTATTCCAAAAGTTTTAACTAAATTAAACTTTTCATTTTTTGTATAAAAGTGACCCAATATTGTTGAGCTTAATGGTGTTGTAGACATTAATATTGCAGCCAAGTTACTTTGCACTGATTTAACACCGTAAGCTATTAGAAAAAAAGGTAAAACTAAATTTACAAAACCTATTATAGCAAACCAATACCAATCTTTAGAGAATGCCTCCACTCTTATTTTTTTGTAAAAACATAATAATAATACTGGAATAGATCCAAAAAAAACTCTTAGAAAAGCAATTGTAACAGGGCCAAAAGATTCTGTTGCAATTTTAATATTAAAAAAAGCTGAAGACCAAATTAAAGCTAGAATTACTAACAATATATAATCAATTAATTTAGGTTGTCTCATTCAGTTATATTTTCAATTTCTCCATTAGTGATTTTTTGAATATTGGTAAAATTTATTTTAAATACACAATTTGGATGTCCTGCTGCTGCAAATAGCTCATTAAACCTTTCTAGAGAATTGTCTATAATAATTTCGATTTGCTTTAAATGACCAATAGGTGATACACCGCCAATTGTATATCCTGTTTGAGATTTTACGTCCTCTGGATTTGCCATTGAAACATCTTTTTTGTTAATTATTTTTTTTATTTTATTCAAAGAGGCTCTCTTATCACCTGCAACCAAACAAAGTATAAAACTATCATTTGTTTTAAATAATAAACTTTTAACAATTGCTCCAACATTACAACCTAATGCTGTTGCTGCATCTAGAGCTGTTCTTGCTGATTTATCTAAAACAATAACCTCTAAGGATTGATCAAAATCCTTGAGGGATTTCTCGGCTCTTTTAACTGGCTCTTTGTCTAATAAACTCATAATTCAACTAACAATTGATTGATAATTTAACAAATAATGATGTAATTCATATGTAAAAAACGCATAGGTGTTATTAATTAATCAAGCAATATAATTAAGATAATTTTTGATAATTTGACATAGCAAAATTTAAAAAGGAGAAATCATGAGTGCTAAAAACGTACTAAAATTTATTAAAGAAAAAGAAGCAGAGTTTGTTGATTTAAGATTTACTGATCCAAGAGGAAAACTTCAACATTTAACTATGGATTCTACAATTGTAGATGAAGATATGTTAAATGAAGGTGTGTTTTTTGATGGGTCATCTATTGCTGGATGGAAAGCTATCAATGAGTCAGACATGATTTTAAAACCTGATACTTCAAGAATGGTCATGGATCCATTTACATCTCATAATACGTTAGTACTTTTTTGTGATATCCTCGATGCAGTAAAGAAATCTCCTTATGACAGAGATCCAAGAGGAACAGCTAAAAAAGCTGAAGAGTATTTAAAGAAATCTGGTATTGGTGATAAAGCTTTTTTTGGTCCTGAGCCTGAATTTTTTGTTTTTGATGATGTAAGAATTAATAATGATCCAAACAATACTGGTTTTAAAATAGACAGTAAAGAAGGCCCTTATAATTCAGGGACAGAATATGCAAATGGAAATATGGGACATAGACCTCCAGTAAAAGGTGGCTACTTTCCTGTTCCTCCAGTAGACAGTGAACAAGATATGAGAAGCGAATACCTAAAAAGTCTAAAAGAAGTTGGGATTAAAGTTGAAAAACATCACCATGAAGTAGCTCCAAGTCAACATGAACTTGGAATGTATTTTGGTACTCTGGTTGATCAAGCTGATAATGTTCAGTTATATAAATATGTAGTGCAAATGGTTACTCATTCTTTTGGAAAAACTGCAACATTCATGCCAAAACCAATTGCAGGTGATAATGGTTCTGGAATGCACATTCACCAATCAATATGGAAAAATGATAAACCGGTTTTCTCTGGCGATGCATACGCTGGATTATCAGAGACTGCACTTCATTACATTGGTGGAATTTTAAAACATGCTAAAGCAATAAATGCATTTTCTAATTCTACTACTAACAGCTATAAAAGATTAATACCTGGCTTTGAAGCTCCAGTGCTACTTGCTTATTCTGCAAGAAACAGATCTGCTTCTTGTCGTATACCAATTTCATTAAGCAAAAATGGAGCAAGATGTGAAATAAGATTTCCTGATGCCTCAGGTAATCCTTATCTTACTTTTGCAGCAATGCTTATGGCTGGACTTGATGGAATTAAAAATAAGATACATCCAGGAGAGTCGTTTGATCAAGATCTATATGATTTACCTCCTGAAGAAGTTAAAAATATTCCAACTGTTTGTGGTTCATTAAGAGAAGCAATGGAAAATCTAGATAAAGATAGAGAGTTTTTAACTGAAGGTGGAGTATTTACTGACGATCAAATTGATGCTTACATTGCATTAAAATTTGAAGAGATACATAAATTTGAACATGCACCTCATCCTGTTGAGTTTGAGATGTATTACAGTAGTTAAATATAATTACTGTCTAGTTGTTGCTATTGTATCTTTGTTAATTCCTTTTTTAACAACGTAATCCTGTGTGCCATTAGCACCAGTATTTACCTCTGTTCTAAGAGTTTTAAAAAAAGTTCTTTCTTTTAAAGACTTCTCCAGTGATTTAACAAGATTTTTAAATTCAAATTTATTCATATCTAATTAATACACTAGATATGTGTTATTTGCAATACAGATATGCGTATAATTAATATCAAATTTTAAAAGACTCTCCACAACCACAACGTTCAGACTCATTGGGGTTATTAAAGACAAAAGATGATGAAAATTCTTCCTTTTTATAGTCCATTTCTGTACCCAATAAATACATTACAGCTGCTGCATCAACAAAAACTTTAACACCCTTATCTTCTATAATTTCGTCTGTAGGATTAATTTCTTTTGCATACTCCATAACATAAGACATTCCAGCACAACCCCCAGATTTAACTGCAACTCTTACACCAATAGAATTTGATTCTTTATCTGACATTATTTCTTTAATTCTATTAGCCGCATTATCGCTTAATCTAATTATAGGATTCATTATAAATTTAACTCCAGTTTAGCAGCTTCTGACATCATTGATTTATCCCATGGTGGCTCAAACACTAAATCAAGATCTACTTCTTCTATACCCTCTACTTGCATAGCGCTGTCTTTAACTTCTTTAGGTAGGCTTTCAGCAACTGGACAGTTTGGAGTGGTCAATGTCATTATAATTTTAGCCTTATCATCTTTTACTTTAACATCATAAATTAGACCTAATTCATAAATATTAACTGGTATTTCAGGATCATATATTTTTCTAATTTCAGCTATTACTTGTTCTCTTAAGTCCATATTTTAATCTAATCTTTCAGTATTAATTTCTTCTTGAGTATTGTCAATTGCAGAAACTAAAGTATGCCATGATAAAGTTGCACATTTAACTCTCATTGGATATTTTTTTACTCCAGATAAGCACATTAATTTGGTTTTTTCATCCTCTTTTAAATTTTCTGAATTTAATTCAGGATTTTCTTTTATCATTCCTAAAAAATCTTCAACAATTTCTTTAGCTTCATGTTCATTCTTACCTTTAATTAAGTCTGTCATAATTGAGGCTGACGCCATTGAGATAGCGCAACCACTACCTTCAAAAGAAATATCTTCTACTATTTTTTGTCCATTAAGTTTTAAATAAATATGTACATTATCACCACATAAAGGATTATGTCCTTTAGCATCTTTATTAAAATTTTCAGTTTTTCTAAGATTGCGTGGATTTTTACCATGCTCTAGTATTATTTCTTGATATAATTCTTTTAAGTTCATTTTTGGTTAAATATTTTTTTACAATTATTTATTGCATCATTAAGTGTATCTAAATCTTCTCTTGTATTATAAATTCCAACAGATGCTCGCGAACTTGCAGGTATATTTAATTTATCATGTAGAATTTGACAGCAATGATGACCCGCTCGAATTGCAACTCCATCTCCATCTAAGATAGTTGCTACATCATGTGGGTGAATACCCTCAATAGTAAAAGATAAAACCCCACCTTTATTTTTAGGATTACCAATTAATCTAACTGAGTTATTTTTTTGTAATAGTTCCTGCCCATATTCAACTAAGTCAGCTTCATGTTCCACCACATTATCTATACCAATTCTTTCTAAAAATTTAATAGACTGATCAAATGCAATCACTTGAGCTGTAGCCATAGTTCCTGCCTCAAATTTATTAGGAAGATCGCCATAAGAAATTCTATCTTTTTTAACCTCATTGATCATTCCACCACCACCTTGATATGGAGGCAATTCTTCTAACCATTTTTTTTTACCATACAAAACACCTAAACCGGTAGGGCCATACATTTTATGACAAGAAATAGCATAAAAATCACAATCAAGATCTTGCATATCTAATCTTAAATGAGGAGCGCCCTGACAACCATCAACTACAACAATTATACCTTTTGAATGAGCAAGCTCTGTTATTTCTTTAATTGGTAAAATAGCACCTGTAACATTTGATAAATGTGTAATTGAAATTACTTTTGTTCTAGAAGTAATTCTTTTTTCAATTTCTTCTAATGTTACTTCACCATCATCATTAATTTCAGCAAAATTAATTTTTATATTTTTGGATTTTCTTAGAAAATGCCAAGGCACATAATTAGAATGGTGCTCCAATTCAGTGATAAGCACTTCATCACCATCCTGTAAATAATTTTGACCCAATATATTTGCAACTAGATTAAGTGCTTCTGTTGCACCTTTGGTAAAAACAATTTCATTTTTATCCTTAGCATTAATAAATTTTTGAACTGAAGTTCTTGTGTTCTCATATAAATTGGTAGCAGCAACCGCAAGATAATGAACACTTCTGCCTACATTAGAAAATTCTTTACTATAAAATTCATTAATTCTATCTATTACAACTTTTGGTTTTTGAGAAGAATTTGCACTATCTAGATATACTAAATCATTATTTTGAATTTTTTCATCAAAAATAGGGAACTCTTTTTTTATCTTGTCTATATTCATTCTTTAAGTCCAATCATGTTTTTAATTAAATTTTTTATTTCAGAGTCAGTTATTTTTTCTATTACATCTAGTAAAAACCCATTAATTAAAAGTTCTCTTGATTGTTGATAATTTAACCCCCTAGACATTATATAAAATATAGAGTCCTCATCTAAACTACCTGATGCTGAACCATGTGAACATTTAACATCATCTGCATAAATTTCTAATTCTGGTTTTGCATTAAATTCAGATGCTTCATTTAATAAAATTGCTTTACTTAGTTGATATCCATCTGTTTTTTGTGCTTCTGAATTAACAAATATTTTTCCCTGATATACAGCTTTAGAACTATCGTTTAAGACACTTTTAATTAATTGATAGCTTTTGGTATTTTTTGTTAGGTGATTTATGGTAGTTCTAACTTCATGGTGTCTATCATTAGAAAGTGAAAAAATACCATTTATATATGCTGATGAATATTTTCCATTTAAATTACAATTAATCTCATTCTTAAAGAAATGTGATCCAGATGATAAAATAAATGTTTCTGATAAACTGTTAGCAGCTTGTTCAATATTATTAAAAGAATATTTTACATTCGTATTTTCTATTTTATCAATTTTATAATTTTTTAAAATTGCATTTTGTTTTAAATCAAAATTATAAAAAATATTTAAAAAATTTTTTTCTGAATTATCATTAAATAAGTCTATTAATCTCAAGGAGCTATTTTCTTCTAGTTGAAAATCTAAGTTTAAATTTATGTTTTTGGACTTAATCTTATCATTCGTTACGTGATAAATTATTAAAGGTTTTTCTAATTGATAATCTTTTTTAATTAAGATTTTATAAGATTTATTGGTAAAAGCTTTATTTAAATCAATTAAAGAGTTAAAGTTATTTGACCTGTTGTCAATTTCTGGCTCATCAACTATTTTTATCTTATCTTTTTTTTCATAATCAAAATCAATTTTTTCAATTCTGCCATTTACAAAAACGATCTTGTTATGTTCAAGCCCATCAATAAATACTGATGTATCAATCTTATTTGATAATGAATAATCATTATAAAAGCTTAGATCACCAATATTTTTTTTAATTATTTGATTTAAATCAGAAAATTTCCAATTTTCATCTCTTCTATTTGGAAAGCCTGTTTTTATAAATTCATTCAAAGAGTTTTGTTTAAGTTCAATATCTCTTTTGGTAAAACTTGAAGTTTTTATAATATTATCAAAATCTATTTGAAGTTGTTCTTTCATTAAATTAAAAACTTTCATATCCTTTTTTTCTAGTTCTAAAGCTAATTCTGCTCCACCAGATTTAATAATCTTTCCATTTTTCAATACATGCACAAAATCAGGTTTAATATAATCTAGTAGCCTCTGGTAATGGGTAATTATTAGAAAAGAATTTTTCTTATCCCTTAAAGTATTCACCCCATCGGCAACAATTTTTAAAGCATCAATATCTAATCCAGAGTCGGTTTCATCTAAGATTGATAACTTTGGTGCTAACAATGACATTTGCAAAATTTCATTTTTCTTTTTTTCTCCACCAGAAAAACCAACATTTAATTGTCTATTTAGTTTTTCTTCATCAAACTTAAGTTCTTTTGCTTTTTCTTTTACTAATTTTAAAAACTCGATAGCATCAAGCTCCTTTTCACCTCTTGCTTTTTTTACTGCATTTAATGAAGTTTTTAAAAATATATTTGTATTAACTCCTGGAATTTCTAAAGGATACTGAAATGCTAAAAAGATACCTTTGTGTGCTCTTTCCTCTGTTTCTAAATCAAATAAATTTTTATTTTCAAAAAGAACCTCTCCTGAAACTTCATATCCTTTTTTACCTGATAAAATATTTGATAATGTACTTTTTCCTGATCCATTTGGACCCATTATAGCATGAACTTCTCCTGGGTTTATTTCAAGAGAAAGTCCTTTTAAAATTTCTTTACTATCTATCGTTGCATTTAATTTATTTATCTTTAACATTACCCAACACTTCCTTCCAAACTAATGCCAACTAACTTTTGGGCTTCAACAGCAAATTCCATCGGTAATTGTTGCAATACCTCTTTACAAAATCCATTCACTATTAATCCAACTGCTTCTTCTTGACTCAAACCTCTTTGCTGACAATAATGAAGTTGTTCTTCACTTATTTTTGAAGTTGTTGCCTCATGAGCAATATTTGATTCTGAGTTTTTGTTTTTAATATACGGAACTGTATGTGCTCCACACTTATTACCCATTAACAATGAATCACATTGAGTATAATTACTAGAATTTGATGCTTTAGAGGAAATATCAACTAGACCTCTGTAAGTCATATCTGAAAATCCTGCGCTTATTCCTTTTGAAATAATTTTACTCTTTGTATTTTTACCTAAATGGATCATTTTTGTACCCGTGTCAGCTTTTTGATGGTTATTTGTAATCGCAATTGAATAAAACTCTCCAATTGAATTGTCTCCTTTTAAAATACAACTTGGATATTTCCAGGTAATAGCAGATCCTGTTTCTACTTGTGTCCATGAAATTTTAGAATTTTTACCTTTGCACAATCCTCGTTTAGTAACAAAATTATATATTCCACCTTTTCCATCTTTATCACCAGGATACCAATTTTGAACTGTAGAATATTTTATTTCAGCATCATCTAGTGCTATCAACTCTACATTAGCAGCGTGCAATTGATTTTCATCTCTCATAGGAGCTGTGCAACCTTCTAAATAACTTACATAACTTCCTTTATCTGCAACAATTAAGGTTCTTTCAAACTGACCTGTATTTGAGGCATTAATTCTAAAGTAAGTAGATAGTTCCATCGGACATCTTACGCCTTCAGGTATATATGCAAATGAACCATCAGTAAAAACAGCAGAATTAAGAGTTGCAAAAAAGTGATCAGTTGTAGGAATTACAGATCCTAGATATTTCTTAACTAGTTCAGGATGATTTTGAATAGCCTCCGATATAGGACAAAATATAATTCCTAGCTTAGACAGTTCTTCTCTAAAAGTTGTGGCAACTGAGACCGAGTCAAATACTGCATCAACTGCAATACCATTTAATCTTGCCTGTTCTTGAAGTGGGATCCCAAGTTTTTTATATGTTTCTAAAAGTTTTGGATCTAATTCGTCTAAACTTTTAGGTTTATCATCCATACTTTTTGGTGCTGAATAATAATATAAATCTTGATAATCAATTTTTGGATACTTTGGTTTTTGCCAATCTGGTTCTTTTAATTGTTTAAATCTTTCAAATGCTTTTAATCTAAAATCAAGCATCCATTTAGGTTCTTTTTTAATATTTGAAATAAATTTAATTACTTCTTCATTTAAGCCTTTGGGCGCTGTTATACTTTCAATGTCAGTTGAAAATCCATATTTATAATCTTTTAATTTTTCTATTTCTTTTTCTCTAGCGTCCATTTTAATTTCTACTTTCTGATGAGTTGCTTATAAGATCTTTTAAATTTTTTTGTTCAAAAAAATGATTGATATGGATTTCAAGTTCGTCCCATAAGTTATGAGTGATGCATTTTGTGGTCTTGCTATTGCATCCCTTTTTAGACTCCTTCTTGCATTGAACAGTTTTAACTTCTTCATCAACAGCACTAAGTATGTTTGCTAATTTAATTTCTTCTGGTTCTTTGTTTAAGATATAACCTCCATTAGTTCCTCTAATGCTCTTTACGATATTATATTTTTTTAACTTAGAAAAAATTTGCTCTAAAAAATCCAAAGAAATTCCTTGTCTTAACGATATATCTCTCAAAGGAACTGGATTAACGCTGTTGAACCTAGCAAGGTCAGCTAAAGCCATTACCGCATATCTACCTTTTGATGTTAATTTCATATTTACCCTTATTTAAGAAGGCTTTTTATATAAACTTGACCAAATTAGTCAAGTATCCAATATGAAAAAAAGATAACATATTGTCGCTTAGTTATGATAAGTGTATTTTTTTTTGAGAATAATAATCAATATCATTTATGGATAACAAAATAGTAGAAGTTTTCATACCTGGGCCTGCTGGAAGATTAGAAGCAAAATATTATAAAAGTAATAAAAGCACTTCACCAATAGCGTTGGTGCTTCAGCCACATCCTCAATATGGTGGAACAATGAACAATAAAGTTGTTGTTGATACATTTCATACATTTATGGAAAATGAATTTTCAGTTTGTAGAGTTAACTTTAGAGGTGTTGGTAAAAGTGATGGTGAATTTGATAATGGCCAAGGAGAATTAGCTGACGCAGCCGCCGCACTAGATTGGCTTGAGAGAGAAAACTTTGATAATTCTCAATGTTGGGTTTCTGGATTTTCTTTTGGTTCATTAATTGCAATGCAATTATTAATGAGGAGACCTGAAATAAATAGATTTATTGCAATATCTCCTCAGCCAAATGTGTATGATTTTTCATTTTTGTCTCCTTGTCCAACTTCTGGATTAATGATCTATGGAAAAAAAGATGAACTAGTTCCAGTTGAACATATTACTGAACTTGATAAAAGATTAAGTGCTCAAAAGGGAATTAAAGTTGACTTTCAAGTTATAAGTGATGCTAATCATTTTTTTTCAAAGACTGAGGATGTTTTAATTAAATATTTAGATAAATATATTAAAAAAGAGTCTGCTTTATTTTAAAGTTAATAATTTTTAACTAAAATTCCACCAGTGCAAGATTTTTTAACATTTGTTGTTTTAACAAATGAAATTTCTTTTTTAAGTAATGATCTTATTGCAAGATATGCAAAAGCCTGTGATTCAATAAAATCGCCATTTATATTATAGTCGTCAATTAAATCTAAATTAATATTATTTGGTAGTTTATTTCTAATATTTTCAATTAGTGTTAAGTTTTTTCTTCCACCACCACAAACTAATAAATTAATCTTATTAGTTTTATCTTTTTTTGTGTTTTTAATTATTGAGTCACAAATAATTTCACTAGTAAATTTTGTCAAGGTTGAGAGTCCATCTTCATAGGATAAGCCTCTAACAAAACTTAAATCAAAATTTTTTATATCAAATGAGAGATTTTTATTTTTGTTTATATTTTCAAAATTTTCAGTAGCTTGGTTCAAGATGATTTCATCTATTTTTCCAATACTTGCAGCTTTGCCATTTAAATCATATCTATAACTAGTATGCTTTCTAACCCATTCATCTAATAAACAATTACCAGGCCCTATATCATAACTTATCAGATCATCATTTTTATTTGATGTTATGATAGTAATATTTGCTATGCCTCCAATATTTAGAATAAAAACTGGTAGCTCAATTTTATTTTTATTTATTATTAAATTATGAAAAATGGGTGCAAGTGGGGCGCCTTGACCACCATTCTCTATATCATTAGCCCTAAAATTATAAATTACATCTTTTTTTAAAAGACTAGATAATAAGGATCCATCACCTAATTGTTTTGAAATTTTTTGGCTTGCATCATGAAATATGGTTTGACCATGAAAACCAATTAAATCCACCTCATAATCACTTTTATTAATAATCTTATTGCAAATTTCCGCATGATATAAAGTGATTTTTCTCTCAATTTCACTTACTAATTCAGAATTAATAATTATATCATTAGCAGAATTAATCTTGTTTCTTAGATTTACTAAATCTTTATATAAAGCCTGATCATATTCAAAGAATTCATCAAAAATTGACTCATATTCATTTTCCCCATCCGATCTAATAATTGAAGCATCAATACCATCCATTGAAGTTCCGCTCATTAAACCTAAAGAGGTGTAAAATTTTTCCATTCTTAATTTCTAAATAAATATTGTATATTCTTGATAGCATATTTATGAATATTTTTTTAAAAGAATTTAAAGAAAGAGGTTTTTTTTACCAATGTACTGGAGAAGAAAATCTATCTCAATTACTTGATAAAGAAAAAATTAATGCTTACATTGGTTTTGATTGTACAGCTGAAAGTCTTCATGTTGGAAGCTTGCTTCAAATTATGTGTCTTAGATTACTACAAAAACATGGTCATCGTCCTATAGTGTTACTGGGTGGGGGGACTACTAGAATTGGAGATCCATCAGGAAAAGATAAAACTAGAACTATTTTATCAGAAGAAGAAATTGAAAAAAATATTAAGAATATTGAAAAAATATTAAAAAATTTTTTAACTGATACTAACCCAAAAACAAAACCTATATTCGTAAATAATTATTCTTGGCTAAAAAACTTAAATTACATTTCTTTTTTAAGAGATATTGGAAAACATTTTACAATAAATAAGATGTTAAGTTTTGATAGTGTTAAAACTAGATTGGAAAGAGAGCAATCTTTGAGTTACATGGAATTTAATTATATGATTTTACAAGCATATGATTTTCTTGAACTAAATAAAAAAGAAAATTGTATGTTGCAAATTGGTGGTTCTGATCAATGGGGAAACATTGTAAATGGTGTTGAATTAATTAAACGATATTCAAATAAACATGTTTACGGTCTCACTACACCTTTAATAACTCTAGCCTCTGGAGCAAAGATGGGAAAAACAGAATCTGGTGCTGTTTGGCTAGATAAAAGATTTCTTTCTAGTTATGATTATTGGCAATTTTGGAGAAATATTGATGATCGTGATGTTTTAAAGTTTTTAAAAATTTTTACAGATATTACATTGGAAGAAATTGAAACTGTTAAAGATAAAAATATAAATGAATTAAAAATTTTATTAGCAAATAAAACTACTGCACTGCTACATGGTGATGGAGAAGCAAAAAAATCTGAAGAAACAGCAAAACAAACGTTCGAGGGTAGAGTGCTGGGAGATAATTTGCCAACTATTCAAATTATGAAAAAAAAATTAGACAATAAACTAAACATCATAGATCTAATAGTTATGTCTAAGTTAGAGAATTCCAAAAGTGAAATTAGAAGATTAATTAAAGGAAATGGTGTTAAGATTAATAATCAAACTATCTCTGATGAAAAAATGCTTATCTCTAAAACTTTATTTAAGGATAATTTAATAAAACTTTCTTTAGGTAAAAAAAAACATATAAAAGTAGAATTAATTTAGTTCTTTTTTAATTTTTCTAGAGTTCTTGTAATAAATCTTGGTGTTAAAGTTTTAACAGGATTAACAGTAGTTGATAAGTCTTCTGGTGGTCCTTTAATTTTAAAGCTAACACCAAATACTCCCTCTCCAACCTTATCTCCAATTAATAGATCGCCTACAATTGGTATCGAAGCAATAGATCTATTTATTGTTGTTGCTGGCACTAACGTTCCTCTTAGACTAACTAATTTTTTACTTTCTATATAACCATCCATTAATATCGATACAGCTGGCCCTATGGCATACATTTCATCAATATTAGTAAGGCCTTTTTTATTAGAAAATCTCATTTCGAGGTCAGTAAATCTTATTCCTTCACCAGTAAGAATATCTGCTATTCCCTGAAGTGAAGCTAAGCTTAAAAGTTTAGCAAAAATAGGGACTTCTTGAACTTTGAAGTCATCAATAATTAATTCTGAGTTCGATACACCGTCTTTTTTAATGGATTTAAAATTTAAATTTCCTTCTTCAAATCCTTTTATAAATTTATATCTCTTAATTAATGGTTTTGGGTAATCTGTAATTAGACTTGTGGTGGTTTCCTTTGCATCATTAGTTAATACTGTAAGTGAAATGTTTTTATCATTTGGAAAGTCTGCATCAAGTATTAGATTGTTAATCTTATTATTTTTTAAAATTATATATCCTGATAAATTATTGAGATGATTAATTTCATCAATATAAGTTTTTTTAATATTTATATCGACTCTACTGTTAAGATTTTCAAATATAGAAGAATTTTCATCATTGTTATCCATGATATTATCAATTAGCTTTGAAAGATCTAGGTTATCTCCCTCAATAATAAAATTGGAATTATCTTTTCTTAAATTGATTTTATTAAGAATTTTATTTTTATTTTTAAAATTGATATTAGCTTTTTCTATATCTAAAACTTTAAAATTATTATCTAGCTTTAAATTATTAATCAAAATTTTATTTTTGTTTTCTTCTAAAGAGATAGTTTTAAATTTAAGTAAGTTTCCTTTTTTGAAGTCTCCATTTATTATAATTATAGAGTTTACATCTTCTTTTTTTTCATAATTTAGAGGAACAATTTGGAAGGAATTATCTTTAATATCAAATTTAGTATCAAATGAAAATTGATCATTACTCTTAATAATCTCATAAGTTATTTGTTCAGATTTATCAGTAAAAAAAATACTACCAGTTCCTTTCACTTTCAGTTTGTCTTTTTTGTAATTAATTTGAATTTTATTTTTTTCAAATAATATTTCTTCTTTTGTATTTTTTAAATATGCACTTAAATCAATAAATTTTTTAGAGAAAATTAATTTATCTAGGTCAAGTGTAGTATTAATATCAAGTTTATTAATCTTAAATTTCTTATTAATTTCAAATGAAAGTTTGTTGTTGGAACTAAATTCAATTTCTTTTATATCTTTAAGATTAATTAAACCTTTGGATATAAAATTTAAATCATCACCATCTAATTTTTGATTTTTTGTTAAAAATATTCCATCTATTAAATATGAATCTTTTTTTTTTGTAATTTCAATCAGCGGTGAATTTAATTTAATTTCATTAAAAGAAGTTTTAATTTTACTTAATGAATATTGATTTTTATTTAAATTAAATAAAAAGTTTAAATCGTTAATGGTTGACTGATTTAATAAATCCAATCTTGCATTTTTAATAGATCCTTTAATCTGATAGTCGTCTTTTACTTTGCCTTTAGTATCAAAGTTTATACTAACATCTGCTTCTATTGAGCCATCCTTAATTATTGTGCTTATAATGAATAACTGAGGAGAATTGTGAACTTTTCTAGTAAAGAATAATAAATCATTAATCTCTATTTCAGCTGTTGAGATTTGCAAATCATCGATTGAAAATTGATTGTCAATAAAAGATTTTATTGAAATATTTGTTTTAATATTCTTAATATCAATCAGTCTATCTTCAATTAATAATTTGGAATTATTTGTTGAAATATTTATACTTAAATTTTTTAGATTTAATAAATAGTTAACATCATTTAATTGAAAATTAATTTTATTATTAACTTCTGAAATACTTTTCTTAATCTGATTATTAAATTTCTTTGTTTTTAAACCAAAAATACTCAGATATCCTATTCCAAGAATTAAGACTAAAAAAAAAGTTAATAGAGTTTTAATAATTCCTTTAATCATTTTACTTTATATAGGGAACTTTCTAAAAAGTCGTCAATTTCTCCATCTAGTACTTTATCGGGATTTGAGCTTTCAAAATTAGTTCTATTATCTTTTACCATTCTGTAAGGGTGTAAGACATAAGATCTAATTTGGTGACCCCATCCTATTTCTGATTTTGAAGACTCTAAATTTTGACTGTCTTTTTCTTTTTTCTTCATTTCAAAATCATAAAGTCTCGCTTTAAGCATATTCATACAGGTTTCTTTATTTTTATGTTGAGATCTTTCATTTTGACACTGAACAACTATTTTAGTTGGTAGGTGCGTAATTCTAACAGCGCTGTCGGTTGTATTAACATGCTGTCCTCCTGCACCACTAGATCTGTAAGTATCTATTCTTAAATCTTTTTCAACAATTTCAATATCAATATTTTCGTCTACTATAGGATACATCCACACGCTAGCAAAGCTAGTATGTCTTCTTGCTCCTGAGTCAAATGGAGAAATTCTGACCAATCTATGAATACCCGACTCGGATTTAAGCCAACCAAAAACATAATCACCTTCAATTTTAATTGTTGAAGATTTTATTCCTGCTTCATCTCCTTTATGCTCACTAATTAATTCTGATTTAAAACCTTTAATGTCAGACCATTTTAAATACATTCTTCTTAGCATTTCTGCCCAATCTTGGCTTTCTGTACCTCCTGCCCCCGCATGTATTTCTACATAGCAATCTAAACTATCGGTTTCATTAGACAGGAAACATTTTGTTTCATTCTCTTTAGCTGTCTTTTTTAATTTTATAATACTTTCTAAAACTTCTTTAATTATTGATTGATTTTTTTCTTCTGTGGCTAAATTATTTAATTCATCTAAATCGGTAAGAGATAAAGAAGTATTCTCATATGAGTTTATTAAGTCTTCATATAGCTTTTTTTCTTTAATTATTTTTTGTGAGATAGATTTATTCTGCCAGAAATTACTTTCTAACATCTTTGCATTATTTTTCTCTAATTTTTGACGAATATCATTTTTTTCAAAGATACTCCTTAACTCTATGGTTAATTTTTTCTATTTCTAATTTGTAATTTATGTATTCGTTATCCATTAATAAAACCTTAATATATTATTATTTTTTAATCTATTGTTAATATCTTGATTTGCTAAATTATCACTAGGTAAATTTTTATATGCCTCAATTATGGTTGATTTAGTTGATGAGCTTGGTTTTTTTCCAGTAATTGGATCTATTACTTTCATGATAATATTATCTGCAACTTTGAATGGTCTAGCTTCTTCTTTTTTAACTGCATTTTTTACAAAATTTTTAAAAATTGGTAATGCTGTTTTTGCCCCTGTTTCATATTTTCCTAACGATTTGGGATTATCAAACCCAACATATGCACCAATGACAAGTTTTGATGTAAAGCCTATGAACCATGTATCGGTATTGCTATTTGTGGTGCCAGTTTTTCCACCAATATCTAAGTTCAAATCTTTTAAATTTTTTCCTGTACCATTTTGAACAGTACCCTCCAATATTGATGTCATTTGATAAGCAGTTTCAGAAGAAAAAATTTGTAAAAATTCGTCTCTAATATTTGGATAATTTTCACTTAAATAAGAAATCTGATCACAATTAATACACTTTCGTTTTTCATTATTGAATATCGTGTTTCCTTCACTATCTTGAATTCTGTCAATCATTATGGGCATTATAAGCTTTCCTCCGTTAACAAAAGATGAGTAAGCTGATGTTAATTTTAATAGTGTTGTTTCAGCTGAACCAAGTGAGATTGATAATAGTTCACTTGGATCTTCGTAAATTCTTAGTTGTTTTGAAAAATTAACTATCTTCTTAAGACCTAGATCTTGAGCTATTCTTACAGTCATCAAATTTCTAGATTTTTCTAATCCCATTCGTAAAGTTGAAGGACCATAGAATTTTTTTCCATAATTTTCAGGTTTCCACATCTTAAGATCTGATCCCTGCTCTAAAACGAGAGGAGCATCTAATATTAAAGTTGATGGCGTATATCCATTCTCAAGTGCCAACGCATATATGAATGGTTTAAATGCTGACCCAGGCTGTCTTAATGCTTGAGTTGCTCTATTAAACTCACTTTTTTTAAAACTAAAACCACCACTTAGTGCTAACACTCTTCCAGTAAATGGATCCATAACAACTATTCCCCCATTAACTTCAGGAAGCTGTCTTAATGCAAAAGTATTACCTTTTAATTTTTCAACATAAATTATATCACCAACCTTTAGTATTTGATCAAACTCTTTTTTTACCCAAGAAATATTTTCATATTTTATGGTGCCATTTTTTTTATTTTCTGTTTCAACATCTACAAAAAACTTATCAATCTTTATTACTATAGCAATCTCCCAATTAATTGATTTTTCTAATCTAAATTTATCTAAATTAATATCTTTGTTCCAATTATCTAATTTTTTACTATTAATTATTGGACCTCTCCACCCTCTTCTTTTATCGTAACTTATTAGTCCTTCTCTTAAAGATTTTATTGCAATTTTTTGTAAATCTAAATTAATTGGAGTGCTTATATTCAATCCTTGTTTATAGACTTTATCAAAACCTAATTTTTCAACAACATCTTTTCTAATATCTTCTACGTAATAACTGGTATCTTCTATAAAAGTTTTTTTTCTTTTTTTTAAACTGATTTTATTATTAGTGAATTCTTTGTAATCACTTTCATTTATGTAGCCATTTTCTAAAAGATTTTTTAACACTAAGTCTCTTCTAAACTTTGCTAATTTAATATTTTTATATGGATTATATCTGCTAGGAGCTTTAGGTAATGCCGCTAACATAGCTGCTTCTTCATAGCTTAATTCACTAATTGGCTTATCAAAATACTCAAGGCTTGCAGATGCTACACCATAAGTTCCTTCTCCAAGATAAATTTGATTCAAATAAAGTTCTAATATTCTTTCTTTTGAAAGTGCCCTTTCAATTCTAAATGCAAGAATTGCTTCTTTTATTTTTCTATTTAAACTAACTTCATTTGTTAATAAAAAATTTTTAGCTACTTGTTGCGTTATAGTTGATGCTCCTTCTAGTCTTCTTGATGCAATAATATTGGATATGTTATTGACTACAGCTCTAAGTACTCCTTTTGCATCTACGCCGGGATGATAAAAAAAATTTTTATCTTCAGCTGATAGAAAAGAATTTATAACTTTTTTAGATATTGCTTTATAGGGAACAAAAATTCTTTTTTCTGAAGAGAAATCATTTACTAACTCACCATCTCCTGAATAAACTTTGCTTGAAACTGCAGGTTTATAGCCCTTTAGAAATTTATAATCAGGCAAATTATTAGAAAAAGCCCATAAAACTGCTATTATTGATAATGCAGACAATAGACCAAAGCTTAAAATTAGTATAAAAATATTCTTAATTATTCGATGCATTAACTTTAATATATATATGAATTTGTTAAAGATAAGGCATCAAAATTAAAACAAAATTTAAAACTATTTAAATATAATGAAACAATTAATCAAAAATATATGGAAAAAAATTTATACATTGATGCTTCGCATCCAAACGAAACTAGAGTTGTTCTTAAATCTGGTGATAATATCGAAGACTACGAATACGAAGGTTTAAAAAATAATCTAATTAAAAATAATATCTATCTTGGTAAAGTTAGCAGAGTTGAGCCCTCTCTGCAGGCTGCATTTATAGATTTTGGAAGAGAAAGACATGGATTTTTATCATTCAACGATATTCAATCTGATTATTATCAAATTCCTCAGAGTGATTTAATTAAGATCAAAGAAGAGGAAGAAAGAGAAAGAGAAGAGCTTTTAAAGGAAAGTGAAAAAGAAGAGCAAAAAAATATTAATGAAGGTAATTTAGATATAAACGATCCAGTTGAGGCACAACCTGTGCTGGATTTAGAATTAAATACATCTGAAGAATTAGTTGTATCAGAAGAAGTTGCCACAGATGGAGGTGTTAAAGAAATACCTGAAATCGAAAATATTAAAAAACCACAATCAAGATTTAGAGCTAAGAGATATAAAATCCAAGAAGTTATCAAACCAAATCAAGTAATTTTGGTTCAAGTCTTAAAAGATGAAAGAGGACAAAAAGGTGCTGCCTTAAGCACTTTTATTTCAATTGCTGGTAAATATATTGTGTTAATGCCTAATACTCCAAAAGGAGGTGGGATATCTCGTAAAATATTTAATCCAGGAGAAAGAAAAAAAATCAGAACAATTTTAAATGAGATAGTTATACCAAAAGAAATGGGTCTTATAGTTAGAACAGCAGGATCTAATAAAACTAAAAATGATATAGATCATGATCTGCAAACATTAATTAAAACATGGAATGAAATAAAAGAAACAGCTCTAAATTCAATTGCACCTTCTTTAATTCATCAAGAAAGTGATATTATAAAAAGAACTTTAAGAGATATATATGACGAAGATACTAACAGTATTGTTGTAGAGGGAAATGAAGCATATAAAAAAGCACAAGGGTTTATGAAATTAATGATGCCCTCACATGTAAAAAAAATAAAAAAATATCGAGAAAAAACCCCTCTTTTTTTTAAAGAAAATATTGAAGGAAAGTTAAATCAAATTTATGACACAGAAGTAAAACTAAAATCTGGCGGTTATTTGGTTATCAATCCAACAGAAGCTTTAGTTTCTATTGATATAAACTCTGGAAGTTCGATAAAACAAAAAAATGTTGAAAGCACAGCTTTAGATACAAATTTAGAAGCAGCTGATGAAATATCAAGACAAATAAAGATTAGAGATTTATCTGGCTTAATAATTATAGATTTTATTGATATGTTAAGCTTTGGTAATAGAAGACTGGTCGAGAGAAGACTAAAAGAAAAATGTAGAACTGATAGAGCAAGAATACAAATAGGTAGAATTAGCACATTTGGTCTACTAGAGATGTCAAGGCAGAGATTGAGGGAAAGTGCTGTAAAATGGAAAGTAGCACTAACTGATGAGTCATTTTCACTTAAAATACTTAAAATGGTAGAAGTAAAAGCTGTTTTAACTAAAGCTAAGTTTGTTGAATTAAAGATTTGTCAAAAAATTTCTGATTTTATGAAAGAAAATTTCATAGAAGATTTAAAATTTTTTGAAGAAAAAAACCTTATAAAGATAGATATTATTGCAGATAACACTTTAATAATTCCTGAATATATAATTAATTTACAAAATAAGAGTAAAAAAACTATTGAGATTGTAGAGCACTTTGAAAAATTAAAAAATCTTGAGGATCAAAAAAAAGAAGCTAAAACTTATGAAATTTCTAATAATAAAAAACCGTTAAAGAAAAAGCCTTTTTTTAAAAAGAAATTTTACAAAAATCCAGCTGCTTAAATAATTCCTGTAGTTGGCGAAGAAGCACTGCCATAAATAGTTTTTTCTATTCTACCAGCTAAGTATGATTGTCTCCCTGCTATAACTGCATCTTTAAAAGCTAAAGACATTAAAAAAGGTTTTTTGGCTTTTGCAATAGCAGTGTTAGCCAAAACACCGTCACAACCCAACTCCATAGCAATAGTTGCATCTGAAGCCTGTCCTAATCCTGCGTCAACTATTACTGGAAGTTTTGTCTGACTTCTTATTATCTTTATATTTGTTGGATTCAAAATACCAAGGCCTGAGCCGATAGGAGCTGCCAGTGGCATTATTGCGCTCGCTCCCACATTCTCTAATCTTTTAGCCATCAACGGATCATCATTACAGTAAACCATAACCTTAAAACCTTCATTGGTTAGAACTTCAGTTGATTTTAAAGTTTCTATCATATCAGGGAATAAATTTTTTTTATCACCTAGAACCTCTAACTTAACCAATTTCCATCCTCCAATTTCTCTTGCTAATCTTAAGGTTCTAAGAGCTTCATCTGAAGTGAAACAGCCAGCTGTGTTGGGTAAATAGGTAATTTTTTTTGGGTCAATATAATCCATCAATAATGGTTTTTTCTTATCAGAAATATTTACTCTTCTTACCGCAACAGTAACAATATCTGCGCCAGATAATTTAATTGCTTTTGCACATTCTGACATTGTTTTATACTTTCCAGTACCAACAATTAATCTGGAATTAAATTTTTTTTTAGCAATAATAAATTTATCGTTTATCAATTTTAACCCCCTCCAATAAAGTGAACTATCTCTATTTTGTCGTCTTTTTTTAATTTGATATTATTTAATTTTTTTTTATCTACTATTTCGTGATTTAATTCAATTGCAACTTTTTTTAAAGGAATTTTAAGCTTATTCAATAAGGTAAAAAGACTTAAATTTTCATTTATTAATGAAAATTTACCATTAACTTTAATTTTTATTTTTTTTATTTTCTTCATACTATATAAGTCTCTGATGAGTAATAATATTATAATTATTAATGGCCCTAATCTTAATCTATTGGGTAAAAGAGAACAATCACAATATGGTGCTATAACTTTTGAACAACTAAAAGAAAACTGCCAAGCTAAAGCTAAAGAATTAAATGTTAATTTAGAATTTTATCAATCAAATATTGAAGGTGAAATTGTTACTCGTATACAAAAATCAAAAAATGAACATGACGGTATAATCGTTAACGCTGCCGGTTTTACACATACTTCTGTTGCTATAAGAGATGCTTTAGATATCTTTAAAAAACCAATCATTGAACTTCATATTTCAAATATATACAAAAGAGAAGAATTTAGACAAAAATCTCTAATTAGCGATATTGCTACTGGTGGTATTTTTGGTCTTGGAGATTTTGGATATATTTTAGCCATAATCTCCATGCAAAACATGTTAGAAAAATGAAAATAGATAAAAATATTATTAAAGAATTAACTGATTATCTTAATGAGTTTAATTTAACTGAAATTGAGTACACAGAAAAAGATACAAAAATAAAAGTATCAAAATCAACCAATACTGTTTCTGCAAATTCGAGTGTTGCAACTCAGCTCACTCCTTCATTAAATAAAGAAACAGCCAAACCTGCTATTACTGGAACTGAAGTAAAATCTCCAATTATTGGAACCGCCTACCATGCTCCAGAACCAGGAGCTAAAAAATTCATTGAAGTGGGAAAAAAAATTAAAAAAGGTGAAACGGTAATGATTGTTGAAGCAATGAAAACTATGAACCACATACCATCTACAACTGAAGGAATAGTAAAAGAGATTTGTGTAGAAGATGGCCAGCCTGTTGAGTATGGTCAAACGATTATCATCGTAGAGTAATGTTTAAAAAAATTTTAATTGCAAATAGAGGTGAAATTGCAGTTAGAGTTATAAGAGCCTGCAAAGAATGGGGAATTGCTACAGTTGCAGTGCACTCTGACGTTGACAGAGATAGTATGCATGTAAGATTAGCAGACGAAAGTGTTTGTATAGGCTCACATCAACCTGCAAATAGTTATTTAAATATTCCAGCATTAATGTCAGCTATTGAACTTACAAAAGCTGAAGCTGTTCACCCAGGCTACGGTTTTTTATCTGAAAACGCTAACTTTGCCAGAGTACTAGAAGAGAATAATATTAAGTTTATTGGTGCGTCATCCAAACTTATAGAAATGATGGGTGATAAAATTCAAGCAAAAAGAATTGCAAAAGAACATGGTTTGCCTGTTATTGAAGGATCCGAAGGTGGTGTAAAAGATATTAAACAAGCAAAAGAACTATGTAAAAAAATTGGCTTCCCTGTTTTAATTAAAGCTTCTGGTGGCGGTGGTGGTAAAGGAATGAAGATAGTTCATAAAGAAGAAGAATTTGAAAATTCTTTTTCAACAGCCAAGTCTGAAGCACAAAAATACTTTGGCAATGATGAAGTATATATAGAAAAATTTTTTCAAAATCCAAGACATATAGAAGTTCAAGTTTTATCTGGTAAAAATAGAACAGTTCATTTGCATGAAAGAGATTGTTCTGTACAAAGAAGACATCAAAAATTAATCGAAGAAACTCCAAGCCCTGTTTTAACTGATCAAATAAGAAAAGATCTTTTTGAAAGAACAGTCAATATGGTAAGTAAAATTGGTTATGAAGGTGCTGGAACTGTAGAATTTATTTATGAAGATGGAAAATTTTATTTTCTTGAAATGAATACACGTGTTCAAGTTGAACACCCAGTTACTGAAATGGTAACTGGTATTGATATTATTAAAGAACAAATTTGGATTGCTTTCACTGGAGATACTGCTTTAAAACAAAGTGATATAAACCCTAGGGGCCATGCTATAGAATGCAGAATAAACGCTGAGGATGCTAGTAAAAATTTTCAGCCCTCTCCTGGTACAATTGGTATGTGCCACCAGCCTTCAGGTTTTAGAACTAGAGTGGATGGTGCTATATTCCAAGGTTACAAAGTTACTCCTTATTATGACAGTATGGTATGTAAAGTGATTACTCATGGAAGAAATAGAACTGAAGCTATTCAACGTATGAATAGATCTCTTGATGAATTTGTTATTGAAGGCATCACAACAACAATACCTCTTCATAAAATTCTTCTTAATCATAAAAAATTTATAGAGTCTGATTTTAATGTTAGTTGGTTAGATAACGAAAAAGTATTTTAATAACATTTTGTTAACCAAATATCATATACAGGGTGATCGAATGGATTGATTGCAGGACTAGAAGAGAACGTCCAACCATTAAATACAAAGACTTCATTATTATCTCGGTTAGTTAAATCTTGAACTTGAATGTATGCAGTAATTTCTGGATTATCATCAAACTCTGAATTTTTACATTTAAGGCTTTTTATTAAAAGATTTTGAAATTTAACTTCTTCACCAATATTTAATTTTAAAGAGTTGGTTTTAGAACTTACTTTATCTAAAATTTTTAACTCAATAAAACTATTTGGAATACTTTCTAAAGCAGACAATGAAGATGACAAAATTATAAAAAATATTAGCAATGAAAAAGATATAAAACTAACTTTTCCAGGTAGTATACTTTTTTTTAATATCTTCATTATTTTTATTTGGGTGATAAGCGTTAGATGTGCCGGTTTGATTAGATTGATGAGGCTTTTGCCAATCATATTTTTTTAAATCATGATTATTTTCTATTTTATTTTTTGTAAAATGAATCCACGAGTACCATTCGTTAGGTATTTTTGATGCATCAATTTCATCACTATAAATAACCCATCTTTTACCATCTTTACTTTCGTAATATTTGTTTCCTGTCGAATCAGTCCCAACAAGTTTTCCAAAAAATAAAGTCTTTAGTTTTGTTCCAAGTGTTTCCTGATTCCACCAAACAAAAATTTTTTTTAAAAGTATCAACATATAATTTAATTCTTTCTTCAATCTAAAATTGTATAATTTAAATTAGACTAAAGTAAGGATTTGTATATAAATTAATTATCTTAAGATTCAAAATAAAAATTAATTAAAGGAAAAATGGCAAAATATTTAGTTGAAACATATTATACATGTAGCTTTAAAGTTAATCATTACTTAGATGACATCAATGAAAAAGAATTGGCTAATCTAGAAAAAAGAGACGATGGAAAATTCGAAGTTTTAGATGTAAAGCTTGATACTAGAAAAACAAAGAGTTTAGACTCGAACAATAAAGTAACTGAAACAAAAAAATTAGATATTATTTCAGAACAAAGTCAGCCAAAAACAATATCAAAAGAAAATAATACTACTTTTGTCAAAAAAATTAATGAAGGTGTAAGTAAACGTTTCAGTATGCCTGATAGAAGAAAAGGCTATATTCAAAAAGCAACTATTGGAGATCATAAAGTTTATCTTCACACTGGAGAATATGAAGATGGTAAAATTGGAGAAATTTTTATTGATACGAGTAAAGAAGGAGAGCTGGTAAAAGCTTTAATGAATAATTTTGCAATTGCTATTTCACTAGGCTTACAATACGGCGTTCCTTTAGATGAATTTATTAGTGCTTATGTTGATACAAAGTTTGAACCATCAGGAAAAGTTTATGGAAATGATAGAATTATGAGTGCTTCGTCTATACTTGATTATATATTTAGGGAGCTCGCTATCTCTTATCAAAATAGAGAGGATCTAGCTCATACTCCTGCAATTGGAGGATCTGACCGATCATCACCTGAGGAAGAAAATACTGAAGATCAAAATCAATTACTTAAAATTGTTAAAGACATTACCAGCAAAGGATTTGTAAGAAACAATTATAAGAAAAATTTGGTTGATTTATCTGATGTTAAGATCAGTTTAAAGGGTAAAAAGTAAATTACTTTTTCAACTTTATTGCTAAACCAAGTTCTTTAAGTTGATTTTCACTAACATCAGAAGGCGCATTCATCATTAGATCTTGAGCATTCTGGTTCATTGGAAACATTGTAACTTCTCTAATATTTTTTTCATTAGCTAAAAGCATTACAATTCTATCAATACCAGGTGCAATTCCACCGTGTGGAGGAGCGCCATAACTTAGAGCATTAATCATTCCACTAAATTTTTCATCAACATGCTTTTTTTGATATCCTGCAATTGAAAATAGTTTATACATTAATTCAGGCACATGGTTTCTTATTGCACCAGAAGATAGTTCTATTCCATTACAAACAATATCATACTGATAAGCTTTTATCTTTAACGGATTATCAAAATCTATATCTTTAATATCTCCTTGAGGCATTGAAAATGGATTGTGGCTAAACTCAATTTTATTAGTTATCTCATTTTTTTCAAACATGGGGTAATCAACAATCCAACAGAAAGCAAAAATATTCTCATCTATTAAGTCTAAGTCCCTTGCAATCCTATCTCTTGCAAGAGCAGTAATCTTTTCAACTTCATTAATTTTACCACAAGCAAAAAATACACTGTCTCCTATGTCAGCACCAGTTATTTTCATTATTTCTTTAAGTGATTCTTCTGAGAAAAATTTACCCACAGGTCCTTTAGCAGAAACATTGTCACCTTTTTCAATTGTAAAATAAGCTAACCCAGATGCTCCCTGCTCTTTAGCCCATTTGTCAATGTTATCAAAAAAACTTCTAGGTTTATCCTTTGTATTTTTTGTGACAATACATCTTACTTTTGATCCAGATTTTACAAGTTTTTTAAATATTTCAAAAGTTACATCCTTTCTTGAAAATATTTCTGTTAAATCTGATATTACTAATGGATTTCTTAAATCAGGTTTATCAGAACCATATTTAAGCATAGATTCTTCATAAGAAATTCTTGGAAAGCTTTCGTGCATTAATTTCTTGGATGAAAATTCTTTAAAAACATTTAGCATTAATTGTTCAACTACTCTAAAGACATCTTCCTGTTCTACAAAAGACATTTCAAGGTCAAGCTGATAAAATTCTCCTGGACTTCTGTCTGCTCTAGCATCCTCATCTCTAAAGCAAGGTGCAATTTGAAAGTATTTATCAAATCCAGACACCATTATTAATTGTTTAAATTGTTGAGGTGCTTGAGGTAAGGCATAAAATTTTCCAGGATTTAATCTACTTGGAACCAAAAAGTCTCTAGCTCCCTCAGGACTCGAAGAAGTTAAAATTGGAGTTTGAAACTCTAAGAAACCCAATTTAAACATTTCGTTTCTTATAAAAGAAATAACTTTTGATCTTAAAATAATATTATCATGAATTTTTTTTCTTCTAAGATCTAAAAATCTATATTTAAGTCTTATTTCTTCAGCATATTCTTGATCGCTAAAAACAGGCATTGGTAGTTCTTTGCATGAGCCCAATACTTCAAAAGAGTATATATTGACTTCAATCTCACCAGTCTGCAAATCTGAATTAATAGTTTCATTACTCCTTTTTATTACTTTGCCATTAACTTTTATTACACTTTCCAACTGTATTTTTTCAAGAGATTTAAAACTTTCATTACTTTTATCTATAATACATTGTGTAATTCCATAATTATCGCGCAAATCAATAAATAACAAATTACCATGATCTCTTTTTTTGTTGATCCATCCAGATAATATAATCTCTTCTCCATTGTTAGATATTGATAATTCGTTACAATTATGTGTTCTATACTTATTCACTTAATTTTCTAAAGCCTCATTAATAATTTTAAAATCGATTGATTTTTTTTTTTTAAACTAATTTCATCAATTTTATATATGAATTCAAATATTTTGCTATACGATCTGTCTATTCTTTTAATAATATAATCAATCAACTTTTTATCTAATGTAATTTGTCTATCTGATAAATTTTTCAGTATTATAGCAAACATTAACTCATCATCTGGATTTTCGATTTTTGCTAAAAGACAATTTTTTGTTCTAGATCTTAGATCTTGTAACTTAAAATCAATTTCTACAATCGGTTTATTTGATGTAACAATTAAAAATTTATTATCCTGATCAATTATATTAAAAAGTGTGTAAATAAGGTTTTCATCAATTTCTAAGGTCAAATTCTCTAATACGATACATTGAAAGGGTTTAATGGTTTTAAGATCTCCATTATTTAATAAGTTTGATTCAATCTTAATTCCATTAAATTTTTTTAAAAAAATATTAACAAGATGAGTTTTACCAGAGAACTTTTCACCACTTATATTTAAAATGTTTTTTTCCCATTTTGGCCATTTATTTATAATCTCAAAAGTGTAATAGTTACTTTTTCCAACATAAAAATCATCATCTTTAAAATTTTGCTCATAATTAAAATCTAGTAATAATTGGTTCAGACTTTTCATTTAACTACCCATACATTATCAGTCATGACCAAATCAAAATTTTGTTTCTTCATATCGCTTAAGAATAGTTTTGGAGAGCCATTATAAATTATTCTAATTTGAAAATTTTGATTATCAAATTTCAATGTATAAAATTCTGATATAAGGTCCATATTTGCTAGAACATTTCTTATTTTAGAAATTCTTTTATAATCTTTTGAATCTAAAGAAATAGTAATTGGAAGTTTAATTGATGTATTAATTTCATTATTTTTTTTCCATTGATTTTCATAGTCGTCTTTTAAATCTATGATTAATTTTTCAATATTGATTTCATTTTGTAAATTAATTTCACTATATGTTTTATTTACAAGTTTAGTTGAATTGTCTAATTTTATTTTAGATAAAATTTTTACTTCATTTTTTGTTTTATAGACTATTAATATTATATGATCTTTGATGTCATATTTTTTTACCAATCTATTAAAGTCATATACTTCAATATTGTTAATTTCTTCTTGGATATTATTTAGATCATCTAAATCTTCACTTGGTAAAAAGTATTCTAATAATTGAAAGTTATTTTTTTCTTTATTCCACTTATTATAAAACGGGTTATCATCATAAAGATAGACTCTTTCTTTTTCAGTGTCGAATAAAACAGGTATCAATAAAACTTTATTTTTTATAGGTGCAGATGGAAAAATATTTTTATTTTCAAGAAACTTTAAAACTTTTTTTTTATTAAAAGTTGTTTCAAGAATAGCAATGTATTCATTGTCGACAAATTTCTCCTTCGAAATTGTAAAAGAATCTATCATTTCTTTAATTTTAATAATTGAGGTATTTTTAATCTTTTTTTTATCGGTAGTGGTTGTGATCATTGACAAAAGATTAATGAAAGATGTTTTAAAACCATCATCAATTACAGTATTTTTTTGGAAATTTAACTCAAATGATGAAGAAATTTCAATATTTGATACTTTAAATGCATTGGCATGCAAATAGCTTGTGGAAAAAATTATTAAAAATAGAACGATATAGCTAAAAATTATATATAGTTTTGAAAATCTTAAAAATTTATTAAAAATTTGCATATTTTATACTAATGAAAAAAGAAAAATTTACCTATGAAAAAAGTGGAGTGAACATAAATGCTGCAGATAACTTTGTTAAATTTATATCTTCAATTTCAACAAAGAATAAAGGCAAAAAAAAGTTTCAAAATATTGGTGGTTTTGGATCAATATCTAACATTCCAAAAGATATAAAAAAACCAAAAATTGTAGCCTGCACTGATGGTGTGGGTACGAAAGTTGAAATAGCTAATACACTCAATAAATTTGATTCAATTGGTATTGATTTAGTTGCAATGAGCGTAAATGACTTAGTCGTTCAAGGAGCAAAACCTTTATTATTTTTAGATTATATCTCTATTAACAAAATAGATTTAAAGAAATTGAAATCAATCCTTAAGGGCATTGTAAAAGGATGTAAAATTTCAAATTGTGAACTTGTTGGGGGGGAAACCGCTGAAATGCCAGGTACTTATGCAAAAGGTAAATTTGATATTGCTGGATTTGCAGTAGGGATAGTTGATGGCAATAAGATTTTGGATAAAAAAAATATTAAAAAGAATGATTTAATTTTAGCAGTCCCATCAAATGGTATTCATTCAAATGGATATTCATTAGTACGATATGTCTTAAAAAAAAATAATATAAATTTTAAAAATAATAAATTTTTAAAAAAAGAACTTATCAAACCAACTAAAATTTATGTTAATGAGATTTTAAATTTGATTCAAAATAAACTGTTAAATTCATGTGCCAATATTACTGGCGGTGGCCTTGAGGATAACATTAAAAGAGTGATACCGGACGGTCTTTCTGCTGATATTGATTTGGATAAAATAAAAACTAAAAAAATTTTTAAATGGCTAAAACAAAATAATATTAATGATAAAGAGATGTTAAAGACATTTAATTGTGGTGTTGGTTTTTGTTTAATTATAAAACCACAAAACTTAAAAAAGATTAGTAAGTTTTTTAGTAAAGAGTTTGAACCTTATGTTATTGGTAAAATAACTTCGGGCAAAAAAAAAATTAAACTTAGTGGCAAAATTGATTGGTCTTAATAGAATAAAAACTGCAGTTTTCATTTCAGGAACTGGTAGTAATCTTAAAAACTTAATTAATTTTTCAAAAACCAAAAAAAGTCCAATTTCTATAGATTTAATAATTTCAAATACAATTAAAGCAAAAGGTTTGAAATTTGCTAATCAATATCAAATCAAAAAAAAAATATTTAATTTTAAAAATATTAAAACTACTGAAAAAAAATTATTTATCTTATTAAAAAAAAATAAAATAAAATTTATTTGTTTAGCAGGATTTATGAAAATTCTATCCAGTAAATTTATTAAACAATTTAATGGTAAAATAATTAATATCCATCCTTCTCTACTTCCAAGATACAAAGGTTTGAACACTCATAGTAGAGCTATTCAAAATAAAGATAAATTTTCAGGCTGTACTGTTCATTTTGTTACGGAGAAATTAGATTCTGGAAAAATTATTATGCAAAAAAAAATTAAAATTTCAAAGAAAGATACTCAATCATCTCTTGCTAGAAAAATTCTTAAGCAAGAACACAAAATTTACCCTAAAGCTATTTTAAAAATATTTAATTAGTCTTTAAAAAAAAAATCAATTTCTATCTTTGCATTTTCAACACTGTCTGAACCATGTACAGAATTTTTATCAATTGAAATTCCATATTTCTTTCTAATAGTTCCCTCTTCAGCATCTTTTGGGTTGGTTGCTCCCATTAATTCTCTATTACCCAATACCGCATTTTCTTTTTCAAGAACCATAACAACTATTGGTCCAGATGAAAGATAAGCGCATAAATCACTATAAAACGGCTTTGTTTCATGAACTTTATAAAACTGTTCTGCTTCACTTTTTGTTATTTGAATCTTTTTGTCTTTTACAATCTTGAAACCTTTGTCTTGAAACATCTCCTTAATTTCTTCCTCTAAATTTCTTTCTACAGCATCTGGTTTAATTATTGATAATGTTTGCTCTAAATTACTCATAATGATCCTCTATTAGTTGGTTTAATAATCTTACTCCATAACCTGTTGCTCCACCTGAATTTAAAGCACCACCATATTTTGAAAAGGCCATACCTGCTATATCTAGATGAGCCCATGGTGTTTTGTTTAGAATAAATCTTTGTAAAAATTGTGCGGCTGTCGTTGATCCAGCGCCACCAACATAGTTAATATTTTGCATATCAGCATTTTTTGAGTCAATTAATTTATCAAAATTTTTATGTAGAGGCATTCTCCATAACTTTTCATCAACTTTTTCACTAACTTCTAATAACTGTTTTGATAATTTATCATCATTTGAAAATAATCCCGCATACTCAGAGCCTAAAGAAACAATTATAGCGCCTGTCAAAGTTGCTAGATCAATCATAAATTTTGGTTTGAATTTTTTTTCTGTAAAACTTAGAGCGTCAGCTAAAACTAATCTTCCCTCGGCATCAGTATTTAGTATTTCTATTGTTTTTCCACTATAAGATTTAACAATATCACCAGGTCTTTGAGCGTTTCCTCCTGGCATATTTTCAACAAGCCCTACAACACCAACAGCATTAACTTTTGCTTTTCTTAAAGCTAAATTTTTCATCAAACCTACTACTGTAGCTGAACCAGCCATATCATAAGTCATGTCCTCCATAAATTTTGCAGGTTTTAAAGAAATACCTCCAGTATCAAAACAAACTCCCTTACCAACAAAAGCTACAGGTTTAGAACTATTTTTTAAACCATTCCATTCCATTGTTACTAAATACGATCCTCTAATGCTGCCTTGCCCTACGCCAAGTAATGCATTCATACCTAATTTTTTTAATTTTTTTTCATCATAAATATTTATTTTTAAACCATTTTTTTTAAGCCCTCTTATTCTTTTTGCATACTCATCAGGATGTAAAATATTTCCAGGTTCTGAGACAAGATCTCTTGCAAAAAAAATTCCTTCTTCTAAAGCTTTAAATCTTATTATGCTTTCAACAGTTATTTTATTCTTACTTCCAATTACATTAATAAAAATTAATTTTTCATTATTTTTAGATTTATAAAGGTTGAATTCATATGATTTTAACTTTAATCCATGCAAAAAATATGCTGCAAGGTTTTCTATTCTGCTATTTATTGTGTCTAAGTTTATAAAATAATCTTTATCTTTTTTGTAATCAATATACTTATGAAATTTAGCACCTAAACTTTCTATATCTGATGTTTTTAAATTTTTTTTAATTGACACAAGATATATGGTTTTTTTTGAATTAATCCTGAAAACTAGAAAATTTTTTTTTAAATCACTGTTTTTTAATAAATCTGATATGTAGGAGAATTCAGAGCTAGAAATAATCTTTTCTAATCTTTTCAGGCTAAAATCTTCATCAACAAAATAGATTAGATTAGCAGGTACCTTGTTTCCAGATTTAAAAGAATAATTAATTTTAATGGACATAATTTAAATACACTCAAGAAGCGATTAATGCTATATATGACTAAAAATTAACATTTTCAATGAAAAAAATCATTTTTAATAAACTTCAAAAAGAAATATTTCTTTTTTTTTTGATTTCTAGTATTGCATTAACTCTAATCATATGGGTCATACAAGCTGTAAACTACCTTGATATAGTAACCGAAGATGGGCATAGTTTTAAAGTTTACTTTTTATTTACCCTACTATCTTTGCCAAAGATATTTTCACAAAGCTTACCTTTTGTATTTTTTTTATCTGTTTTTTACATTGTTTCTGACTATGAGGATAAAAACCAGTTATTAATTTATTGGTCGTATGGTGTAAATAAATTACAGGTTATTAACCAAATAATTCAACTTTCTCTGATTTTTGTTATTTTTCAAATTATTTTTTCTACAATTGCAGTTCCCTACACTCAAGATAAGTCAAGATCCTTTATAAGAAATTCAAATTTAGATTTTTTTCCTAACTTAATTAAACCTAAAAAATTTATAGACACAGTAAAAGGATTAACAATTTTTATAGACGAAAAAAATGAGGATGGTTCATTTAGTAAAATTCTTTTAAAAGATGAGACAAACACAAATAATATTCAGATTATTATTGCAGAAAAAGGTAATATAATTCTCAAAGATAATAAAAAGACACTTCTACTAAACAATGGGGAAATACTAAAAGTTAACAAAAATAATAAAACAACCTCCTTTAATTTTCGTACTACCCAATTTAATTTAGAAAATTACTCATCCAAGACTACTAAAACACCAAAAGTACAAGAGATTGCTACTATCGATTTAATTAAGTGCTTTGATTTTTTAAAAAAAAACCTCAATACAAGTGTTGTTATCAGAAGTTTAAATTGTAATTCAAATTTTTTAAAAAATATTTATCAAGAACTTTTTAAAAGAATGTATTTACCAGTTTATATTGCGTTAATTGGATTAATTGCTTCATTAATATTATTAAAATCAAAAAATACACAAGGATATTTTTCTTTTAAAATTAAAATATTTTTAACTGGTATTTTTTTTATTATATTATCTGATATACTGTTAAATTATACGGGCAATAAAATAATAAATAATTTAATATACATAGCAATTCCAGTTTTTTCTTTTTTAATAATTTATCAAATCTTATTTTTAAAATTGAGAAAAAAAAAATAACATGATTTTAAAGGTATATCAAAATTACATAATTAAAAAATTTCTATCAACTACTTTAATGGTCACATTTGTATTTTTTGGATTGGTGATCATTATGAATACATTTGAAGAGGTAACTTTTTTTTCTGAGACTGATGTTAATATTTACTTTCCAATACTACTTGTATTCTTGAATTCCTTTTCAATTTTGTTTCAATTATTTCCCTTTATTTTTTTAATTGGAATTCAATTTTTCTTTATTAATTTTATTAATTCAAATGAATTTAATGCATTTAAAAGTTATGGTCTTAGTAATATAAAGATATTAAAAATAATCACACTAAGTGCTTTTGTGTCTGCAGTTCTTATTCTCACTTTATTCTATAACTTTTCAGCTATTCTAAAATTTAAGTACATTGAGCTTAAGAATGCTGAAAGTAATGATAGTAAATATCTTGCTAGTGTTACAGAAAATGGCTTATGGATCAAAGATGAGTATAATGAAGATATATTATTTGTTAACGCAGAAAAAATATCAAAAAATAAATTGTATAATATTGAAATCATAGTCATTAATAACAACTTTTCTATTATTAAAAAAATTTTTTCTGATGAGGTAAATATTTCAAAAAATGATTGGGTCATGAATCAAGCACTGATTACAGATAAATATGGAAAAACATCTATGAAAGAAAATTATATTTTTAATACAAATTTTAATTATCAAAAAATTAATAACTTATACTCTGATTTATCTTCTTTAACATTTATGGGGCTACTAAAGCATCGTAGGGATTATCAATTAATCAACTATTCAGTAATAGATTTGGATATGCACATTGCTAATCTTTTTGCATACCCCTTTTATTTGACTGTTATAACAATTTTATCTAGTATTATTATGATAAATATACCCCATCAAAAACCTAAAATATTTTATATATCTGGGGGAATAATCTTTTCTGTAATAATTTACTATATCACATTTTTTTTTGATGCACTGGGAAGAAATGAACAAATCCCTATTTTACTTTCAGTTTGGTTACCTATCTTTCTATTATTAATTTTATCATCTATAGGAGTTGTAAAATTGAATGAAAAATAATTTTTTTAAAATTTTGCTACTTTTATTATTAAGTTTTATTTTTTACAATTCTGCAAATTCTAATGAACTCACTTTTGAAAGTAATACTATCGAAATAACTAATAACGGAGATGTGATACAAGCGAGTAATGGAGTTGAAGTTAAAGGCATTAACAATATTAAAATAACTGCGAAGAATTCTATTTTTAATAATTTAACTTCTGAATTGTTAATCAAAGATGATGTCATATTTTATGATAGCTTAAAAGACATTCAAATAAAAAGTAACGAAATTTTATATAACAGAAAAATTGAAAAAATTATTTCAAATGGAAAAACTTATATTAAATTAGCAAATGATTATAAAATTATTACAGATAACATTGAATATTTAAAAAATGAAAATACTATTCAATCAAAATTTAAGACAATATTGATAGATAAATTTAATAATCAAATATCTGTAAAGGACTTCGTATATCTGACTGATAAAAAACTATTTCATGGAAATGATATAATTATGCTTGATGCAGATAAAAATAATTATCTATTTGAAAATACAATAATTGATCTAAATAATCGTACACTTCTTGCAAAAGATGTGGAGATTAACTTTAATAAGAATATTTTTGGAAACTCGAACAATGATCCTAGACTTAAGGGTGCCTCTCTTTCTTTAAATAAAAACGAGACTATTGTTAAAAAAGGTATTTTCACATCATGTAAAAAAAATGATGATTGCCCCCCGTGGAGCTTACAATCTTCAGAGATAAAACATGATAAAGTAAAAAAAACTATTAACTATAAAAATGCCTGGTTAAAAATATACGATAAACCTATTATTTATTTTCCAAAGTTTTTTCACCCTGATCCTACTGTAGAAAGACAGTCTGGTTTTTTAATGCCAAGTTTAGTGAATTCTTCTACTATTGGAAACTCTTTGAGAATTCCTTATTTTGCTGCAATATCTGAAAATAAAGATTTAACAATAACTCCTCGATTTTACACAAAAGGTGATTTCATGATTCAAAATGAATTTAGACAAGTGGAAAAGAACTATCAAAATATCCTTGATTTTAGTTATAAAAATATGAATGGTGGAAATAAGTCACATTTTTTCTCTAATTCCTTAATTAATTTTGAAGACTTAAATTTAGAAATTAATTTTGAAACCACCTCACATGATACCTACTTAAAAACAGATAATATTAAAACTCAAAAAAATTTTAGTCCTGCCATGATGAATAATTACTTTAATTTTGATATGTCTAAAGAAAATTTGGATATAGAAATTGAATTTAAAGCTTACGAGGACTTATCTTTAACAAATTCAAGTGATAAATTTGAATATGTTTATCCAAATTTTTCAATTAACAAAACTTTATCAACTCAATTTGATTATCTTGGTAATTTTGATTACCGGGTGAGTGGCTTTCAAAGAAAATATGAAACTAATAAAACTGAGCAGTTAATTGTTAATGATTTTATTTTTTCTTCTAATCCTGTTTTTTCAAAATTTGGTTTTAAAAGTAATTATGCCGTAAATCTAAAAAATTCAAATAAACATGGTAAAAATTCTTCCACTTACAAAGATAAAGAAACCTCTAATTTATTTTCATTGATAGATTTAAATACTTCCATTCCACTAGTAAAAGAAACTGATAATTATATTAGAGAATTTACACCTAAATTGTCTCTTTTTTTAAGTCCTAATAAATCTGATAATATTACAACACTAGATAGAAAAATTAATAACACTAATATATTTTCAACTAACAGACTTGGGTTAAGAGAATCCCTAGAAGGTGGTCAATCATTAACACTTGGTACAGAGTATAATTTAAATAAAAGTGATGGATCTAATATATTTCAAATTGATCTAGCGCAAATTTATAGAGCTAATGATAATAATAATCTTCCAACCAAAACAACTATGAATAATAAAGTGTCTAACTTATTTGGAGATGTTAAACTTAATGCCAATCAGTACTTAGACTTTGAGTATAATTTTGCTTTAGATGATAATTTTAAAACTTTAAATTACAACAAGATTAAATCAACTTTTTCTATCAACAATTTTGTAACTTCTTTTGAGTTTTTGGAAGAAAATAATACAATGGGTAGTACCAGCTATCTTTCAAATGAAACTAGTTTAGCTCTAGACAATAACAGTAAAATATTATTTCGTGAAAGAAGAAATAAAGAAACAGATCTTAAAGAGTTTTATAATATAATATATCAATATGAAAATGACTGTTTAGTAGCTTCTCTAGAATATAATAAAGATTATTATACTGATAGAGATTTAAAACCAAATGAAGAGCTGTTTTTTTCTTTAACAATAATTCCTTTTGGCTCATTAAATACACCTAGCTTCTCAAAATAATGATTAAAAAAATTTTTATATTCTTGGCAATAATTAACCTCCTATCCTCTACTTTAATTGCTGAAGATAGATATGAAATTATTGTTAGTATTGATAATAAAGTTATTACTAATTTTGATATACAAAAAGAGGTCAATTATTTACTGGCTTTAAATCCAGCATTGGATAATTTGCCAAAAAAACAAATTTATGAAATAGCAAAAGAGTCATTGGTTAGAGAAGAAATTAAAGAAAAAGAAATATCAAGGTATTATAATATAAATTATAAAGATCCTGAGTTAAGTTTATTGATTGAAAAAATTTACAATAGATTAAACATTGCTAATGAAAATGAATTTAATAAGTATTTGTCAAATTTTGATCTAAATATTGAAATGATTTCTGCAAAACTTGCAATAGAAAAGGCTTGGAATAGATTAATCTTTGAAAAGTTTAATAAATCTATTAACTTGGATGAGCTAAGATTGAAAAAAGAACTGGAAAAAAATTTAAGTCAACCACAATCACAGAATAGATATTTAATATCAGAAATTCTATTTCAATCTAAAGATGAAAAAGAGTATCAAAAAATATTAAAAAATATAAAGAAAACTATAGAGGAAAATTCTTTTGAAACTGCGGCATCAATTTATAGTATCTCGGATTCATCTAAAAATGGCGGAAAAATAGGTTGGGTGAATAAAAATGAAATTTCAGATACAGTTAACAATATGTTGAATAAGCTATCTATTGGAGAATTTACACAACCAATAAAAATAGCATCTGGTTTTTTAATTATCTATTTAAATGATATTAAAAAAGAAGACCAAGAATTCAATGTTGATGAAGAACTTAAGAAGATGATAATTAGTGAAAAAAATAGACAATTTAATGAATTTTCAATAATTCATTTTAAGAAAATTGAACAACAGATTTTCATAAATGAAAAATAAAGCTATTCTAATAGTAGCTGGAGAACCCAACAGTATATTTTTAGAAATTTTTTTTAAATCTTTAAAAAAAAATAATTTTAAAAAACCTATTATATTAATAGCTTCAAAAAATTTAGTTGCACAGCAAATGAAAAAGTTAAGATTCAATTTTAAGATTAATTTAATCGATACAAAAAAAATTGTATTAAATTTATTAACTAATAAAGAATTAAATATAATAAACGTGGATTATAAATTTAAAAAAGTATTTGATAAAATCTCTGAAAGCTCTAACTTGTACATTAAAAATAGTTTTGATATTGCTTTAAATCTTTTGAAAACAAATAAATTTATAGGATTAATAAATGGACCGATATCAAAAAAAACTTTTTTAAAAGATAAATTTTTTGGTATGACTGAATTCTTCGCTAATAAAACTGAAGTTAAAAAAAATAAATTTGCCATGTTAATTTATAACAAGAGGCTATCTGTCAGTCCTCTAACTACCCACATACCTCTTAAAGAAGTACACAAATCAATTACAAAGAATAAAATAATTGATCTTGTGCTTCTAATTAATGAATTTTATAAAAAAAGATTAAAGAAGAAACCAAAAATTGCAATTACTGGACTGAACCCTCATTGTGAAAGTAATTATAAAACCAGTGAAGAAGAAAGAATAATTAAGCCTGCCATTAAATATTTAAGAAGAAAAAAAATTAACTTATTTGGTCCTTTTCCAGCTGATACTATTTTTCTAAAAGAGGTTTCTAAAAAATATGATGTTGTGGTTGGTATGTATCATGATCAAGTATTAACGCCCCTTAAGACTTTATTTGAATTTGACGCAATTAATATTACTCTTGGATTGCCTTTTATTCGAATTTCACCTGATCATGGACCTAACGAAAAAATGATAGGTAAAAATAGATCTAACCCTCAAAGTTTAGTCCAAGCAATTAAATTTTTAGACAAGTAAGTGTATTTCAAAGCTAAAAAAAGCCTTGGACAGAATTTTCTTATAGATAGAGAAGTTCTTGAGAAAATTGTGTCTATAGTAAAAATTGCTGATAAAGAAATTTTAGAAATAGGTCCTGGAAGTGGGAATTTGACAAGTTACATTTTAAAAAAAAAACCAAAAAAATTTTTTGTTATAGAAAAAGATGACGAGCTCTCTTTAATTTTAAAAGAAAAGTTTGCTAATCAGATAGAAATTATAAATGATGATGTTTTAAAGATTTCAGAAAATGAAATTACTGACCAAAAATTAGTGGTGTTTGGCAACCTGCCTTATAATATCTCAACAGAGATACTTTCTAAGTGGATCATAAACATTAATAAAAAATTTTGGTTTGAAAGCTTACTACTAATGTTTCAAAAGGAAGTAGCTGATAGAATTATTGCTGACTCTAATAATTCAAAATATGGACGTCTTTCCATTCTAACTAATTGGAAGCTAAATGTTGAAAAAATAATAAATATTAAACCTCAAAGTTTTTCTCCTCGTCCCAAAATAGATAGTTCTCTTTTATTGTTTACTCCTAAAGAAAATTCTTTTGAATTAAAAGATGCTAAAAATCTTGAAATGATTACTAGAGTTTTTTTTAGTCAAAGAAGAAAAATGTTAAAAAAACCTTTTAACCAAATATTTAATAATGCTAAGGAAGTTGCTAGTAAATTTAATATTGATCTTAATCTAAGACCACAAAATCTTGAACCTGAAATTTACTTTAAGCTGACAAAAGAATATGAGGATCTAAAACGTTAATTTTTCTACGTGTTTTCTTATGTACTCTTTATCGTAATCTTTTGAGCCATTGTTAACTTCAGCGTCAATTAAATTATTGATTTTTGAATAACATTCTTCAAGATTATCATTGATGATCACATAATCATAATTAATCCAATGTAAAACGTCTCTAGTAAACTCTTTCATTCTCTCTTCTACAATTAATTTATCATGGGTGTGCCTATTAGATAGTCTTTCAAATAAAACTTCCTTACTAGGAGGCAAGATAAAAAAGGTAATTAGTTTATAGTTTAGCTTTTTATTTTTAATTTGATCAGCACCCTGCCAATCAATATCAAATATTACATTTTCACTTTTTTCTAACTTTTCAATCACAGGTGTTCTTGTGGTTCCGTATAGGTGATTGAATACTTTTGCGTATTCTAAGAATTCTTCGTTTTTAATTAAGGTTTCAAACTTTTCATGATTAACAAAATAATAATCTTTATCTGCAATTTCATTAGTTCTTGGTTTTCTAGTGGTATGAGATACCGATATATGAAAGTCTTTATTTTGAGAGAGAAGTTTTACTAATGTGGTTTTACCTGCCCCAGATGGGGATGATAAAATCACCATTATCCCATCTTTTTTTTTGGACATTTAAATTTTTAGTTAGCTTTGCCTTCAATAAATTTAACAGCATCACCAACAGTTAGAATTTTTTCAGCTTCACTATCTGAAATTTCTGAACCAAATTCTTCTTCGAAAGCCATAACTAATTCAACTGTATCTAAGCTATCAGCTCCAAGGTCATCAATAAAGCTAGAGTCATCTTGAACTTTTGCTTCATCTATTCCTAAATGGTCTGCTACAATTTTTTTAACTTTGCTTGAAATATCTTCTGACATATTGATCCTTTTTGTTATATTTCGTTAATAGTTTAAAAAGGGATTTTGTCAACCCAAATACATGCCTCCATTTACATGTATAGTTTCTCCATTAATATAGTCAGATTGATCTGAACTTAAGAATATTACAGCATTAGCAATATCTTCGGGCTTACCTAGTTTATTTGATGGAATTTTAGCAATAATTGCTTCTTTATGTTTCTCATCTATCTGATCTGTCATGGCAGTGCTTATAAAGCCAGGAGAGATACAATTAATATTAATATTTTTTTTAGCATACTCAATTGCTAAGCTTTTAGACATTGCAACAATTCCTGCTTTAGATGCTGTGTAATTAGCCTGACCTACGTTTCCTGTGTGACCCACAACAGATGTTATGTTAACAATTTTTCCAGACTTATTCTTAAGCATTTTTTTAATAGAATATTTGCACATTAAAAAAGTAGAAGTTAAATTTATATCTATTACTTTTGTCCACTCTTCCAAGCTCATTCTTATTGTTAAATTATCTTTTGTAATTCCAGCATTATTTATAATACCATCAAGTGAACCACCTAATTTTTCAGTAGCTTCATTAATAAATTCTTCAATTTTTTCGTGTTGAGAAATATCAAACTTGAGAGTTTTAATGCCATTAAATTTTTTTGCTAGTTCTTCTAATTTTTCAATTCTTGTTCCTGTTGCTAAAACTTTTGCACCTTGTTCATGTAGTTTTTCAGCAATGGAATTTCCTATTCCACCTGAAGCACCTGTGACTATAAAATTTTTATCTTTTAAACTACTCATTTATATTTATTAACTTTATATCTTCTTCACTATTTATTGCACTAACTTTTACATTTTTATCAATTCTTTTTACTAAACCTGACAAAACTTTACCTGGGCCTATCTCTATAAATTGAGTAACTCCTTTTTCAATCATCAATAAAACGCTTTCTCGCCATCTAACTCTACTTTCAATTTGTTTTACCAATAAATCTTTTAATTCATTAGAATCTGATATTTCTTTACCAGTTACATTTGAAATCAGTTTATTTTCTGATTCTTTAAAATTCAATTTTGCTATTTCCTCATTCATTACCAAAGTTGCTTTGCTCATTAATTTACAATGAAATGGGGCACTAACCGGAAGTTTTATATTTTTTATATTTGCAGCTTTTAAATCACCCATTATTTTTTCTAAATCATCTATCTTACCACTTAGCACTATCTGCCCCATAGAATTGTCATTTGCTATGTAACACTCATACTTATCTTTGTTATCTGTAATAATTTTTTCTATTGTCTCAATTTCAGAGCCTAAAACTGCAACCATTCCGCCCACACCTTTTGGTACAGAGCTTTGCATAGCATTTCCTCTGATCTTTAATATTCTTAATGTGTCTGAAAATGATAATGATCCAGCAGAAGTTAAGGCTGAATACTCTCCTAATGAGTGTCCTGCAAAAAAACTTGCTTTATTTAAGTCTATTTTAAATTCTTCCTTAATAAGTTTAAATATAGAATAGCTAACAAGAAATATTGCTGGTTGAGTATTCTCTGTTAGATCCAAATCTTCCTTTGGACCTTCTAAAACAAGTTTTGATATGGAAAATCCAAGGGTGTCATCTGCTTCTTTAAATAAATCTTGAACTAGACTATGCTTATTATGTAAGTCTTTGCCCATTCCTACTAATTGAGAGCCTTGGCCTGGAAATATAACAGAAAACATTTAAATATCTAAAGTTTATTATGGTTTTAAGTGTTGTAATTCAATAATTATAATAGTATATCCTCACTTTTTATTAAAGAACAAATATGAATTTATACGAACACACTATAGTAGCAAGACAAGACACAAGCCCTACTCAAGTTAAGTCATTAACTGAGAAATACTCTAAAATAATTGAAAAAAATGAGGGTGAGATTGTACAAACTGAAGATTGGGGATTGCTAAACCTAGCATATGAGATCAAAAAAAATAAAAAAGGTATCTACATGCACTTTAAAATTAAAGGTGCTGGTAAAATTATAGAAGAATTAGAGAAGAATGAAGCAATTGATAAAAACCTTTTAAGATATATGACGGTTAAAGTTAAAAAATTTGACTTAGAAGCTAAATATTTCTCAAAAAAGGATGAATACGAAAAAAAAGAATACAAAAAAGATTTTAATAAGAACTAATTATGCCATCAAAAAAAAGAGCTGGAAATAAAAAAAAAGGAAGTCAAAGTAACTTTGCAAAATTAAGTATTTTTCAACCAAACAAATATAAATTTAAAAAATCTTGCCCACTATCGGTAAAAGGTGCTCCAGAGGTTGATTATAAGAACATAAGGTTATTAAAAAAATACATGTCTGAAAATGGCAAAATTTTACCATCAAGAATTACTAACGTTTCTCAAAAAAAACAGAGAGAGCTTTCACTGTCTATCAAGAGAGCTAGAAATTTAGCGTTAATTTAGATGAAAGTTATTCTTTTAGAAAATCTTAGAAGAATTGGATCTATTGGTGAAATCATAGATGTTAAAAGAGGTTTTGCTAGAAATTTTCTTATCTCAAATAAAAAAGCTTTATATGCTTCAAAAGAAAACATTGCTGAAGTTGAAAAAATTAAAACTGAGCTAGGTAAAAAAGATGCTGAGAAAAAGAAAGAAGCTCAAAAAATTTCAGAACAAATAAATGGTAAAGAGTATGAAATTAAAAAATTGAGTACAGAAAACAAAGAGCTTTATGGTTCAGTTAAACCAACTGAAATTTCTAAAATATTATTAGAGAATGATAAATTAGATATTAAACCATCAATGATACAACCCGTAACTGAAATTAAATCACTTGGTAAATTTAAAGTAAAAATTATTTTACACTCACAAGTGGATTCTGAAATTACAATTAATGTAGTTACAGCAGAAAATATTCAGTAATTATACAATTTTTTCCCCAGCATATATTTGTTATTTTTTAAAATCGTTTTTCAGATAAGATTTACTCATGGAAAATAATCTAAGCATAGTCAAAGATACCTTCAAAGAATTACCAAACAACATCGAAGCTGAGCAATCCGTTATTGGGTCTATTTTGGTGTCGAATGAAATATTTGATGAAATTAATACAGTAGTTTCAAGTATTAATTTTTATGATCCAATGCATCAGAAAATATTTTCTGCAATTGAAAGTCTTATTTACAAAGGGATGCTCGCAAACCCTATCACTTTAAAGAATTATTTTGAAAATGAAAAAGATGAAATTAATGTACCTGAATACTTAGTTAAAGTTACAAAATTTTCAACATCTTCAAGACAAGCGATTGAGTATTCAAGAATTATTTATGACATGTTCGTCAGACGTGAATTAATTAAAATTTCTGAAAATACAATTGATGCTGCAAAAATAAATGACCTTAATACTAATGGTCAAAACATAATTGAAAACTCAGAAAGATTATTATTTGATTTAGCTGAAAAAGGTTCGTTCAACTCATCTTTAATTAAATTTGATGAAGCAATGAAGCAAACCATTGAAATGGCCTCTGCTGCTTATAAAAATGATGAAGGAATTGTTGGAGTGCCAACAGGTCTTCGAGATTTAGATGATAGGTTAGGTGGATTACATAATTCTGATTTAATAATTATTGCTGGAAGACCTTCAATGGGTAAAACCGCACTTGCAACCAATATAGCATTCAATGCTGCACAAAAATTACAAGAAGCTGGAAAGAAATCATCAGTAGCATTTTTTTCTCTTGAGATGTCTTCAGAACAGTTATCAACTAGAATTCTAGCAGAGCAATCAAGAATTAAATCAAATGATATAAGACGTGGAAGAATATCAGATGAACAGTTTGATAAATTTATTGAAACATCAAAAAACATAGCTGAGTTACCTCTTTATATAGATGAAACTCCAGCAATTAGTATTGCTGCAATGAGTAATAGAGCAAGAAGAATTAAAAGATTATTTGGTCTAGATTTAATTGTAGTTGATTACATTCAATTAATGAGAGGATCTTCTGGAAATAGAGACGGTAGAGTTCAGGAAATTTCTGAAATCACTCAAGGACTTAAGGCAATGGCAAAAGAACTTAAACTTCCAGTTATTGCTCTATCACAACTTTCAAGAGCTGTTGAACAAAGAGATGATCACAAACCTCAATTATCAGATTTAAGAGAATCAGGATCAATTGAACAAGATGCGGATGTAGTAATGTTTGTCTATAGAGAAGCTTATTATCTGGAAAGAAAAGAGCCAAGACCAGCAACCGTTGAGCATGCAGAATGGCAGGCTAAAATGAATGAAGTATCAAATTTAGCTGAACTTATTATTGGAAAACAAAGACACGGGCCCACAGGTAATATCATGGTAGAATTTGAGGCAATGTTTACTAAATTTAAAGATACTCAAAGTAACTAATATCAAATATATTAGTCTTAAATGCTATCTCATTTATACCAAAACACTATATTAAAGAATCCAAAATCAATTTTTGTATTGCTTATAATAACGTTGCTAAGTTTTGGTTATTTTTCAAAAGATTTTAGATTAGATGCTTCATCTGAAACCCTTTTAATTGAAGGAGATCCTGATCTTAAATATCTACAAGAAATTACTGAACGATATGGCTCTAAAGAATTTTTAGTTCTAACCTACTCTCCTAATGAAGGAATGGTTACAGCGTCTTCAATTAATAATCTTTTAAGTCTTAAATATAAAATTCAAAGCCTAGACTGGGTACATAGTGTAGTAACCTTGCTAGATATTCCTTTATTAAATAATTCAGAAGCACCTCTACAAGAAAGATTGGAAAGTTTTACAACTCTAAAAGATGAGGGTGTTGATACTGAACGGGGATTTAAAGAAATACTAAACAGCCCTGTCTTTAGAAATTTTGTTATCAGTGAAGATGGTAATACTAGTGGTATAATTGTTTATATCAAAAAGAATGATTTAAAAGATTTAGAAAATAAAACTGATGAAGAAATAGAAATTTATAAAGACACTTTAAAGAAGAAAAATCACGAAAACATTACTGAAATAAGAGAGATTATCAAAAGCTATGAAGATATAGGTAAGATCTACCTAGGTGGTATCCCTATGATTGCTGATGATATGATGTCATTTATCAAAAGTGATATTATTGTATTTGGCCTAGGAGTTCTATTGTTTATCATCGCAACACTCTGGTTTGTTTTTAGAAAATTAATTTGGATCATTGTTCCAATTAGTAGCTGTTTCTTTTCTGTATTGATTATGACTGGATTGCTTGGTCTACTTGGTTGGAAAGTAACTGTTATATCATCAAACTTTATTGCACTGATGTTGATCTTAACTATGGCAATGAATATTCATATGAGCACTCGTTTTCTACAGCTAAAGAATGATTTTCCAAATTTAGATAATTTTAAAATTATCTCAATGACCACTGGCAAAATGTTTTGGCCAATTATCTATACCGTATTAACTACAATATGTGCTTTCCTTTCATTAATATTTAGTGGCATAAAACCTATTATAGATTTTGGATGGATGATGACCTTTGGTTTGATCACTTCATTTATTATAACCTTTACGTTGCTGCCAACACTTCTAAACTTCATGTCTAATAATAATATTAGCATTAAAGAAGATGAAGGTTCAAAGATTACTGCCTTTCTTGGAAAAATATCTATTAATAATAAAAGTATTATTTTTGTAATTACTGGTTTTATTTTAATTGCAAGTGTCCTTGGTATAAGCCGTCTTGAGGTTGAAAATAGTTTTATAAATTATTTTAATAAAGACACTGAAATTTATAAGGGCATGAAACTAATTGATGAAAAATTAGGTGGCACCACACCTTTGGAGGTAATCTTAAAATTTCCTAAACGAATAGAAGAAAAATCAAGTGAGGATGATGAATTTGAAAGTTGGGATGATGAAGAGAGTCAAGATGATGAAAAATATTGGTTTACTAAAGATAAAATCGATAAAATTCAGTCTGTTCATAATTATTTAGATAGTTTACCGGCAATCGGTAAGGTTTTATCTTTTAGTTCCATTATCGAAGTTGCAACCCAGCTTAATAATAATAAGCCATTAGGAACTTTAGAGATGGGTGTTTTATATTCTAAGATCCCAGAAGGTATTAAAAAAGAAATTATAGATCCATATATTTCAATTAAAGATAATGAAGCAAGAATAAGCTTAAGAATTATCGACTCTCAAGAAGGATTAAGACGAAATGATTTAATAAATAAAATTAATTATGATTTAGAAAATGAATTAAAATTAAGTAAAGAGGAATTTAAACTAGGTGGTGTGTTAATTTTATTTAACAATTTATTACAAAGCTTATTTAAATCTCAAATACTAACTCTGGGATTGGTAATGACTGGAATTTTTATAATGTTTTTAATCTTGTTTAAAAATGTTAAATTATCTTTAATTGGAGTTGTGCCAAACTTTATTGCAGCTTTTTTTATCTTAGGAATTATAGGGCTACTTGGAATACCTCTTGATATGATGACTATCACTATCGCAGCCATTACCATTGGTATTGCTGTCGATAATAGCATTCATTATATCTACAGATTTAAGGAAGAGTTTACTAAAACTAACGATTACAATAAAACACTTAAAACTTGTCACTCAACTGTTGGCGTTGCAATACTCAATACTTCAATTACAATAGTATTTGGTTTTTCAATTTTAGTTTTCTCTAAATTTATACCCACAATTTATTTTGGTGTATTTACTGGCATAGCCATGTTGCTAGCAATGATTTCTGTTTTAACCCTACTTCCTTCTCTTCTACTAATTAGTAAACCTTTCGGAAAATAAAACAGTTATGTTGGATGTTTTAAAAGATTTTTATGAAACAATCTCTTTAATTGATCTCATCTATTTAATTTTAACAATAATGTCTGTCATCAAATGTTACAGTAAGGGTTTTGTTTTAAGTTTGTTGTCAGCTTCAAAATGGTTATTGGCTTATGTGGTCACTTTAATCTTATTTCCAAGAATTAAACCCTATTTTAAAAACATAATTGATAGTGAGTATGTGCTTGATGTAACCCTTGGAGTTGTTATTTTTGTTTTGGTTATATTCATTATCTTAATTGCCAATAGAACAATCAGTAAAACTATTAAGTTTGTTGGACTAGGAAGACTCGATTCTATTTTTGGTTTATTTTTTGGTTTTATTAGAAGCTATATAATCTGTGTTTGCTTATTCACAGCCATAGATATTGTTTATAATTATAACAAATGGCCAATTAACATTGATAAATCATACACCTTTCCATACATTGAAAAAGGTAGTAATTATCTAGTAAAAGAATTTCCAAATGAAAAAAGTTACCAAAATTCTAAAGAAAAAATTGAAGATATATAATCCAAAATTAAAAGAAGAGTGTGGAGTTTTTGGCGTCAGCAATAGTGAAGATTCTGCTGCACTTACTGCCTTAGGCTTACATGCTCTACAGCATAGAGGTCAAGAAGGTTGTGGAATTGTCACTTTTGATGGCAAAAAATATCATTCTGAAAAAAGATTTGGTTTGGTGGGTGATAATTTCAATAAAGAAAAAGTATTAAATAGTCTACCGGGTAACTATGCTATTGGTCATAATCGATACAGTACAACTGGTGAAAATACTTTAAGAAATATTCAGCCTTTCTTTGCTGACACTAATGCAGGAGGCATAGGTGTTGCGCATAATGGGAATTTAACCAACTCCATTACCCTAAGAAATAAATTGGTTGAAGATGGTGCAATTTTTCATACGACATCTGATACTGAAACTATTGTTCAACTCATTGCAAAATCAAAGCGTAATAAAACTATTGATAAAATTATTGACGCAATTTTTCAAATTCAAGGTGGTTATGCTTTAGTTATGCTTACCCAAAATACTTTAATCGGTGTTAGGGATCCTCATGGAATAAGACCATTGGTGATTGGTAAAATTAAGAATAGTTTTGTATTTGCATCTGAAACTTGTGCGCTAGATATTATTGGCGCAAAATATATTAGAGATGTTGAAAATGGTGAAGTGGTTTATGTTGAAGAAAACGAATTAAAAAGTATTAAACCTTTTCCTCCTAGAAAAGTTCGCCCTTGTGTTTTTGAATATATTTATTTTGCAAGGCCAGATAGTTTACTAAATGGTAAATCAGCTTATGAGTATAGAAAAAAGTTTGGTATTGAACTTGCAAAAGAAAATAAAATTGAAGCAGATATAGTGGTGCCTGTTCCAGATTCTGGAAATTCAGCAGCTCTTGGGTTTGCTCAACATTTAGGGATAAATTTTGAATTAGGCTTAATTAGAAATCATTATGTTGGTAGAACTTTTATTGAACCTAGTCAAAAAATTAGAAGTCTTGGGGTTAAATTAAAATTAAATGCTAATCAATCTACGATTAAAGACAAAAGAATTATTTTAATAGATGACTCGTTAGTAAGAGGAACGACCTCTCACAAAATTGTTAAGATGTTATATGATGCGGGAGCTAAAGAAGTTCATGTAAAAATTGCTTGCCCAGAAATTAAATATCCTGATTTTTATGGAGTCGATACTCCAACTAAAAAAGAATTATTAGCGGCTAATAAAACTAATGATGAAATTTGTGAATTCATTGGTGCTAAATCTTTAGACTTTTTATCAATTGAAGGTTTGTATAGAGCGATGGGATTTGAAAAAAGAGACGAAATTTATCCACAACTTACAGATCATTATTTTACAGGTGAATATCCTGTTAAACCAATCGATATTTTGGGTGATGATAAAATTACACAACTATCTCTTTTAAGCACAGCATCAAATAATTAAATTTCTATATATAAAATATGATCACTCATAAAGAAAATATCATTAATTATTTCAAGTCCGGTATTAAAGAGGTTAGGAGCTTTAAAATCGGAATTGAACATGAAAAATTTTTATTTGATCAAAAAACAAATAAACGTATCGACTACCCCACTATACTTAAAATGTTTTCAGCTTTAACTGAATTTGGTTGGCAGCCTATTATGGAAAAGCAAAATATTATTGGCCTTCAAAAACAAGGAAAAAGTATTACTCTTGAGCCTGGAAATCAAATTGAGCTATCAGGTGATAAACTTAATAACATTCATGAGGCTTGTGCAGAATCTCATGACTATTTATTTGAATTACAACAGGTTACTAAAAAATTTGATTTAAAAATTGTAAGCTCAGGTTTTGATCCAATATCAACGCGAGCAGAGGTGCCAAACAATCCAAAACAAAGATATATAGTAATGACTAATGATATGCCAAATGGTGGGCCCTTAAGTTTAGATATGATGTATAGAACTTGTGGTACTCAGTTAAATCTAGATTACGATTCAGAAAAAGATTTTATTAAAAAATTTAAGGTTATAAATTCAATAGTTCCTATATCTATTGCCCTTTTTGCAAACTCATCCATTGTTGAAAAAAAAAATAGTGGTTACATGTCTTATAGATCAAAAGTTTGGCAAGAGACCTCTAGAGGTGGATTGCCTAAAGTTTTTTTTGATAACATGAACTTTGAAAAATATGCTGACTTTGCAATAAATTTTCCTCTTTTATTTATTCAAGACAATAAAGAGTACTTATCTGGAAACAATTATTCCTTTCAAGATTTTATGGATGGCAAAATTAAAGAGATCAATAACAGAGTTCCTACTGAAGATGATCTAACAACACACTTGAGTACAATCTTTACTGAAAATAGATTAAAAAAATATATTGAATTAAGATCAATGGACACTTGTGGGTGGGACTGCTTATGTTCAGGTCCAGCTTTTAACACTGGAATTTTGTATGGTAATTTAGATGAAGCATATGATTTAATTTCTAAGTGGGATAAAAACAAAATTATTAATGCCTACCTTGAGGCTCCAAAAAAAGGTTTTAATACAGAATTAATGGGTAAAGATTTACTTTACTGGTCTTCAATTTTACTTAGGATTTCTAAAAAAGGTCTTAAAACAAGAGATGTTTTAAGTAAATCTGGAGAAAGTGAAGTGAAATTTTTAAATCACCTAGATAAATTAATTGATAATAAGACAACAAACGCAGATCATATGATAAATAAATTTTCTAAAAATGAAAATTTAAATGACTTATATGACAAGTAATATAGTTGGTATTCAAGCTAACCATCCCTCAAAATTAAATCCAAAAAGTGATACAAGTGTATTTTTAGCGGTAGAGGCTCAAAGATTAAATTATAAGATATTCCATTATGACCCTAAGGATCTATCTATTATCAATGATAAGGTTTTAGCTAAGGGTTTTTTTATAGAATTTAATTATACAAATAAAAATTTTTTTAAGATTAAAAGTAAACAAACTTTAGATCTTTCAAAGTGTAAATATATCTTAATACGTCAAGACCCTCCTTTTAACTTAGAATACATCACTACAACCTACATCTTAGATAAAATAAAAAATAAAGTTAAGGTTATTAATAATCCAACGTCAGTTAGAAATGTTTCTGAAAAATTATATTCAGCAAAATTTCAAAAATTTATGCCAGCAACTATTTTTACTAGAGACCTTCAGGAAGTTTATAAATTTTTTAAAAAATATAAAGAAATGATTATTAAACCCATACATAGTTTTAGTGGAAATGATATTCATCTTATCAAGGGTGAGCTTAATAAAAAATTGGTTGAAAATTTTATAAAAAAACACGGGCATATTATGTGTCAAAAATTTTTATCTAAAATTAAGTTTGGTGACAAAAGAGTTTTTATTATCAATGGTAAAATTTCTGGTGCCATTTCTAGAGTTCCTAAAAAAGGCTCATTCTTAAGCAATATGAGCAAAGGTGCAGTTCCTATTTCAATTAAACTAACACAGATTGAAAAGAAAATTTCAACTATAATTGCAAAAGACCTTAAGAAAAATAATGTCTATTTTTCTGGTATTGATTTTATCGATCAAAAATTAAATGGAGATATTAATGTAACTTCTCCGACAGGTTTAAAAACTTATTATGACCTGACCAATATAAATCTTGCTAAAGTTTTTTGGAAAGGATTAAAAGCTTGAAAAATTTAACCGATCAACAAAAAGGTTCATTACTTGCGTTTGTTGCAGTAATGTTTATCACCCCCGATAGCTTATTTATTCGGCTTTCTAATGTTGATACTTGGGGCTTAGTATTTTATCGAGGATTAATTCCTTTTGTTACTGTTTTTTTAGGAATGTTAATAATCTATAGAATTAACTTTTTTAAAATGCTTTTTGCTAGTGGTTATTATGGTTTACTTTACATAGCGACATTCTCCGTTACCAATATTACCTTTGTGGTCTCTATACAAAATACTAATGTTGCTAATACTTTAGTCATGATTGCAATGGCACCCATGTTATCTGCGGTCTTAGGAGGTATTTTTTTAAAAGAAATGCCTGATCGTAAAACTTGGATTGCAATTTTTGTAACCTTTATGGCTGCAATTTATATATTTTACGACTCTATTCAGTTGGGTAATATTTTTGGCGATATTTTAGGTCTTATAACTGCTCTAGGATTGGCAGTTGGCGCAGTTACTATTAGAGCTGCAAAAGATAAAAATTTAATACCTGCGGCAGTAGTTGGTAAGTTAATTGTGGCTTTATTTGCTCTAATGTTTATCGAAACCTTTGCTCTAGATGGCAATGATCAAATTATAGTACCTTTAATGTGTATTTTATGTGTGGCAATCCCTTTTGTGCTGGTTACGATTGCTCCAAGATTTATACCTGCGGCTGAGGTTAATTTATTTTTCTTACTTGAGACCATTATAGGCCCTATTTGGGTATGGCTGATTATTAAAGAGCAACCAAGCCTTGAGACGATCCAAGGTGGAGTTGTGATCATAACAGCCATAGCTATTCACTCATTTATCAAGCTAAAAAACTCATAATAAAATCACATTTAAGACTTGATTTAAAAGTACATGGGAAATATGTACGGTCAAATTTATGAATAAAGTATTAAAGAATTCTTGGGCACTTTTTACGGGCATGGGTTTTCTAATGATGGCCTATGGGTTTCAAGGCTCTCTGCTAGGCGTTAGAGCGGTTGCAGAAGAATTTAGTTTAATGGCAACTGGCTTTATGATGTCAGGCTATTTTGTTGGATATTTCATTGGTGCAAAAATTATACCCAATATTGTAGCAAGCGTAGGACACATTAGAGTATTTGCAGCATTTGCATCTATTGCATCACTTATTGTTTTAATGCATTCAATTTTTGTTAATCCCTATATCTGGTTTATTTTAAGAGTACTCACTGGAATAAGCATGGTCTCAATTTATACTGTAACTGAAAGTTGGTTAAACGATAGAGCGACTAATAAAAATAGAGGTAGTATTCTCTCTATCTATATGGTTATTTTATATGGTGCCATGGGAATTGGTATGTTTCTTTTAAATTTTAGTGATCCAATTAAATTTGAGCCATTTATTTTAATTTCTGTACTTACATCAGCTGCACTGGTACCAATTTTACTAACTAAAAAGAAGCCCCCCACCTTTAAAAAAGTTAAAGGAATGAGTTTAAAAGATGTTTATGCTGCATCTCCCTTTGGAATGGTTAGTTCATTTTTTTATGGAACCATTCAATCAGCTTTATTTACATTACTTGCAGTGTACGCAGCATCAATGAATTTTACAATTTTTCAAATTTCTGTTGTAACTTTTTTATTAGCTATTTCTGGTGCCGTATCTCAATGGCCCATAGGTAAAATTTCTGACATGTTTGATAGAAGAAAAGTAATCATCTATTCAACTTTTGGAGCAGCTTTTTTTGCGCTTTGTGCAATTCTAGCTTCAAGACAAATGTATTTACCTGGAGAATTAGCGACTAATAAAACTTGGTTTTATTTATCCTTAATTTTATTTTCATTCTGTAGTTTGCCAATGTTTTCTTTAATTCTCGCTCACACCAATGACTTTATCCCTAAAGAACAATTTGTTGCAGCGGGTGCTAGTTTACAATTTACGTTTGGTATGGGCGCTATGAGTGGTCCGTTTTTATGTTCAATTTTTATGAATATTGTTGGATTAAATGGATTTTTTGTTTTTATAATATTTTTTCATATACTTATTGGTTTATTTGGCTTGTATAGAAACACAATAAGAAAAGTTATTGAGAATCCTGACTCTCAGTTCGTTGCAATGCCATCAACTATTACACCAGTTGGAATAGAATTAAGTCCTAGTACAGAAGATATAGATGAACCTAAAAAAACTGAAGATACACAAGTTACTAATTTCTAAATAAGATTATTTAGGCGTATTGCCCAGCAACAAATCCAGATGACCAAGCCCATTGAAAATTATAACCTCCTAAATGACCAGTAACATCAACCACTTCTCCTATAAAGAATAAGCCCGGATGTTTCTTAACCATCATTGTCTTTGAAGATAATTCATTAGTATTTACACCTCCCAAGGTAACTTCTGCTGTTCTGTATCCTTCTGAACCAGTGGGATTAATTGCCCATGAATTTATAGCATCACTTAATTGTTTAATTTTTTTTGAAGATAATTCACAAATATTACCACTAACTTCATTCTCTTTACATATTATTTGTGCAAGACGTTTTGGTAAAATTTCAGAAATGATTAAATTTATATCTTTTTTTGGTTCCAATTTTTTCTTGCTCTCCAATGATTGAAATAGATTTAATTTTGGGGCTAAATTTATATTAATATTATCTCCTAATTTCCAATATGAAGAGATTTGCAATACAGAGGGTCCACTTAAACCTCTGTGAGTAAATAACATGCCCTCTTCAAAAAATGTCTTTTTAAACGATACCACAGCTTCAACTGATAAGCCTGCAAGCTCTTTACATTTAGCAAGAATTTTTTCACTAAACGTTAAAGGAACTAGCGCTGGTAATGTCTCAACAATATCTAGATCAAATTTCTTAGCCACTTTATAACCAAAGTTACTAGCACCAATCTTGGGGATAGATAAACCGCCCGTTGCTAGGATCAAGGAATTTGCAATATATTGATTGGAGTTTGTGGTTATAAAGTACCCTTCATCTTTTTTTCCAACATCGTCAACAATTACTTCTTTTTTAAGTACTACATTCGCTTTTTCACATTCTAACAACAGCATATCAATAATTTGCTGTGCACTTTCATCGCAAAACAATTGTCCTAATTTCTTTTCATGAAATTTTATATTGTATTTTTTAATTAAATTGATGAAATCATTTTGTGTATATTGATTTAATGCCGATATGACAAACTTTGGATTTTGAGAAATAAATTTATTAGGCTTTGTATGAATGTTGGTAAAATTACATCGCCCTCCTCCTGATATTCTAATTTTTTCTCCTATTTTTTTTGAGTGATCCACTAAAAGAACTTTTCGACCTCTTTTGCCAGCCTCTATAGCGCTCATCATGCCAGCAGCGCCTGCACCAACTATAATTACGTCATAGGCTTCTGTATTCATTATTTTTTCAATTAGTAATGAGGAGGTTTTTTATTATCAGTGATAATATTTGCGTCTGATCCGTCATTAAGCTCATTAATTCTTTTATTTAAATTTAAGATTTCCTGTTTTAAAGTTTTAATTTCTTTTTGCTGGGAGTATAGCTCCTCACTCACTTGTGATATTTCGTGTTGGAGAAAGCTAATTTGTTCTTCTAATTTTTTAACTAAATTTTCCATATAATGTTAATTTATGTGACTTTTGAGATAAAACAAGAATTGGATCTTTTTTGATTGATATAATTTGTCTTTCATTAAAATAGAGCTAATTGAGATTGCCCAAATTAAAAAATACATTATTGTATAAGCAATTAAAAAGTTATGCCTTCATTTGATGTAATCAGTAAAATTAATCACCAGGAATTTGACAATGCTTTAGCAAATTGCTTGAGGGAAATTGGTAATCGGTTTGATTTTAAAGGACTTAATATCTCAATTGAGCGAAAGGACCAAGTAATCACAACTTTAGCTCCAGACGAATTGAAGTTAAAACAAGTTAACGAATTGCTGCAAGTTCATCTAATTAGAAGAAAAGTAGATCCAAGAGTAATTGTTGTAAAAAATTCAGAAAATGCAGCAGGTTCATCTATTAGACAGGTTAGTGAACTTAAAGAGGGTATTAACCAAGAAAATGCTAAGAAAATTATAGCTGATATAAAAAAACTAAAGCTTAAAATTCAAATCAAAATTCAAGGGGAAGAACTACGAGTTGAAGGAAAAAAAAGAGATGACCTTCAAGAAGCTATGTCGGCCATTAGAGGAATTGATATTGGTCTTCCTGTAGAATTTGTAAACTTTAGAGACTAAAAATCATAAAATAGCAATCATAGGTTGAACTCATTTTAGACAGTATTTAAAAAAATTAATATAAATCTAGTTGAATATTAATAATTTCTTTGATCAAATAATTTTTTAAAATATGCCTTTAAAAAATAAAAAAAAAAGAAAATTAAATCTTCAAAAAATAAGTCTAGCTTAATAAAGCTAGCTTCTATTACCACCAATACTTTAAGTAATGCATATTCAAAATATAAACAAAACTTAGAAAAGAAAAAAATCAAAGAAATTAAGCTAAAAAAACTTCAAGAAAAAAATGAGATTTTAAAAGAACAAAAAGAATTAAAAATTTTAAAAGAAAAACTTGAAAAGGAAAATAATAAATTAAATTTAAAAGATAAAGAATTAAAGATTAAAGAAGAGTCTATTAAAATAGAAAATAAAAGACTAATTAAAAAAGATGAAGATTTGGGTCAAATTGACAAAGATCTCAGAGTAAAAGAAAAAGAGCTTAAGCTTAAAGAAGAAGAGCAAAATAGAAAAGAATTAGATTTAAAAGTTAGAGAAGAAGAACAAAAAAACAAAGAATTAAAGGAAAGAAGAAAAAAAGAAAAATTTTTAAAAGAATTAAGAGAGCAAGAGGAATTAAAGAAAAAAATTGAAAATATTAAATTGAAAGAATGGGAAGAAAAGTTTGACCAAGAACAAAAATTAAAATTACAAGAAGAATTAATAAAAGAACAGAAGTTTAAAGAAAGAGAATTTGCAAAAAAAGAGATAGATAACAATCAAGACTCAGAGGTAACTACTTCAGCTTTAGAAAATTTTAAAATTGAAAAAACCTCTCAAAACTAAACTTGAATAAAGAAAACGCAAGCAAACTGTGGAAAATGATACAGGAAGCTGGCGATTATTTACTAGGACAACTTCCCAGTCATCCAAATCATCCTAAAGGCAGAAACCCTTACGCACATGTTGCCTTGTGTGTAAAAAATAAATTTCAAGCAAGTTATAAAGATATTCCAGACACTAAGTACGATGAAGTTGTAGATTATATTAATTTTTTAAAAGACAATCCAAGTTAAGATAAAAAAACTTCATTTCTTTCAAAAATTTCTCCATCCTCCAAGGGCAGCAAATAAACCCCCATATCTATATGATTATAATTTCTTCTGAGTGTTAAAGGTAGATTGATATCTTGTTCATCTGAATTAATTCTCAAATTCGTTGCTGAACATCTCGGGATATGTCTTAAGACTTTAAATTGAGTACCATTAATTGTAATAGTTTTTCCAAGCCATTGTCTTTCTTTCCAAGCTTTTAAACCTTTGATATAAATATTTCCTCTAAAACGCTCAAACTCAATTTTTTGATTAATCTTTAACTCAAAATCTTTAATGCTATTTAAATTTATCAGTGAGATGGTGTTCGACACACTTTCACCACTTGTAGTATCATAAAAGGGATAAGCCTCATTTTTAAGCAAATAACTTGGCTGGGGTAAATCTTTTTCAAGCTCAATAATTTTATTAGCAAGCTCTTGTCTTTGCTCCTCACTATCAATTGATGAGCAGATAATCTCTTTTGTATCCTCTGATAAATAAATACAATTATCTTTGAGTTCAAAATTATATTTATTAAGTGCAGGTGTATTTTTTAAAGTCATAAAATTAATTAGTTCTCTTTGTGTTGGATCTTGCTCTATTTGTTTTGCCTTTGTCAGGTCCACTCCTCTAGAAAATGCTAAAATTCTATCGTGTAAAATTCCAATTTGCTTTTTAATAGTTGCTTTTTTAATATTTTGAAAAGACAGTGATTTAATTGGGGAAAAATATAGAGATGAAATAGTTAAACTCATTCTCTAAGGTTTATTTAGATTGATTTATACTTTCAAGAAAACTCTCAACATCTGAATTTTGAGTATTCCATGCAGCAACTAAACGAACTGCTTGGCCATCTAGCTCATCTTCATTCATTTTATACCCAAGTGAATTTAAGTGTTTAATCATTTCTCTTGGAAATTTTGCAAATACTTCATTGGCTTGTGTTGGGTAAGCAAGTTTTATACTATTGTGTTTCACTAAACCATCACTTAGCTTTTTACCCATTTCATTTGCTTGTTTAGCATTTTTTAACCATACATCATTTGAAATGTATGCATCTAATTGGGCAGAGACAAAACGCATTTTAGATAATAGGTGCCCCGCTCGCTTCATTAAAAAAGAAATATTACCCACTAACTCTGGTTTAAAAAAAATAATTGCTTCTGCTGCGATACAACCATTTTTTGTAGCACCGAAAGATAGAACATCTATTCCTGACTTCCATGTCATTTCTGCGGGTGTACAATTAAGAGCAACTAACGCATTAGCAAATCTTGCACCGTCCATATGCATATTTAATTTATGTTTGTGTGCTACATCAGTTATTTTTTTAATTTCATCTAATTCATAAACCTCACCTGTTTCACATACTTGTGTAACACTTACTGATGAGGGTTGCGTATGATGAACAATACCTGTTCCACTAATATTTTTTTCTAATTCTTCAGGAGTAATTTTACCATTAATGCCAGTTAAAGTGATTAATTTAGCACCACCCGTATAAAACTCAGGAGCACCACATTCATCAGTATTAATATGAGCTAGTTTATGACAATAAATATTACCAAATACAGGTGTCATAGTTGATAATGCAAGAGCATTAGCGGCAGTGCCTGATGCTGTTGGATAAACAATTACTTCTTTTTCAAATATTTCAGAAAATTTTTCCTGTAAAACTTTAGAGTAATCATCATTGCCATAGGGTGCACTATCTCCTTCGTTAGCTTTCATTAAAGCATCTAAAACTTCAGGACAAGCTCCTGCGACATTGTCAGAGGCGAATTTAACTCGCTCTCTTTTTGTTTTAATTGTTGCCATAATTATTGTTTTGGAAAATAATCTTTAAGTTCACCTTCACGGTAAACATCTGCTGTACAACAATGGAGACCTCCACCAAATGCATATGCCTCTCTTAAATCAACAGGGATTACTTCCATTCCTAATTTATCTAATTGTTCTGCTTGATATACTTCACTTTTTTCAACACACACTGTTTTAGGATCAAGCACCAATACATTCATTGATAACCAAGTAGAAGAATAACATAATGGAGGTGGTTCATTGTGTGCCGGCTGAGCACTATCAATTATTTTCCATCCATTATTTTCAAATAATTTTCTTTGTTCTTTTGGCAATCTTCTTTGAGGATTATTAATGATTAATCCTTCTTTAATAGGAGTAAAGGTTGCATCAATATGAATTGGATAAGGATCACCTGGAAAATTTACAGCGTGTACTCTGTGATTTTTGAAATGCCTTTTAAGCCAATCTATGCCTTTAAGATTAGTAGTAAATCCATGCTGTACTACTAAATCTTTACCAAATCTTAAAACATCTGCTGCATCAAATAATGGCTCTTCTTCAGTTGTTACAAAAAACTTGTCTTCAGTCCATTCTAATCTTTTTTGAATACCAATTTTATCTGATAAATAATCTTTTCTGTAATCTGCATCCGTTAACCTTGGTTTAGGCGCAGACTCGTGTCTCATATTTGGATCATCATTATAATATTTTTGTAATAATGGTCGGTAACATAGGTATTCAAACCATCTGCATCGATAACTCATTGTCGCCTCTAAAATTTCACTGCCTATAGTTAACAAAACATCTCGTGGAGGCATACAGCCAAACATTGTTTCTGCTTGCCAATCTGGTGTTGAAATTTTTTGATTAAAATCTATTGGGTCTGGTCTATCGACTTTAATTCCTCTTTTTTCAAGCATGCTCGAAAAATCATCTAATAATTGATTGGCTTTATCGACTGTATCTTTAGTTCTTGGTCCAAACTGACCTCGCATATCACTGTCTTCTGGAACCTTTGCATCTAATGCAGGTTCTGGTGCTGGAATACAAGTGCCATCAGCCTTACCAACAATTACATGTTTTAAAGGATCCCATTCGTTCCAACTGCTAACTATAGTCTTATCACTCATAATTTAGGATTTAATAATATTATGTTCTGGTCCAAAAGGAAACTTAGTAATATTTTCAGCACTATCTTTTCCTATAACTAAAATATCGTGTTCTCTGTATCCTCCTGCACCAGGATTACCTTCTGGTATCATGATCATTGGTTCCATTGAAACCACCATATTTTCCTCTAATATCGTATCAATATCTTCTCTAAGTTCTAGTCCTGCCTCTCTTCCATAGAAATGAGATAAAACTCCAAAAGAATGTCCGTAGCCAAATGTTCGGTATTGTAGATAACCTAATTCTGCAAATAATTCATTTAATTCATGACAGATGTCAGAACATTTAACTCCTGGTTTGATTAACTCTAAACCTCTTTTGTGTACTTTTATATTAGCTTCCCAGGCTTTCAATGATGCATCGTCTATTTCATTTACAAATAAAGTTCTCTCAAGTGCTGTGTAATAACCTGAAATCATTGGGAAAGTATTTAAAGATAAAATATCACCTGATTTTAATTTTCGATTAGTTTTTGGATTGTGTGCTCCGTCAGTATTTAAGCCAGACTGAAACCAAACCCAAGTATCCATGTATTCAGCATCTGGATATGTTTTGGCAATTTCTCGCTCCATTCTATCTCGGCCTGCAATTGCTATTTCAAGTTCACTTTCTCCAACTTTAATATGTTTAACAATTTCTTCTCCTCCAAGATCAGCAATTCTTGCTCCATTTTTAATCACTTCAATTTCTTCTTTGGATTTAATCAATCTAAGCTTCATTAAGTCTTGTGAAACATCACTAAAAGTTGAAAAAGTAAAAATAGAGTTAAGTTTTTCTTTAATATCAATAGTTATATGATCATTTTCTATACCAATACTTTTTGGCGGTTCGTCTCTACCAATTATAGAAACTATTGCTTTTAGAAAATTATCTCTTTTCCAGTCAGTATAAATTACATTATCACAGTGAGACCTTCTCCAAGGTTGACTAGCATCAATATTAGCAGAAATAGTTGAGATTTTATTTGCTGTTACAATGCAGCCATAAGGTCTACCAAATGAACAATAAATAAATCCAGTGTAATAAGCAATATTATGCATTGAGGTTAAAATAATCATATCAAGATTATTTTTACTCATTACTTCTCTTAATCCATTAACTCTATTTTGATACTCCTTGTCAGTGAATGGTAGTTTTGCTTTATCACCATTGTATAATGTAAAAAAATCTGGTCTTTCCATCTAAAGTTTCTAATTTAAAGCTATAAATCTTCGGTTGGATTTAATTGTTAAACTATAATAGATGATAGACATAAAAAGAAAGAAGCCACCTATTATAGTATTGGTTGATGGTATCTCATTAATACCTAAAATTGGTATCCAAACCCAAAAAATTCCACCTATAACTTCAGTTAACGATAGCAAGGTAAGTTCTGCTGCTGGAATAGCTTTAGAGCCTATTGAATATAAAATTAATCCCATACAAACTAATGTTCCATGCAAAGAAAACAAAGCACCATTATAGCTTGAAGATAAAAATTGCATATCATTACTTAGGATTACAATTGTTGCAACGGCAAAACAGAAAAAACCTGAAAAAGCTACAGTTGTAAATTTTGGTGTTTCTTTTTTCCATCTAAGGCTTACTGAGAAAACTGAAAAGCCTATAGAAGAAGTCATACCAAAAATAAGCCCCAGTAAAGAACTTGGTTCAGTGTTTCCAAATGCAATAATTATAATGCCGATAGTTGCAATTATAATTGCTATCCAAACATTTAAAGAAATTTTCTCTTTTAAGAATAAAAAACCCAATAAAGCTGTAAAAAATGGCATTGCCGCTAAACAAAGTAAAGTTACTGCAGCACTTGTATTCGTGATTGAATAAATAAAGGTAATCATTGCAATACCAAGTCCTGTGCCACCTACAACTCCTGAAATACCAATTTTGAAATAATTTTTATAAAAATCTTTGCCCTCTTCAAAAAAAAGATAAAGATTTAAGACTAAAAAAATAGTTAATCCTCTTGTAAAGATATACTGCCATGGAACTAGATTGGGTTGATCCATGTATCTGACAACTAAAGGTCCAAAAGACCAAATAAGCCCAGCCAATAAGACAACTGGTATGGCTATCTTTTCATTTTTTAATTCATCCATGTTCAGATTATTTAATAGGTATTAATTAGGACTACAACAAAATAGCTTTCAACTAACTTATATTTTGATTAGGGGTGTTAATAAAAAAACAATCAATAATATCGCCTTTTTTAAATCTAGATTTACCTGCTGGCATTAAAGACCAGCTATTTGACTTAACAAATGATTTTATTCTAAAAGATTCTTGGCCCTGAAGTACCTCAACTTCAATTTTTCCATTTTTGGTTGTACTTAATTTACTTTTTACAAATCTGGTAAAATTCTTCTTCTTGTCAAAGTTATTTTTCAAAATTGCCTTTAATGGTTTTTCTGCATCGAGCTTTAAGATATATTCAATAAAGGGATAAACAAAAAATCTAAAACAAGCTGCAGATGAAATTGGATTTCCAGGTAACCCAAAAATTACTTTTTCTTTACCTTTAATTTTTGCAAACAATACTGGTTTACCTGGTCTAATGGCAACATTTTTAAAGTAGTTAGATAGTTTAAATGAATTTATAACACTTGGTATAAAATCAAATTTGCCTGCTGACACCGCTCCTGAAGTAATCATAATATCTGTATCTGATTTCAACATTTGATTTATTTTAGATTTAAAAATTTTTTGATGATTATCTCTTAAAATTCCACCATTTTTAAAATTAAATAGAAAGTTGTTATTTAAATTATTTAAATAAGGACCATTAGAATTTCTCACTTGCCAAAAAGGAACATTGTCTTTATTTGATATTTCATTTCCAGTTGAAAAAAATGCAATATTAATTTTCTTTTTTACAGTAATATTTTTAATACCTAGTGTCTTAAATGCTAGTAAATGATTAGGTTTAATGATGTTATTTTTCTTTAACACTAATTCTTTTTTTTTATAATCTGATCCTTGGAATCTAACATGGTTATATTTTTTTATTTTTTGATTAACTAAAATATATTTTCTATTACTATTGCTTGGGTAAAAAATAATTTGTTCAATTGGAATGATTGTATCAAAACCTTTTGGGATAATTCCACCTGTCATAATTTCTACTGCTTCGTATTTATGAATCTTTTTCTTAAAAGGTTTGTTTCCTGCTGCAATAGAGCCAATAATTTTGAATTTTTGCTTAATACCTTTTTTTATATTATTTGTGTCTTTTGCATTAATTGCAAAACCATCAAATGCTGCATTGTTGCCTGCTGGATAATGAATGGGAGAATAAATATTTTCTGATAATATTCTATTTAATGAGTTTATACTTTTTATCTTTTCATCTTTTATTTTGATGACTCCTCTTTTTAAAATGTTTCTTGAGTTTTGATAACTAATCATTGCCTATCTTTGCTTTAGCTTTTTCTAAATCTTCTTTAGTATTAATATTAAAAAAAGGATCATCTTTTTCAAAGTCCATATTAATTACTTTAACACCAACGCTATTTGCCCAAACCTCTACTTTACGTTCTCCTTTATTTAAATCTTCCTCTAACTTATTCATCAATTCTAAAGACCATAACCCAAATATATTATGCCTGGTATTATTAGATTTGATAAAAAATAATTTACTTTCTCCGGGGTGAATTTCATTAAAAAAGTCTTTTAATATCTTATTTTTAAAGAATGGAGAATCTGTTGGGAAAGTTGAAACCCACTGATAATCTTTATTATTATCTTTAATCCACTTCATTGCAGTAAAAACTCCTCCTAATGGTCCTAAATCTTTTTTAAAATCTTCAATAACCGAAATCTTATTAGATTTTTGAAAATCTATTGATTTGTTTGCAACAATTAGAATTTCTTTAAATTCTTCAATGATTTCAGATAGGATATAATCAATTAATAACTTATCAGCCAATTTTACTTGGGATTTATCCATGCCCAACCTTACCGATTTCCCTCCCGCTAGAACTGTGCCTAAAATCTTGCTATGATCCATTTACAAAATATAAAACATTAAAGTTTTAATTAAAGAAATATAATGGACCTTAGAATTTTAGAAATTGCTGCACATACTGAAAATAATAAAGCAGTTAGTAATTACACTCATAAATCTAAAAATAAGAACCCCTTATGTGGAGATGAAATGGAAATCAGTTTAATTGTCAAAAATGATATTGTGATAGATATGGGTTATCAATGTAAATCTTGTGTTTACTGCCAAGCATCCGTTAGCTTGCTCTCTAGACTAATTAAGAACAAGAAAATCGATGACATAAAATCTTTTATCTCATTAAGTGGCAATTTATTTGAGGGTACTAAAGCTTTATTAAGCAAAGAATGGAGAGATTTTAAAGAAATCCTAGATAAAAAAAATTTAGCAAGAAAAGAATGTTTGCTGTTACCCCTAAAAACAGTTTTAAAGGCTTTAAATTCTTAATGATAAAAATTACCAAACCTCTTTTACAAAAAGCAATAATTGCTGGTTTCTTTTCTACACTAACAATTGGGGTCTTAACGTTACTCACTTATAAAAGTACATTGGGATATTTTCTAGCTGGATCATTTGGCTCCTCAATGGTTTTATTATTTGGTTTTCCAGAAAGTCCTTTTGCTCAACCCAAAAATGTTTTTTTTGGTCATCTGTTAACTGCGGCTGTTGGGGTATTTTTTGTAAACTTTATTTCGTTACCTATTTATATCAATATTTCACTAGCAGTTGGTTTTGGAGTTTTTTTAATGATATTACTAAATGTTGTCCATCCTCCAGCAGGTGGTAATCCTATTATGGTTATAATTGGCAGCGCTTCTTATGAATATTTAATTAATCCAATAATCTTAGGCTGTATTATAATTTTATTATTAGCAATTATTATTAATAAATTTATTCTAAAAAAAAATTATCCTTTAAAATAATTTATGAGCTCTAAATATAAAGTTTTGAAATATAATCTTAACAAATTTGAAAATATTGATGATTTAGTTTCAGTAGAAGAACCTTTAGAAATTTCTATAAAATATAAAGATAAGAATAATTGGATTACTAAAATTTTATCAATCACTATGCGAACACCTGGAAATGATGAAGATCTAGTTCGAGGTTTTTTATTTAATGAACAAATAATTACCAATATTAAAGATGTTGATTCAATTGAGAGTTATGGTGAAAAAGTTGGGCAATATAATATTCAAAATAAAATTTTAGCAACTGTGAATAACTCAAAAAACATTGATATCACAAAAATAAAAAGAGATTTTATAACAAATTCATCATGTGGGGTTTGTGGAAAATCTTCTTTAGATGCATTAGAAATTATTAAGTCAAATAAAACAGATCTAAATTTGCCAAAGATAAATAAAGAGATAATTATTCAATCGCCCTCAATATTAAGAAAAAATCAGTCAGAATTTAGTAAAACTGGTGGAATACATGCGAGTGGATTATTTAATGCTAGTGGAGAATTAATCGACCTTAAGGAAGATGTGGGTCGTCATAATGCCTTGGACAAACTTATTGGCAGCACCCTTCTCGCTGGCCAAATAAGTCCCTTAGATCAATTCATCACTTGCTCTGGGAGACTTAATTTTGAGCTAGTTCAGAAAGTTTTAATGAATGATATTGGTATAATGATTGGGGTGGGTGCGCCAACAAGTCTTGCAATCGATTTAGCTAATAAATTTAACATAACTCTGATTGGTTTTGTAAAAAGTGATAGTTTTAATATTTACACCAATACCAAAAAAGTTATTGTGGGCTAACTTAAAAAAAAAGGAAATTGTGTCAAAGAATATTAGTAATTTGTCGGGTAGAATTGGCTTAAAAAATAATTTATTTAAGCAACTTTCTGAAAACCTTTTAAGCGACAATCCTAAAGATATAAAAGATATAGCAAAACAACACAATTTAGGTGTTTCAACTCTTCATGGTGCTGAGAGTTTTTATGAATTTTTAAGACCTTCCCACAGAGAAAAGAAGGCTTTTGTATGCAATGGTAGTGCTTGTATGTGTGCTGGCACTCAAGATCAATTAAAGAAAACACTTAAAGAAAAGTTGGGTGACGATAAAGTTGGCGAAATGTTTTGTTTAGGACATTGTTATGAAAATAAAGCTTTTCATTATGATGGTGAAAACTACGCTGGTAATGACATTGAAAAAATAGATCAAATCTTAAATGGTGAAGAGATTAAACAAGAAAAATTTTTTTCAAAAAGTTATGCAACGACAAGCTTCTTAATGGATGAAAAACTTTCTTCCTTTGATCAATTTAAAGATCAGTTAAATAACTTTTTAAAAGCTGACAAAAAAGAAATAATTAAATCTCTTTTGGATTCTAATTTAACTGGCAGAGGTGGAGCGGGATTTCCAACGGGAATGAAATGGGATTTTTGCAGCAAAGCAAAGGGTGATAAAAAATATGTCATTTGTAATGCTGACGAAGGTGACTCAGGTGCATTCTCAGATAGATATTTATTAGAAGATCAACCTTTAAAAGTTATTTTTGGAATGGTCATTTGTGGAATGGTTATTGGTAGTGATGAAGGAGTTTTATATATAAGAGGTGAGTATCCAAAATCTATTGAGGCGATCAATGGATGTATTAACGAATTAAAAAAGTTAAATTTATTAGGTGAAAATATATTGGGAACAGATTTTTCGTTTGATCTTGGTATTTGTATTGGTCAAGGTGCTTATATTTGTGGTGAAGAAACTGCACTCATTGCTTCAATTGAAGGTAGAAGAGCAGAAGTAGATGTTAGACCTCCTTTTCCAGTAACAGAGGGTTTATATAAAAAACCAACAGTAGTTAACAATGTTGAAACATTAGCCGCTGCGGCTGGTATTTTAATAAATGGACCTGAAAAATTTTCTTCAATAGGTAATAAAAAATCTGCTGGAACAAAACTTGTTTGCCTTGATAGTTTTTTTAACAACCCTGGTGTTTATGAAATTGATATGGGAACACCAATGAGTAAAATATTTAATGAAATTGGAGGTGGTTATACAAAACCTGTTAAGGCCTTTCAAATTGGTGGACCTTTAGGTGGTGTGATCCCTTTAGGTGAGATTGATAATTTAAATTTAGATTTTCAAGAGTTTACAGCAAAAGGTTTTATGCTTGGACATGCTAGTGTTGTTAGTATTCCAAAGGATTTTCCAATGGTTGAGTATATTCATCATTTATTTGAATTTTCAGCAGAAGAATCTTGTGGAAAATGTTTCCCCGGCAGACTTGGTTCTTACCGAGGAAAAGAAATGTTTGACCAAGCTAAAAGTGGTACTGCTAAAATACCCCTTAAATTACTCAATGAATTACTAGTAACTATGCAAAAAGGTTGTTTGTGTGCACTTTGTGGAGCAATCCCTACCCCAATAATGAATATTCTTAAATACTTTGGTGATGAAATGAAAAATGATATAGTCAAGGAAAATTAATGAGCTCTGAAAAAAGAAAAATAGCCTATATAGATGGAAAACCGCATGAAATAAGTGCAAATCACACTTCTATTTTAAAATTTGTTAAAAGCTACTTTGGTGAAAAAAAAGTTCCTACTTTATGCGATGATCCTAATTTAGCTCCATATGGTGCTTGTCGTGTTTGTTCGGTTGAAGTTGCGTTAGAAAAAGATGGTCCAACTAAAATTGTAGCCTCTTGTCATACGCCAGTAGTTGAAAATCAACATATCTTTACTTCTAATGAAGCGTTAACAAGCCTTAGAAAAAATATTGTCGAACTAGTTTTAACTGACCACCCAATGGAATGTGGAACTTGTGAAGTAAATAATAATTGCGAACTTCAAGATGTTGCAAATGACTTAGGTATATCAGATCATAGATATAACAGTCCAAAGCAACACAAGGGTATTACTAAAGATACATCTCACGATTATATGAGAATGAATTTAGACAATTGTATTAACTGTGGAAGATGTGTTCGTGCTTGTGACGAAATTCAAGGATCTTTTGTTTTAACAATGAGTGGCAGAGGATTTGAATCTAAAATTACAACTGATAACGATGCTTTGTTCGGAGATTCGTCTTGTGTATCTTGTGGTGCTTGTGCGCACACTTGTCCAACAGATGCTATCTCTGATGTTTTCCAATCAAAATCTGTTGCTGTAGATGAAAAAGTTAGAACTACTTGCTCTTACTGTGGCGTTGGATGTAATTTAGAAGCATCAATTAAAGATAATAAAGTTGTTGCAATTTCTACCCCTAAAGAATCTGAAGTTAACGCAGGTCACACTTGTATTAAAGGAAGATATGCATTTGGATTTTACGATCATCCAGATAGGTTAAAAACTCCTTTAATTAAAAGAAATGGAAAATTTGAAGAAGCTTCATGGGATGAAGCATATGACTTTATTAAAAAAGAATTAAATAGAATTACAAAAGAAAGTGGTCCTGATGCTGTAGCTGGAATTTCTTCTGCAAGATGTACTAATGAAGAAAATTATGTATTTCAAAAAATGATTAGAGCTGCAATTGGAACTAATAATATTGATTGTTGTGCAAGAATTTGTCATTCACCAACAGCTTGGGGAATGCAACAAACTTTTGGAACTGGTGCTGCAACTAATTCTACAGAAGATATTTATCACGCAGATTTATTTATGGTTATAGGAGCAAATCCTACAAATGCTCACCCCGTTACTGGAGCAAAAATTAAACAACAAGTAATGAAAGGAAAAAAACTAATAGTTTTAGATCCTATTACTACTGAATTAGCAAAACTTGCTGATTATCATATTAAACTTAGACCAGGAACAAATGTGGCTGTTTTAAATATGATGTTACATTTTATATTAAAAGCAAACCTTCATGATAAAGATTTTGTTAGAGATAGAACTGAAGGTTTTGCAAATTTCATTAAAGAAATTGAAAGACAAGATATGGATCATCTAGCGAAAGTTGCTGGTGTTGATAAACAGTTAGTTAAAGAAGCAGCAATTGCTTATGCGACAGCTAAAAACTCTATGGAATTCCACGGTTTAGGAGTTACTGAACAAGAACAAGGATCTAAGACGGTCATGTTAATTGCCGATCTTGCAATGATTACTGGAAATATTGGTAGAAAAGGTGTTGGAGTTAACCCATTAAGAGGACAAAATAATGTCCAAGGTGCAGCTGACATGGGTTGTCAACCTCATCAAGGAGCTGGTTACTTTGAAGTAGCTGATGAAAAAGTTCAAAATTTCTACACTGAAAAATATGGAGTGGTTCACCCGACCAAAGCAGGATTAAAAATTCCAGAAATGTTTGATGGGGCTATTAATAAAGAAGTTAAAGCGGTCTGGATTATTGGAGAAGATATTGTTCAAACAGATCCAAATAGTGCACATGTGGTTCAGGCAATGAACTCATTAGAATTATTAGTAGTTCAAGAAATTTTTATGAGTGAGACTGCAAAACTTGCAACTGTAGTATTACCTGGAACAACTTTCTTAGAAAAAAATGGAACCTTTACTAATACCGAAAGAAGAATTCAAAGAGTTAATCGAGCCGTTCCTCCATTATCTGGTACTAAAACTGATGGAACAATTGTAACAGACATGATGCAAAAATTAGGCTTTGACCAACCTGAATACGACGCTGATCAAGTTCTAGCAGAAATAGCTGATGTCGTTCCTTTCTTTAAAGGTGTAACAAGAGAAAGACTTGGCAAAATGGGATTACAGTGGCCAGTTCAAGAAGATGGAACAGACACTCAAATTTTACACCAAGAAACTTTCAAACTTGGAAAAGGACGTCTTAAAAATTTTGATTGGAAAGAGTCTACAGAAATTGAAAATAATAAAAAAGAATATCCATTAATTTTAACAACTAGTAGAGTTCTACAACATTACAATGCTGCGACGATGACAAGACGTACAAGTAACATCAATATAGTTTCTGAAGACTTATTATTGGTTCACCCAAATGATGCTAACAAAAGAGAGTTAAATACAGGTGACATAGCAAGACTTTATTCTGGACGAGGAGAAGTTGCTCTAAAAGTAGAGGTTACAGATAAAGTTAAAGAAGGCATAGTATTCACAACATTCCATTTTCCAGAACATATGGTCAATATGGTAACCGGTCATGGTAAAGATGAAGAAACAATGTGCGCAGAATATAAAGTGTCAGCTGTCGAAGTTCAAAAAATATCAAACCAATTTAAAACTGAAATCAAACCAAAAGAAAATCAAGCAGAAGTTAACTAATCAATAAAATGACAATTGGTTGGCATTTTGACAATAGTTATTCAAGATTACCAAAAACATTCAAAGAAAATATCAACCCTGTTGCAGTTAGCGCACCAGAAATATTAATATTAAATAAAGATCTAGCAAATAAATTAGATCTAGATTTTTCAAATGTTAATGATAGCGATTTATCAAAAATTTTTTCAGGAAATATGTTACCTAAAGGATCTAACTCTATAGCACAAGCTTACGCTGGTCACCAATTTGGCCATTTTACAATGCTTGGTGATGGAAGAGCCATTTTGATTGGCGAACACTTGACCAAAAATAATGAACGATTTGATATACAATTCAAAGGTTCTGGTAGAACTCCATTCTCACGCAGTGGTGATGGTAGGGCTGTTTTAGGCCCTATGTTGAGAGAATATATAATAAGTGAAGCAATGCATTTTTTAAAAATACCTACTACTAGAAGTTTAGCAGTAGTTAAAACTGGTGAAGATGTGGTTAGGGAACAAATTTTACAAGGTGCAATTCTTACAAGGGTAGCCTTAGGCCATCTAAGGGTTGGAACATTTCAATACATTGCTGCAAAACAAAATATTAATGATTTAGAAATTTTAATTAATTACACAATTGAAAAGTATTATCCCAATATAAAATCATCAAAGAATAAAGCATTAGACTTACTAAATGTTTTAATCGAAAAACAAACCCAGCTTGTAATTGATTGGATGCGTGTTGGTTTTATTCATGGGGTTATGAATACTGATAATATGTCTATATCTGGTGAAACAATAGATTATGGTCCTTGTGCATTCATGGATGTTTATGATCCTAAAACAGTTTTTAGCTCAATAGATCAATTAGGTAGGTATGCCTATGACAATCAACCAAAAATTACCAAATGGAATTTAACAAGATTTGCTGAATGTCTAATTCCTCTTATTAGTAAAAATGAAGATGAAGCAATTAAATTAGCCACAGAAGCTTTAGATAAGTTTGAGCAAAATTACGAAACAAAATGGTTAAATATGATGCGAGATAAACTTGGGTTATATGGTGAAGATAAAGAAGATAAAAATTTAATTATGGAATTATTAAATTGGATGTATGAAAAAAAAGCAGATTATACAAATACTTTTATTTTTTTGATGAATAAAACAATTAAAAATTCTAAAGTTTATGATAATGCTGACTTTGATTTATGGAAAACTAAATGGATGAAAAGATTAATAATGTTTGGTAATTCCTATGTTAAATCTATGATTTTAATGAGTTCTTCTAACCCAATGGTAATACCTCGTAATCACAAAATTGAAGAGGCTTTAATGTTAGCTAATAATGGTGATTTAACTTTATTTAATAAATTAACTGAAATTTTAAAAAATCCATATCAGGTTAATGAAAATGATTTAGAATTAATGTCTCCTGCTCCACATAGTGATAGGAAATATCAAACTTTCTGTGGTACATAATCTATAAATATAAAAATGATTACTAAATACAAAACCTTAATAAAAAAATTTGTTTCTCTTTTATTAAAAAAAAAAATAAAATATCACGAAGTATCAAAATTTCTTAATACTAATGATTTAATTTTTGATGTTGGCGCTCACCTTGGAGAAAAATCAAAAGAATTAATTAAAAATAATATCAATGTTATTATGATTGAGCCTCAACCTGAGTGTTTAAAACAACTAAATAAATTATACTCAAAAAATAAATTTGTTACTATCGTCCCCATGGGTCTCGGAAAATCTAAACAAAAAATGGAAATGAGCATCAACTCTAAACAACCTGTGATTTCTACATTTGCTGAACATTGGAAGACAGGTAGGTTTTCAGACTCTAAATGGGATGAAAAAATTATAGTTGATATAACAACACTAGACGAACTTATAAAAAAATTTGGTGAACCTAAATATATTAAAATTGATGTCGAGGGCTTTGAACACGAGGTAATATTAGGCTTAACAAAAAAATCTGGAATAATATCATTTGAATTTACCTCAGAATTTATCGAAGATGCTTTTAAATCTATAGATTATTTAATTTCATTAGGATATTTAGATTTTAGTTACTCGCTTGGTGAAAGGAGAAAATTTTACACACACTGGACAACTGCTAACACAATTAAAGAGGATATTAAAAATAATATTCAAAAAGACAATCTTCTGTGGGGAGATTTATATTGCAAGTAATTAAGTTACAAAACGTAGGGTTCTGGTCTAGCATTATTATCAAGAACTCTTTCAACAGAAAAATCACTAATATCAATCGTTTGATAAGATCCTGTAGAAATTAATTCAGTTAATGCTCTTCCTATTCCAGGGGCTTGCATTAATCCTCTACCTGTAAACCCTGAGGCCATATATACATTTTCATATTTAGGGTGTTTGCCAACCACGGCATTGTTATCTAATTTATTACAATCATAATAACCAGCCCATCCACCGGTTAATTTTAATTCTTCAAAAGCTGGAATTCTTTGTGCTAATGCAGGCCATACTAATTCCTCAAAATCATTCCAAGCTGGTTCTAAATCAGTAGCATCAAATACTGAATTAGGTGAACCTGCTAAATATTCTCCACCCTCAGGTCTCCAGTAAACTCCTGTTGTTAAATCTCCCGTTAATGGCATTTCTTTAATATATTTAGGGCATTTAACTCTAAAAACTGTGTGTTTTTGTGGAACCACTGGAATATCTTTTAATAATTCTTTAGTCCAACATCCTGCTGCCGATATAATTGTTTTAGCTTTGATATCAGAAATATTTTTTACTTCGCCTTTAATAAATTCAGCACCTAATTCAATTGCCTTACTTTTTAAAGCACTATGAAACATGAAAGGATCAATCCATCCCTCACTTTGATTGTCAGTATAAGTTGCTGTTTCAATACCTTCACTATTTATATAAGGAAATATTTTTGATAGTTCAGAACCTTTGATATTTTTAGTTCCAGCATCACAAGCTTCATGATTTTTTAAGGCTTCATATTGTTCCTCGGCATGCTCTGGACCAAACATTAACAAGTAGCCATTTGTAACCATGCTTGCTGTAGGGTTTGGATTTTTTTCAGTTTTAAGTAATTCTGGTATTTGAAAGATAAATTCTCTAGCAAACTTTCCAAGTAATATGTTTTCTTTTTGAAAAAACTGTCTTCTAAATCCGCCAAGTGATAATGGAAAAGAAGCTGTTTTATAAGTCGGGTCTCTTTCTATAACTTTTACTTTTCTACCTTCTTTAGATAAAAAATAAGCTGTAGCAGTTCCTATTATTCCACCACCTACTATTACAACATCATCCATAATTTATTTTAATTTAATATGATTAAACTTATATTAAGAAGTAATGCAAAGAGACACCAAAGTAAATAAGGAATCATTAAATAATAACTGTACAAGTTGACACGCTTAAATCTAATTATGAGAATAATTATCAATAAGATTAAAATTACCAATACAATCATGGCTAAAACAATTTTATGAAAAACAAAAAAAACTATACTCCAAGTTGTATTAAAAATTAAATGAATGAAATAGATGTAAATAGTGTTCATGTCTCTATTTTTACTATGCCAAAATTTCCAGATAGCAATTGTCATAAAAAAATAAAGTGTTGTCCAAACTGGTGCAAAAATCCAATCTGGTGGATTAAATGAAGGTTTGATGATTAAAGAATACCAAGGCTCTTTAAAACCTACTGTAGCGAAACCTCCTATTGTGGATGCATAAAAAGTTACAAGCGCAAATAATAAAAAAGATAAGAATTTGTTTTTTAACATATTTCTATTATACAATAGAATATGGAAGAAAAAAAAGTTATTTGGATAACCGGTGCAAGTAGTGGAATTGGTAAAGCTCTTGCAATCAAATTTGCAGAAAATGGGTGGGTAGTTGCTGCATCTGCAAGACGTGAAAATTTATTAAATGAACTTAAAAAAATTAATCAAAATATATTTCCTTTTCCTTTGGATGTTACTAAAGTCGATTCATGTAAATTAGTTGCAAAAGATATAATCAAACAATTAAATAGTATTGATATATGTGTGTTCGGTACTGGCATGCATGATCCAAAATCAGAGAAAAAATTTAATTTAGATAAAATAAGAGAAATAATGGAAGTTAATTATTTTGGAACAATGAATTCAATTAATTCAATCTATGATTATTTTTCTGAAAAAAAAAATGGCCAAATATCTATAATTTCTTCTGTTGCGGGCTACAGAGGATTACCTGCAGCTGGGGCATATTGTGCTTCAAAATCAGCACTTACCAGCTTTGCTGAAAGTTTAAACTTTGATATGAGAATGAAGAATGTACGAGTTTCATTAATCAGTCCTGGTTTCATAAAAACGCCTATGACTGATCAAAATGATTTTCCAATGCCCATGATTAAAACCCCAGAATTTGCTGCTGAGGAAATTTATAAAGGATTAGTAATCAAAAAAAGTTTTGAAATACATTTCCCAAAAGCCTTTACTTATTTTTTAAAATTTCTTCAAATGCTGCCTAGTAGTTTATATTTTAAGCTAGTTGCTAGAGGCATGAAGAAAATTGATTATTAATTTTTTTTAAAGAAAACAGTCAATTCTCCAACTTTAAAACCAAATTTTGTAAGTGTGGCACGATTAATTGCAACATCTTCATCTTGTTTAAAAATCCAATCATCAAAAGAAACTTTAATATTCTTTCCTTTAAATGGGACCATTAAATCATATTCAAATTTAAAAGCTGATCCATATTGATAGCCTTTAGCTGTACCCACTACATCAGGTGCCGTACCTTCATAGTAATTTTGATCAATCTTTTTTATTTCCCATATTCGATTTTGTTTTTCTCCATCTGTCCAATAAAAATCTTCTTTAAGAGTTAAAATATCTCCTTCAAAACTGCCCGTCATATCTGCTTTAAATTGTCTAGTAACCTTACCACTACGGTCTTGTAATAGACCCCATGCTTTAACCGGACCATCAAAGTATTGCTCTATAGTCATAGTTGGTTTTGTATTTTTGAAATCTGTAGGCTTCATAGAGTTATTGTTTATACAACTTGCTGTAAAGAATAAAGCAATTATTAACACTGTTAATCTAGTTATCTTAAAGTTTATCATGTATCTCCTATTGTTATTTATTTTGTAGTGAAAATTGAATTAAGTCTATATTTTTTGATTTAAACCCAGCTTCACAATATGAAAGGTAAAATTCCCACATTTTTTTAAATTTTAAATCAAAACCTTGTTTTTTAATTAAGTCCCATTTTTTATTAAATATTTCTCTCCAAACAATCAAAGTCTCCGAGTAATGGTTGGCATATGAATTATATTCATTAAATTTTAATCCATTTTTATCAACATAATTTTGTAATTCACTTTTTGAAGGCAAAAAACCACCCGGGAAAATATATTTTTGAATAAAATCTTCTTTATTTTTGTATCGATCAAATAATTGGTCATCGATAGTTATTGCTTGAATACCAGCCGTGCCAGAAGGTAACAAATTATTTTTAATAGTATTAAAATAACTATTCAAGTAATCTTGACCTACCGCTTCTATCATTTCAATTGATGCAATATGGTGATACTTAGCTTTCAAATCTCTATAATCTTTTAATTCTATATTAACTTTTTCGTTTAACCCGTATTTGTGAATTCTTTCTTTAGCAAATTCAAATTGTCTTTGAGAAATGGTTATACAATCTAACTTAACATCGTAATTAGTGCCTAAGTACTCAGCAAAACCCCCCCAACCACATCCAATCTCTAGCACTCTACTCCCACTTGATGGTTGTAAAAGGTCTATTAATTTTTGATATTTATTTTTTTGTGCTTCAAATAAATCTTGATCAGGGTCTTTAAATATTGCACTTGAATAAGTTAACGATTTATCTAGCCATAAAGAAAAGAAATCATTACCAAGGTCATAATGCCTTGCAATATTCTCTTTACTTCTAGTTTTAGTATTTTTAACAAACTTTCTCTTTATATAATTAATAATAGTTAAGTCTAAAATCCCTGAAAACTTGTAAATGATATCTATGTTACGAGCAGTTAATTCAATTAAATCTGAAAGGTTATTTGTTGTAAAAAATCCTTTCATATAAGATTCGCCTAATCCTATGCTTCCACTCTTGATCAGGTTATAAATGAAACTTTTATCTTTAATTTCTAATGAAACTTTTAAACTTTCATTTGGATCACCAAACTTAAGGACTTCACCATTCATTTTTATAACCTCAAGATATCCATGCTTAATATTTTTCAATAAGCTAAATACAATTAAATCTGACAGTTTATAAATGAGCATTAATTTTCTATTGTAATATTATTTTTAATTTTAATTTTTTTTTGAATAAACTTTATTTTTTTTATCCACAATTTAAATGCCTCAAAATGTATCGCCACGATAACTTTAAATGTCATTAATGGGTGCTTTAAGTAAGACTTGATTAAAGATGCATTATTTAATTCACTTTTAATCCCATCTTGAGATGCATAAAGAATTTTACCCTCTGGGTCTTGTACATCAATTATTACTGAAATTTTATTTCCAGGTTTTAATATTCTAAAAAAATAAACACAATTCATATTTATAAAAGGTGAAACATGAAATTTCTTTTTACAAATTTGCTGTACTAAATTTTCATTTTTATTAACTTTAAAGATATAAACGTGTTGTTCACCAAATGTATTTTTAACTTCATGCATGATTGATATAAGATTTGATTTATTATCATATATATAAAAGACACTTAGTGGATTAAAAACATAACCGAATATTCTTGGATAACATAAAAGTTTAATTTGTACGTCTTCATACTCTTGATTATTTTTTTTTAGATTATCTTTAACCCAATTTTCAACTGGGCTACCATCTCTTGGTCCATGGTCTACATCAAAAAAACTAACGATATTGAATTTATTATATGAAAATATTTTTAAATTTTTTTGTAATGTATCTAACTCAGCAAGATCAATTAGTAATGAAAATACTTTATATTTAAAACTATGAATGGTTGGCTTGAATCTTTTGTGTATTACAGATCCTGTATAAATATATGAGTTTTTAATCATTAAGTTTTTTTAGCATTTCAATAGAAGATTTTATTCCATCTTCATGAAAACCATAGCCAAAATAACTTCCACAAAACAATATATTTTCTTTATTTTGAATTTTATGCAGTTCACCTTGATTTAGTAATGCCTCTGCATCGTAATAGGGATGAGTAAACGATACCTTTTTAAAGATTTTTTCAACAGGTATTTCCTTAAATGGATTTAAGGTTAAAAAAATATTTCTATCAATTTCTAGGTTTTGCAACTGATTTAACCAATAGGTAACTGACGTCTTTTCAATATTATTTGGATCCATTGAAGAGTTCCATGAACACCAAGCTTTCTTATTTTTTGGCATAACACTCTCATCAAAATGAATAACAGCAATATTACTTTTATATTTAAAATTTTTTAAAATTAATTCCTCTTCTGGTGTTGGACTATCTATAATATTTAATACTTCATCTGCATGAGTTGCAATTACAACTTTGTCATAATCAAAGAATTCATTTTCTTCACCATAAAAAACTTTAACACCTGTACTTTGTCTAGTTATTTTATTAATGTTATAATTTTTGTAATGTTGACCACTAATTTGTGAAATTATTTTATCAACATATGTTTTGCTCCGATTTGCAACCGTATACCATTGTGGTCTATTTTTTATTTTAAACAATCCATGATTTTTAAAAAAACTTAAAAAGAACGTCAGAGGCATTTGTGAGGCTTCATAGGGAGGCATTGACCAAATTGCTGAAACCATAGGAATAATATGATAATTTATAAAATAATCTGAAATTTTTATTTCTTTAAGATAATTTCCTAGTGTTGTGGATTGTATTTTTGCAATATCCAATTTTTCACAGTTTTTATAAAAGCTAAGAATTTCAAAAAACATTTTGATAAATTTTAAATTAAATAAATTTTGTTTATTTGAAAAAATTCCTTTTAACCCTTTGCCACAGTATTCAATATTAGTGCCCTCAACAGTAACAGAAAATGACATATCACTTTTTTCTATTGCAATTTTATTTTCAGAAAAAAAATTGATTAGATTTGGATAGGTATTTTTGTTAAATACCATAAATCCAATATCTACAGCTATTTCTTTGTTTTGTCTGTAATTAACTTTTATTGTATTTGCGTGACCACCAAACTGATTTTCTTTTTCAAATAAATCAACTTTATGTTTTTTAGACAAATAATATGCTGCACTTAAACCTGATATGCCAGCTCCAACTACAGCAATTTTCATTTTATGATATTTTTATTATGCTGCTGTCTCTTCGTATTCATCCATTGAAGGACATGTACAAAATAAGTTTTTATCTCCATAAACATTATCTACTCTAGCAACTGGAGGCCAAAACTTAAATGATCTTAAAAATTCAGAAGGATAAGCTGCCTCTTCTCTTTCATATTTATGATCCCATGTATTTGAAGCTAATTCAACGTGCGTATGTGGCGCATTCTTTAACGGATTATCCAATTTATCAAAAGCACCTGATTTTATCTTATCTATTTCTTGTTTAATCTTAATCAAAGTATCGCAAAACCTATCAATCTCCTCTAAGCTTTCACTTTCTGTGGGCTCAATCATCATCGTTCCTGCAACAGGCCAAGACATAGTAGGTGCATGAAAACCATAATCTATTAATCGTTTTGCAATGTCTTCCTCTGTTATTCCTGTTTCAATTTTTATTTGCCTGATATCAATAATACATTCATGTGCAACGTTGCCATTTTTGCCTTTGTATAAAATAGGAAAAGAACTGTTTAATTTATAGGCAATGTAATTAGCATTTAAAATTGCAACTTCTGATGCCTTTCTCAAACCTTCCGATCCCATCATCTTCATGTACATCCAAGATATGGAAAGAATGCTTGAACTACCCCAGGGAGCTGCAGAAATTGCACCTACACCTGTTGCTGGTCCACAATCTTTTACAACTGAATGGTTGGGCAGAAATTTTTCTAAATGTTTTTTACAGGCGATTGGTCCCATTCCAGGTCCACCTCCACCATGAGGTATACAAAAAGTTTTATGTAAATTTATATGACAAACATCAGGCCCAAATTTGCCAGGCTTTGCTATTCCAACAAGTGCATTTAGATTAGCACCATCCATATAAACTTGTCCACCGTTACTATGTACAAGTTCACAAATATCTACTATCTTTTCTTCAAAGACACCATGTGTCGAAGGATAAGTAACCATCAATGCTGCTAGATTGTCTTTATGTTTTTCAACTTTATTTTTTAAATCTTCAAAATCTACGTTTCCATGACTATCACAACTGACAACTACAACTTTCATTCCAACCATTTGTGCACTAGCAGGGTTTGTTCCATGTGCTGAACTTGGAATTAAGCATATGTTTCTATTATGATCTCCATTGTTTTCATGAAATTTTCTAATCACCATAAGTCCTGCAAACTCTCCTTGAGCTCCAGCATTAGGTTGTAAAGATACACCTGAAAACCCAGTTATTGAACGTAGCCAATTTTTTAAATCAGTAAATAATGTTCTATACCCTTCCATCTGCTCTAAAGGTGCAAATGGATGTGGTTCTGAAAATTCTCTCCAAGTAACTGGAATCATTTCAGCAACTGCATTTAATTTCATTGTACATGATCCAAGAGCAATCATTGATCTGTTCAATGCTATATCAGAATCTTCTAATCTTTTAAGATACCTCAACATATCTGTTTCAGAATGATAACTATTAAACACTTTGTGTTGTAAAAATTTAGAAGTTCTTAATAAGTTTTTAGGAATATTAGTTAAACTTTCATTCATCTCTTCTTTGATAGTTTCTGAACAATTAAAAACTTTAAGCAATTGATTAGCACGATAAACATTTTTCTTTTCATCAAATGAAACTGCTAACATTTGAGAGTTTACTTTTCTTATGTTAATATTTTCTCTTAATGCATTGTTATAAATAATGTCAGTTTTATCTAAAGTTTTGATAGTAACTGTATCAAAGAAATGTTCTGAGTATAATTCATAGCCTGTCTGCTTTAGCTTATCTGAAAAGTTTTTTGTTAATTGAGATGTGTTGTTAGCAATTTTAAGAATTCCCTCTGGCCCATGATAAACTGCATAGGCTGCAGACACTATTGCTAGTAAAGCTTGAGCTGTACAAATATTACTTGTTGCTTTGTCTCTTCTTATATGTTGTTCACGAGTTTGTAGTGCAAGTCTGTATGCTTTTTTGCCATGACGATCTACCGATACCCCTATAATTCTTCCTGGCATTGATCTTTTATACTCATCTTTTGTTGCAAAAAATGCTGCATGGGGTCCACCATAACCCATTGGAATTCCAAAACGTTGTGAGCTTCCAACTGCTATATCCGCACCAAGTTCAGCAGGTGTTTTTAGTTTGGCTAACGAAAGTAAATCACAAATTAAAACTGCCTTACCTTTATTCTTATGAATTTGACTGATCGCTTCACTTGGATCTTTAATATCACCTAAAGTTCCAGGGTATTGAATAATACCACAAACAATTTCACCTTTGATATCTTTATATTCATCTCCAACAATAACCTCTAAACCCATAGGTTCAGCTCTTGTTTTAATAACATCGACAGTTTGAGGGTGACAATCTTTTGATACAAATACTTTATTACTTTCATTTTTACTAACTCTGTAACTTAGTCCGACAGCTTCAGCTGCCGCAGTACCTTCATCAAGTAAAGAGGCGTTAGCTATATCCATTCCTGTAAAATCAATAATCATTTGTTGGAAATTTAAAAGCATTTCCAATCTACCTTGGGCTACTTCAGGTTGATATGGAGTATAAGATGTATACCAGCCTGGATTTTCTAAAATATTTCTAAGAATTACATGTGGAGTAAAAGTTCCATAATACCCCATACCTATAAAGTTTGAATTAATTATATTTTTTTTTGAAATTTCTTTTAGTTTTCTTAAAGCTTCATATTCTGAATTAGGTTCACCAATTTCAAGACTTTCTTTAAGTAAGATTTTTTCTGGAACTGTTTTGTTTATTAGTTCGTCCAAATTTTTAAACCCTAATTCTTTGAGCATAAAATTTTGCTCAGTATCAGATGGTCCAATATGTCTTTTAATAAAATCTTTTTGTGAAGCTTTAAGCATTTTTAATTACCACTTTCTTTTGCAAATTTATCGTATTCCTCTTTATTCATTAGAGTATCCAACTCTGCCTTATCTTTAATTTTAAGCTTAAAAAACCAAGCTTCATTTTCCGGATCACTATTTATTTTACCCGGGTCATCAACAATTGCTTGATTGTTTTCAACTACTTCTCCAGAAACTGGGGTATAAACATCACTTGCAGCTTTTGTAGATTCAACCACTCCCGCATTACCATCTTTTTCAACATTTGATCCTAATTCAGGAAGCTCAACAAAAACAATATCTCCCAACATTTCTGTTGCATGTTGTGTAATCCCTATTGTGGCTATATCACCATCCATTTTAATCCATTCATGTTCTTTTGAAAATTTTACATCACTCATTAGTTTGCTCCTTTCACATAGCTTTTTTTATAAAATGGTAATTTACATATTTTAGCTGGGTATTTTTTACCTCTAACTTCTAATAAAATCTTTGTATCTAATTTAGCATACTCACTTTGCACATAACCAAGTGTAATTGGTTTTTGTATGCTTGGTCCAAAAGTTCCACTTGTTATTTCTCCTATAACTTCATTATTCTCATTAAACACTTTTGTTTTTTCTCGAGCTATAATTCTTTCTTCAGGAGCAATGCCTACTCTTAATTTTTTAGTACCTGATTTTATCTGACTATCAATTTTATCAAACCCTCTGAAACCACCATTCTCTAACCTTTTTTTAGAGATTGCCCATTTAAGATTTGCCTCAATTGGTGTTGTCTCTAGATCAATATCATGACCATATAAACAAAGACCTGCTTCCAATCTTAAGGTATCTCTTGCACCCAAACCTATTAATTTTGCCCCTTTTAGTATTAAATTTTTAACTAAATCCTCTACTTTGTTATTGCCTATTGAAATTTCAAAACCATCTTCACCTGTATATCCAGATCTTGTTATATAAACTTTATCATCTGAGTAATTAAACCAATCACCATTCATAAAATTAAGATTATCAGGACCTGCAATGACTTCTTTTAAGATATTAGCAGCTTTAGGGCCCTGAATAGCAATGAGTGATAAATCAGAATTTAAAACCATTTCATATTTATTATTTAATAATTTTGCTATAATTTGATAATCTTCATTTTTGCAAGCTGCGTTCAAAATAATATTGTATCCTCCTTCTACTTTTGTGATAATCAAATCATCGTGAATAAAGGCTTCTTCATTCATTAAGAAACTATACTTGCTTTGATTTAAGGAGATATTTTTTAAATCTAAGGGAAAAATTTTTTCTAAATCTGTAGTTAATTCCTCACCACCTTTAATAAAAAGTTGTCCCATGTGAGAAACATCAAATAATCCTGCATCTGATCTTGTGTATTTATGTTCTTCTACAATGCCTTCAGGATATTGTATCGGCATTTCATAGCCTGCAAATGGAACAAACTTTGCTCCATGCTTTTGATGTAAATTGTAAAGTTTAGTTTTTATATTTTCCATATTAACTTTTATACCCATCTGTATGTTTGCCTGAGAGTTTTGCTCCTTCGGCGAGAACTAAATCTCTTTCCAGAGTTAATATGGTACGGTCCTTTTTGCCTGAGAGATTCCTGGGTGGTTGCTCCTTCGGCGCTACGTAGTGTAGTCTCTCCCGTATGATGTGATAATCTATGAGTTGATGTTAAGAGTCAACTTCTAATTTTTTTTTACTTGGAAAAAGTAATGCATAAAATTGCAGTAATACTGCAAAAAGAATAATACTGCCTCCAATTAATGTAAATAATGATGATCTTTCACCTGCAAATAAAAATGCCCATATAGGTCCTAAAACAGATTCGGATAGCATTATAATACCAACCATCGCAGAAGGAGTACTTCGAGCACCCATAGTTATAAATATAAATCCAAATCCAACTTGAAAAAAACCTGCAGTAAATCCTAAAAAGATATCATTAGAGGAAATCATAAGTTTGTCTGATAACAAATATCCAATAATACATGAGCTTACACCCGCAATAAATTGTGCAGGTACCATATCGACATTAGGAAACTTTCTCACAATCATTATCAGAACAGCAAATGTAATAGGCATACTAAAAGCTGCTAAATTGCCAGACATTTCTCCTGGTGATAAAGAATTTCCAACCATTAACAAAACTCCAGTGATCGCAAGGATAATTGATACTAATGTTAAAGATGTAATTGTTTCTTTTAAGAATAAGTATCCAAACATTGCTAGAAATAATATTTGTGTTGAAATGATAAAATTAGTGTTTGCAACAGTTGTATTATACATCGCAAAAACATATCCACAGAAACCCAAGGATAAAATAATTCCACCAAAAAACCCTGGCAATCCCGAGTCGTAAAATGCCTTAAATAATTTTTGCTTATAAGTGATTACTAAAAACAACAAAATTGTTAATGAAAAAAATAATGAACGCCAAAATAATATTTGCCACAGAGTTGCACCCTCGAATGATTTTACAATCAAGCCTCCAAAGCTTAAGCAGCATGCACCCATAAAAACGAGTATCGGGCCAGGAATTTTGCTAATTATTTTCATTTAAATATTTATTTGTATCAATCGTATATGCTTTAAATATATTCTGAGCTTCTGCAAGGCTTACTTCTTTAAATCTTATTTTAGATCCAGGTGTAAATTGACCAACTTGATCTAAATCTGCTGAAATAACAACTCCGATCTTTGGGTATCCTCCAATAGTTCCGTGATCAGAAAGCATTATAATTGGATTTCCATCGGCTGGGACCTGGATTACTCCTCTTACAAGACCTTCTGATTTAATATTTGTGTTAACGATATTTTCTAACTTAGGTCCAGTCAATCTAATGCCCATTCTATCTGCATCTTTAGTTACTGAAAACTCATTATTAAAAAAACTAGCTTGTGATTTTTTTGAAAAATAATTGAAATTAGTACCTTTAATTATTCTAATTAAATTATCAGAACTTTCATTATAATTTATTTTATTTTTTTTATTTAATGCAAGATCTTGATTGTTAATTAGAATTTTATCTTTTAGTGAATATTTTTTACCATTGTTTGGACCAATATTTGCTTTTGTATTTATTGAATAACTATTCCAAATCTTTTGTAATTTAAAACCATTGCTAACTGATAAATATCCATAAGCAGTATTTTTGGTTGAGACTATATCTAATTGCTCTTCATCTTCTAAAGTATAGCTTTCATAACATATGCCATCTTCTATTGAGCCATCTTTTTTAATAATCTTAAAAATTACATCACCAGTGATACAAAAATTAATTGAACCATTTTTTAATTTTAAGAGAGGGCCTTGATAAGCAAACTCTATCACTGCTTCATTTAACGAATTGTTTACAAGTTTATTACTTAAAACATAGTTTCTTTGATCAATTGCACCACTAATTGTAATGCCTAAGTGATACATGTGATTTCTTCCAATATCTTGGATTGTTGTATTAACTCCTGCTCTTAAAACTTCAAAATATGTATTACTCATTCCAATTTAAATATTCTTCTTTAGATATTTGATAAAAACTAACTCTATCTCCAGGTTTAATTAAAGCAGGTTCTTTCCTGTTTAAATTATCAAAAATTTTTTCAGGGGTATTGCCTATAATATTCCATCCTCCAGGGCTTTCAAAAGTATAAATGTTTACAAACTGCTCGGTTATTCCAACCGAACCTTTTGGAACTTTTAATCTTGGTGTTTCTAAACGATTACATCTAATGTCCTTATTTATATCTCCTAAAAAAGGCATACCCGCAATAAATCCTGTCATATAACAAAAGTATTCTTTATTTAGACTTAAGTTTAAAATTTCTTCTTTCGAGAGTTTGGTTATTTTTGAAATTCTATTAAAATCTAGGCCAAATTCATCATCACAACAAATAGCAATCTTAATTTTTTTAAAATTATCCTTGGTTTGATTTTTAACATCTAATGCTAAAATTTTTTCTTTAACTTCGTTAAATGTAGTTTGAGACAAATCAAAATTGATGATTAATTTATTATAGGAAGGGATAATATTATTTATTCCAGTAGTTTCATTTGTCTCAACTAACTTTGAGATTTCATTAAAATAACAAATTACATTTGAATTTATTTGTTCATTTACGTCTGATCCGAAATCACAATATACTGATGCGTCACCAAGATTTAATATATTTTTGATCATAGCATGTTATACTCTAAGGTATAGGTTATGGAAATTAATATCAATTGTGACTTAGGCGAAAAATCAAAATTTCATTCAATAGAAAATGATCCTGCTTTATTAGATATTGTTAATTCAGCAAATGTTGCTTGTGGTTATCATGCTGGAGATAATGATACAATGAGAATGGTTGTCCAAATTTCAAAAAAAAATGGAGTAAGTATTGGAGCCCATCCTTCATTTAATGATCCAGAAAATTTTGGAAGAAAAAGAATGAATTTAAATTCATCTGAAATTTCAAAACTTATTATTGACCAATTTCAAACTCTAAATAAAATTGCTCAAGAGTATGGTGAAAAGGTTACTCATATAAAGCCACATGGTGCGTTAAATAATATGGCTTGTGAAGACTTAGAGCTTGCAACACTATTAGCAAAAACTATCTATCAAATTGATAAAGAAATAATCTATCTGGTGCCAACCGGATCTAAAATGGAAATAGCTGCAAAAAAACTCAATATGAAAATTGCATGTGAAATATTTGCAGATAGAAACTATGAAGATAATGGAAATTTAGTTTCTAGAAAAAAACCTCACGCTTTAATAATCAACCCAGAACAAGCAAAAAAACACGTATTAAGTATGGTAAAAAATCAGTCGCTTAATTGTCACAGTGGTAAGCAAATACCTTGTGAAATAGACTCTGTTTGCATACATGGGGATAATGAAAGTTCATTAGCTACTGCAAAATCAATTAAAAAAAATTTAATAGATAATGGACTTAAACTAAAACCACTTAATCTAATGAAAAAATTTATATAATTATGAAAAATATTTTTGTTACTCTTTCTATTTTAATTTTATTATCAACAAATTCTTATGCCGCTGGGTCTAGTAGTGATAGTTCTAGCAAAGTAAAATCAAATTATGATAAGGCAGTTACGATTATTAAAGCTGCAAAAAAATATGAAAAACAAGGTAAAACCGAAAAAGCCAACAAAAAATATGAAAAAGCTTTAGACCTTTTGGTTATATCTAATAAAGAAAAACCAAATAAAGCTGATACTCTCAATTATCTTGGTTTTACAACAAGAAAGCTTGGAGATTATGCTGGAGGTGAAAAATATTATTTACAAGGACTTTCTATAGAACCCAACCATAATGGAATTAATGAATACTTGGGTGAGCTTTATGTTGTTACTAACAGAATTGATTTAGCAAAAGAAAGACTTGATGTGTTAAAATCATGTAATTGTGAAGAATATAAAGAACTTAAATCAATAATTGCTGGGGGAAAAAAATCTAAATATTAATTTTAGTTATTTCGTAATGATCTGTCCTAAAATTAATTTAAAAATTTCTACGTCTTATTAAGCCTTTAATATATTGATTTATTATAGATTTTTACTATTATTCAATCATCTTGATTGAAGAAGGCATAATACTACTCCAAATTATCTTTATAGATATTATCCTAGCTGCAGATAACGCTATAATTATAGCTTTAATCGCAGCTAACTTCGTTCCAAAAAATAGAAAACAAATAATTCTCTGGGGTGTTGTGGGCGCATTAGTTTTTAAAGTTATTTTTGCATTATTTGCCACTTATTTATTTGAATTCTATTATATAAAAATTTTAGGTGGGTTGCTTCTAATTTGGATTGCTAACGATTTGAGAAAAGATTTAGTCGAGATGAAAAATAAGATAAAATCTCCAGTTAAAAAATCTACAGAACCATCTTATATACAAAGTGTTTACAAGGTATTATTTGCAGATATTACAATTAGTTTTGATAATGTCATTGGGGTAGTTGGGGCTTCTAAAGGATACTTTGGTTTTATGATTTTTGGTCTTGTTTTATCTGTGGTTCTAACTGGTGCATTAGCTACTTATTTAGCTAACTATATTCAAAAGCATATTTGGATAGCATATGTTGGTTTATTTTTTATATTGATCGTTGGACTACAATTAATCATTGGTGGATTGAATGATTATGGAGTGTTATCAATAAATCAAACTTTTCAAAAATACTTCTAGCTAATAAGAGTGTTTTTTGGCAGGAAACTTTTTTTTTGTTACGTCTTGTTTATATTTTAAGACAGCATTATTTATTTGTTTTTCAATATTTAGATACTTTTTTACAAATCTTACTTTTATATTACTCAGTCCTATAAGATCATCCGTAACAAGAACTTGTCCGTCACAATTAACTGATGCGCCTATCCCAATTGTTGGCACATTAATTGATTTCGTAATTTCTTTTGCTAAAGAGCTCTCGACACACTCTAAAACCATTGAGAATACACCTGCTTCTTCTAAAAGTTTAGAATCTCTTAAAATAATTTTTCTTTCTGATGTTTTTTTTCCTTTAAATCTAAAATTTGTTGCAGATTGAGGAAGAACACCAAGGTGGCCCATAACTGGAATTTTATTTTTAATCAAAATTTTAATTACTTTAATAATCTTTTTACCACCTTCAAGTTTGACGGCATCACAATTAGTTTTAGAAATTATTTTTTTCGCATTAGTCAACGCTTCTTTAGGGGTACGGTAGGTGTTGTGTGGCATGTCTACTACCATTAAACTTTTTTTAACACCTTGTCTTACACTTTTAGAATGTTCAATGATCATATCTAATGTAACTTTTTTTGTAGAAGAAAAGTTGTAAAGGACTGATCCAAGGGAATCTCCAACCAAAATAAGATCGCAGTGTTTATCAATAATAGATGCAATATTTTTTGAATAAGCAGTAAGGCTTATAATTTTAGATTTATTTTTTTTTTTAATAAAATCTATAATTTTTTTATTCATCTTTTAATATCTTATAATTAACTATTACTCTAATTCAATAGTACTTGGTGGTTTAGATGTTACATCATAAACAACTCTATTTATTCCTCTAATATTATTGATGATTTGATTAGAAATAGATTGCATAAAGCCTTTTGGAAAATCAAAAAAATCTGCAGTCATTCCATCCTCTGAAGTAATTGCTCTTAATAAACAAATATGTTCGTAAGTTCGGTTATCACCCATTACACCAACTGTTTTAACTGGTAATAGAGCAGCATAGGCTTGCCAAATTTTATCGTATAAACCATTATCTCTTAAAGCCTTAATAAAATAATAATCTGCCTCTTTTAAAATATTAATCTTTTCTCTTGTTATATAACCAGGCATTCTTATTGCTAAACCAGGTCCAGGAAATGGATGTCTAGATATTATATCTTTTGATAAATTTAGTTCTAACCCAAGTTTTCTTACCTCATCTTTGAAAAGAAATTTCAATGGCTCAACTAATTTTAATTTCATTCTTTTTGGTAAACCACCCACATTATGATGGGATTTAATTTTTGATGTCTGGCTTCCTGTAACAGATCTACTTTCAATTAAATCAGGATAAAGGGTGCCTTGAGCTAGAAACTTAACATTCTTTATTTTTTTTGCATATCTTTCAAATATTTTAATAAATAAATTTCCAATGATTTTTCTTTTTTTTTCAGGATCAGAAATGTTAGTTAATTTATTAATAAATTCTTTTTCCGCATTAACATAAACTAAATTTATTTTTAATTTTTTTTTGAATGTATTGACTACTTGTGTTTCCTCATTTTTTCTCAAAAGACCATTATTAACAAATATACAAGTAAGGTTTTTTCTAATAGCTTTACTCAATAATTGAGCAACAACACTGCTGTCCACTCCACCTGATAGACCACAAATTACTTTATTATTACCTACTTGTTTCTTTATGTCTCTGATTAATTCTAATTTTTGATCTTTTGAAGACCAATTTTTTTTAAATTTGCATATATAAAAAACAAAATTACGTAATAAGATTTTACCTTTATTAGTATGGGTTACTTCAGGGTGAAACTGTACACCATAATAATTATTTTTAGTATTTTCAATTATTGCTAATTTTGAATTTTTTGAAGATGCAATAATTTTAAAATTTTTTGGCATCTTAGATACTTGATCTGCATGGCTCATCCATACATTGTTACTATTATCTTTATTAAAAAAATTCTTAGTTAATTTACTATTTGAAACCTTTTTAATAGTTGCTAGACCAAACTCTCTATGTTTAGATTTTTTAACACGTCCACCTAGTTCTTTGGACAGTATTTGATGTCCAAAACATATTCCTAAAACTGGTATTTTTAAGCTTAATATCTTTTTATCAAATTTAAATTTATCATTTTGATATACATTAAGCGGACCCCCTGAGAGAATTATTCCACCAATGTTATTATTAATAATTTGATTTATTTTTATCTTTTTATGACTAATAATTTCTGAAAAAACACCAAATTCTCTTACTCTTCTTGCGATAAGCTGTGTAAATTGAGACCCAAAATCTATTATTAGAATTTTGGTGAGCTTGTTATTAAGACTCATTTTTTGGTTCCAAATCTTTTAAAGACTCTAAAATAATTTTTTCTTTACCACATAAATCAATGCAAATTTTAGAGAAACTTTGAGCCAACTCTCTAACTTTTAAATAATTGCTTCTTTTAAGTTCTATTTCCATAAGCATATAATTTGCTTCTTCATTTTTAGGTTCTAGTAACAAAACTGTATCTATATTCTTTTTTTCTTCTTTTTTATTTTCTTCAATACTAAAAATTTTTGCTAGATATAAATATGATTTTTCATCTTTAGGATTGAATACTATTCCTCTTTGAAATAAAAACTTAGCCTCTTCATAACTTTTTTCATCATATTTAATTTTTCCCTCTTCAAAAAAATTATCTTCTGCAAAAGATAAATTCGAAATATTTAAAAATACAAAAATTATAAAGACTAGTTTGTTAAATTTAATCATTAGTATTTGTTGTCACTCTTTACTTCATCAACATTATGAACCATGCTTTCATAAAATCCAGCTTTTGTTATTTTTACAAAATTAGGTTTAGTTTTTAGATTTAAAACTTTTTTTGCTCCCAAATAGCCCATGGAAGATTTTAATCCTCCGATTAATTTATAAATTATATTTTTAACATCACCTTTATATTTAACAAAACCCTCTACACCTTCTGGTACATATTTAGATGTATCTTTTTGTTTTTTTTGAAAATATCTATCAGCAGAACCTTTATTCATTGCTCCCACAGAACCCATTCCTCTAAAACTTTTAAATAATTTTCCATTTTTTTTTATTAGTTTTCCTGGTGTCTCTGTGCTTCCAGCAAATAATGAACCAATCATTACAGCATCTGCTCCTGCTGACAATGCTTTTGCAATATCACCAGAATATTTAATTCCACCATCAGAAATTATTTTTGTTTTATTATTTTTTATTCCTTGTTTAACTGCTAGGATTGCACTCAATTGAGGTACACCAATACCAGCTACCAATCTAGTAGTGCAAATTGAACCAGGTCCAATACCAACTTTAACTATATCTACACCTAATTTTATTAAAAATTTTGCAGCGTCCGCTGTAGCAATATTTCCAGCACACAAGGTTGTCTTTTTAGTTTTAATTTTCTTAATTGCTTTAACAATTTCAGCTACTTTTTTGCTGTGACCATGTGCTGTATCAACTACAATTAAATTAATTTGTTCTTTTAAAATCGCCTCTGCTCTTTTAAGTTCTAGTGGACCAGCTCCTACAGCAGCTCCAACTAACAATCCTTGTTTTTTTACTTTTCTAATCTCTTCAATTTGTTTTTTAATATTTAAATTTCTGTGAATTACACCAATGCCTCCTGCTTTAGCTATCGCTATTGCCATTTTACTTTCTGTAACAGTATCCATTGCTGATGATAACAAAGGTATTTTTAATGTTAAATTAGCTGATAATTTTGTGCTTGTGTTAACTTCTGAAGGTAAAACTCCTGAGTACTTCGGAGCCATTGTGACATCGTCAAAGGTGAGTGCTTCTTTAATAGGATCCATAATAATTTATATACGATTCCTTTTAAAAATAAAGTTACTATCTTAGAGTTTTACAAATAATAAAGCTTTCCTTAGATTCTTTTCTACTGGATTTTGGCTTAAATACCTTCACCTCTTTGAATATTTTTTTACCAAGTGCGACTATTTCGTTAAATGATGATCCTAAAAAAATTTTAGAAACAAATCGTCCTTCTTTAACTAGCATTTCTCTTGAAAAGTTCATTGCTTCCATGGCAAGTTCCCCTGTATAAATTGCATCAATATCCTTTATGCCCGTTGTATTAACAGCCATATCGGACACGACAACATCAACTTTTGATTTGAATAAACCTTTTATTTTTTCTTGAGATTCTAAATCAGTAAAGTCTCCTTTTATTTGAATTATGTTTTCAATTGCTTCCATATTTTTTAAGTCTATAGAAACTAATCTTCCACTTTTTACCGTCCTTGCTATATACTGAGACCAGCTACCAGGTGATGCGCCTAAGTCTATTACTGATATTCCATTTTTAAATATCTTAAATTTTTCATCTATTTCAATTAATTTATATGCAGATCTAGCTCGATACCCATCCACATGGGACTGTCTAACATAAATATCTCTTTTTTGTTTGTTGATCCAGTTTTTAGAGATTCTATTTTTTTTCAATTAATGACCAAATCTAAGACTTTTAGATAATATTTTTTGCTGGATAGTCTTAATATTAATTTTAACCTCTCTATCTAACCTCATATCTTTACCTGAGTCCCAAATTCCAGCGGCTAAGTGCATAATTCCTATTTTATAATTTGGTAAGTAAGGTTCAACGAATGTATTTTTAATTTCATCAAATTTTGGTAATAAATTACTAGCAATCCAATTGCAATTTAATGGTAAAAATTCAGTTTCTAGATCGTCTATATAAACTGACATATTGATAGCAAGACCCTCTGAACCAAAGATATTTCCACTTTTTAATGTTTGTTCTAGATTTTTTTGCCAAGAAGCCCAACCAGGTGAATTTTTTTCTAATGAAAAAACGCCAATATTTATATGAGGAGCAAAAGCTAATTTTCTAGCTTTATTAATTCCAACTTTTGATTTTATTGCATGTTTAAAATTTTGAGATTTAATTATTGCTACTTTACCAAACAGCCAATTTACTTTTGACATTATTTTGTATCCCGGTCCTAATGTTTGAGTAATTCCTAATTTACCATTTTCACAAGCTTTAAAATATAATTCAACAGAATTCCAATCATTCACCCACGCGTCACAATCTATCCATAGAAATTTTTCATAACTGGGAAAATATTTTGGTAAAAATGCTCGAGATACTTGACTCTTTAGCCACTCTTTTCCTTTTACTTTAAATGCTGGAACATCAATATCCCATTCTGCTGATTTAATTTCATCAACCTTTTTAGATAATTCATTTTTTTGCTCTTCAGATAAACCGGCATCTAAAATACAAATTGCTGTATCTTTGCTTTTTTCAAAACTCTTAATAGAATCAACTAATTCATTAAGTAATTCAAAGTAATTTGAGTCAGCCAAAGATACAATTACATTTTTTTTCATTTAGAGTATGTCTTCAAGATCTTCGACTTCTTGGTTTTCACCACTTAAAATCTTTTGTTTATAGGTTTTTTTATAACTGAAATATCCAAATGGAAGTAAGGTTATATAAATCAGGCCACATATGACTAAGACTTTAAATGTATATATAAATAATAGACCAAAAAATAACACAACACCAAATAATACAAAAATTGTCATTCGACGAGGTATTGATATCTTTTTAAATGCAAAAGTTGGTATTTTACTAATCAATAAAAATGAATTTACAATAAAGAATAATGGTACAAGAATATCATAATTAATATTAATTAAATTTATATCACTTAGACTTAATATTAATGGCATAAGAATTAAAATTCCTCCGGCTGGAGACGGAACACCCTCAAAATAATTATCTTTCCATGAAGGTTCAGTATTTGAAGTTACATTAAACCGCGCAAGTCTAAGGGCAACACAAACCACGTAGATCATTGTAAGTAACCAACCAAATTTACCAAAATTATTTAAAGACCAAAAATACATTATAAAAGCTGGAGCAACACCAAAACTAATTAAATCAGCTAATGAATCTAACTCCTTTCCAACCAACGAAGTGCCTTTTACTAATCTTGCAACTCTACCATCTAGTGCATCAAAAACTGCAGCAAAAATAATAGCTATAATAGATAATTCAAATTTTTCATCTAATGCAAATTTAATAGAGCTAAGACCAATGCAAATATTGATTAGAGTAAGTGTATTTGGAAGAAGCATCCTTGCTTTTTTATCAGATACAATTTTAAAATTATTTTTGGGTTGCTCCATATGCTACCTCTTAGCTAATAGTGTTTCACCTGCGATTGTCTTTTGTCCAACTTTAACTAAAGGCTGATAATTTTCAAAATAGACATCAGCTCTACTTCCAAATCTGATCATTCCTATTCTATCACCTTGTTGTAGCTGTTGATCTTTAGATGACTCACATACAATTCTCCTTGCGATCAAGCCTGCAATCTGCACGACAATTACTTCTTCTCCGTGAGAGTTTGTAATTTTATAATAATTTCTTTCATTATCTTCACTTGCTTTATCAAGTGATGCATTTAAAAACTTTCCTGGTTTATAAAGTATTTCTGAAATTTTACCATCACATGGTGTTCTATTAACGTGACAATCAAATACGTTCATAAAAATACTAATCTTTGTAAATTTTTTATCTTCCAAACCTAATTCTTTTGGTCCATCAACCTCATGAACCATTAAAACCTCTCCATCTGCAGGGCTTGTTAAGTAATTTTCATCATTGATTGAAATTCTTTCAGGGTCTCTAAAAAAATAATAAACCCATATAGATAGTACCAATCCAATTAATCCTAAAAAAGTACTCAACAGATACAAAAAAAAGGTTGCAATTATAGCTATTGCTAAAAACTTGTACCCCTCAGAATGTATTTTTGGAAAAATTTTGTCTAACATGAGCTTCTATTTGATAATATTTTATTAATATGTATATAAAGCACTAAATTACAATTACTAATATATATTATTCAATTATGGCTAAAATAAACGTTAAAAATCCGGTTGTTGAGCTAGATGGTGACGAAATGACTAGAGTCATTTGGGAGTTCATTAAAAATAAACTAATTTTACCATATTTAGATTTAGACATTAAGTACTACGACTTGGGAATGAAAAGTCGAGACGATACAAATGATCAAATAACTATAGACTCAGCTAATGCAATTAAAGATTACAATGTTGGCATAAAATGTGCAACGATTACTCCAGATGAAGCTCGAGTAGAAGAATTTAAACTAAAAAAAATGTGGAGATCGCCTAATGGAACTATAAGAAATATATTAGGTGGAACAGTTTTTAGAGAACCAATAATTTGTAAAAATATTCCAAAACTTGTGCCAACATGGACTGACCCTTTGATTATTGGAAGACATGCTTTTGGAGATCAATATAGAGCAACTGATTTTAAGGTACCTGGTAAAGGTAAAATGGAAATCAAATGGACATCAGAAGATGGTAAGGATGAAATAAAACATGAAGTATTTAACTTTCCAGGACCAGGGGTAGCTTTATCAATGTACAATTTGGATAAATCTATTGAGGACTTTGCCAGATCTTGTTTTAATTATGGAATAATTAAAAAATGGCCTGTTTATTTGTCAACAAAAAATACTATTTTAAAGATTTATGATGGAAGATTTAAAGATATTTTCCAAGATATTTTTGATAAAGAATTTAAGTCAGAATTTGAAAAACTAAATATTACTTACGAACACAGATTAATTGATGACATGGTCGCATGTGCAATGAAATGGAGTGGTAAATATATTTGGGCTTGTAAAAACTACGATGGTGATGTTCAGTCAGATACTGTAGCTCAAGGATATGGGTCGTTAGGATTAATGACTAGTGTTCTTCTTGCACCTGATGGAAAGACTATGGAGGCTGAAGCAGCTCATGGTACTGTAACAAGACATTATAGAATGCATCAACAGGGTAAAGAAACTTCTACTAATCCTATAGCTTCAATTTTTGCTTGGACTAGAGGTTTAGCACATAGAGGAAAATTAGATGGCAATGAAGAATTAATTAAATTTTCAACTACCTTGGAAAAAGTTTGTATAGACTGTGTTGAAAATGGATCGATGACTAAAGACTTGGCGATCTTAATTGGTCCAACTAGTAATTATTTAACTACTAACCAGTTTTTAGATGAATTAGATGGACGGCTTAAAAGAAGCTTAATTAATTAAATTTTTAATATTTTCAAAAGACTCTTCAATTTTATTCGGTAATGTTCCGCCTGCTTGAGCAAAATCTGCTCTGCCACCACCACCTTTTCCACCAATAATCTCTGAACCAGCACGTACAATTTCTACTGCATTAAATTTGTTCTCTAAAGTTTTTGTAACACCAACTGCTAGTCCAACTTTGTTATCATTTACAGCATAAATTACAATCAGCCCTTCACCAATTTCTCTTTTTCCTTGATCAATTAATTTACGCAAATCTTTGAAGGGTAGATCTTGAATATTTTGAAATCTAACATTAATTTTATTTACAACTAAATTGGTTATCTTATTTTTTGACTTATCTTGTAATATAGATCCGACTTTAAGTTGCTCTAATTGTCTATTTAAGTCTTTAATCAAAGATAACGTATCCTCATTTTCAATATTTGGTTTACCACCTAGCTCGATAATTTTTTTTGACAAATCTTTTATAATCTCATTGTTTTTTTGATTAGTTTCTGTTGATAATTTTTCTTTATTTTTAAGGTATTCATCAAGCTGCTTGTCCCTTAATGCCTCAATTCTTCTTATGCCTGATGCCACTGCGGATTGACTAATAATTTTAAACCTTCCAATATCAGAGGTATTTTTAACATGGGTACCTCCACATAACTCAGTTGAAAAATACTTTTTTCCCTCATCTCCCATTGATAAAACTCTGACCTCATCACCATATTTTTCTCCAAACAAAGCGAGAGCACCATTAGCAACCGCCTCTTTTGGTGTCATTATTCTTGTTTTAACATCAGACTTTTTTTCTATAACAGCATTAACATTGTGCTCAATTTTTTCTATTTCTTCTTTTGAGATAGGTTTCATGTGGCTAAAATCAAACCTTAATCTATCAGATTGAACTAGTGATCCTTTTTGTGTGACATGATCACCTAATACTCTTCTCAATGACTCATGCAGTAAATGAGTTGCTGAATGATAAGCTCTAGTATTATTCCTTCTATTAGTGTCTATTTTCATTTCAACATCTTGGTCAAGTTTAATTGATCCACTCAAAACTTTTCCATAGTGAACAAATAGATCTCCTATTTTTTTTTGAACATCTGTTACTTCAAATTTGAAATCATCCTTAATAATCACTCCCGTATCAGCTACTTGACCTCCTGACTCAGCATAGAATGGTGTTTGATTTACAACTATAATGCCTTCATCACCTTTATTTAGCACCGATACTTCTTTATGATTTTTTAGTAAACATTTGATTATGCCTTGAGCTTGGTCATATTCGTAACCAAGAAATTCTGTTGTCCCAATTTTTTCTTTAATACCATACCAAATTTTTTCAACAGTACTATCGCCTGAGCCCTTCCAATTTTTTCTTGCAAGTTCTATGCCCTCTCGCATTAATTCATCAAATCTTTTTTTATCAAATTTTAAAGATTTATATTTTAAAATATCTTCTGTTAAATCAATTGGAAATCCATAAGTCTCATACAGCTTAAATGCTACATCTCCTGGCAAAATATTATCAATCTTAGATATTTCTTCATTTAGAATTTTAATTCCTTTATCCAATAAAACTAAAAATTTTTCTTCTTCTGTTTTTAGAGTTTCTTTAATTAATGATTGTGCTCTTTCAAGTTCTGGATAATTATTAGACATCTCCTCTAATAGTGTTTTAAAAATATCATAAAAGATTGGTTTCTTAGATCCCAACAAATGTGAGTGCCTCATGCCACGTCTCATTATTCTTCTTAAGACATAGCCTCTTCCTTCATTAGAAGGCAAAACTCCCTCAGCTAATAAAAATGAACTTGCACGTAAATGATCAGCTATTACTCTAAAGCTTGATTGATTGTCATCAGTTACCTTAACTTTTAAAGTATCAGATGCTGATTGTATTAATTTTTTAAAATGATCTGTTTCATAATTGTCATGAGTTCCCTGTAAAAGTGCAGCTATTCTCTCAAGGCCCATTCCAGTATCTACAGATGGCTTTGGTAATTCAATTCTTTTATCTTTTGAAATTTGCTCATATTGCATAAATACTAAATTCCATATTTCTATAAAACGATTACCATCTTCATTTTTGCTTCCTGGTAATCCACCCACGAGATGGTCTCCATGATCATAAAATATTTCAGAGCATGGGCCACAGGGACCTAAATCACCCATTGACCAAAAATTATCTGTAGTAGAAATTCTAATTATTCTATCATCACTAAAGCCTGCTATTTTCTTCCAAAAATTGAATGCTTCATCATCACTATGATATACGGTTACATAGAGACGATCTTTATCAATTCCAAATTCTTTAGTGATTAAATTCCAGGCATAACTAATGGCTTCTTCTTTAAAGTAATCTCCAAATGAGAAATTGCCCAACATCTCAAAGAAAGTATGGTGTCTTGGTGTGTAACCTACATTTTCAAGATCATTATGTTTTCCACCAGCTCTTACACATTTTTGTGAAGTGGTTGCTCTTACATAATCTCTTTTTTCCAGTCCAGTAAATACATTCTTAAATTGAACCATACCTGAGTTTGCAAACATTAAGGTTGGATCGTTATTTGGAACTAAATTGCTAGAATCTACTATCTCATGATCATTTTTTTGAAAATAATCTAAGAAAGTTGTTCTAATTTGATTTAATGTTTTGTCGGCCATATTTATAAAATACAGCTTTTTTATTTGATGTCTAGATATGAGTAGGGAAAAAAGGCGCTTAATTTAAGCGCCTTTTAATAATTAAAGATGACTTTAACTAATTCTTTTTAGATGGCGGAGTTACTTCTTCTTTTGTCTCAGTAACTGGGTCTTCTATTTGATCCTTCGCAGCTTTCTCAGGATCTAATGGATTACCTTCAATTTTTTTTGCTATTACACCAGCTTTTTCTCTAATTGCCATTTCAATTTCTGCTGCAACTTGAGGATTTTGCTCTAAGTAAATTTTAGCATTTTCTCTTCCTTGGCCAATTTTTTCACCTTTATAAGCATACCAAGCACCTGATTTTTCAACAATCTCAGCTTTTGCTCCAAGGTCAATCAACTCACCAACTTTGCTAATTCCTTTTCCATACATTAGATCAAATTCAACAACTTTAAATGGTGGTGCTACTTTATTTTTCACCACTTTAACTCTTGTTGAATTTCCAATTATTTCATCTCCATTTTTAATTGCACCTATTCTTCTAATATCCATTCTTACTGATGAATAAAATTTAAGTGCATTACCACCAGATGTTGTCTCTGGACTACCAAACATAACTCCAATTTTCATTCTTATTTGATTTATAAAAATCATCATTGTGTTTGTATTTGAAATTGAGCTAGTCAATTTTCTTAAAGCCTGACTCATTAATCGTGATTGAAGACCTACGTGATGATCTCCCATCTCGCCTTCAATTTCAGCCCTAGGTGTTAATGCAGCCACTGAGTCAATTACAATAACAGAAATTGATCCAGATTTAACTAAAGTATCAGCTATTTCTAAAGCTTGCTCACCAGCATCTGGTTGAGAAATTAATAATTCATCAGTATTTACACCAAGGTTTTTTGCATATACTGGGTCTAATGCATGTTCTGCATCAACAAAAGCACATATACCACCTGCTTTTTGAGCTTCAGCAACCACCTGTAATGCTAATGTTGTTTTACCAGAAGACTCTGGTCCATAAATTTCTACAATTCTTCCTTTAGGCAAGCCACCAATACCAAGAGCCACATCTAAACTCAACGATCCAGTTGATACAGATTCTATGTCCATTGCTCTTCTTTGACCTAGCTTCATTACTGAACCTTTTCCAAAGTTATCAATAATCTGGCTCATTGCTGCGTCTAAAGCTTTATTTTTATCGTTTGCGTCTGTTGCTTGTTGTTTTGTAGATTTAACTACTTTTAGGTTATTTTTAGTCATTTTATGCCTTTTTTTATTAAATAATTAGTATTCGAATCGTGCTTTAAATGTACACATTTTGTTCTTATTTTCAATAGTTATTTTTTTTGTGAAAAAACAGCTAATTACTGGAGTTTTAGATACTTGCTATTTAAGTAGCCTACTGACTGTAACAATTTAAATTGAGACAGTAGATAATTTCTTTCTGAATCTGCCAAGCTTATTTTGGCATTTAATAAAATTGAATTGGATTGGATCACATCCAAAGTTGATCTTCCAAGTCCTGACTCATATTCAACTGTTATTCCTTCGTTTGCAATCTCAGCTGCTTTAACTTGAGATGTAACAGAATTTAATAAGCTTTTAGAAACTTGAAAATTTGACCATGCACTTGCAACATTTGTATCATTAGATTTTAGAGCATTATCTAATAATAATTTTTTCCTATTTTTAAGATTTTTACTTTTATTTAATGAAGCATAATTTTTTCCTCCATTAAAAATTGGCCATGAAATAGTTGCTTTTAAAATTTCTTTATCACGTTCACCTATCGTTGAACTTACATCGTCTGATTTTGAACTATTAAAAGATAAGGATGCAGAGGGTGATAGATCTGATCTGGCTATAATCATATCTTTTTCTGATTGTTCATACTCTAATCTTGAAATAATTAAATTCGGGTTATCTTTTTTAGAAATTTCAATTGCTTCATTTAAGCTTACTGGTAATGCAAAATTTAAATCAGATTCTTTATCTAAAGAATTTATATCAGCGATTGGTCCTATTATTTTTTCATAGTTTAATTTGGAAGTTACTGTTTCATTTTGAGCCTGTAAAAATTTAGCTTGCGCTCCTGCAAGTGATGACTCAGATTGGGAAAGATCAGATAAAGTAATTTGTCCTCTTTCTAATCTAGCCTGGTCAGTTTCAACTTGTCTCTCTAATAAATTAACATTATCTTGGTTAATCTTTAATTTTTCTTCAGCAAATATAAGTCCTGTATAAGCTTCTATGGCTTGATATAAAATTTCTTGCTCTGTTTTTAATAGTTTTGCTTGAGCCAAAGTTAATCCAATTTTACTTTTTTCTAAACTTGCTGTACCTGCAAATCCTTGAAATAGTTTTTGCTCAATATCTATAGATTGTGTTTTAGGATCAACGTCTGTAAACGCAGAGTTTGCTCCTGAACTATCAGTTTGCTTTTCAGTATTTTCTTGGCTTTTTGAGCCTGACAAAGTAACGCTTGGCAAAAATTGACTTTTTGATATTTTTACTTCTTCTAAAGAAACTTGAATGTTTTCACGCTCTGCATTCAGTACTGGATTTTCATTGTAGGCTTGTAACAACGCTTCTGATAATGGCGCAGAAAAAACATTTCCACTAAAGAAAATAAATAATACAAATATTAAAAAGTTTTTTTTCATTATTTTTTAAATTTTATTTTTTGTATTTGATGTTTATTATTTAAATACATAATAACTGAAGAGTTTTTTACAGCATCTTTAAACATTTGTTGAGTAATTCTTTGATAAGTTTGCATAAAATTTATAACATCACCACTGCTCATAATCTTTAAGTTTTTCTTATTTTTTGTTTGCAACCAAAGCTTTCTCTCTTGCTTTAGCCTCCACTCTCTTAATAAACTAAAGTCTTTAGCTTTTAAATATAGTAGTCCATCTAATTGCCTAAATAATGCTTTGTATTTATTTTTTAACTGATCATTAACATACTTTCTCCATTTAGTTTGCTGATCATAGACTTTTTCAACTGAGTTTATTGGTTTTTTAAGCTGGTTATTTGATTGCGCTCTAGCCCCTACACACCAGCCTTCAAAGATTACAACATCAGGCTTTTTTTTTATTATATGCCATAAAGTTTTTGGATAACGATCATCTATCGCTTTATTGAATGCTGGCACTTGTAATCTTTTAAAATTTTTAGCTTTAATTTTTTTAAAAAAATTTAGCATTAAATCAACATCATGTGTTCCTGGCACACCTCTTGTCATTAATAAAGAATGTTTTGTTTTAGATAATAATTTTCTATCTTTTCTTGTTTTATAAAAATCATCAATTGAAATTTTAAAAACATTTAGTTTAAAATATTTTTTTAAAATTAATGTTAAAAGTGATGAGATGGTTGTTTTTCCTGATCCTTGACCTCCTGCTAAACCAATTATCAATGGATTTTTTTTTGTTTTTTTTGAAATCCAATAACTGATTGGGATTAGAAAAGATTTTATCATCTTGTCTTTATTTTTAAATTTATCTTTTTTTGTTTCTTGTGAAGAAATAAATTTAAAACAATCTTTTTTAACCTTGCTATAACATTCGCCAACAGACCACATAAAAAATTATTTTTTATCTAAAGGATGATTTTGACCATCATTGACAGGAACATCTTTCATATCAAAAGTATTTATTTCATCTATACATCCTACATTAAATCCTGTCATTGCAGGATTTGCTCTTGGATTATGATGGGTATAAATTCCACAAACTGAACAAAAGTAATGTTTAGCTATTTTTGAATGGAATTGATAAAGAGTTAATTTATCTTCACCTTTGGTAACTTTAAAATCTTCATTTTTTACCATCGACATAATTGCTCCTTTTCTTTTACAAATAGAACAATTGCATTTTATTACTTTAGCTAAATCTCCTTCTAAATTAATTTCTGCTTCTACAGTGCCACAATGACAAGTTAGTTTTTTCATTATTTTTTCTCCATTTCTATAAATCTACTTTATACATTACTTCATTTCTTTTAAGTATTGGTAAAGTAAATGGTGAGTTATATGACGCCCTTATTGGTGGACTTAGAACCAATAAGTTGTCTTGCTTAAGCGCTTTTTCTAAAATATCTTTATTTTTTAAAAAGTTTTTATCTGAAGATCTCCCTGAATATTCAATCACAGCATAATATCCACCCTCAATAGTTAAAATTTTTACTTCTGAATCGACTGGTTTTGGTGCATTATCTTTATTAAATTTTGATGGCAAATAAAATTGCATCGTCATATTTTCATTTTTAATTTCTTGAGTAACTGGAACTGTCATTTTTATTTCTTCATTTTCTTTATTATTTCCTGAAATATAATTAAACAATTTTCTAAAACCATTACCTTGAACAGAATTTGTTTCAATGACCAAACGATTAGGGTATTTTCTTATTTCATAAATTTTATTCTCTTTTACTACCTCGTAGTTTGTTTCTTCGTATGCCATCAATTGAGAACTTAAAGTTAATATAAAGGTTAAAACTAATAAAATTTTTTTCATTTTCGAATTTTTTAAACTATCTCTGGTTGAAGTTATCCACAAGCATACAAAATGTGGTTTTGGATGTTCACCTTTTGATTCACTTTTGATTCACTTCCAGACTCAAAATACAACCTATTGCGTGCATTGTATAACTAGTCTATAAATAAGAACAAAATAAGAACATGAAACTAACTATCCCTTATTACTTACATAAAGCAGGTGCTGGGTTTCCCTCTCCTGCAACAGATTATATCGAAGAAGATATTGATTTGAACATACATTTAATAAAAAATGTTCCAGCAACTTTCATCATTCGTGTTCAGGGTAAATCAATGGTCGATGTTGGAATTAATGATGGAGATTTATTGGTGGTTGATAAAAGTTTAAAACCAAAAAACTTTTCAACAGTTATTGCAAACGTTCATGATGAGCTTGTAGTTAAAAGCTTGGTTCAAGAAAGAGATAAAAAGTTTTTAACATCAGGGTCTAAAGATTTTATTGATAAAATTTTAATTAATGAAGAAGAAGACATCTTTATCTGGGGGGTTGTAACTTATGTCATCCATTCTACGTACTAAAAAGATAGCATTAGTTGATTGTAATTCTTTTTATGTTTCTTGTGAAAGATTATTCAATCCTAAAATAAGAAGAAAACCTGTTGTAGTTTTATCTAATAATGATGGTTGTATCATCTCAAGATCTAATGAAGCAAAAGCTTTAGGAATTAAAATGGGTGAGCCTTATTTTAAAGAAAAAGATATTATCATAAAAAATAAGGTTGAAGTTTTCTCTTCTAATTATTCTTTATATGGTGATTTATCTAGAAGAGTAATGCGAACTCTTAAAAGATTTAATACAAAAATAGAGGTTTATTCTATTGATGAGGCTTTTTTAGATTTATCAAATTTTCCAGACCAAGATATAGAAAAAGTTGGCAAAGAAATTCGAGACACAGTTTTACAATGGACAGGGATCCCAACTAGCATTGGAATTGCTAAAACAAAAACTCTAAGTAAAATTGCAAATCATATTGCAAAGAAAAAACAATCAGGAGTTACTAGTTTAATTAATATTGAAAATATTGACCCTATTTTAGAAAAAATAGATATTAATGATGTATGGGGTGTTGGTAGACAACTTACAAAATTTTATAATAAAAATGGAATTTATAATGCTAAGCAGCTTAAAAATAAATCTAACAGCTGGATTAAAAAATCTTCTAATGTTTTAAGTTCAAGAACTGCAATGGAACTTAAAGGTATTCCTTGTATTAATTTAGAAACAACTACTACAAAAAGAAAGAGTTGTGTTGTCTCAAGATCATTTGGGAAAAGAGTAGAAAGATTTCAAGAATTAAAAGAAGCAGTTGCAAACTATTGTTTAAATGCATCTGAAAAAATTAGATCAGAGTCGTTAGTTGCAAAAGCAGTCACAGTATTTGTTAGAACTAGTCCCTTTCAAAGAAACTATGGATATTACTCAAATGCAAAGACTGTTGATTTTCCAATTGCAACAAACAATAGTATTGAAATAGTTAAAGCTGCAGTAACAATTCTAGAAATAATTTTCAAAAATGGTTACCAGTACCAAAAAGCAGGTGTGATGCTTACAGGATTATCTAACGCTAATGAAAAAACAAATCTATTTTCATCTGAAAAAGATGAAAAAATAAACAGTTTAATGAAATCTATTGACAGCACTAATCATCGATACGGAAGATCTACCTTAAGTGTTGCAAGTGCTGGGGTTCAAAAAAAGTGGAATATGAAAAGAGAATATTCTTCTAAAATAGATACAGCTGATTTTTATTCTCTACCAACGATTAGAGCTTAATTTTTTTTACTCACTTTATCTTATCAATATTATGAATATTTTTTAAAGAATTATTAAATTCTTCCATATTTTCTCTTAGAGCTAAATTGGAAATTGAATAAATCATTATTAATAATAGAACTAAAGGTAATGAAGTAATAATTGATGCATTACTTTTAATTAAAAGAATATAAAAAACGATAAATAAAGCTGAACGAATTAAAACTGTTTTTCTAAATACACTAATAATTGAAAGTGAGTGTTTTAATAAATTAAAAAAACTCATTTTAGATGGTCCAAAATATCTAGCCCCTCTAATAGAAGGAATGGTTAATAAATCTTTTTCTATTTTTTTTAATGAACCAGAAAAACTATTCCAGGTTGCTTTTTCTTTAAGCATTTTTTCAATTGTAGTCTTAGAGAGACATGTAAAATTTCCAAATTTAATAGATTGACCTGTAAATGATAATGTTAAGAATTTATGAAACTGATAACAAGATTTGAAAAATAAACTTTCAGATCTTTTAACTCTTTCACCTACTATTGATTTACCATCTGTTTGTTCAGCAAGCTCTATAAAATTTTGAATCTCTTCTGGTCGATCTTCACCATCTCCATCCATAGGTATTACATAGTCAAATTCTTTTTTTTCATAAATATACTTTAATCCTGAGGCAATACATCTTGCATGACCTCTGTTTTCTTTCATGTTTATAATTTCAATTGAATTAATATTTTCAGTATTTCGATAATCATCAATTATTTGTTGAGAAGATGCATCGTTAATAACAACAATTGAAATCTCAGAATTGATACTTTGTATTTCAGAATTTATATTTTCAATTAGCTTGGTTAAGCTCTCTCGATCGTTATAAATTGGAATTAAAATTACATATTTTTTCATAGCTATTTTGATCCAACACAAACATTATCAAAGCACATATAATCTTTCAATTGATCAAGCTTTTCTTTTTCAACAAAACCCTCCCATACAGGTCTTGATTTTAGATGATATGATAAATTACCTGCATTCCACTCATTTCCATAAACTACATTTATCTTAGAATTGAACTGTTGATCCCAAGCATATTGAGTTTTAATAGCAATTTCCTTCCCTGGGTAATCAGTTCTTTTGTCTTCTTTTGATATTGAGACATAAACGTAAAGCACTGGTGACAAAAAAAATAAAAAGATAAAGCCAATCATAAATGGTTTTAACTTTTTAATATTGATTTGAGCTTGAAATAAATAGACAAATAAAGTTCCAAAAAATAAATAAAACGGTGTCATCCACATTGTTCTAGTCTTAGAGCCTGTAACAGCTGATGTTAAAAACATTAACATGATAGGTAAAATGTTAATCGCTAACAAAAAAAGTAATTTTTTATCTTTAAAATCTATTCTAAATTTTATTTTTTTTACTAGCAACCAAACTAAAATTAAAAATGGGATTAGTAATCCAATTTGCTTTATTAAAAAAATCAATGGATAATTTATATGATTAATCAAACTAGATTGTCCCAATCCAGTTCTTGCAAGTCCATAAGTTATAGTAATAAAATCATTATTGTTTAGCCAAATTAGATGAGGAACTAAAACAATCAAAAATACCTCTAGAGTTATAAGATACTTAAAATCAAATTTTCTATCCTTCTTAAGAAATATTAAATATATAAATAAAAAATCAATTGAAACTAAAAGATAAACAAATAAATATTTAGATAAAAAACCAAATGCTGCAAATAATCCAACTAAAAAACAATCAGTAAATTTTATTTCTTTACTAGTATAAATTTTCCATGAAAAATAAACTGTTAAGGACCAAAATGGGAGCTGGCAAACATTTACGTTAAATTCAGGAGTGGTAAAATTATAAAAATAAATTGCTTCAATAAGTAAAACTGAAATTATACCTAATAAATCACTATTAAAAAATTCTTTAGAAAATTTAAATACATAATAAAAAGAAATAAGCACAAATATTTGACTAAGCAAATAATATATCCAATCTTGAGATCCAAAAATTTGAAAAAAAACTTCTGGAAAAAAAGCACTCATTGGAGGATGTTTGTTAAAACCCCATTCTAAATTACTACCCCATGCTAAGGCTTCAATTGTATCAAGAGGTAGATTGTTATTTGTTAACGAAGGAATTAATGTCCATAAAAATAAATGTGCTGTGAGAAAGACATAAAAGAACTTATTAATATTATTTTTATTAAGTAACATTTTATATAGATTTTATATGAATTAAGCTTGCTTGACACCTATTAATTGCTGAATATACTCCGGCCACTAAATTTATACATATGCCCAAAACTTCAAAAAAAACTGCTAAAAAAAAAGTTGCTAAATCTAAAAAATCTACTTCTATAAAAACAAAACCCGCTAAAGAAGTTAAAAAAGTTATTGTTGAAGATAAAAAAACTAAAGCACCAGTTAAAATTTCAAAAAACTATCTCCCAAAAGAAACTGAAAAATATATGTGTGAAAAGCACTTAGTTTTTTTTAAAATAAAATTAACTGAATGGAAAAAAGAGTTAGTCAAAGCAAATAATGAAGCCCTTTATCATGGATCAATGGATGACAATAGTATTTCGGCAGATATTGTGGACCAAGCAAGCTCATACACTGATAAAGCTGTTGAAATGAAAGCGATTAACCGTCAAATAAAATTAATTTCTAAAATTGATCAGGCTATATTGAGAATTAAAAATGGAACATATGGATTTTGTGAAGAAACAGCTGAGCCCATAGGTTTAAAAAGGTTAATGGCAAGACCTGTTGCTGACTTATGTATAGCTGCTCAAGAAAAACACGAAAAAGAAGAAAAAGTATACGCTGACGATTAAGGCTTTGGTATTATTGAACCATTTTTTAATAAATCATAACCTTTTATAACGGCCTCTCTTTTTGAAATATCTAAATACCACCTTGTAAGGCTTTTATAATTATTAAGTCCAATATCATGCCATTCATGTCTTGCTATCCAGGGCCAAGTTGCAATATCAGCAATAGTATATTCATTTCCAGCTAAGTATTTTGATGAAGATAATCTTTCATCTAGCTCACCATAAATTCTTTTAACGATTTCAAAATATCTTTCTTCTCCAAATTCACTTTTTCCAGGATTATAATGATGAAACTGATGATGTTGACCAATCATTGGTCCAATAATTCCCATCTGAGCCATTAGCCATTGATTAATAATATAACGATCTTTTAGATCATAAAACTTGTTATATTTTTCACCTAAATAAATAAGAATTGCCCCAGACTCAAATAATGATTGTCCATTTTCATGGTCAATGATTACTGGAATTTTTCCAAAAGGACTTATTTTTATGAAATCTTTTTTTAATTGCTCACTTTTAGATAAATCAATTTTAGTTACTTTAAAATCACAGCCTAACTCTTCTAACATTATTGTGATTTTTTTCCCGTTTGGAGTGTCGGCCGTAAAAAGCTCTATCACTTTTTAATACCCAGTCTACTTTTTACTGTTTTGGAAGAAGTTGTAAATTCAAATCTGTATTTTTCATTTGGTTTTGCATACTTAAAGCAGCCTCTAGCAGCTAATGCCCCTTCATGAAAACCTGAAAGAATTAGTTTTAGTTTTCCAGGATAGGAACAGATGTCTCCAATTGCAAAAATGCCTTCTTTATTAGTCTCAAAATTTTCTGTGTTAACAGGAATAGTTTTTTTATCTAAATTTAATCCCCACTCAACTATAGGCCCCAATTTCATAATTAATCCAAAAAAACCCAAAACATAATCTGTTTTAATTTTTTTTATACTTTCATCATCATGTTTAATGTTAATATTTTCAATCTTATTGTCACCTTCAACTGAATCTAATTGGTACTTAGTATAAATCTCTATTTTACCCTCTTCTTTCAATTGATTAACTTTATCAATACTTGCTTGCATTCCTCTAAAATCATCTCTTCGGTGAACTAATATTACCTTTGAGGTATTTGATAATTCAATTGCCCAATCTAATGCAGAATCTCCTCCACCAAAAATAGTAACAGTTTTATTTTTAAAAATTTTTTTATCTTTTACTGAAAATAATATTTGTTTACCTTCGTATTTTTCTATTTCTTTTGTTGAAAATTTTCTTGGCTCAAATGAACCTACTCCAGCTGCAATAATTATGCTTGAAGCTTCAAATTGAGTTCCTTTATTTGTTTTTATTAACCATTTTTTTTCATCTTGCTTAATTTCTTCTACTCTTTCATTTAAATGAAAATTTGTTTTAAATGTTTTTATTTGCTCAAGTAAATTATTAGTTAATTCTTCCCCAGTACATTCTGGAACAGCTGGGATGTCATATATAGGTTTGTCTGGATAGAGCTCAATACATTGTCCACCAATTTTATCTAAATTATCTACTACTTCACAAGTCAACCCAATTATTCCCAGTTGATGAACACAAAACAAACCAACTGGTCCAGCACCAATTATCAATGTATCTGTTTTAATCATTTAACCTTGCTTTGATGGAATGCTTACTATTAAACCATCTAATTCATCTGAAACTATTAACTGGCAGCTTAATCTGCTATTTTTTTTTGGCTCAAATGCCATATCCAACATATCTTCTTCACCATCTTCTTTTTTAGGGAGTTTGTCAAACCACTCATCATTTACATAAACGTGACAAGTAGCACAAGCCATACCACCTCCACAATCTGCATCAATACCTTGAATATCATTCTGGACAGCGCCTTCCATAACAGTCAACCCATTGGGCACTTCTATTGTTTGGCTGTTACCATTGTTTTCTAAATAAGTAATTTTAGGCATATATTCTAAATATAATTACATAAGAAAAAAGGGCAAGTATGCAAAAACATACCTGCCCTTTTTTTTAATTATTTAACGAGTAAAACTACTTCTTAGCTCTACCAGGTTGTTGCATTGCTGCTGCCCAAATGATTAGACCAAAAGCGATCTTGTTCAAAAAGTCAGCTGCATTGTAAATCACGTTTAGCGAGTTAGCATCTACACCACCTGTTAGGTAACCAAATACATAACCTAATGGGTAAATAGCCCAACCAACTGTAACGATCATTCTCATAGCACCAAATGCAGTAACAAGAGCTTTGTTTCCACTCTTCGCTGCCATTTTACCTGCTTCACCTGAAAATACTTCATAAAGAATGTAGAACCATCCAGCCATACCGATTACAAAACCAAGTGTAGCATTAATGTATCCTGCTTCTCCTAAGTATCCACCGATTAACATTACTAAAGTACCAATCATCAATCTCCAGAATATTCCAGAGTTTGCTTTATTTACTGCTGCAAGAACAAAATAGAATTCTAACATCAATAATGGAACTGTAATTAACCAGTCAATATATCTGTATACTGTTGGTGACTCACCAGTCATAATCCACACATCTCTCATGTACATGTAATGTATGAATGCAATACCAGTTACTAGTCCTGCAACAGTTATTGAAACTCTCCAGCCAGCTGGAACTGATGCTCTTTCAATAAAAAAGAATGCCGTTGACGCTAATAACGCCATTGACACAAGCCAGAATGAAATTCCGACAAAGTCATCAGAAGCTAACAGTGCAGTTTCTGCGTTTGCTACACCTGTAACACCCATTAGGGCTACAGCTGTAAGGGCAAACAATTTTAGTTTTTTCATAAAAAACTCCCTCTTTGTTAGTTTTTAACTTTTAGTTTATATAAACTAGACACAAATATTAGTTTGTATCTATAGTGTGGATTAACTATCAAAATAAGTTAGTTTTTAGAAGTTCTAAATTCATCTAATTTGTGTTGATTTTATTGACTTTTTAAATTTAAATACACTTTTTAATTTAAAAACCCAAAAAAAATAAAAAATAGAATCAAAAACAATGAATAATAAATTTCACCAAATATACGAAAATTCTATTAAAAAACCTGAAGAGTTTTGGCAAGAAGTCTCGAAGGATATATTTTGGTTTAAAAAACCAACAAAAATTCTAAACAAATCTAATCCTCCTTTTTATAAATGGTTTGAAGATGGAGTTACCAACACCTGTTATAATGCTTTAGACATTCATATCGATGAAGGTAGAGGTGAAAAGATAGCATTAATATATGACAGTCCCATAACTGGTAACAAAAAGCAGTTTACCTATAAAGAATTAAAAGAAAAAGTTTCAAAATTTGCAGGAGCTTTAAAAAACCAAGGGGTTAATAAGGGAGATAGAGTTATAATCTATATGCCCATGATCCCAGAGGCAGTTATTGCAATGTTGGCTTGTGGAAGAATTGGAGCAATTCACTCAGTGGTATTTGGTGGTTTTGCATCCAGTGAATTAGCAAGCAGAATCGATGATAGTAAAGCAAAAATATTAGTAACGGCTTCGTGTGGTTTTGAACCAGGAAGAACTGTTGAGTACAAACCTTTAGTAGAGGAAGCCATAAAAATGGCATCTCATAAGATAGAAAAATTAATCCTATTTCAAAGATCTGGAAATGAAGCAAATATAAATGCTCCAAAAGAAATCAGTTGGGATGAAGCGCTTTCAAATGCAAAAGAAGTAGATTGTGTTGAAATGAATTCAAATGATTTAGCTTATATTTTATATACCTCAGGAACTACGGGTGTTCCAAAAGGAATAGTTAGAGATATTGGTGGTCATATAGTTGCTCTAAAATGGACTATGAAAAATATTTATAATATTGATACTGATGATGTCTGGTGGTCAGCAAGTGATATTGGCTGGATAGTTGGTCATTCTTATATAGTCTATGCTCCTTTGTTTAAAGGTTGCACCACAGTACTATTTGAAGGAAAACCTGTTGGCACTCCTGATGCTGGTACTTTTTGGAAAATAATTTCTGATTATAAAGTAAAATCACTTTTTACTGCACCAACTGCTTTTAGGGCTATTAAAAAAGAAGACCCTGAGGGGAAGTTTTTTTCTAAGTATGATTTAAGTAAATTTGAGTCATTGTTTTTAGCTGGTGAAAGGGCTGACCCTGATACCATTAAGTGGGCAGAAAATTTATTAAAAGTTCCTGTAATTGATCATTGGTGGCAAACAGAAACTAGTTGGGCAATTAGTTCTAATTGTACAGGAATTGAAATGATGAAAACAAAGTATGGCTCAGCTTGTAAGGCAGTCCCTGGTTATGACGTTCAAATTATGAAGCCAGATCAAACTTTAGCAAAACCTAATGAGATGGGAGATATAGTTATAAAATTACCTTTGCCTCCTGGAACTTTTCCAACACTATGGAATGCAGATAAAAGATACAAAGATAATTACATGACGAACTATGACGGTTACTATGAAACTTATGATGCAGGTCATATAGATGAAGATGGTTACATTTGGATTATGTCTAGAACAGATGATATTATTAATGTTGCAGGCCACAGATTATCAACTGGAGCAATTGAAGAAGTTTTATCAGAACACCAATCAGTTGCTGAGTGTGCAGTATTGGGCGTTGCGGATAAATTAAAAGGACAATTGCCAATTGGTTTGGTCGTTCTTAAATCTGGTGTTGAAAAAGATCATGCAACAGTTTCAAAAGAGTGCATTCAGATGGTTAGAGATAAAATTGGTCCTGTTGCTGCATTTAAGATTGTAATTGTTATTAAAAGATTGCCAAAAACAAGATCTGGAAAAATATTGAGAGGAACAATAAGAAAAATTGCTGATGGGGAAGATTATAAAATGCCAGCAACTATTGATGATCCTTCAATTTTAACTGAGATAAAAGAAGACTTAATGAAAAATAATATTCTTAAATAATGATAAAGACATATTTATTTTTAACTATTGCAATTTTTTGTGAGGTAGGTGGAACAATGTTATTACCCGTTTCACAAAATTTTACCAAAATAATTCCAACCACAACACTTGCAATTTTGTATCTATCTTCATTTTACCTTTTAACATTTGTGGTTGATAAACTTCCTATCGCCATTGTTTATGCAACATGGAGTGGCCTTGGTATATTTACAATTGCAATATTAGGATATATTTTCTTCAAACAATCACTACCATGGCAGGCTGTTTTAGGGTTGTTCTTTATTGTTACTGGTGTTGTTCTGGTAAATAGCTTTACTATAAAAACTATCTAAAATTTTAAAGGCTTACCGTCAGGTTCACCCAATATCTTACCATCTCTCATTTTGATTTGGCCAGCAATAATTGTTGACACAGGAGTTCCTTTAAATTCATACCCATCAAAAGGTGACCAGGCGCATTTACTTTCAATATTTTCATTTTTAATTATAATTTTTTTATTCATATCAACGATTGTGAAGTCTGCATCAAATCCTTTTTTAATAAAACCTTTATCTTGAATGCCAAAAATTTTTACTGGATTTTCACATATAAAATTCATTAATTGTTCTAAACTTAATTTTCCATCATTAACATGGTTTAACATAACTGGTAAAAGTGTCTGAACACCTGGCATTCCAGATGGTGAATTTGGATATTTTTTTTCTTTGTTTTTTTTTAAGTGTGGAGCATGATCAGAACCAATTGTATCATTAAGATTATTTTTTACTCCATACCACAACCTGTCATAGTGAGACTTATCTCTAATTGGTGGATTCATTTGAGCATATGTTCCAAGTTTATCATAACAATCTGGGGCGTAGATTGTTAGATGTTGAGGCGTTATCTCAAATGTGATGTTACCTTTGTGCTGCGATAAAAAATCAATTTCTTGTTTTGTTGTTACATGAAGGATGTGTGCTTTTTTTTTATATCGCTCAGCTATTCTTACAATTCTTCTAGTAGATGAAATTGCACATTCTTCACTTCTCCAAATTGGATGTGAGTGAACATCTCCATCTTTAATTAATTTTTTATTCCTATTTAAAATTTCTTCATCTTCAGAGTGAACTGAAACAACTTTAGAACTACTTTTAAATACTTTTTCAATATCTTCTTCAAATTGAACTAATAGATTTCCTGTCGAAGAACCGGCAAAAAGCTTAATTCCACAACATCCTTCTAAGTTTTTTAAGTCTGCTAACTCATCAGCGTTATCTGGTGTTGCGCCAAAATAAAAAGCATAGTTGCAATACATTCTATTTTTTGCAAGATCTAATTTCTTTTGAAATTCAACTTTATTAGAAGTTGGTGGATTAGTATTTGGCATTTCAAAAACACTCGTTATTCCCCCAACAATTGCTGCCCTACTTCCAGAATGAAGATCTTCAGTGTCAGTTGATCCGGGTTCCCTAAAATGAGTTTGAGTATCAATACATCCTGGTAAAACAGTTAATCCCTTGGCATCAAAAACTTCTTTTGCTTCACTATCAATTTTACCAATTTCTATGATTTTACCATCTTTGATTGCTATATCTTGATCTTTAAGATCTTTATCTATGTAGCAAGAACCGTTTTTAATTATTAGATCTAACATTTATGAAAAAAGTAATTATATTATATTAAGACATCAATCAATTATGAATAATCAAAATGTGTACATTTTAGAAGATAGAGGAATTCTGTATATAAACGGTACAGATGCTAAAGAATTTTTACAGAATATGATTAGTAATGATATTGATAAAGTACGTGAAGACAGTAGTTGTTTTGCATCGCTATTAACTCCTCAAGGAAAATTTCTTTTTGCTTTTATTATTATAAAACACAAGTCTGGCTACTTCATTGACTGTGAAAAATCCCAAACAGAAGCACTTTTCAAACAACTTAGTGTCTATAAACTTAGATCAAAAGTTGAAATTATGAATCTTAGTAACGAATTTGTTGTAGCTGCGTTTAATAAAGAAAAATTTTTAGAATTTGAAGGATCAAAAGATATTGCTGGGAACACAATTAAATATAGAGAAGATTCCATCTTATTAGACCCAAGAAATAAAAATTTAGGTGCCAGGCTTATCATTAATTTAGAAAAGCTTTATCTATCTTTAAAAAAATTAGAGCTAAAAGATTCCCCAATTTCTGAATATTATGAATTGAGTCATCAATTAGGAATTCCTCAAAAAAACATGAATGAATTACAGAATAAGCTATTTGGAATTGAATGTAACTTTGAAGAATTGAATGGAATAGACTTTAAAAAAGGCTGTTATGTTGGGCAAGAGAATACTGCAAGAATTAAATTAAAAAATAAACTTTCAAAAAGATTATTACCTATTTATTTAATTGAAGGAGAAATAAATCAAGATGATTTAATCTATAATGGTGATTTTGAGATAGGAAAAGTTTTAATAAGTAATGAATATCCTTTTGCTTTAATTAAATATTTGGATGATAATTTTAATCAAGAAAATGAGTTTAAAAGCAAAAACGCCAAGTTAAAAATTAACATTCCTAGTTGGATTAATTAGTGCGTCAGAATAAATGCATGACAAGATTGTATCAAATTGATAGGTTTTAGTATGGAGTTCACCGAAGAAGTAAAAAAAGCAACCGATCCAATTTATCAAAAAATCTCAAAGGTTTTACCTGAAATTGAATGGTCAGTTCATGCTCCATATGTTCATAGAATTAATCAATTAAAAAAAGAAAAAAATGCAGTAATTTTAGCTCATAACTATCAGACACCTGAAATCTATCACGGTGTTGCAGACTTTGCAGCTGACTCTTTAGCGCTAGCAGTTGAAGCCTCAAAAACTTCAGCTGATATAATTGTAATGGCTGGAGTACACTTTATGGCAGAGACAGCAAAATTAATGAGTCCTGAAAAAAAAGTTTTATTACCAGACATGCTAGCTGGATGCTCTTTGTCATCCTCTATTACAGGTAAAGATGTAAGATTACTAAAAGAAAAGTATCCGGGTGTTCCTGTTGTATCTTATGTTAATACATCGGCAGATGTTAAAGCTGAAACTGATATATGCTGTACGTCAGCTAATGCGGTTAAGATTGTAAATTCTTTAGGTGTCAAAAAAGTTATATTTTTGCCAGATGACTACCTAGCTAAGTATGTAGCATCTCAGACTGATGTTGAAATAATTGCTTGGAAAGGTATTTGCGTTGTGCATGATCAGTTTAATGAAAAAGAGATAAACGAGATAAGAAATAATAATCCTGGAATAAAAATAATTGCCCATCCAGAATGTCCTCCAGATGTTATTAGGGCTAGTGATTTTGCAGGATCAACTTCTGGAATGATTAAATATGTTGAGGATAATCAGCCTAAAAAAGTAATGATGGTTACTGAGTGTTCTATGAGTGATAATATTCAAGTAGAGAATCCTAAAGTTGAGTTTATTAAACCATGCAATTTATGTCCTCATATGAAAAGAATTACACTTCCAAAGATTTTAGCTTGTTTAGAAAATGAAACAGGTGAAATAATTATGGACAAAGAAACTATCAATAAAGCTCGCATACCTGTTGAAAGAATGACTGCTATTGGTAGATAACAAAAGTGTCTAAATTTAAACTAAGTACCTATTATATAAAAAATAAAGTCAAGCTTGCCTTAAATGAAGACCTTTATCCAGATGGAGACATTACATCAAATTTAATCAAAAATGATAAATCTATTAAAGTTAAACTAATTTCCAATCAACCAGCAATAATTGCAGGATTAGAATTTGCAAAACACACATTTAAGCTAATAGATAATAAAATAAAATTTACTATTAGAAAAAAAGAAGGTTCAATTGTAAAAAAAAATGACGTTATTGCAACAATACAAGGTAAGGCTGAAAATATTTTAATTGGTGAGAGAGTTGCATTAAATTTTTTGAGTCATATCTCTGGTATAGCAACTAAAACCAATCAATTTGTTAAATTAGTTAATAAGAACTGTAAAATTTGTTGTACCAGAAAAACAATTCCAACTTTAAGAATAATACAAAAATACGCTGTAAAGTTAGGTGGTGGAACAAATCACAGATTCAATTTAAGTGATGAGTTTTTAATTAAAGATAATCATATAGCAAGTTCTGATATTAAAACTTTAGTTTTGCTGGCTATAAAGAATAAAAAAGGAAGAAAAATTACGGTTGAAGTTGATAATCTTAATCAACTTAAAAAAATAATAGGTCTAAAGTTTGATACGGTCTTATTTGATAATATGAATTTAAAAACACTAAAAACTGGTGTTAAAATCGCAAAAAAATACTACGAAACTGAAGCATCAGGAAACGTCAATTTAAAATCCATAAAAAAAATTGCAGCAACAGGTGTAGATAGAGTTTCTATTGGTAGTATCACTCACAGCGTTCCAGCTGTTGACTTTAAATTAGAGATTTAATTTTTTTTGATATTTCTGCTTGAGCAGCAGCCAATCTTGCAACTGGTACCCTATAAGGTGAGCATGAAACATAATCCAAACCTACTTTTGAGCAAAAATGAATACTTTTTGGATCTCCCCCATGTTCTCCACAAATTCCAAGTTTAATTTTTTTATTTGTTTCTCTGCCTTTTTTTACTGCAATTTCGACAAGATCACCTACGCCATCATCTATGGAAACAAAAGGGTCTATTGAAAAAATCTTATTATCAAGGTAATCATTTAAAAATTTTCCACTATCGTCTCTACTCAAACCAAAAGTTGTCTGAGTTAAATCATTAGTGCCAAAGCTAAAAAACTCCGCATGTTTTGCTATGTCATTAGCTTTTATAGCTGCTCTAGGGAGCTCAATCATAGTTCCTACCAAATAATCAATTTTAACTTTTTTATCTTTTTGAACTTCTTGTGCAACTCTTATTACTAGATCTTTCATTATTTTAATTTCAGCTTCAGTCGATACAAGAGGAATCATTATTTCAGGAAATGCTGATTTAATCTTCTTAATCTTTAAATCAGATAAAGCTTCAAAAATTGCCCTACATTGCATTTCATAAATTTCTGGAAAGGAAATTCCCAATCTACAGCCTCTATGTCCTAACATTGGATTCTGTTCATGTAACTCATTAATTCTAGACTCTATTTCCTTCAATGGTAAGCCTACTACATTTGCTACATCATTTATTTCTTTTTCTGTTCTAGGAAGAAACTCATGTAAAGGGGGATCTAGCAATCTAACTGTTACTGGTAAATCACTCATAATTTTAAATATTTCAATAAAATCATTTCTCTGATGTGGTAATAGTTTTGATAAAGCTTTATTTCTATCATCAACTGTTTTTGACAGGATCATTTCTCTAACTGATAAAATTCTTTCTTCATCAAAGAACATATGCTCTGTTCTACAAAGACCAATACCTTCGGCACCAAAGTCTCTTGCAGTTTTTGTATCAAGTGGAGTTTCTGAATTAGCTCTAACCTTCAACTTTCTGAAACTATCTGCCCAACTCATTAATTTTGAAAAATCCCCAGAAATTTCTGGTTTAACTGTTGGAACTTCTCCAAGAATAATTCTACCAGTTGAACCATCAATTGTAATTATCTGTCCTTCTTTAACTTCAATTGAAGATGTTTTAAAAGTTTTTGCTTCATAGTTGATATCAATTTCACTTGAACCAGAAACGCATGGTCTTCCCATACCTCTTGCCACAACTGCCGCATGACTAGTCATTCCTCCTCTAGCAGTTAAAATTCCTTTTGCAGCATGCATTCCATGAATATCTTCTGGAGAAGTTTCAACTCTCACTAAGATTGTATCTTGCATCATATCATTTAATCTTTCAGCCTCTTCTGATGAAAAAACAACTTTTCCACTTGCTGCACCTGGAGATGCAGGCAATCCATTTGCTATTACATTAACTAAACTTTTTTCATCAAGCGTAGGGTGCAATAAGGTATCAAGTGAAGCAGGATCTATTCTCATTACAGCCTCTTTTTTTGACAGCAATCCTTCTTTAACCATATCTACGGCAATTTTAACTGCAGATTTTGAAGTTCTTTTTCCAGATCTTGTCTGTAACATCCAAAGTTTATTATTCTCTACTGTAAACTCTACATCTTGCATGTCTTTGTAGTGTTTTTCTAAAACCTTTAATATTTTATCTAGTTGCTTAAATACTTTTGGCATAGACTCTTCCATAGATGCTTCTTTAGCTTTAGCATCCTTACGAGCTTTTTTTGTGATATATTGTGGTGTTCTTGTTCCAGCTACCACATCTTCACCCTGTGCATTAATTAAGTATTCTCCGTAAACTTCATTAGAGCCATCAGATGGGTTTCTAGTAAAGACAACTCCTGTTGCACAATCATTACCCATATTACCAAAAACCATAGATTGTACATTAACAGCTGTACCCCACTCTGCTGGTATTTGATTTAATTTTCTATAAACCTTTGCTCTATTACTCTCCCAAGATAAAAAAACTGCATTTATTGCTCCAAGCAATTGCTCAAATACATTTTGTGGAAATTCTTTTTTTGTTTGATTTTTAACAACTTTTTTAAAATCATTAATTAACCCTTCCCAATCATTAGCATCTAAATCTGTATCTAAAAGCACACCTTTTGTTAATTTATAATTTTCAATTAACTCTTCAAAATGATAGCTCTCCACCCCCATTACAACATTTCCATACATTTGGATAAATCTTCTATAACTATCTTTTGCAAATCTTGTATTTGAAGTTTTATTGGCTAGAGCTATTACAGTTTTGTCATTTAAGCCTAAATTCAAAATTGTATCCATCATACCTGGCATTGATACTCTAGCACCAGATCTAACAGACAATAATAATGGATTTTTTAAATCACCAAATTTTTTTCCTACTTCTTTTTCAATAATTCTTAATTCTTTTTTAATACTATTAATTATTTTGGAATTTAATTTTTTTTTGTCTTTATAAAATAATTCACAAACTTTAGTTGAGATTGTAAAGCCTGGTGGGACAGGTAGCCCCATTCTTCCCATTTCTGAAAGATTAGCTCCCTTACCACCTAAAAAATTTTTTGGACTCTTTATCTTTTTAGACTCTTTAGATTTAAAATTTAATATCAGTTTATTCACTATTTAGTCTCTATGTTAGAAAAATTAATATAATTGTTAAATGTTCTACATAACATTTGTAAAAGTTCCAATCTGTTTTTTTTAGTATTTTTATCCTCATCATTGACTTTTACGTTATCAAAAAAATCTGAAATTACTTTTTTTGCACTCGCTAAAACTATTAGTGTTTCCTTATAATTTTCATCTTTGTTAATGCTGCTAAAATATTTCCTTAATTCATTTATCTTTTTAAATAGGTTTTTTTCATAGTCATTTTTAAAAATACCAGGGTCAGTTGTATTTGATAATTCAATATCTTTATCTTTTAACTCACCACTTAATATACTTGATGCTCTTTTATAATTTATGACAATATCCTCTCCAATTTCTTTAGAAATAACGCTATTTAATATTGATGCCTTATTATATATTTTATTCATATTATCTAAATTATGAGAACTAACACTCGCTTCAATAATATCTCCTCTAATTTGTTTTTCTTTCATATAATATTTAAGCCTATCCATTAAAAATTCTGCTAATTCTTTTTGATGCGACTCATTAGTTAACTCAAAACCTTGGTCTCTATGCAGGGATGTTGAGTAACTGATTAAATCTTTAATTTTAAAATCTTTATTGTTATCAATTAAAAGTTTTACGACACCCAAAGCAGATCTCCTTAGTGCATATGGATCTTTTGAGCTTGTAGGTTTTTGATTAATACCAAAAAATCCAACTAGGGTATCAATTTTATCAGTAAGAGCTAAAGCTATACTAAATGGCTTTTTGGGTGTTTTGCTATCAAGACCGGATGGCAAATAATGTTCACGAACAGCGAGAGCTATTTCCTTATCAAAACCTTGTACTTCAGAAAAATAACCACCCATTATTCCTTGAAGCTCTGGAAACTCACCAACTAAATCTGAGATTAAATCTACCTTACAGATTGATGCTGATAACTCCACTTGATCTTTGCTAATTAATAATTGGTCTGAAATCATTCCTCCTAGTTTTCTCATTCTTTGGATTTTATCAAAATAAGAGCCCAATCCTTTAAAGTAATTCATGTTTTTCAATTTGGAAACTTGCTTAACAAGATTTTGGGATTTATTCTTTTCCCAAAAAAATTGAGCATCACTTAATCTTGCATCAACAACTCTCTCATTACCCGATTTTATAAAACCCAACGTATCCTTGTTATTTGCAACAACTAAAAATTCATTTGTGATCTTTCCGTTTTTATCAAAGGTTGGAAAATATTTTTGATGATGTTGCATTGTAATTATCAAGATTTCTTTAGGTATATCTAAAAATTTTTCATCAAATTTACAAACTATAATATTTGGTTGTTCAACTAAATCAGTAACCTCGTCTAAAAGTTTCTTATTAGTCTCAATAGTGAAATTTTTTTTTTGAGATATTTTTTCAAATTGCTTTATAATAAATTCTTTTCTTATAGATTGATTAATAATAATTCCTGAATGGCTAAAAAACTTTTCATAATTTTTGAAATTTTTAAAATTTTTTTTCTTATCTTCAAATTCTTTATCTGCAAAGGTTGTATTGGAAGAGCTTAAATGATGGAATTTAAAGTTTAAATTTTTACCATCAAAAATACCCAATATTGATTTTAAAGGTCTCGCCCAATTTAAACTATAATTCCCCCATTTCATTGATTTCTTCCATTGAAGATTTTCAAGTATTATTGGCGTTTGCTCTTGTAATAAATTAATTGTGTTAGTCTTTTTAGAAGATTTTATATAAAAATAAAATTCACCTTTTTCTATTTTTTTTTTAAATAAGTCTTTTTTTTTTATTTTATTTGATCTTATAAAGCCCTCTAATGCTTTTTCTGGTGCACTTATAATTGGTCCTCTTATTTCTTCTTCTTTTTGTATTACTTCTTTAGATAGTCCCTCAAATAAAATTACAAGGCGATTTGGTGTTGAAAAAGATGTACTTTTTTTAAATACAATTTTCTTTTCTGAAAAAAGTTTGTGAAAACTTTCTAATAGTGTTTTACGAGCATTTTGTTGTAATCCAGCGGGTATTTCTTCACTAAATAATTCTAAAAAAAATTCAGACATTAATCTATTTGGCTGCTCAACCACATTTCTGCAACTGCCTTGGTAATATCTCTAATACGTCCAATATACCCTGCCCTTTGAGCAACACTTATGGCTCCTCGTGCATCTAAAATGTTAAATACATGACTAGCTTTTAGGCATTGATCGTATGCAGGTAATGAAATTTTTTTTTCTACTAATGCCTTTGCTTCAAATTCATGCATATCAAACATTTTAAATAGATTATCTGTATTGGCATGTTCAAAATTATATGCTGAGAATTCTTTTTCAGCTTGCAAAAAAACTTCTCCATATTTAATACCTTCATCATTCCACAAAAGATCATAAACATTTTTTTTTTGCTGAGTAAACATACATATTCTTTCTAAGCCATATGTGATTTCCACTGATACAGGTTTACATTCTATGCCACCCATTTGTTGAAAATAAGTGAATTGTGTAATTTCCATACCATCACACCAAACTTCCCATCCTAATCCTGCCGCACCTAACGTTGGACTTTCCCAGTCATCTTCCACAAATCTAATATCATGTTCTTTATGATTAATGCCAATTACTGACAGGCTATTTAAGTAAAGTTTTTTAATATTATCTGGTGATGGTTTAATCAAAACTTGAAATTGATAATAATGCTGCAATCTATTTGGATTATTTCCATACCTACCATCTGTAGGTCTTCTTGATGGTTGCACATAGGCAGCCTTCCAAGGTTTTGGCCCTAATGATCTTAGTGTCGTTGCAGGATGAAAAGTACCAGCTCCAACTTCTATATCATATGGCTGAAGGATTAAACAACCTTGCTTGCTCCAATACTTTTGAAGATTCAGAATTATATCTTGAAATGATTTTGTTTTTTTATTTTTGATTTTTTCTTTAGAAGCCATATCTTTGCCAGATAGATCTTTCCTCCAAAATAGTTGCCAACTGGTCAACTTGATTTACAGAAGAAGAAAATTTTTTGCTAAACCATCCTTTTGGTTTTTCAAATTTTTTGATAACAACATCCTCTCCAAATTTTTCTTTCAAAATTTGACTAGCATCGCCTAATTCATCAATTAAACCTAGTTCTTTTGCTTTGCTGCCAGCCCAGAACTCACCCGAAAAAAGTTCAATACCATCTTTTTTTAATTTAGATCCTCTGCTTTCTTCAACAACATCTATGAAATCTTTATGCAAGTCTAGTTGAATACTTTTAAGTCTATCTATATCCTCTTTTTTTTCATCTTGGAAAGGATCCAGCGAACTTTTATTTTTCCCAGCAGTGTGCACTCTTCTTTCAACACCAATTTTTTTTATAAGTTCGGTGAAACCAAATGAAGAATATATAACTCCTATGGAGCCAATGATTGAGCTTGAGTTTGCGTATATTTCATCCCCCGCACATGCTATTAGATAGCCTCCTGATGCAGCAACATCTTCAGCAAAAACTATTACTTTAATATTATTCTTTTTTGCTTGAGCTCTTATGAATTTATATATTAAATGAGATTGAACTGGTGATCCTCCAGGGGAATTTATGGTAATTGCTACAGCTTTAGCTTTTTTTAGAGAAAATGCTTTTTTTATTATCTCTTCTTGACCTGCAAAATCAATACCCTGCTTAAATTTACCAGCATTTCCAATAACTCCATTTAATCTAATATGGGCTACTATTTTTTTCTTTTTAAAAAAAGAGAACATTGTTATTCCTTACAGAATTTTTGATTTAATATAAAGCCTACTTATAGTTGAAGATTAAGGTGCGTCAATTGATAAGTAATAAATATAACTGAATTATACTAACTTAATAATTATGGGCACTGTAGTTCAACTAAAAAATCAAATAAATAATTCTTACTTTCAACTGAAAGATTCTGTTGATGAAAAATTAGTTCTTGTTGAAGAAAAAATTAAATCAAAACTCATAAGTGATGTAGATTTAGTTCAAAAAATGACTGATTACCATATATTAACTGGAGGAAAAAGACTAAGAGCCTTGTTGACTCTTGGATCTGCTAAATTGTGTGGCTACACAAAAGGTGGCAGAGATATTAATTTGGCAGCTTGTGTTGAGATGATACATAGTGCTACTCTTATGCATGATGATGTAATTGATCTTGGAAATATAAGACGAGGAAAAAAAACTCTTAACTCAATTTGGGGAAATCACTCTTCTGTATTAATTGGAGATTACCTTCTTAGCAGATGTTTTGAAATGATGGTAGAGGATGGTAATTTAGAAGTTTTAAAACTTTTATCTTCAACATCGTCTAAAATAGCTCAGGGAGAAGTTTTACAACTTCAGTATAAAGGAGAAACAGACATGCTTGAGGAAACTTATCTTAAAATAATTACAGCTAAGACTGCAGAACTTTTTTCAGCGGCCACTAAAGTTGGTGCAATTTTATCAAATAGTGAAACTAAAGAAAAAGAAGCTTTGGAGTTTTATGGAAAAAATTTAGGATTAACTTTTCAAATTGCAGATGACACTTTAGATTATAATTCTAATCTTAAAAATTTTGGTAAAAAAATTGGTAAGGATTTTTTTGAAGGTAAAATTACCCTTCCAGTGATTTTATTATTTCAAAAAGTTAATTCTTTAGAAAAAGATAAGCTACAAAATATTTTTAAACAAGAAATTAGATCTAAAGAAGATTTAAGTTTTACACTAGATCTAATTAATAAATATAAGATTATTAAAGAATGCTATAAAAAAGCAGAACATTTTATAAACCTTGCATCTAATTCATTAAGTATTTTTAAAAATAATGAAGAGAAAAAAATTTTAGAAGATCTTACTTCGTTTAGTCTTGAAAGAAGTTTTTAAGGGCTTAATAGCGTTCTATTCCACTCATCATTATCATCTTTAGTAAATTTAAGTCTCTCATGGATTCTGCTATTTCCATCTAACCAAAATTCAATACTTGAAGGTTCTAAAATCCAGCCTGACCAATAATTTGGTCGTGGAACATTATTTTTATCTTTATATTTTTTTTTATAATCTTCTATCGATTTTATTAAATCATCTCTACTATCTAATACAGAACTTTGTTTGGAGGCCCATGCACCTATCCTACTTTCATAGCTTCTAGAATTATAATATTGGTCAGCTGTCTCATCTGTAACTTTTTTAACTATACCATTTACTCTTACTTGTCTCAAAAGACTTTTCCAATGAAAACACATTGCTGCTTTAGGGTTTTTTTTTAATTCATTACCTTTTTGACTTTCTAAGTTAGTATAAAAAACAAATCCTTGCTTATTAAAATCTTTTAATAAAACCATTCTTACTGAAGGAAAATTATTGAGATCAGATGTGGCCAATGCAAGGGCATTGGGATCGTTAGACTCTGACCTTTTTGCCTCATTCATCCAAACTTCAAATAGCTTTATTGGGTCTTTAATATCTAAAAAGCAACTATTAAGTCCTAGTGAGTTTTTTTGATTCATAATTTTAACAAAATAATCTATATAATATAGATAATGTCATTTAATACTTTTGGAAAGCAATTTCGTTTCACAACATGGGGAGAATCTCATGGTCCTGCTCTAGGGTGTGTAGTTGATGGATGTCCACCAAATATTAGTTTAAAAGAACAAGATATACAAAAAGAATTGGATAGAAGAAAACCTGGACAATCAAAATTTACCACTCAAAGAAAAGAAGATGATAAAGTTCAAATTTTATCAGGTGTATTTGAAGGAAAAACAACAGGGACTCCAATATCTTTAATTATTTATAATAAAGATATGAGATCAAAAGATTATGGAAATATTAAAGATAAATTTAGACCTGGCCATGCAGATTTTACATACTTTAAAAAATATGGAATAAGAGATTACCGTGGAGGTGGAAGATCATCAGCTAGAGAAACAGCAGCTAGAGTTGCAGCTGGTGCAATTGCGAAAAAAGTTTTGGAAAATAAATTGGGTAAGAAATTCAAAGTTATTGGTGCTGTTACGCAGCTAGGTATACTTGGATGTGATACAACTAAATGGTCAGATAAAATTATCAATCGAAACCCTTTTTTTTGTCCTGATAAGAATATAATAAAATTGTGGGAAAAATATTTATTGAATATAAGAAAATCAGGTTCTTCTTGTGGGGCAATTATTGAGATAAGAGCAAGAGGAGTTCCTGTTGGATTAGGTGCTCCCATATATTCTAAATTAGATATGGATATTGCTTCTGCTATGATGAGTATTAATGCTGTCAAAGGAGTTAATATTGGCTCAGGTATGAATTCAGCTCAATTAAGTGGAGAACAAAATTCTGATGAAATTTCTCAAAAAGGAAAAAAATTAAAATTTAATTCAAATAATGCAGGAGGCATATTAGGTGGAATTTCAACTGGTCAAGAAATTATTGCATCTTTTGCTGTAAAACCAACTTCTTCTATTTTATCAACTAGAAAAACGATTGATAAATTTGGAAAAAATACAACTATTTCTGTTAGAGGTAGACATGATCCATGCGTTGGAATTCGAGCGGTTCCTGTTGGGGAAGCTATGATGAATTGTGTTTTATTAGATCATTACCTGATGAATAAAGCTCAGTGTGGATAGTTCTTATTTTAATTTTTAACTACTTTAATTGACTCTTTAACAAAAAGAACATCATGTATCTTTTTTGAAATTTGTGAAGCATTTAAACCAGCAACATCATACATTTTTTTTGGATCATCTTGTTCTATAAAAATATCTGGTAATGTCATTGATCTAAATTTCAAACCTTTATCAAATATTCCTTTCTCTGCTAATAAATTTTTAACATGAGAACCAAAACCACCAATTGAACCTTCTTCTATAGTTATCATCAAATCGTGTTCTCTAGCACATTTTAAAATAAGTTCTTGATCTAAAGGTTTTGCAAATCTTGCATCAATGATTGTGGGGTTAATGCCTTTAATTTTAAGCTCCTCTGCTGCAATTTTACACTCCTCCAACCTAGTTCCTAAAGACAAAATACAAACTTGTTTTCCATTTTGAATAACTCTTCCCTTACCTATTTCTAAAGTTTCATCTATAGATGGAAGCTCAAGACCAACTCCAGTTCCTCTAGGATATCTAATTGCAGATGGCTTATCATTAATGTGTACTGAGGTATTGATCATTTTTATAAATTCAGACTCATCACTAGGAGCCATTACTATAAAATTTGGTAAGGTTGATAAATAAGTAATATCAAAAGAACCTGCATGTGTAGATCCATCTGCTCCCACTAAACCAGCTCTATCTATAGCAAATCTTACTGGCAAACTTTGTATTGCTACATCATGAACAACTTGATCGTACGCTCTTTGTAAAAAAGTTGAATAAATTGCAACATAGGGTTTATAATTTTCCGTTGATAAACCAGCAGCAAAAGTAACCGCATGTTGTTCTGCTATTCCAACGTCAAACATTCTCTTTGGAAATTGTTTTGCAAAAATATCCATGCCTGTGCCTCCTGGCATTGCTGCTGTAATACCAACTATCTTGCTATCCTTTTCAGCATGTTTGACTAGGGTATTTGCAAACACCTTTGTATATGCTGGAAGATTTACACCACTTTTTACTTGTTCACCTGTAACTACATTAAATTTGGAAACACCATGATAATGATCACTTGCTTTTTCAGCAAATGAATATCCTTTTCCTTTTTGCGTTTTAACATGAATCATAATTGGTCCTTGATGCTTAGAGTCTCTTGCATTTTTTAAAATTGGAACAAGTGTATCCAGATCGTGTCCATCAATTGGACCAACATAGTAAAATCCCAGTGAATTAAATAGTGTTCCTCCTGTAACAGCTGAACGTAAAAAATCCTCAGCTTTACCTGCATTTGCACTAAATCTTTTAGAAAAGGCTGAAGTAATTAATTTAAAAGTTTCTCTTAAGCTAAAATATATTTTACCAGAAAATAATTTTGCTAAATAAGTTCTCATTGCTCCTACAGGTTTAGCGATCGACATGTCATTATCATTTAAGACTACTATCATTTTAGTTTTTGAGGCCCCAGCATTATTCATTGCCTCATAAGCCATTCCTGCACTAATTGCACCATCACCAATAACTGCAATTACATTATTTGACTTGTTAGATAGCTTGTTTGCCTCAGCTATTCCTAGCGCTGATGAAATAGATGTTGAGCTGTGAGCTGCTCCAAATGGATCGTATTCACTCTCTGATCTTTTAGTAAAACCTGATAAACCATTTCCTTGTCTTAAAGTTTTAATCTTTGACTTTCTACCAGTTAAAATTTTATGAGGGTATGTTTGGTGACCTACATCCCATATTAATTTATCATTTGGTGTATCAAATACATAATGTAAGGCTACAGTTAGTTCTACAACACCTAGTCCAGCACCCAAATGTCCACCAGTTTGAGAAACTGCGCTTATCATCTCTGCTCTTACTTCATTAGATAAATCTTGAAGTTGACTCTCAGAAAGTTTCCTTAAGTCTGCTGGAAAATTAATTTCTTTTAAATATTTATAATCTTCAATCATTTATTTCTTTTTAAAATATAATTCAGTGTCTCATTTAAATTATTTGATTTAAAATTATGTCTATCTAAATCACTAATTATCTTAAATTTAATATTTTCACTATATTTAATAGCATTTTTGTATCCAAGTAAACTGATTAAGGTTGCCTTACCTTTTTTTTTATCTTTACCTGTTTTTTTTCCAGCAACTTTGGAAGATCCTTGATAATCGATTACATCGTCTGCTATCTGAAATAAGAGACCAACATTAGAACCAATTTTGTCAAAAAAATTTATTTCTTTTGCTGATCTATTTTTTATTATTGGAGCAACAGAACAGCAGAAACTAAATAATTTTCCAGTCTTTTTTACTTCCATATTTATAATCTTATTTTTTGAAACTTTTTTTTTTTCAAAATTTAAATCTAAATATTGTCCTCCTGCTATTCCTAAATGACCAGAACATTCAGATAATCTTTTAATTAAAGACAATTTACTACTTTCACTTATTTTTAAATAAGAGCTGCTTAAAATTTCGAAAGCCATTGTTAAAAGTGAATTGCCTGCAAGAACTGCTGTAGCCTCACCAAATTTAATGTGTGTTGAGGGCTTACCTCTTCTTAAAGTGTCATTATCCATACAGGGTAAATCATCATGAATTAATGAGTATGCATGTATACATTCTACTGCTGCACCAATAGCAATTAATGTCTGATATTTAATCTTAAATATAGAACCAATATCTAATAAGATTTTTGACCTAATCTTTTTTCCACCAGGAAATAAGCCATATTTCATTGCAGGAATTAATTCAGTTTTTTGTTGTTTGGTAATAAATTTTTGTAAAAATATATTTGTATCTTTTGCTATTTCTTTAAGCTTATTTCTCATTTTTTTTTGTTAATATTTTATTAATTCTATTTTTTGTTTCTTCATTAATTTTCTTATTGTCCTTATGAAATTTTTTTTCAATAATATTATTTAATCTTAACAACTTTTGATAATCATCTATAGAATTTTCCAGATCTTTTTTTTTCTAGATATTCAATAATTTTATTTGCTTCAATTGTTAATTCTTCTAAAGAACCAGGGATATTATCAAGTGGTAAATTTTTATCTTTCATATAATAATAATTATTAATATATGAAAACTTATCAATCAAAAATCAAAAAAGCGAAAAATTATCTTGATAATCATTATTGCATAGGTGTCCCTACAGAAACTGTCTATGGATTAGCGGCCAACGCATACTCTAATAATGCAGTTAAAAATATATATAAATTGAAAAAAAGACCAAAATCTAACCCCTTAATTGTTCACTATCACAGTATCAAAGACTTAAAAAAAGACTGTTTGTTAAATGATAGTTTTATCAAATTGTATAAAAAATTCTCTCCTGGGCCGATTACATATGTCTTAGATTTAAAAAAAAATTCCAAAATTTCTAAAATGGTTACTAACAAAAAATCTAATTTAGCAGTAAGATTTCCTAAACATAAAATCTTTAGAAAATTATTAAAAGAGCTTGATTACCCAATAGCTGCTCCTAGTGCAAATATTTCAACAAAAGTAAGCGCTGTGCAGAGTTCAGATATTGTAGAGGATTTTGGAAATAAAGTTAAATATATTTTAGATGGAGGTCAATGTAAAATAGGTATAGAGTCAACAATAATTGATTTAAGAGATAAACCAAAAATACTTAGATTGGGTGGCCTAGAAATTTCTAAAATAGAAAAAGTTTTGTCTAAGAAAATTAAAATAAGTATTAATCCTAAAAAAAAAATTTCTCCTGGCCAATCTAAAATTCACTATTCACCTGGTATTCCACTAAAAATGAATATTAAAAAAACTAAAATTGATGAGGCATATATTTTAATAAAAAAAAGAAAAAATCATTTATCTAATTATTTTTATCTGAGTAAAAAAGGAGATTTGAATGAAGCTACTAAAAACCTTTATTCCTGTTTAAGAAAAATAAAAAACAAAGGTTATAAATCAATTGCAGTAGAAAAAATTCCTAATGTGGCTCTTGGAAAAACAATTAATGACAGATTAATTCGAGCCTCTAAATTTTGATTAAAAAAAACCAATTGAACTAATCAATTTTTTAAAATTATATAAAAATAAGATGATAGTTGATAAAATTAATTTTGAAGCTAAGCAAATGAGATTGTTGGTTTACTTTGACTAAATAGATGTAGTAAAATAACAACAATAATTGGTGCGCCTGCTAGGAGTCGAACCCAGAACCTCCTGATCCGAAGTCAGGCGCTCTATCCAGTTGAGCTACAAGCGCGTATAGTATTAATATTATATTTTATGGAAAAAAACATTAATTTAATAGTTAAAGAAGATGAAAACAACCTCAGGCTTGATGTATTTATTAATAAACGTGAAAATTTAATTAGCAGAACAAGAATTAAAAATTTAATACTGAAAGAAAAATTAAAGCTAAATAATAAGATTGTTAATAGCCCATCCAAAAAAGTACTAATTGGAGATAAAATAACCCTTCAAATTCCTGAACCAAAAGAAGCGTCTTTAAAACCTTATAATTTTAAATTAGAAATCATTTATGAAGATAGTGACCTTCTTGTAATAAATAAACCACCTGGAATTATTATGCATCCAGGAGCAGGTAATTATGATGAGACAATTGTAAATGCTCTAATGCATTATAATAAAGACTCTTTATCTACAATTGGTGATGAACTGCGCCCTGGTATCGTTCATAGAATAGATAAGGACACTTCTGGATTAATTGTTATTGCAAAAAACAATGAAACACATGAAAATTTATCCCATCAATTTAGCAAACATTCAATTACCAGAGTTTACCAACTTTTAATCTGGGGAAAACTTAGACCTTCGTCTGGAAAAATTGATACGTTTATCACTCGAAGTTCAAAAAATAGACAAATGATGGAAGTAAGTAATTCTAAAGGTAAAAGAGCAATTACAAATTATAAAACTATTGAAGTTTTTGAAAATGACAAAACGCCTACATTAAGTTTTGTTGAATGTAGATTAGAAACTGGACGCACGCACCAAATAAGAGTTCACATGACTCACATGGGTAATAGCATTATGGGTGATGGTAAATATAAAAAAAAATATAAAAAACTTAAAAATATTGACACAAATTTAGAAAATTTAATTTGTAAATTAAACAGACAATTTCTACATGCTCAAACGTTAGGTTTTATTCACCCAAAAACTAATGAGGAGATGGTCTTTACCTCAATTTTGCCACAAGAACTTGAAAATATTCTAACATTGCTTAGAAATACTAGTAAATAAAGTCTTGAAATAATATCACGGTCAACTAAATAAATACTAAACATGAGCACTACTATGAATAACAACCTGCCAACGCTTTCTAACGAAGGTGGTTTATCCGCTTATCTTGAGCAGATTAAAAAGTTTCCTATGCTTGAGGCTGAAGAAGAATATATGTTAGCAAAAAATTGGAAGGCAACAGGAAATATAAAATCTGCAGAAAAGTTAGTAACAAGTCATCTTAGACTTGTTGCAAAAATTGCAATGGGATACCGAGGATATGGTCTTCCAGTAAATGAAATGATTTCTGAAGGAAATGTAGGATTAATGCAAGCTGTAAAGAAATTTGAACCAGAAAAAGGTTTTAGATTGGCTACATATGCAATGTGGTGGATCAAAGCATCTATACAAGAATATATATTAAGGTCTTGGAGCCTAGTAAAAATAGGAACAACAACTGCTCAAAAAAAATTATTTTTTAATCTAAAAAAAATTAAAAATCAAATTGCACCTCAATCTGAAGGTGATTTAAGACCAGAACATGTAAATGAAATAGCAAATAAACTTGATGTTAGCAAAGATGAAGTTGTTTCAATGAATAGAAGACTATCAGGTAAAGAATTTTCTCTTAATGCTCAAGTTGGTGAGGATGGAGATGAGTGGCAGGATTGGTTGGTTGATAAAGAATTAGATCATGATTTAAAATTTGCTCATCAAGAAGAGATGGTTCAAAGGCAAGGTTTGTTAAAAGACTCCATAAAAATATTAAATGAAAGAGAAAGAGAAATTTTATATTCAAGAAGATTAAATGATGAACCTACTACACTGGAAGACTTAAGTAAAAAGTATAAAATTAGTAGAGAAAGAATTAGACAAATTGAGAATAAAGCTTTTGAGAAACTTCAAAAACACATGCTGTTATCTGCTAAATCAAAAAATTTGCTACCTGTTAACTAAACTTCAAAAGGATTTTCTAAAAGAATAGTGTCTTCTCGTTCAGGGCTTGTCGAAATACTTGAAACCTTAGTTCCAATAAAGTCCTCTAGCGCATAAATATATTTTTTTGCATTCTCGGGTAAAGCCTCAATATTTTTTATTCCTTGAGTAGAGCTTTTCCATCCAGGAAAAGTTTTATAAATTGGTTTTATTTTTAGCTGATCTTCAACGGCTGCAGGCAAATAATCCATTATTTTTCCATCCAATTCGTACTCAACACACATTTTAATTTCATCTAATTCATCTAAAACATCTAATTTAGTCAGTGCAATACCATCTATTCCTGAAATTTTGATTGTTTGTCTTACTAAGACCCCATCAAACCAACCACATCTTCTTTTTCTACTTGTAACAGTACCAAATTCTTTTCCTCTTGACCCAAGTAATTCTCCAATATCATCGGTTAACTCAGTGGGAAAAGGACCTTCACCTACTCTTGTTGTGTAAGCTTTAGTTATACCAAGAACATAATGAATAGAATTTGGTCCACAACCAGTTCCAGTCGCAGCACTAGAAGCTACAGTGTTAGAAGATGTTACAAAGGGATATGTTCCATGATCAACATCAAGTAAAATTCCTTGTGCACCTTCAAATAATATTTTCTTTTTTTGTTTTTTGAATTCATCAATTCTAAGCCATACAGGCTGAGAAAACTTAAGTATTTCTGGTGCAATTTTTAACAAGTCCGCTTTGAGTTTATCTTTTTCAAAGATTCTCTTACCTAAGCCTTTTCTAATTGCATTGTGGTGTAAAAGTACAGTTTCTAATCTATGATCAAGATTACTCTCCGACAATAAATCCATAACTCGAATTGATCTTCTTCCAACTTTATCTTCATAAGCAGGGCCAATTCCTCTTCTTGTAGTTCCAATTTTTCCTTTTCCCGCAGCATCTTCTCTTATCTCATCCATTTCTCTGTGAAATGGTAAAATTAAATTAGCAGATTCTGAAATTATAAAATTATCTATATTAACCTCAACACCTTTAGATTTAATTTCTTTAATTTCTTCCAATAATGCCCAGGGATCAACAACAACTCCATTGCCAATAATTGAAATTTTATTTTTTCTTACAATTCCAGACGGTAACAACCTTAACTTATATGTGACTCCATCTATAACTAAAGTATGCCCCGCATTATGTCCACCTTGGAATCTAATTACAACGTCTGCTTGGTCTGACAGCCAATCAACGATTTTTCCTTTACCTTCATCTCCCCACTGTGATCCAACAACTACAACGTTTCTCATTATCTAAATTCTTTTTCTATTGTTATCGAGCTTAAATGGTTAATCGGTCCATGGCCTTTACCAAAGTTAATCTTAGAATTAATTGAATTATTTACATACTTAGTTGCAAGCTCACAAGATTTCTTTAGTGTTTTTCCACATCCAAAAAATGAAGAAATAGCTGAAGATAAAGTGCAACCAGTTCCATGTGTATTATTAGTTGTAATTCGATTGTTTTTAAAAATCATAATCTCTTTTTTATTAACAAAAATATCTTGGACTATTTTAGAATTTAGATGCCCCCCTTTAATAAATACATTTTTAGCACCAAGGTTTAACAGCTTGCTTGCTGCATAAATCATATCTTCTTTACTTTTAATCTTTGTATTAGTTAAGACTTCTGCTTCAGGAATATTTGGAGTTATTAAACTAACCATTTTAATCAATTTATTTTTTAGTAATTTTATTGCTTCATTATCAATTAGCTTTGCACCTCCTTTAGCTACCATAACTGGATCTAAAATAATTTTATTAACTTTTATTATGTCTAAAGATTTAATAACAGACTTAATAACTTTAGAAGAGTGCAACATGCCAATCTTGACTGCATCAGGCCTAATATCTTTTGAAGTAAATTCTATTTGTTTAGATATTTCTTTTGGATTTATTGGAATTATTGATTTTACACCTGTGGTATTTTGAACTGTAACTGCTGTGACTGCTGTCATGGCATAGGATCCTAGAGCAGTGACTGTTTTAATATCAGCTTGAATGCCAGCTCCACCAGAAGAGTCCGATCCAGCAATTATCAATATTTTTGCTTTAGGTTTCAATTTATTTTATTTTTTTCTTAATAATTTCTAAACAATTCAGTAAAAGTTTTTTATTTATACCTTCTACCATAATCCTTATTTTAGATTCTGTTCCTGATTTTCTAACTAAGACTCTTCCCTGATTTTTTATTAATTTTTCTGCTTTTTTAATAGAACTTCTTACATCGATATTATTTATTATATTTTTATCTTTTACTTCAATATTTTCTAGGATTTGTGGAGTTTTAATAAAAGTATTGAAAAAATTACTAGCCCTTTTCCCTTTTCTTAGAGAAAATAACACTTCTAAAGCAACCAACAAACCATCTCCTGTAGTTGCAAATTTTCCTAAAATAATATGACCTGATTGTTCACCTCCAAGATTAAAATTATATTTTTGCATTTTTTCTTTTACATATCTGTCCCCAACATTTGCTCTTATAAATTTTATATTCTTTCCTTTAAAAAATTTTTCTAAACCATAATTAGACATTAAAGTGCCTATCACACCCCCTTTTAGCATTTTTTTTTGTTGCCACCTTAGAGCTATTGCTGCAATTATTTGATCTCCATCAATGATATTACTTTTTTCATCACACAAAATAATTCTATCAGCATCACCATCTAAAGAAATACCAAGATGTGCTTTATATTTTTTTACTGCATTTTTAATTTTATTTGGATGTGTTGAACCACAATTTTTATTAATATTTAATCCATTTGGCATTGCACCAATTGTAAACACTTTTGCTCCAAGGGATTTTAATAATTCTGGACCTGCTTTATAGCCAGCTCCATTTGCACAATCTATTACTATTCTTAAACCTATAAGGTTAAAATCCTTTGGAAAATTTTTTTTTAAAATCTTAATATATTCATCATTTGCTGTTTCCAGTCTTTTAACTCTTCCTAATTTTTGTGATCGAATTAAATTGTTATCAATTTTTTTATCAATTAATTTTTCTATTTTTTTTTCAATTTTGTCAGATAATTTTAGACCATCTGGTCCAAATAATTTTAGACCATTGTCAGAATAAGGATTGTGTGAAGCTGTTATCATAATGCCCATATTAGCCTTCATTTTTCTTGTTAGCATTGCAAGACCATTCGTTGGTAAAGGACCCAAAGTATAAACATGCATGCCTGCTGAAGTTAACCCCGATACTAAAGCAGGCTCAAGTGTATAACCTGACAACCTAGTATCTTTTGCAATAATAGCTAATTGTTTTGTTTTTTTTTGAATTTTAAAATATGTTCCTGATGCCAATCCAAACTTGAAAAACATATCACCATTAATATTCTTGCTATTAACTAATCCTCTGATGCCATCTGTGCCAAAATATTTTTTTGTCATTAGTTTTGGATTATGTTTTTAAATACTTTTATACTTTGCATTAATTCCTTTACGTCATGTATTCTCAAAATTTGCACCCCTTGTGAGGCTAAATAAAGAGAAGAAGCAACTGTTCCCCCAGTTCTATTTTCTGTATCATTTATGCCAGCAATTTCTTTGATAAATCTTTTTTTTGACACACCCACTAATATAGGAAAACCAAGTGTATGAAAAATAGAAATATCCCTTATTAAATTCATATTATGTTTCAATTTTTTTCCAAAACCGATACCTGGATCAATTATAATATTATTATGTTTTATACCCTTCGTTCTTAAAAGTTTTATTTTTTTTTCAAAAAAATCATAGATATCTAATAGTGCATTTTTATAGACTGGTTTAATTTGCATTGTTTCTGGTGTCCCTTGACAATGATGAATAACAAATGGTGTTTTATAATCTCTTAAAATCTCAATTGTTTTTTGATCATATTCTAGCCCTGAAATATCATTTATAATTTTAACTCCAAGTTTAATTCCTTTCTTCATTATTTCTGATTTTCTGGTATCTAATGATATTGGTAATTTTTTACTTATCTTCTTAATAGTATTTGCAATTCTTTTCCATTCTCTTGCATTGCTTACAGTTTGTGAACCTGGTCTTGTTGACTCACCACCGACATCAATAATATTTGATCCAAATTTAAATAAATTCATAGCATGAACTACACCTCTATTTTTTTTATTAAATCTTCCTCCATCAGAAAAACTATCTGGTGTTAAATTTAACACACCCATTAAATTTGGAATATTATTTAAATTAAGATTAGCAAAATTTTTACTCTTTTTAGTAATGATGGAAAGATCTTTTGTAACTTTATTTCTTAAAAATTTTGGTAAATTCTTAACATCTTTTATCTGAATTGTTTTTTTTGAATTTCTAGAAATTATCTCAATTTCATTAAATGAAATTTTATTATTTCCTCTTAACGGTAAATTAATTTTTTTCTTTACAAGATTAACTGATTTTTTTCCATGAGTAAAATTACACGCTCTTGTGTAATATTTTTTCATTAATTTTTAATGAACTATTTTTGGCTTAAGACCCATTGAGCTTAAAGCAGAGTCTTTATCATCATCTTCCACTTTTAAATCTTCTTTGTTGCTTGGGTATATATTTTTATTTATTAGGTTGTCTATCTCTTCACCAGTTAATGTTTCATAAACTAAAAGTGCTTTTGCAATTTTATGCAGATCATCAACCTTGGTTGTTAATATTTCTTTTGCTTTATTGTACCCTTCATCAACTAGTTTTCTTATTTCTTTATCTATTTTTTGAGCAACAGCTTCTGATACACTTTGTGTTCTAGCTACTGATCTGCCTAAAAAGACCTCTTCTTCATTTTCACCATATTCTACGGGTCCTAATTCTTCTGTCATTCCATATTTTGTTACCATCGCTCTCGCTAATTGTGTGGCTTGGTTTATGTCTGATCCAGCTCCACCGCCAGCTCCTGTTGAAATATTATCTTTTCCAAAAATTACTTCTTCAGCCACTCTTCCACCAAAACAAACAGCCATTCTAGCTTTTAAAAACTTAATTGAATACCCATGCTTGTCTCGTTCAGGTAAATTCATTACCATTCCTAAGGCTCTCCCTCTTGGTATGATTGTTGCTTTATGTATTGGATCATAGCCTTCCATATTAAAAGACACAAGTGCATGCCCACCTTCATGATAGGCTGTTAATTTTTTTTCATCCTCAGTCATAACCATTGATCTTCTTTCGGCACCCATCATTACTTTATCTTTGGCTTCTTCAAACTCATCAAGAGTTACTATTCTTTTATTTTTTCTAGCTGCTAATAAAGCTGACTCATTAACTAAATTTGCAAGATCAGCCCCTGAAAATCCTGGTGTTCCTCTTGCAATAGTTCTTAAGTTAACATCTGGAGCCATCTTTATTTTTTTAACATGCACTTTTAAAATCTTTTCTCTACCAATAATATCAGGATTTGAAACAACTACCTGTCTATCAAATCTTCCTGGTCTTAATAAGGCTGGATCTAAAACATCTGGTCTGTTAGTAGCCGCAATAATTATGACACCCTCGTTTGTGTCAAATCCATCCATTTCAACTAATAATTGGTTTAATGTTTGCTCTCTCTCGTCATTTCCACCACCTAGACCAGCTCCTCTACTTCTTCCTACAGCATCTATTTCATCAATAAAAATTATACATGGGGAATGCTTCTTACCTTGTTCAAACATGTCCCTAACTCGTGAGGCACCAACACCAACAAACATCTCTACAAAATCTGAACCTGAAATAGTAAAGAAAGGGACCCCAGCTTCTCCTGCTATAGCTCTTGCAAGTAATGTTTTTCCTGTGCCTGGAGGACCAACCAATAAACACCCCCTAGGGATTTTACCTCCTAATTTACTAAATTTTTTTGGATCTTTTAAAAATTCTACAACTTCTACAACTTCTTCTTTTGCTTCTTCAACTCCAGCAACATCGTTAAAAGTTACTTTTCCTTTTAACTCATTCATCATTTTAGCTTTGGACTTACCAAAGCCCATTGCACCACCTTTTCCACCTTGCATTTGTCTCATAAAAAAAATCCAAACAGCTATTAATAACAACATCGGAAACCAGGATAATAAAATACCAAAAAGAGATGGCATTTTATCTTCTATTGGAGCTGCAGAAATACTTACTCCTTTACTAGACAGTTTTTCAATTAAATTAGGATCATTAGGTGAATATGTTGAAAAAGAGTCTCCATTAGAAAAAACACCTTTTATATTGTTGCCCTGTATTTCAACTTTTACAACTCCACCATTTTCTACCTCAGTTAAAAATTCTGAAAATATAATTGCATTATTTGCACCCATGCTAGCCTGTGGGTTTTTAAACATATTGTAAAGTCCAATTGTTAGAAAAACAATTACAGCCCACATTGCTAAATTTTTCATGTTCATAACCTTAAGATAATAATTATTGCTAATTAAACAAGTGTCAAATTGTTACATAATTCAGACTTTATGCACGCTTTCTCTGGATATTAATATAGTTTCGTTAATCCTTTCAATAAAACAGCCACCCAATGTTAACTTGGTAAAAGATTTTTGTTTAATGGCATTAATTACTTCATCAATACTTTTTCCCCTAACAGGATAATATTTTCTTCCAATAATTTGAATAATTTTTGTTAAAGATCTAAAAATTACCTCATGTGACTGATCAAAAAAAAATTTGTTTAAAATGTAAGTTTTGTCTTTATTCAATAACTTTGAATTCTTATTTAAATTTCTATCCACATAAAATTTAATTGATCTATCTGAGTCTTTAAGATTATTAATGGTTAGTTCAAGCTTTTTAATATCCAAACCTTCTTTTTCTAAAGAGTGTAATAAGTTTCGAATTCTTGTTCTTTTATATTTTTCATCTTTATTAGATGGGTCATTAACATAAAAATTAAAAATAATTTTTGTGATATAAATTAAATCTTTTTTTTCTATATCAAGAAGTGGTCTTAAAATATTAATATTTTGATCTCTGTATTTACTAATTTTATTGAATGAAATTAATCCATTTAATCCACTTCCTCTAACTATTCTGATTAAAAAGTTTTCCAAAACATCATTTAAGTGATGTCCTAACAATAAGTGTTTTATATCTTTTTTTTTACACTGATTAATTAATAATGAATATCTTTTATTCCTTGCTATAGCTTGAATATTTTTAGTTGGTTTTTTTCCATTCCATTTTAAAATCTCACAATTTATATCAATGTTCTTTAAAAAAATTTTTATATTTTTGGCCTCTAAAGATGACTCACTTCGAAGTCTATGATCAACAATAAAGTAATATATTTTAATATTTTTTTTAATAGCATAACATTTTGCTAAATATGCTAAAGCTAGACTATCTGGGCCTCCTGATACAGCCACGGCTAGGTTTTCTTCAACCTTCAAAGATGCTGCAAACTTTTTATATATTCTAGAAATTTTTTTTTTATTTAAGTATTCAAGGATCTGACTACGTGTTTTGTTTTTCACACTCAAATTTTTTAGATTCATACTTAGCTTTTTGTAGCACAGATTGATTTGCTTTAGGATATTGCTTTGCAACACCTTCAATCATTTTACATCCTTGTTCTTTTTCACCTATCTGAACCATTGATACACCAAGTTTTAATAAATTTATAGGAGCCTTCTCACCTTTTGGATATTTTTGATAACCTTCCAAATAAGCTGAGGCAGCATCTGTATAAAGCTGCCTAATTCTAAACGTTTCAGCATACCAATACTGTGCATTGCCTGCTAAAGCATTTTCTGGATTAGCTATTACAAACTCTCTAAAAGCTCGCTCAGCTGTATTATAATCTCCCACTTTTAAAAAACTTGTTGCAAACTCGTATTGTTTTTCAGGTATATCATCTGGTAGTATTGTTTGTTCTGCCTGAAAAGTTTCTGTTACTATAGAAGAAGTTGTTTCAATAGATTGAATTTGTTGTGTAGTGTTTTTGTCTTCATTATCTTTATAAGAAATTGAGCCCAAATCTTGCGGCTGTGATGAGCCTGGTAAAACTTTTTCCACTGGTTCTTTTTGTCTAGATGTTAATTTTGGATTTACTTCTCCTGATGATAATGCATTTTCAACTTCTTGAAATCTTGCTTGATTATCGGCTTGAACTTTAGAAAGTCTATTTGATAATTTATCTAGCTTAAAATTAATTTCTTCAAATTTGTTGGTTAATTCCTGAAACTGATTTTCAATATCTGATAGTTTTAGTAAATGTCTTGTTAGAACATCTTCCGAATTTTGATCAAAATTTTCTTGATTACTTAAACTGCTTGTATTGATTGCTCCTGAATAAACTGCCTTCTCAAGTGTTTTTAAATCTTTTTGAATTAGTTCTAATACCTCATTTAAATTATGATTATCAGCTAATGTAATATTTGAAAAAAAAATGAATGAGGCTAAAGCCTTAATGTAAAATATTTTTTTATAACTAAACATAGAGTCTAATTTGTAATTATAATGATGGCAAAAAAAAGACCCTGTTCACTAATTAAATAGTGATAGGGTCTTTTATAAATTAATTTAACTAACTAACTTAATTAGCTTTAACAGTAACCGATCTTCTGTTTTTTGACCAAGCTAATGGGTTAGATCCTGAGTCTACAGGTCTTTCTTTACCATAACTTAATACTGAAATTCTGTCAGAAGAAATTCCATAAGTCATTAAGTAATCTTTTGCTGAATTAGCTCTTCTTTCACCTAATGCCAAGTTATACTCCCTTGTACCTCTTTCATCAGCGTGACCTTCTAATACAACATTAACACCCGAATTTTTTCTTAACCATGCAGCTTGTTTTCTTAAAGTATCTCTTGAAGCAGTTGTAAGTACTGTTTCGTTTGTTGCAAAGAAAACTCTGTCTGGCACACCTGAGGCTAAATATTCTACTGAATCTGTTCCTGTGTAAACATCACCTTGAAGTTGACCTGTTGTTTTTTTAGTTGCACATGCTGATAGCACTAAACTTGCTATTAAAATCAAAAATGCATTTTTTAAAATCTTGCTTAAGTTCATTGTTGCTCCTTAGTCCGTTTTTTGTAATTCGTTATTTTTTTCATATTTAATTAGACCTTTCAAGTTAAAAATCAAGCTTTATTACTACTAATTCGTTAATAAAGATGACCAAGATGGGTCGGAAGCATCTGTTTCTGTTTTAATCAACTTTTCGTTATAACCTGTTAAATCTATAGACCATAATTTAGCAGAAAACCCCTCTCCCTTTGCGTTCGTTTTTGTTTCTCTATAAAATATTAACACTCTTCCATTTGGAGACCATGATGGTGCCTCTTGATAAAAATTTTCTGTTAGTAACCTTTCACCACTTCCATCTGTTCTCATTACTCCAATATAAAACTTTCCTTTATGCAGTTTTGTAAATGCAATTAAATCTCCTCTTGGAGACCATACTGGCGTACCGTATAGTCCATTACCGAAAGATATTCTTTTAATATTCTTTCCATTACTCTCCATTATATAAACTTGTTGGTAACCGCTTCTATCAGAATTAAAAGTAATGTATTTTCCATCTGGAGAATAAGAAGGGGAAGTATCAATTGAAGGATGATTTGTAATTCTCTCAACAATTCTATTCTCCAAGTCCATAGTGTATATATCTGAATTTCCATCTTGAGCAAAACTCATTATAATTTTTTTTCCATCTGGAGAAAATCTTGGTGCAAATGTCATTCCTGGAAAATCTCCAACTACCTCTTGCATTCCTGTTTCAATGTCTAATAGATAAACTCTTGGTAAATTTCTAAAATAAGAAAGATATGTAACCATTTGATTGGTTGGACTAAATCTTGGTGTTAAGACTAATTCATTTCCAAGGGTTAAGAATTTATTATTAAAACCATCCTGATCCATAATAGCTAGTTTTTTAATTCTATTAGTTTTTGGTCCTTCTTCTGCCACATAAATTATTCTTGTGTCAAAATATCCTTTTTCACCCGTTAGGCGCTCGTAAACTTTATCTGTAATTATATGGCCAACTCTTCTCCAGTTACTTGGAACAGTAGTAAATGCTAATGCCATCATTTCTTTTCCAGCTAAAATATCCCACAGTCTAAATTCAACTCTTAATTTATCGTCTACAAAAGTTACTTTGCCCGTTATTAGTGCTTGAGCTTTAATTAAATTCCAATCTTCAAATCTAGGTTTTAAATTTGCAATATCAGGTTTTTGAAGAAATGCATTTTTATCTAAAGGATTAAAAAGGCCTGTTTGTTTTAAATTATTTTCAACTATTAAAGATATTTCAGCTCCTAAATTTTCTTTTTTTAAAATTTTTTTAAAATTTTCTTTAGAATTATCATCGATTGATAGTGGAGAAACAGCAACGGGAAGAGGGCTTAAGTTTCCTCTCGTAATATCAACTTCTATCAAAGCCATTGCTTTAATTGGAAATATGATCAGTAGTACTAATAAATATCTATATAACATTTTATCCTTCTAACATTTCTCTTGCATCAAAATTTAATTGTAACTCTTTCCATCTCTCATATCCAGTGCTTGGTACTCTAAGAGGCTGACATAGTTTTACTGCTCTTAATGCACTTTCTGCTAAAACTTTATAAAATCCTTGTCCTGGTTTATTCATTCTAGCATGATCAAGAATTTCGGAATCTATAATAGATCCATCTGGCTTTAATTGTAACTTAATTCTAACTAGTAAATTTTCGTTGTAAGGTAATCCTAAAGGAATACTCCAACATCCAAATATTTGTGCTTTTAGAGCATCTTCTTCACTTAGTGACAAACCACCAAATTCTATATTCTTATCTTGATCCTGGCTTATTTTATTACTTTTTTTGTTTGTTTCAGCGCTTTCTACTTTAGATTTATCAATCAAGGCTGCAATATTATTTGGATCAAACAAATCTTTTTTTTCAAATTCTGAAACTTGTTTAATTTCTGTTTCAACTTTTTCGGGGTTTTGTTTGTCTTCTTTAATTTCTTTAACCTTTTCTAACTTTTCATCAGGCAAAGGTATTGCATCTTGTTTATCTTTTTTAACTGCTTTTGGAGGGGCTTGTTCAGAGACAAGTTTTTTTTCTTTTTCTTTAACTTTTTCAATTATTTTTTTTGCTTTAGGTGCAAATGGAATATTTGTTTTATCTGTAATTTGAATTAGTTCAACTGAAATAATTGGTGGTAAATCAATTGGTTTTTTAGCTAAGAAAGGTAGGCTCATGGCAGTAATTAATACGAGAAGTATATGAAGCCCAAAAGAAATAAATATATTTCTATTCATTTATACTACCTCTCTTTATACGGTTCAGAAATCAATGCTACTTTGGTAAAACCAGACCCAGACAACATTCCCATTATCTCCAAAACCCTGCCATAATTTATTGATTTATCTCCTCTGACATAGATTCTTGTGTCTGTTCTATTCTTCGATACAGCTAAAATCTTTGCTGTTATTTTATCATAATCAACTTTTGATTCTTGAATAAATATCTCACCTTTAGCATTAATAGATAGTGTTAATGGTTCAAGTTCTTCAGGTAATGTGTCTGCAGAACTTTCGGGTAAGTCAACTTGTACTCCAACTGTTAACAATGGAGCTGTAACCATAAATATAATTAACAAAACTAACATTACATCTACAAAAGGAGTTACATTTATTTCGCTCATAGGCTCTTTTGATGAACGATTGAGTTTAAAAGCCATTTTAAATTATTGATAAAAATCTTTTAGAAAAATTTTCTAATTTTTGTGAATATTTTTTTGAGTCTAAATTAAATTTATTGTAAGCAACAACTGCTGGAATCGCTGCTAACAAACCTAATGCGGTTGCAAATAAAGCTTCAGCTATTCCTGGTGCTACAATTGCTAAACTAGTATTTCTTGAAATGGCAATTGATTGAAATGAATTCATTATTCCCCAAACAGTTCCAAATAAACCAATAAACGGTGCAGTTGAACCAACTGTTGCTAAAAAAGTAAAACCTTTATCAATTTTTGATATTTGTTTTTCAATACTAACCTCAAGCATTCCACTCATTCTGTCACTTAAATTAGCTTTATTTTTAGCTTTCAATAAAGTTTGCATAGCGTCCTTAAATAATAAAGCCATAGGGTTTTCTAAATTAGCTGGTAAACTATTATAAAAAGTCTCTGCAGACTTTGATCTCCAAAATTTTTCTTCAAATTCTTCTGACTCTTTATTTATTTTTTTAAATAATTTAAATTTTTCAATTATAATTGCCCATGAGTATATAGAGCAGGCGATAAGCGTAAGTATTACTGATTTTACAATAAAATCTGCTCTTAAAAACAAACTCCACAACGAGAAATCAGTATTTGATGCAAGTCCTACTGCTTGTGATGTAATATCAGCTTCCATTATTAAGCTTTCACACTAAAATGTGTCATGAATTTGACTTTATTAGAGTTAAATTAATCCTCTAATTTATAAGTTTCGTAATAAAAACTAGCTATTAAAATTGCATCCGCTTTGTTAGAATCTTTTTTCTTAGATAATTCTGATGAATAATAAGGAAATACTTCGATTGCCTTAGTTCTACTGGCATCTTTTTCTGAATTAATAAGATTAAAGTACTTTTTCCATTTAGCAGGTCTAACAAAATACATTGGTAATTGCATTGCAGAACATATCCCTTTTAAAATTCCAAATGATTGACCAAAATTAAACATACTTGTAACTCCTTGACCAGGCATAGCCGAAACCTGCTCAATCACCACTTTAATATCTTCTTTTTTTAAATCTTTAATTCTTAAAGAAATTTCATGATAAATTTGAGCACCATTTACTTGTTTTTTATTTTTTTTCCCTTCTGGCATATTGGGCATCTCAACAACATCAATTATTTTTCCATCTTGAAAAAAACAAATAGAACCTGTTATGCCTGGGTCAATTCCAATTATAAGCATTAATTATTTTTTAAATTAATATTTGAATAAACATTTTGTACGTCATCATCATCTTCAAGAGTTTCTAGAAATTCAATTGCAGAGTCAATTTTATCTTTTTCAACATCAACACATTTCAAAGGTACCCATTCGATTTCTGTAGAAATAAAATTTGCTATTGTTTTTTCAAGATTTTTTTTTACATTATAAATTTCATTCATAGGACATTGTATTTCATGAAAATTTTCATGAGAAATACATTCATCTGCACCCGACTCAATTGCTAGTTCAAAAATTTGTTCGTCTGAAATTTCTTTTTTATCTATTTTTATAATACCAAGTTGATTAAAATTATGAGAGGCAGATCCCTGTGTTCCTAAATTACCACCACTTTTTTGAAATATTGTTCTGATATTGGAGGCTGTTCTATTTTTATTATCTGTTAGAGCTTCAACAATTACTGCAATTTTATCTGGTCCAAAACCTTCATATCTTAAATTCTCAAAATTATTGTCATTGCTAGCTGAGGATTTGTCTATTGCTCTTTCGATATTATCTTTTGGCATATTTGCTGATCTTGCAGCCTGGATGGCAGATCTAAGTCTGGGATTCATTGCTGGATCTTTGTCGCCTAATTTTGCAGCAACGCTTATTTCTTTTGAGAGTTTTGAAAATACTTTTGATCTTTGTTTGTCTGCTTTTCCTTTAGAATGTTTGATACTTGCCCATTTTGAATGACCCGACATAATAATTAATGAGAATTTTTTAATTCTCCTCCATATACAAAGTTTTCAATTTTATTTGCTAAACCTGTTTCTATATCACAATCAACAATCACACCACATAAAGTAGCATCACCAATTGCTGGAAAGTGTTTAGTAGATTTTTTTTTTAGAAAACGATTAATTGAATTTTCTTTGTTCATTCCAATTACAGAGTCATAATCTCCACACATTCCTGCATCTGTTTGATAGGCAGTTCCTTCTTTAAGAATTCTAGCGTCATTTGTTGGTATATGGGTATGAGTACCAACAACTAATGTGGCCTTTCCATCAAAAAAATGACCGATTGCATTTTTTTCACTAGTAATTTCACCATGGAAATCAACAACAAGAAAATCATAATCTTCTTTCAAATTATATTTTTTAATAAACTTTTCTGCCACTTGAAATACATCATCACATTTTTTCATAAATACATTTCCCATTAAATTTAGTACTCCAACCCTCATCCCATTTTTTGAATTAAATATTTCAAATCCCTTTCCTGGAGAAGGTTCAAATAAGTTTTTTGGCCTCAACAATCTATTTTCTTTTTCAATATGAGACATAGTTTCTTTCTGGTCCCAAACATGATTGCCTGTCGTAATGACATCCACGCCACAGTTAAAGAAATCTTTACAAATTTCCTCTGTAAGTCCAACGCCTGCATCTGCAGCATTTTCACCATTAACTATAACAAAATCAATTTTATGATCTTTTATTTTTGATAGTAAATTGTTTAAGACCATTGAGCGGCCTGAGATACCAACTACATCCCCTAAAAAAAGGATTCTCATTTTATAATATCCTCATTTGTTATAATAAAATCAAGTTTTTGATCATGTTTGTTAATAGGAATTTTTTTTATTTTTTGACATGATAGAGCTAAGCCAATTTTGATAATATCTTTTTTTTTTGATAATTTTTCAATAAAACGATCATAATATCCACCACCATACCCCAGTCTATTTAAATTTTTATCAAATGCGACCATAGGAATAAATAAAATATCAGGGTGAACTAATTTTTTTGCTTCTGGCTCTGGTATACCAAGATTATTAATTTTCAATGGATCAAAAAAAGTCCAATTGTAAAAGTCCATTTGAAAACTTTTTTTAATTACCGGTAATGATATTTGATAATTATCTTTTTCAAATTTTTTGAGTAAATCTAAATCATCAAATTCAAAATTGATAGGAAAGTATCCACCAATTTTTTTAGCAATTATATTTTCTTTTTTAAAAAAATTAATAATTCTATTGTAATCTAACCTAATATTATTTTTATTATATTTTTCTCTAATTTTAAGAATTTTATTTCTTAATCTTTTTTTTAGCACAAATTTATTGGACTGGATTTTCTAAATTAGCTTTTGCAACAAAATTTTCAATTTCATCAGCAGCATCTTCTATTATCTTTTCATAGTCTTGCTTATTTTTTTCAATTTCATTTTTAAATTCTTCATGATTTTGAGTCAGCTGAGCTATTTCTTCCTCTTTTTTATCTTTATATTCATAAACTAAAGATTTTAGCTCTCTAAATTTATTAGAAAGATCTTTTAACTGCTCTTTTTTTAATTCTACTTTTTTCTTGGTTTCAAAATATTCATCCATTACTTGAACAGAAGTAATTAATAAAAGTTTATTTTCACCAATATTTCCTAAATCATTTTTAAGTTTATTAAATTTTTCATTAATATGAATAAGCAATTCTTCTAGATGCTCCTCTTGTCCATCGTCACAAGACAATAAAAAATCTTTACCATTAAATTTGATATTTACATTTGCCATTTATCTATTTCTTCTAATAAAGTATCTGTTTCTTGATTTAATTCATCAATTTTTTCTGAAAATTCAGTTTCTTTTTTTTGTTCATCCAGCTTTTGTTGTTTAATCTCTTCTAATTTCTGATTAAGAGCTTTATGTTCTCTCATTAGGTTTTGATATTTTTCTTCAATTTCTTTTTTTTCAATTTCTAATTGATTTTTTTGAGCATTCAAATTTTCTAGATTAGTTTTTAATGAAGGGTTTTGTAATTTCAAATTCTTAAGTTTATTAATTGCAAAACTCAATTTTTTTTCTTTTTCAGTCTCTGTTTTCATATATATATATTTATAATATTAAATTGAGTCTACGAAGTCTAGATAGGATAATTTTTGAACAAACTACATAAAGATTTATCAAACGCAATAAGGTTTTTGTCTATAGAAGCGGTACAAAAAGCCAACTCAGGTCACCCTGGAATGCCTATGGGTATGGCTGATGTTGCTACAGTTTTATTTAGAAGTTTTTTAAAATTTAATCCCAATAATCCTAACTGGCTAAATAGAGATAGGTTTGTTTTGTCTGCGGGTCATGGATCAATGTTATTGTATTCTTTACTTTATCTAACTGGATACAAAAGTGTTTCCATAAAGGATATTAAAAATTTTAGACAATTAAATTCAATTTGTGCAGGACACCCAGAATATCATCCTGGAACAGGAATTGAAACAACTACTGGTCCACTTGGGCAGGGTATTGCTAACTCTGTTGGATTTGCTGTAGCAGAAGAAATTCTTAAAAAAAAATTAGGTAAAGAAATAATTAATCATAAAACTTATGTTTTAGCAGGTGATGGTTGTTTAATGGAAGGTATAAGTCACGAAGCTATGAGTTTGGCTGGTCACTTAAAATTAAAAAATCTTATTATGCTTTTTGATAATAATTCAATTTCAATTGATGGACCAACAAGCTTGGCTGTATCTGATGATTATAAAAAAAGATTTGAAAGCTATGGTTGGGATTATATTTTAATTAATGGTCACAATGAAAAAGAAATATTTAATGCATTAAAAAAAGTTCAGAATGCAAAAAGACCTACGGTTATTTCATGTAAAACAAAAATTGGTTATGGGTCTCCAAATAAATCTGGTAAATCATCTTCACATGGTAGTCCAATTGGGATAGATGAGATCAAACTTGTTAGAAAAACATTAAACTGGCAATATAAGCCTTTTGAAATACCAAAAAATATTTTAAACGAATGGAAAAAAATTGGTGATAAAGGAATTAAATTAGAAAAAAATTGGAATAAATTTTATAAAAGAAAAAAATTTATAATAGATAAAATATTAAAGAATAATTTTTCTAAATCATTAAAAATTGAAAAACAAATTTCATTAAAAGAAAATAAAAGCATAGCTACAAGAAAATCTTCTGAATTAGTTTTGAATGCATTAACTAAAGAGAACAATACTTTAATTGGAGGATCCGCTGATTTAGCTGGATCTAATAACACTAAAACTAAGTACCAAAAAATTATAAATTCAAACAATTTTAATGGGGATTATATTCATTATGGTGTTAGAGAGCATGCAATGTGTGGAATAATGAATGGTATTGCACTTCATGGTAAGTTTATCCCTTATGGAGGAACATTTTTAATATTCTCTGATTATTGTAAACCATCGATACGTCTATCAGCGCTAATGGGTCAAAGAGTTATATATGTAATGACACACGACTCTATTGGTTTGGGCGAGGATGGTCCAACCCATCAGCCAATAGAACAGTTGTCTGGCTTAAGATCTATTCCAAACCTAAATGTTTTTAGGCCTGCAGATAGAATGGAAACTATAGAATGTTGGGAATTGTCTCTTAAAAATTCAAATACACCCAGCGTCTTATCATTGACTAGACAAAACCTTGATCCTATAAGAAAAAAATATTCAAACTTAAATAAATGCTCATTTGGAGCATACGAGGTTTTTAGAACAAATAAAAAGATCAACCTCACTATACTTGCTAGTGGATCCGAAGTTAATCTTGCAATTGAAACTAGCCACAAATTAGCCAAAGACAAAATATACTCTAAAGTAATATCAGTTCCATGCCATGATATTTTTGACAAACAGTCATCTTCTTATAAGCAGAAAATACTTGGTGAAACAAAATTTAAAATATCTATTGAAGCTGCATCAACAGATTGTTGGAAGAAATATACTGGCACTGATGGATTGACATTTGGAATAGAAACTTTTGGAAAAAGTGCGCCTTATAAAGAGATTTATAAATATTTTGGATTAACAGTTGAAAATATTTCAAAAAAGACAAAAAACCTTATAAAGAATAAGAAATGACATTAAAAGTTGGAATAAATGGAATGGGCAGAATTGGTAGAATGGTAATTAGAGCAATTATTGAAAGCCAAAACAAAAATATAGAAATTAAACATATAAACAACCGATCCAATGCTGAATCAAGCTGTACGCTAATAAAATATGACTCTGTTCATGGAAAATTTAATGCAGAGTTAGAATTTGATAAAAAGCATTTAATTATTAATAAAAATAAGATTACTTTTTCTCAACACTCAAATATTGAAGATATAAATTGGAAATCATATGGAGTTGATTATGTTTTTGAATGTACTGGAAAATTTAATTCAAAAGAAAAATTATTAGCTCACCTTAAAAATGGTGCTAAAAAAGTTATAGTTTCAGCCCCATGTAAAGATGCAGATAAAACAATTGTATTTGGTGTTAACGAAAATATTTTAACAAATGATGACCAAATTATTTCGGCCGCTTCGTGTACTACTAATTGTCTGGCGCCTGTTGCAAATGTTTTAAATAATGATTTTGAAATTGAAAAAGGATTTATGACTACTATCCATGCTTTTACTAGTGATCAAAGAATTTTAGATAATTCTCATAAAGATCCAAGAAGAGCAAGATCTGCCAGTCAATCAATAGTTCCAACTTCTACAGGTGCCTCAAAAGCAATTGGTGAAATTATACCTGCTTTAAAAGGAAAACTTGAGGGTGTAGCGATGCGAGTACCTACACCAAATGTTTCATTAATAGAATTAGTTTTTTGTACTAAAAAAGAAATAAATAAAGAAATCATCAATACGGCATTTACAAATGCAGTGAAGAAACAAACAAAAAAAGTTTTAGAAGCAACATCAGAAAAATTAGTATCTATTGATTTTAATCACAATTCAGCTTCTGCAATCGTTGATCTTACGTTGACTAATGTTGTAGGTAAAAATATGGGCAAGATTTCTGCGTGGTATGATAATGAATGGGGTTTTTCAAACAGAATGTGTGATATTGCAGAATATCTTCATAAAAACTCTTAATGAAAAGTATAAAGGACCAGGCTGATCTTAATCAAAAAAATATATTACTTAGGTTAGATTTAAATGTTCCATTAGAAAATGGAGTAATTACTGATACCACCAGAATTGATAAAATATTACCAACAATTAAATATTTATTAGAAAAAAATACAAAAATAATAATACTGTCACATGTTGGTAGACCCAAAGGTAAGGTCGTCAAAGAACTATCCCTTGAACCTATATGTGAAGATCTAAAAATCAAATTAAAAACTGATATTAAGCTTATCACTAAAAATATTCGAGAAATAAATTCAACTGATCTTTTTAAAAATCAAAATGAAAAAATTGTTATACTTGAAAATCTTAGGTTTTATGAAGAAGAAGAAAAAAATGATAAAGCTTTTGCTAAACATTTGGCAAGTTTAGCTGATATTTATGTTAATGATGCATTTTCATGTTCTCACAGAGCGCATGCCTCTATTTTTGAAATAACAAAATTTATTACCTCATATTCAGGTCTCCAATTAGACTTAGAAATTGAAGCATTAACTAAGATTACTTCTGAAATTAAGAAGCCTATTACTTGTATAATTGGTGGCTCTAAAATTTCTTCAAAGATTAATATTATAAAAAATTTAATCCCAAAGTTTGATAATATTATAATAGTTGGAGGAATGGCCAATAATATACTTAAATACCAAGGTCATGAAATTGGAAAATCTCTTCAAGAGGATAATTGTCATCAAATCATTGAAGATATATTTTCTTTATCAAAAAAAGAAGATTGCAAGATACTTTTTCCAGAAGATGTTGTGGTTGGAAAAAATTTAAATGATAATCCAGCAGTAAAAGAATTAAAGGATATTTCTAAAGATGACTTAATTTTAGATATTGGTCCTAAATCAATAAAAACTATCAATAACTTAATAAATAAAAGCAACACTATCCTTTGGAATGGACCAGCGGGTTATTTTGAAAACCCTAATTTTGCTAAAGGAAGTATTCAGATTGCAAAAAAAATTGTCGAAAAAAATAATAATAATACAATTTATTCTGTAGCAGGTGGAGGTGATACTGTTTCACTATTGAATACTATCGATGCAGTTAATTCTTTTAATTTTGTCTCAACCGCAGGTGGAGCTTTTCTAGAATATCTTGAAGGAAAAAAACTTCCTGGTATAAGAGCTCTTAATTAATATGTCGGAACTAAATAAAATTGCACTAAAAATACTTTCAAGGGGCAAAGGTATCCTTGCAGCAGACGAAAGTAATGGCACAATGACAAAAAGATTGGATTCTGTTGCAGTTCCTTCAACTCCAGAAAATAGACTATTATTTAGAGAAACACTTTTTACGTCAGAAGGAATGAAAGAATTTATTGGTGGGGTTATTTTATATGATGAAACAATTAAACAAATTTCTAATTCTAAAAAAACTATTCCAGAGATAATCACTGCAACAGGTGCTGTACCTGGAATAAAAGTTGATACTGGAGCTAAAGTTCTAGCAAGTTCTCCAGAAGAAAAAATTACCGAAGGTCTTGATGGCTTAAGAGAAAGATTGATAGAATATTACAAATTAGGTGCAAGATTTACAAAATGGAGAGGTGTTTTTAATATTACAAAAAAGCACCCAAGTGAATTATCTATTCATTCAAACGCACATGCTCTTGCAAGATACTCGGCCTTGGTTCAAGAATGTGGAATGGTGCCAATAGTAGAACCAGAAGTTTTAATGGATGGTGATCATTCAGCTGAAGACTGTTTTAACAAAACCTCAAAAGTTATTAAAAAATGTTTTGAGGAGTTAATTCTTCATAATATTGACTTCAGTGGAATAATTTTAAAACCTAACATGATATTAGCAGGAGCTAGTTCCGATAAGAAGATATCAAATGAGGAAACTGCTAAACTTACTCTAAAATGTCTTAAAGAAAATGTACCAGCTGAAGTGCCTGGTATTGCATTCCTATCAGGAGGTCAAACAGAGGTTGAGGCAACAGAAAATTTAAATTTAATAAATAAGTACAATGATACAAATTTTATTATGACCTATTCATATGGAAGGGCCTTACAACAAAGCGCTCTTAAATTCTGGTCAAAAGATATTAAAAATATTGAAGGTACACAAAACGTATTTAATCATAGAGCAAACATGTGTACATTAGCAGCTCAAGGGAAATGGTCAGCTGAACTTGAGTCTCAATAAAAAAAATACAAAGTTTATATATTTAATTTCACCAAATAAAATAGAAGACGATGAATTTTATACTAATTTATCATTAGTATTAAAATCAGGAAAAGTTAGCTATTTTCAATTGAGACTAAAAAAAGAAACAATCAAAAATAAACTTATTATTGGAAAAAAAATTCTAACAATATGCAAGAAGTACAAAGTAAAATTTTTAGTTAATGATGATCCCATGATTGCAAAAAAACTGAATGCAGATGGTTGTCATTTGGGCCAAAGCGACATGAGTATTGTTAAAGCGAGAAAACTATTAAAGAATAAGACTATTGGTGTTACCTGTCATAATTCAATAAAATTAGCAAAAAAAGGAGTTTCGGATGGGGCTGATTATTTAGCGTTTGGTGCGTTTTACTCAACTCAAACTAAAAAAGTTAAATATAGAGCAAATTTGAGAATACTGAAATCTATAAAAAAGATAACTTCCTTACCGGTTGTTGCTATTGGGGGTATAAAATTGAATAATTACAAAAAACTCTTATTGAATAAAGCTAACTTTTTAGCTATTTCAGGCTACATTTGGAATAATAAAAAATACAAACCATTAGAAGCTATTAAAAAATTAAAATGAAATTATACGCAAGTGAAATTAGAGTTGGAATGTTAATTGAATACAAAAATGACCTTTGGCAAGTTTTAAAAACACAACATGTAAAACCCGGTAAAGGTGGTGCCTTTGCTCAAGTAGAGATGAAAAGTGTAAATAAAAATACAAAACTAAATGAAAGATTTAGATCGAGTGAATCTGTTGAAAAAGCTTCATTAGATGAGATAAAATTTAATTATCTTTATGAAGATGAAACTGACTATTATTTTATGGATCCTAAATCTTATGAGCAAATTAATATTAAAAAAGAAACAGTAGGTGAAAAAGGTAAAATGTTAACAGAAAACTTAGAGGTTAATATAAGTTTTTATAATGAAAAACCTTTAACGGTAGAGTTGCCTAATCAAGTGACATGCACAATTGAGACAACTGATGTTGCTCTAAAAGGGCAAACAGTTTCTTCTTCTTATAAACCTGCAATATTAGATAATGGAGTAAACATTCAAGTTCCCCCTTTTATTGAAAGTGGTGATAAAATCATAGTTGATACTCGAACTATGGAATACATTAAAAAGATATAATTTTTATGCAATCTATATCGGCTAATCTAAACGTTATGATTAAAGCTGCTGAAAAAGCATCTAGAGCTTTAATCAGGGATTTCGGAGAAATAGAAAAATTGCAGGTTTCAATTAAGGGCCCTACTGACTTTGTGTCTAATGCTGATCTTAAAGCTGAAAAAATAATTATAGAAGAATTAAAAAAAGCAAGACCTTACTATTCTATTATCAGTGAAGAAGATGGTTCTGAAAACAATAAAGACAAAGATCATACTTGGATCATAGATCCTATTGATGGTACTACAAATTTTTTACATGGTGTACCTCACTTTGCAATATCTATAGCCTTAAAATATGGTAATGAAATTATTTCAGGTTTAATTTATGACCCAATTAAAGATGAAATGTTTTATGCTGAAAAAGACAGTGGTGCTTTCTTTAATAATCAAAGGATAAGAGTATCCAAAAAAAAGGAGCTTAATAGCTGTTTGTTTGCAACAGGTGGTGTAGCTAAAAATGAAGTCGACTTACCTTTAAGAAAGTCTGGAAGTGCTGCTCTAGATATTGCATATGTTGCAGCAGGTAGATATGATGGCTATTTTCAAAACGGTCTTAATTTATGGGATATAGCAGCAGGTATAATATTGGTGAAAGAAGCAGGTGGAATGATTAATGAAATCGACCTTTCACAAAATAAAAATATACAAATAAGAGCTTCGAGCATGGCAATTAACGACAAAATGCTTGAAAAATTAAAGAACTTTTAATTGTTTTATAGAATTCTTTTGCTATAAGTCTCGATATGAAAAAAGACATACATCCAGACTACCACACAATTACAGTAGAAATGACTGATGGAACTCAATTTGAAACAAGATCAACTTGGGGAAAACAAGGAGAAGTTTTAAGATTAGAGATCGATCCAAAATCACATGCTGCTTGGACAGGTGGAAAGCAAAAGTTAATGGATAAGGGTCGTGTAAGTAAATTCAATAAAAAATTCCAAAACTTCAGATCAGAAAAAAAGGATTAAATGTCAAACGTACCTTTAATGCCAATGGCGACAGCTGTTTGGCTAGTAGAAAATACTACACTTACATTCAAGCAAATTGCTAAATTTTGCAATTTACATGAAGTTGAAGTGCAAGGGATTGCTGATGGTGAAGTTGCAAAAGGAATTATGGCTTATAACCCAATTATATCTGGTCAGCTTACTAGAGAAGAAATTGAACTAGCTTCAAAAGATGAAAATAAAGAATTACAGATAAAAAATACTGATATTGAAATTTCAAGTGAGGATAAAAAAATTAAAAAATACATTCCATTATCAAAAAGACAGGATAAGCCAGATTCGGCTTTATGGTTAATTAAACATCATTCTTTACTAAAAGACTCTCAAATTGCAAAATTAGTTGGCGTAACTAAAGCTTCAGTTACAGCGATAAAGAATAAAAGTTATTGGAATTATAATAACTTAAATCCAAAAGATCCTGTAGCTTTGGGACTATTCTCTCAAAAAGATTTAGTTGACGCTATAGAAAAAGCTGAAAGACGAATTAAAAGAGAGAGAAAAGAAAAAGAAAAGGCAAAATTAATAAGAGAAGTTTCAAACATTGAATAATTTTAATAGACAGCAAAATTATATAATGTTAATTAAGCACAATTAAAATTTATGAAAATAGAAGTCAAAGATAACAATATTGAACAAGCACTCAGAGTTCTTAAAAGAAAGTTACAAAGAGATGGTTTTTTTAAAGTAGTAAAATTAAAAAGTGTTTATGAAAAACCCTCTGAAAAGAAAAAAAGAATACTACAAGAAAATATTAAAAGAGTTAAAAAATTAAATAAACTTAAGAACAGAATTTAAATATACCGCGGGGTGGAGCAGTCTGGTAGCTCGTCAGGCTCATAACCTGAAGGTCGGCGGTTCAAATCCGTCCCCCGCAACCAATTAAGATGAAAAAGAAAATTTTATTCAAAAAATTATCTATAGTTATTCCTTTATACAATGAGTCTAGAAGGGCAAAAAAAACCTTTGAGATATTAAAAAAATTTATCAAAAAAAACCGTGTAGATGTTGAAATCATATTTGTTAATGATGGAAGTACTGATGAGAGTGCAAATTTAATAAAAAAATTTTTATTCAAAATAAAAAATAAAAAAATTAATCACCAGTTAATTTCTTATAAAAAAAATATGGGTAAGGGTTATGCTATTATTCAAGGGATAAGAAAAAGTACCCATCCTTGGATATTAACGTGTGATTTTGATATGTCTGTATTGCCATCAACTTACACTGACTGGCTTGCAAAAAATTATATACTTAAAAAAAATTGTGCATATTTTGCATCAAGGAATCTTAAAAAATCTAAAATTAAAACACTTTGGATAAGAAAGTTTTATGGGTTATTCTTTAAATTATTGATTAAGTCTTTATTTAATATCAAGCTTACAGACACGCAGTGTGGTTATAAAATATATAACTCTTCTTATATCAAAAAAATACTTCCTAAATTAAAATCATACCGCTATGTTCATGATGTGGAAATAATAATTCATCTCATGAATAAAAAAATAGAAATTCAAGAATTACCCGTTAAATGGACTCATAAAGAGGGCAGCAAAATTAGCTTATTAAGAGACCCAATAAACATGATATTTGATTTAATAGAAATTAAAATTAGCTTCTAATATGAAAGAATTTTTACTGAAATTCCCAATTATATACAGGTTTTATCAAAATACTGTGAGAAAGAAAAATCATGAATATGATTTTTTTAAATATTTTTTTAAAAAGGTTTGTAAAAAAAAAATTAGAGTTTTAGATTTATGTTGTGGCGATAGTTACATTTTAGATTATGTGGAAAACTATATTGATGATTACATGGGTTATGACAACAATCCTTTTTATCTAAATCAAAACAAAAAAAAATGGAAAAAATTTAAGTTCTTATATGGTGATCTAAAAAATTTAAAAAAAAATAAAAAAATTTTTAAATTTAAACCAAATTTGATATTTATGAATGGAGCAATACATCATTTAGATAATGAGCTTGTAAAAATGATTAATGAAGTAATAAGAAAAAAATTTAATAAAGCAATGTTCATATCAGTTGATCCTCTCAAAAATAAAAATAAAATGATAAATAGATTGATGATAAATTTAGATAGAGGTAAATTTATTAGAAAAAGGTATGAATATAAAAAAATAATGAAAATTCATAATTCTTTTATAACTGATGATTTCTATAAAATGAGTTTTTTGAATATATTTCATTATAGAAATATAAAATTACAAGATTTTTATTCAAAATGGAAATCTACATTACTCAACTAAATTATCTCAAGACTTTCTATTAAAAGACCTAACATTCTACCATCTGGACTTTGTAATAAATCTAGAGGTGATGTAGGGTTTTTAATTATTATATCTACCTTGTAAGTTTCATCCTTAATATTTGGAATAGAAAATTCAATAAAACCTTTACTTAAATTTTTAAATTTAAAATTTCTATTTATCTGACCATTTATTTTTACAAAGCCATTTAAATATTCATTAGGTTTGCTGATAATTGAGCTTATTTTCAATTTTATTTTATAAGTCTTATTTATCTTAGGTTTAAATTTAAAAAGAATATTAAACTCATTTCCTTCAGTCCAAATACCTTTATTTTCAGAGGAAAAAGTCCAACCTAGACCAAGAGGTTCCATTAGACCACTTATCATAAAATTGTGTTTCGTATTTTCTTTAATTTCAACAATTTTAATCTGATCAAATTTGTCAATGTCGTTTTGACTCATCTTATTTTTATAACCAGATAACATTAACCAAACACCGTCAACAAAAAAAAAGCCCATGTTTTCCATGAGATACAAATACTTGAGGTATCTTAGGTGGTTAATATTATCAATTACATAGGCTGTATTTTTATCTAACTGCTTATTATTTAAATCAAAATATAATCTATTTCTATTTGATGATGCTTTACTTCTGTCGTATCTACCTAATCTTGAAATATCTGTTCTTAAAAAATCATTTTCTAGAATCTGATTAGAAATATACGGGTATATGTTTGAGCTATTTTTAAAATAAGTTGTTCTAATTATTTTGAAATCTTCACTAATAGTTTTCCAAAATTCTTCATTGGTATTTTTAATTTCTATTTTATTAAATGCATTTGCTTTATAATAATTCTTTAACGCTGGAGATATATCTATTGCTTGAATTATTAATATAAAAGAGATCATGAATACAGATTTATTCTTATTATTAAATAATTGAAAAATAGAAATTATACCAAAAATTATAATTAAATAATATAATATCCAAATAAATCTTCCAGATGCTCTTATTATACTTAATAAACCATAAATTAATTTAGGAAGTTGGTATTCAAAGATCATATTATTTCCCAAATAAATATTATTTGAAATTGATAAAAGAAAACAAATTAAGAAAATAAAAATAAATGGCAATTTTGAGAATTGAACAGTTTCCTTTCCTTTAAAAAATATAATTAAAAAAAATATAAATAATATGATTCCACCGATTCCCAAATAGCTAAATCCCTCTGCCTGTCCATTTGTATTTTTAATGTCTGTAAAGAACATTGACCAATTAATTGAATCATTTGTAGATTGTGGGTCTATAAAACCTGCTAAATTAAAACTATAGAATCCATATCCAAAGCCCATTGCATCAAAAGCTGAAATTTGAAAATACCCTGATATATAAGCTACAATTACTAAAGGTACTAATGGAATTACAATTTCTCTAAAATTTTTTTTTAAATCTTTTTGATCGATATAATCTTTTAATAAAAATGAATATTTTATAATCATTAACATGGGTAAAAAATAAAAATGAATAAGAATTGATAGTGGAAAAATGAGAGAATAAAAAGTTTCTTTTTTTATATAATTAGTATTTGTGATTTCATAATATAAACAAAATAAAATTATCCAATGTGCAACTAAAGTTATGTGTATAGGTATTCTGTATAATAAAACTGGGCAAATAATAAAAAAGAAAGATGAAATAAATGAATAAAGTTTTTTCCTTGTGAAATGATTTATAATCAGATAACTAAAAAATAATTGCAGTGTGAAACAAATCACAAACCATATGGTTATGAATTGAAAATTATTTGGCAAAAATCTTGCTATTGACTTAAATAGGAAAGATAAAATGGGTACAGCTCCAGAAAAAACTATTGAATTCCCAACTTCAATTCCATAGTTTGGGTTTTTACCAATTGGAAAATGCCATTGATCATTTATAAAAAACTTGAATGCCAATTGATCACTTATAAGATCATAATTTTCAGAATATAAATATCCTTTTATTGAAAAATTTTCAGCTCCAAGCAGTAAAAATGTTAAAATTAAACTAACTATAAAAAAAATGATCAAAAAATATATATTTTTATTAACAAATCTCATTTTAAATATTGTAAATTTTATTACTTGTAATAGATAATTTGTTATACTTATATTATTTGAGATGCAGTTTCTATTAATTTATAAAAAATCATGTTTAAAAAAGATATATTTCAAGATTTAACTTTTAGATATAATAGTCATGCCTATTCAGGATTGATGGGTTTTTTTATGAAACAATGTCACAAGCAACTTGAAAAATTTAATTTTCCTAATAATATTTCTAAGGTATTGGAAATAGGAGCTGGTAGTGCACCACATTATAAGTTCATCAAACACCATTATGACGAATATCATATTGCTGAAACATCAGAAACTATTATTGATAAATATGCTGATAACCCAAAAGTTATAGCTACCAATTATGATGGCAAAATATTACCCTATGAACAAGATTACTTTGATAGAATAATAATATCTCATTGCTTAGAACATATTGCTGATCCTGAAATTTTTTTGTTTGAGATGATGAAAAAGTTAAAAAAAGGAGGGATATTATCAATCTCACTACCAACAGATCCTGGTTTACTTTTTAGACTTGGTAGACTTTATTTAAAATTATTTTCTATTAAAAAAAAATATAAAATCACACCTGAAGAATTTGATTATATGAATGGCACAGAACATGTTAATTCTATTTTTGGACTATTCTCAATAATAAAGTATAATTTTGGAGATTTTATAAGTGAGTCTTACCTGCCATTCAAAATTAAATCTTTTGATTTAAATTTATTTTATAATGTGCATATTATTAAAAAATGACTAAATTTTAAATTTAGATTTTTTGCTGTCCACTAAAAATGCTTTTACTGTCTCTTTAGTCAATTGACTATAAGTTTTTCCAAATTTTTCAACTTTTTCAATAGTTGACGGAGGTATGGTAATTATATGACAGCCTAATTGTTTAGCTTGCAAATAATTATAAGGTTCTCTTACACTTGCCCAAAGTATTTCTACATTTTTAAATTTTTTTGCTATTGATATGCTTTTTTTAAATTCTGGAACTGGATCTTTACCAGTGTCACCTGCTCTACCAGCAAATATTGAAATTATAACTTTAGTTTTTTTGTTAATTAATTTTAAAATTTTTTCTGTCTGTTTTGCACTATAAATTGCTGTGATATTAAGTTTAATATCCAAATTATTGAGTTCTTTAATAATTTTTCCCATAAAGACACCTTTGGAGTTAGCAACTGGTACTTTCACATAAACATTCTTTCCCCAAGTATTAATTTGAAGAGCTTGTTTTTTCATTTCCTTATATTCATCAGCAAATACCTCTAGAGAAACAGGTTTATTGTTACAAATTTTTAATATTTTCCTTGAATAAGATTTATAATCTTTAGCTCCTGCTTTTCTCATTAAGCTGGGATTAGTTGTAAAGCCTTTTACTATTTTTTTCTTATTAAACTTTTTTATTTGATCTAGCTCTGCAATGTCACAAAATATTCTTGTTGTCATTAATTTTAAAGGTTTTTAGTTATATCTTCAGTCATCTTTTTTGCATCAGCAAATAGCATTAAGGTATTTTCTTTATAAAACAAATCATTATCAATTCCAGCATATCCAGGAGATAAACTTCTTTTTACAAATAATACTGATTTACATTTTTCAACATCTAATACGGGCATTCCATAAATTGGGCTTTGGGGATCAGTTTTTGCAACTGGATTAGTTACATCATTTGCCCCAATTACAAATGCAACGTCTGCATTAGCAAAATCATTATTAATTTCTTCAAGTTCAAAAACTTCATCATATGGAACGTTAGCTTCTGCTAACAATACATTCATATGACCCGGCATTCTTCCCGCAACAGGGTGAATTGCATAAGTAACTTTGATATCATTTTTCTTTAAGGTATCTACCATCTCTCTAAGTGCATGTTGTGCTTGTGCTACCGCCATTCCATAACCTGGAACAATTATAACGGATGATGCATTTTTCATTAAGAAAGCTGCATCTTCAGCATTACCACTCTTAACAGGTCTTTGTTCTTTATTCCCAGATGATGCAGATTGTTCTGTTGCACCAAATCCTCCTAAGATTACATTAAAGAAAGATCGGTTCATACCTTTGCACATTATGTAAGATAAAATTGCACCTGAAGATCCAACAAGAGCTCCTGTTATAATTAATGCAGTATTTTCTAAAGTAAAACCAATTCCTGCAGCAGCCCAACCAGAGTATGAATTCAACATAGATATTACTACTGGCATATCTGCCCCACCAATAGGGATAATTAATAAAAATCCTATTAAAAATGAAACAGCTATTAATATCCAAAAGAAATTAGAGGACTGGGATGAGCATAACAAGTAAGTTAAAATTATTATTGAGATTAACAATAAAGCATTAAGAAAATGCTGCCCTTTAAAAGTAATTGGTGAACCTGACATTATTCCTTGAAGTTTTAAAAAAGCAATTATTGAACCTGAAAATGTTATTGCACCAACTGCAGCACCAATTGACATTTCAATTAAGCTTGCAAGTTTAATGGCTCCTACCGTTCCTAAATTAAATGCTTCTGGATTTAGGAAGGCTGAGATTGCAACAAAAACTGCTGACAAACCAACTAAACTATGAAAACCCGCAACTAGTTCTGGCATTGCTGTCATTGGTATTTTGTAAGCTATAAAAGCTCCTATTAATCCACCTACTATTAAAAAAATTAATACATAAATCAGTCCACTAGAAAAATTTCCAACTGATAAAAAGGTAACAGTAATTGCAATTATCATTCCTAAAATTCCAAAGAAATTACCCTGTCTTGAAGTTTCTGGTGATGAAAGTCCTCTTAATGCTAATATAAATAGGACACCAGATATTAAATAAAATATTGCTGATAAATTTGCTGACATAATTATTTATCTTTCTTCTTTTTTTTATACATCTGAAGCATTCTTTGAGTTACTAAAAATCCACCAAAAATATTAACCGCTGCAAGCGATATTGCTAAAAAACCTAAAACATTAGAGACAGTAAAAATACTATCTATGCCTCCACCAGCTAAACCTGCAATTATTGCACCAACAATAATTACTGATGATATAGCGTTAGTAACTGACATTAATGGAGTATGCAAAGATGGGGTTACACTCCAGACGACATAATAGCCAATAAAAATTGATAAAACGAATATGCTTAATCTAAATATAAAAGGGTCTATTTCCATAATTCTATTTTATTAAAGTTTTTTCAATTATTTCATCTTCTAAATTAATACTAATCTTTTTATTTTCTTTATCATATAAGTTTGAGACAAAGTTAAATACGTTTTTTGAATATAAGTTTGAAGCTGAAACAGGCAGTTTGTTTAAAATATTTTTTTCACCCATAATCTTTACTCCTTTTTTAACTACAATTTTATCAACCTCAGTAAACTCTGAATTTCCACCTTGAATCGCAGCTAAGTCATAAATAACAGAGCCTGATTGCATATTATCAATCATAGAACCTTTAATAATTAATGGAGCTTTTTTTCCTGGGATTAAAGCTGTGCATATTACAATATCAATTTTTTTTAAAGTTTCTGCCAATAAATCCTCTTGTTTTTTTTTGAATTCCTCTGAAGCTTCTTTTGCATAGCCACCTTCAGTTTCAAGATTTTCAGACCCTTCTACTGTTAAAAATTTTCCACCTAAACTTTCAACTTGTTCCTTTGAAGCCATCCTGACATCTGTTGCAAATACGATAGCACCCATTCTTTTTGCAGTTGCTATAGCCTGTAATCCTGCAACTCCTGCCCCAACTACCAATACTTTTGCTGCTGGAATAGTACCAGCTGCTGTCATCATCATGGGTATTGCTTTTTCAAAATTTGCAAAAGATTCTATTACTGCTTTATAACCAGCAAGGTTAGCTTGAGATGAAAGTATATCCATTGATTGAGCTCTAGTGATTCTTGGTAACATTTCTAAAGAAAAAACATTAATATTTTTTTTAGATAAATTTTCTATTTTTTCTTTATTTGCATAAGGATTTAAAACTCCAACGAGTGTTTGGTTTTCTTTTAAATTTAAAAGTTTTTCATCAGATAATAAGCCTAGCTGAATAATAATATTAGCTTTATTTAATATTTCTGTTTCGTTAGAAGAAATTTCAACACCCAGCTCTTCATACTCACTATCCTTAAAGCCTAGGTGTTCACCATACTTAGTGGTCAAAGAAATTTCAAAACCAAGAGCTAAATATTTTTTTGCAATCTCAGGAGTAATTGCAATTCTTTTCTCAATATTTTGATTTTCTAAAACTGAAGCGATTTTCATAAGAGAACTTTATAGCAAGAATATTGCCATTAAAACTAAAACGCCTATAACAGCGACAGTTCCCCACAACACAAACTTTGTGAAATTATTCCAGGTATTTTTATGGTCTTGGTTGTCCATAAAAACTACTTCTGTCTTGCTTTAAATTTTGGATTTGTTTTATTAATTATGTAAACTCTGCCTCTTCTTCTAACTAATTTAGAGTTAAGGTCTCTTTTTTTTAGTGATTTTAATGAGCTTTTAATTTTCATAATTTTTTTTTAGCCGGCAATGTCCTACTCTTCCGTGTCTTAAGACAAAGTACCATTGGCGCTGAAGGGCTTGACTTCCGAGTTCGGAATGGGATCGGGTATTACCCCTTCGCAATAATCACCGGCGGATGAGTTATACCTAATTAAAAAATATTGTAAACAGTGAAATACTATTATTTTTAAATAGTTTTTACTATATTGCTGATATATTTTTTAAGACTAGTCTTACCAAATATTTTGTATACTTTGTTTGAAAGATTCATACTAGTTAGTGCAGAGGCAAACCTTTCACCTCTACGAGCTGGAAGTAGCTTAAATTGAAAATTAAACATTTTTGCGACTTCAAGTATCGTATAACTCTCTTTGCTGGATATACTGTAGTGTCTGCATTTATTTTTTTTCCAAGCCTGATAGCAGACATCAACAGTATCACTAATATGAGTAAACCTTCTCGATTGTGTTCCTGGCTTAACTACTGTTAGAGGAGTTTTATTTTTATATTGATCTTCAAATATACCAATCACTGTTGCCATGCTTCCTTGTTTTATCTGAAGTGGACCATAAACATTATAAAAATAAATTATTTCAAATTTAAAATTAAACCATTTTTTTAAATTTTCTAGCATTTCTAAATTTCTTGCTTTGGTAAAAGCATAAGGAGATAAATTTTTATCATCTCCTTTATTTCCAATTGTAGCAGATGTTGCAGAATAAATTAGTTTTATATCATTTTTAAAACAAAAATTAAAAACTTCATTTGTTCCTATAACATTAGAATTCATACATTGATCCATCTTTAGAAAGCTTTGATATATTCTTGAGAATTCACCTAAATGAAACAAAGCATCAATTTTATTTTTTTCTTTTTTTAAGATCTTAGAAATATTTTTTGTATGAGAATTTATATATTTGATTTTTTTATTTTTAATATGATTTTTTTTATAACCTGATGAATAATTATCAATACTAATGATATTAAAATTTGTTTTTTTAATTAAAATTTTAATTAGATTTGCACCTACAAAACCAGCACCACCCGTAACTACAATTATTTTTTTCATTTTTTATTATAATCTAAAAATTAATTATACTAGTTTATATTCTTAATAATATTATAATCTAATATTAAATAATAATTATTATTTTTTTCTCTATAATTAAAATTTAATTTTGAAAAAATTTCCTGAAAATGAAAGTTTTTTTTCTCAATGGCAAAATATGGGTTAGTAAATAAATTGTATTGATATTTATCATTTTCATATTGTAATCTTGATATATTTTTAACGATGAAAACACTTAATACAATTATTATTAAAATATTAATTTGTTTCATCAATTTTGTATGAATGTGCAATCTTTTTTCTAAGAAAATACTTATTGGGATAAAAAATGCTAAAGCAAAAAGAGTATACCCTCCATATCTTAATGTTGGATGATTTATAAACCATTCTAAAAATAAGAAAAATAATATTAAAAATAAAGGTGTAAAATTCTTATCATAAGAATTGCTATTGTCGTTTTTTTTTCCTTTAAGTATTAACAAACATATTAATGATACTAAAAAAATCACAAATATAGTGTCACTTATTTTTGTAAAAAAATAAGTTGAAAACCATCTTGGAAGCCAATTGAAATTGGATAAATATATCTCTGGATTATCAACTCTAAAATTGGGTGAAGCGCCTGCTTTTGACCAAAGCGAATACCAGTTTTTCATTTGTTCAACCTGATCTATTGGGATGCTCCAGAGCAAATTATCAAAACATGTAAAACTAGCTGGATAAACTAAACAACCTGTGTTTAAAAAAACATGGAAAATAGATAATGATATTCCTGAAATAAATATATATGTGTATCTATTTTTTAATATTGTAAATGCTATCTTTTTGTGAAAAATAAAATACCTAAATTGACATAACCACAAAAAAAATAAAACAAAATAAATTAGGTAAAAACTTTTTAAAGAAATTACTAATATAAGTAATACAATTATCTTTTCATAATAAATCGTAAAATTAATATTACTAATTTTTTTTTTAAGAATACCAAGGCTTTCTATATAAGTAATTACTAATAAAAATATTAAAATTAATGCCGATCTATCTGTGCCATGCTCTGCTATTCTATAAAAAGCAGTATTTATATAGGCAAAAGATAAAACTGATAAAAATAGAATAAAAGAATATTTTTTAATTTTTAATTGATACCTAATTTTATCGATAAGAATTAAATTAGAAAAACCCATTATAAAAACTGCACCACTATTTATTAAAAAATACTTGATGTGTGGCAAATAAAATAAAGAATTTAAATAAAATATTGAGGATGGAGTTCTAAATCCATGGTTTAATAATCCTAGACCCAATATTTTTTTATATTCAATCAGTGAAATAGTATATGAAAAATGATAATAAAAGAAATCATCATGATTTTTATGCATCAATAAACCAATAAATAATATTGAAAATATAATAAAGGCTATTTTAAATTCTTTAATTTTATTTTTAAAATTTTTTATTAATTGAAATGAAAATGCTAATAATCCGATAATTATAACTATAAGATTGTGATAAAATGAATGTGTAGAGAAAAAATTTGTTATATATGAAATAATAATCAAAAATAGAATTCCATTTAAACCTTTTTCACCTATTGAATACGACCGATTAGAAACTAGAGAGAAAATATTACCATATCCAATTATTGAAAATATGATTGCAAAATAGAATAAAAAGAAAATAAGTAATTTTTCCATTAATATTTAATTTTACTTATATCTGGTTAATCATAATAATTCTAAATTTGGTCTATCATAAAGAAAGCGTCATGAATTAATTTTAGATTGCTCTTTGATATTTTTCTTGTGTGTAGTCCAATTAAAAAACCCAAGTCTTGAACTTTTTGAGAATTCTCAAACTTTTCATTTTTTTTGCATAAATTATACAATTTGGCTGCTGGTTGATTTGCAAAATTACCACTAATTATTGGTCTTGTCTCAATTCCCATTTTATCCAATATGGTCATAAATTTTTTCTTCTTATTCTTAAATCTATTAGATAATAAAATTGGTAATCCCATCCAACTTGGATCAATATCTTTAGGAATTGAAATAAATTGAAATTGATTGTTCCATTTCTTAGATTTTGTAATTTTATTTATTAATAAATTTCTATTTATATTCCTAAATTTTTTAAGTTTATCTAATCTATTAAATTGATTATGGGCTATTGCCGCCTGGATATCAGTTGGCCTTAAATTAAAACCAGAATTAATAAAAATATATCTTGGATCGAGTTGTGGGTTTTGTTTGGCATATTGATTATATGACTTGAGACTTCTTTTATAATGTCTTGTTCCTCCTAGCCAGCCATGTGACCTAAGTGCAAATAAAATATCGTAATCTTCTTTTTTATTGCAAGTAATCATTCCACCTTCCCCAGACGTTATTTGATGAGAATAGTAAAAAGAGTATGAGCCATAATCTCCAAATGTTCCTAAATATTTATTTTTTAACCTTGACCCCAATGATTCACAGTTATCTTCAATTATAATAAGTTTGTATTTATTGGCTATTTTTTTTATTTTAAAAAGATCAGAACTAATTCCCAAAACATTTATAAGCATAATTGCTTTAGTTTTTTTTGTAATTTTTTTTATTAAATCCTCAATGTTTATGTTGAGGGTTTGGATATCTATATCCACAAGTACCGGCTTAAGACCAAATTGCACTAATGGCCATATAGACGTTGACCAACAAAGTGCCGGAATTAACACTTCATCTCCTCTATTTAAGTGGTTTTTTTTAAGTGGATTTCCAGCGGCAAATGTTGCAAGTAGATTTGCAGAAGATCCTGAATTAACCATTAATGCATATTTGGCTCCTAACTTTCTTGCAAAAACCAGTTCAAATTTTCTTGTATAAGATGCCATGGTAATTCTTTTTGAGTTCAGGACTTTTTTACCTATAGAAATATCCTCATTTGAAAATCCGTTTTCTAAGAGATCATATTTATAACGCTTACCAATTAATGAATTGAGGATCTGATTTTTTTTTTCATAAGGATTTCATTTTAATAGGCTAATAATATATAAGTTTCAATTATAATGTAACAAAACATTAAATAACATAAGATAGTATAAAGATATATTTATCATTTTAAATTATGAAATCAGGAAAACAGATGTTTAATATAGCTACCATCATTTTATTTTCTTTTTTTCCTATTTCATTTATTTTGGGAAATCCTTCAATTAATTTGAATATAATACTTATAAATATTTTATTTCTTTATAATTGCTATGAGTTCAAAAGTTGGGCGTGGTTAAAAGATAAATTTTTTAGATTATTATTAATATTTTATTTTTATTTAATTATAAATTCCATAATTTTTCATCACTTAACTAATTATTCAAACTACGATGGCTTAATTAGATCATTTGGTTTTATAAAATTCATTTTTTTAACATATGCTTTCCAACAGTTGGTTGAAGATAAGAAGATTTTAGATAATATCATAAAAAATTGGCTTGTTATAATTAGCATTATTATACTGGATATATTATTTGAAAAAGTCTTTGGCCACAATGTCTTAGGTAACATAAGTCCTGATGCAACTAGAGTTATTAGTTTTTTTAAAGGTGAGCTTGTAGTAGGAGGACTAATTTTATGTTTTGGCTTCCTTATAGCTACATATTTTCTAAATAAAAACTTAGGTTTTAAAGCAAAAATTTTTTTTAATGTGTTTTTATTTTTTGTGCCATTTAGTATTTTTATAACAGGAGAAAGATCTAATTTTATTAAATCTTTTATTATATTTTCCATTATTATAATTTTAATTGATAAAACAAAACTTTTAATAAATAAGAAAACTTTCTTAATTTTTTTAATTTTATCAATATCAACTTCTATTTTTTTTAGTGAAAACATTAGAATTAAACATTTAGAATTATTTAAACGAATATCGGTAACTAAAGATACAAATAATTTTTTAGATAAATTTCAAAATATTAAATATTTTTCACACTTTGATGTGGCTATAAAGATATTTAAAGATTTCCCTTTATCTGGAGTAAGTAGTAAAAATTTTAGAAATTTCTGTCATGAAAAAAAATATTTTAATAAAAATATCAAATTCTCTAATTCTAGATGTAGTACACATCCACATCAAGTACATTTTGAATTATTATCTGAACATGGTTTGGTTGGCTATTTATTTTTGCTCTACTTATTTTTTATTTTTTTTAAAAGAAATTTAATTGAAGCAAATTTATCAAACAATATTTTTCATTACACGTCTTTAATATATTTAATTGTTTTCTTTACGCCATTATTGCCTGGTGGTGCGATGTTTTCAACATTTAATGGTGCACTATTCTGGATAATTTTTTCTGTTGCTAATTTAAATTTTAATAAAAAATTACACTAGATAGTTCTATTCTTATTTTTCAAATAATAATAAATAAAATTATAGAATATTATTGATGATATAATTAATAATATTAATATCTTTGTATCACTAAAATTTTTAACACCAATCATTAATATAGGTAAATTAAAAAAAATCACAATGAAACCTGTCAATGTGTTTATAATTTTCTTTGAATAGGAAAGTTTGTTTTTAACAAAAATGTAAAGAAGCTGATGTAAGTGTAATGTATCAGCATTGGTAGCTGAATTTTTATTAAATTTTTTTCTAATAATAGAAAATAAGTTTTCATAAGCTGGATACCACAACATACATGCAATAAAATAAGGTGAAACCACTCGGTTATTATCATATGCAAAATGAATCATTATGTAGCCAATAACAAATGAAATCAGATACGCTCCACTGTCACCTAAAAATAGCAGTCCAAAAAAATTGAATACGAGAATTACTAGTAATGTAGCTAATATTATCTTCACTAAGTAAAAATCTAATTCTAAATTAAAATTGTTAGATAGATGAAGTATAATATATGTAACCGTTAAAAAATAACCAACTACTAATATATTAAGACCATCCATAAAATTTGATCCATTTATTAGTATCACTAGACAAAATAGTGTAAAAAAATACCCAACATAACTATTTTGAAGATAGTAATCAAAAAACTCTAATCTAATTGAATAAATATATATTGGTATAAGATATAAATACAAACAAATAACAAAAGTTTGTATCAAAATTCTTTTAATTGGCGAAGATATAAAATTTATATCTGAAAGTATTCCTGTTAAAAAAATAGACAGCAATATTATTTTAAATTGATAAAATTCATTTTTATAAAATACTAATAAAGATAATAAGAAAATTAGTCCTCCAGACAACGGCACTTCATTATTATTCGCTAGAGATTTATGACTAGAGTATTTTTTATCTAATAATAAATTTTTTTTTTTAAGAAAAAAATTTATTGTTAAAGTTGAAAATAATGTAAAAAAGATTACATACAGTTCTAACATTACTTATTCTAATTCTTTTTTTGCCTCTAGCAAATCGCTATCAATCATATCTTCAACTAAAGCCTTGAAAGAATATTTTGGTTTAAATTTTAGATCTTTAAGTGCTTTTGAAGCATCTCCTTTTAAATACTCTACTTCATTTGGTCTAAAGTATTTTTTATCAATTTTTATCAAGATTTCTTTTTTATTTTTATTAAAGGTATACCCAATTTCATTAAGTCCCTTGCCACTCCAAAGAATCTTCATTCCTAAATAATCGGCAGCTATATTTACAAATTGTTTAACAGAATAGGCATGACCAGTTGCAATAACATAGTCTTTAGGTTTTTTTTGTTGCATTATTCTCCATTGCATTTCTGTATAATCTTTTGCATGGCCCCAATCTCTTCTAGCGTTTAAATTTCCTAAATATAGAGTTTCTTTAGACCCATGTTTTTTTCTTGTTAAAAATCTTGTTATTTTTCTTGTTACAAATGTCTCTCCCCTGCGTGGACTTTCATGATTAAATAAAATTCCATTACATGCAAAGATCCCATAAGATTCTCTATAGACTGATGTTATCCAATATGCATATAATTTTGCAACACCGTATGGTGATTTAGGATGAAATTTTGATTTTTCATTGAAAATAGATTTTCCATATGTTTCGCCATAAAGTTCTGAAGTGCTTGCTTGATAAAATTTTACATTTTTCATTTTTAAAAATCTTATTGCCTCTAATATTCTAAGAGTTCCTATTCCTGATACTTCAGATGTAAATTCTGGGTTTTCGAACGAAACCCCAACATGGCTTTGTGCTCCTAAATTATATACTTCATTAGGTTTTACTTTATGTATGATATTATAGATACTGTTACTATCTGTCAGATCTCCATAATGTAAAAAAAAGTTTGTCTTATTATGCCGATCAACATAAATGTGGTCAATTCTTTTGGTGTTAAATGTAGATGATTTACGAATTATACCGTGAACAATATAATTTTTGCTTAATAATAGTTCTGCTAAATAAGATCCATCCTGACCGGTAATACCAGTGATTAATGCAACTTTTTTTTTCATTTTTTTGTTATAATGAACTTAAATATAGAAATTAGTATTAAAAAACCATCTTTAAATTCATTTACTTTTTTTTTACCACTTATTCGTGATCTTTCATATGATGGTAGAGCTATAGATCTAAATTTGTGGAATTTGGCTTTTACTGGTAATTCAATACAAAATGTAAAATCTTTATTTTTTAGCTTTAAGTGATTAAACGCCTCTGTTTTGCCCATTACATATGTAAAAAGTACGTCAGATATATTTAAATTAAATAATATTTTGCATAAAGTTGTAAAAAATTTATTACCTATATAAGTTAATAATGTATCATCATCACTTCCACCATTATCTTCATATCTAGTATTAAATACAAAATCATTTTGATTTTCCAAAAGACTTATCATCTCATTCAAATATTTAGGATCAAATGATCCATCAGCATTGAATATACAAAGATATTTAGTTTTTACTGTTTCTATTCCCTCAATAAGTGCGCTTCCAAAACCTTCACTTTTTTGTTCCACTATATTACAGTCAAAATTTTTAATAGCCTCTTGTGTTTCTTTGTCATATTTAGGTATTATAATGGTCTTTTTAACATTATACTTTTCAAGTTCTTTTAAAACTACTGGCAAAGTACTAACTTCAAACTTAGCGGGTATGACAAGTGTTAAATCATTCATTTTAATTATTGTTTAATAAAATTTTAATTTTTTTAATTATAGCATAAAGAGCTAACCTTAAAGTAAATAATATAGAAAAAATAAAACTATAATTAAGGTGCAATCTATACAATCTATAAGCATCCAACAGCTTTTGTATTGATGATGATGATAATGAGTTATTATTTTCTCTCCATGATGAAAGATACTGATTTAAGCCATAAATAAATTTTATCTTCTTGGCAATTTTTAACCATAAAAGATAGTCTTCTTTAGTCTTTAATTCACTAAATTTATTTTTATTAAAAAATTTTTTATTTAAAATAATTGTAGATAAACCAATATCACAGCTTTTTAGAAGATCTTTATAATTAAGTTTTTTTAAAGATTTAAATTTTCCGATAATCTTAGACCTTTCATTTATGATAAAATAATTTGTATATGAAATTTCTAAATTATTTTTGAACATAAATTTTAATTGTGAATATAATTTATTTTTTTTCCAAACGTCATCTGCATCACAAAATGCTATATAGGTTCCTCTTGCTTGCAATATACCTCTATTTCTAGAAAAACCCACACCATAGTTTTTATTATTTATTATTAGTTTTTTATTTTTTATTTTATTTAAATTACTTATAACAAACTCTAATTCATCTAAAGAAGTGTCGTCATAAATGACAATAACTTCATAATTTTTATATGTTTGATTTAGTATTGATTTTATTGTTTCTTGAAAATATTTTTTTTTTCTATAATAAGGTATGATTATACTAATTCGACTTCTTATAGACATAAAATATGATTCATAATAATAAATTTGTTGCGTATACTCTTAGCATAGTTGCAATAAGTTCAGCTATTATAAGTTTTTATTTAAATATTAATTTATCAGTAATACCTTCTAATACTGGAATAAATGAATACTTAAGTGAATTCAATATATTTACAAAAAATGGCGGTGCTGTAAGTGACTTAAAAACTCACTGGCAGTATATTCAATTATTAAAAAAAGATATAAATAATCTTTTTTTGTATGAACTAGGTGTTGATTTTAAACTTTTAAATTATCCACTTCATCATTTAATTGTCTCACAAATACCAATTATTAGCTCTAATTTAAAAATTTACTTATCGGTATTTTTTATAATATCTTTATTTTTGCCTCTTTTATTTTACAAATGTTTAATTATAAAATACGAAAACATTAATAAGGAAAAATTATTAACACTAGCATCAATAATTTATATTCTACCGGGTTTTCAGTATTCTGCAATATGGGGAAATCCCCATATAACTGCCTTATTTTTTTTGCTTTTTAGTATTTATTTTATTCTTAAGCTTAAAAAATTAAATTTTAAAAATAATAGTTATATTTACTGTAGTTTGTTTTTTTTAGCTTTAGCAGCTTATGTAAAACAATTTTATGTTTTTTTATTTCCTTTTTTTTTACTTATAATCTTAAAAAAAAAAACAATACCTCCAATTAAGATAATAATTTTTTTATTAACAATTGGTCTTCCTGGATTATTTTTTTTTATTAAAAATCCGAAATTATTATTTGGGTTGAATACTTTAAATATAACAAACTTTCCATCTTCGATATTTATATGTTCAACAATAATTTTTTTTTATTTAATACCATTTATTTTTCAATATTTTTACAATAACCCCATAAATTATAGATTGTTATTTTTAGAAATATTTAAAAAAAAAAGTACTATTTTAATTATTACTTTGGTATTTTTTATACTATATAATTATTTTTATTATGAGGGTAATATTGGTGGTGGTATCATTTATAAGATTTCTAATATTATTTTAGATAATAATTATATTTTTTTCGTGTCTGCTTATTTTGGGATTTACTCGATCTTTTATTATAGTGGAAATAATATTGATAATTATTTTTTATCATTACTTTTACTTATATCATTTTCTACAGGCTTTTTTATTTTTCAAAAATATTTTGAGCCAATGTTCTTTATCTTACTTTTGTCTTTTTATGATAAAAAGAGAATTGTGAAATCTATAATTCCAAGTATTAACTGGATAATATTTTATTTTACAACTTACTATTTAGCTTTGAATATTATTTATTGATATTTATTAATTTTATATCCAAACATAGATACAAGTCTCCCACTACCTTTCACAAAATAAAATAGGGACCTTATAAGATTATATTCCCTAAAGATAAGAAATAAATTTATTAAGCTTAAAAAAAATAAAAGAATTATCTTAGATATATTCATCAAATAACCGATTTTTTTTCCATAAATGTTTTTATCAATAATTAAGCCCGAATAACCATACCTAAAATTTCTTTTTAAGAACCAGATATAATTTTCTCTATCAACTTGGAGATATTCTTCTATTGAAGCCTTAGAATTCCACATGATAGAAAACCCTTTTTTTTTTAATTTTCTAAAAAAAAGTTGATCACTACCACCTATATTTTTTAAATATTGATTAAATAGTAAATTAGTCTTATCTAAAATTTTCTTCTTAAAAAAACAGTTATTTGTGGCTACCCATCTAATATTTTGTTTATTTGTGTTGGGGGGCTCTAATATATTATATAATTTCTTATATTTAAGATTTGTAACTTTATGATATTGAGGACCGCCGACAATATCACATTTGTATTTAGTGATAAAATTAGTCATTAAAAATACCCAATTTCTATTAATTTTACAATCATCGTCTAAAAATCCTACATAATCCAAATTTTTATTTTTAATTTTTAATAAGAATATATTTCTTGTGTTTGGAATATCTTTTTTAACTGAATTTAAAATAAATATATTAATTTTTTTATTTGTTATTATCTTTTTTATTAAATCGATCAATTTAGTAGGATTATTGTTTACTACTAAATAAAATGATAAGTTACATTCTTTAGGAATTTTAATTATATTAAGATTATTTATTATCTTGTGGTGATAAATCTCATTTTTTTTACTAAAACAAATACAAATAGCAATTTTCATAATAATATTTTTCTAAAATTTTTGATTAATCTTGCAAAAAAAATTAAATAAACTAAAAAAAAATTTTGTTTATTATCTAATCTAATCTGAGAACATTCTTTTAAAAAATCAATATATCTTATTCTTGAAGATAAGCCCCCTCTTCTAAATTTTCCAAAAACTTCACTTTTTCTTGTTGCCATTCCGTTCATCTTTTTTTTCACTATAAGGCGATAAAACAAATCATAATCAGCTGAATATTTATATTTAATATTATAAAAGCCTACTTTTTTGTGAGCTTCTTTTTTAATAAAAAAACCAATTGAATGTGTTGAATAAAATCCAAATGTCCATTTAATTTTTTTTGGATAATAGCCATGTAAAAGTTTATGCTTGTGTACACTTCCAAATAAAAAATCTAATTTTTTATATTTATTAAAATATTTATTCACAATTTCTAAAGTTTTTTTATAGTAAATATCATCTGAATTTAATATTCCTATAATATCCCCATTACTTTTTTTTATACCTTTATTCATTGCATCGTATAAGCCCTTATCTTTTTCACTTATAAAATATTTAATTTTTTTTTTATGTTTATTAATTATATCAATTGTTTTATCTGTAGATTTTCCATCTATTATTATATGTTCATAGTTTTTGTATTTTTGTTTATGAACACTCAAAATATTTTTTTCTAAATATTTTTCAGAATTTTTTGTAACTGTGATAATGCTTATTTTCTTTTTCATTTATTTAATTAAATATATTTTTTAATTATTCTTAAATATTTAATACAATTTGTTTTTGTATTAAATCTATATAAATATTTTTGTGAAAGATTAGATTTTCTAATTAAATATTTTTGATTTAAATAAAAATTTTTAATCTTATAAAAAAGTTTTTTATGGTCTGAAACTGGATACAATTCACCCAACTTTCCATTTAATAAAATTTCTTTGGGGCCCGTTGGGCAATTTGTAGAAATTATTGGTAAATTATATTTTTGTGCTTCAATTAATACATTTGGTAAACCTTCATATTTCGATGATAATACAAAAAGGTTTGCTTTATTCATAAATTTATGAGCATTTTTTTTGTATCCCAATAATTTAATTTCTTTTTGAAGTTGGTGTGTTTTAATATATTCTTTTAAATTATCATAATTATAACCACCACCAATTATACTTGCTTTAAACCTAATATTATTTTCCTTTAATAATTTTAATGACCTCAATAATGTCATTTGATCTTTTTGATGTGTTAATCTACCTATGTTTAAAATTTTTAAATACTTATTAATTTTTTTTCTTTTTTTTTAAATTTTTTATTTGTAATAATTGGGTTGTAAATATAACTAGATTTTACATTTAATTTTTTTTTTAAATTTTTTTTAAAATCTTTACTATTTACTATGATCTCATTTGCTAATTTATAAATTGTTTGAAAAATTATTTTTTGAAAATAATTGCTAATATATTTATTTGGAGAAGTATTTAATCTTATAATGAGATCTACACTGAAAATTTTTGATATTATTAATGCAAATAAGTTTTGCTGAAAAGAAAAAAGTACAAATTTTTTACGTTTAAACAAATTTAATATCAAAAAAAAACAACAAATAGATTTTATTGCTCTTGATTGATTATTAAAAAATCTAGATTTTGGACATACTATCTTAATTTTTTTATTAAATTTTTTTTTATAATTATTATTTGCTGTAACAAGATAAGTATTATTTATATGTTTTGAAAAATAATTAGACAAGATAAATAAATTTTTTTCTACACCCGCATTTTCAATAGATGGTATAAAAATTATTAAGTTTTTCATTTATAAATTTTTTTTTACGAATGCATTTCTAAATATTTTCATAATTGACCTTCCTAAGAAAATATATATTAGCTCAAATATATTCTGACCATTATTAAACCTAATTTTTATTTCATTAATTATTTTTATTAAAAAATTACTTTTTGATGAAATACCACTATCACCTAAATCTCCAAAAATTTCATGAGCTTTTGTATGTACTCCTCTCATCCTATTCTTTACAATTACCCTATATAAGAAATCATAATCTGAAGAATATTTGTATTTTATGTTTAATAAACCCACTTTTTTCAATGATTCTAATTTTATATAAAAACCAACTATTGATGAAGGAATAATGTTAAATTGTTTCTTAATGTCATTAGGTCTAAATCCAGCATAAATTTTGTTATCTTTTTTTACAGCTCCGCAAATGAAGTCATGTGATGGAAATTTATTAATATATCTAATTAAAATTTTAATTGCATTTGGGTAAAGTATATTGGAGGAATCTACAATGCCGACATAATCTCCATTTGCTAACTTAAAACCTTTATTCCAAGCATCCCACATTCCTTTATCTTTTTCACTTATCCAAATATCAATATCTTTATTATAAGATTTTAGTATTTTTAATGTATCCTCTCCTGAGTTACCATCGATAACAATTAACTCCAAATTTTCATAATTTTGTTTCAATATTGACCTTATTGCTTTCTCAATGCTCAAACCTTTAAAGTTTGGCATAACTATCGAAATTAATGGTTTTTTTTTAATACTATTTTTAAATAAATTTTTAAATCTAAGGCCACCAAAAGCAACTGGTCGATTTTTTTTTAATTTAAGTTTACTTGTAATAAATTTTTCTTCTGGAATAATTTTTTGTATGAACTTTTTTGAATATATTCTTGTTTTACCAAGTTTATTTTTAATTTTTATCAATTTATATTTATTTAGAGTTTTCCACGTACCACTTGATTGTATTTTTTAAACCGTCTTTAAGAGATATTTTTGGTTTCCATCCAAATTTTTTTAGTATTGTGTTGTCAAGTATCTTTCTCTTTGTACCATCGGGATATCTTTTATTAAACTTTAATTTAAATTTTCCTGATGTTAACTTTGAAATAAGTTCTGCGAATTTCTTGATAGTGAGCTCTTGACCAGATCCCACATTAATTACACAATTTTTTTTTAAAAGTTCTTTTAAATTTCTATCTTTTCTAACTTTTTTATCTAAAATAAAAAATATAGCTAATGCTAAGTCATCTACATGCATTATTTCTCTTTTTGGCTTTCCGGATCCCCACACTTCTACTAAATTATTTTTTTTATTCTTTGCATTTATAAACTTTTTAATTAAAGCAGGAATAAAATGGCTATTTTTTGAATCAAAATTATCATTAGGTCCATATAAATTGCATGGCATTAGTGTAAAATAATCTGTGTTATATTGTTCATTATAAAATTGGCATGCTTTTAATCCAACTATTTTAGCTAAAGCATATGCTTCATTAGTTTTTTCTAAATCACTAGATAGTAAATATTTTTCTTTTATTGGTTGTTTAGAATTACCCGGATAGATACACGAGCTTCCTAAATTTATAAAATGTTTAACCTTATTCTTATAAGCAGATTTTATTAAATTTGTTTGTATATAAATATTTTCATATAAAAATTCTGTTGGATAAGTTGAGTTGGCTAAAATTCCACCAACTTTACCTGCGCAGTTAATAATTATGTCAGGTTTGTTTTTTTTAATGAATTTTTCTACATCCTTCTCTACTTGCAAATCAAGATCTTTTCTAGAAGCAGTAATAATTTTTTCAACATTATTACTAATTAAATAATTTTTTAAGGCAGTTCCAACCATGCCATTATGACCTGCTATAAAAATTTTTAATTTTTTAAGTTGATTTTTCATATTTGGTAATAAAGTAATCTTAATGCATATTTATAATAAAATATTTTTAAATTTCTAATTAAATTATCAATAATTTCTGGTAGGTATGGTTAAATTTAGAATGTTTGGTATAAGTCTAGGTAATGAAAAACTGCTTAAACATCAAATGTAGAGGAAATGTTACACTATTATACGACTATGGATCAAATTATAACTTTAATGACATTAACTTTGATTGCACTACTAATTCCTATTCAAAACCAAAAATATTTAAGTGTGATAAATGTGATCTAAAATTTTCCGAATTAGCAGCTGTTTTACCTAACAAAAAGATTGAAGATAAATATAACAATGTTGTAGATGATATCTATATAAATGAAATTCCTCAGAGAGAGAAATATTTCTCAAGCCTATATAAAAAAATTTCTTATAATTTTAACAAAAATCAATCAGTTCTCGAAGTAGGTTCATACTATGGTGTTTTTGGTAATATTATTAAACCAAACGTAAAAAATTATTCTGGTCTAGAGCTTTCAAAGCATGGAACTGAGTATTCCAAAAAAAATTATAATTTAGAAATATTTAATGAAACTATCGAAGAACATTCAGAGAGACAACTCAAATATGATATAATAATAATGGCAGATGTAATTGAGCATTTTTCAAATCCTTTTAAAATGCTAGAAACAATTGAAAAAATTTTAAAACCAGATGGGTTATTAATTTTTACCACATACAATATGGACTCATTATATGCCAGGATTACAGGAAAAAACTATCATTGGATACTACCCATGCACTTGTTTTATTTTTCAAATAGAACATTAAAAAAAATTTGTTTAGAAAACAATTTAAAAATAATTAAAATTAAAAATGATTCAAGAATAGTAAGCTTTTATTATCTTCTTAATAAGTTACAATTAATTTTTCCAAAATTAAAATTTTTATTTAAATTCATTAATAAAATAAAATTTCTACAAAAAATCAATATTAATGTAAATTTATTTGATTTAAATATTTATTTTGCAAAAAAGAACAAGCGAATAAATGATTCAAAATAAAAAAAATTTAAATTATATTTTAGTGTGTACTATTTTTGTGTTCATTTTTAAATGGTTATTCTCATACTATTTTTTTAAAGATGATATATCAATAAAAATAATTTTTGACTTTCCTAATGATGGTTATTTTTATTATATATATCCAGAAGCGTTATCTAATTTAAATTTTAATAAATCTTTTGATAATAATGTTGCTAATCTTAAAAACATTCCAACCCCATTTTATGCTGCTGTGCTTCCCGCTATTATGTTTAATATTTTTGGGGGTTATTCATTTTTATTTCTTGAATTTATTTGTATATTTTTATTTATATTAATTTTTTTTAAAATTTTTAAAAAATTACAATTTTCAAATTCTTCAAGTATTTTGATTGCCATTTTTATATTCTGTATCCCCACGATAATAAATTTTTTGCAGATTGATTCTCTACCCTACATGATTGCTCTGGATGAGATATATGGCCTAAGGTTTCCTCGACCATTAGTTTCTAATATCTTTTTCTATTTATTTATTCTTTATTTTTTAATTATTGATGAAGAAAAAATATTTACCAAAAAAAACATGATTTATTTAGCTTTAATTTTATCCTTTTCATTATCCTCATTTTATTATTTCTTTATGATAGAAATTTTAGCTTTTACTATTTTCGTATTTTATAAGTTGAAATTATCAGAAATTATTAGTCTTAAAAATTTAAATTTATATTTTTTATTTATATTTTTTTTTGGCATCTTAATGATGCCTTTTGTTTACTTTGTTTTTTCTGCTGAGCCAGATTATATGGAGAGGCTGTTTGTAACTAATTTTACATTTGAAAAAAAGATAATTTTATTAAAATATCTTATCTCAAAATTGTTTAGTCTAAATGTTATCTTATTAATAACAATAATATCTCTATTAAATATCTATTCTAGTAAATTTAAAATGATTAATTACCAAAAAATTAAAATTCTATATATCTTATTTTTATCTTCTTTATTAGCTCCTTTTGTTTTTATTTTAATTTCTAATAAAAACGGAATTAATTATCATTTTATAAATTCAATAGTAATCTGCACTTTTTTATATTTGTTAATTTTTTGTTTTTCATTTTTAAAAGAAAAAATCGTATTAAAATCAAACTTTAATTTAATAAATTATTTAGGTATTTTTTTAATTATATTTTTTTATAATTTTCATTTATTTAATACATTTAATAAAAAAAATTCAGATAACGATTACGTTTCATACAGAACAGGATTTAAAAACATAACAGATTTAATTAAAACTAATAAAAATGTTAGTTTACTTACATTTGACTCAAGATTAATGGTCTGGGCAATTTTAAATGATGTAAATGAAATAAAACCTTTAAGTGGTCAACTTGTGTCAAAAACTCACTTAATGATTGAAAATGATCTAATCGACAGCTTCAAATTTTTAAAATTAGATTATCCAAATTTTTCAAAGTTTTTTGAAAATCAACTTTCTACATGGCGTATAACAAATCATAATACTAAATTATTTTTTTGGGGAAGATACTCTGCGAGTAAACTTCAAACCTATAAAAATTCAAAAGATTTTAGTAAAGAGGAGACAAAGATTATAAATAATACGAGTCCTCTAAATGTACAATCTATAGCAATTCCTAAAAATGAAATAGAAAGACTAAAAAGAAAATTTGAAAAAAGAAAAATTAACGAAGAATTTCAACCAAATGTTATTTTCCTTCACAGAAATAAGTTTTCAGACAATTTTTTTATTGAAGATATTTTGGAGTGTAAAAAAATTTCAAATAAAAAAATAATTGCTTACTCAAAATTGAATAATAATTCCAAATGTTAAAAATGGTTTTATTTATCTATTAAAAGCTGTTATTTACATTCTAAGATAAAAAACTATAAACTAACATCAAATTAAAATAATATCTTAATTATATGAGTGACAATAATCATAAACTAAACACTTATTTATATGATAAAATTAAAAACATAAATAATGTTAAAATTCTAGAGTTTGGTGTCCGAGAAGGTATCTCAACTAAACTGTTTGTTAGTTTAGCTGAAAAAAACAATGGAAAGGTATTTTCTGTAGACTTAGATAATTATAGTAATCTTATAAACTCAAATACCTGGAAGTTTATCCACTCAAGAGATGATAATTTTGAATTAATTAAAAGCAAAATCGATAATGAATTTGATGTAATTCTTTTAGACAGCCAACATGAAGCAAATCACGTAAAAAATATAATTTATAATTATTATGATCTTTTAAAAAAAGGTGGATATTTTTTTATTGATGACATTTCATGGTTACCTTACTTAAAAAATAGTTATCGAGACAATTTTTGGTGTGAAATAAACAATAAAGAAACATTTAATGTTATTTTAGATATTTATTCTGATAACACATCTAATTTTGATTTAGAGTATTCTTTTATTTCATCAGGCTTTGCTTTACTCAAAAAGAAAACTAATGATACTCTAAATCCAATGAGAGAAAAAAGGGGCAGATCCTTTTCCATAAAAAATCTATTACGTTTAACAAAAAAAAAATTTTATTTGAAAAATAAAATAAAAATATATTTTTTTCACCCTTACTCAGGGGTAGGCGGAGCAGATCTCTCAATTTCAAGACTTATTAATGGTTTAGATAAAAATCATTTTGATATTGATTTTATAAGTATTAATTCGCCAAAGTTAACAAATAAAATATCAAAAAAAATAAAGTACAGAAAATTAAACTCATCAAGAACAATTTATTCTTTTAGGAAAATAAAACAGATAATTAAAAAAGATCAAAACTTTGATAGGAAAATTTTTATATCAAACCAGTATTTTGCGAATGTCTTATCATTATTTTTTTTAAAGGGTTTGGAAAACTTAAAAATTATAGTTTTTGAGAGAAATCATTTATCAGAGCTTTCAAATTACATTAACTTTAGAGATTTATTCAAAAAGATTATTATAAAATTTTTAGTTAAGATTTATTACAAAAAAGCTAATTTGATAATTTCTAATAGTAAAGAGTCAGCTAATGATTTAGAAAAATTTGTTAATAGAAAAGTTTTATCTTTATACAATCCAAGTTTTTTTAATTTGAAAAAAAAGAGAAAAAAAAAATTTTGATAAAATTAAATTGATAAATGTAGGAAGATTTGTTGAACAGAAAAATCAAATCACAATATTAAAAGCTATAAAGAAATCGAATTTTAAAGAAAAATTTGAAGTAACTCTCTTTGGTTATGGCAAAGATTATCTCTATTTGAAAGACTACATAAGAAAAAATAATTTAGAAAATGTGAAATTAGTTCGAAATATTTTTGATAAAAATGAAATTTATTTAAATGCAGATTTATATGTTGGTTCATCTTTGTATGAAGGTTTTCCAAATACTTATGTGGAAGCAGCTAGCTATAGAATTCCCATTATTTCATCAAATTTTAAATCAGGTCCTAAAGAAATATTATTGAATGGTAAAGCAGGAACTTTTTTTCCTATTAAAGACTCAGATAAACTATCAAAACTACTGGATGATTTTTATTTAAATAGAAATAAATACTTAAAAAAAGAAATTATCTGTTCAAAAAATTTAAAAAGATTTTTGTATCAAAAAATTACAAAAAAATTTAATTCAATTCTAAAAAGATTAAATTAAAATTTTATTTATTGGACTTGACCAAAAATATTTAGAATAAGTTTTTTACTGATGGGTTCTTAAAATCTAAGTCTATTAAAGTTATATCTTATTTTTGATATACCAGTTAACTGTATTTCTAAGTCCTGTGTCTATACTGGTAAATTTTTTAAATTTTGTAATTTTTTTAATCAAAAAGTTACTTCCATGTGTTTTGTAAATATCTCCCTTTTGTAAATTTCTTTTAGTTATTTTTGGTTTCTTTTTTGTTAATAAATCAATCTTGCTAATTATTGACATTAACTTTACAGGTTTGTTAGAACAGATATTATAAATTACATGCCTCTTTTTAGATCTAATTTTAATTAATAAATTTAATATTTGACATACATCTTTTACATATGTCCAGTCTCTGACATGTTTTCCAAAATTATTTAGATAAAATTTATGATTTTTATAAAATGAAGATTTTAGATATTTCATCATAAACATATCGGGTCTTCCCCACTCGCCATAAACTGTAAAGAACCTCAGTCCAATCAACTGTATATCGTTATAAAGCGATGTAACTTGACTTATTTCTTCATTAACTTTTTTTGATAATCCATATACATTTTTTGGGTCTATTTTTTGACCTTCTTTTAAAGGAAATTTTTTCGAATCTCCATATACGGAACTAGATGAAGCATATAGAAGTTTTTTAACTTTAAATTTTATTGATGCATCTAAAATATTGTAAAAGCCTAATATATTACTCTCCACAAAAGCTGTCGGATTATCTATTGAATATCTTACGCCAGCTTGAGCTGCTAGATTAAAAACAATATCAAATTTTTTTTTTTTAAACATTTCTTCAACAACTTTTTTTTCATTTATATTAACTCTTAGAAAATTAAATCTTTTAGATTTTTTTAATATAGATATTCTTTTTTTTTTAAGATCAATAGAGTAATAATCATTTAAGTTATCAATACCTGTGATTTTATGATTAGACTTATTTAATAAAAAATTAGCTAAATTGAACCCAATAAATCCTGCGGCACCAGTAATTAAAATTTGCATAAATGAAATACTGATATATCAATAATTTTATAAAAAAAATATAAAAAATTTAATCCTTAAAATTGCAGTAATCAGACTAGGCTACGTTGGATTGCCTATATTATCAACCCTTTCAAAAAAATATCAAACTACTGGTTTTGATATAAATAAAATTAGAATTTCATTTTTTTACTATTCAAATTAACTTATAATTTTTATTAACTTTGTATAATGAGAAAAAAAAGTAAAATTTTTACAATATTTTTTTATTTCTATCTTTTTTTTATAAACTATTTCTTTGCTTGAATTTTTATAATCATAAAAATTATTTACCAGACTTTTATAATTATCATTTTCAAATAAATATCCTCGCTTGGACTCATTTAATATTTCTGAAGGGCCAGTTTTTGAGTCTGCTGCAAAAATTATCTTATTTAAACAACCTGCCTCAACTATAGCAAAACCTGGATCTTCATATAATGAGGATGAGACAAAACATTGACATTGATTTATATAACTAAATACATTTTTTTTAAAACCTAATAAAAAAATTTTTTCCTCTAATTGATATTTTTTTATTTGAGCTTCAAGATTTGTTCTTTCTTCTCCTTCTCCTAATATAACAAGTTTAATATCCGGGTATTTTTTATTTATCTCATTATAAAATTTTATTAAAAGAGAAAAATTCTTCTGTCTAGTTAGTCTGCCTATACTCAAAATATAAGTATCCTTAGACAATGACTTTTCAATAGTTTCATTTTTATTAATAAGAATGTGTTTTATTGATATTACGGGATCATAAAGAATTTTGAGTTTTTCTTCAGGAAAAATCTTTAACCTTTTTAAATTATCGTATGTAGTTTTTGTTGGACAAGTTACAATTTTAACTTTTTTTGAAAATTTTGACCAAAAAAATTTTCTTAAAAAATTCATTTTTGGTGTACCAGATATTCTTATAATTAACTTTGTTTTAAAATCAAAAATATTAAATAAAAGAAGAGGTAATGAAATTATAAGGTGAGCTATTAAGTACTCTGGTTTTTCATGCTTTAATAATTTTCTTAATTTATTAAAACTTAATAAAAAAATTAATATTTGTGATAATCTACTTTTAACATATCCACCTTTTGGTAAAGAGTTGTAATATTTTTTTTTATCAAGACTAATCACATTTAAATTTTTTGTCTTATCTGATTTTTCTATCCATTCTCCTGTAGCATCAATTATGTAAGGCTGAATTTTTTTTTTCTTATCAAATTTTTTTATAGATTTTATCGAATTTACAACTGCATCTATGGTTGCAATATTAGATAAAAACGGAGACCAGTAAAATATTTTCATAAATAAATCTTTTTTTATATTTGTGTAAAAAAACAGTAATACAAAAAATTTTTATCAAATTGATCAACTATTATTCATTATAATAATTTTTCATAATCTTAAAAGTTTTCTCTAATCCTTGAGAAATATCAAATTTAGGTTTCCAGCCTGTTATTTTTGAAATTTTACTTATGTCAGTATTAAATTCCATAGGACCAGATACCTCTTGATTTTTTGATATTATTTTTTTCCCAGAAAGGTTTTGAGTTATTTCACAAATTTTTTTCAATGATGTCATTTTTCCGGATCCTAAATTAACTACTCCTTCATAATCAGTATCAATTATTTTTAAAACAGCATCAGCTGCGTCCTCTGTAAAAATAAAATCTCTCTTTGGTTTATCTGACCAAATAGTAGCTTCTTTTTTTTCAAAAATATCCTGCATAATTGTTGGAATCAAATCTGGTCTTTTAAGTCTTGTATAACCATAGATGTTACTCAATCTAATTATTATCGATGGAACTGAAGTAGAAAAAAAATTTACAACTTGCTCGGAAAGATATTTGCTAAAAACGTATTTGTTTATATAAGGATTAATTTTTTGATCTTCGTTTACTGGAATACTAAAAAATTTTTGGTCATATAATAAGATTGTTGTAAAACAAATAAATTTTTTTAAATTTCTCTTTGAAAAGTATGATAGAGCTTTATTAAGCGGATAAACATTTAAATCAATACCCATATCTGTTACTTTATTTATTTCATGATGATTTGAACTTCCTATTAAAAAAATTACTTTGTCAAATTCAACATTATCTAATTTAGATAGCTCGTCCAAACTATTCATTTGAATATGTTTATTTAAACATTCTTTTGGTGGCTTTGTTCTTCCGACTGAAATAATTCTTGAGTCTTTTGAGAGAATTACTGGTCCAAAAAACCCACTACCACCAAATAACAAAGTTTTACTCATTTTTTAAATCTCTTTTCATATATGTCTTTAATACCCTCAGATAGTGCTATTGGTTTAAAATCTGGAAAATTTTTTTTTAATTTTGAAATATCTATATCTTTCCTCATCTGTCCATTAGGTTTACTTTTGTCATAATTAATTTGAATACTTTCAGCGCCACATGCTTTAAGAGCAATTTTCGCAATTTTATCTACTGTATAGTTTTCTGTTGTAGCAATGTTCATGTTATAAAACTTATTTTTAATTATCATCTCTTTAATAAGTAAAGCAACATCTTTAGCATGCATAAACTGTCTTAAAGGAGTTCCATCTCCAAATAATGTTATTGAATTTTTTTTATTTTTTTTCGCTTCTATAATTTTGTCAATTAATGCACCTACAAAATGCCCTTTAACAGGATCAAATTTGTCAAATTCGCCATACAAATTACAGGGAATTAAATAATTATAGTTAGTATTAAATTTTTTATTATACATATCTATTTGTATTGCTAGACATCTTTTTGCATAAGAATAGGAGAATAAATCTTCGTGAGGTGCACCTTGAATAAGCTTATCCTCATCGATAGGATATTTTTTTATATTATCTGGATAAATACATGAACTTAATAAACCAGTGAATCTTGAGACATTGTTTTTGAAACTTTCTTTTAAAACAAAAGTATTCATAATTATATTTTCTTCAAAATATTTTACAGGTTCCTCAATGTTATGGTGAACTCCACCTACTAATGCAGCAAGATGAATCACAATATTGGGTTTAATTTCTTTAAACATTGTCTGAACTTGATTTTCTTTAAGTAAATTATAGTCTTTTGATCCAACATATTCTGCTTCTGGAAGTATTTTTTTTAAATAACTTCCAATTAGACCTGTGCCACCAGTAACTAAAATTTCTTTACTCATTATTTCTTAACTCCAGAAAACACATATCCAATTGGATATATTATTATTGGATCTTGTTTCATAAAAAAAAATAAAATTTTATCTAGTAAAATCATTAGGGTAATTAGAATATGATAAATTATAGGTAAAAATTTTAAGTATCCTCTTAATAATGAAAAACTAGCCAAAAATGGACCCATACCGAGTTCTTTTATCTTGATATTTTTAAAATTTTTTTTTTGCAGTTCTTTTTTAATTAAATCCTTAGTGTACCTGTTGTAGTCCTTGGGTGCGCCATGAATTCTATATAAGAATGGAGTTGATCCATAAATTTTACCATTTTTTTTCAACATAAAATAAATATTATTTAAAGGTTGATTAATATTTCTTAGATGTTCTAAAACATTAAATATGATTATATTATCATATTTTCTTTTATGATTTATTTTTTTTTCTAAATCTAAAAACAAAAATTTTTTATTTTTTTTATCAATATTGGAGTAAAAAGTTTTATACTTTTTTGAACTTTCTTTCAAAAAGTTTCTATTTAATTTATGACTAGCACCAAACTCTAAACAAACTCCATTTAAATTAACATTTTTAAATGCTTGAATTTGTAGATTTCTTAAAACACTATTATTTGAAAATATCAAACTAAAATAATTCATCATTAACCATTTTATAAATTATTTTTTTAAAATTTGTTTTTGGTTGCCATTTAATTTTTTTTTTGGTTTCACTTATGTCTGCTTTGTATCCACGAATATCTAGCTTTCTTTTAAATTTTTTTACATTAGTATTTAGGTGTTTTTTTTTTATATTTAGTAATTTGAAAACTTCATTAACAAATTCCTTTACACTGTGAACTTTCCCGGTTCCTAAGATTAAATCTGAAGGTGATTTCTGCTGAAGCATAAGCCAAAACCCCTCGACATATTCTGGTGCCCATCCCCAATCTCTATAAATATTTATATTCCCTAGCTTAAGCTTCAATCTGTTATTTTTTTTTATTTTTTTTGAAATATTAATAATTTTTTTTGTTACAAATTCATCTGATCTTAAACTTGATTCATGATTAAATAAAATTCCTGTACAACAAAAAATATCATAATTTTCTCTAAAAACTTTCACTAGCCAGTAGCCAGTAGCTTTGGATATACCATATGGACTTTGTGGATTAATTTTTGAATTTAAATTATATTTATTGTTTTTATTATCCCCATAAAATTGTCCAGATCCTGCATTAAATAATTTTGTCTTAAGGTTTTTATTTTTTATAATTTCTAAAATATTTAATAAACCTAGTGCATTACTTTTTAATGAGCTTATAGGGTTAGTAAACGACCCAACTACTGATGAATCTCCAGCTAGGTAATAAATTTCACTAATTTTTGAATTAAGTATTTTTTTACAAAAATTTAAATCAGTTGCCTCACCCTTATACAATGTAATACTTCCTTCTATTTTTAATCTTTTTAATCTATACAAATTGTCAGAAGAGTTATTTCTAGTAGTACCAAAAACTTTGTATCCCTTTTTTAGCAAAAAATGAGATAAATAAGCTCCATCTTGTCCACTAATTCCAAAGATAATTGCAGTTTTTTTTATTTTCATATGATTAAGATTTATCTTATTACTTATTAAAAATTTGAATACACTATTTTTTTTATGACAAAAACATTAATATTTACAGCGACCTATAACGAAAAAGAAAATATTAAGATCTTAATTGAAAAGATAGTTAATTTAAATAAAGATACTGATATATTGGTTATTGACGATAATAGTCCAGATCAGACTGGTGAACTGTTAAAAGACCTTCAAAAAACAATGTCTAATTTGAAAGTTATTATAAGGGGAAAAAAATTAGGTTTAGATACAGCTCATAAACTAGCATTCAAGTATTCAAAAGAAAATAACTACCAAAAACTTATAACCCTTGACGCTGATTTATCTCATGATCCTATGGAGATTCCAAAAATTATTGATTTATTAGACACCAATTCTTTTGTAATTGGATCCAGATACATAAATGGAGGCAAGTGTGAAATGTCTTTTTTAAGATTAATTTTAAGTGTAATTGGCAACAAAATTATAAAGCATATTTTAAATATAAAATCTAATGAATTTACAACTTCTTTTAGAGGATTTAATTTAATTAAATTAAAAAATTTCGATTTGCATATGGTTAATTCTAAAGGTTATAGTTTTTTCATGGAAACAATTTTTATTTTGAATAAACTTGGTTATAATATTTATGAAATACCAATACAATTTAAAAATAGAACTCAAGGTAAATCTAAAATTCCTAAACTAGAAGTTCTAAGAACACTTAAAAATTTATTGATTATTTACTTTAAAAAATAAAATATTTAATTATTTAAATATATTATAATCATCTATTATTTGTTTTGAACAATTATCCCACAAAAACATGTTTGCTCTTAACTTGCCCACTTTAATTAGTTGAGTTTTAAAACCTTCATCATTCATTAACGGATTGATAGAATCTATAAGCGTAACTTTATCATTAAGATCAAAATACATTGCTGAGTTTTGGCATGTTTCTCTGAACACAGCAATCCTAGAGTATATTAAAGGGCACCCAATTACCCTAGCCTCTAAATTAGGCAAATTAAATCCCTCATATTTTTATGAGTTTAACATACATAAGGAATTTTTTATTAAAATATTTTGACTAAAAAACTGTTTAGTAATTTTATAATTAAAAATAATTAATCTGTCCAACAAATGAACTTTCAAAAAGAAAAAAGTAAGCAATCATGAAAAATAATATTCCAACAAAAATTATCATTATTTTTTTCATTTAAAATTGAAAATATATAAATTTTTTAACCCCAAATTGTCCAAACATTATCATTGAAACTACTATTAGTGTATATAAAGAATATTGAAGAATCTTTGGTAAATATGATATTGCATATCGTTTATTTTTTATCTCCTCAATTATTTCATGAACGAAAAGACCTGAAAATAATATTAAAAATTTCACTATATAATTAATCGTTAACTCATCGATTGTCCAATTAGTAATTATTAATTTAAATAAATCATATGAGTGAGTTAATCCTTCAGATCTAAATACTAACCAGCCAATGCATGCTAAATTAAATGTAATAAAGATTTGTAAATTATTCTCAATTTTATCCCAATATTTTTTTATAAAGTAATATCCCCCAATAAGTATTGCGTGATAAACTCCAAAAAAAGCATAATTCCATCCAGCTCCATGCCAAAGCCCCAACAAAAACTCTGTAAGAAATAATACAACCATAAAAAATACTAAATGACGAAATTGAATACTTTTCCCCCTGAAGATTTTAGAATTTTGAAAATAAATATACAAAGGTGAAAACATATAGTCTCTAAACCATGAGGATAATGAGATATGCCATCTTCTCCAAAAATCAGAGATATTTTTTGAAAAGTAAGGTCTTCTAAAATTTTCCATTAGTTCAAACCCCATCATTTTGGCTAAACCAATAGCAATTAAAGAATAACCAGAAAAATCACAATAAATTTGAATTGCAAAAGCATAAGTTGCTATAAATACCAATGCTCCATTCTGGTTTGTGCTATTAATGTCATATATTGGATCAACCATGTCTGCCATATTGTCAGCTATAACAGTTTTCATAAACAGTCCCCAAAAAACACAATACAAACCTTTTTTAAAATTTTTAAAATTTAAATCTCTTTTATTTAATACTTGGGGCAAAAATCTTATCCCTCTTTCAATTGGACCTGCTACTAATTGAGGAAAAAAGGAAACATATAATGCAAAATCAAAAAAATTTTTGCAAGGTTCTAGTTTGCCCCTATAAACATCAACAGTGTAGCTTATAGTTTGAAATGTATAAAAAGATATTCCAATAGGCAAAACAATGTTAAGGAAAGTAGGATTTATTTCAAGTCCAAAAACGTTTACTAAATTACTAAATTCTAGCGCAAAAAAATCGTAATACTTAAATACTCCTAATAGAGATAAATTTACAAAAATACTTATATATACGAAATATTTTTTGTTTTTTTTTTCACTTTTATCAATAAATAATGCACAAAAATAGTCAGTTATTGTTGAGGTAAGTAAAAGACCTAAATACTTCCATTCCCAAGCACCATAAAATATGTAGCTTGCAACTAAAAGAATTTTGTTCTGAAAAAAATGGTTAGATTTTAAATAAAGTAAAAAAACAATTACAAAAAAAATTAAAAATGTGGTGCTGTGAAAAAGCATCAGTGTATTAATTGATGATTACTTGCTATCAATTATAACTTTTGCTAAATCATTTAGACTTTTAAATTTATCAAAATCTAGTTGTTCCATATCTAATCTCACACCTAGCTCTTGATCAGCAAAAGTAATAACTAACATCATTGTAAATGAGTCAATATCTATATCTACAAATTCATCTTTTATGGTTTTTTCTGTTTGTTTTTCAATAATTTTTTTTAGTTTTTGTGCTATTTGATTTTGATCCATAATATTTAACTTTTTAGGTTTATTTTTTTTTGATATTTATATAAAGCAAACTTAAATCAAATGGAATACCATTTTTGGTATTAATTTTTTCCAATTCAACTTTTAAATCTATCAAAAAACTATCTTTATTCTCAATTTCAGAGATAATTTGTTCTGATCTAGATTTCCACCATTTCATGTGCTCATCAAAATTTCCAAAAATCTTCTGTTTTACATTTTCTACATTAATTACATAGTCATTTTCATCAAAAAACTCTAAGAGGTGATCTCTCATATGTGTAGTTGATAATCTTTGCGATAATGTTGCAGCATTCATTATTTGTTTAAAATTTAAATGTTTTTTCATTGCTAAAATAATAGGATTTTTAAAGCTAGCACCATCATCTTTTTCTGTGAGCATTATATCTAGACTTCCATTTTGTTTTAAGACTCTTTTTATCTCTTTAAGTGAAGATTCGATTGAAGGGACCCAATGTAATGCAAGAGTTGAAGTAATTTTATCTACACTATTATCATCAAGCGGTATTTCAGAAAATGTTCCTACTTTAAATTCAACATTTTCAAAATCAGAATATTTTTTTTTTGCAACATCTAACATACCTTCAGCAGGCTCTACTCCAATAAAATTTATCTTTTTATCATTGATTTTTTTACCAAGGATATCAAAAACAAATCCTGTTCCACATCCTACATCTAAAACCACTTTTTCTTGATTATTAAAAGTTATATTCTTTACAAATTCTTCTGTTTTTTTTCCATAAAGAAAATTTTTATTTGTTGGGTCATCATAATGACCAGAATTTCTTTTTGAATAATTTTCAACAGTTTCTTTTCTGATAGTGCTCATTAATTAATATATTGTGATTAATTTACGAAATCTTATATAGTAAACTTTATATATGTCAAATAACTTTTAATATGATTTCATGAAAAAAATACTTAATTATATTTTGATTGCTGTTTACATTTTAGTCTTTAGTGAAATAATATTAATTACATTTTCAAAACTATTTACAATTTCTACTTTAGAAAAATTAAAATATGCTAATAAATTTATAGTAAATAATGTTGAGGGTGAGAAAGTTTTTAAGTCTCATAAAAAAAATTATTCTGGTGATATTATGGGTGTAAATTTAAGATTCAATTCATTAGGTTTTAGAGGTAAAGACATTTCAAAAAACAACATTGATAATGAAAAAAAAATTATGGTACTAGGAAGCTCTCTAGTAATGGGATGGGGCATTGAAGAAAATAAAACATTTGCCAAAATTTTAGAAAAAAAAATAAATGATAATAAAAAATTCTACACAACCACCACTGTTAATACAGGGATTATGCATACCAATACAGAGTTTCATTATCATGTATTTAAAAAAAATTATGAAACTATTAATCCTGATTTAGTAGTACTTGGATATTTTATTGATGATGCTAAAAATTTATCAACAAAAAAATTACCTTTTTTTGTTAAAAATTTTTTTTTGGGATCTGTTATTTATCAAGTATTAAAATCTAGTTCAGCTGAAAATTTAGATGAGTATTATTTAAGAATTAACAATAAAAAAAATGAAAATTGGCAAAATGTTATAAAAAATGTAAATAAAATAAGAGAATTATGTGAGAAAAAAAATATAGAATTTTTAGTAGTTATATTACCAGATTTCTCAAATTTTTCTGAAAACAATTCTTTAGATAATCTTTATATAGATATTTATAATAGATTTAATGAAGATGAAATACTTACCATAAATCCATACAAATCTCTTCAAAAAGAGTTTAAAAATAATGAAAAAAACTCCTGGATAAGTAGTGACGATAATCACCCCAACGGAAAAGCAAATGAAATAATTGCGAATGAAATTTTTGATGTCATTGATACTAATAAATTGTTACATATAAAAAATTGATGCAACTTTATTTAAAGAAAATATTAAATTATCTTTTTTTATTAATTTTTATTTTTATAATCATCAATTTATTAATTTCAATTTCTTGGCAGATTTATTCAAAATTGAATAAAAAGCCTAATGCTTACAATCAAAAACAACTAGAATTATTAAATCTTTCAAATTTAGACTCTGAAAAATTATTTAGAGAAACATGGATAGATAGACATTATGTCTATGATCAGTTTACAGAATATAAGGAAAAAGAAAAGAGTGGCAGAGAATTTGTAAATATTTCAAATAAAGATGGGCGAAAAATAATTAATAATAAAAATTGTAAAACAAATTTTGCATTTTATGGATCTAGCATAACTTTTGGATACAACGTAACGGATCAAAAAACTTTTTCCCAGTTATTTAAGAATATACTTGATGATAACTACAAGTTTGGATGTGTTTATAATTACGGCAGAGCTGGATATGGATCAACTCAAGAAAATATTCTTTTTATAAAACATATTATTGAAGATAAATTTAATGAAGGAGACTTTATTTTTTTTTTAGATGCAGCAGCTGAAAGAGGAATAAAAAAAGGTGTAAATACAGATTATCTTTCTTATGCACAAAATTTATTTAATGTTCCATATCACTTGAAATTTATAGATTCATTTAAACTTTTTTGGAACACACTACCATTCAATCAACTATTATTAAGGTTTAAGCAGAAATTAAATCAAAAAAATAAAGATCTTTTTCTAAGTGATAAAAATAAAACTAGTTTAAGTGATATTGTTGATGTTTTTGAAAAAAATATAAAGATAAGAAATAATATTTGTGATGCTTTCAATTTAAAATGTTATACATTTATACATCCTCAGTCTGGTGTAAACGGTACCTATTTTAAGAAATTTACTCAATCAACTTATCCACAAACTGGAACCTATGACCTAGAAGATAAAGGTATAAAAAAATTAATTAATGAGAGAAAAGCTAAAATAAATAAATTGTTAGAAGTAAATTCCACAATAGATTTGGGTATTGCATTTGATAATTCAGAACAAATTACATTTATTGATCGAAATCATTTTTCACCATATGGGCATCTATTAATTGCTCAGTTTATTTTTGATATGATCAAAAAAGATTTATTAAAATATTAATTACAATAATTTATACTTTTATCAGTTCCAAATTTTGGAAAATAATCTGCATATACAGCATCTAAATATTCATTAAAATTACAAATTAACTCTTTTTCTGTTCCACCAGGATAACCATCATTTAATCTATACACAAAAACTTTTAATCCTAACAATCTTGCTTTTTTAAAAAACTCTGAATTTTTATAAATAGAATATCTGCTTACTGACAAACCATAAATGTTGTGATCTTTTAATTTTTTCAAAAAAATATCTGAAAAAAAATTGTTTCTCAGAATTTTTTCAGAAACTATTATGTTTTTAATGTCATTATCAAATGCATAAATAAGCTGTTTTTCATCATAAATTTCATGGTAAAAATTTTCATTTTTAGGAAAACTTTTTAATAAAGTTTTTAAATCATCAAACTTATCTGTAAATATAATTGTATCCTCATGACTATTATGCCAATTAATTATTTTATCTAAATCAAGAGGGGTATATTTTTTTAGAATTTTAGTATTAATAAAATCTTTTTTGTTAGGTGGTATTTTTTTTTTATAATCAGTCATATTTTGCCAGCTTTCCCAATCATGAACAGCCACTAATTGATTGTCTGATGTTAAATTTAGATCAAATTCAAATAACTTAACTCCTTTTTTATAGTTAAAATTTATTGCTTCTAATGAATTAGTGTATTTATGATTATTTATAGTTCCTCCAGCATGTGCAATAAAATTTTCATATTTAATTGAATATTTATTAGAATTGAAGATGAGCTGAGAAAAATTATTTAATCTAAGTTTAATATATAAATATTTTATTTCTCTAAACAAATTTCTTACATATGTGTAAAAATTAGGATTAACATTTTTGATGGATAATTTAATTTTTTTGACAAGATACTTTAATGAATTATTAGGTTGTAATTTTTCAAATTTTTTAATTTTATCTTTTATAAAATTTATATCTTTATTTGAACTAGACTTAATATTTATATTTTCTAAATAATAGATATCTTCATCATTAATATTATAAAATTTTAATGTATAATCATTTCCCTTTATAATTTTTAATAGTCCAAATTCACATTTTTTCATTAAATCAAAAAAAATATTAATTTCACTACATTTTGCAATAATATCTAGTTCATTATTTGTAATGATATCATTTTTATGTTTTACAATAATATCATGTAGGCGCTCTTTTGAATTACCATCAACATCTTCTGTTGATAAATAAATATTATTACTTGTTTTTATCAAAGGAAGTTTAATATTTAATCCATTTTGAAAAACTAAGCTTTCATTTTTAAAATCTAAATTGAAACTGTAATTGAATAAATTTTTTTCTTTTTTAACTATTTCTTTTTCATATTTTTTTATAATCTTAAAATCATTAAAATCAGGTGATATTGAGTAATCTAAATCATTAGATGTAAACTTATTTTTCATAAGGCTTTTGCCAAGACCAATTTTGTTTTTATTGTAAAGATAATCTAAAATAGTTGCCGGTATATCAAAATGGTTGCCACTTGCTTCAAAAAATTTCTTTTTATCAATTTTATAAGGATCAATAATCAAAAAAAGATTTCTTCTTTCATTTTCATCATCAAAAAAATTTTTTTGAAAAAAAGAATTCATTAATAAATGATCTGAATGAATTACTATCAGATTATTTTTATTTAGATCTTGTTCATAAATTTTATTAATGAAATTATTTACAAAGATATCTGTACATTTGGCAATTTTTAACATTTGATTTTTTATAAATGGTGTAATTTTTTTACATAAATTTGATAAAAGGCCTGAAGGTGCATGATTATCTAGGGTATTGAGCCAAATGGCATATGGTTTTCCAATATTTTCTAATTCAAATATCTTTTGTTCAGCAAATTCTAAAACATGATTATCATGAACTCCCCAATGACTAATTTCTAAATTCTTATTTTTGAAAATTTTTTGGATTTCATTTTTACCAAATTGATTTAGTACATTATGTAGTTTGTAAAAATTTCCATTTCCTGCGAACTTTAATGAAGAACCCTGAATTAAAAATTGATCATAATTTTGATAATCCAAGTAATCACTCAAGCAAATTGAGTTTGGTGAAAAACTATTAAAAAAATCTAATGAGTTTGAATTATCAACATAGGTTATTGGCTTGCCACAATTAGCAGCAACTAGACCTGCTATAGTCCAGTCAGTATAATCCTTGATTTGTTTAATATTTGTAAAATCATAAGTATCTTTTCTATTTAATAAGTCTAATTCTATTTTTTTAGACAATTTTTTACCATAATATGTTCTCTCAAAACTTTCTAAAGATATAAAAATTAAATCTCTTTTTTCAAATTTTTTATCTAAATCCTCTAAATCATAATAATAATTTGATATTTCCAATTCATCATTATTTGTATTATAAAAATTCTTCCATTCTACATAACTTAAAATTATTGAAAAAAATGCAGGGTTTAAAATTAATAAAATTATAGATAATTTATGATTAAAATTATTTTTTAATAGGTTTATTTTTAAGCTAAGGAAATAACCAAGTAAAATAGTTAATATTAATAAAAAAATATCTAATATAAAGACTAAAAAATATGGAGCATAAGTTCCTGAATTTAGATTAAAATTAAGATGATACCAAAATGATCTTGTGAATCCTGATCCTGTAATTTCATCTACAAATAAATATAAAACTAAGATTAAAATATTTACTAGCAATAATGGGGATAGAGGTCTAAATTTACTTTTATCTTGTATTAAAAGCGCACTTAAAAAAAAACTTAAAAAAAATATATAAAAAAAAATCATTTATTAGTATTACTATATATATAAAAACAGATACTTAAACAGCTTAGAGCATAAAAATAAATTTGGCGATTATTGTCCCAAATACCCTAATTTAAAATTACTCAGATATTTTAACAATATTTTTCTAAAAAAATATTAACTATACATGACCTGATACATTAAAAAAAAATAAGGAATATAAGCAAATTGACTTTGAATTTAGAAAAAAAATTTTTGAAAAATACTGATGAATTTTTTCATATGATGTTGTCAGTCTAAAAAAAATTGCAAAAAATTTTTCTAAAAATTTTACGTGGAAAAGTAGCGCAGAACAAACTCTTAAAACTTATCATTTAATCTTAATTGATTTTATTTTTAATTTAATACTTTTTTTTAAGTCAATTACTTCACAATTTTTAATTTTTTTTATAATTTCATCTTTAGAAAGGTAACTTAATTCTCCTTTTGTATTTCTTCCTTCTCTAAAATTTGCATCAACATAGTTTTTTAAGTTTTTTTGAGTTATATTTTTTAAAGATAATTTTTTTAATAAATCTTTTCTCACAAAAAATGCATTATTTCTCATTAAGTTACTACCAACAAAAGTAAGGTTTTTTTTAGACATTAAATCAATGGCTGCTTTTAAAGACATGCCAAAGTATAGCATTGAACTATGATATTTTGACCTGTCAAAATTTTTTATATTAGGAATAGTTATTGATTTTGTGGAGCCAAAATATGGATTGAATTCTAAAATAGCAATCTTTGAAAAATTTTTAGGTAATTCCTTTAAAATCCAATAATCAATTCCATCAACATCAAGACTAAATAAATCTACTTGGTTGTGAAAATTGTTTTTTTTTAATATTGAAGTTATATTTTGGGATGTCACAAAATCTTCAACAATACTTATATCACTCTTCCATAGTTTAATATTTTTTTTAACTTTTTTTTCTAAATGCTTATTACAATCCACAATTAAACCTTTCGGAGATCTTGTTTCAAAAATAAACCTTGTGTTGGCCTCAGAATAATCGCCCACACCAATTTCTACAAATTTAGGCTTTTGTATTAATAAAGACTCGAGTAAATAATCTATAACACCATCTTCACCATTTTGTGAAAATATTTTTAATTCTGTTTGATTAATATTATCAATCTTTTTATAATTTTTTCTTGAAACAAATAATGCTTTTGCACCAAGTAATATTTTTTTATTAATGGTATAGTTTTTGATAAATTTTTTAATTAAATCTATGATCATTTTTTATTAAATTTTTTCAAAAAAGTTTTTAATATTTTTTTTAGCATTGCTTAGTTGGGTTAATCTTTTCTTTTCTAACTTAATTAATGATGAAAAATTTTTTTTATTTTTTATCAATTTATTCATATTTCGCAAAAATAATTTTTTTTTATTACAAACTATTCCTGTTTTAGATCTTAATTTGAAGTGTTCAAAGGTATTATAAAGTCTTTGGAATTTTTTTTCATTATTTGAGAAGAATAACACTGGATTATTTGTTAAAAAAGCAAAAGTAAAAGCTGTTCCAGATAAGTCTGATATCATTAATTTAGATTCTGAATAATTTTTTAAATAATTATCAGATGTATCAAATATAAATCTCTTGTCATTTTGATATTTGTTTAAAAATGCAAATCGTTCATTAAATTTAAAATTCTCAGTTAAAATATCTTTTCTATTTTGAGGATGAGGTCTAAAAATTACCTTTAAACTGAAAAATTTTAATAAATTATCAATTATAAACTCTAGATCATTAATTAAACTAAAATTTTTAAAAGCAATAAAATTTGCTGGTGCAATTATAATTGATTTATTTTTATTTTTTAAATTTATTTTTTTTAATAAATAATCAATCCTAGGGTATCCGACATCTATTACTTGATAAGTATTTTTTTTTTAAATTTTTTACAGTATTCTGATAATATTTGATTAAAATATTTTTTAACAAATTTCGAATTAATCAAAATATAATTATAACAATAAAACCTTGCTGCTATTTCATTATTTTTTTTAATATCTGTTAATGGACTATCTGTAATACAGTGATGTATATAAATTTTTTTTGATTTAAATGGAAAAAAATCACTTATATAATTTGATACAAAAAAATCTACATTAAAAATAAACTTCAATAAATACTGATGCATATAATATTTATTTTTTAAATTAAGATTTTGATTTTTTATCTTATGTATATAAACAACTAAATATTTTTTTTCTAAGTCCTTAAATAAATCTTGAATATAGTTGATGTCTTTTTTCGCAACTTGTTCTCTTGGAAAATTAAATATTAAAGTTTTCTTCTGAGAAAAATTAAAAATAAATTTTAAATTTAATTGAATAAATGAAGTTAATGATCTTAATGAGTCTTTTATCAAATCAGTCTAAGCTTTAAATATATATTGTTTACTATCTTTTCTTTCAAAATTTGGTGGATAACTTTTTCTCTTATCTTTATAATATATTTTTCTTTTACTACCAAATTTGAAATCATTAAAAGTCATAAATAATGATTTTCTAGTTTTATTTTTTGAAATATTATTTGAAGATCTGTGTGGAACATAATCATCAAAAAAAATAACATCTCCTTTTTTTGCAAATATCTTTTTCCACTTTAATTTCTTTTGATTATTTGTAGAAATTTTACTCCAAGATTTTGATATCAAAACTTTTTTATTTGGATCATATTCCGCAAACTCTAATGCACCATTAGATCTCGTTGTGTCATCCAACATAATGCATAGCGTAATATAATTTTTCATATTATACATGCCCTCCCAAATTGTAGCATCCTGATGTGCATCAAATCCTTTTGATCCTGGAAATTTTGGATGATATTTATCTTTAAACAAAGTTACTTTTTTACCATAAAGTAACTCAAGATTTTCTTGTAATTTTTTAGATTTAAGAAAATTTTTAAAAAAAATATTATACTGAACAAAATTTTCAATTCTTGTCAATACCATGGAACTATTATCGTATTTTGGATCAAAATATTTCATCCATTTATTTAGTGTTTCAGGATAATTTTCAATTTCTAAAATATTTTTATTAAGTTCTTTTAAAACTTTCTTTGAAATAAAGTTTTTACAATGTACATAGCCTTTGCTTTTATAAATAAAAACTTCTTTTTTTTTTAGAATTTTACTTATCATGAAATGAATTTTTTTAATTCTTTGGATTTTATAAAGTTTTTTACTTGGTTTGAAAAATTTTTAGTTAAATCATTTTTTATAGTATAGTCAGCATTTCTAGGATATTCGGCCTTTATATCAATTCCAACAATATTTTTTTTTTGGTTATATATATGTTTTTTTTTTTCAGCTTAATTATTTTATTAATATCAGTATCAATAAAAATTAGAAAAAAATTTTTTATATTTTTTTTATATATTGATCTTATTTTCTTATTCAATCCAACAATACTAAATATTACATTAATATTCCTTTCTGACAGTAAATTGATTAATTTACTAAATAAATGAGAATTGTTAATTCTGTCATTTTTTTTGTATTTATTTAAATTCAAAACTTTTCTAAAATTATCTCCACTTAAAACTATTGTATTACCAATTTTTTTTTCAATTTTTTTGTGTAATAACTTTGACAAAGTACTCTTGCCTGATCCGGAAAAACCTTCTATTAGGAATACTAAGCCAGCTTTTTTTTTTGATTTTTGCATGCTTTTTTTCTTAAAATTGTACTGCTTATACCTTTTGTTCTATAAAAAGTAAGTATTTTATTTTTTGGGACAATATTTTTGTTATCATTTCCATGGACTAAAAGATCAATCTTATTTTTTTTTAGAAAAATTTCATTTATATAAAAAGGTGACTTAATTACCCTATTTACATATTTTATTGATTCCAAAATCTCTTTTCTAAATTTATAATTTAGCTCGGGCGTAAAATTTTTATGTTTTTTTATTTCATGATCATCAGTCAATGCTACTATCACTTGCCCAAATTTGCTTGCTTTCTTTAAAAGCCTAATATGTCCATGATGAATCAGGGTTGCAGACATATCAACTAAAATTTTCTTCATTTTAAGATAAATAATCTAATATTTGTCCTTTAGATTTTTTTCCCAAATGTACTTCACCTAAATGGCAAATTATATTTCCATCTATTTTTACTCTAGGCTGATACATGATAACCTTTTTATTTTTAACTAATATTTTTTTTTTACATGGGTGCATAGAAGTGGTTGGTTTTTTGTTTTTTTTGACAAATAATTTTTCCATTTTATTAAAGCTTTTTCTTTATTCACTTTTACAGCATATTTATAAATTTCGTGCTTTTCTAACACCTTGTCTAGTGAATAAATTGTGTGATATGGTCCTGTAACTTTTTTATTAATATGCGTGTTTATATCAAGGTAAAATGAATTTACTTCATTTATTGGTTTAGGATCAAAGCAAATAAAACTTGCACCAGTCAGACCAAATAAACCCTTACATGAACTAAAAGTTACAACATCTGCCACGTTGTGATTTGACTCAAGACCAATCGAGCCAGTAGCATCTAACATAATTTTTGATGAAGTTCTTTTTGAGAGTTTTTTTATCTCAGAAATTGACAGTTTTAAACCCATGCTAGTTTCTGTGTAACAACAAAATATCCAATCAAATTTTTCACTAATTTCATCAATTTTATCCCAGTTTATTTCAGTTATTTTTTTTATATTATTTAAATTTTCTTTTTGTATTTTACTTAATATATATTTAATTCTATCTGAATAATAACCAGTATTTATTACAAGAATTTTACCAAATAAAAAATTTTTTGCTGCAATTTCAATTGAAAGACTTCCTGAACCCTGGTTGCACACAATATTTTTAAAATTTCCTGCAATTTTATTAATTTTTTTTAAAACTCTTTTTTCTGTTATTAAATAATCTTTATCTCCCCTTCCAAAACAAGGTTTTAAGTTTTTAACATTTTCATCTATTAAACTTGCAGGTCCTGCAGTAAATAAAATTTTTGATTTATTATATCTATTTGTAATTTTTTTAATATCATTCATGTTTAAATCAACTTCATAAAATTTTTCTTTCTATATGAAAGAGTTTCCTTAGGTCTTCCGATACCCAATTTATATCCTGGATTACTTTTAATCTCTATAAAAGAAGAGACATTTTTTCTTACTAATTTATTTACCTCATTATTTATATCATCTTCTTTGTAAACTCTTTTGCAAATTTTGTATCCAAGTTCTTTTGCTACTTTTGAAAAATCAATAGCACTAGAGTTTGTGGTTTGGCCTCCTACAGAATCGTGTACATTATTGTTAATTAATATGTGTGTTAAATTAGATTGTTTTGAACTATTAATAATACTTCCTAGATGCATTAAAATTGAACCATCTCCATCAATGCAAACAATCTTTTTTTTAGACGAAAAAGCTATCCCTGCTGCTATTTGAGAGCTATGCCCCATTCCACCAACTGTTAAAAAATCACTACAAATATTTAAATTATTTTTTTTTCTTAATTCATAAAGTTCTCGTGAGGCCAATCCAGTAGTACAAACAATAATAGAGTTTTTTGGAATATTCTTTAAAATTATTTCTATTATATTTTCTCTTAGAAGATATCTGTTATTTTCAATTTCATTTTTCAAATTTACTTTACTAAATGTATTTTTTCTAACTATAAGCGCCACAGGTCCTTTTATTTTTAGTGCTTGATTTTTTAAATTTTTAATTAAAGTATCAATTTTTTTTTCTTTTGAATTTAAAATCTTATAAGGAATCTGAAGTAATTTAAGTTGCTCAAGTGTAATTTTACCTTGGGTTAGATGCTGAGGTTCATCAGCTAGTTGTATATTCTTTTTTAATTCACCTCTCCATCCAATCAGTAAAACCATTGGTATCCCATATACTTTTTTGTGAGCTAGAGATACTAGTGGATTAATTGCATTTCCTATTCCAGAATTTTGCATATAAATTAGTGCTGGCAAATTGGTACATAAATAATGCCCAATTGCAAAAGCTATTGACGAGCCTTCGTTATTAGAAATTATATAATTTTTTTTAAATTTGCTCTTCAAAGAGTGACACACATATTTTAATAACGAATCAGGCACTCCAACTACTAATTTGATATTTTTTTTTACTGCTTTTGAAAATTTATCAGGATTAATCATCTAATCTATTTAGTTCCAGGGATTAATTCTAACATTTCTTTGATTGTGGCTAAGCTAGAGTCTATTTCTTTAGATCTTTCGTTTCTTAAAATTGATTTAGCTGTTTTGACCATGGCAGGATATGCTGCTCTAAATAAGTGATTTGCATAAATTACAATATTAAAACCTCTTTTTTCAAATTCCTTTTCTTTAACATTGTTATAAGTCGATGGCACACAAACTAACGGAATATCTTTAAAATCTTTTCTAAATCTTTTAGCAAAATTAAAGATCTCTGTTGGGGTTTCTTTTTTACTGTGTATCATGATTCCATCAGCTCCAGCTTTGACATAATTTTTTGCTCTTTTTAAAGCATCTTCTAATCCTCTACCCAATATTAAACTTTCAATCCGAGCAATAACCATAAATTCTTTATTTAATTGCACTGACTTAATTGATTTAATCTTATTAGAGAAATTTTTAATACTATCTTGTTTTTGATTTGAAGTATTTTTATGTAAAGAATTTTTTTTTAATCCAGTCTTATCCTCCATTATAATCGCAGAAACGCCTAATCTCTCTAAAGATTTAATATTTAATTTCAAATGTTCTACTTTACCACCAGTATCTATGTCCATTATCAATGGACGAGAAGTTACTTCAAATATATTGTTTATATTTTCAAGTCTTTCAGAAATATTTAGAGCTTCAATGTCTGGCTTACCTTTATGAGATGCATCTGTTAAAGAGCTTGACCAAAATCCATCAAAATAATTAATCTTTCCATTTATATTTTCACTTGCCTTCTCAGCGATTATTCCTGAAATTGGGCTATGAGTCTCAATTATTCTAATTATTTTTTTTACAGATAAAGCTTTTTTCAAATTTTTTAATCTAGACTCAGGTTGTATTCCTTGCTCAATCTCATATCTAGATAATGCTGTAGAAGATATTCCTTTTGTGTGAGGAAATTCAATCAACTTGCCACCATATTTTTTTAGTACTTTTATGACTTTTAATCTCAAATTTGATTGTGGTCCTTGAAGCCAATCATCGCCGTGTATTACATAATCAGGTTTTAGTTTTTTAATATTTACAGAGTCGTCCCACTCGTTTTGTGGTATTACCTTGTTTACTCCAGATATATTTTTAATTATCATTTCTCTTTGATCATAATTCAGTAAAGGAATTCTTTTGTTTTTAGAGACAGCCTGATCAGTTAATAAACCTACAATCAATAATCCAAATTTTTTTGCTTCTTGAATAAGTTTTATATGACCATGATGAAGGTTGTCAGCAGTTAAGCTTAGGTAAATAATTTTTTTTTTCATTTATATCGTATAATTATTTTTTACTTCTTCTAAACTACCAGAGTGAATTATTCTACCATTATCAAAAACGTAAATTTTATCACAATTTAACAAAGGTCCCAATTTATGAGAGATTATTATCTTAGTACATTTATAGTCTAAATTATCAATTTCATTCATGATTAAATTCTCATTATTAGAGTCTAAAGCACTAGTTGACTCATCAAATATAAGAAGTTCTGGCAAATTATATAAGGCTCTCGCAATACCAATTCTTTGTTTTTCGCCTCCTGAAATTCTAATACCATTATTTCCAATTAAAGTTTTTTCTTTATCTTTTAGATTATTTACAAAACCTGAGAGATTTGAAATTTTAAGACAGTGATTGAATTTTTTATAGTCAACATCTTTTTCAAGTAAGCCATAGGTGATGTTGCTTACTATAGTATCATCAAATAAATATAAATTTTGTGGAATAAAACCAACTTTATTTCTCCAATATTCTAAGTTATCTTTTATATTATGATTATTGATTAATATTGAGCCTTCATTTGGCAAATGTAACCCCAATAATAAATCAACAAAAGTACTTTTACCAGACCCTGACTTACCCAAAATACCTATTTTTTCACCTGCCAAAATAGACATGGAAATATTTTTTAAGGTATAACTATTTTTTTCATGACCAAAACTAATATTCTTTATTAAAATTTTATTAATTTTTTCTTTTAAATCATCAGTTTCTTTTAAGCTATTTGTGCTCTCTATAGTTAGCTTGTTGTCTTTTAAATCTTTGTAAATAGCATTTAATGAAATACTATGAAGTTTAAATATAGTAAATTTGGAAGTTATAGTGTTAAAAGCAGGAATCATTCTCAAAGCACAAACTACATACAATGTTATTTTCGGCAATATTTGATTAAATTCGTATCCTAGATTAAAGTATAAAATTAACACAAAAGTTATTAATGAAATTGTTACCACTTCTAAGACTAATTTTGGAACCGAGGAAATAAGTCCAGAAATAAACTTAGAGTCTTCAATATTCTTTATATTGAATTTCACTAAATTTAAAAAATAATTTTCTCGAGATAATATTTTTGTTTCCTTTATTGATCCAAATGATTGTAATAAATTTTTTAATTCAAGCCCTGAGGATTGTCGTAAATTTATACCTGCTTTTTTTATAATTTTTCTTACAAGAAAATAAAAGACATAGCTTATTAAAGACAAAAGTATAATTAAAAGAAATGTATTGATTGGTGTCGAAAATATTAACACCAAGAGTAATAATAATAATAAAATTAATTCTTTTAAAATCGTTATAACTATGAATAAGACATCTGATGCGTGAATACTATCGTGAGTAATATTCCTTACTAATAGCGAGGGATTAAAGTTTAAATGAAATTTATAAGGCATAAATAAATATGTCTTTAAAATTTTTTCTTTTATATCTTCTCTAATGTGTTTTCTTAATTTACCTTGATAATAATTTGAAAAAAATAAAAATAAGTTCTTCAGAAAAAAAATAATAATAATTCCAAAACTAACGAAATATATTAAGTTCATAGTATTATCTAATTTCATATAGTTAAAATTATTTAAAAATGACAGTTTATCAAAAAATTGATCGACATCAGATATTGCCATTAAAAAAATAGGTATAGAGCCAATGCTAATTAACTCTAAAAAAGTTGAAATGATCAGCAGGAAAAATAAAAAAAATATTTGTAAAAAGAATTTTTTTTCTACAATATATATTATTTTTGAAATCATTAATTGATATTATTATTTATTAGATAAATAGAAATAAATCTATATAACATTTTACAAATGATAAAGATGAAAATTTATTATTTAACAAATTAATTTATCTTTATTTAGGTAATTTTATATCTAGAATACTTTTGTGCCACTAGTAATATTTATGAGCAATAAGTTAATCTTTATTATCAATTATTTAATATGTTTCATAATTTATGAAAAAAAAGATTTAAGCAAAAAAATACAGTACCTAAATTTTTTTTTAGGAAAAATCAATTTTATAGACTTTATTTTATTTACATTTAATCGAAATAAAATTAATCCATTGAAATCTTTTAAATTTAGGAAATTCATAGAAGCAAATAATAAAAAATGGATAAACAAAAAAAAATCTAAATTTGATCAAAAAACTATTATAGTTGAAAACTTTATTAACCACCCGTCTTACACTGTTACTAATGCTATAACTGCATTATTTTTAAATCAATATTTCAATTATAATGTAACTGCAATAATGAGATATGGTGATTTAAAAGGTGAAATTATTTTTAGAAGTTATGGAATTAAAAAATTTTTGTATCTTAAAAATCCAAATTTCAAAAAACGATTATTTTATCTTTATAAAGCATTTAAGATTTCTAAAAATATAAAAACAATCAAACAATTTTGTAAAATTAATTACAATGGGATTAATATTGGTCTATCTACCTATGATACGTTCATTAGATATACAGGAGTATCATCTTTAAATAATTTAAATAATGAACTTATAGTTTTGTTAGCTGACTGTATGGCTATGTGCGATCAGATAGAATATTTATTAAATACAAACAAAAAAATTAAAATTAGTGTTCAATCTGAAACTGCATTTAATCCTTTAAACTCTTTTTTTCAGATATGTCTTAAAAAAAAAATAGAGATTTTTGCTAGATGTGGTGAGGATTATATTTCTTTAAGAAGATATACAAATTGGAAACAAAGACACGATTACAGATATAACATATCACAAAAAATTTTTAATGAAATATATGCGTGTAATAAAAAAAAAATTTTAAAATTGTTTGAAAAAATATATATTAAAAATCTAAATAGTAAAAATTTTGGAATAGATGCTCGTATTAAAGAATTTGGAAATACTAAAATTAAGGAAATTTCCAAAAATACGTTAATTGATAAATTTAAATGGAGTAAAAAAAAAATTGTAGTTTTTTTTTTAAATCATTACATTGACCGTAATTTTCATAATGGTCCAAGAGTAAATTTTCAAGACAACTACACTTGGACAGATTATATACTTAAACTAATTCCAAAAATTAATAATGTGAATTGGATTATTAAACCCCACCCAACAGAATTTTTTTACAATTCAAAAAAAAACCACAAAAATATTATTAAAAACTTAGTAACAAAACATAAAAATATAAAGTTATTTCCAAATTATTTAAAAAGTTCTTCACTCCTAAAAATTGCAGATGTAGCATTAACTTCGCATGGTACAGCAGGCATAGAATATCCTGCATTTAAGATTAATAGTATTTTCGTGGATAATTCGTCATATTCAAATTTAAATTTAATCAAAATGACTCGTTCAAAAAAAGAGATAGTCAAAAAACTAATGAATATTAATAAAATGAAAAAATTAACTAGTAAACAAGTGAATAAATGTAGGGCTTTTCTAGTTATTCAAAAAGAATTAATAAATAGCAAATGTTCCCTTATACCTAATCACGTCATATCAAGAAATATTAATGAGGAAAATTTTTGGGCTGAGTCATTAAAAAATTTAAAAAAATTTAAATATAAGAATGATATTTTTTTTCAGATGTTGAAAATACAATTGCAATATAAACTGAGACATACAATTAACCTCAAAAATCTTAAAATAAGAAAAAGACAATATAACGATTATTAAATATTAATTATTAAAAAATCTTTCTTTAATTATATTTATAATTTTATCCAAACCAGAAATATTAGGGTCTAAATTATGATATGAATTAATATGTTTATCATAATTATTAATATTATCTGAAATTTTTTTTAATAAATCATCTTTTTCAAAATCATAATCTTTAATTATATCTGCAAAATAATATCCAACAATATTTGCATACTTTCTTGAATGTTCGATTTCGTTTTTAGTCATAAACTTTGATTTAAATCCTATAATTTTTTTTTTCAAAAAAATAGCATCCTCAATTGCACTAGAGTCAAAATTAGTTGTTATAAATGACTTATATACATATTCCCGAGTTTTGAATTTAATCACATTAAATTTTTTTAAATAAAATTGATGATGTTCTAAATCATATCCTGGATGAATGCATACAACTACCTCTTTGTTAAATTCTGTGGATAGTTTTGTTAAAAATTTACTAAGATAATAATAATGTTTTTCTATGATTGAGGCTGATAGCGCTCCTCTTAACTCTATTTCTTCTTTGTAATTTAAAGAAGCGTCCAAATGAACGATGTAATCCTCTGAGATTTTATAATTTTGATTTTTATAAGCATCGTAAGTTCTACTATTAACTAATTCTATTCTTATCGCTGCAAATAAATTATTATTAAGCAAAAATGATTTAAATTTACTTTTTTTTATATTTTCTATAATTTTTTTATTGGAAATAAATCTAATTTCTACCTTTGGTAAAATTCCAATTATCATTAATAATTGCGTAAAATTCTGATAAAAATGTTTTTTAAAATAACTTTCAATGAATTTAATAGGATGTTTAATTGATCTTATCATGGCTCCCCCCGAAGGATTTCCAATATTAGATATCATAAGAATTGGAATAGATAATTTTTTTAAAGCATAATGGATTCTAAAAGTTCCATAAGTTTTTCCAAAATTGCTTATAACTAAAATATTTTTATTTTTACAAAAATTTTTAAATTCAGAAATTGAAAGTGGATTAAAAATTTTATATTTTGTTTTGATATCAAAAAAATATTTTTTTTTGTTAAAAAAAGTCAAATTAGTCCAATTAACTATGATAAAATTTTCAAAATTATCGTTTAAATTTTCAAATAAATCTTGGTGTGTAATTAAGCTTCCCTCAAGTGTTGAAAAATTAGTTATATATAATACGAAATTATTTTTCACAAATTTTTACTAATTAATTTTGCAAATATTAGATCTGATTTATTATCAAGATCAAAACTTGAAATTCTATCTGTAACTTTAAAACCAGATGGTTTAGAAAATAAATTTTTTGACTTTTGTAATATCTTTACCCTTGATGCTAAAAAATTTCCAAAACTATATGTTTTAATTTTTTTTTGTTTATTAAATTTTTTAATCCTTTGTTTTTCAAACATAAATTCTAAATTATTACTTTTTGCTGTTCTTGTATTTAAATAATGATAATTGTGAGGAGTAGGATGAACTGTTTGGCAAGAATTTAGGTGTTTGTTTTTTTCAAGCAAATTCATTACTTTTTTTATATCATCCACTTTTAAAAAAGGTGATGTTGGTTGTAATAATCCAACTAATTCATAAAAATTATTCTTATCTTTTTCAGCACTCAAAACATGCAATACAGTTTCAACAACATTTGAACTATCTTTTGCATATTTTTTGGGTCTTTTAATGAAAGGTATTTTTTTCTTTATACAGTGATCAATTATAATTTTAGAGTCAGTTGAGCACAAAATGTTGTCAAATTTTTTTGATTTTTTTGCTTGTGTATAAGCAATTTCTATTAGTGATAGATTATTTATCTTTATTAAATTCTTATTTTTAATATTTTTTGAACCACCTCTTGCTGGTATGATCCCAATAGATTTTACTTTTGTCTTTGATCCCATTTTACTTTCGGGTCAATGATATTTTTGTCAATTCTATCTTTTACTTCTATGATTTTATTAATAACTTTTAGTATAAAATCATCATTTAAATAGATTGGTTTTAATCCAATTTTTAAAAAACTATCATTTTTTGGCTTGTAATAATGTTTAGCAAGTTCATGTCTGGGATTTTTGATAAATTCAATTTTTGTATTTAATCCAATTTTTTTTGAAGCTTTTTTAACTAAATATGCCAATTCTTTTATGCTAAATACCTCTGTAAATTGATTTCTCACTTTAAATTCACCTAACCTTGCAGGGTTTTTAATTGCAAGTTCCACACATTTCAATGTGTCAAGGATATTCAAAAAAGTACGTTTTTGATTACCTTGTCCATAAACTGTAAGTGGTTTATTTATTGCTGCCTCTACACAAAATCTATTTATAACCGTACCAAATAAATGATCGTAGTGAAAGCTAGTACTAAATTTTTCAGATAGTTTGGTTTCATTTGTATCTGTCCCATAGACTACACCTTGATTTAAATCTGTAGCTCTAAGATTCCATACTCTACAAGCAAACGCCAGATTTAAACTGTCATGAGCTTTTGATAAATGATAATAGCTATGTGGCTTGACTGGAAATTGAACAATATCTTTTCTGCCTTTATGATTAACCTTTAAATAACCCTCCTCTATATCTATATTTGGAGTACCATAAACTCCCATTGTGCCAAGTTTAATCAAATGTGTTTTTGGACAATATTTCTTTATACCAAACAAAAGATTCAGGGTGCCAATTACATTATTATTTTGTGTAAAAACTGCTTCTTCTCTTCCTGCCATTGAATAAGGTGCTGAGGGTTGTTCCCCATAATGAATAACTGCATCAGGTTTATATTTTGATAATAATTTATAAACAAATCTATGATTTAATAAATCACCACAAATAAACTTAATCTTATTTTTATATTTTAGTTTATTCCATTCTTTTACTCTGTTTTGCATTGTTTCTATTTTAAACAAAGGTTTAATACCATAGGCTATTTCTATTTTTCTTTTTGAAAAATTATCAACAGATACGACATCATATCCTTTCCTAGATAGATTTAATGCTGTGGGCCATCCAAGATAACCATCACCACCAAGTATAAGTATTTTCACGATAGTTTTTTATTAATAAGTTTAGTTATTACTCTTTTTTCAGTTAAATTCCAAGCATCAAGTGTAGATCCGCCAATATGCGGCGTAATAACTATATTGTATTTTTTTCTATTCTTAAAAATTAGATTTTTTTTTATATCAAATTTTCTTGTAAACTCACCTTTTATAACATCAGTACCATAACCAAGCATTTTTTTTTGAGATAATAATTTTAATATAAAACTTTCATCAACAACTTCACCTCTCGATGTATTTATCAAATAAAAACTTTTTTTTATTTGCGGCAAGTTTTTTTTTTGAAAAAAATTCAAGTTATTTTTTGATTTGATATGAAGTGTAATAAAATCACAATTTTTAAAAATTGTTTGTAATTTTTTTTTATAATTTTTTTTTTGAAGCTTAGTATCTGTATAATAAACCTTTTTAAAAATATTTTTTGATAATCTAGCAACTAATTTTCCTAATCTCCCATATCCAATAATACCTAAAGAACATCTAGAAAGCATTTTATAGCCACCAAAAGGCCTTCTATTAAAATTTTTTTTATCAATTGACTTTATTGCAGAAACATAATTTCTCGCAGTTAATAAAATTAATCCCAAAGTGTGTTCTGCAGTAGAGGTAATTGAATTTAAAAATTTTCCGTCATTTTCTAATGAAATAATTTCAATATTATTTTTTTTACAATATTTATGATCTATAAAATCGGTGGATGTAGTAGAGGAAATTAAATATTTTAAATTTTTAAACATATTTAAGAATCGTGAACTATAGGTAAAATTTTGATCACAATAAATTACTGATATTTCTTCAATATCTTTTTTATTAATACTTTTAACAGAAGCAATATTCTTAATGGTAAATAATAAAAATTTTTTTTTAAGGATCGAAATATTTTCTTTATTAAGATTGATTCCTTTAAAATATAATAACTTAGTTGATTTCATTAAATTTTTTTTCAACCTTAATATTATTAATATTACTTAAAATTTTTTTATATGCCTGTTTATAGGATTTACCATTTCCATAAAAAAGATTAGGATTTTTTAGATTTTTTTTAAATTTTTTTGATAGTGCCAATTTTATACTTTTTAAAATACTTTTTTGCTTAATTTTAGACGAAATTATATTTTTCGATTTTAATCTATTATTTTGCCTATTTCCCAGATTAACAAACGGTTTTTTTAAATATGGTGTTTCTATGATTCCTGACGAAGAATTGCCAATAAAAAATTTTGAAAATTTAATTAAATTTAAAAATTCTGAATAAGCAATGTTAGGAAAAATATTAAATTTTTTATTCGATTTGCTTTTGTTAATAAGTGAATCTATAATTACCTCATATCCAATATCGGTACATGGATAAACACAAATAATTTTTATATTAATAGATTCAAGAGTTTTTAATATAATATCTATATATTCTTTATTCTTTAACTTTGAGGTTCCATCTGGATGAAATAATAAAACACAGTAATCTTCATTAATTTGAAGATCATATTTTTTATAAATTGCATTTTTTTTAAAACTAACTTTTTTTAAGGAATCGATATGACTATCTCCAATATTAAAAACTGATTTTTTGTTTTCACCCATTTGTAAAATTCTTTTTTTGCTCATATAATTAGAAGCAAAATGTAAGTCTGATATTTTGGTTAATGCATGTCTTAGTTTTTCATCAATATTTCCAGAAAGATCGCCACCTTGAAAGTGACAAATTGGTATATTCAAATTAACACACACAAAACCTGCAATAAATGACTCGGCTCTATCTCCATATAAAATTAATAAATCTGGTACATTTTTAGATAAATATAAAGTTAATTTATTAATTAAAATTGACATTGCTTTCAATCGAGATTTACTTGAGCTATCTTTTTGATTTAAATCTAATTTAACAATTTTTTTAAAGTTAAAATCTTTTTGAGCTATTTTCAAAGTTTTTCCAAAATTTTTGTAATTATGTTGATCTGTTAAAATAATTTTAAAATCAATTGTTTTAGTTTTTGAGAGTTTTTTTGATAATGGCAACATGGCATCATATCCGCCTCTTTTACCAGATAAAAAGAAGATTTTTTTTTTATTTTTTGAAGTCACCTTGTTTAATATATGTGTACGGTTCAATATTTTTTTTTAATCTTAAATTTATAATTTTAGTATAAAGATTTGCTTTTAGACCTTTTCCTGGTCTTAGTAAACAAACATTGTTAGAGTTTATTTTAGAATTTTTTAAAATTTTATTTTTAGAAAATATACTTTTTGTTGCCCAAACTTTTGATTTCTTTTCTTTTTTTGAAACAAAAATATTTTCTGATCCAAGAATTTTTTCAATTCTTCTTATTTTATTAATCATATTTTTCATTTTTTTTTGATTAAAACTTACTTTCCAGTCTTGTGCATTTTTGACATTAAATTTAATTGATATATGTTTTTCAATTACTTTAGCATCATTAAAAATTGAACCAGTAATAGCAAGATCATCTTTTGAATGATCAGAATAGCCAATAAAATATTCATTGAAAATTTTTTTAAATTTTTTAAAATTATTAAAATTTATATCTTGATCAACAGATGGATATGTCGATTGACATTTCAAAAATATAACATTGTAAATTTTTTTCTTCTTAAAAAAATTTTTTAGTTTAATTAAATCATCTAATTCATGCATACCTGTAGAAACAATAATTGGCTTTTTTAATGATATAATTTTATTTAGAAAGTAAAAATTACCTAACTCTCCAGAGCCAACTTTAATAGCAGGTAAGTTTAGCTTTTTTATCCAACTTAATACACTTTCAGTGTGAGGAGTTAAAAGCATTTCAATTTTTTTTTTTACAATAACTCTTCAATTTAAGAAAAAAATTAAAATCTACTTCTTTCGTTGCATAGCGATGATACCAATTTTTAAAATTTTTATGAATTAAATCTTTTGTAATATATGCTTGAAACTTTACAGCATCAGCTCCTGAATTTTTTGCTAAATCAACAAGTTTTTTTGCAATTTTAAAAGAACCAAAATGTCCAATTCCTGCTTCTGCAATTATATAAACTTTATTATTTTTTTTTGAAATCCTTTTTTTATTAATTATTATTTCTTTCATTATAATTTTTGATTAGATAATCTATTAATTCTACATTTTAATTATTCATATATCATTTATTTTTAATTATGTAGTAATATTAATTTTTATAAATAATTAATTTATGTTAATAGCTTTTAGTTAAAATAATATGCAATATAAAGTTTTATTTCTTGGTAGAAGCAACTGCATTCACACAAATAGATTGATTAAAATTTTAAAGAACCTTTCTAAAGTTAAATTTATTAAATCAAATTTTCCAAATGAAAAAATTAATTGGAAAACAGTAATTAAACATAAATATGACTTCATTTTTTGTTTCAGAAGTTATTTTATTTTAAATAAAAAAGTTCTTGAAAGTGTAAAAGTAGCTTCAATAAATTTCCATCCTGGAACATTAAAATACAGAGGATTTGGTGGTATTAATTTTGCATTGTTGAATAATGAAAAATATTTTGGGTGCACTGCTCATTTAATTAATAAAAAAATAGATAATGGGCCTGTTATCAAACAAATAAGGTTTAATATTAATAAATTAGAAAATTTAGACAAAATATTAATCAAGACGCATAGTGAGTTATTTAATCTTGCAAAATATTTAATAACAAAAATTTTAAAGAATATTAATATTATTCAAGAATTAGTCAAAGCTAATAAAAAATATAAATGGTCAAAAAAAATTTATAGTAAACGTGAGCTTGAAAAAATTTATCAAATTAAAAAAATAAAAAATAAAAATTATCTAAAAAAAATTATATTTGCTACATATTGTGAAAAATTCAAGCCTTATATACTATTAGATAATCAAAAATTTTTTTTAAACAAAAAAAATCTTGATTAAAAAAAACAAAATTTATTTTAAAGGAAAATACAAATCTTTTTTTAATAGAAATTCTTTAAATTTCGATTGAGAACTAAGTTTTTCAAAATCAAGACCTTCGTGGTCTTTACTCCTAGTCTTACTAAAATAATCTACATAATTTTTTGAATGAGCAGATTGGTTACCAAAAGATAAAAAAATTGCTCTCCTTGAGTTTTTATGTGGACTTGGTGAATGATAAACTCTTGGATCAAAAAAAATACAAGTGCCTGCATTAGCTTTTATTCCTTGACCAAAAATTTTTGGTAAAAAATTTATATATTTATCGTTTATTCCATATCTTTTAATTTTTTTGTGCATAAATCTTAATGCCTCTCTCCATGAAATATTATTTTTATGAGAGTTTGGTATTAAATTTAATGAAAACTTAGTTTCTTCATAAGTATTTAAATATATTCCCACACGAATTATTTTATACTTTTCTTTTTTTTCATCCCAGTCTTCTCCAGCACCAAATTTTCTAAACGGGTTATCTCTGTGGTGTTGATAATGCTTATCTTCTTTTGTTTTCATTATTGCAGAATGATATAAATAATATATTTTTTCTTTTAACAAACTTCTTACAATTTCAAGTATTCTTTCATCTGAAATTAGGGTCCAAAACTCCTCAAAATTATTCAAACCTGTTAACAAATTTCTTTTTTCTGTTATTGCTAAATCATATTCTTTATCTACCAGTTTAGAGAATTCTATTGCTTCATTGTGATCTAATAAATCTACGTGGCAAAAACCTTTATTATTAAAATCATCAACCAATTTATCTATATCAACTTTATAAGTCATTAATTGTATTTTCTAAAAACTGGTTTAATTGAGTCGCCTTCTAAATATTTTTTAACACCCCATTTAAGGGCTTTTTTGTAAATTATAAAAGATTTTTTTATTGCTTTCTTTGTAATTTCTAATTCTTTTTTTCCATGTGAATATGATATTGAAATGTAGTTTGGAAGCAAAATTCCACATTTAATCATTTCTTGCATTAATAATGTTCTAAAATCTAGTGAAACTTCATATTTTTCATTTTTACAAACAAAAAATGGTGAACAATTTATCCCTCCCATATAAATATACTTTTCAATTTTATGTTCTTTCGCCACATCATTAAATATTTTTTTTAAATTTTTTCCATAATCCCAATTTTTGTTTATTACATTATTTTTTTTAATAAATTTTATAGTTGATAAGAAAGCTGCTAATGATGACATTTCTGCACCAAATGTTGATGAAATTAGAAAAACTCTTTCTTTTTTTTTAAATTCTATTGATCCTAATTTCATAATTTCTCTTTTGCCACATAATGCAGAAATAGAAAAACCATTGGCCATTGCTTTTCCAAATGTGCTTAAATCTGGTTTTACCTTATATAAATTTTGAGCACCATGAATATCCCACCTGAAACCAGTAATCATTTCATCTAATATAAAAACAATGTTATTTTTTTTACATAATGTTTGAATTTCTTGAAGAAAATTTTTTTTTTTTTATATTCACAATTAAGTTCTCCACAACATATTTTTTTTTCAGGTTTTTTATAGGGACACTCTTGGTGTGATGGCTCCAAAACAAGCGCTGCAATTTTATTTTTATATTTCAAAATTTTATTTTTTACTTCATTAATAGAATTGTATTTAAAACTAATGGCATTTTTTAAAATATTATTTGGTATACCTCTCTTAATTGGTGTTGAAGAAATGAACCAATCATCATATGAAAAAAAAGGATGATCTTTACAAATTAAAATTTTTTCTCTTCCAGTATATGCTCTTGCCAATTTAATCGCAGCTGTAACTGCTGTAGAGCCATTTTTTGCAAATTTTACCATGTCAGCAGATTTAATTAGTTTTAGAATTAATTGTGCTGCTTCTAGCTCAACTGTAGATGGTAGTGTTAAATTATTGCCATTTTCAATACTTTTTCTAACTGCCTCCAAGACTGATTTCTCTGAATATCCAATGTTTACAGATCTTAAGCCCATTCCATAATCAAGTAATTTTTTATTTTTATCTGTATAAACATAGGCCCCCTTTCCTTTTTTTAATATAGTAGGAGCATTCGAGGGGAATTGATCAAAACCTCTGGAATAGGTATGAGAACCTCCTGGAATAACTTTTAATAATTTTTTTAAAGTTTTCTTATCCATTTTTTTTTATTATTATTTTATTAAATAATTTTTCCATAATAAAAAAATCAATTTTATCATCAGCTTCAAAGTTTTGATATTTTGGCAAAACCCATCCTTCTGTCATATTATGATAAAATGTTTTTTTTTTTAAATATAATTCGGTATCACTTACGTATAAGTTACCATCTGGGAAAAAAAAATTATCTTTAATATCTTGCCTTCTTTTTGATGTAACATTGTAGTTTTTTACAGGCAATAAATTTTTTTTTTTATTTAATCTAAATAAATAGTTTGGATGCTGATTCTCTACACGTCCTACAGTTACAAGAGTTTTTACTTTATTCTTTTTGACATATTTTAAAATTTGATCAATCTCATTTTTATGTCTTAAAGGTGAAGTTGGTTCAATCAAAACTATATACTTAAAAAAAATATTTTTTTTTTTAAAAAAATTGATTGTATGCTTTAATACGAGAAAAATTAAAGTTCTATCTTTTGCTAAATTTTTGGGTCTTATAAAAGGTACTTCAATATTATTTTTTTTTGCAATTGATATTATTTTTTTTGAGTCAGTATTCACAATTGTTTTAGATAATAATTTTGATTTTTTTGCAGATATAATTGACCAATAAATTAATGGTTTGCCATTAAAAATTTTAATATTTTTATTTTTTAAACCTTTGGAATTTTCTCTACCAACAATTACTCCTAAAAAGTTGCACATCATATTCAATTAATATAATGTAATCATTTAAAGTCAAAATATTTAATTTACATGAAAAAAGTATTTATTTCTTCTGGTGGTTTCCGTAACAAAAAAGCTACAGAAGTTATTAAAAATTTGCTGAAAGAAAAAATTTATGATGTTGAACTTTCTGGTGGCAAATATCTTAAAAAGATTGATATAGATCAAATTATTAAACAAAAAAATAAAATCCAATTAAGACCTCACAACTATTTTCCACCTCCTAAAAAAAAACTTGTAATTAATTTAGCAAGTCAAAATTTATTAATTATGAGAAGATCAATTGCTCAAATAAAAAATTCAATTTTACTATCAAAAAAATTAGGGTCAAAATATTTTAGCTTTCATGCAGGTTTTAGAATTGATCCAGATGTAAAAAATTTAGGTAAAACTTTGAATGGAAATCTATTACCTAAAAATCATGCACTTAAAATTTTCAAAAAAAATATTCTTGATTTGAATAAGTTTGCAAAAAAAAATAAGATAAAAATTCTTATTGAAAATAATGTTGTAACTAAAAATAATTTTATTAAATATGGTTCAAATCCACTATTGCTTACCAATCCGAAAGATATAATTGATTTTTTTAAAAAATTGCCAAAATCTATTGGGTTACTGCTTGATGTTGCTCATCTGAAGGTTAGTGCAAATACTGAAAAATTTTCATTTAAAGGTGCCATAAGAAAATTAAATTCAATTACAAAAGGCTATCACTTGAGTGATAATGATTCAATTGCTGACACAAATAATAAAATTACAAAAAAATCCTCTTTTATAAAATTATTAAATAAAAATTTAGATTACTATACTCTAGAAGTATATACTGAAAATTTAAAACTTTTATTAAGACAAAAAAAATTTATAGAAAAAATTTTAAATTATGAAAAATGAAATTATATTTATATTTGGTGGCTCAGGATTAATTGGCAAAACACTAATTAAAAAATTACTGACTCAAAATATAATTATTGTAAATTTTGATCAAAAAAAAACTATTTTCAATAATAAAAATTATAATTATATAAATGCAAATCTTGAAAATCTCAATCAACTTAAAAAAAAAATTGGCTTAATGATTAAAAAAGTTGGATGTCCAATTAAAATGGTTAACTGCTCATATCCAAATAAATCTACTCTAAAAAATAAACTTCATTTTAAGAAAATTAATCTAAATGAATTAACTAAAACTCTTACAGGGCACTTAGGTTCATACATTTTGTCAAGCACGATTGTTTTAAATGAAATGAGAAAAAGAGGTATGTCAGGCTCGATAGTTCTTCTTAGTTCAATTTATGGCCTTAAAGCTCAGGATCTTAATATTTATAAAAATACTAAAATTCTAGATAGTCCAATATATGCTACAATTAAAGGTGCAATTAATGCTTATGTAAAATCCGCCTGCTCTATGTATGCTAAAAATAACATCAATATTAACAGTCTTTGTCCTGGTGGTATTGAAAATATTGATGACAAAAATTTTATTGATAAACAGTTTTACAAAAATTATATAAGCAAAGTTCCAGCAAAAAGATTTGCAAATCCAGAGGAAATTTCTGAAACAATTTTATTTTTGTTAGATAAAAAAAAATCTGGTTATATAAATGGCACCAATCTACCTATAGATGGTGGGATGAATATTATATAATTTATATTTTATTAATTAATTGAATTTTGTTTTTTAAAAAAATTGTTTATCAATTTGCATACATAAGCAATCTCATAATCATTTAAGTTTACAAAGCTTGGTAATGTAATCATATTTTTTGATAGAATAATAGATTTTTCATATGTTGTTTTGTCCGATTTATATTTTTTGTAAATTGGCATTAGGCTTGCAGCAAAAAAACCTGTTCTACCATCAACACCATTAATTTTTAAATATGATATTAATTTATTTCTAATTTTTTCGATTTTCTTAAAATTCTTTAATTTTAGATAAACTAGCCAATATGAGTTTTTTACTCCTAATGAGTCTTTTGATAAATCAAAATACTCATTACTATTTAAATTTTTTTTATAAAACTTGAATATATGAATTTTTTTTTTTAAGAAATAATCAAAATTTTCTAATTGTCCAAGGCCTATAGCTGCTTGAACATTTGTCATTCTATAATTAAATCCAATTTTATTATGCCAGTATCTTTTTGTTGTAGACATTCCGTGGTCTCTTAAGCTTTTTGCATTTAAATAGTTTTTTTTATTTTTGAAAACTAGCATGCCACCTTCTCCTGTTGTGATAGTTTTGTTTGCAAAAAAACTAAATGTTCCAAAGTCACCAAAATTACCAACATGTTTGCTTTTCACATAGGTACCTAATGCTTCAGCACAATCTTCAATTAATATTAAATTATTTTTTTTACAAATTTTTTTTAATTCTATAATATTTGCAGAATGTCCATATAAATGTACAGCTATAATTGCTTTTGTTTTTTTGTTAATTAACTTCTTAATTTTATTAACATCAATACAGCATGTATTATATTCTACATCTGCCAATATAGGTTTTGCATTTGCTAAGATTATTGAATTAATTGGTGACACAAAAGTAAAATTAGGCACAATTACTTCATCATCTTTTTTTAAATTCATAGTTGATAAAGCTAAGTGTATAGCTGTAGTTCCATTGGATGTAAGAAGACAGTATTTAAATTTAAATTTCTTAGCAAAGCTTTTTTCAAATTCATTTATGAATCTTCCCCGTGAAGAAACCCATCCAGAGTTTATTGCTTCAACAACATATTTTAGCTCATTTTTTTTCAATGAGGGTTCAGATTGTGGAATTTGCCCCAATCTTCTGCTGGATGCAAAATCCAATAGAAGTCCTTTATTGGATATAATTGGAATTATTTTAAATTTCTTTATTTTTTCCTGAATTTCTAAATAATCATAGTTTTCTTTAACAAAAGAAAAATTTTTATTAGTAATTGTCTCTACATTTTTATTTAAATTAACATTTTTTAATAGAGCTCTTCTTATATCCCCATCTGTAACAGTTCCTAAAACTTTATTACTTTTAACAACAAAACAAATTCCATATGAGTTTTTTTCAATTATCTTAAGACTGTCTCTAATTGATGATTTGTAGTCAACTTTAATATTTGGTGTCACTTTAAATTCTTATTTTCAAAATGGTTTAATTTTACTGGTGCAAGAGATCTTACCTCAACTTTAAGTCTTTTATTCAAAACTTCATTCAATTGATATGGTAAAATTCCTTTATTCGGTCTTATTAACAATAAATCATTTAAATTTATCTTATACCCTCTTTTAAAATTACTTTTATAAAAAAAAGATTTTCTAGATATCTTAAGCATTTTCATTTCTTCTTTTTGGATTTTTTTTTCTGATTTGCCTAAAATTTTTTCAGTATCTCTTATATCTGAAATTAAATTCTTAAAATCATTAAAGTCTGCAGATGCTTTATGATCGGGCCCTTTGGCTTTTTTGTTGTATGTAACATGTTTTTCAATAATTTTTGCCTTTAGGGCAATTGATAAAGATGCTGCCAATGAATTTTTGCTATGATCAGAGTACCCAATTGTAATATTTTTATATTTTTTTTTGAAAAGCATTAAACAGTTCAAATTTATAGAAGAAAATTTGCAAGGATAGTTTGATACGCAATGCAATAAGGCTAGATTTTTAGTACTTTTATAAATTTTTACGATTTTATCAATTTCTTTGAATGTAGACATGCCCGTGGAAACGATGACAGGTTTGTTCGTTTTTGATAGGAATTTATGCAAATCTAAATCTGTTATATCTGCTGATGCAACTTTAAAAATTTTTACACCTAATTTATTTAAAAAATTTGCGCTCTCTAAATCATATGGCGTAGATATGAAATCAATTTTTTTTTTTTACAAAATTTAAATAACAATTTGTGATTTTTTTCAGATAGTTCTAATTTTTTTAGCATTTGGTAATGATTTTCATTTTTATTATTATTTTTTTGGTAAGGAACTTTATTTGTGTTTTTTAATGCTAAAGTATCGGCTTTAAATGTTTGAAATTTAACAGCATTTGCACCTAAATTCTTACATGATGTAATCATCTTTTTTGCAAGATTCATGTTGTTATTATGATTAACCCCTATCTCTGCAATGATATATGTTTTGTTTATTTTACTAAAACTTATCATTTATTTTTTTTTTATTACAATCATGCTTGACCATGGATGATCTGAAAAATATGGTTTGCTAAACTCCAAAGTATCAAAAACTTGATCCAAAAAAGATTTGCTTAATATTGAACTTTCAAAAAAAGGTTTTTGGTCAATTAAAGTGTAAACTTCCCTATTTTTATAATTTTTAAAAACAAAATTAGAGTTATTTTTTTTTAATCTACTAAAATAAGAAAAAGTTTTTTTACCATCAAGACTTCCTTTATCAGATCCAAATCTGATGAAAAGAGAGTCTAGATCATTCTCAAGTTTGATTCGGTCTAAATCTATTTTACTTGAAAAAAGATTTTTTAATGTTTTTTTAATCATTATTTTAATTTTTATTTTAAAATATCAATCTTATTTTTACGGATAAGGTTGATATTTTTTTTCAAAAGTTGTGAAACCTCCAAAATGCAAATTTTTTTTTATTTTATAATCATATTTCAAGTTTTTTTCTAAAAAGTTTACATTATTATATCTTCTATCAACTAATATAAAAAAATCTGAAGGTGCTGTACTTTCATAAAGTAATGCGTCTGCAGATACTATTCTTCTCTCACAATTTTGATTTAATTCTCTTGGATCATCCATTTTAAAACTTAAGCCATTAATTTTTGAGTCAACATCTAAAGGAGAGGGTCCATCTAGATATATAAAATTTGGCGAGACATTAGGTAAACTTTCATGTAATGAAGCAAGTTGATTATCAATCAGTATTGAATTAGAAGCAGAATACTTTATTTTTACGAAAGGTTTTAAATCATCATTTATTTTATTTTTAGTATTATCAAACCATTTTTTATTCCCCTCAACAGAAATTAGTTTGCCTATAAAGTTTTCTTTGGCCTTAATCTCTCTTAATGCTAGACAAATGGCAATAGTGGAGAAACCTGAGCCAAATTCTAAAATTACTTTTGGTTTTCTTTTAATGATTAGTTTAAAGAGTCGCTCGAGATCAATGAAGTTTGGCATAAACTCATTAGTCGAACCCTCAAAAAAATACTTTAAATAATCTTTCTTTTTAAAAAAAATTTTAGCTTTTTTTTTTTATAGCCTAAAAAAAAACGATCTATGATAATTTTATAAAGAACTTTCAATTTGGAAATGAAAATATGAGGAATATCTAATAACATTGTTTGAAACATATCAAATATCAAATAGTTTTTGTAAAATTTTTTTCAGTGCATAAATCAAGCCAATTGAGCTATTAGTACTGGTCAGCTACACGCATTACTGCGCTTCCACATCCAGCCTATCAACGTGGTGGTCTACCACGGCTCTATAGGAAGAACTAGTTTTGAGGTGAGTTTCCCGCTTAGATGCTTTCAGCAGTTATCTCTTCCATACTTAGCTACCCTGCACTGCGGCTGGCGCCACAACAGGTCCACCAGTGGTATGTTCAACCCGGTCCTCTCGTACTAGGGTCAACTCCTCTCAATTCTTCTACACGCATAGCAGATAGGGACCGAACTGTCTCACGACGTTCTGAACCCAGCTCACGTACCACTTTAATTGGCGAACAGCCAAACCCTTGGGACCTGCTCCAGCCCCAGGATGTGATGAGCCGACATCGAGGTGCCAAACACTGCCGTCGATATGAGCTCTTGGGCAGTATCAGCCTGTTATCCCCGGCGTACCTTTTATCCGTTGAGCGATGGCCCTTCCACTCAGAACCACCGGATCACTATGACCGACTTTCGTCTCTGCTCGACTTGTCAGTCTCACAGTCAGGCAGGCTTATGCCATTGCACTCTACGAACGATTTCTGACCGTTCTGAGCCTACCTTCGCACGCCTCCGTTACTATTTGGGAGGCGACCGCCCCAGTCAAACTACCCACCATACAATGTCTCGCTGCCGGATGACGGCTAGCGGTTAGATGTCAAGAAAAACAAAAGAGGTATTTCACTGGTGACTCCACAAAAGCTGACGCTTTTGCTTCAAAGTCTCCCTCCTATGCTAAATATGTTTTTCCTAACACCAATGTAAAGTTGCAGTAAAGGTGCACGGGGTCTTTCCGTCTAACTACGCGAACTCCGCATCTTCACGGAGAATTCAATTTCACTGAGTTGATGTTGGAGACAGCGGAGAAATCGTTACGCCATTCATGCAGGTCGGAACTTACCCGACAAGGAATTTCGCTACCTTAGGACCGTTATAGTTACGGCCGCCGTTTACTGGGGCTTCAGAAGTTAGCTTGCACCAACCGCATTAACCTTCCAGCACCGGGCAGGCGTCAGACCCTATACATCCACTTACGTGTTAGCAGAGCCCTGTGTTTTTGATAAACAGTCGCTTCTCCCTGGCTTGTGCCACCCTTCTATAGTTGCCTACAAAAGGGTCTTCCTTATCCCGAAGTTACGGAAGCATTTTGCCGAGTTCCTTCAACATCATTCTCTCAAGCGCCTAAATATACTCTATTAATCTACCTGTGTCGGTTTCGGGTACGGTCTTCATGATGGAGCTATTTCTTGGGACCTCTTCGCGGCAAGTTCAATCCATTAAGAACTCACAACTTACGAAATCCGTCACTACCATCAGGTCAAGGAATATTAACCTTGTTTCCATCGACTACGGCTTTCGCCCTCGCCTTAGGTGCCGACTAACTCTACGCGGATTAACCTTGCATAGAAACCCTTAGATTTTCGGCGACGAAGTTTTTCACTTCGTTTATCGTTACTTATGTCAGCATTCGCACTTCTGATACCTCCAGGATCCCTCACGGGTATCCCTTCGCAGGCTTACAGAACGTTCCGCTACCCCTTACAAAGTTCGAAAACTTTGCAAAGCCACAGATTCGGTACATGATTTTAGCCCCGTTACATCTTCGGCGCAGAAACTCTATTAGACCGGTGAGCTGTTACGCTATCTTTAAAGGATGGCTGCTTCTAAGCCAACCTCCCGGCTGTTAAGGAATTTCCACATCCTTTCACACTTAATCATGATTTTGGGACCTTATCTGGTGGTCTGGGCTCTTTCCCTCTCGACCATGGACCTTAGCACCCACAGTCTGTCTGCCGAAGAACAATGTCTAGCATTCGGAGTTTTATTAGGTTTGGTAAGAATCTCTTCCCCCTAGCCCATTTAGTGCTCTACCTCTAAACATCTATTTATTCGACGCACTACCTAAATAGTTTTCGCGGAAAACCAGCTATCTACGAATTTGGTTGGCCTTTCACCCCTTACCACAAGTCATCCAAAGACTTTTCAACGTCAACTGGTTCGGTCCTCCGGTTGGTGTTACCCAACTTTCAACCTGCTCATGGTAAGCTCATTCGTTTTCGGGTCTAATTCATTAAACTAATCGCCCTATTAAGACTTGCTTTCGCTGCGCCTACACCTAGATGGCTTAAGCTTGCTTAATAAATTAAGTCACTGACCCATTATACAAAAGGTACGCCCTCACCCTAAAAAGGGCTCGGACTGATTGTAGGCATGCAGTTTCAGGTTCTATTTCACTCCCCTAATAGGGGTTCTTTTCACCTTTCCCTCACGGTACTAGTTCACTATCGGTCACTGAAGAGTATTTAGGCTTAGAGGGTGGTCCCCCTATATTCGAGCAGGATTTCTCGTGTCCCGCTTTACTCAAGAATTTTGTTAGACATTACTCATACGGGACTATCACCCTCTATGGTTAGCATTTCCAAACTATTCAAATTTTTCTAACAAAACTACTGGCCTACTCCGCGTTCGCTCGCCACTACTAACGGAATCTCAATTGATTTATTTTCCTCTGGTTACTTAGATGTTTCAGTTCTCCAGGTTGTCTCTTTAAACCTATGTATTCAGTTTAAAGTACCACATAAAGTGGTGGGTTTCCCCATTCGGAAATTTTCGGATCAAAGCTTACATACAGCTCCCCGAAACTTATCGCAGTATATCACGTCCTTCATCGGCTTTCAGTGCCAAGGCATCCACTACACGCCCTTAAACGCTTGATTTATGCACAGAAAAAAATTCTTTTAACAGAAAATTTATCTATGTTGTGATCAAATTTTTATTTTGAACATTAAATAATAACTTTTAATGTTCGGATATAGATATTGATATAAATTATTTTTATTTACAATTTTAATAACTAAATGTTTCCTGGTGGAGGATAGCGGGATCGAACCGCTGACCTCCTGAATGCAAATCAGGCGCTCTCCCAGCTGAGCTAATCCCCCAGTTAAGTATGGTGGGCCGAGAAAGACTCGAACTTTCGACCCCACCCTTATCAAGGGTGTGCTCTAACCAACTGAGCTACCGGCCCTACAAGAAGGAAACATTACTTTAAGAAGAGAAATGAGGACGGTCAACATTACCGATGTATATTATTTAGAGTGAAATTTTACTTTCACTCATCCTTAGAAAGGAGGTAATCCAGCCGCAGGTTCCCCTACGGCTACCTTGTTACGACTTCACCCCAGTCGCTGACTATACCGTGGTCAAGGGTTTAAAACCTTGCCTTAAGGTAGAACCAACTCCCATGGTGTGACGGGCGGTGTGTACAAGACCCGGGAACGCATTCACCGTGGCACGCTGATCCACGATTACTAGTAATTCCAGCTTCATGCACTCGAGTTGCAGAGTGCAATCCGAACTGAGGCATCTTTTCGGGATTTGCTTAACGTTGCCGTTTTGCTTCCTGTTGTAGATGCCATTGTAGCACGTGTGTAGCCCAACACGTAAGGGCCATGAGGACTTGACGTCATCCCCACCTTCCTCCAGCTTATCACTGGCAGTTCTTTCAGAGTGCCCAACTTAATGATGGCAACTAAAAGTGAGGGTTGCGCTCGTTGCGGGACTTAACCCAACATCTCACGACACGAGCTGACGACAGCCATGCAGCACCTGTGTTTCGTCCGGCCGAACCGAAAACTCTAATCTCTTAGAGTCGCGACGAACATGTCAAGTGTTGGTAAGGTTCTGCGCGTATCTTCGAATTAAACCACATGCTCCACTACTTGTGCGGGTCCCCGTCAATTCATTTGAGTTTTAACCTTGCGGTCGTACTCCCCAGGCGGTGTGTTTATCGGTTTCCCTGCGACACTGAAAATAAATTTCCAACGTCTAACACACATCGTTTACGGCATGGACTACGAGGGTATCTAATCCTCTTCGCTACCCATGCTTTCGTTCCTCAGTGTCAGTAATGATCCAGAAAGCTGCCTTCGCAATTGGTATTCTTTCTAATATCTACGAATTTCACCTCTACACTAGAAATTCTGCTTTCCTCTATCATACTCTAGCTGAAAAGTTTTAATGGCAGTTCCAGAGTTAAGCTCTGGGATTTCACCACTAACTTTTTCAACCACCTACGAACTCTTTAAGCCCAGTAATTCCGAACTACGCTAGGTCCCTTCGTATTACCGCGGCTGCTGGCACGAAGTTAGCCGGACCTTCTTATTCGGGTACAGTCATTTTCTTCCCCGACGAAAGAGCTTTACAACCCAAGGGCCTTCTTCACTCACGCGGCATCGCTGCATCAGAGTTTCCTCCATTGTGCAAGATTCCCCACTGCTGCCTCCCGTAGGAGTTTGGGCCGTGTCTCAGTCCCAATGTGGCTGATCATCCTCTCAAATCAGCTATTGATCATAGTCTTGGTAGGCCATTACCCTACCAACAAACTAATCAAGTGCGGGCTCATCCAATGGTGCATAAAGCTTTCTCCGTAAAGACTTATCCGGTATTAGCACAAGTTTCCTCGTGTTATTCCAGGCCAAAGGGTAGATACCCACATGTTACTCACCCGTCTGCCACTAAGTATTGCTACTTCGTTCGACTTGCATGTGTTAGGCGTGCCGCCAGCGTACGTTCTGAGCCATGATCAAACTCTCAAGTTAAAAAACGGCGCACACTAGCTTCATATATAAATTGTAAGAATACAATCCATACGATTTTGAAGTGTGTACGACAAATTTTGGTAACCTTAACCGTCCACACTTCTCTTCTTAAATTTTTACTTTTTAAATAGCTAATTGGGTTTAAAACGCCCAATAATCCTCACTAATTTATTGAATAAACAATAATTTTATTGAGAAAGTGTGCTGCTTATAAGCTAAAATAAAAGTAAATCAAGCTTTTAGCATTTAAATAAATCAACAAATACATCAGTAAAAACAAGGTTTTTTTTGATTTTTTGGTATTACTAAATTAATAATTGAAAATTCCAAATGATATTTAGTCTAAATAAATTAATTAAATTAGTAAAAAAGAATACTGAGATATTCTTACTTTTTTTATTGCTAATTTTTTCAATTTTTAGCACCACAATTTATAATAATAAAAAATTAGAAACTTATAATAATTATAAAGAAGTAATAAATAATATTTATTTTCAAAAAAGCTTAAAGCAAATTTTTAATAATCTTAAGCCTAGATATAAAAATATTGATCATAAAATATCTAGTGGTGAAACATTTGATAAAATATTAAAAAACTATTCTATTCCAAGTGAAGAAATTTTAAATATCAAAGAAAATTTAAATTCAAATTTTAAGTTAAGCAATCTAAAAACTGGTTTTGATATAAAGTTTACAATTGATCAATCAAATAATAAAAAAATTACATCTTTTTTATTCCCTGTATCTAGAACTGAAAAAATTTTGTTAACTAGAAATTTAGATACAGATAAGTTTGAAAAAAAAACAATTATTACAAACTTAAATAAAAAAATTATCTTTAAAGAAGGAAAGATTTTACAAAGTTTATATAAAACTGCCATTGATCTAAATATTCAGCCCAACATAATAATTGAGTTTGCAAGGATCTATGGTTTTCAAGTTGATTTTCAAAGAGACATTAGAAAAAATGATACTTTTCAAATTATGTATGAGGTATTTGAGGATGATAATGGAAAAGTGTTTGAAACTGGAAATATCATTTTTGCAGATTTAAAACTAAGTGGCGTAAATAATACTTTGTATTATTTTGATAAAAAAGGAAATGAAGGACACTTTGATCAAAATGGAAAGAGTGTTGAAAAAGCTTTAATGAAAACTCCTATTAATGGTGCTAGACTTTCCTCTGCTTTTGGAATGAGAAAACATCCAATAGATGGTTATAATAAAATGCACAGAGGAACAGATTTTGCAGCACCAATGGGCACACCTATTATGGCGTCAGGAAGTGGTGTTGTTACCAGAGCAAGATGGTGTGGTGGCGGTGGAAACTGTGTGAAAATAAAACATAACTCAACATATGAAACTATTTATGCTCATATGAAAAACTTTGCACGAGGGATTAAAGAAGGTGTCAGAGTTAAGCAGGGTCAAATAATTGGCTATGTTGGCTCAACAGGAAAATCTACTGGACCCCATTTACATTATGAAGTTTTAGTAAATGGAAAGCAAATCAATTCACAAAAACTAAAGCTACCTTCTGGAAAAACTCTTAAAGGTAAAAATAGAGAGTTGTTTGAGGTTGCTCGAATTAAATTGGATGTTTTAAAGTCAGAGCTTATTATTGGCTTGAATTAAATTGCTGCAGATTTTTTTTCTATAGTTTTTTTCTCAATTGTTTTTGAAGGCTTTTTTAATTCTGTTTCTTGAGTATCTTTTTGAGCAATGGATGCTTCTATTTTAGCTTCTTTTACAATCTGATCTGCTGGTGCAATAGGTTTTACCACCTCTGTTGGAGATGAATTTACTCTTGCCATTCTAAGACTTTCTTGTTCTTTTTGAACTCTTGTAAAGTGATCAGCATGTTGAAAATAATTTTCAGATAAAATCTTATCCTCATTAGCCAAAGCTTCTCTTGCTAAATCATTGTATTTTTCAATTAGTTTAACAGCATTATGATTATTTCTACCTGGAACTTTTCTTTGAAAATTATCATTATTAGAAAATTTTGATCCTTCATTGTTATTTCTAAATGAGGGTCTTCTGTTATTATTATTTCTAAATGGAGGTCTTCTGTTGTTATTTGTATTATTGCTTCTAAATGTTACCATAATTATATTTTTAATTTATATTTTAGTGCTGATTATGCAGCGATCATTATTGCCATAGTCTCTTACAGCTTTATTTATATAAAAACCCTCTTGTTTTAATATTTCTTTAACTTTATTTTTTTGATTAAAACCTATCTCTAAAATAAATTTACCATTTTTTTTTATCAGACAGTTTGCTTTATTAATAACTTTTCTGATTTTTGAAAAACCATCAAATCCCCCACTCAAAGCTAATTTTGGTTCAAAATTAACAATTTCTTTTTCCAAATATTTTAAACTTACAAATTTAATATAAGGAGGATTTGAAACAATTATATCATATTTGCCCGTAGTGAAATTGTCAACACTAGAGTGAAAAAATTTAACCCTATTTTCTAAATTTAGCTTTTTTGCATTGAATTTACTCACATTTATGCTTTTTTTAGAAATATCTATTCCTGTTCCATAGAAATATTTTCTTTCTTTTAATATTGATAACAAGATACATCCTGATCCTGTTCCTATGTCTAAGACTTGAAGATGAGTATTTTTTGAATATATTTTTAATACCTCTTCAACTATTAATTCTGTATCTGGTCTTGGAATTAAAACATCCTTATTAACAAAAAATTCATCATTCCAAAATTCTTTTTTATTTATCAAATAAGCTATGGGTTCTCCTTTTTTTCTTTTTTCAATAAGACTCTTAAAATCATTTAATTGCCCATCATTTAAAATTTGTTTTGGATTTAGGATGATATATTTTTTATCTTTATTAATTGAGTTAGATAATAAAATTTCACAATCAAGCTGTGGATTTGACACACCACTTTGCTTTAAAGTATTGATTCCCTCTATTAGAATATTTTCTATATTCATTTCTATGTGAGATTGCTTAGTTTTTCTTCCTGTGCTTGGAGAGTTAAAGTTTCAATCATTTCATCAAAAGCTTCTCCTTCTAAAAATTCTTCAAGTTTATGTAGTGTTAAATTGATACGATGATCAGTAACCCTTCCTTGAGGAAAATTATAAGTTCTAATTCTCTCTGATCTGTCTCCAGTACCTATTTTACTTTTTCTATCCTGTGATCTTTCTTGATCTATTCTTGATCTTTCTAAATCATAAAGTCTCGATCTTAAAATTTTCATTCCTTTAGCTTTATTTTTATGTTGAGATTTTTCATCCTGTTGAGAAACTGATAAACCTGTTGGAATATGGGTTATTCTCACTGCACTATCAGTTGTATTAACAGATTGCCCCCCTGGTCCTCCGGCTCTAAAGACATCAACTCTCAAATCAGAATCATTGATTTTTACATCAACTTCTTCAGCTTCTGGTAAGACGGCTACTGTTGCAGCAGAAGTATGAACTCTTCCTTGAGTTTCTGTATCTGGCACTCTTTGAACACGGTGTACTCCACTCTCATACTTTAGAGTTGAGTATATATTCTTTCCTCTAATGGAGGCAATAACTTCTTTAAGACCTCCCGCTTCACTCTGGGACATACTTATTAATTCTAATTCCCATTTTTTTTTATTACTAACTTTTTCATACATCTTAAAAAGATCTGAAGCAAATAAACTAGCCTCAAGACCACCCGTACCAGCTCTAATTTCTATAATAGCGTTTTTTTTATCAGCTTCATCTTTTGGTAGTAAAAATAATTTTAATTTTTTTTCAATTGTTTCATTCTCTGACTTAAGATCTTTCAACTCTTTTTCTGCCATTCCTATAAATTCGTTATCACTACTTGGATCTTCTAGAATTTTTTCTAAATCTTTTCTTTCTCCTTCATATGAAAAATATTTTTTAGCATCATCTATTACATCATTTAAATCAGAGTACTCTTTAGATTTTTCAGCAAATACTTTTTTATCAACTTCACCAGTTGACAATTCTTTTTCCAAAGCAGAATGTTTAGAGATTAAATCTTCAATTGTTTTCAGAGGTATCATTATAATTTTTTATCAAGTTCAGCAGCTTTTTTTTCAACTTCTTTAACAACTCTTGATATTATATCTTCTGATAAAACTTTTTCACTTTGAATGCCAGATAAATAAAGCATATTGTTTCCTTTGCCACCACCTGTTATTCCTATATCAGTCATCGCAGCCTCACCTGGTCCATTAACCACACATCCAATAATTGATAAAGTTAGAGGAGTTTTTATATGTGAAAGTTTTTCTTCTAAGGTTTTGACTGTATCGATTACTTGAAATGCCTGTCTTGCGCAAGATGGACAAGAAATAATCTTTACTCCCCTATTTCTCAAATTTAATGATTTAAGTATTTCATTGCCTATTTTAATTTCTTTGACTGGGTCGTCGGATAGAGATATCCTTATAGTGTCTCCTATACCATCTAATAAAAGTGAACCTAGGCCTATAGATGATTTAATACTTCCCGAAACAAAACCACCTGCTTCGGTAATTCCTAAATGCAAAGGATAATCTGTAACTTTTGAGAGTTGTCGGTATGCCGCCATAGATAAAAAGATATCTGAAGACTTAACACTAATTTTAAAGTTAAAAAAATCTTGATCTTCTAGTATCTTTATATTTCTTTGAGCACTTTCAACTAAAGCTTCTGGACATGGTTCTTTATATTTGTCTAAAATATCTTTTTCAAGAGATCCGGCATTAACACCAATTCGAATAGAGCAGCCATTATTTTTGGCAGCACTTAAAACATCGTGAATTTTTAATTTGTCTCCAATATTTCCTGGATTAATTCTTAGACATTTTGCTCCATTTTCAGCTGCTTCTATAGCTCTTTTAAAATGAAAGTGAATGTCGGCTATAATGGGTACAGAAACATACTTGGTAATTTCTTTAAGTGCCATTGAAGATTCTTGATCTGGGCAGGAAACTCTTACAAGATCAGCTCCCTCTTCATGAATATCATTTATTTGTTTTATAGTAGCCTGAATATCTGTTGTCAAAGTATTGGTCATTGATTGAACAGATATAGGATTGTCCCCACCAACCTTAACATCACCTACATTGATGACTTTAGTTTTTTTTCGATGGATATCTCTAAATGGTCTAAGGCTCATTAATTAATCTAATTTAAATTCTTTATGAAGTGCTGCTACAGCTTTTTTTATTTGTTTATTAGAAATTAAAACTGAGATTTTAATTTCAGATGTTGAAATGACCATAATATTAATTTTTTTAGAAGCTAATGCTTGAAACATTCGATAAGTAATTCCAGGAGTAGTAATCATGCCCACACCAACAATGGAAACCTTCGAAACATTGTTGTCATATGAGAATTTTCTAAAAGAAATTCTTTTATTCTTTTTAATTATTTTTTCAGTCTTTTTCAAATCCTCAGATTTAATTGTAAATGTTAGATCTGTTTCTTTTCCATTTAATGATATATTTTGAACAACCATATCAACATTAATTTGATTTAGTGATAATGGTTTAAAAACAGCTGCAGCCACACCTGGTTTATCTTTAACACCTACTATTGTAACTTTTGCATCATTTTTTGTAGATGTAATTCCTGTAATTATTTGATTACTAAATATTTTTTTAGTTCTGGTAATTAATGTTCCTCTTTTTTTTTCAAAAGATGATTTTACTGAAAAATTTATATTATTTAATTTAGCATCTTGTACTGAAGTTGGCTGCATAACCTTTGCCCCAAGTGATGCCATCTCTAACATCTCATCGTATGAAATTTTAGAGATCTTTTTTGCTTTTGAATAATTTCTTGGATCTGTTGTATAGACACCATCTACATCAGTATAAATATCACATGCATCTGCATTGAAGAATTTTGCAAGCATTATGGCTGAAGCATCTGTTCCTCCTCTGCCAAGTGTTGTTATTCTACTATCTAAATTAATTCCCTGAAAACCAGTTATGATAGGAATACCACCTGTTTTCATAAAAGTTAGTATTTTAGTTTTATTGATTTTACTTATTCGTGAAGCGCTATAAGGACCTTCAGTAATTATTGGAAGTTGCCAAGACATCCATGATCTTGCTTTCAAACCTAAATGTTTAAGTCTGCCAGCAATTAATGCACACGCAGCTTGCTCACCTGATGAAAGTAAAACATCATACTCTGCAGAGTCAAAATTATTGCTTAATTCTTCTGTTTTTCTAATAAGATCATTAGTGGTTCCACTCATTGCAGAAGAAACCACAATAACATTAAGTTTTTTTCTTTTATATGAAGAAATTATTTTTGCTACTTTTTTTATTCTATCTATATTTCCAACAGACGTTCCGCCAAACTTTAATACTACAATTTTCATTGATAATTTTGTTTAATTTTTATTTGATAAAATACATCTTAATTGTTATGTCCACAAGTTATCTATTATGAATTCAATAAATAAAAAAGAAATAGAAAAATTTTCAAGAATTGCCGAAGAATGGTGGAATCCTGATGGAAAATTTAAACCTTTGCACAATTTTAATCCTATAAGAATTAAATATATAAAAGAAAATATTATTAAAGATTTCAAAATTAAAGACTTAGATAAACCTTTAAAGAATATTAAATTGTTAGACATTGGTTGTGGAGGTGGCTTGTTATCTGAGCCAATGCAAAGATTGGGTGCTGATGTAACTGCGATAGATGCTTCGAAACAAAATATAGAAGTTGCTAAATTTCATGCAAAAAAAAATAAACTTAAAATTGATTATAAAGTTAGCTCACCTGAAAAATTAAAAACTACAAATAAATTTGATGTGATTTTGAATATGGAAATAGTTGAACATGTTAATGATATAGATTTTTTTATTAAAGAGAGTTCTAAATTATTAAAAAAAAACGGTATAATGTTTGTTGCTACATTAAATAAAACATTAAAATCATATATTTTTGCAATTATTGGCGCTGAATATGTTTTAAAATGGCTTCCAATAGGGACACATGATTGGGAAAAATTTGTAAAGCCTAAGGATTTAACAGAGATTTCAAAAAGAAATAAACTATTATTAAAAAAATTAGATGGTATGCAATTTAATATATTAAATAATAGCTGGAAGGTCAGTGATGATACTTCAGTAAATTATATTACGAAATTTATTAAAACTTAATTAGTATTTTCTTTTATCCAGGGAATTACCTCGGCCTCTATTCCCTCTTCTCTCAATTCATTTATATCTTCCTTGGTAGCAGTGCCATAAATTCCTTTAGAAAATTTTTTATCTTTATAGTGGATAGATCTAGCCTCATAAGCAAAATTTTCACCAACATATTGAAAATTTTTTTTTATAAATTCTTGATATTTATTTATTGTTTTTTTGATATCTTTATATTTTTGGCTTGATGTATCAATACCAATATCTTTTTTAGACATTAGTACATTCGGTGACATCAAAGTCTTTTCAACATTTGGTGAGTTGCAAATATGACAATTGAGAAATTTTTTCTTTTTAAGTTTTTCATACTCTTTAGAAGTTGAAAACCAACTATCAAAAGTTATTTCACAATCTTTACATGCAAGCTTATATTTGATCATACTTTATAGATAATAACATAACTATTTAATTCAATATTAAATTAACTTCTATAATCTGCATTAATTTCTATATATTTTTTTGTTAAATCCATAGTGTAAGCTGTGAAATATTTTGATCCTGAATTCAGGCTAATCGAGATATCTATTGTTGAGCTCTTCATGTATGTTGCAACTTGACTTTCATTATAATTACTAAAAATTTTTCCATTTTCTACAACTTTTATATCGCCAAAATTAATTGATAATTTATTTGTATCAAAATTTATTCCTGATTTGCCAATTGCCATTATTATTCTTCCCCAGTTTGGGTCTTCTCCAGCAATGGCTGTTTTGACTAAATTAGAATTTGCAATGGAAAAAGCTACAGATTTTGCATCACTCTGAGTTTTTGATTTTAAAACACTTATTGATATAAATTTAGTAGCACCCTCTCCATCTGCAACTATTCTTTTGGATAAATTTAATAATACTGAGTGTAAAGCTTTATCAAAATTATAAAGATTTTTATCTGTAATATTCTTAATTATTGGATTTTTTACTTTACCAGTTGAAAATATTGAAACCATATCATTTGTGCTGGTATCACCATCACATGTAATTGCATTAAATGTTGTATCAATATTTTTTTTTAACAATTTGCTTAAGACATCATTTGAAAGATCTGCATCTGTAAAAATATAGCCTAGTGTTGTAGCCATATTTGGAAAAATCATTCCTGAACCTTTTGCAATTCCATATATCTTTATTTTTTTATCACCAATTTTACACTCTTCCATTGCAAGCTTTGGTTTTAAATCTGTTGTCATTATTCCTAAAGCTGCTTTTATCCAAATTGATTTATTCTGAGTGTATCTAATTTTTTTTATTAATTCTGAAATATTGCTTTTTATTTTTTTTGTAGGATATTTTTCACCTATTGTACCAGTACAACTAAAAAGTATCTCATTTGCCAATACTTTTTTGGGGAAATCTTCGTCTTCATTTTGTTTTTTTGAGAGCTGTATTGAAAGTTCTTCTGCTATTTCTTTTAGAGCCTTATAGCCTTCAGATCCTGTGAATGCATTGGCATTTCTAGTGTTTACCAAAAGTGACTTTATTTTTTTACATTTTATATTTAAGTTCCATTTTATGTTTTCTGATATTATTTTAGATTGTGTGAAAACAGATGCATAATTTGCTCCATCTCTAAAATAAAACATAACCAGATCATCTCTTGGTTTGTTGTATAAATTTGCAGAAATTGTTGAAATTGAAACTCCATCTATATGGTCTAAATCTTGAAAGTCTTGCATTTTTGACCTTGAAGCTAATGAGTTTACAAAGTTTTTTAAATTCATTGGCATATATTTAAAATATTTATTTAATACTTATATTAAAAGCTGTAATTAATTATATATCATAAAATAAGATGCTTAATCCTTTAAATTTTATCTCAAAATTCATTAAATCAAGCAATCAAAAAGAGCTTGATAGAGTTGCAAAGATTGTTGAAAAAGTTAATTCTTTTGAAGACAATATTAAAGATATTCCTGATGAAGACTTTCCTAAAAAAACAATAGAACTTAAAAAACGATTAAGTAATGGAGAAGATATAAATAGTCTTTTACCTGAAGCTTTTGCACTTGTACGTGAGGCATCTAAAAGGACGAGAAATGAAAGACATTATGATGTTCAAATAATAGGGGGTATTATTCTTCATGAAGGCAAGATAGCTGAGATGAGAACTGGAGAGGGAAAAACATTAACTATCAGTTTGGCCGCTTATCTAAATGCTCTAAACGGCAAAGGTGTGCACATTGTTACTGTAAATGATTATCTAGCAAAAAGAGATTCGCAAGAAATGGGGGAAATCTATCATTTTCTTGGGCTAACATCTGGATACATCAATAATGACCAAGATGAATATGAAAGAAAAAAGAATTATAATTTTGACGTAACCTATGCAACTAATAGTGAGCTTGGCTTTGATTACTTGAGAGATAATATGAAATTATCCAAGGACCAAATGGTTCAAAGAGGCCATGTATATACAATTGTTGATGAAATTGACTCTTGTTTAATTGATGAAGCTAGAACACCACTTGTAATTTCTGGTGCTGCAGAAGATAAAACTGAACAATATCTTGCTATTGATAAATTAGTTAAAAAACTTACTCCTAAAAATTATGAGATAGATGAAAAAGATAAAAATATACTATTAACAAATGAAGGAATTAATAATATTGAAAAAATACTTTTAAATGCTGGAATATTAAAAAATAATAATTTCTATGATCCTGAAAACTTAAGTCTCGTACATCATGTGAATCAATCTTTGAGGGCTAATCATTTATTTGAAAAAGGAAGAGATTATATTGTAAGAGATGGCTCTTTAAAAATCATTGATGAGTTGACAGGCAGAATATTAGAAGGCAGAAGATATGGTGATGGACTTCATCAAGCACTTGAAGCAAAAGAAAGAATAGATGTTCAGGCTGAAAATCAAACCCTTGCATCAATAACTTATCAAAACTATTTTAAGCTTTATGAGAAAATTTCTGGATGTACAGGAACAGCTGTGACAGAATCTCAAGAATTTTTTGAAATATATAATTTAATAGTAGTTGTTATCCCTACTAATAAAGAAATGATCAGAAAAGATTGGAATGATCAAATTTTTCGAACTGAATTAGAAAAAAATAAAGCAATTATAAATAAAGTTTTAGAATGTCATGAAAAAGGTCAGCCAATTTTAGTTTTCACTTCAAGCATCAACAAGTCTGAAATCTACTCTAAACTATTAGATGAAAAAAAAATTAAACATGTAGTATTAAATGCAAAAAATCATGAAAATGAAGCTGAAATCATCGCAAATGCTGGAAAAATGAACTCAGTTATAATTACAACAAGTATTTCAGGAAGAGGTGTTGATATTCAGTTGGGTGGTAAGAAAGGTGGTCAGCCTGATGAGGAATTACTGCAAAATAAAAATAAAATTAAATCACTTGGTGGACTATTTGTAATTGGTACTGAAAGAATGGAATCAAGAAGAGTCGATAACCAAGCAAGAGGAAGAGCTGGGAGACAAGGTGATGAAGGTAGCTCAATATTTTATGTTAGTTTAGAAGATGATCTGATGCGAATTTTTGGTTCTGAGTCTATGAATAATATTCTTCAAAAACTGGGGCTAAAAGATGGTGAAAGTATCGATCATCCCTGGATAAATAAAGCCCTTGAGCGTGCACAACAAAAAGTTGAAGCAAGAAACTTTGATATAAGAAAAAACTTATTAAAATTTGATGATGTTTTGAATGATCAAAGACACGTTATTTTTTCTCAAAGAAACAATGTGATGAATAATGAAAAAGTTTTTGATTATTCTGATGAATTTTTATTAGAGATTATAAATCATCTTATTTCTTTAAAATCTCAAAAAATATCAAAAACTAAAAATAATGAATTCAACAATCAACTAAAAACTCTAGTTGGAAAAAGCGTAAATGATGATGAATTTGAAAATCTTGTAAATTTAAATGATAAAGAATTTAAGGAAAAGATAGACTCTAAATTTATCGAAGCCAGAAATGAGAGAATTAATATGCTTAATGAAGAAAAGGCTAAAGAAATTGAAAAAAGAATTTTACTTCAGTGCATTGATTTAAATTGGAAATCTCATATCCAATATCTTGAACAATTAAGACAAGTTATTGGCCTAAGGTCTTATGGTCAAAAAGATCCCCTGGTTGAATATAAAAAAGAGGCTTTTTATCTTTTTGAAAATTTACTGAATAAATTAAAAATTGATTTTGTTACAATTTTAATGAATCTAAAAATAGTTCAAGAGCCAAGTGAAAATACAATTAAACCTATTAAGAAGCAAATTTCGAATAACCCCAAATGTTTATTGATACAAAAAAAAGATCAAAAACTATCAAGAAACGAAAAGTGTGAAGCCACTGGTAAAAAATTTAAAAATTGCTGTGGCGCTTTATAGAAAAAAAACCAGATAAGAAAACAAAACAATTGCTGCAACAAATATTGATAAAAAAATCTTAAAGTTAAAAAATTTTTCAATAAAGCTATTAAGCTTATTTTTTTTCATATTTAGTGCACTTAGATTATCTGGTTGACTTACAAAGCCCTTTGTTCTTCCAATGCTTAAAAATTTATTTTTTCTATGGCTAAAAATTTCTTCTCCACTCATATTCTCAAATTCATTCAAATTATTTGTGATTGATCTTCTAACGTTATCCAAAATTAAATCTCTATCTCGGTGTGCACCACCAATTGGTTCTGCAACGATCTCATCAATTACCTTTAGTTCAAGGAGATCTTTTGATGATAATTTCATTGCTTTTGCAGCCTCTAAGGTTCTCTTTGGATCTCTCCATAAAATGGTTGCACATCCTTCTGGAGATATAACTGAATAGATTGCATTTTCTAACATAATAACTTTATTAGATGAGGCTAGTGCTATTGCTCCTCCTGAACCACCTTCACCAATTACAACAGCTAAAGTTGGAACATTTAATGACATGCAACATTCAATTGATTTTGCGATTGCCTCTGCCTGCCCTCTTTCCTCGGCTCCAACACCAGGATATGCTCCGGGGGTATCAACAAATGAAATTATTGGGATATTAAATTTATTTGCCAGATTCATTAATCTAATTGTTTTTCTATAACCCTCAGGTCTCATCATTCCAAAGTTTCTTTCCATCCTAGTTTCAAGAGTGTCACCTTTCTCTTGTCCAATAACCAAAACTGATTTTTCATTAAACTTTGCAAACCCAGCTATTACTGATTTATCTTCTCCATAAAACCTGTCTCCAGACAATGAAATAAAATCTTCAAATAAATTATCTATAAAAAATTTTGCTTTAGGTCTATCTTCATGTCTTGCAACTAAAGTTGTTTGCCAAGGATCTAGATTTGAATAAATCTCTTGTAACTTTTCATCTATTTCTTTTTGTGATTGTAAGATTTTTTTTGTGTCTACTTCTGATAGCCCATCTTGATTATATGGATCCTTTAGTTTTTCTAATTCATTTTCAAGATTTTTTATATCTGTTTCAAAGTTTAAATAATTTTTCATAAACAACTTTATTAATATTTAATTAACAAAAAAGGCAATAAAATGTTTTAAATAATTTATATTTGACATAATCTTGTTTAAAGGTACTCTTAAATAAATCGGGAGAGACTAATAAAAATAGCGCCGAAGGAGCAACCACCCCGGAAACTCTCAGGCAAAAGGACCGATAAAAACATAACACTCTGGAAAGAGATTAAATCTCGCCGATGGAGCAAAACTCTCAGGCAAAAATACAGATGGGGTAATTATCAAGGGTGCTATGAAAGAACAATATACAAAAATACACAATCTATCAGTTTCTAATCAATTACTTAACTTCATTAATGAAGAATTGCTTAAAGATACAAATATTTCTTCTGAAAAATTCTGGGAAGGCTTCGACAAAGCAGTTCATGAGCTAGCCCCAAAAAATAAAGAACTATTAAAAATAAGAGAGGATTTACAAAAAAAAATAGACAATTGGCATATTGCTAATAAAGGCAATGAAATAAATTTAGGAGAATATAAAAAATTTTTAAAGGAAATTGATTATCTAAAAGAAATAGGTCCAGATTTTAAAATTCAAACAAATAACGTTGATGAAGAAATAACTAGTATTGCTGGACCGCAATTAGTAGTTCCAATCATGAATGAAAGATATGCACTGAACGCTGCAAATGCTAGATGGATGAGTTTATATGATAGTTTGTATGGCACAGACATAATTGAACAATCTGAAGATAGTGCCCATCAAAGATATGATCCTTTAAGAGGGGAAATGGTTATAAGATATGGAAGAGACTTTTTAAAAAAATATTTTCCTCTAGAAGATTTTGAATGGCATAATATTACAGGGTTTAAAATTGATAATGGTTCTTTAACAATATTAAAAGATAATGCTGAAACATCTTTAAAAAATAAAGATAAATTTATTGGTCATAGAGGAGAGGCCAATGACCCTTCAGCAATAATTTTAAAAAATAATAATCTTCATATAGAAATAATTATAGATCCAAATGCTTTTAGTTCTAAACAAGATCCTGCTAAAATTAGCGATATTATTGTTGAAGCTGCAGTTTCAACTATTTGTGATAATGAAGATAGTGTTGCTGCGGTTGATGCTGATGACAAAGTTATTTGTTATCGTAATTGGCTTGGACTTATGAAGGGTGATTTAAAATCAACTTTCGAAAAAAATGGAAAGACATATGAACGTAAATTAAATCCTGACAGAAGTTATATTTCTAAAGATGGAAAAAGATTAAAACTACATGGAAGGAGTTTGTTATTGATAAGAAATGTTGGACACCTTATGACTAACTCAGCAATCACTTTAAAAGATGGTTCTGAAATACCAGAAGGTATTATGGATGCCTTTATAACTTCAGCAGCTTGCCTTCACGATATTAAAAAAAAAAGTAATTCTAGAAAAGGTTCCATTTATATTGTTAAACCAAAAATGCATGGTCCTGATGAAACTGCATTTACAGATTTAATCTTTACTAAAGTTGAAGAAGTTTTAGGATTGGAAAAATACACATGTAAAATTGGAATAATGGATGAGGAAAGAAGAACATCGTCCAATCTTAAAGAGTGCATCAGAACTCTGAAAAATAGAGTATTTTTTATCAATACAGGTTTTTTAGATAGAACTGGTGATGAAATGCATACATCAATGGAAGCAGGTCCAATGATAAAAAAAGGAGATATGAAGTCTTCGAAATGGATTAATGCATATGAAAATAACAATGTGGATGTAGGACTTGCGTGTGGTTTTTCGGGTGTAGCACAAATTGGTAAAGGTATGTGGGCCATGCCAGACAAGATGAAAGATATGATGGAGCAAAAAACTGGCCATCTTAAAGCCGGAGCTAATTGTGCCTGGGTACCTTCTCCTACAGCAGCAGCTCTTCATGCTCTTCATTATCACGAAATAAATATTTTTGATCAACAAAAAGAATTGCAGAAAAGACAGGCTGCAAAGTTAGATGATCTTTTAACGATTCCAGTAGCTGATAGACCAAACTGGTCTGTTGATGAAATAAATTCTGAAATTGCAAACTCTGCACAAACTCTATTGGGATATGTTGTGAGATGGATTGATCATGGCGTTGGTTGTTCAAAGGTACCTGATATTAATAATGTTGGATTAATGGAAGATCGAGCTACTTTAAGAATTTCATCTCAACACATTGCTAATTGGGTTCATCATGGTGTTTGTTCTAAGGAACAAGTAATAGAAATTATGAAAAACATGGCAAAGATTGTAGATGATCAAAATAAGAATGATGGCGCTTATACTCGTTCTGGAAAAGGTAGCTATGAAATGATGTCTGATAATTTTGATCAATCGGTTGCGTTTAAAACAGCTTGTGATTTAATTTTTAAAGGAAAAGAACAGCCCTCTGGATATACAGAGCCTTTACTACATCTAAACAGATTGTTAAAAAAGTCTAGTCAGAATTAGTTTAAATTCCTGATCTATTTTTAAAGGCAGAATATAAAGTTCCATCATCCAGACTTTCTATCTCACCCCCAACTGGCAGACCTTGTGCTAGTTTTGTTATTTTTGTTTTAGTTTGCTTAAGACTATCTTGGATATAATAAGCTGTTGTTTGACCTTCGACAGTTGCACTTGTGGCTAATATAACTTCCTCTATATTTTCTCTAATAACTCTCTCCACCAATGAATTAATTAAAAGGTCTTCTTTTCTCTGACCAGCAGATGAAATTGTTCCACCAAGAATATGGAAATATCCTTTAAAAATATTTGAATTTTCTATAGACCATTGGTCAGCTATGTCTTCAACAACACATATTTTGTTATATTTCTCTTTTGTATTTTCACAATTATTACAACCGTCAGAGTTTGATTTTAAAGTTCCACAAGATTGACATCTAATTACATTTTTATAAACCTGAGCTAATGTATTGGCCATTGGTTTAACCAACTCATCTCTATTGTTTATAAGTTTTAGTACAATTCTTTTTGCAGATTTAGGACCTAAACCTGGAAGCTTAGCAATTAATTTAATTAATTCATCTATTTCACTAATATTTTGCATTGAATTAAAGTGGCCATTTAAAACCAGGAATGTCAAATCCACTTGTGGATTTTGAAAGTTCCTCAGATGTTTTAGACTTTAGTTCTGATTTTGCATTATTGTGAGCCGCTACGATTAGGTCTTCTATTATAACTTTATCCTCTTTCATAACTTCATCAGATAAATTTATTTTAATCATTTCGTTTTCACCATTTAGTATAACTTTTACTGAGTTGGAACCTGAAGTTCCCTCAGCCTGAATATTTTTAATTTTTTCCTGGCTCTCTTTCATTTTGGCTTCTAATTCCTTAGCTTTATTTAAAATTTTTGTAAAATCAGTCATTTTTTTTGTTATCTCTTTGCTTAATATCAATTAGCTCAGCATCAGGAAATTTTTGTAAAATATCCCTATAAATTGAAGATTTTTTTACAGAGTCAATTAACTCTTTTTTTAAATTTACTTCCTCTTCTTTTTTAGATGGCTGACCCTTTGTTTTACTTAATGTTATTATCCACCTTTCGTTTGTCCATTCATAAAGTTTTAAAGACAAGTCTTTGATAAAATCTTTATCAAGATCTTCATTAAAAGAAATTTCTATTCTTTTGTTTTCAAAACTTACAAGGTTAACATTCTTTTCTAATTCATATTTTAATTTAATTTCTTTTTTAGATGAACATAATTCCAATAGATCATCAAATGAATTTAAAAGTTTTGTCTGTAGTTTAATTTCTTTCCCCTCATCTTTTATTTTTATATCTTTTTCTTGAACAATATTTTTCATTTGACCTATTGTTTCTGCTTTGTCTTTTATCCCAAACAAATCATCATCATCTTTTGTTTGTAAAGAAGAGGCATAATTAACTTTTTCAGTTTTTTGAGATGCTTCTTCGTCATCAATATCTAATACTTGCTTATTCATTTCTTTTAAATGTGTCAGTCTAATTAAAAACATTTCCATAGATAAATGTTGATTAGAAACAATATCTAGCTCTTCCAAAGTCTTAATTGTAAATTGCCAAAATAATATTAAAGTTTCATTATTAACTTTTCCTGAGATTTCTTGAATCTTTTTAAATTCTTCATCATTTAAAGAAAAATTTGTTCCATCAATATCTAATGAATTAATATTTTTAAAATAATAAAGTAATTCTAGGAAATCATTTATAAATATTTTAGGCTCAACTCCCTGATTGTATATTTCCCTGTAAGTGTTTAAAACTTCTTTTTCTTTGCCCTCAAATATAAGTTCAAACAAAGTAATTAGTTGTGATTTATCGAAATAACCAAATATTTTTTGAGCAGCACTTAAATCTAATTCTCTATTTTCATCTAATGTCAGTAATGCTCTATCAAGTAATGATAAGGCATCTCTAACTGACCCTTCAGAAATTTTAACAATCAATTTAAGTGCATCATCTGATGCATTGCCATTTTCTTTATTTTTAATTTCTTTAATAAAATTAAATAATTCAAATGATTTAATTCTAGATAAGTCAAATCTTTGACATCGTGATACTACTGTAATTGGAATTTTTTTTATTTCAGTTGTTGCAAAAATAAATTTTAAATATTCTGGCGGCTCCTCTAATGTTTTTAACAAAGCATTAAATGCTTGTTTGCTGAGCATGTGAACTTCATCTATTATGAATATTTTATATTTAGCTGTAGTTGGACCATACCTTGAGAATTCAATAAGGTCCCTTACATCATCAACTCCTGTCTTACTTGCTGCATCCATTTCTAAAACATCAATATGATTTGAATTTGAAATTGCAGTACAATTTTCGCAAAAATTTTCTTTGCATAGGTTATCAGTGCCATTTGAACAATTTAAAGACTTTGCAACTATTCTTGCTGTGGTAGTTTTTCCAATTCCTCTAATTCCTGTGAAAAGGTAAGCATTTGGAACTTTATTAGCCTTAATTGAATTTGATATAGTTTCTGCCACCACATCTTGACCTATAAGGTCATCAAATGTCTGAGGTCTATATTTTAAAGCTAAAACTTTTGTATTTTTATTCATTTTTTTAAGGAGACTAGAACCTGAAAAACTGTCTCTACGACTGCTTCCGTTAAGATCTGGTCGGGTTCAAGCAGCATTCACCTCTAGCCTCCAAAACTATTATAGCAGTAATGTTTTCTAATCTACAAGAAAAGTTTCTAGGTTATTTTTCTCTAAATTTATCAGCCTCAAAAACACCTAGCACGTGAAAGTCTTGACAATGAAGTCCCAATTCCTCCAAAGATTTTTGAACTTTTGTATCTTCTATGTGGCCATCTAAATCACATAGAAAAAAATAAGATTCGAATGAATTCTGCTCTGGATAACTTTGAAGCTTTGTAAGATTAACACCATTAATAGCAAAACCTCCCAACGACTGATAGAGGGCAGCAGGTTTGCTTTTAAGTTTAAATAAAAAAGAGGTTATGTATTTTTTATTTTCAAAATTAGGCTGTGAAACTTCCTTTCCCATAATTAAGAACCGAGTTGCATTTCCACTTTCATTTTCAATATTGGGAGCAAGTATTTTTAAATTATAAATTTCTGCACTCAATGATGATGCTATTGCTGCTTCGCTTTTAATTTTATTCTTTGAAATATTTTCAGCAGATCCCGCTGTGTCAGCTCGAACATGCTCAACAAAGTTATTCTTTTTTATAAATTTTGAACATTGAGATAACGCCTGAGCATGAGAAAACACATCTTTAATATCACTTAGCTTACTATCAGGCTGTCCTAATAAATTATGTTCAATCTTTTGAAAATATTCGGCGTAAATATTTAGTCTGTATTTAAAAATTAAGTACTCTATTCCAATATTTCCTGTAATACGATTTGACTCTGGTACTACTATTCTAGAATCTGTCTCAGATGAGGCTTTTAAAAAACATTCATCAAATGTTTTACATGGAATAATTTTTGAATTTGGATCTATTTCTAAAGCTGCCAAATGTGAGTAAGCTCCAAAAGTTCCCTGAAAATATATTTTTCTCATTCTATTATGATTTATATTCCATAATTTTTTTTATAGCCAGATAATCCTCTTCTGAATCGACTCCTATAGGAGAATATTTTGCTAAAGCTACATTAATTTTTATATTATTATCGAGCGCTCTTAATTGTTCTAATCTATTTTTTTTTTCATTTATAGTTTGATCTAAATCTATAAATTTTTCTAATATATTTGTCTTGTATGAATATATTCCAATATGATGATAAACATTTAAATTACTTGAAGGCATACTTTTTCTACTAAAGTTTATTGCTAATGGAAAATTATTATTTACTATCTCTTTTTCTGTAAAAACTTTAACAACATTTTCATTTTCGAGCATAGCATCATCTTTTAATTTTGCAGCCAATGTTCCAATCGCTGAATTATTGTTAATCATAAAATTATTTAAATTTATGATATCATTTTTATCAATATCAGGTTCATCCCCCTGAAGATTCAATATGTAATCAATATTTTTTAGATTAAGTTTTTTATAAGCTTCAAAAATTCTATCTGTACCAGTTTTATGATGACTACCAGTTAAAATTGCCTTTCCACCATTCTTAGTTACATCCTTTAATATTTCCTGATCTTCTGTTGCAACTACCACATCACCAATATTGGCCTCCACAGCTCTTTTAAAAACATGAGAAATAATTGATAAATTATTAATTTTTAAAAGAGGCTTTCCAGGTAATCTGGATGCTGACATTCTTGAAGGAATTAAAATTAATGTTTTAACCATTATAAAACCTGTAACTTGTGCGTCTGTTAGACGCAAAATTAAAAATTAAAATTTGAGTTTTTTTTTTATTATCATGTTATATCTGCAAAATTAATTAAATATATATGGATTCGTTTGAGTTAAATAAAATAATTGCTTCAATTCTATTGGTTGCTCTTTTGGTCATTGGCTTAGGTAAACTTGCCGATGGTGTTTTTCATGTAAAACAACCAAAAAATCCAGGGTATCAAGTCGAGATTGAAAACCAGTCTACTTCTTTAGTAACACAAGTTTCTGAAGTGGAAGAAAAGATTGATATAGTTGCTATCATGGCACTAGGAGACGTGGCAGCTGGAGAAAAAATATTCAAAAAATGTGCAGCTTGTCATTCTATTGAAAAAGGTGGAGCTAACAAAATTGGACCTGCACTTTATGGTGTAGTTGGAAGTAAAGTTGGTCATGTATCAGATTATAAATATTCTAAAGCGTTAGCGACGTATGAAAAACAATGGTCATTTGAAGAACTAAATGGTTTTTTAACAAAACCAGCCTCTTACCTTAAGGGAACAAAAATGTCCTATGCTGGTTTAAGAAAAGAAACAGATAGAGCTTCTGTTATCAAATACCTAAATCAAAATAGTGATAACCCAATACCTTTACCTTAATTTTTCAAAACAATACAAAAGAATACTTTTTTGAACATGAACTCTATTGAGTGCTTGTAACCAAACCTCTGAATTTTTCCCTAAAAAAACTTCATCGGTAACTTCTTTACCTCTAGGAAGACAATGTAAAAAAGTTGCATCTTTTTTTGCAAAACTAATTAATTTAGAATTAATCTTAAAATTATTAAAAGCTCTAATCTTATTCATTTTATTTACATTGTCATTTAGTGAGATAACCTTATCTGAAAAAATCACATCTGCATTTTTAACAGCTTTTTTAGCGTCATTAAAAATGAAAATTTTACCTTTGTTGTTTTTTGCCCAATCAATTACAAATTTTTTAGGTTCATAATTTTTCGGACAAGCAATGTTTAGTTTAAATGAAAACTTAGCTGATGCTGCTATTAAACTATTTAAAACATTGTTTGAATCTCCAACCCAACAAATATTTAATTTTGAGATTGATTTTTTCTTTATCTCTTCGACTGTAAAAATGTCTGAAAGAACTTGAGTTGGATGAGATGAAGGACTCAAACCATTAATAACAGGCATTGTTAAATATTTACTAAATTCTTCAATTTTTTTATCACTATCAGTTCTCAACATAAAACCATCTCCATAGGTTGATAAAATTTTTGCAGTATCTGCTAAACTTTCACCACCTTTTCCAAGATGCAACTCATTTGCTCTAAGAGTTATGGTTCCCCCACCTAATTGTTTTATTGCTAGATAAAAACTTAATCTTGTTCTTAAACTTGCTTTTTCAAACATTTGAATGAGTAATTTACCCTTTAGAGGTTGGTCTTTATCCACATCTAAAGTATTAAATTTTTTTCTTTTTAATTTTCTTTTTTTGGCATCAGTAATAATTTTTCTTAGATCTGCTGCTGGAATGTCTTTAAGAGAGATAAAATGTTTCATTATTATTTATAAGTTGAACAAACTTTTTTAATAATATTTATAGCTAAATCTATTTCTTGTTTCTTAACATTGAGTGGTGGTAATATTCTCACTACATTTTCCCCAGCCCGGATTGTTAAAAGCTTATTATCCATTAACTTTTGAATAAATTTTGTCTGATCCCCATACAATTGTAATCCAATAAGTAAACCAACTCCTCTTACCTCTTTAATGATATTAGGGAACTTTTTTTTAATTTCATTTAACTCTTTATTAAAATATTTTGATAATTTTTTAACATTATTAAGGAATCCTTTTTTAAATATTTGATCTAATACCGCATTCCCAACAGACATTGCCAGTGGATTTCCTCCAAAAGTAGATCCATGAGTGCCCGCTGTCATACCTGATGCAACTTTTTTATTCATCAAAAGTGCACCGAGAGGGAATCCCCCTCCTATGCCTTTGGCTATTGGTACTATATCTGGTTTAATTTTTGAGTCTTCAAAAGCAAAAAAATTTCCAGATCTTCCTATGCCACACTGAACCTCGTCTAAAATTAATAAAATTTTTTTCTTATTACAAATTTTTCTCAACTCTTTTAGGCACCAATCTGGTATTGCTTTGATACCTCCTTCGCCCATAACAGTTTCAACCATTATAGCTGCTGTTTTTTTTGTAATAGAGTTCATTAAATTTTTGTGATTTCCAAATTCAAAATGATCAAATCCTTCAACTTTAGGTCCAAACCCTTCAGTCATTTTTTTTGATCCACTAGCATAGATTGCTGCTAATGTTCTGCCATGAAATGAATTTTTAATACAAAGAATTCTGTTTTTTGAAGGTTGCCCTATTGAGTAAAAATACCTTCTGGCAGCCTTGATTGCTGCTTCTGTTGCTTCAGCTCCACTGTTTTGAAAAATAACAAAATCAGCAAAAGTTTTTTTTGTTAATCTTTCAGCTAATCTTTCTCCCTCAGGAATTATGAATGCATTTGATATATGCCATAATTTTTTTGATTGTTTATTTATTGCCTTTATTAAATATGGATTAGCATGTCCTAAAGAATTAACTGCAATGCCCTGAACAAAATCTAAGTATTTTTTTCCATTAGTTGAATATAAAAAACTACCTTTTCCATATTTAAATGAAATAGGTCTTCTGTTATAGTTTTTTGCTAAAGCGCTCATTTATTAAGATTTAATTTTATAACCCTTTTTGTAAAGAAAAAAAGCTACATACCACATTAAAATACTTAGTATTAATAAATATATTAAACCTATGCTTATTGATCCATCAGACCTTCCTAAAAAACCATACCTAAAACCATCAATCATATAAAAAAAAGGATTAAGATGACTTATGGTTTGAAAAAATTGTGGAAGCTTATCAATTGAATAAAAAACTCCTGATAAAAAACTTAAAGGGGTAATAACAAAGTTGGTTACTGTAGCTGTATGATCAAACTTTTCAGCCCATAGTCCTGTTATAAAGCCCAAGCTTCCTAAAATAAATGCACTTAAAAAACCAAATATAAAAATATATAAAAAATTATTAATAGGTATTTCAACTATCAGAGAAAAAACTCCGATTGAAATGATTACAATCAAGAAACTTCTTGTGAGAGCTGCAAGTATTATTGCCATTGTGACCTCAAATGCAGACAAGGGTGCGTAAAGCATATCTACGATATTTCCTTGAATTTTTCCTATCATTAATGATGAAACTGAATGACTAAATGATTGAGTTAAAATGCTCATAGCAATTAATCCCGGGGCTAGAAAACTAATGAATGAGTAACCAAGAACATCTCCCCTATTATTTCCTAGTGCCAAAGATAATACTGATAAAAATAAAAGACTGGATACAAGTGGAGATAGTAATGTTTGTTGCCAAACTGCCATGAACCTATTGCATTCTTTAAGCCACAAACTTCTAAAACCAATCCAATTAACAAGACCAAATTTCTTTACACCAATTTGATATTTTTTATTCAATTCAACCATAAGTAATCATTTATAGGTTTTAAAAAAAACTTGTGTACAAAACAAAAATATTTATTGTTTTTTTTTAATTCTCGTGAGATCTGTATATAGTTATTAGAATTAATTAACATACTAAATATAGATTATGAGTTGGACAGAAGAAAAAGTCGATAAATTAAAAGAGCTTTGGGGCAAAGGAAGTACAGCAAGTCAAATTGCTGAAATAATTGGTGGTATCAGCAGAAATGCGGTTATTGGTAAAGCACACAGACTTAACCTATCGTCGAAAATCAAAACTCGTAATGCTTCTTCAGTTCAAAATTATGATAATAACTCAGAAGAAAATAACTCAAAGCAAAAAAGAGGAAGAAAAAGTAAATTTAAATCATTAATAATTGAAAAAGACTTTGAGCCTGAAAATCCAAAAAAACTAGAAGAACTAGACGAAAGTTCATGTAAGTGGCCTATTGGGCACCCAGAAGAAGAGAGTTTTTATTTCTGTGGCAGATCTTCTTTAAAAGATTTTTCATATTGTAAACTTCACTTACTTTATGCCTATCAACCAAAAGGAAAAAAAGAAGAGCCTGTGAGTGACAAAGATGAGGAGGCTCCTCAATATGTTGATAAGAAAATAAATACAGCTTAGCGTATTTTAAAATTTTTTTTTTATTTTTTTTTTACCCTCTAAACCTCTAATAAGAGATTTAACAATTAAATAGATTAAGAATGAAAAAATTAAAAATATTAATAAATAAATTATTTTGATCACGATCAATAAATTATAATGTTTTAGTGCTTTAATTTCTATTAAGAATTACTGGGTCTATATTTTTTTGTAGAAAATTGACCACCTTCCCTCCACATATAACAATACTTTTCAACTTCTTGGTCAAATATTTTTGAACTTGGTACTCCTAAATCAAAATTAGTTTGATATTTGCTTGAAGGAATATTGTCATATTTTAAAAGAGTCAATTGATCTATTGTCAATAATGGTTTTGGGAATAATTGAAAAAATTTTGCTGATATTTTAGCTGCAAATAAAGGCATGGATATTAAGAGCCTTTTTTTATTAATTAATACTAATAGTTTATTGAGAATTTCTTTTAAAGTAAAAGTTTCAGGCCCAACACATTCCACTATCTTTGAATGAATATTTTTTGAAATAATATAATAAATTATATCAGTTAAGTCAGAACAATGTATTGGAGTAAATTTAGTGTCACCATTGTAATAAAGTGGGAAAAATGGAAGTCTGCTTAATAAGGTCATAAAACTTGTTGTAAAGTTATCGTCAACTGAATAAACAACTGAAGGTCTTAATATTGTAGCCAAAGGAAAATTTTTTTGAATATTGAACTCACCCTCTAATTTACTTTTTGCATATTCTGAGTCTGTCGCTTTATTAATGCCCAATGCTGATAAATGAATAAATTGATTAACTTTATATTCCTTACAAAGCTTAGCTAAAATAGATGGAAAAATAGAATGAATATTTTTAAATGAATTGCCTTTTCCACTTTCATATAAAATGCCTATTAAATTTATACAAATGTCAGCTTTAGAAAATAATTTTCTTATTTTGTTTTCATCAAAAATATTAGCTTCAACAATGTCAATGTATCCAGCATTGGCTTGGGTTTTAATTATGTAGCCTTTTTGATGAAGGTTTCTAGTAACAATAGTTACTTTATAATTATTTTTAGTTAGCTTTCTGATTAAATGTCTACCTATTTGACCGCTGCCGCCAAAGATTAGACAATTTTTTGCTTTCATATATATATATTTAAAAATGAATATTGATATTAAACTTCACAAAGGGGATCTACCAGAAGATTTAGATTTAGGCAATATTATTGCTGTTGATGGAGAGTTTATGGGGCTGAACGTTAAGCGTGATCCCTTGTGTCTAATACAAATATCAACTGGTAATTCAGATGCACATATAATTCAGCTAGACCGAAAAAACTATATTGCACCTAATTTAAATAAAGTGCTATCAAATGAAAAGATTACAAAAATATTCCATTATGGAAGAGCTGATATAGCGCATATTAAACATTATCTAAAAACAGAAACTAAAAATATTCTAGATACAAAAATTGCATCAAAACTAGCTAGATCTTATTCAGATAGTCACTCTCTTAAAACTTTAATTAAAGAATTTATGAATATTGATGTTAGCAAACAATTTCAAAGTTCAGATTTTGGTGGTGAATTATCACCTGCTCAACTTAAATATTGTGCTAATGATGTTATTTATTTGCACAAAATACATGGGGAGTTAAATAAAATTCTAGTTAGAGAAAAACGAATTGATTTATACAATGATTGCTTAAAATTTTTAAAAACAAGAGTTGATCTTGATTTAGCTTTATTCAAAGATGATATATGGGCTCACTAGATAAAAAAAAAAATTATAAAAAAATTGCAAAAGAAGTAATAGACTTAGAAATAAAAGCTCTAAAAAAGTTGAAGACCTCAATAGATAGTTCTTTTAATGAAGCCATTGAGGCTATTACAAATTGCCAATCAAAAGTAATTCTGTGTGGAGTTGGAAAAAGTGGTTTAATAGCGGCTAAAATATCAGCTACTCTCTCATCTGTAGGAACACCTTCATTTTGTGTATCTGCTAACGATTGTTTACATGGTGATTTGGGCAGTATATCCAAAAAAGATGTTCTTATCCTAATAAGTAATTCTGGAAAAACAGAAGAGCTAAAACCAATAATTCATTATGCAAATAGAAATAAAATAAAATTAATTGGAATAGTTTCAAAGAAAAATTCTATCTTATACAAGGCTTCAGATATAAAACTGCTAATACCTGAGGTTAATGAAGCAGGCCTATCTATAGTTCCAACTTCAAGTACTATTGCACAGTTGGCACTAGGAGACTCCATATCAATAGCAACTTTAAACAAAAAAAAATTTAGTAAATTTGATTTTTCAAGATTTCATCCAGCTGGAAGCTTGGGCGCTCAACTAAAAACGGTTGGGGATTTAATGCTGACAAAGGATAAGATACCCTTCATAAATGAAAATCAAAATATGGCTAATGCTCTAAAAATAATAACAGAAAAGAAACTTGGCTTATTAGTTGTAAAAAATTCAAAGGGTAACACAATTGGGATAATAACTGATGGAAATATTAGAAGAATAGGTCAAAATAATTCAAATATTCATAAATTAAATGTTAAAAAGGTTATGACTAAAAATCCTATAACAATTAATATAGATACATTGGCAGCAAAAGCTTTGAGAATTATGAATGAAAAGAAAATAACAAGCTTGTGCGTTAATAAAAAAAATAATAGGAAAACAATTGGAATAATTCACATTCATAATATTCTTCAAGCGAACATTGAATAAATGAAATATAAAATAATAATTCAAATTATATTCATTATAATTTTTTTTACTATTATGTTTCTATTTTATTATAAATATTTTTCATCAAATAACGTCTCAACAATCTTACCAAATGATAACTTGGACTCTAAAGATCTACAAACAAATAATAATCTAATAAAAGATTTAACTTATCAAACTACTGACATTAATGGTAATAAATATTATATTTTTTCTGAGTATGGAGAAGTGAATGTTGCTAATTCTGAAATTATTATAATGAAAAATGTTTCAGCAAAAATTGAAATATTTAATAAAGATACCATTCATATAAATTCATTATCAGCAAGATACAATACCTCAAACTATGAAACAAATTTTAATAAAAAAGTGAAATTAAAATATTTAGATCATAAAATTTTTTCGGATAATATGGACTTGTCTTTCCAAAAAAAATTGGCATGGTTATATGAAAATGTGAATTATAAAGGTTTAGATTATGAGCTTTTTGCTGATAAGATAGAAATTGATTTAATAACAAAAAACTCTAAAATATTTGAGAAAAATACTAAAAAAGTAAAAATTATTAAAAAATAAAGATGGCAATAATTAAAAAATTTAGAATAAAATCTTTTAAAGAAAATAAACCTTTAATTAAATTAGAAAAAATTTCTTTATCCTTTGGTAAAAGACAAATTTTAGATAATATTAGTTTTAGCATAAATAGTGGTGAAATTTTAGGTATGCTTGGACCAAATGGAGTTGGTAAATCTACTTTATTCAATTTAATAATTGGTCTACTAAAACCCGATTTTGGTTCTATAATAGTTAATGGAGAAAATGTTTTAGATTATCCCATATCAGAAAGAACAAAAAAATTTAAAATTGGCTATGTTCCTCAATATGGTGGGTATTTTCATGACCTTACTTTGTTAGAAAACTTAAAAGCAGTAAGTGAAGTACTCATAGATAATAAAAATGACCGAAATACAAAAATAGATTATTTAATTTCTAGATTTGAGTTAGACTCCGTACTAAATATACAGGCAAAATTTTTATCTGGAGGTCAAAAAAAAAAGTTAGTCATTGCTATGGCATTGATGAGTGACCCCAAGGTTCTACTTTTAGATGAATGCTTTGCAGCTCTTGACGTGATGACAATTAAGATGCTTCAAGAACTAATTGTTAGTCTTCAATCTGAAAAAAATATTTGCATCTGCATATGTGATCATCAAGCAAGAGATCTTCTTTCGTGTGTTGATGTTGCAATAGTTATGTCTAATTGTAAGATTGTAGCTAAAGGTACACCATCAATGCTTATTAATGATACGAAGGCAAAAACAGCATATTTTGGAAATTCATTCAAAATTAATTAATAAATTATAAATGCCAAGCTATTTATCTATCAATAAAAGAATAGATAGTTTTAATAAAAAAATTATTGTAAGTGGTGACAAAAGTTTATCTATTAGGTGGGTTCTTTTAGCATCACAAGCTATTGGAAAATCCAAAGCTTATAATTTATTGATGTCTGAAGATGTTATTGCTGCATTAGAGGCTATAAAAAAATTAGGAATAAAAGTATTAATTAAAAAAGAATATTGTGAAATATTAGGAAAAGGTCTTAATAATTTTACATACAAGAATGGCTTAGTAATTGATGCTAAAAATTCTGGAACGCTTGGAAGATTAATATTGGGCTTATTAATCAAATCAACAAAAAAAATAAAATTAATAGGTGATAAAAGTCTCTCGAAAAGAGATTTTTCAAGAGTAACGGAACCGCTTAAAAAATTTGGTGCCAAGTTTCACTATAAGGTAAAAAATAAATTGCCTCTATCAATTATAGGATCCCATAATTCAAAAGATATCCATTATGTAGAGAACAAAGGATCCGCTCAGTGTAAAAGTTGTGTCATGTTGGCGGCGCTTAACTCATCAGGAACAACATACATAAAAGCAAAAAAATCAAGAAATCATACAGAATTACTTTTTAAATATCTTAAAGTGCCTATCAAAATAAAAAAAACAAAAAAATATGATTTCATAAATATAATCAATCCAAAAAAAATTAATGCATTTAACTATAATATTCCAGGAGATATAAGCTCTAGTGCTTTTTTTATGGTTCTTACAATATTGTCTGAAAATTCTAAACTTTTAATTAAAAATATTAACATTAACTCCTCTAGAATAGGTGTGATTACTATTTTAAAAAAGATGGGTGCTAAAATTTCATTAAAGAATAAAAGAAATTATAAAGGTGAAAAAATTTCTGATATTCTAATACGAAGCTCAAAAAACCTTAAAGGAATAAACTGTCCTTCAGAATTGAATGGTAGTGCTATAGATGAGTTTCTAATTATTTTTATTGCTGCAGCTAAAGCTAAAGGAATTTCTTACTTCAAGGATATATCTGAGCTTAATCAAAAAGAAAGTCCAAGATTAAATTTGGGATCTAAAATTTTGAATATGATGGGTGTAAAAACTAAGCTAACTAAAAGTTCAATAAAAATTTATGGTCAACCAAATTTAGAAATCACAAAAAAAATTGTTATTAAGAATTATTTAAAAGATCATAGAATTTTTATGATGAGTACTATTGCAGCTTTAACATGTGGGGGAGTATGGAAAATTCATGATAAAGATTCTATAAATACATCTTTTCCATCTTTTTTAAAATTAATCAAAAATATAAACAGTAAATCTCTATGAAATTAAAAAAAAAAATTAAAGTTGCAATTGACTCTCCAGCAGCTGCTGGAGCAGGCACCCAAGCAAAATTAATTTCTAAACATTTTAATTTATTTTATTTAGATACAGGAAAAATTTATAGATTAATTGCTAGTATAAAATTAACCCAGCCTAAAAAATATGGACACACATTAATTAAAAAGAAAATGAGCCAACTAACTATAAAAGATTTGCAGAACAAAAAGCTTTTATCTGACGAAGTTGGTACTATGGCTTCTATTATATCAAAAGATAAGAAAATAAGAAAACTTGTTCATGCTTTTCAAATTAAGAGTGCTTATCATCCCCCAAAAAAGTATAATGGTTCATGTTTGGATGGAAGAGATATTACCTATAAGATAATTCCAGACGCAGATTTTAAATTTTTTATAACAGCAAGTTCAAAAACTAGAGCGCTAAGAAGGTATAAAGAGCTAAAGAGTTCTAATAAGAAAATATTTTTTAATGATATATTAAAAAGCATTAAAAAACGTGATAAAAGTGATTATAATAGGACAATATCACCATTAAAGAAAACGCAAGATTCGATCTTGATTAATACTACAAATTTAACTAAAAGAGCATGCTTTTTAAAAATTAAACAAATTATGGATAGGAAACTCAAAGCTTAATGGAAATTTATAAAGACCTTTCAAACCCTGCATCAAAAGAATTCGAACAGCTACTTAACTCACAGTTTACTAAAACAGCAAGCCTTGAAGAAGGAAAAATAATTACAGGTGTAGTAAACAAAGTAACTGAAAACTTTGTTTTTCTTGAAGTTCCTGGTTTAAAATCTGAACCAATCCTAGATATAAATGAATTAAAAAGCATGGGTATGCTTGATAAAGCAAAAGTAGGTGAAAAAATTTCAGTACTTCTTGAGAGATTAGAGGATAAAAAAGGTGAAGTTTTAGTTTCTGCTTCTAAAGCACAAAAAATTCAGGGATGGGATAAGCTTGTTGAGGCTTATGAAAAAAATGAGCCCATAATGGGAAAAATTACAGGACGTGTTAAAGGTGGTTGTATTGTTGAACATATAGATACAGGGTCTTTAATGTTTTTACCTGGTTCACAGATATCAGATAAGCCCCTAAAAGATATTAGTCACTTAATGAATGAGCCACAAAAGTTTGCTCTTATTAAATTAGATAAAGTTAGAGGAAATGCCTGTGTTTCAAGAAGGGAAATTATTTCATCTTTCAAAAAAGAAGATAAAATTAAAATTATAGAAAAATTCAAAGTTGGAGATATTATTAAAGGTGCAGAAGTAAAAGGCTATAGTTCATTTGGATGTTTCTTCAGTGTTAATGGAGAGTTAGATGTTCTGGTTCACTTACAAGAAATATCTTATTCAAGAGTAAATCATCCTGACGAAGTTTTCACAATAGGTGAAAAACATGATTTACTTGTAATTTCTGTGGATAAAGAAAAATTACAAGTTGGTTGTTCAGTGAAACAACTTTCGAAAGATCCATTTGAAAATATATCTAACTACGAACTAAAGAAAATTTATAAAGTCAAAGTAGTTAAATTAATGGATTTTGGTGCATTCTGTGAGCTTGAAAAAGGTTTATCAACATTACTACATTCAAGTGAGTTAAGTTGGACTAAAAAAAATATATCTGCAAAAAAAATGTTTAAAGTTGGTGATGAGATAGATTGTGTAATTACTGAAATTGATAAGGAAAAAAGAAGAGTTGCGATTTCACATCGTCTAACTACTGAAAATCCATTCGAAACTTTTGAAAATAAATATCCTATTGGATCTGAGGTTGAGGGAGAAGTAGCAAGTAAAAATGAATACTCAATTTTCTTAAAAATTAATGGATTAGATATTGATGCATTTCTTCACTGCAACGACCTCACATATTTAAATAATGGTGAAGAGGAATTAGCTAAATATAAAATTGGTGATAAATTAAAGGTTAAAGTTCTAGAAGTAAAAGCTGCAGAACAAAAAGTTAGAGTTGGTCTAAGACAAACTCAGCCAGACCCATTTGATTGGTTTAATGATAAAAAAGTTAAACAAGCTATTACAGTTAAGATCATTTCAGCTGACAATAAAGGGCTTGTTGTAAGACCCGAAGGTTGTGAAATGGATTTCATCATCAAAAAATCTGCAATAGCTATTAATGCTGCAGACGCTAGACCAGCTAGATTTACTGGTGGAGAAAGAATTGATTGCGCAATAGCAGAGCTGGATTTAGAGAAAAGAAAAGCAACACTTAGTATAAAATTACTTGAAGAAATTGAGAGAAAAGATGCGTTAGAAAAATATGGTGCTGAAGGATCAGGAAAAAATCTTCCCTTCTCATCTCTTTCTGATGACTTAGAGAAAAAGAAAAAAGAAGACGAATAAAAATTGGCTATTGTAAAATCAAAACTTCTAAAACAATTAGCAAAAAACTACCCAAATTTTTTAAAAAAAGACTTAGAAAAATTTACCAATATAATTCTTAACGAGATTAAATTTGCTCTTAAACGGGGTGATCGAGTTGAGTTGAGAGGTTTTGGGGTTTTTTCTACCAATATTCAAAAAGCAAGAATATCTAGAAATCCTAAGACTGGTGAAAAAGTAAATACCCCCCAAAAAAAAACAATTCACTTTAAAATGGCGAAAGATATGTTTAAAAAATTAAACAATGAAGAATAAAAATATTTTTGTAGCCTGTGATGTATCAAGTCAAAAAGAAATATTAGATTTATTAGAATTAATTCATAAAGACATATCCGGCATAAAAATTGGGCTTCAATATATTACACAAAGAAGTCCCAATGAAATAAGAGAGCTTTCAAAATTTAATAAACCTATATTTTATGATGGTAAATTTTTTGACATTAAGAACACACTAGTTGAGTCTATTAAGTCTCTTGAGGAACTTAATGTAAAATATGCAACAGTACATTTGTTGAATGGTTTGGATGCTCTTAAAGCTGCAAATCTAGCTGCTAAAAATATTAATATAAACCTCTTAGGTGTTTCAGTTTTAACAAGTTTTGGAGATGAAGATCTATCTAAATTAGGTTTTAATAATAAAGTTGAGGATCAAGTAAAAACTTTAGTTAAGATTGCAATGGATGCAAATTTATATGGAGTCATTTGTAGTCCACTTGAAATAAAAATGATTAAATCTATTGCACCAAAACTTAAATGCTTTACCCCAGGAATTAGAATGGATGACTTAAAAGATGATCAAAAAAGAACTCTTACTGCTAATGAGGCAATCGAAGAAGGTAGTGATTGTTTAATTATTGGCAGACCTATTACTAAAGGTAACCCAAAAGAAAATTTAAAAAATATCCTTTCATCAATTAAATAAATGAAGTCTAAAATTTGTGGAATCTCAGATTCTAAAACATTAATTCATTTAACAAATCACTCTTACCCTCCTCAATATATCGGTTTCATTGTCAATTACCCAAAATCTAAAAGATTTGTTCCCTACGAAAAGCTTAAGCAAATTTTAAATGTAGATAAAAAAAAATCAAAATATGTAGCTGTATTAGTTAAACCAAATGAAAATATTCTAGAGGAAATAAAAAATTTACCTTTTGATTATTATCAGATTTATGACGCTACCCCATCTGAAATTAATTTAATTAAACAAACTTATAAAAAAAAAATTATTGTTTCTCTAACTATTAACAGTAAAGAAGATGTGATGAAATATTTAGACTACCATGATATTGCAGATATAATTTTATTCGATAGCAAGGGTTATGAAAAAAGCATGTCTTTTGATCATCAATTAATTCAAGATATTAAAATCAACAAAGAATTGATGTTAGCTGGAAATATTCAAGTTGAGGATAACCTTGAAAAATATAAAAAAATAGCTGATATTATAGATATTTCTGGTGGCCTAGAAACATCTGGAATAAAAGATATTTCAAAAATAAATAATTTTTTAGATAAAATAAAACGGGTTAATAATGAAACTTAAAAAGAAAATTCCTTTAATAGACCAGCATGATAAAAGTGGATTTTGGGGAGGAAAATTTGGTGGAAACTATATACCTGAAACTTTAAAAAAGCCTGTTGAAGACTTAACGATATTATTTCAAAAACTAAGACGTGATAAGAGGTTTCTCAAACAAAGAGATCTATATTTTAAAAATTATATAGGCTCTCCTACTTCATTTATAAAACTTAAAAACCTATCTAAGCATCTGAGAGGGGCTCAAATATATGCTAAAATGGTATCTGAGGCGAACGGAGGTGCTCATAAAATCTATAATGCAACAGTGCACTGCCTTATTGCCAAAAAGGCAGGAAAAAAATACGTCGTTGGTGATACTGGTGCGGGCTATGCTGGAAAAATGCTAAGTATGGCAGCAAAAAAATTTGGTCTTAAATGTAAAATTTTTATGGGAGCAAAGGATATAAAAAGACAAAAACCAAATGTAGATGCAATGAAAAAAAATGGTGCTGAGGTGGTACCTGTTTACTCTGGAAGTCAAACATTGGTTGATGCTGTAAGTGAGTGTATGCGTTACTGGGTTTCAAATTGTGATAATACTCATATGTGTGTTGGTTCAACTGTTGGTCCAAACATTTTTGTTAAAATTTGTGGTTGGAGTACTGCTCAAATTTCAAGAGAACTAAAAATTCAAATTAAATCAGAATTCAAAAAAATTCCAAAGAAGATTAAACTAATTAATTGTGTGGGTGGTGGAAGTTCAGCTTATGGATTTTGGAGTGAATTTATTGACTATGATAAAAAACAAATTGAGTTAATAGGTGTTGAAGCTGGTGGACCAAAAAAATCAAAATTACATGCCGCTCCTTTAACAAACGGAGCTAAACTTGGTATTTTACATGGTGCGGCTGCTTATGTTTGTCAAAACAATGAAGGTCAGATTAACGATACTGCGTCTATTTCTGCTGGACTAGATTACCCTGGCGTATCACCTATTCACTGTTTTTTAAAAGATACCAAGAGAGCTAGATACACATCAGCAACTGATGAGGCTGCATTAAATGCTTATCAATTAGTCACAAAACTTGAAAAAATAAATCCTAGTTTAGAACCAAGTCATGCTTTTGCAGAAGCTATAAAAATTGCTCCTAAATTAAGTAAAGATACAATTATTATAGTAAACTCGTGTGGGGATGCAAAAAAAGATCGTGATATTTTAAAAGCAAGATTGGGGAGAATTAAATAGTATGTCTTTAATTAATCTTGCATTTAAAAAAATTAAAAATGAAAAAAGACCTGCATTACTAACTTACACAGTAGCTGGAGATAACACTAAAAAGAAATCCCTTGAGATACTAAAGTCAATTGCAGCTTATGCTGATATTTGTGAGATAGGGTTTCCACACAACACTCCAATTGCTGATGGGGGTCAAATACAATCTAGTGCTTATAGGGCCTTAAAAAATGGAATTAAAATTAAAGATGTTTTTTCAATTGTAAAAGACTTTAAAAAATTTTATAAAACTAAACCTGTAATATTGATGGGTTACTATAATATGATCTATCAATATGGAGATAGTAATTTTATAAATATTTGTAAAAAAGTTGGCGTTGATGGATTAATTGTTGTTGACCTTCCCTATCCTGAAAATAAAGAATTTGCAAAAAAATGTAAAAAAAAAAATATTAGTTTTATTCAGTTATTATCCCCAACTACCTCTACTAATAGGATGAAACAAATTGTCAAAGACTCACATGATATGGTCTATTATATAAGTATGCTATCAACAACAGGTGGTAAACTTAAAGTTTCACCAAAAGTTATTCTGGATAGATATAATAAAATTAAAAAATTAAATAAAAATAAAAATATTGTAATCGGATTTGGAATTACTGAAAAAACAATAGCATCACTGCGAAAAGCCGATGGATTAGTTGTGGGTAGCGCTTTATGCAAAGAAATATCAAATTCAATAAAAAAAAGACAAAATCCTGTCACAAATGTAACTAATATTGTAAAAAGATTAAAGAATAAAATATTATGAATTGGATAAAAAAAACTTTACGTTTTGGTGAAAAAATAAAAACAATTATTAAGCAACGTGCCAGTAAAGCTGAAATTGCTAACAGTGATTGGACCTCATGTTGTAAAGGACCAATTTTAAAAAAAGATTTAGAAGATAATTTATGGGTTTGTCCCTCTTGTAATAAACATCATAGAATTAGTCCCCGTCGAAGATTTGATATAATTTTTGGGAAAAATAATTATGAAGTTTTAAAAACTCCAATACCTCAAGACGATCCTTTAGAATGGCATGACTCAAAGCCATATAAAGATAGGTTAAAATCTGCGAGAAAAAAAACGGGTATGGAATGTGGAATGATGGTAATTAACACAAACATTCAAAGTATAAAAATGACAGTTATATCATCTGATTTTGATTTTGTAGGTGGATCTATTGGCGCTGCTGAAGGTGAAGCTTTTTTATACGGTATTCAGCATGCTATTGAGAACCAACAACCTTTTGTAGTTTTTACTTCTGGTGGGGGAATGAGAATGATGGAAAGTCTTATTTCATTAAGTCAAATGACTCGAACAACTTTAGCTATTAATGAACTTAAAAAGAATAATCTTCCTTATATAGTTGTATTAACGGACCCAACCGCTGGAGGTATAACAGCATCATATGCAATGCTCGGTGATATACATATCGCTGAACCAGGTGCTTTAATAGCTTTTGCTGGAGCTCGTGTAATCCAAGGAACCGTTCGAGAAGAATTGCCGGTTGGCTTTCAAAGAAGTGAATATGTTGAAAAAACTGGTTTTGTAGATTTAATAGTTGAAAGAAAAGATTTAAGAGAAAAAATTAGAGTATTATTATCAATATTGTTAAAGAAAAATTCTGCTATAAATTCAGCTACAAATGAAACTTCAGAAGATAGTAGAACACTTACAAAAGCTGCATCCTAAAGAAATAGATCTTAGTTTAGATCGTGTTAAAGAACTCTGTAAAAAATTAGGTAATCCCCAAGACAAAATCAAAGCTATATCTGTAGTGGGTACCAATGGTAAGAACAGCACAATTAATGCAATCTTTTCTATTTTAAAAGAAGCTAACTTCAAATGTAATGTTTACACAAGTCCTCATATTCTAAAAATAAATGAAAGATTTGTCTTCAATAATGAGCAATTAAGTGATGATGAGTTAGCTGATTTATTTGAAGAAGTAGAAAGTATCAATGAAAATAAACCCATTACATTTTTTGAAATATTAACAGCATCTTATTTTTATAAAGCTGTTCAATACCCAGATAATATTAATCTTATAGAAGCTGGCTTATTTCACCGGTTTGATGCAACTAATATACTAAAAGAAAACTTAGCTAGTGTTGTATGTTCGTGTTCTATTGACCACACAGACTGGCTACCAAAAGATGAAAGAACAATTGAAAAAATTATATTTGAAAAAACATCTACACTTTTAAATTCAAATATTATTGTAGCTAAACAAAGCGCTAAAGAGACAATGAATTGTATTAAAAAAACTATCTCTCAAAACCCATCTGGTAAAGTATTTTTTAATGATGATTTTAGTTACTCAATTAATGAAAATGGTTTCTTCTATTATGAGGATAAATTAGGTGGATTAAAACTTCCAAAGCCTAATGTTCTTGGTCAATATCAATTAGAAAATATTTCAACTGCAATAGCGACCTTAAGAACCTTGGATATTGGTATCAAGGACGAACATATTCAAAGAGGTGTTACAAAAATATCTAGCTTAGCAAGACTTCAGGAAATTAAATCTGGTAAATTAAAAGAGTTAGTTAAAAACAATAAATTAATAGTTGATGGAAGCCACAATGAAGGTGGTGCTAAAGCATTAAATGAATATCTTCAAACCTTAGATTGTAACAAACATGTTATTATTGGAATGATGGCAAACAAAGAACATGAAAAATATATCAATTACTTTAAAGATGTTTCATCTATAACCACCATAGATTTAAAAACTCAACCAAACTCTATTAGTGGAAAAGATTTAAAAGAGAAATTTAAAAGTATGCCTAATGTTCAATATCAACCAGATATTAAGCAAGCTATTAAATCGATTGATTTAAAAGAAGGTGATCTTTTATTAATTACAGGATCTTTGTATGGTGCCGCTGAAGTATTAAATTTAAATTAGATATTTTTATCTAAAAACTCTTTCATTTGACTTTCGGCCACTCCTCCAACCTTCCTGTCAATTTCTACACCTTTTTTATAAACAATAACGGTGGGCACGCCTCTTATTCCGGCAGCCGAACCTGTGTTAATTCCACCATTTTCAATATCAGCATAATAGAAACTAGCTTTATCTTTATAATTTTCAGATAACTTTTCCATAATCGGCCGCAAACTTTTACACGGCATGCACCATTCTGCAGAAAATTGCACAATAGAAACATCCTCATTTTTTATTTTTGTTTCAAATTGTTCGTCTTGAAAGTCAATTAGCATATTAGTTTTATAAATTTTTATTCTATTAATTCAATATCAAAAAGGTATTTTTTTGTTTAATTCACAAAATAGTTATGCTTGTTCATATTTTTTCTGTATTCCTTCAACAAATTCGTTAATTTCATCCAAAAACTTAAGTTTTTCCTCATCTTTTTCATTTGTGTATCTTTCCCTTAAATTATCACATTCATAATAAAATTCTTTGCATGTCCACCATTTCTCTTTTTCATCGCTTAAAATTCTTTCAGCTATTCCTCTTTTAATCGCCTTATACATATCTGGTGGTAACGTTTCTGGTGACTCTTGATATATTATTTTTTTTCCAAAACTCACCATTCTCTCATCCTCAAATTTATCTAATAATATTAATTTATCCTTCCATGACGCTACATGCCATTTTGGAAATAAAGCTGTATCTTTTTGAGGTGTAAATTTTTTGTAAATAGTTTCTTCAGCTAGTAAATCAACCTGTGAGTCAAATTGAGCTTTTTCTTCAGCAGCTTCTCGTAATGCGGTTAAAACATTTTGAGAGAATTTTTCATTACTATTTACTAATTTTGCACGCTCTTTAATTAGATCGGGATCAAGATTGCTATATGGTTCAACTTGCAGTCCATAACTTGCATCTAAAATTATAGGAGCTTTATTTGATCGTATAGTTCTTAAAAATTTTAATTTTTTAATAGCACTTTTAAGTTCAGAAATTGACATATTAAATAATGGGATCGGATCAATTTTAAGATCAAACGCTTGGCCCCACTGATAGATTGGATGAATGCAATATTTTGGGTGGAGTGGTGCTACTACAAATCTATAATTTTTACCAAAATGATATTCAGCTAATGTAAATATCTTTTCAGTTTTAAATATCGTCTCAGTGTCACTCTTGTTTGCTGTTCTTAAAAATGTATCCCAAGTCTGAGGTTGATTTTTTTTAATTAATCCTAAAACCTTAACCGTTAATTCTGCATCAAATAAAGCACTATGGGCACCACTTGATTCAAAGCCATTCATTCTAGCTAACGACTCTAGCTTCATTACAGGATTACCTTTTGCATTTATTTCAGTTTTGACAACACTTTCATCGACTGCATGAGCACCTCTTGCAATATTTAAACCATCATGTCTTTTGTTGGGAGTTGCATTGGTGATATAAGGATATCTAATTCCTCTAAAAAATTCGTTTCTTATCATCTCATCATCAAAGCCAATGTTTGACCAACCCATGAATATTGCTGGGCTCCATTTTTTAAATGTGGCTTCTAACTGAGATAACATTTGGTAGTGACTTAAATTTCCTTTAGTTAATAAATCAACACTAGTTTTGTTAACTATTAATGCCATTGCTTGAGGAACTTCTCCTTCTGGCAATCTACATCTAAAATTAAAACGATCTAATTCTTTAAAATTTGGGTCAACTAAAATACCCCCTACTTCAATAATACTTCCCCATGAAGTATTGGCTGAACTACTTTCTATATCCCAAATTGCTAAATTCATATTAGTTCATATTCTGTTGATGATAGTATTGTTCTACTTTTTCTAAAAACTTATTTTGATATTCTTCTAGTTTTTCGCCTTGAATTCTAAAGTCTTGGAATAAATTATCTACAGTACAAAGTAAAACAATTCCTTGGTTTATTTTTGAATTATGGACAACGTTATGAGCCAATGAATAAGCACCTAATTGAAGATAATAGTCCTCAATAAACTCTTCTTTTTTTGGTTTATTGGACTGTTTAAAATCTATAATAGTTTCTTGTCCTTCATACACACCTACTGCATCACATGTGCCCGCGTATTTGCCTGGATAATATAATGTTGCTTCAACACCATAAATTTCTGACAATTTTCCTTTAATACCTTGTTCGATAATTTCATCTGCCATTTTTTTAGATTTACTAGCCTCTTCTTCTATTAGCTCTAAATTTAATTGACCTAATAAGTATTTTTCTAAATGAGAATGCATTGATGTGCCTCTGCTTGAAGCATCATTTTTAATTCTATTCGCTTCTGCAACACCTACTCTTGCTTTCCAATTTGCAAGGGATGCTTTTTTTTCTTCACTTTGTGTTGCTTGTAATATGGAAGTTACCGATGGAAGTTTTTCTTGATTAACTGAATACATTCTTGAACCACTTACAATTGACCTCATAGATTTTGGATAAGTAAATTTATTATTCCATTGCATATATTTTGTTATAAGCGTTATTTAGAAAAAAAAGAAATTAATTTTTGGCTTGTTTTGAATGGTCAACAAATTTTTCTACATTTTCTGTTTGAATTGCTTTTTCGATTTGTTCAGGATCTTTAATATTCTCTAACGTTCTAGTAATTGATCTTGCGTCTGTCCCAAACTTGTCAACAACCATCATTGCTTCTTCTAATTTTTTTCTTAAAGCAACTATATTTTCAAAATGTTTTCCAAATCTTGAGCTAATTGTTTTTAAATGATCATAAATTTCTGTTGCACCTTTTTGAACCTTTAGAGATTGAAAGCCCATATGTAGTGATTGCAGATATGCTGAAAGTGTATTTGGTCCACAAATTACAACTTTATGTTTTTTCATTAACTCTTGAATTAATAATTCTTTGCTAGTTGGGTCTTGGTATTCAGTTAGTTCTTTATATAAACTTTCAGTTGGCGCATAAACAATTGCAAAATCTGTAGTTTTAGGAGGAACAATATATTTCTCATTAACACTTTTAGCTTTAGCTTTAAAAGCAGTGGCTAATTTTGCTCTGGCATCTGCAACAGCTCTTTTATCATCCGCGTCATAACCATCAGTAATAGCTTTAAATTTTTCTACTGGGAAATGACTATCCACTGGAACTAGAACATCGCCTTGAAGCTTAATTGCAAATTCAACATTTTCACTTGTGTCCTCTTTCATCTTAACATTGGTCATAAATTGAGAAGCAGGTAATAAGTCTTTAATCAGCGAATCTAATGAAAACTCTGCAAGTGTTCCATATTTTTTAACTCCAGCCAAAATTTTTGTTATACCTTCTTGGCTTTTATTTAATAACTCTACTTGGTTATTGAAGTTACCAACTTTTTCATCAACTTTTGTTAAAGCTTCTGTCATATCTTTAGTAACCCCAGTTGATAGATTGTTAAACGAGGTCGACATAGATCCTAGAGAAGTATTAATAGTAGTATTTAAGGTATCTTTTAATGAGGTGATTTCGGTTTTTAAATTTGCTATTTCTTCATTTTCCTTATTTTCACTTACATCATTAGGTTTTGATCTTAAATTTAGATAAAGAATTGAAGATGCTATGCCAACTAATATGATCAGTAAAATTACTAAGATTATATCCATGATTCTATTATATTATTTTATAGTAAAAATTTGATTAATATATTTAAATATTTACAATTAAATTATGGACTTAATCTTAGTATTCAAAATAATATTTATCATTGCAATTATCGTTGCATCCTATGCTGTAATTAGAAATCTTGATATTATTAGGATTATTTTGATTTATTGGAAAGATCTAATTCTTCGAAAGTAGTTTAACTAGTTTTTTAACTTCTGGTTTTTTTACAGATGATTTAGATATCATCATGCAAGCTACAGATTCTAAAATTTCACCATCTTTTAAAATACGTAAGTTATTAGCTTTTAAAGTCTCACCAGTTGAAGATATATCTGTAATAATTTCGCTTGATCCTGTGAAAGGATAAGCTTCAGTTGCCCCTAAACTTCCAACTAACTTAAATTGAGTAACTCCTTTTGAAAATAAAAATTCTCTAGTTAAATTTGGATATTTTGTTGCTACTCTTAGTCTTTTCTTTTTCTTATCTTTAAACTCAAATGCAATTTCTTCTAAATCTGCAACGGTTTGAACATCTATCCATGGGTCTGGTATTGCAACAACTAAAGTTGCTTTTCCAAAATTATACTTTTTAGATACGCTAACTTTATTTTGAATATTTACTTCACTCTCTTTTAATAAATCATAACCTGAAAATCCAAGGTCTAATGAACCATCTGCAAGTCTCTCTATAATCTCTCGTGCATGTAAATATAAAGCTTTAACGTGAGACAATTGTTTTATCGATCCTAATAAATCTCTTTCTCCTCGTTCAGAAATCAGATTAAATTTATTCTTTTTAAATATTTTTAGAACATCTTTTCTAAGTCTACCTTTGCTTGGAATACCAATATTAATTATATTTTTTTTCATTAGTAATTTAAATTTAAGGCAGCTCCTACTGCAGCTACTTGATTTTTTGAACCTAAATCAGAAATTAATTTATCGTATCTTCCACCGTTAATTATATTTCTATTCTTTGACTTAGACTTAATATCAATTTTAAATACCATGCCCGTGTAATATTCTAGTTGTCTTCCAAATGAAGCAGAAAAAACTACATTTAGTTTTGAAATTTTATTTTTTGAAGTTGGAAAATATTTTTGATCAACTGCTAAATTAATCTTGTTTTTTTTAAAAAATTTATTTAGTTCATTTGCAGCTTTATTAATTGGACATTTGATTTTAAGAAACTCTTTTATAATCTTTGATATATTTTTACCCTTACTAGCTCCTCTCGGGTCTCTAATTTTATTATCAAACCTTTTTAAAATTTCATTAATTGATCGACCTGCAATAACTTTAGACTGACCCTCTTTTAGCATTTTAAAATATCTTTTTTTGTCAATCTCAACGATTGTGGGATCAACATCTGAGTTAGTCTCTAATCTTTTTAAAAGATCATTAAAATATTTCTCCCTCCAAAAATGCCTTGATAATCTTAACTTCCATCGCTTTGGAATATCTAGTTTTGAAATTAACAAATTAAAAATTTCAACATTGCCAATTGTTAATGTACCTGATGTATATTTTATATTTTGAAGTGATTTTAAGGATGTATTAATGATATCTTTGTCATCATTCTTTTCATTTTTTGACCCAATGATTTCAAATCCAACTTGATCTCTAATTATAGAGTCTTTTTTATTCTGTGATTTTCTATAAGCTTGGCCACTGTAAAAAATCTTCTCTTTTCCCTTTAAATTATTTTCTAAATATCTAAGACATGATGCAATGGTTAAATCAGGTCTTAAACAAAGTTCACTTCCATTTTGATCTATGAATGAAAATATAAATTTTCTAAAGTTTTCACCTGATCTTTGAACAATATGGTTAGCTTCAATTACTGAAGGTAAATCAATATACTTAAATCCTTTAGATTTTACTGATCTAAGGATATTTTCAGATAAGTTTTTTGACTTCATTAATTAAATCAGCTTTTGGAATTGTTCGATTATTTTCACCTTTAACACCTTTAAGGTTTTTAATAGTGACTGTGTTGTCATTAAACTCATTTTCTCCACAAATTATCGCAACTGGTAATTTACGTTTATTTGCAAAGGTTAATTGTTTACCTAGATTTTTTTTGCTATCTAAAAAAATTTCAGCATTAATATTATTATCTCTTAACTGATCAACTAATTCATAATAATTTTTTAGGTATTTTTCATCCATTACACAGACTAAAACTGGTTTTTGATCCTCTATTTTAATTTGATCTAGTTGCATTAAAGCAAATAATAATCTGTCAACACCAAAACTTATTCCTGTTCCTGGAATATCAACACCTCTAAATCTTGATATCAATTTTGCATAAGCTCCCCCTGAACATATGCTTCCAATATCTACTTCTTTGCCTTTATTGTTTGAGACTTTAAAATTTAAATTAGTCTCTACAATAAAGTCAGAATAATAAGCAAGGCCTCTAACGATTGTAAAATTAGTTTTAACCCGATTTAAATTTGATCCATATCCAAGTACTTCAAATACATTTTCTAACTCACTTATTCCTTCTTGGGATAATGGATTTTTTAAAGTTTGTTTTAGTTCTTTTAAATCTTTTATTTTTAGAAAATTTAATATTTGTGCTGCTTGATCATCAGATAACTCAGCTCCTTTAGTAATGGCGCCACTTTGATCTTTTCTCTCTTTTTTTAATAAATCTTCAACTCCCTTTAAGCCAAACCCTGGTTTATCTAATTTATCGATTGCTCTGATAACTTTTATTTGTTTTTCTTCAGAAATTTTTAATTCATCAATTAAACCTTGTACAATTTTTCTATTACTCACATTGATTGTAAATTGATCTTTGTTTAAACCACAATCTGATAATGTGCTTGATATTAAATTACAAAGTTCTGCATTAGCTTGAGCAGGATTAACGTTTCCAACAATATCAAAGTCTGCTTGCATAAATTCTCTGTAACGGCCATTTCCAGCTTTTTCATTACGAAATACATTTTGGATTTGATACCGCTTAAAAATAGATGGAAGTTCTTGATTGTTTTCAGCTACAAATCTTGCAAGTGGGCTTGATAAATCATATCGAAGCGTAATACTTTTTTCACCATCTTGGAACGAGAATACATCAGACATAGGATTAGCCTCATCTTCTGCAAGAAAAGATCCTATGTTTTCACTAATTTCAAACGAAGGGGTTTCAAGAGCTTCTGCTCCAAACTTAATAAAATTATTCTCAATAGCTTTTAATAGCTTTTTTTTGAGAAGAAGTTTTTTATCCCAACGATCTTCAAATCCTGAAGGTAATCCAGGAACTAATTTATTTTCTTTATTCATTTTTTGGTACCCGGGCTGAGAATCGAACTCAAACTTAAAGTTCCACAAACTTTCGTGCTAACCGTTACACCACCCAGGCATTCCTTGTTTTTATATTATTTTTGTGTGGATTAAAAATTATATTATAAATAAATAGCCTACAGGCTATGGAAACAGATTCTATGAGTACTTCTTGAAGTCTCTCTATATGTAATATTTATAATCATGAGCATCTTTTAGACAATAAATTATAATTTTCAATACCTAAATACAAAAAGGACGTTATCTTATTTTTCAAAGATAAAACGCCCTTTAAAATATGTAATATTAAAGAACTAATCTATTTTTTTTAGATTTATTGCTGAAGGGCCTTTTGGGCCATCCTCCATCTCAAATTCTAATTTATCACCTTCGTTAAGAAAACGCATACCAGCATTTTTGACAGCGGATGCGTGAACGAATGCATCTTTTTCTTTGTCGTCTCTTTCAATAAAGCCATAGCCTTTTTTGCCATTAAACCACTTTACCGTTCCTTTTAGCGTGCTCATTTTTACTTATCCTTTTATTATTTATATGAAAAAAATTATTTTATTTTTTTAATCATTTCAATAGGAAATTAAAAAATGGATATTCAAGGTATGGTGCCTCGAGCATGATTCGCACATGCGACACAAGCCTTTTCAGGGCTCTGCTCTACTCCTGAGCTACCGAGGCATTTGTTTACCCTCTAAAAGTGATCCGACCTTTAGTTAAGTCGTAAGGTGTTATTTCGACTTGAACCTTATCACCTTGAAGTATTCTAATTCTGTTCTTACGCAATTTGCCTGCAGCATGAGCTGTTACAATATGACCATTCTCTAACTTTACTCTAAACATTGCATTTGGTAATAAATCCTCAACAATTCCTGAGAACGAAAGCATTTCTTGTTTTGACAAATTTATTTTCTCCTAATTCTTTTTTCTACTGACTTAGCGTGTCCTACTAAACCTTCGTAGTTTGCAAGTGTTATAACCGATGGTCCAAGGGTTTCAATCCCTTTTTTTGATAGGTTTATATATGAAATTCTTTTATAAAATTCATTAACACTAATGCCACTGGAATATCTTGCTGAAGAATTAGTTGGCAAAACGTGGTTGGAGCCCGCATTATAATCTGTCATAGCCATGACTGCATATTTCCCTAAACAGATAGATCCTGAATTTCTAATTTTTCCTACCATTTTTTTATAGCTCTTAATATTTAATTCTAAATGTTCGGGTGCAATTTTATTTACTGTTTCAATAATTTTTTGATCTGACTGCATGTGAATTAAAATTCCATTATTACGTAAACTATTTTTTGCAATTTGTGATCTAGGCAACTTTTTTAATTGCTTAATAATTTCATCATTAACTCTTTTAATAATTTTTTTATCTTTTGAAATTAATATGCATTGGGCAAGACTATCGTGCTCTGCTTGGCCTATTAAATCACTTGCAACCCATTCAGGATTTGAAAACTTATCACAAACAATTGTAACTTCTGAAGGGCCTGCAATCATACCTTCAATTCCAACATCTCCAAAAACTTCTTTCTTAGCTGCCGCAACATAAGAGTTTCCTGGACCAACAATTTTATCAACTTTTTTAATTTTCGTAGTGCCATATGCCAAAGCTGCGATAGCAGAAGGTCCACCTATGGAATAAATCTCTCTAATTTTACATTTTTTTGCAGCATATAATACTGCGGGATTTTGAACCCCTTTTTGTCCAGGATTAATCATGACAAGTCTTTTTACCCCAGCAACAATTGCTGGCACCGCATTCATTAAAACACTTGAGGGATATGATGCTGTAGAGCCAGGCACATAAATAGCAACCGCTTCAATGGGCACATATTTATATTCAAGCTTGTTGTTTAAATTATCAGTATAAGAAATATTTTTAAATTTTTGAAATGAATGAAATTTATAAATTCGACTATAAGCAAGATCAATTGCTTTCTTCACTTTTGGATCTAGAGATTTAATAAGTCGATTAATCTTTTCTTTATTTGGAGCAATTATACTATTTTTATTAAATCTTTTTTCATATTTTAAAATAGCTTTATCACCATTTACTTTAACATCTTTTATAATTTTAATAACTGAAGCTGAGCTAAGTTGAATTTTATTTTTTCTTTTAGATAATAAATTATCTAAAATATTATCAAAGTTTTTATTTTTACTGTCTAATATTTTAATCATTAATTAGCTTTATTTTGATCATCTAGGGTTACTTCAATTATCTCAGCTGACAATGCAATATATGCATTATTTTCAAAAATTAAATTTATTTCGTAATTTTCATTATTTTTTAAATAATCTATGCCAATTAACTCCAATTCTTCATCTGAATTGTTTTGTTTTATATTTTTAGACTTAACTTTATCTACAAATTCAAACTTGCAAATACTGTTAACTTTTTTATCTTTTTCATCTGTTTCTATTTTTAATCTATTAAGCGAGAGTAAAAAAACTTTGTTTAACGGAAGGTATTTTATGTTCTCAATCTTAACTTTGGCCCCAGAACAGCATGCAGATATTAACTGTAATCCCTCATTATCTGTAGCTATTATTTTTGATAAATATTTTTTATCCATTAGTTAATTCTCTTAATTTTAGCTCCTACTTTTCTTAACTTCTTTTCTAAGTCTTCATAGCCTCTATCAAGGTGATAAATTCTACTAATTGTTGTTTTTCCTTTAGCACATAGAGCTGCCAAAACTAATGAGGCGGAAGCTCTTAAGTCAGTTGCCATAACCTGGGCTCCTTTGAATATTGTATTTCCCTCTATTATTGCCTGATTACCTTTAACTTCAATCTTTGCATCCATTCTTTTTAACTCTGAAACGCTTTGAAAACGATTTGCAAAAATATCCTCTTTAATTGTTGATTTTTTATTTGCCTTACATAACAATACCATCAATTGCGATTGCAAATCTGTTGGAAACCCTGGATAAGGCGACGTCTTAATATTTATATTCTTAATCTTTTTATTACCTTGAATAATGATTTCATTCTTCTTTTGAATAATTTTTGCACCAATTTTTTTTAAAACATTAATTTCTGTTTTAAGAATATCCGTTTCTATTCCTGTTAATTTTAAATTACCCTGATTAACTGCTGCTGCTACAAGCATAGTGCCAGCTTCAATTCTATCAAACATTATTTTATAGTTTGACTGTTTAAAAGTTTTTATACCTATAATTTTAACCTGTCTTCTTCCGGTCCAAACAATCTTCGCACCAATACTACAAAGAAAATTTGATAAATCTTTAATTTCTGGTTCTATTGCACAATTAGACAGAACAGTTTGACCTTTTGCTAAACAAGCAGCAATCATTAAATTTTCAGTAGCGCCAACAGAAATTTTTGGAAATTTAATTTTTGCTCCTACTAAACCATTTTTAGCTTTTGCATTTATATATCCATCAACTAATTTATATTTTACACCCATCTTTTTTAATGCCTCCAAATGAATATCGATAGGTCTAAATCCTAAATTGCAACCACCAGGAATTGAAGCTCTAGCCTTTCCAAATCTTGCTAATAATGGTCCTAATACTATAATGCCTGCTCTCATTGTTGACATTAGATCATAACTAGCTTCAGCTTTTATTATTTTGTCATTTTGAATTATTAATGAGTTTTTATTTTTTAACACCTTCACTTTAGAGCCCATAGACTCTAAAAGTTTAATCATCGTCTCAACATCTTTAACCCTTGGTATGTTTGTTAAAGATATTCTTTTATCTGATAATAATGTTGCAGCTAAAATAGGAAGAGATGCATTTTTCGAGCCAGAAATTTTAACTTGTCCTTTGAGCTTTGCTGCTCCAAAGACTTCCAATTTTTTCATGATTATACTTTTGGTAAAGTTACTCCAGTTTGACCCATATATTTTCCTTTACGGTCAGCGTACGAAGTTTCGGGAGATTGATCTCCTTTTAAAAATAAAAATTGAGCAACACCTTCATTTGCATAAATCTTTGCTGGAAGTGGTGTGGTATTTGAAAATTCAAGGGTAACGGTTCCAAAAAATTCAGATTCAATAGGGGTTACGTTTACTATAATTCCTGTTCTAGCATAAGTACTCTTACCAACAACAATACACATGATGTCTCTTGGTATTTTAAAAACCTCTATAGTAGTTCCTAGAGCAAAAGAGTTAGGTGGGATAATAATATAATCAGAGCTTTTTTTAGTTACAAAATTATCTGGTGTAAACTCTTTAGGATCAACAATTGAGGAGTTAACATTGTGAAAAATTTTAAATTCATCTCCTACTCTCGCATCATAACCAAATGAACTTAGACCATAAGAAATTTTACCCTCTCTGACCTGTTTGTCTATAAAGGGAGAAATCATTGATTCTTCGACTGCCAACTTCCTTATAGATTTGTCGGAAAGTACTGACATTATTTACTTTTCTTCTTATTTTTTTTTTGAAAAATTTTTCTTTTTTTTAAATTTTTTTTAAGAGCAAGACTTAACTTCTCATTTTTTTCTTTATCATTCATTATTTATCTGGATTAGTTAGAAAATCTAATGTGATAGGTTTTGAAGCATCTAATACCTTCTCTGGCTCTTGTTGAGCTTTTGGACCTTCTTTAGCTTCTCTTTTTGCTCTTTTTTCTGCAAGCTTTTTTTCTCTCTTAGCTTGCTTTTCCATGAGCTTGTTTCCTTTAGTAGATTTATAATCGTAATGAATTCCCATAAAATTTTTTCCTTCACTAGTTATAAATCATTATATGAAAAAAATTAAGGCAATATTTTGAAAAAATGATTTATTATAAAAATACTCAATAAATACCAAAATAGCCCCTATAGTTAAATGGCATAACGTGTCCATGGTAAGGATAAATTTCAAGTTCGATTCTTGGTGGGGGCACCAGATTATTTTTTATAAAATATTTTTCTAGCAATAATTGCGGCTATTAATAAAACTCCAAAAGCAATCAATGGTATGTAAATGTCTGGTGAATATATCAGATCAGTCACACTAGGAGCTTCTAAATTTTGTTCTATAATTTTTTCAAGGCCACTTCCAATGGATACAACTAAAAATAGAGGTGGTGTTAACCCTATTAATGTCGCCCAAAAAAAATTACTTGTCCTGACATTAAAAATACAAGGTAGCACATTTGATAATGCAAAAGGAATCCCTCCGATAAATCTATAAGCTAAAAGATAAATAAATTCTGATTTTTTAAATTTAGCTTCTAAATTTTTAAATCTATTTAAAAATTTTTCTTTAATAATTTCTTTAAAAAAATAATTTCCAATAATGTAAAGAAATGTTGCTCCAATAGTCATTCCAATTAATAGAATAAAAGTTCCTAGCCACTTACCAAAAATAAAACCTGCTAAGAGCGCAACTGGTAAACCAAATCCAGCCATAACAACCCAAACTATTGTGGCTATTAAAAATATTAAAGAAATTAAAAATAAATTAGTTTGTTTTAATCCAAAAAAATAATCTCTATTATTTTTAATAAATTCATAGCTTGTTAATTCTTCAAGGGTAAATTTTGATAGGAAAAAGTATAAAAATGATGAAACTACTAGAAGATAAAATAAACCTAAAGTTATCTTAACTTTTTTTGATTTTTCCATAATTTACTTAGAGTAATATAAAATCTTCTATTTGCTATTTATACATTTAATTACTATAAAGGGCGAAATTTATTAAAAATTAAATATATCCTATGAAAAGAACATATCAGCCTAAAGTTGGAAAACGTCTTAAGAAACATGGTTTCAGATCAAAGATGGCAACTAAAGGCGGAAAAAAACTTCTAAAGAGAAGAAGAGCTAAGGGACGTAAGAATCTTACAGTATCATCTACGCAAAAAAAACCTCAGGGTAAATAATTTAAACTAAATGAAAAGCAAAATTGTTGCTCTTTCTAAAAACGAAGATTTCAAAAATTTACTTAAGAAAAAGAAAGTCTCAAACAAGTATATCACTCTTTTTTTTGGTCCCCTCGCAGATAAGGATAATAAAAAACTAAATATTAGCTTTGTAGTTAAAAAAAAACTTATCCGTGGTGCTGTAAAGAGAAATAAAATTAAAAGAAGATTAAGAAATATAATGAACGAAGCTGTAAAAAAAGTGTCTATAAACTTTAATTATTCTTACCTTGTGATTGCGAAAATAACTATGCTAAACAATGAATATGCGATAATAAAAGATACTTTATTCCAAGACATAGAAAAGATTAAGTAATGAACATTATATCAAATATTTTAATTGGCCTGATCAAATTTTATAAAATAATTATTAGTCCTTGTTTAACTCCTTCGTGTAGATATCTCCCAACCTGCTCAGAATATACAATTGAATGTTTAAGAACATATGGGCTTATTAAAGGGATCTCAAAAAGTACTAAACGAATATTTTCGTGTCATCCCATTAAAATGTTGGGTGGTGGTGAAGGGTTTGATCCAGTAATTAAAGAATTAAAGGGTAAGAAATAATGGATACAAAAAACGTAATTGCAGCTATATCCTTATCAGCAGCTGTAATTGTTTTATACTCTCTTTTTTTTCAGCCTGATCCTGCAGCTATAAAACAAAATCTAGCTGAACAAAAAAAAATTGAAAACAATACAGATACTCCAAGCTTAGATAAAAATGAAAACTTTGCAAAACTATCAAGAACAGATGCTTTAAAAGAAAATGATAGAATTCAATTTGAAAATGAAAGTGTTATTGGATCAATTTCTTTAAAAGGTGCAGCAATAGATGACTTAACTTTTAAAGAATATAATGTTGAACTGAATAAAAATGAAAAAATAGTCTTATTAAACCCAAGAAATGTTGAAAATGGTTACCTAATTGAAAGTGGTTTTGTAAGCACTAATAAAAATATTGATATCCCTGATGCTTCTTCCGTCTGGGAGATTGCTGGAAATAAAAGATTAACTAATAATAATCCTGTGAAACTAACATGGAGCAACTCTCAAGGCATCACATTTGAAAAACATATAAGTCTAGATGACCAATTTTTATTTACTGTAAAAGAAAAAATAATTAATTCATCAGATAAATCTTATAATTTTTACTCCTACGGGCAAATAATTAGAAACAAAATACCAGAGATATCTGGCTTTTATATTTTGCATGAAGGGTTTTTATCTGTACTTGATGATCAATTAATTGAAGAAGATTACGATGATATCCAGGAAAAGAAATTTACTCAAATTGCACAAGATGGATTTGTTGCTATTTCAGATAAATTTTGGGTTACCTCAGTAATACCACCAAAAGGAAAAGAGTTTAAAACAACTTTTGATTATAAAAATAAATTCAGAGCCAACTACATATCAACTAAAGGTATAGAAGTTAAAGCAAACAGCTCTATTGAAGAAAAAATTCAAATTATAGTTGCCGCTAAAAGAGTAAGTGTCATTGATGGTTATGCTGAAAATTTAGATATCAATAAATTTGATCTAGCGATTGACTGGGGCTTTATGTATTTCATTACAAAGCCTTTATTCTTTGTATTGGATTACTTCTTTAAATTACTTGGTAATTATGGTTTAGCAATTATTGCTGTCACTATTTGTATTAGATTGGCTTTCTTCCCTCTTGCCAACTTTAGCTTTAAGTCCATGGGGAAAATGAAGTTATTGGCGCCTGAAATGGCTCGTCTGAAAGAATTGCATAAGGATGATAAAATGAAATTGCAACAAGCGATGATGGCTCTTTATAAGAAAGAAAAAGTTAATCCTATGAGTGGTTGTCTACCTATCCTGGTTCAGATTCCAGTTTTCTTTGCGCTGTATAAAGTATTATTTGTTACAATTGAAATGAGACACATGCCATTTTATGGATGGATACATGACTTAAGCGATAGAGACCCAACATCTTTATTTAATGTTTTTGGTTTGATTCCTTGGGATCCACCTTCTTTCTTATTAATAGGTGCATGGCCAATAATTATGGGAATCACGATGTGGATTCAGCAGAAACTTAATCCAACACCACCGGATCCTATACAAGCTAAAATATTTATGTTTTTTCCAGTATTTCTAACTGTAATTCTTGCACCCTTTCCTGCGGGTCTTGTTATCTACTGGAGCTTCAACAACATCTTCACAATGATTCAACAATATATTGTTCAAAGAAAAATGACTATCAAAACAACATAAATGTCATCGTTAAAAGAAGAAGAATTAACAAACATCCTACCCAAAGATGGCCCAACAGTTAAAGAGGTAAAAAAATATTTAGAAAAATATAATGATGAATTTATTGTCATTAAATGTGGGGGTAGTGTTTTAATTGATCCAAAATTGTTTAAAATTTTTATTGAAGATGTTGCTGTTTTAAAAAAACTTGGTTTTAATCCCATAGTTATCCACGGTGGTGGAAAAAGGATAAACAACAAACTAGATGAGCTTAATATTAAAAGTGATTTTATTAATGGACTAAGAGTTACAGATAAAAATACTATTAATATAGTTGAAGATGTGTTGATTGAATTTAATAAAGAAATTGTCAATGCTTTAAAGGATCAATCTTGTGAAACAAAAGGGATTACTTCAAAAGAATACAATATAATAGCTGTAAAACCTGAAAGTGACAAATTAGGTTTTGTAGGTACTCCCACTCACATTAAAACTAATGTTTTAAAAGAAATTATTAAAGTTAATGAAGTACCCATTGTTGCACCATTAGGGTTAGATGAAAACAATCAAACTTTTAATATAAATGCCGATACTGCTGCAGGATCAATAGCAATTGAGTTAAAAGCTAGAAGATTAATGATTATCAGCGATGTAGAGGGCGTATTAGACAGTGAAAAAAAACTAATCCCTGAAATAAATTCTAAAAAAGCTAATGAATTAATTGATCAAAAAGTAATTTCTGGTGGAATGATACCTAAAATTAAGAATTGTCTAGATGTTGCCAGTAAAGGAGTTAAGGCCGTTGTAATAATTGATGGAAGAAAAAATCACTCACTCCTTTTTGAACTATTGTCTGATAAAGGTTCAGGAACTTTAATAAGAGAATGAAAAATTTAATTAATACTAAATACTGGCTATTCGATTTAGATAATACTTTGTATTCTGGACAAACAAAGGTTTTTTCTGAAGTTGATAAAAAAATGTCTTCTTTTATTTCAAAGAAATTTAATGTGGATTTAATTAAAGCAAAAGAAATTCAAAAAGAATACTTCTATGAATATGGAACGACATTATCTGGATTAATGAATCACAATAAAATTGATCCACATGAATTTTTAGAATTTGTTCATGATATTGATATTAGCTGGCTTCCTAAAGATGAATTGTTACGAGAAGAATTAATTAAAATTAAAGAAAAAAAATATATCTTTACCAATGGTTCTCATGCACATGTAGAAAACGTAACTAAACAACTAGGTATAGATGGGTTGTTTGATGGAGCGTTTGATATTGTTGATGCTAATTTTATTCCAAAACCAAAAATTGAACCTTATAAAAAAATAATTGAAAAATTTAATCTTGATCCAGCAAAATCAATATTGATCGAAGATATTGCTCATAATTTAGAACAAGCTAAAAACTTAGGAATGAAAACTTGCTGGCTTGAGAATGATGAAGTATTTGCAAAAAAAGATGCGGATAAACCATATATTGATTATAAGATTAAGAACTTGCCTTCTTTTCTTCAAGAAATTAATATAATAAAAGCACAAAAAAACTAACCTACTAACGATAAAATAAAACTATGAAAGAATTTGAAAACATTATCAATACAGCCTGGGACAATAAAGACTCCATCAACGGTCAATCTGATAAGTCTATATTAGATGCTATCAACCAAACGATTGAACTTGTTGATAGTGGTGAACTAAGAGTTGCTGAAAAAAATGGTAATGAGTGGGTAGTCAATCAGTGGGTTAAAAAAGCAATAATGCTAAGTTTTAGGACCCATGATATGGACTCATTGAGTGGTCCATATAGCAGTTGGTATGACAAGTCTCATTTACTAAAAGGTAAAACGTCAGGTTGGACAAAAGAAGATCATATAAAAGCTGGTTTTAGAATGGTTCCGAATTCTCCAGTTAGAAAAGGGTCTTTTATTGGAAAGAATGCAGTGCTTATGCCTTGCTTTGTAAATATTGGAGCATATGTAGATGAAGGTACTATGGTGGATACTTGGGCTTCTGTAGGATCGTGTGCACAAATAGGAAAGAACTGTCACATATCAGGTGGTGCTGGAATTGGAGGTGTATTAGAACCCATGCAAGCTAACCCTACTATCATCGAAGATAATTGCTTTATTGGAGCTCGTTCAGAAATAGTTGAAGGAGTAATTGTTGGAGAAGGATCTGTATTATCTATGGGTGTATTTATTGGTCAATCAACAAAAATTGTTTACCGAGAAACTGGTGAAGTAATCTATGGAAAAATTCCACCGTACTCAGTAATAGTACCAGGCAGCATTCCAAGTAAAGATGGTAAAGGTCCTGCTTTATATTGTGCAGTAATTATTAAACAAGTTGATGAAAAAACTAGATCTAAAACCTCTATTAACGACTTATTAAGAGACTAAATGCCAAATTATAATGAAATTACATTAGCTAAAGAGCTAATAAGATTTCCAAGCATTACACCAGTTGATGCTGGAGTAATGAAATTCTTAGCTAAAAAATTAACTGCTATTGGATTTAAATGTAAGATTTTAGAGTTTAAAGATAAAAATTCTAAACCAGTTAAAAACCTATATGCAAGATTAGGTAATTCTCAACCAAACTTTATGTTTGCTGGTCACTTAGATGTAGTACCTCCAGGAAATATAAAAGATTGGACGATTAAGCCTTTTAGTCCAGCTATTAAAAAAAATCATCTTATTGGTAGAGGTGCTAATGACATGAAAAGTGCAATTGCAAGCTGGGTTGTTGCTGTAAATAGCTTTGTATCAAATAATAAAAAAATTAACGGATCAATTAGTTTGTTAATTACTGGTGATGAAGAAGGTGTTGCAATTAATGGTACTAAAAAAGTAGTTGATTACTTAAAAAAGAAAAAAGAAAAAATAGATTTTTGTTTAGTTGGTGAGCCAACAAACCCTAATAAACTTGGTGAAATGATTAAAATTGGTAGAAGAGGAAGTATCAATGCTGAATTAACTATAATTGGAACTCAAGGTCATGTTGCATATCCTCATCGTGCTAAAAATCCATCAACTTCATTGATCAAGATACTAAACGAAATAAAAGAAATAAAATTTGATAAAGGAACAAAAGACTTTCAGCCTACAAATTTAGAGGTAACAAAAATTAATATCGATAATACAGCTGATAATGTTATTCCAAGACTTGCAAGAGCAACATTTAACATAAGATTTAACAATAAACATACATCTTCTAGCTTAAAAAATAGATTAAATAAAATATTCAAAAAAATTATTAAAAAAGATAAATCTAATTTTAAAGTAGAATATCGTGTATCAGGTGAAGCTTTTTTAACTAAGCCCAATAAAACAACTTACATGATTCAAGATGTAATAAAAAAAATTACAAAAATTAAACCTCAATTGTCTACAACAGGTGGAACTTCAGATGCAAGATTTATTAGAAAAATTGCCCCATGTTTGGAATTTGGTCTAGTAGGTAAAACAATGCACAAAGTAGATGAGGCAGTATCTATTTCAGACTTAAAAAAGCTAACAAAGATATACTCTGAAATTCTTAAAAATTACTTTTAATGATTTGCATTAAAGCAGATATCCCTAAAGAACTGAATGATATTGATGATGAATTAAAAGCTATTTATCACTCTAAAGATACAGTTTGTTTTTTTGTTTTTAAGAATAAAGAACAGCGTGATGAGTTTGTAGAAAGAACTAAAGGAATGCTAAAAGTAGAACGAGAAACTATTTATCAAGAATATCTATCTTAAATGAAAACTGGTTTAATAACCTCAGATACTTATCAAAATCATAATACAGGCGACGGTCATCCAGAGAAAATTGATAGGGTTACAGAAGTTATCAATAATTTCAAAAAATTGGATAATAAAGATTTAGTTTGGAAAAAACCGTCAAAATTTGACCGATCACTTTTAGAAATAACTCACAATTCTGATTATATAAATTTTGTAGAAAAATCTTTTCCTAAAAAGGGATTGTCTTTTTTAGATGGAGATACAATTGTCTCCCCAGGAAGTAAGGATGCCACGTCAGATGCCGTAGGTTCAATTATTACAGCTATTGATGGTGTGCAAAATAAAGATTTTAAAAACGCTTTTTGCGCCGTTAGACCTCCGGGTCATCATGCAGAGAAAAATAAAGCTATGGGTTTTTGTATCTATAATAATGTAGCTGTTGGAGCTAATTATCTCATAAATAAATACAAACTTAAAAAAATAGCAATTATTGATTTTGATGTACATCATGGAAACGGCACTCAAGATATTTTTTATGATAATGAAAAAGTTCTATATATTTCTACTCATCAATACCCCTATTACCCAGGGTCAGGTACTAATGATGAAAAAGGAAAACATAACAACATATTAAATATTCCTTTGCCAGCAGGAACAACATCAGAAGAATATTTAAATGCCTATGAATCTGTACTTAATAAAATTAAGGAATTTAAACCTGAGTTCATCTTGCTTTCTGCAGGGTTTGATGCCCATAAAGATGATCCATTGGCACAACTTCAATTAGAGTCAAAAGACTTTTATAACATTACCAAAAGAACACTTGAGCTATCAAAACAATATTGTGATGGAAAAGTAGTATCAATTTTAGAAGGTGGATACGATCTACTAGCACTTCAAGAAAGTACTGAGATGCATGTAAAAGCTTTACTAGAATTTAATTGATAATTTCTCAATACGCATTAAAGAACTCACAATGAAACTCTACAAAATTAAAAAATCTAACATCGATAAAAAAGGTCGTGGCCTATATGCTACAAAAGACATCAAAGAAGGCACTAGAATTATTGATTACGTTGGTAAAATTATTACTAAGAAACAAACGGAAGAATCACAAAAGTTTGATAATGCAAAGCCCATCTATTTATTTAATTTAAATAAAAAATACGACTTGGATGGAGATGTTTCTTGGAATACCGCACGTTTAATAAATCACTCTTGTTCTAACAATTGTGATTATAACGGGACAGGTTTAAAGTTGTGGGTAGTTGCTATAAAAGATATTAAAAAAGGTGAAGAAATTACAGCTGATTATGGCTTTGGCTATGATGAAGATTACAAACAATTTCCATGCAAATGTAAGTCAAAGAATTGTTGTGGCTATATTGTTCGAGCAGAGTCTAGATGGAGAATTAATAAAAAATTTAGCATTGGCCGACAAAAAACTAGTAAATAACTTTTTCTAAAAATAATCCCTCAGCAGGTGCTGGTGGTGCACAAAGAATTCTTTTTTTTGATTTAATAACAAATTCAAATTTTTTTAAATTCCATTTATTTTCAGCTAAGTATTTTAAACTACCTACCATTGATCGTACTTGTTGTTGTAAAAATGATTGTGATTTAAATTGTATTTCAATTCTTACCCCATTTGATTTAATCAAAACAGATTCCATAGTTTTAATTGGACTTTTTGCATTACAGCTTGATGCTCTAAAAGTAGAAAAGTCTTTAGTACCTAAAAGTTTTTTTGCTCCTTTTTTCATTAACTCAATATCTAATTTTTTTATTATGTGCCAACCTCTTTCTTTTTCAAGAGAAGGCTTACTAAATCTATTAAAAATTATATATTTATAAACTCTTTGTTTGGCAGAATGTCTTGCATGAAATTTTAGACTTCTTTTTTTAATTTTTAAAATAGAAATACCTTTATTATTTATAAAATGATTAATTGATTTTAATAACTTATCTAAATTTTGAATTTCTTTTTTGCAGTCAAAATGAGCTGACTGCTCTATCGCATGAACGCCTGCGTCTGTTCTTCCAGATCCTATCAAAACCACTTTTTCTTTTAAAAGTTTTGATAGTTTGATTTGTATTTCTTTTTGAATTGATTTTCCTTTAGATTGTATTTGCCAACCAACAAAACTTGTTCCTATATACTCTATCAAAATTTGATATCTAAACATTTGTTAATCTTGAGCCTTTTATTATTTGAGAACCAAGAACAAATTCATTAATATTTTGAGACTTTTTTCCTTGTCTTTGAATTTCAATAACTTTTATAGATTTTTGATTTCCACAGCTAATTTCTAAGTCACTAGTCATTACTTCACCTATCTCACCACTTTTAGTGCCTAATTCTGCTTTTAAAATTTTATATCTTTCTTCTTTAAAAATAAAAAAAGCTCCGGGGCTTGGGTATAATCCATTTATTTTACCAATTATATTTTCTGCATTATCACTCCATTTTATTTCACCCTCAGATTTTTTAATTTTAGATGCATATGTTGCATTTTTATGATCCTGCTCTTTAAATCTTACAGTATCATCAAGTATACCATCAATATTTTTAGATATTTTTTCTGAAGCTAAAATCGAAAGTTTTGTTGATATTGTTTCTGCATTGTCATTTTCTTTAATATCTATTTTATACGAATTACAAACAGGTCCTGTATCAAGTTTTTCTCCAATTTTCATAATACTAATACCTGTTTCTTTTTCTAAATTTATAATTGACCTTTGAATAGGGGCAGCTCCTCTCCACTTTGGTAATAATGATGCATGTATATTAATAAAACCTTTTTTGGATAAATCTAAAAAATCATTAGGAATAATTTGTCCATATGCAACTACTATAACTATATCAACATCCAATTTTTTAAAAAAATTAAATTCTTCATTATTACCTTTTAAAATTCTAGGGGTCCTACATTCAATATTTAATTCCTCTGAAATAAGATGTATTGGTGATTTATTGTATCTTTGCCCTCTTTGTGATTTTTGTGGTGGCTGCGTATAAGTTGCAGATATCAAATATTTTTTTTTATGAAGTGCTTTAAGTATAGGTACAGCAAAAGATGGTGTACCCATAAAGACAATCTTCCTTGTCATTACTAAACAATAATTCTTTTAGATTTAAATTTAGAAAGTTTTTTTATAATCATTGATTTTTTGAGTTTTGATAAATAGTCTATAAATAAAATACCCTCTAAATGATCAATTTCGTGTTGAATACATGTTGCTAATAAACCCTCTGCCTTTAATATTTGTTTTTTTCCATAATAATTTAAATATTCAACCTCACACGTTTTTGGTCTTTCTATTTCTGCAAATTGATCTGGTACTGACAAACATCCTTCTTCATATCTAGATTTATTTTCATTTTTATTTTTTATAACTGGGTTTACAAAATACAGTGGCTCTTTTTTGTTTTCATCTCTACTAATATCCATAACAATAATTCTTTTAGGAATACCAATTTGAATAGCCGCCAAGCCTATTCCAGGTGCTGCATACATTGTATCAAGCATATCATCCATTAGCTTTCTTTCTTCATCACCCACCTTTTCAACAGGCTTTGAAACTTGCCTCAAAAATTTATTTGGTTCTGTCAAGATTTGTTTTACTGCCATAATTATCTATTATTTTAGTATAATTTTTAAACTTTTAAAGGAAGAACTTTAAGCAGAATCTTATTTCTTATTGGATCAATATCTAGCTGGTTAAGAGCACTAATTATAAAATATAATGTATCATCATCAATATTTTTTAGTTCATCTCGTCCAATAACTTCAATAACTCTAAGTATTGTTGCTGCCATATCTCCACTATTTATAAATATTTGAATATCTGATGGCATTTCATAGTCATTGGGTTCATATAAAGTATTAAATTTATCAAGAACTTTTACTCCATCAGACTTTAAAGACTCAATTAAAATAATATCTTTTTTTGAGAAAAAATATTTTTTATCTTTTTTAATTTTTTTTAATAAATTGTTTACGTCTTTATTAATATCACTTAAGCCATTTTCTAATATAAAATGATTAATCAATTTTGATTGATGTAAAATTTTATTATTTATTTTAATATTACTTAATTTATTTTCTTTTTTATCAATATAATTTTGATAAAAAGTTGTGTAGTTAGATGGGACTTCTTGTTCATCAATATCACTTAAAAGATTTCTTAATTCATCAGAAAATGCGTCTTCTATTTCATCGATTTTAAACGAGTTTTTTAGTGCATTCATTAGCTCAAGTTTTTTTTCTATATCTGTTGTAATCAAAATTCCTTGATAAATTAAAGCCCTAACCTCAATAGCAGGGAGTGCTTTTGTAGATTCTTTAATGTTGAGTAGTTGATTTATCGTGAATTGAAATCTCTTATAAAGTTCAAATAATTCCTTTTCTGAATAATTGCCATCATGAGTGGCCTTTTCAATATTTGCAATTTTATCTAATTCATTAATTTCAATATCATTAATTTTATATAAAAGGTTTGATGTTGATAAATATCGCCATATTTTTTTTGCTGTTGAGTTTTTAGGTTCAAATTTAAAATCTGGGTTAGTTATATGAGATAAATGAAAATTTAAAATTGTATTTTCTGATATTTCTGTATCAGGTTCGTTGGTATAACCCATCAAATAATTAATTTTTTTTTCAAAAAACTTATCATTAAAATCATTAAGTTCTTTTTTTAAATCTATCAGTAGTTGGGCTTCTTCTTTTTTGTTATTATGAATAAGGCAATAAATATTAAATTTAGATAAATAAACATCTTCTATGGAATCTTTAATTTCAGAAAATATTTCACAAGCCTTTTTAACATTTGATTCAGACAAATAATAATCAACTAAATATTTAGTTAATTTTGAATTCTCATTGATAATTTGATTTTTTAATAGATAACTTTCAATTAATTGATAATTTGATTTTTTAATAAGCCAGTTAGACTTTATTTCTAAAAACTGTTCTTCTGTAATATTCTGCTTGGGATAATATGCATTAGTAAAAAGTAAAATATCCATTATTTCTGAAGCATCTTGAGATAAATTAAGCTTATCAATACGCTTAAAAATATTTAAAATTTGATCACCATTAGAATTAGACCACATATTTATATCTAGCCCATTTTCTTCTGGATCATATAAGCCTACTAATTTTACCTCTTTTGAGACTAAAGTTTGTGATTGCTCTATACTTAACTCACTATTACTTTGAGATTGCATTTCATAAATACTGTTCTGAGGAATTTCTTTGTCATCATCATTTTTGGTATTTAAAACTTTATTGGTATTGCTCTTTTCTTCTATACCCCAAATATCAATAGGTTCTTGTGATTGAACATTAAGACTTATAAAAAAAGAAAGCAGAAAAATTATAAAACATTTTCTATTTAACAATTTTAAATTTTTCATTTGAGATAATTTTTTCAACATCTTTGCTGGGATATGGAACTTCTATTTTTCCTAAAAACATTGTGGCAACTACAACAACAACTAAAATCAATAATACTTTAATTAATAGACCTTTAGTTCTGCTGCTACTTGTATTTTTTGTAAATTGCATATAATCTTTCATTAATTTCAAATTAAGACATATTTGTGTTTTTTCAATAAAGAAAGCTTATGGATTCAAATAAAAACATCATTTTTTTAGGAATGATGGGATCTGGAAAATCATCTATAGGAAGTTTAGTATCAAAAAAACTAAAGCTTCCATTCATCGATATTGATAACTTAATTGAGGAGTCCTTAAGGATGTCAATTACAGAAATATTTGAAAATAAAGGAGAGGATTATTTTAGAAAATTAGAAGAAAAAATCACACTTAAATCCTTAAAAAATAAAAAAAATGTAATTGCTCTAGGTGGAGGTGGTTTTATAAATGATAATATTAGAAAAGAGGTTTTATCAAATCATATCAGTTTTTGGCTAGATTGGGATGAGTCAATTTTACTTCAAAGAATAAGAAATAGTAAAAAAAGGCCATTAGTTTTTAAATCAACCGATAAGGAAATTAAAGAAATTATTAAAAAAAGAATTAAGGTATATTCTAAAGCACAATTTAAGATAAACTGTAATAAACTTACAAAAACTGAAATACAAAAAAAAATAATAAAAATTTATGAGCTTAATTAAAATACAAGTAAATACTGTTAATCAAAAATATCCTATGTACATAGGAAATAATATTTTAAATAAATTAAATAAATTTTTAAAAAAAGCTTCTATAAATTTAAATCATTGTCTTATTATAGCAGATAAAAATGTCCCCAAAAAATTGATTAAAGAAGTACTTAAATCTTTACCAAGATACTCAACCATAATTCACTATTTCAATGCGAGTGAAAAAAATAAAAACCAAAATAGTGTACAAAAAATTTTATCAATTCTTTTAAAAAAAAACTTTAACAGAAACGATTGTTTAATTTCTATTGGAGGGGGCATAACAGGGGATGTCTCTGGGTTTGCAGCAAGTATATATAAAAGAGGTTTAAAATTTATTAATATTCCAACTACTTTACTCTCACAGGTGGACTCATCAATTGGTGGTAAGACTGGTGTAAATACCCCGCATGGTAAAAATTTAATTGGATCATTCTATCAACCAAGTTTAGTTATTTCTGATATTAATTTTTTAAAGTTTTTGCCAAAAAGGGAAATCGTTTGTGGTTATGGAGAAGTACTTAAACACGCTCTGATTAAAGATAAGAAATTCTTTTTATTTTTGAATAAAAATGGAACTAACATTTTAAGATTAAAAAGCCCATTCATTGAAAAAGCTATTTATCAAAGCTGTTTAATAAAAAAAAGAGTGGTTGAGGAAGATGAAAAAGAGATGGGGGTAAGAAAAATATTAAACCTCGGACATACTTTTGCTCACGCATTCGAAGCAACACTTGGATATTCAAAAAGATTAAATCACGGTGAGGCTGTTATACTGGGTGTAAAAACAGCAGCAAAGTTCAGTCTAATAAATAAAAATTTAAATATAAAAGATTTTCAAATAATTGAAAATCATCTTAATAAATTAAATCTTCCAAGTGATATCAATAAATTTTTTTCTATGAAGGATCTTAATAAAATTTTATCCTTTATGAAAAAGGATAAAAAAAACAATACAAAAAAAATTAATTTAATTTTATTAAAAAAAATTGGTACGCCTATTCATAAACTTGAATTCAATGAAAAAAGAATTGCTACTTTTTTACAAAAAGAATTAATTCAATAATATTTGTATTGAATGTATATAATTTTTAAGCTCTAAATCTAAGATATTATAAATTTTTTTTGTTGATTCTATTTTAGATAATTGAGCAAGCTCATTAGATTTAATGGTCAATTTTAAATGGTACCTTCCTTCTTGATTTTGCTTATGGTTTTTATGCAGAAAACTTTTATCTTCAATTTTTAAATCCTGAATTATAATTTCTTTTTGAAGTTTATTTTTAACAATTGTAATTAATTCATTTATATTCATAAATAATAATTTATTATTATATAGCATGAAAAATATTTGTGATTGGAATAATTGTTTTGAAATAGGTGAATATAAAGCGCCAATTGAAAAAGATAATAGTAAGAAATACCGGTTACTTTGTTTGGCACATGTCAAAGAATTCAATAAGAATTGGAATTATTTTAAAGGTATGGATGATGAGCAGGTCTTTGATTTTCTTAAATCTGATATGACATGGCATAAACCAACTCAAAGCTTTAGTTCTTCTGATAATTTTTTTAAAGTTTTGTGGAACACCACTTTAAAGGATGAATTTGATAAAACAAAGCTTAGGGGTGAATATAACCATATGAATCAATTTAAATTTGATGCTAATGATATTAAAGCTTTTAGTATTTTGGGTGTTTCTGTTGGATTAAAATGGGAACAAATACAAAACAAATTCAAAACTCTTGTCAAAAAATTTCACCCTGATATTAATTTAGGAAATAAAGAATACGAAGAAAAACTTAAATTAATTACTTTAGCTTACACCCAGCTAAAAAATACATATAGGGAAAAAATTGACACCTAATTTAAACATACAACCAGATATCAAAATATCTTTAAAACAATCTTTTGGAATTGACTCAGATATGGAAGTGGACGCTTTCTCAAAAAAAAGTGAGTATGTCCCAGAAATAGATAAAAATTACAAATTTGATAGGGACACCACTCTTGCAATAGTTTCGGGATTTGCATTTAATAAAAGAGTTCTAGTTCAGGGTTATCATGGAACTGGTAAATCAACTCACATAGAACAAATTGCTGCTAGATTAAATTGGCCCTGTATTAGAGTAAATTTAGACAGTCATGTAAGTAGAATTGATTTAATTGGTAAAGACGCAATAGTTGTAAAGGATGGAAAACAGGTTACTGAATTTAAAGAAGGTATTTTACCTTGGTCAATACAAAACCCAGTTGCTCTTGTTTTTGATGAATATGATGCTGGTAGACCAGATGTTATGTTTGTTATTCAGAGAGTTCTAGAAGCAGAAGGTAATTTTACTCTTTTAGATAAAAATAAAGTAATAAAGCAAAATAAATTTTTTAGACTGTTTGCAACATCTAATACCGTAGGATTGGGGGATACTACTGGATTGTATCATGGAACTCAGCAGATTAACCAGGGTCAAATGGATAGATGGAATATTGTAACATCACTGAACTATCTTAGCCTTGATAAAGAAATGGAGATCGTTTTAGCAAAAAATAAAAATTTGAATAATTCAAAAGGTAAAGAAAAAATCGCAAACATGATTAAAGTAGCCTCTTTAACTAGAAAAGGCTTTATAGCAGGAGATATATCTACCGTAATGAGTCCTAGAACAGTATTGCATTGGGCAGAAAATGCTGAAATCTTTAAAGACACTGGCTATGCATTTAGAGTCACCTTCTTAAACAAGTGCGATGACATTGAAAAAAATACTATAGCTGAATATTATCAAAGATGTTTTGGTGATGAGCTGCCAGAGTCTATGGTTAATATTCAGATTTAAATGAGCAGCAAAGAAAATAATTTTAAAGAGCAATTTAAACAAGCTTTAATTTCAACTGCAAAAGTAATTTCTGATGATTATAAGTTAGATGTAAAAAAACTTGATAAAAGTTTAAGCAATAAAAAAATTGATTTTTTTGATGTAACTAATTTATCTAGTAAAAATGATTTTATTAGATTAAGAGCAGAAACAGATTCAGGAGCTTTAAAGAAAAAATTTTCAAATAAAGATATATTTAATAAAAACCTACCAAACAATCCATCTTGTAAATCTTTATATAATATTGCAGAAAAAATTAGATATGAGGTTTTGGGTAGAAAAATGCTCAAAGGTGTTGGAAAAAATTTAAACGAAAATTATAAACAAAAAATTAATTCTAATCATAAAGATCAAATCAAAACTAAGGATGATGTCCCTGTTGCTGAGGCATTTGAACTATTTATGTTAAAAAAATTTTTTAATTTAAAACTTAACTCAACATCATCCAAAATGTTAAATGTTTGGGAGAAAGATTTTTCAACATTTATTGATAAGCACATAGATTTTTTAAATGAAAACTTAGAAGATCAAGATAATTACAGTTTAAAATTTTCTGAGATTTTAGAAAATATGGATATTTTTAACTCAAATAATGAAGAAAATAATCAGAATGAAGATGAAAAAGATAATTACCAAGATAATAAATCTGAGAATAGTGATGAAAATCAATCAGATGCTAAAGAAGATGAAAATAAACAAGATGAGGTAAAAACTAGTCTTGATGCAGGATTTGATCTTAGTGATCAGCAAATGAATGAACAACTAGAGGATTCTGAATCATTAGAAGAAAGCTCAGAAAGTATTCTGCAAAAATCTAATCTTAACAATATTGATCAAGAATATAAAATTTATACAAATGAATTTGATGAAATTGCGAAAGCAGAAATTTTAGAGGACTTAAAAGAAACTCAAAAACTACGAAAAAATTTAGATCAACAGTTAATTGGTTTTCAAGATCTTATAACTAAGCTTGCTAATAAATTACAGAGGCAACTTCTTGCTAAACAAAATCGATCCTGGGAATTTGATTTAGAGGAAGGTTTGTTGGATAGCTCAAAGTTAACAAGAGTAATTATGGATCCATATAATTCTTTATCATTTATGAGAGAGAAAGATCTTGATTTTAAAGACACTATAGTAACACTTTTAATCGATAACTCAGGTTCAATGCGTGGCCGTCCAATTACTATTGCTGCTCTTTGTGCGGATATATTGTCTAGAACTTTAGAAAGGTGTTCTGTTAAAGTAGAAGTGTTAGGTTTTACAACTAAAAATTGGAAAGGTGGAAAAAGTAGAGAAGCTTGGACAAAAAGAAATAAGCCAAAGAATCCTGGAAGACTAAATGATTTAAGACATATAATTTATAAAGGCGCTGATACTCAATGGCGACAAACTAAAAATAATATAGGTCTAATGCTTAAGGAAGGTCTTTTAAAAGAAAATATAGATGGTGAGGCTATATCGTGGGCCTACAATAGAATAAAAAAAAGAAAAGAGGAAAGAAAAATTTTGATGGTAATTTCAGATGGAGCTCCTGTGGATGACTCGACCTTATCAGTCAATTCTGGAGATTTTCTAGAAAAACATTTAAAAAAAATAGTTAAGTTCATAGAGGTTAAAACTGATGTTGAAATTCTTGCAATTGGAATTGGTCATGATGTATCTAGATACTATGAAAAAGCCATTAAGATAACAGATGTTCATGAGCTTGGTGATGTTATGATATCGCAGTTAAGTGGCTTATTTGAAACTAAAAAAAAATTACATTAAAGTTTTAAAAGATTTTGATTTTTCCACTTTATATTCACTTCGGCACCTGTTCTTGTTTCAGAGTTTTTACATAAAATACTTGCATGATTTTTTTCAAGCAAAGTTTTTCCTATAAACATTCCAAGTCCTAATCCAGATTTTGACTTTATAGAAGACTTTAGAGATTTCACATAAGGTTCGCCAATTTTGCTTAGTACATCCTTAGGATACCCCTCACCATCATCCTCGATCATAATTTCAGAAAACTCACTATTTGTTTTAAGTGTTATAAAAACTTTTTTTCTTGAAAATTTATTTGCATTACCAATAAAATTTCTCAAGCCATAAATTACCTCTATGGACTTATTAAATCTTAATGGATTGGAATTTTGATCATAATTTACAATAAACTCTTTTTTGCTTATTTCTTGGAACGATTTAACAATCTCATCTATATATTTTGACAATGTAAGATTACTATCAATAAAATTATCCTCTATTATTGGGTTTAATGTAAGCTTTTTAAGTATCTCACTACACCTATCTATCTGACTGACTAACAATTCAACATCCTTTTTAACATTAATATCATCTTTAAATTGTTTTAATAAATCTGATGAAATAATTTTGATAGTTGAAAATGGAGTTCCAAGAGAATGTGCGGCGGCGGCAGCTTGTCCTCCTAAGGATAAAAGTTCATGCTCTTTTGACATGATTTCTTCCATTTTATTTAGTGCCTCTTTTCTTATTCTGGATTCTGATCCAAAGGTTGAAGCAAAATAATTCAAAAAAAGTAAAGCAATAATCAATGCTATTGGAATTGAATAGTAATAATAGCTGTCTACGTGAAAATGTTCTTTAATTGGATAGGGTAAAGATTGATTAAAAAAAGTAAGAAAAATAATTATTAAAACTGTGAAACAAACTAATAATAAATTGCTTTTAAATCCTAAATTAGACGATGAAAATATAGCTGGGATAATCAAAAAAATTGAAAAAGGATTTATAATTCCACCCGATAAATAAATCAAACAACTCAGTTGTAAAATATCAATAAATAAAAAAAGAAATGCTATCTTGTCTCTTAGTTGAGTGTTCTGATTAACATAGATTAAATAAAGATTACTTAGCACTCCTAATAGAATTGTTGAATTTGCTAAAATTAGACTAAATCTAAAATCAAAAACAAAATAAATAAGGTTGACTGTTATAAGTTGACCAATAATTGCAATCCATCTTAAATTTATGTAAGTAGATTTTTTTAATGAAAAATATTTTGAAGTTTCGAAAAACTTCATTATTAGATATCTAGATTTTGAACATTAATAGCATTTGACACAATAAAGTCTTTTCTTAAGGCAACATCATTGCCCATTAAAGTGTGAATTAAATCTTGGTCTTTTTTTAAGTCTTTTGAATATTGAACTTGTAATAAATTTCTAGTTTCAGGATCCAAAGTCGTGCTCCACAATTCTTCTGGATTCATTTCTCCTAATCCCTTAAACCTTTGAATACTCATTCTTGATTTTTCTTCTTCATAAGCTCTCATAAATTCTTTTGTTCCTTTTTTTATTTTTTGTAATTCTTTGCTATGTTTTAAAATATAGTCTTCTAATTCTTTTTCATCTTTAATGTAAATCCCTTTTGTACCTTTGTTTATTTTAAACAATGGTGGTTGGGCTAGATAAACATGACCATTTTCAATCAATTTATTAAATGGCTTATTATTAAAAAATGTTAACAACAAAGCTCTAATATGAGATCCATCAACATCAGCATCGGTCATAATAATTATTTTACCATACCTTAGATCTTTTAAATCAATATCTTGAACCTTTGGGTCTAAACCAAGCGCATTAATCAAAGTTACCACTTCATTTGATGACATCATTTTTGCTAATGCCTTTGTTCTATGTTCGCTCCCATCTTTATTACTATTTTTTTTGAGAACAATTTCTTCAACATACGTATTAAGTATTTTTCCTCTTAATGGTAAAACAGCTTGATTAGATCTATTTCTCCCTTGTTTTGCCGAACCTCCCGCAGAATCTCCCTCTACTATAAATAATTCAGTACCTTCTTGTTTGCCTATTTGGCAATCAGCAAGTTTTCCAGGTAAACCACTTAACTCTAATGCACCTTTTCTTCTGACATTCTCCCTTGCTTTTCTAGCAACATCTCTTGCTAAAGCTGCTTGCATTACTTTTGCTAAAATAATTTTAGAAGTTGATGGGTTTTGATCAAACCATGTTGATAATTTTTCACTTATAATATTTTCTACAATCATTCTAACCTCTGATGAAACTAGCTTGTCTTTTGTTTGTGATGAAAATTTAGGATCTGGTATTTTTGCAGAAATTACACAGGTTAATCCCTCTTTAATATCATCACCTGAGATAGTTAATTTATTTTTTTTTAATAGATTATGTTCAGTAGCATATTTATTGATAACTCTTGTAAGTGCACTTCTAAATCCTAGTAAATGGGTCCCACCATCTTTTTGATAAATATTATTAGTATAAGGATAAATATCTTCGCCATAGCTTGCATTCCATTTTAGAGAGCATTCAATTTCTATATTGTCTTTTTTGCCTTCAATATAAATTGGTTTTTTAAACAAATCATTTCCTGTTTTATTTAAAAGTTTTTCTCTTTTTTCATCTAAAAAATCTACGAATTCTAAAACCCCACCATCAAATTTGAATTCAATTACTTTTTCTTTTTTTTTATTTAAATCATTAATTGTGATTTTTATTCCTTTATTTAAGAATGCAAGTTCTCGCATTCTTTTAATAATGATATTAGGTGAAAATTTTATTGAAGAAAAAATCTCTTTTGACGGTAAAAAAGTTATTTGTGTACCAGTATTTTTGGATTTTCCTATAATTTTAAGCGGTGCAACTGATACACCATCTTTAAATTCCATATAATACCTATTACCATCTCTCTCAATCTCTAATTTTAATTTTTCTGATAACGCATTAACTACTGAAACTCCAACTCCATGAAGTCCCCCAGACACCTTGTATGAATCATGATCAAATTTTCCACCCGCATGAAGTTGTGTCATAATAACTTCTGCTGCAGACATTTTTTCACCTTTATGCATATCTACAGGAATTCCTCTACCATCATCTCTTACAGTAATTGTTCCATCAGAGTTAATTTTAACTTCTATATTTTTACAATGCCCTGCTAAAGCTTCATCTATTGAGTTATCAACAACTTCATAAACCATATGATGCAAACCAGTGCCATCATCAGTGTCACCAATATACATCCCCGGTCTTTTTCTAACTGCCTCAAGACCTTTCAAAACCTTGATAGAGTCTGCTTGGTATTTGCTTTTATTTGTCATTTTTTTAATTTTGGAGATTAAAAAATTATAACATTTTTTAAAAAAAATGCTGATTTATCTTAAGTAAAATAGCTGAAAAAAAGCTAATTAGGCTTATAAATTTAGGCTTATTTAATGGTGGAGAGAATGGGATTCGAACCCATGAAAGGATTACTCCTTTACACGCTTTCCAAGCGTGCGCCTTCAACCACTCGGCCACCTCTCCTAAAAAATTTGACAAATCAATTTTTTAAATTTTTAATTTTTTCTGTGTCTATGAATTTATAAGGCCATTCAACATAATTAGAATATTTTTTAAACCAAAATGAATGATATCTTTCAGCTAAATATGCATAAAGTCTAGTTGTGTCATAACCTTTTAAATCTTTAAAGCCAAAAATAGCTTCACATCTTTTAAGCCATGGAAATAGATCCTCAAACCATAACTTAAGAATTTTGGGTTTTGCCACACACATTATATGAGGATTAAAAGATCTGTTCTTTTTTATATACTCAATAAATTCATCCCTATCTTCTTTCTTCACAAGTTCAGCTGCTTTTTGTAAGTTTCTAAATCCATGAAATAAATCAAAATGTAATTCTATATTATAGTTTCTGTCTGAATATAAAATGCTTGGTTTTTGAATTATGTTTTTCCATCCTCGCTTAAATATTTTTGATAGTTTTGGTTTCCCCAAATTAATTTTTTTACAAATTACCGCATTATAGTTATTCCAATTGGAAGGAACTTTACTTAAAAGATTGTTACTAGAATTTTTACTTTGCAGCCAAAACCTTCTTTTTTGACAAAAACCTATCCATAAATTATTTTTTTTTTTCTAATAAATTTTTCCAAAACCAATAGTGAAATGTTAGTTCTGAATAATATTTCTCTTTATAATAAATGTTTTTTTTTTTATTACATTTTATATATTTTTTAGAAAATTTTTCTTTTCCAACTGCAGCAAGTTTGTAACCTGTTTTTTCTAAAAATTTAATTGACTTATTTGTTACACAATAAATTTCTAAATTTTTCATTTTTTTGAAATAATTGCTATTTCATTAAAATTTCCTTTTAAAATCGAAATGTTATCAAAATTTTTAAGAAAATATTCCTTCTGTTCACCTGTAATTAGTGAACTATTAAAATCATTCCCATTTTTAATATTTAATAATATATCTCTTAAAGTTGGTTTTTCTTTATTTAAATTCATGTCGTCTCTTGTGTCAGGAAAATCTAATTCCTCAGTTATAAAAAAACCACCAGAATTTATTAATGGAAATAACATAAACAAACTAATAATTTGATCTTTATATGAGTGAGAGGCATCTTCTATAATTATCTCAAAATTTTTTTTTAAATTTATTATATTTTTTTGTATTGATGTCTCATTGGATGAATCTACATAAAAGTTCTTGATTCTATTGGATTTATATCTAAATAAATCTGGAAAAATATCTGCTGAAAAAATTTTAGCATTTTCTAGATAAAAAAATATTGCAGCTGCAGCATTTCCGTAAAATGATCCAATTTCTAAAATATTAATTTTTTTATTTTTTAATTTGTTAAAAATTTCCTCATAAAATTTAGCATAATCATGGCCAACAATCTTTAAATGAGAATTTCTTTTGATAGGCTGATCGTATTGATTAATAAATTTTTTACCCTTATCGCTGCTAAAATATTCGAATAAATAATCTAAATTCTTATCAAACAGAAAATTATTTTTTTTTGAAAAATCATCTAAATTAGTTTTTTTTTTCAAATATGGTATATTTAATAAATATTTAAACGGGATTATCAAATATAGATAAACTTTGAGAAAAAAATTAGCTTTATTTAATCTGTGCTGATAATAAATCTTAAAATATGTTTTAATTTTCATATTAGATTTATTTATTTATACGTTTCTATAAGCCATTCAAGTAATCATTTAACACGTTAATATTTACAAAAATATCACCATTATTTTTTTCATTATTTTGGTAAGGAGTTGAATAAAGCATATAATCTAAATTATTAATTTGTGATATTCTTTCATACACTTTGTTTTGATAAGCATATCCTGGCTTTGACGGTTTGATCTCTATAACTTTACAATTTTTTTTACTAAAACATAAATTTGCAAGACCTGCACCATGTGCACTGACAATTATACTTGCGTTTTTAAATATATAAACCTGCTCTTTGAAATCAAAGTTTTCTAATTTTAAAATTTCAAATCCTTTTTCTTTTAAGAAATTGATGGTTTCTTTATGGTTAATTATTTGGCAATGTTTAAATAATGATTCAGATCTATCAATAAATATTTTTTCTTTACAATTCATTTTTAAAGCTTTTTCTAGGTAACTATCTCTTAGCCAATTAACAATCCATTCAGGTACAAATTGTGCTTGATCTAAAATATATCCTTTAAAATATGTGGGATGCTGAACAGATATAAGTTCATCACAAACTAAGTGCCTAAATTTTTTTGAGTCAATAAAATTGATTTTATTTAGATCTAATAAATTTAAAGATGTTTTTTGAAAATTATTTAATTTATTTAAATACAAGAAATCTGAATTCTTTAAATTATATATTTCACGATAAAGTTTTAACTTTGGAAGCATATCTAATAACCAATGTGAATAGTTAGAGTGACCACTAGCACCCTGAGCAAGATTAAAAACACGTCCATTAATTTTTTTTTTAAACCTTGGAGTTCCTATTTTTATACAGATATTAAAATTTGCAGTTTTTAATTCTCCTTCAATTTGTTGGTATGAGGGACCTTCTACTATTTGATTTTTTGATATAATTGCAACATTTTGAACATTATCGTTATAAATGCGCCCTTTAGAGATTTGATAAATTTTATACTTTTTTTTTTCGTAAGTTAATATTTTTTTGCTATTAATTTCTAAAATTTTTACATCTTTGTTGTTAATCGCAAAAATTACTCTTCCATAGATTGTTTTAAATAAATTATAGCAAGTATTTTTAAATAATCTTTGAAAAATTTTTTTTATTTTCATAGATTGTTATTTCTTAAATATAAATTTGACTCATATATACATTTACATAATTTCTATAAATATACTACTTATAAGCTTGAAAAGAGTAATATAAATATTAGTATTTTGTCATTCTTATGAAAAAAATAGCTTTTTTAATTTCTGGAAATATAAGAATTTATGAAAAGAATTTCATTTTTTTAGATTCTATAAAAGAAATATTAAAAGATTATGAAATAATTTTTATAAGTTCCGTTTGGCAAAACCAAGTTGAAATTGATGAATTTACAAAAAAGTATCAAATTAAATTTATCAATCAGATAGAAGAAAAAGATTGGTCACACAAAATAAAAGAGGTCAAATATGTTACTGGTGAAGAAAATCTTTCATGGAAACTAAAAAATATTTTTCATATGTGGTACGCTATAACAGAAAATATTAAATTTCTTGAAGATGTAGTAAGTAAAAATAATATTAAGATAGATTATGTGTGTAGATTTCGAACTGACATAACAACTCTTAAAGAAATAAAAAATTTTCAAAAAGACTTACTTAATATTCACGATAATGAAATTTTATTATCATCAAATCGTCATTTTAGAGGGATAACTGATTTATTTTTTATTGCAAATTATCAAACATTTTTAAAAATTAAAAATATTATGGTTTTTTTTGATCAATTATCAAAACAAGAAAGGGTTTTTAATCCTGAATATGTATTTTATTGTTTTTTAAATGAAAATAATTTTAAAATAAAAATAGCATATCAGTTGGAAATAGCCATTATAAGAATTGAAGAAGCAAGGCCCACCAAAGAAGCTCATATTCCTTTTAAAGATAAAATAAATATGAAAATTGCTAAAAGAAAAATAAAATTTATAAAAATATTGAATAAATTAAGATATATTTGGAACTAGAAAAACTATTAATCAATTTTACTATCTAAAAAAGATGACATCTTACTTTTATTTTCATTTAACTCTTCTGGAGTATTAATAGAGAAAATTTCAACTACAGGATAATGTAAAATTTTCTTATTATCTAATAAGTATTCATTATAAACCTGACTTACATAAAACTCATTATTAACTCTAATATTTTTTTTTATCATTTTGTTTGCATAAAACTCAAACTCTGATGTTTTTTTAAAATAATAACAACCTGTATTCCCAAAAGAGCTGACTACTTCTTTTTCCTTGGTTCTAACAACATTTGACATGTTATCATTTAATTCTACAAAAGAAAAACCAGGATTTGCTGTTGGCACAGTTACTAAAATTCCATCATTATCTCTTCTCGATGCAAATTCCATGAAGTTTTTTTTTGACCAATTAATAACCTGGTCGCAATCTTTAACTATTAAAGGTACGCTTTTATCTATCCCTTTAAAGCTTAGTAGTACTGTACAAACAGCACCTTCTGTAACTTCTTTTACTGTAATAATTTGATACTTAATTTTTTTTTTTGAAAAAAAAGAATCAAAATTATGATCCTTTAAATGTTCTTCTCGTATCAAAAAATAAAAATTAGCATCTTGAAAAGCCATATTATCAATCACATGTGCAATAAATGGTTCAGAGTTAATTTCAATTAATGGTTTTGGTGTTTTTATTCCTTTATCCAAGAATCTTTTACCTTTACCGGCCATCGGAATAACAATATTAATCACTTATTAAGCCCCATTTTTCAATTGCTTCTTTATACTCTGATAAATTTATTTCATTAGATTTATCTTTATTTAAGAGGTCAAATGCTTGTCTCATTGCTTTTGCTCCTGCGGTTGTGCCACTAGGATGGCCATGCATTTGTCCACCAAGGCTCATCATAAGATCGTCACCAAAATTTTTAACCGTCGTTTGCACTAAACCTGGGTGGCTCCCACAAGAAAAAGATGGAACAGTTTTTTTAAATCCATTTTCATTAGTAGATGTTAATATTGACATCCAGTTTGTTAGGTCTTCTTTTGTGTCTGACAAATAGCCTCCCCACATGCCTGCATGAATAAAATCAGCCCCTGAAATTCTTGCTAATTTTAAAAGTACGTTCCAAGAAATCGAATAAGCATTATTTTTATCTGTAATTACTCTGTCTCCACTTTTTTGATAAAACATAGCAATATTAAAATCAAAACTTCTGATATATTTATAGATTTGCAAACCGGTCCAAATATTTAAGTGATATGCTTTAATTTTGTTCTCTACTAAAAATTCAATTCTGTTTAACAAATATGGTAAATCTGAATTTACACAAGGAGCATAAAAAACTTCTTTATTCAATTTTGCAGCTTCATTCTGAACAACATCATTTACGACTTTAACTCTTTCTTCAAATGGACAGCAGCTTGGATTTCCTAAAATTTCATCTTCTTTTATAAAATCAACTCCGCCTTTTACCATCTTTATGCAAACTTCTTTTAAGGTTTTTATATCTAGTCCAGTTTTTGGCTTTACGATTCCTCCAAGCAAAGGTCTATTAATAGCATTTGTTCTTTTTTTAATTTCATCCATACCTATTTTGGGGCCTTTAAAATTTTCTATAAACACTTCGGGCAATTCAACATCTAAAAGTCTGCAATGTAAAATTTCTTCAATATCCATTTGTCCTCCCATTAGAGCACATATAAATTGAGTAATACCGTCTTGTTCCAAATCAAAATTTTTGACTGGAAAAGCAATTTTGACTATTGCCTCTTTTTTATTTTTTAAGTTATCTGGATGATCAAGGATAATTGATAAATGATTTTCTAATAACTCAGCTGTTTCATTATCAAGTCTTACATCAGGGTTTCCTATTGACTGCCCAATAGCAATTCCTTTTGCTGCTTTGAGCATATTGTTACTTTTAATGAAATATTTTGCGATAAAATATTTTTTTTTATCTACTGTTGAATTAAACAGAAAATTATCAAATTCTTTTTTCATTTATACTTTATTAACCTGCAGTTTTCATAGAATGATTTAACACTATTATAGCTTCCAAGTGAAGCAATGTATTCACAGTCATATGATTTAATTTTATAATTATTTTTTATCATCTCATTGTATACCAGACTAATCATATATTTACCATTTGAAGACAAAATTTTTTTTTTTATCATTAGCTCTGCGTTTTCAAAAAAAAACTTAGCTTCTCTAAAATAACTAACACAAGCTGTCGAATTAGTAGAAATTGGCTTTGGATCTTTTTCAGAAATTTTTGTTATATATTTTTGTTTATCTATTTTTGCATAACCTCTATTAAAGTATAATGATTGAAATATTGGAACACAACCATCAAACTTATTTTTTAGACAAAATTTAAAAAAATTTTTAAAATCAATATATTGATCTAATAAATCTATGAACAATGGTTTTTTTAAATCTATTTCATTTTTAATCCTTAGAACGCTTTGTGGTGCTCCAGCTGTATAATTATTTAAAATAAAATAACGAATTTTTTTTCCTAATATTTTAGAAATTTTATTTACTAAATCATATTTATTATTATGTCTTTTTTGAAAAATAAAGATTCCGTCAGATAAATTATAAGGTCTAGAAACTTGAACCCATTTTACAAGCTTTTTATCATTTATATCAATTAAAAGTTTGTGATTATTAAATTTTTCAAAATCATAATTTGGACCAGCCACAGGGATTATTAATTGAAAATCTTTACTCATCTTTTTTTAAGTACCATAATTTTTTTTTTATATTTAGCTATGTAATCTGAACAAATTCCCTTGTAAATTAAGGAATTATCAAATTTTTTTAAATTTTCTGGCAAAACATATATGCTAGCTTTAGATAGTTTTTTTCCTGGATACGTCCATAAATAACCACTACTTGTTAAAACATAATCATCTTTTTGATGCCAAAAATAGTTAGCTTTTATTTTCTTTAAATTAAGCAAAGCTTCTAAATTTTTTGCATGACACCATAACTTTTTATTTAAAAGGAAAAATTTATTAACTTTAAATATTGGCTCATCGTGACCTAAATAAAAGTTGTTCTTATAATACCATATATCAATCTCAACATCAAAACCTAAATTCAATGCATTTTTAATATATTCAAATTTATTTTCATCTTTTTTATTTGGTCCTGATATGTTCCCTCTATGTGAAATAAAAAACATTAAATTCTTAAATTAAAAATTCTGAAAATTTTTTTTGATTTTGAATAACATATTTTGGCAAATCTTCCTCTTTTGTTATTTTTTCAAATATAAAATTTCTACCAAATAAGTCCTTTTTTAAATGTATTTTTTTTTTTATGATTTCTATATCTGTGAATTCTGGTTTGTTAAATTCTGAATGTGCAAAAGATTTAATCTTTTCGCTAATTTCTTTTGGTGTCATAATATTTGAAAAATGCCATCCTCCATTATTTACTATATGCCAATTTATTTTATCTAGTCTATAGAAAGGATATTTTTTAACTTTTTGATTTCTTAGCCATTGAGGTTTTTTTAAATGCTTAATTTTACACATTCTGGAACCATACCACTCATTTTCAGTTGTATTTAATAGGTTTAATTTATAATAAATCATTTTTTGTTTAAAGGCAGTATATTTGTTTTTACTTTTAAATATCGACTCTATATTTTCAAAATTTGGTATTTCATCTATATCTGAAATTACAACATAATCATTTTTATCAACTCCAATCAAACCTTTTAATATAAAATCTCTCTGAAAATTTTCCCTTTGCCAATTATCATAATTTTTGGGGAATTTTTCTAATTTTATATACTCAATCTTATTTTTAAATTTATTAAACTTATTTAAATCAAAATTATAATTTTGTTTCACTCTACCTTGATGATCTTGCTTTGCTTCAACAATAATAAATTTGTCAATATAATTATTTAAAGAATTTAATCTTATCTCAAGAATTAAATCTTCGTTATTATACATAAAACAATCAAATATTTTCATTATTTATTCTTACTTTTCTTTACTAATTTTTAATACACCAATAAAGGCTTCTTGAGGTATCTCAACTTTTCCAAATTGCTTACCTCTTGCTTTTCCTTTTTTTTGTTTGTCTAATAATTTTCTTTTTCGATCTCTGGCACCACCACCGTGAATTTTAGTTAATACATCTTTTTTGAAACCTTTAATTGTCTCTCTTGCTATAATCTTTCCACCAATGGCAGCTTGAACGGGGATCATAAAATTATGACGTGGGATTAAATCTTTAAGTTTTTCACATACTTCTCTACCGACTGTTTGTGCAAAATCTTTATGAACCATCATAGACAATGCATCAACTGGTTCAGCGTTAACTAGAATCCCCAGTTTTACTAAATCACCTTCTCTGTGACCTATAATTTCATAATCAAAACTTGCATATCCACTGGTCATCGACTTAAGTCTATCATTAAAATCAAAAACAACTTCGTTTAAAGGTATTTCATAATTTAAAATAGCCCTATTACCAGAATAACTTAAATTTGTTTGTAATCCCCTTTTGTCTTGGCAAACTTTTATAATCGATCCCAAGTATTGATCTGGGGTTATAATTGTTGCTTTAATCCAGGGCTCTTCAATAAATTTTATTAGTGTTGGATCTGGTAAGCTCGAAGGATTTTGAAGCTCTATGACTTCTCCTTTATTCATATGAACTTTATAAACCACACCTGGTGTTGTTGTTAATAAATTTATATCAAATTCTCTTTCAAGCCTTTCTGTAATAATCTCTAAATGCAAAAGCCCTAAAAAACCACATCTAAAACCAAGCCCTAGAGCTGATGAAGACTCAGCCTCAAAAGAAAAACTTGCATCATTTAATTGTAATTTACCTAGACCATCTTTAAGTTTTTGATACTCAGAACTATCAACTGGAAACAGTCCACAAAAAACTACTGGTTTACTTCTCTTAAAACCTGGAAGTGCTTCTTGTAATGGTTTGGTTGCATCACAAATAGTATCTCCAACTTTTGTTTCAGATAAAACTTTTATTCCTGTTGTTATGAAACCAATTTCACCTGCATTTAATTCTTTCATATCAGTTGCTTTAGGAGTAAAGACACCAACTTTTTCAACAATATATTCTTGATTTGTTGACATCATTTTTATTTTCATATTTTTGGAAATTTTTCCATCAATAACTCTAACTAAAATAACTACACCAAGATAGGTGTCATACCAGCTATCAACTAGTAAACATTTTAAATCTGCATCTTTTTCTCCTTCTGGAGCTGGTAATGATACAATAATTTGTTCTAGAATTTCATTAATGCCCTCACCTGTTTTTCCTGAACAAGGAATGGCATTTTCAGTATCAATACCAATTACTTCCTCAATTTGTTTTTTTGTTTTTTCTAAATCTGAAGCTGGTAAATCAATCTTATTTAGAACTGGTACAATCTCATGATTTATATCTAATGCTTGATAAACATTTGCTAGTGTTTGTGCTTCGACACCTTGTGTACTATCGACAATCAATATGGATCCTTCGCACGCATATAAAGATCTGCTAACCTCATAACTAAAATCAACATGACCTGGTGTATCAATTATATTCAAGATATAATCTTTACTATCCTTAGATTTATAATTAAGTTTTACTGTTTGGGCTTTAATTGTAATCCCTCTTTCTCTTTCTATGTCCATTGAGTCTAATACTTGAGCCTTCATTTCTCTTTCGGTAAGTCCTCCACAACTGTGTATTATTCTATCCGCAATGGTAGATTTACCATGATCAATATGTGCAATAATTGCAAAGTTTCTTATATGATCAATCTTTGCCATAACTATGATCTAATCTTTGCGTCAGTTTTTGTTTCTACAGCTGATATAATAAGTTGATTAATTTTATTAAGGTCTTCTTCATTTAATGTTTTTTCTAAAGATTGGATAGTTACATTAAGTGCAATTGATTTTTTATTTTCTGGAATATTTGAACCCTCATAAACATCAAAAACTTTAACTGATTTTATTAATTCTTTATCTACATTAGATATAATATCTATTAGTTCCTGTACTTTAAAATTTTTATCTAACACAAAAGCAAAATCTCTTTCTGATTTTTGAAAATCTGAATATTTATATTGAGTTTTTTGATCTTTTAATGATTTTTTAGGATGTTTAATATTGTCTAAAAAGATTTCAAAACCAACTAAAGCTTCTGATTTAATATCTAATTTCTTTAAAATCTTTGGATGAATATCACCAAAAAAAGCTATTACCTTTTCTTTACCTTTGTTTAAGAAAACTCTTCCTGATTTACCTGGGTGATAATAATTAGGTGTCTCATCATCTATATAAAATTTATCTTTATTAAATCCCGCTTCAACTAAACTTTGAATAACATCTCTTTTTACATCAAAAACATCAACTAACCTATCTTTTTCAATCCAACTGTGTCTAGTCAATTTACCTGACCTTAAGCCACTAATTACTGTCTGTTGTTCACCTGGTTGACTTCCTTGAAAAGTAGGGCCAATCTCAAATATTGATAAATCCTTAAATCCTCTTCCTAAATTTTTATCTAAATGAATAATCAAATTAGAAAAGATTGAAGACCTTAATACATTTAAATCTGAACTAATGGGATTAACTATTTTGATTTCTTTATTTTTTTCTAAAAATAATTGATTAATCTTGCTGTCTGTAAAAGACCAAGTTATTGCTTCTAGATACCCCTTAGAAGCTATAGATCTTTGTAAAAAATGAAATAGTTTTTGTTTTGGATTTAATGTGTCTCTAGCTCTATTCTTTTCAGGCTCAATCATTTTAATTTGATCATAGCCTTTAATTCTCACCAACTCTTCTACTACATCAACTTCTTTGGAAATATCAGGTCTCCATGAAGGAATTATCAAATCAAAAAAGTTTTTAGTTTTTTTAAGTTTAAATCCTAAATTTTCTAAAATTTGTATCATTTCTTTTTTTTCAATATTAAATCCAGTAATTTTTTTAAATAAAACAGGATTAAATTTTATATTGCTGTTTTTTGTTTTTTCTGGTTTTTGGATATCGAATTCACTAATTTCACCACCACAAATTTCTTTAATTAATCTAGCTGCTTTTTCAAGACCTTGCTCTATGGATAGCGGATCAATACCTCTTTCAAATCTAAATTTTGCATCAGTATCTATATTTAAAATTTTAGAAGACTTTCTAATTGATCTTGGATTAAAATACGCTGACTCAATTAATACATTTTTTGTATCAAACTCTGTTCCTGTTCTTGTTCCACCTATTATACCACCAAGACCTAAAACACCTGAACTATCAGAAATTACACACATATCACTTTCTAATTCGTATTCTTTATTATCTAGTGCCTCAAATTTTTCACCTTTTTTTGAATTTCTAACAATGATTTGTTTATCAATTTTATCAACATCATATGCGTGCAAAGGTCTATTTAAATCAAACATTACATAATTTGTAATATCAACTATTGCAGATATAGGTTTTTGACCAAGGGATATTATCTTTTCTTTTAACCAATCAGGACTTTCTGTATTTTTTACACCTTTAATTAAACAACTGCCAAATGATGTACAGGCCTGACCTTTTTCATTTAAAATTTTAACATTAACAGTTTGTTTTCCTTTTTTTTTTAATTTTTGTTCTTTTTTCTTTATTAGTTTGCCAGCTCCAGCTGCTGCTAAATCTCTTGCTATACCACTCACTCCTAAACAATCTGCTCTATTAGGGGTAATAGAAATATCAATTACATTTAAATCATTTTTTGGAAAATAATTTTTACCAATTTTTTTTTCATATTTTTTTGTTGAAAGCTCTGTAATACCATCACTTTCTTCCGATAAATTTAACTCAGACTCTGAACAAAGCATCCCTGATGAGGTAACTCCTCTTATTTTGCTTACCACTAACTTCATTTGATTTTTTGGGATTACTGCACCTGGTGGAGCATAAATTGTTAACAATCCTTCTTTTGCATTTGGTGCACCACAGACTACTTTTATAGGATTACCCGAACCTATATCAACATCACATACTTTTAGTCTATCTGCATCTGGATGTTTTTCTGCCTTTAAAATTTTAGCTACTATGAATGCATCAAGCTCACCTGATTGCTTATCTACACTTTCTACTTCTAAACCAATATCTGTAAGTTTATCTATAATTTCGTTTTCATTTAATTTTGTGTCTAAATGTTCTTTGAGCCAGTTAGTTGTAATCTTCATCTACTTAGGCCTCTATAATTTGTTGGTACATCTATTGGATCAAATCCAAAGTGATTTAACCATCTATAGTCGCAATCAAAAAAGGCTCTTAAGTCATTTATGCCATACTTAAGCATTGCCAATCTATCTATACCTATTCCAAATGCATAACCTTGAAACTCATCAGGATTTACCTTCACATTTCTTAAAACATTTGGGTGAACCATTCCACATCCCAAAACTTCAAGCCATTTGTCACCTTCTCCAATAACTATTTTTCCATCTTTAATTTCATAACCAATATCAACTTCAGCTGAAGGTTCTGTAAATGGAAAATGACTGGGTCTAAATCTCATTTTTATCTTATCAACTTCAAAAAACTCTTTAATAAAATAATTTAAGCACCCTTTTAGATGACCCATGTTAATATCTTTATCAATATGTAGTCCTTCTACTTGATGGAACATAGGTGCATGAGTTTGATCACTATCAGACCTATACGTTCTACCTGGTGCTATTATTTTAAAAGGCGGTTTATCATTTAACATTGTTCTAATTTGTACTGGAGAAGTATGGGTCCTTAACAATAATTCTTTTTTATCATCTAAATAGAAAGTGTCATGCATATCTCTTGCTGGATGATTGTCAGGCGTATTTAATGCTGTAAAATTATTATATTCATTTTCAATATCTGGTCCTTCTTCAACACTAAATCCAATTTCTGAAAAGATTGAGGAAATTTCATCTATAACCTGTGACACTGGGTGTATCTTTCCCTGTGTGAAGGGTCTCTCTGGTAAAGTTATATCTACTTTTTCTTTTTCAAGTTTTTGATTAATTTCTTTTGTTTCAATATCATCAATTTTTTCGGATATTAAATTTTGTAGTTCATCTTTTACCTGATTTAAGTCTGATGCAAATTTCTTTCTTTCTTTTTCAGCTACCTTTCCCAGCATTTTAAATTGAGAACTAATTAGACCAGCTTTGCCAAATAAATCTGTCTTGATTTGATTAACTTGATTAAGGTCTAAATTACCTTTTAGCTTTAAAAGAAAATCATCTTTAATTTTTTTAATATCAGACATATTGAGAGATTATTTCTTCACCGAAGAAAAACAATAGTGAAGATTAATTTAGTGCTGATTGAGCCTTTTGAACAATAGTTTTAAAGGCTTCTGGACTATCGTAGGCTATTTCAGCTAATATTTTTCTATCTAGCTTAATGCCACATTTTGTTAAACCATTAATAAATTTTGAATATGTTAAGCCCTCAGATCTAACACCTGCGTTAATCCTTTGAATCCATAATGATTTAAATTCTCTTTTTTTTGTTCTACGGTCTCTGTATGCATACTGCATGGCTTTTTCCATAGCTTGCTTTGCAACTCTTATTGTACTTTTTCTTCTTCCCCACTGACCTTTTACAGCTTTTAAAACTTTTTTATGTTTCGCATGACTTGTGACACCTCTTTTAACTCTTGCCATATTATCCTCTTAAACTGTAAGGCATATATGATTTAACTATTTTGCCATCCTGTTTTGACATAGCAGTTGTGCCTCTTAATTTTCTAATTTGTGAATTTGTTCTTTTAATCATGCCATGTCTTTTTCCAGCCTGAGCCATCATAACTTTACCTGTAGCAGAGATTTTAAATCTTTTTTTTGCTGAACTTTTTGTTTTTAATTTGGGCATAATTATGCGGTCTTATACAAATATTGTAATAGATTTACAACCTCTATTAAGGCCTATAAAGGCTGAATAACCATAATCATTTGCTTCCCATCAAATTTTGGGTGTAGCTCTACTTTGCCAATATCTTGCATATCAGCTTTTATCTTGTCCATTAATTCCCTGCCTAGATGTGAGTGCTGCAGCTCTCTACCTTTAAATCTTATTGTAAATTTTACTTTATCACCTTTGCCAATAAATTTTTTAGCATTTTTAACTTTAAAATCATAATCATGAGTTTCTGTAACAGGTCTCATTTTGATCTCTTTCAACAAAACAATTTTTTGTTTTTTCTTTGCAACGTTAGCTTTTTTTTGAGCATCATACTTAAATTTACCCATGTCGATAATTTTACATACAGGTGGTTTAGCATTTGGAGCTATCTCGATTAGATCTAAGCCTTGTTCTTTAGCCATTGAAATGGCCTCGTTAGTATTTATTATTCCAATATTTTCTCCCTCACTTCCAATTACTTGTACTTCTGGAGCCGTAATTCTATTATTAGACTTAGGTCCTTTATCTTTAGTTCTTCTTTGAAAATAATTTTGTTTAAAATCTGCCACTTAGTTTGAAGATGCTTTGTTTAAAGCTGAGAAAGTTTTTAAAAATAAGTTTAATTCCATATTTTCTTGTTTGTTAGTATCCAATCTTCTAATCGTTACTGAGTTACTGTCAACTTCTTTTTTACCACAAATCAATAAAAGTGGTATTTTTGATAAAGAATGTTCTCTAATTTTATAATTTAAATTATGATTTTTTAAATCAACTTCAGAGCTCATACCAGCTTCTCTAATTTTTTCATTTACTTCTTTTGCATAGTTATCAAACTCCTCCGAGATTGGAATTACAACAACTTGTAAAGGAGCTATCCAAAAAGGAAATTTTCCAGCATAATTTTCTATTAGAATTCCTATAAATCTTTCTAAAGAACCAAACAAAGCTCTATGTAACATCACAGGTATTTTTTTTGTTCCATCTTTATCAACAAAAGAAGCATCTAATCTTCCAGGTAAATTAAGATCAACCTGCAATGTTCCACATTGCCAATCTCTACCAATGGCATCTCTTAGAACAAATTCAATTTTTGGACCATAAAATGCTCCTTCACCTTTGTTAATCGTATATTCAAGTTTTGATGCTTTCACAGCATCTAATAAAGCTTTCTCTGCTTTGTCCCAAACATTGTCATCGCCAACTCTTAAATCAGGCCTATCTGAATATTTTAATATTACATTTTTAAATCCGAGATCTTTATAAATATCTAAAATTAAATTAGTAACTATTAAGCATTCTTCAGTAATTTGATCCTCAGTACAAAATATATGTGCATCATCCTGAGTAAAAGCTCTAACTCTTAATAGACCATGTAAGGCTCCTGAAGGTTCATATCTATGCACCTTTCCAAATTCTGAAATCCTTAATGGAAGATCTCTATAGCTTTTTAAACCTTGATTAAAAACCTGTACATGACCTGGGCAATTCATTGGTTTAATAGCAAATACTTTTTCATCTGGTGTCTCTGATGTATACATGTGCTCACCATACTTTTCCCAATGACCAGATTTTTCCCAAAGAGCTCTGTCTAAAACTTCTGGAGTATTTACTTCCTTATAACCAGCTTTCTCTTGTCTTCCCCTCATATAAGCGACTAATTTTTGAAATAATTTCCAACCTTTTTCATGCCAAAAAACTGCTCCTGGACTCTCTTCTCTAAAATGAAATAAGTCCATTTCCTTTCCTAGCTTTCGGTGATCTCTTTTTTCTGCTTCTTCTATTCTTTTTAAGTATTCATCTAAATCTTTTTGCGAAGCCCAACTTGTTCCATAAATTCTTTGTAACATTTCATTATTAGAGTCTCCTCTCCAGTAAGCTCCTGATACTTTAGTTAATTTAAAATATTTTCCAATTTTTCCTGTTGAAGGCAAATGTGGACCCCTACATAAATCATGCCAGTCACCATGAAAATATATAGAAACATCTTCTCCCTTTGGAATACTTTCAATAATTTCAGCTTTATACACCTCTCCAATCTCTTTAAAATGAGATATTGCTTTATCTCTATTCCAAACCTCTCTTGTTGTTGGAACATCTCTATCAACAATCTCTCTCATTTTATTTTCAATTTTTTTTAAATCTTCTTCTGTAAAAGGTTCTTTTCTGGAAAAATCATAATAAAAACCATTTTCAATGATTGGTCCTATGGTCACTTGTGTTCCTGGAAAAAGTTCCTGCACTGCCATTGCTGTTATATGAGCTGTATCATGCCTAATGGTTTCTAGGCCTTCTTTATCCTTGGATGTAAAAATTTTAATTGTACAATCTTTATCTATAACGTGACTTAAATCTTTAAGCTCATCATTTACACTAATTATGCTTGCTTGCTTAGATAAAGACTTACTAATCTTTTCTGCAACCTCAAGACCTGTTACTTTATTTGGAAAATCTAAAGTGTTTCCGTCTGGTAATGTAATTAATGGCATTTAATTTAATAATTTTTTGTATTCTGAATATGTAGAAAAACACATTTTTTCAACATTAAATTTCTTAATTATATTTTTTCTACCTTCTATACCAATAGATTTCAATCTAGATTCATCTAGTTGTAAAACTTCTACTATTTTTTCAGATAAGGATTCTGGATCACCAGATTTAAATAAAAAACCTGTTTTTTTATCTATGATTGTTTCATTAGATCCTCCAATATCACTCGCTATTATTGGCTTTTCCATTGATTGAGCCTCAACTGCAACCCTACCAAAGGCCTCTGGCTCTATAGAAGCTGAAACAACTAAACTAGATATTTTATATGCAAGCGGCATATTTTTACAATGTTCTATAAATTTTAATTGGCCTGTTAGTCTATGTTGCTCAGCTAATCTTTTTATTTTTTTTGTATAAATATCTCTTCCCTGGTCACTTCCAAGAATGACGGCATAAAATGAATCAAAGCCTAATTTTTTGTTAACAAGATTTAATGCTTCAATAAAAACCTCTTGTCCCTTCCATGAGGTTAAACGACCAGGCATTAATATTACTTTTTTACCTCTAGTTAATTCCCATTGAGAAATAAGTTTATTTTCCTGGTCTTCTAAAGTTGTAGAAGGATCAAAGTAATCTACATTAATTCCTCTAAATATTACTAAAAATTTTTTTTTAGCATTAAGATACTTTTTATAATTATAACTGATGTGTGAAAAAATAAAATTGGAACCTGCTATAATTAAATCTGATCTAACCATCACTGAATTGTAAAATTTTTTAATTGAATTATTAAAATTATATGTTCCATGAAATGTGGTAACAAATTTTCTTCTAGTTATTTTGGTTGCAATTAAGCATGAACATGCTGGTGCACGGCTTCTTGCATGCACTATCGAAATATTATTTAACAAAATAATAAAGATTAAAGCTATGGAATTAAAAATTATTAATAATGGATTCTTACTATGTACAGGAAGTTTAATTAATTTAACTTTTTTTTTATCTATGAATTTTAATAACTCTCCTCCACTAGTAACAATATAAGAAGTGCAATTATTTTCTGGTAGGTAATGTGCAAGATCATAACATCCTGTTTCTGCCCCACCATATCCAAGCTTTGGTATTACTTGTAAAACTTTTAATTTTGAGGACATTTGATAGAACTATATATTAAGAATGAATTCTAATAAACTGATATGAATAAATTTAAATATCTCAAAATTTCAAATAACAAACAAATAAGATATCTTACCAATAATTATAAGGAAAACTTATACATTGTTTTTCTACATGGTTTTATGTCAAATATTGAAGGTGAAAAACCAAATGCTATTTTTAAATATACCAAAAATAACAAACTGGGTTTTCTTGCACTTGAATACTCAGGTCATGGAAAATCAACTGGTAAATTTACAGATGGCAATATCAGCAAGTGGACTAGAGAAACAAAGATAGCTATAAAAAAAATTGTAGGTAAAAATCCATTTATCTTAGTAGGTTCAAGCATGGGTGCATGGCTTTCACTTAACCAATTTAAATTTTTTGGAAATCAAATTAAAGGTTTTTTAGGCATTGGTTCAGCTCCAGAATTTTTACAAAACCTAATGTGGAAAAAATTCTCCAAACCAATGAAAAAAGAAACAATTAAAAATGGAATTTATCATTTAAAACATGGCACTTATGAATATCCAATTACTTATCAGTTAATAAAAGATGGAAGAAAAAATAGAATTTTAAACAAAAAAATAAAATCTTTTATAAATGTTGTGATGATCCACGGAAGTAAAGATGAGGTTGTTCCAAAAGTATATTCAAAAAAAGTTTTAAAAATATTCACTAATGCAAAAAAAAAATTAGTAATAATTAAAGATGGTGATCACAGCCTTTCAACAAAAAAGGGACTGAAAAAAATAATTTTAGAACTTAATAAAATTGTCTCTAATATAGCTTAAGCCCTCTACATAACTTGGAAACTTTAATTTGTAATTAAAATAATTTTTAATTTTTTCATTGCTCACTTTTTTTGACTCTTTGTAAAAATTTTTTAACATTTCACTTTTTATTTCATCTACTTCAATTTTTTTTACGTTTTTAATTCCTAACAATTTTGCTGCATATAATATTATTTCCTCAGAAGATGAGGGTTTATCATCTGCTAGGTTATATATTTCTCCTGATTTTAATTTTAAAATTGAAGCAAATAAAAAGTTTGCGATATCTTCTACATGAATTCTTGAAAAATAGTGGTCTGTTTTATTAATTATATTTACTTCACCTGATTTTAATCGAGAAAGAGTATTTTTTTCATTAGAATAAATTCCTGACAACCTAAAGATTTGAATCGGCAATTTATTATTTTTAGCGAATGAGATCCAAGAATTCTCTGATTCAAGTCTTGCCAAACCCTTATCAGAAAATGGGTTTGTTTCACTACTTTCATTTACCCATTCTCCTTTATGATCGCCATAAACACTAGTTGAAGATAAATAAGTTATCCATTTTACTTTTGAACTTTTAATGAATTTAGAAAAATTTTTTAAAACTATATCTTCTTTATTAATTGGAGGTATAGAAATTAAGATATGAGTTGCTTGATTTAATTTAATTAATAAATCTCTATCAAATTTTTTATCATCAAAAAGATAATTATTATATTCAACACCATTTGAGGTTTTTTTGGATGATTCTGACCTAGAAGTTACTGATAAATTAAGCTTGTAGTTCTCTGTACTTAATTTTTTAATAAAAGTTTTTGCTACTTGGCCAAAACCAAAACAAAAAATATTTATTTCCTTCACTTTAACTTACTTCTTTTATAATGGGTTTTAAGCTTAAAGGGTTTTCAAGTTTATCAATCATTTCTTTTGGACAAATTTGAACAAAGTTAGAAATTTCTCGATCAAAATTTTCAATTATCTTTTTAGATAAATTTGAATTTGTCTCAATATGATGCTCTTTGACTAATCCTTTTAAATAATTAATCCAGTATTCTGTTTCTGGAGTTTGCCAAATTATACTTTCTGGATTAGCTTTTTTATCAAATTCATTATTAATATTATAAACGAAAGCCATGCCTCCCGTCATACCTGCCCCGAAGTTATCTCCAACATCACCTAAAACAACTACTGTTCCCCCTGTCATATATTCACATGCATTAGAATCGCAACCCTCAATAACTGATACTGAGCCTGAATTTCTAACAGCATACCTTTCTCCTGCTTGACCAGCTGCAAAAAGCTTACCTGAAGTTGCTCCATATAAAACCGTATTTCCAATTATTGTATTTTCATATGAAACAAGATTACTTTCATCTGGAAGTTTAACAACTATTGTTGCTCCTGAAAGTCCTTTACCAACATAATCATTTGCATCTCCTTTTAAAATGAGTTTCAGTCCTTTTATACCGAAGGCTCCAAAAGATTGTCCTGCTGTTCCCTTAAAATTTAATGTTAAAAAATTTGCCTCTAAAGCTTCTGATCCATATTTTTCATATAAGTGATTGGAAATTCTAGTTCCAACAGTTCTGTGTATATTTTTAATAATAAATTCTTTTTCTAAAACTTTTACTTTTCCTATCTTATCTTTTATTTCAGGTAAAATCTCTTGATCCAAAGTATCTGGAACTTCATTTATTTCTGGTGTTGTACAATATCTTGTATTATCTCCAGCATCTGTTTGAACAAAAAGTGGATTTAAATCTAAATCATCAAGATTGGGTGATGCTTTACTGATCTGACGCAATAAGTCAGTTCTCCCAATTACCTCATTTAAAGATTTAAACCCTAATTCAGCTAAAATTTCTCTTACCTCTTCTCCAATAAATTTAAATAAATTCACTACTTTATCAGGAGTGCCTGTAAATTTTTCTCTTAGTTTTTCATCCTGAGTACAAACTCCGACTGGGCATGTATTTGAATGACATTGTCTAACCATTATGCATCCCATTGCCACAAGTGCTGTAGTTGCTACTCCATACTCTTCTGCACCCATCATGGCTGCAATAACCACATCTCTTCCAGTTTTAATTCCCCCATCTGTTCTTAATGTAACTTTATGTCTTAAATTATTTAAAGTTAAAACCTGATTAGCTTCTGTCAATCCCATTTCCCAAGGTATGCCTACATATTTAACACTTGTTTGAGGCGTTGCACCTGTGCCACCATTGTGTCCTGAGATTAAAATTATATCGGCTTTAGCTTTTGCAACACCGGCTGCTATTGTTCCAATTCCTGAAGAGGCTACTAATTTTACTCCAACTCTTGCTTTGGGATTTGCTTGCTTTAAATCATAAATTAGCTGTGCTAAATCCTCTATTGAATAAATATCATGATGAGGGGGAGGTGATATTAATGTTACTCCAGGTGTTGAATGTCTTAATTTAGCTATCTCTTTTGTAACTTTAAATCCAGGTAATTGTCCTCCCTCTCCAGGCTTTGCTCCTTGTGCAATTTTAATTTCTATTTCATTACAGTTGTTTAAATATTTTAAAGTTACTCCAAATCTGGCTGATGCAATTTGTTTTACTCTTGAATTTGCACTATCTCCATTTTGCATTTTTACAAATCTTTTTTCATCTTCTCCACCTTCTCCACTACAAGATGCACCTTTAATTCTATTCATTCCTATAGCTAAAGTTTCATGAGCCTCTTTTGATAATGCTCCATGAGACATACTCCCACTTCCAAATCTAGTTAATATATTTTCAATTGGCTCAACTTCTGAGACTTGAATAGGTGATTTTAAATTTTTAGTTTTAAAACCAATTAAATCTCTAAGATGAATAGGTGGTAGGTTATAAATTCCTTCTGCATATTTTTTATATGCCTCATATGAATTAGATGAGACAGCACTTTGTAATAAATGTATTAGCTTTCCTTGATATTGATGCACTTCACCATTTTTTCTATACCTGTATATGCCGCCAATAGGTAATACAGAATCTGTGCTTTCAAAAGCTTCTTTATGAATTGTTCTTAATTTTTTTTCTATTCCAATTAAACCTATGCCTGAAATTTTTGATAGAACACCAGGAAAATATGCTGATGCCACTGTCCTACTTAAACCAACAGTCTCAAAATTACATCCCCCTCGATAAGAACTGATAACTGAAATTCCCATCTTCGACATAATCTTCAAGAGCCCATAATTTACTGATTGCACATATCTTTCTATGCATTCATCATATCCATACTTACCAAATAATTTTTTTTCAAATCTTTGGTATAGACTATCTAATGCTAGATATGGGTTAACTGTGGTAGCTCCTACTCCTATAAGAGTTGCAAATGAATGTGTATCTAGGGCCTCTCCTGTTTGAGCATTAATAGACACATAACCTCTTAATTTTTTTTTAATAAGATGTGTATTAACTGCTCCAACGCTTAAAAGCATTGGAATGGGCAACCTTTCATTTGAAATATTTTTATCACTTAGCACCAGTTGAGTTAGGCCCTGCCTAGCAGATATTTCAGACTCCCTTTGAATTCTTTCAATGGCACTATCTAGATTTTCATCTTTTGAAAAAGTACAGTCGATGGTTTTAGAATTTTGACCAAAAAAATTTATAAACTTATCTAATTGTGAATTAGATAAAATAGGACTGTCTAAAACATATATATTTTCTTTAATTAAGTTAGTAAAATCCAATATATTTCCAAGATTACCAAAACGAGTTTTTAAACTCATAACTTTATTTTCTCTAAGAGAGTCAATTGGTGGATTTGTTACTTGGCTAAAATTTTGTCTAAAAAAATGATAAAGAGGTCTATACCTATCAGACAATACCGCTAAAGGCGTATCATCACCCATTGAACCAATGGCCTCTTTGCCATCTTCGGCCATGGGATGTAGAATAAGCTCTAAATCCTCTAAACTATATCCAAAAGTATGCTGTCTTTTTCTAAGTTCGTCTCCTGAAAAGATAGATTTTTCATTCTTAATTGGAAATTTTTTATCTAAATCAATAATTTGATTATTAAAATGTTTAAATTCTTTAGCTAAATAATCTTTAATTTCTATATTGGTAAATACTTTACCTTTAGCAATTCTAACACCAATTATTTCACCAGGTCCTAATCTGCCCTTTTTAACTATTTTTTTCTCATCAATCTCAACCATTCCTGTTTCAGACCCGGCACACAATATTCTATCTTTAGTAATTGTATATCTCATTGGCCGTAAACCATTTCTATCGGTAGCTACTATGGCCCATTCATTGTCCGTTGCTGCGATTGCTGCAGGTCCATCCCATGGCTCCATTGTACTATTTAAGAAGTTAAATAATTGTAAATGATCCTTTGGAAGTGTTTTGCTTTTTTTAGACCAAGCATCAGGAATTAACATTAATTTCGCAAGTGGTGCTGATTGACCTGAAATATTTAATAATTCAAATACACTATCAAGAGAAGCTGAGTCTGATGACCCTGGTGGAATAACAGGCTTTAAGTTTTCCATATCATCAAATAATGGGCTATCCATTTCTTGCTCATGGACTTTCATCCAATTGAAGTTTCCTTTAAGTGTATTAATCTCACCATTATGAGCTATTGCTCTAAAAGGTTGAGCCAGATCCCAACTTGGTGCTGTGTTTGTAGAAAATCTTTGATGAAATATTGCAAATCTAGAAATAAATCTTTCATCTTTTAAATCTTCATAAAAGTCTGCAATTGATTCTGCTAAAAACATTCCTTTATAGATAATTGATTTTGAGCTTAACGAGCAAATGTAAAAATCTTTAATTGCATTTTTAATTGCTTCCTTTTCAATTTTTCTTCTAGTTTCATAAATTTTTCTCTCTAATTCTTTTTCAGTTAAATTTTTATCATTATGTTTAAATAAAACCTGCGTAATTTCTGGCCTAGTAAGATTTGCTTTTTCTCCTAGAACTTTTGGATTTACAGGTACTTGTCTCCATCCGTAGATACTAAAGTTACTTTTTGTTAATTCACTTTCAACGACTGTTCTTGCATTTTCTTGAGCTTCATAATTATTTCTTGGTAAAAATATCATTCCAACACAAATTTCAGATCCATCATGATCGTGGCCTGTGATTTCAATTTTTTCAGCAAAAAAATTAGATGGAATTTCTATATGTATCCCAGCTCCATCTCCTGTCTTGCCATCGGCATCGACTGCACCTCTGTGCCAAACAGCTTTTAAAGCATTAATTCCATATTCAACTACTTTTCTTGATTTTTTTCCTTCTGTGGAAGCAATTAAACCTACTCCACAAGCATCATGCTCCATCTCTTTAGAATAAACATGTCCTTCTTCAAGTATTTTGAGGTTTTTTTTATAATTTTTCACTAAGCAACCATTTTTTTTTTGATTTCTTTAGTTTCAAGAAATTTTTTTATGGATGCTGCAGCATCTCTTCCATCCTTGATTGCCCATACAACTAGAGAAGCTCCTCTTACTATATCTCCAGCAGCAAAAACACCTGGTAAACTAGTTTCCATTGTATCAAAATCAGTTTTTAATGTTCCCCATTTAGTAACTTGCAAATCATCTGAACCAAAAAGTTTGGGTAAGTCCTCTGGATCAAACCCCAAAGCTTTAATAACAATATCTCCTTTAATATTAAAATTTGAATCTTTTTGTATTTCTGGCTTTCTTCTTCCGCTATCGTCTGCTTCGCCAAGTTTAATTTTATTTACAACTAATTCTTCAACTTTATTCGTACCTAAAAATTCTTTTGGACTTGATAGCCAAACAAATTCAACACCTTCCTCCTCTGCATTAGCTACTTCTCTTGCTGATCCAGGCATGTTTTCTTTGTCTCTTCTATACAAACATTTTACTGATTTAGCTTTTTGTCTAATTGAAGTTCTTACACAATCCATTGCTGTATCCCCTCCACCAATTACAACAACATCTTTTCCTTCAGCATTTAAAGTTCCATTATCAAATAATTCTACCTCATCACCTAATCCTTTTTTATTTGAAGCTGTTAAAAATTCCATTGCAGGAAAAATATTTCCTAAATCATTTCCTGGTAATTCAATCTCACGAGCTTTATAAACACCAGTAGCAATTAATAATGCATCATGTTTTTTTCTTAGTTGATCTAAACTTGCATCTTTACCAACTTCAAAATTTTGGATAAAATTAATTCCACCTTCTTCTAATAATTTAGTTCGTCTTTCCACTACGAATTTTTCTAATTTAAAATTTGGTATACCATAAATCAATAATCCGCCTGCCCTATCATATCTGTCATAAACAGTAATCTGATAGCCTAGTTTACGAAGTTGTTCTGCCGCTGCTAAACCGGCTGGTCCTGCTCCTATAATTCCGACACTTTGATTTTTCTCATTGTTAACCTTTATCGGATTTACCCATCCTTGCTCCCATGCATTATCTGTTATATATTTTTCAATTGATCCAATAGTTACAGTGCCATGACCTGATTGCTCAATTACACAGTTTCCTTCACATAGTCTGTCTTGTGGACAAATTCTTCCACAAACTTCTGGCATATTATTTGTACTTTGAGATAGTTCATATGCTTCTTTTAATCTTCCTTCTGCTGTCAGTTTTAACCAATCTGGAATATTATTGCTTAATGGACAATGTACTTGGCAAAATGGAACCCCACATTGAGAGCATCTGCTTGATTGTTCACTAGCTTTTTCATTGATAAATTCTTTATAAATTTCATTAAAATCTTTTTTTCTATTATCAGCTTCTCTTTTAGGTGGTGTTTGTTGACCTATATCTACAAATTTTAGCATTTTATCTGACATACTTTTTATTCCAAAGTATATACTATATCACGATTTTCTTTTAAAAAAGACTAATAAGGTCATATATACTGACTTATAATTTTTATTATATATTGATTAACAAGCTTATTATACTTTTTGCATATCTAATATGTTTAAATCGAATTGTTTTATTTAAAGATTATTTAAGCTACGAAGCTTTTAATGCTCACAAATATAATTGAAATTATAATTTTATCTTTAATTCAAGGTGTATCAGAGTTTTTGCCAATTAGTTCTTCTGCACACTTAATTGTTGTTTCTACTTTATATGATTTTAAATCGAGCTCTTTGCTAATAGATGTAAGTTTACATCTTGGCTCCCTAATGGCAATTGTCTTTTTTTTTAGAAAAGAATTATTTAACATTAAACATAATCAAAAATTATTATTATTAATAGTTTTTGGGTCTATGCCACTAATAATAGTTGGTTATGTTTTATATAAAACAGGTCTAATTTATTTTTTAAGGGATATTAAAATAATTGCTTGGGCCACTTTAATATTTGGAATTATTTTATATTTTGCTGATAAATGTAAATTTGATAAAAAGATTTCTTCTAATCTTAATTTAAAAATAGTTTTATATATTGGTTGTTTTCAAATTTTAGCATTAATTCCAGGAGTGAGCAGGGCAGGAATTACAATGACAGCTTCAAGATTCTTAAGATTTAATAGGTTTGATTCTAGTAAAATTTCTTTTTTATTCGCTATACCTGCATTGGCTGGAGCAAGCGTTTTAAATTTAAAAGATATCATTGGACAAAGTTTTGAAATTAATTATCTAGTCTTTATAGCAATAACATTATCTTTTTTATTTTCTTATTTTACAGTAAAGTTTTTTTTAAAGTACATTAATAAATATTCTTTAAATATTTTTATAATTTATAGAGTTATAGTTGGAATAATTTTACTTTTAATAATTTATAATTAATTATTTTTTAACTATTGGGGCTAGTTGCGAAAATAAAACTCCAAATAAAATAAATAAACATCCAAAAAGATTATTGATGTCTAAAATTTGATCTAATAAAATCCATGCAGCTATTGTCGCAAAAACACCTTCAAGAGAAAAAATTATAGCTGATGGTGCAGGAGAAATATTTTTTTGTGCATAAATCTGTAAAACAAATGCAAGTCCACCTGATAAAATACCTGCATATAAAATTTGAAATTTTTCTTTTAAAATATTTGACCAAATAAAATCTTCAAAAAATAATCCTATAATTAAAGATAGAAACGCAACAATTAAAGTTTGTATTGCCCCAATCGTTAATGGTAAATTATAATTTTCTATAATCTTTCCGGTAAATATAATGTGTGTACTCCAGAAAAAAGCACCCAATATTACTAATGTGTCACCAATTCTGACTGTCGCACTATAAAAATTAGTTAATAAATATCCTCCTATTACACAAAGAATGACTGAGGGCCATATGCTCCAATGAATTGGTTTTTTGTATATTAAAAAAACTATAACTGGGACCAATGGTACATAAAAAATCGTAAAAAAAGCAGCATTTGCTACATCAGTATACATCAATGCCACTTGTTGAAGAGCTGAACCTAAAAATAATGAAAATCCTATTAATATTGCTAAATTGATAAATTGTTTTTTATCTTTTTTTAGAGATTTTGAAATATTTTTTCTTTCAAAAATAAAGGCTAAAGGTGTTACTGCTAAAAATCCAACAAAAAATCTTACTGCATTAAATGTAAAAGGACCAATATCATCCATTCCTGTATCTTGGGCAATAAAAGTTGTTCCCCATATCAATGTACAAAGTAATGCACTAAATAATGAGGCTGTTTTTGACATGAAAGTTTAGACGGCTAACTTGTAAGCAAAATTTTTACCCAGATTTTCTTTAAGGTCATTATTAAACCTGGCCGCTTCTGCTCCATCAATTATTCTATGATCATACGACAAAGAAATAGGAAGCATTGTTCTTGTTTTAAACTTACCATCAATAAAAACTTGTTTTTTTTGTGCCTTACCAACACCTAATATTGCAACTTCAGGAAAATTGATTATTGGAGTAAAAAATGAACCCCCAATACCTCCTAAGCTAGTAATAGTCATAGAACCACCAAAGAATTCTTTTTTATCTATTCTTAAATTTTTACATTGTTCACTAATTGTTTTTAACTCGTTACTTATTAAAGAAATATTTTTATTATCTGCATTTCTAATCTTTGGAACCATTAAACCATGAGTGGTGTCTACTGCAATGCCAATGTGAAAGTATTTTTTCATCGTTATTTTTCCATTCTCAATATCATCAATTGAAGAGTTAAAACTAGGAAATTTCTTTAATGATGCCACTAAAGCTTTTACAATAAATGCTAATGGAGTAATTTTTTTTCTCTCACCAGTATACATATCTGTAAGCGAAGCTCTAAAATCTTCCATCTCAGTTATATCTGCTTCATCATGATTGGTTACATGTGGTATCGTTGTCCAAGAATTTACTAAATAAGTAGAAGCTAGTTTTTTTACTCTTGGCATATCTTTAATTTCAACTTCACCAAAATCAGTATGAGAAAACTCGCTTATAATTTTTTTAGGCTGGGTTTTAATTTTTAGCTGATCACTATTAATGTTAGTTGCTATAAAATTTTTAACATCGTTCTCTATAACTCTTCCTTGCCTCTCACTGCCTACTATTTCATTAATATTAACACCAAGTTCTCTAGCAAATTTACGAACCTTCGGACTTGCAGAGGAAAGTTCGCCAATATTATTCTTAATTAAACTATGTACAGGATTTATTTGTTCAACTTTTTTTTCATTTTTTTGATTAACTGTAGGTTCTTCTTTGTTTGCAACTTCTTTTTCTAGAACTTTTTTTTCTTCTTTAGATTCTTCTAAGGTTAAAATTAAATCACCTTGTGAAACTTTGTCTCCTACTTTAATTTTAACTGACTTAATTTTACCATCAACAGAAGATGGTATTTCAACGCTAGATTTGTCACTTTCAATTGTAATTAACGGGTCATTTTTAGATAATGACTGACCGTTTGAAACTAATACCTCTATAACCTCAACATTTTTAAATTCGCCAATATTCGGTACTTTAATCTCTTTATCAGTCATCTTACAGTTTTGTAGGCATCGGCTTATTGCCATCAATATTATATTTTTTTATAGCTTCTTTTGCATATTTTGAAGCAATTAACTGTTCTTTTGCTAAGACACTTAATCCATAAGCAACTATATGTTCTTTATCTACTTCAAAAAATTTTCTTAAATTTTTTCTAGTATCACTTCTACCATATCCATCAGTTCCTAATGAGTAAAAGCTTTTATTTGTGTAAGGTCTAATTTGATCCGAATTCATTCGCATATAGTCTGATGCAGCCAAAATAGGACCCTCACTTTTACCTAAACATTTTTCAACAAATGAAACTTTTTGTTCCTTATCAGGATTTAACAAATTATATCTTTCAACATCCATTCCATCTTTTCTAAGTTCATTAAAGCTAGTAACGCTCCAAATTTCACTATCTATTTGGTATTCATTTTGGAGAATTTCAGCAGCAACCATCATCTCTCTTAAAATTGTACCAGAACCTAAAAGTTGTATTTTTGTTTTTTTATATTTTGTAAATTCTTTAATTTTATACATTCCTTTAAGAATTCCATCTTCACAATTTTTATCTTTTGGCATTTCTGGATGTGAATAATTCTCATTCATAGTTGTGATATAATAAAAAATATTCTCATTTTTCTCATGCATTCTTCTTAATCCTTCTCTAAAAATTACCGCTAATTCATAATGAAATGTTGGATCATATGTTACACAATTCGGTATTGTCGAGGCTATTAAGTGGCTATGACCATCTTGATGCTGTAATCCTTCACCTGCTAAGGTTGTTCTTCCTGCTGTTGCGCCAATTAAAAATCCTCTCGCCTGACTATCTCCAGCAGCCCATGCAAGATCACCTATTCTTTGAAAACCAAACATCGAATAAAAAATATAGATTGGTATCATTTCAATGTCATGATTTGTATATGCTGTAGCAGCAGCAATCCATGAAGACATTGCACCCGCCTCATTAATTCCCTCTTCTAATACCTGACCACTTTTATCTTCTCGGTAAGAACTCAATTGAGCTGAATCTTCTGGTTCATATTTTTGACCTTCATGAGCATATATCCCAATTTTTTGAAAAAAACCTTCCATTCCAAATGTACGTGCTTCATCAGGAATTATTGGAACTAATCTTGGCGAAACATTCTTGTCTCTTAATAAATTTGTGAACATTCTTACCATTGCCATGGTTGTTGACATTTCCTTTTCACCAGTTGACACTTTCATAAAATTAAAAATATCTTTTGGAGGTGCTTTAATTGGTTTTGCATAACTGGTTCTTTCTGGAAGGTATCCACCAAGACTTAGTCTTCTCTCTTTAATGTATTTAATCTCCAGAGACTTCTCATCTGGTTTGTAGTATTCAATATTTTTTACCTGTTCGTCTGTTAAAGGAACATCAAAACGATCTCTGTAATATAGCAAATCATCTACATCCAGTTTTTTTGTTTGGTGAGTAGTGTTAACACTTTCCCCTGTTTTGCCCATTCCATAGCCTTTAATCGTTTTCGCTATTATAACTGTTGGGCTACCTACATTTTTTGATGCTTTGTCATAAGCTGCATAAACTTTATGTGGATCATGACCTCCTCTATTAAGTCTCCAAATATCTTTATCAGATAAACTAGAAACCATTTCTTTAGTTTCAGGAAATTTTCCAAAAAATTTTTTCCTAACATAAGCACCATCACGAGCTTTCATTGCTTGATACTCACCATCAACAGTTTCATTCATAAGTTTAACTAAGTGACCAGTTTTATCGTTAGCAATTAAAGAATCCCAATATGAGCCCCAGATTACTTTTATTACATTCCATCCAGCGCCTCTAAAACTTCCCTCTAATTCTTGAATAATTTTTCCATTACCTCTTACTGGCCCATCTAATCTTTGAAGATTACAGTTTACTACAAAGATTAAGTTGTCTAATTTTTCCCTTGCTGCCAATCCTATAGCACCTAAAGATTCGGGCTCGTCCATTTCTCCATCACCAAGAAATGCCCAAACTTTTCTACCTTCATCTTTAATTAAACCCCGATTAATTAGATATTTCATATATCTTGCTTGGTAAATCGCAAGCATTGGTCCTAGACCCATTGAGACAGTTGGAAACTGCCAAAATTTTGGCATCAACCACGGATGTGGGTATGATGAAAGTCCACCTGGTTTTACTTCTTGCCTAAAGCGATCAAGCTGCTTTTCATTCAATCTACCTTCCAAAAATGCTCTAGCATACATGCCAGGTGCACTATGGCCTTGAAAATATATTAAGTCTCCACCAAATTTATTATTTTTTGCTCTCCAAAAATGATTCATTCCAACATCGTATAAAGTAGCTGCAGATGCGAAGGTACCTATATGTCCTCCCAATTCTGGAAATTTTTTATTTGCTCTAACAACCATTGCAGCTGCATTCCATCTAATTAATGATCTTATTCTTCTCTCTATATTTTGATCACCATTTGATTTACTTTCAGCTTCGGGTGGGATTGTATTAATATAAGGTGTATTTTGAGTGTAAGGAATATTGGCCCCTTTTTGATATGCTTTATTGATTAATTCTTTAATTAAAAAATGAGCTCTTTGATTTCCATCTTTTTCAACAACGGCAGATAAAGATTCTATCCAATCTTGAGTTTCTAAAGGATCAATATCATTTTCACTAATAACTTGAATTGAAGATTGTTTTTTTTTTTTAATTGGTTCTGGTGATAACGTTTTTTCTTTTTCAGTAACTAAAGTAGACTCCGCTTCTTTAATAATACTTTCAGTGTCTTTAGGTATAATCTTTTCAACTGGTGCATCATTTGTAGATTTAATATTAAGTATTAAATCTCCCTTGGATACTTTGTCACCAACTTTAACATTTAAAAATTCTACTTTTCCAGAAACTGTTGCTGGAATTTCAACACTAGATTTATCACTCTCTATAGTAATTATTGGATCATTAACTTTAATTTCATCTCCAACTTTTACTAAAAGTTCTATAATTTCAACTTTTTCAAAATCTCCAATATCTGGGACAAGCAGCTTTTCACTCATATATTAAAATGACTTATACACTGAATATAACCTAACATTGGTATTATTATATGGAAATAAATATGCTTTTTTGTAACAACTTTATTTAAAAAATTAATAAATCTTATCAATTTATATAAAAATAAAGTTTTAAGTTCTCTCAATGCACATAGCTATGCCCATTCCACCACCAATACATAGAGAGGCACAGCCCTTACTTTTGTTCTCTCTAATCATTTCATGAATTAAGGTTACCATTATTCTAGCTCCAGATGCACCAATTGGATGACCTAATGCGATTGCACCACCATTAACGTTAACAATTTTTTTTGGTATTTTAAGTTCCCTTATAACTGCAATACATTGTGCTGCAAAAGCCTCATTAATTTCAAATAAATCAATATCTTCAATATTCCAGCCAGCCTTTTTTAATGCCATATTAATAGCCTGAATTGGACCCAGTCCCATTAATGCTGGATCGACCCCACAAGTTGCCCAAGATGTTATCTTCACTAATGGTTCAATGCCTCGTAGTTCTGCTTCTTCTCTTGACATCAATACAGTTGCTGCTGCACCATCATTTATTCCTGATGAATTTCCTGCTGTGACTGTTCCATTATTTTTAAATACAGTTTTTAATTTTTTTAAATCTTCTATATTTAAATTATCTCTTGGATGTTCATCTTTCCACAGAATTAATTTATGATTATCAATATCAAATTCTAATTTGATTATTTCATTATCAAATTTATTTTTACTTATTGCTTTCTGAGTTTTTTCTTGAGAATTTAAAGCAAAAATATCTTGTTCATCCCTAGAAATTTTATATTTTTCAGCAACATTTTCAGCAGTAACTCCCATGTGATAATTGTTAAATGAGTCTATTAATCCATCTTTTAGCATTGTATCTAATAGTTTTTTTTCATCTAATCTTTTATCTTCTCTAAAGAATATAGAGTGAGGTGCCCTAGACATGTTTTCCTGACCACCTGCAATAATAATATTATTTTCTCCTAATTTGATTGATTGATATCCTGAAACTATTGCTCTTAATCCAGATCCACATACTTGATTAATAATATGGGCAGGTTTTGAAATTGGAACTCCAGCATAAATTGATGCCTGTCTTGCCGGATTTTGTCCAAGTCCAGCAGTAAGAACGTGACCCATGATTATCTCATCAATTTCGTTAGGTTTTAAATCTGATCTAATGATTGCCTCTTTAATAGTTGATGCACCTAATTTTTCAGCACTAATATCTTTTAGCGATCCCTTATATGAGCCTATTGGTGTTCTCAATGCAGCTGTAATCACCACATCGTTTGATTTTTTGGTCATTGCTAATACATCATAATATTTTATAAGTTAATTTACATTAAAAACTTTGATATGTTGGGTAAATTATTTAATAAGGACCGCTGGCCAAATTGGATAAGGCGCTCGGCTACGAACCGGGAGATTCCAGATTCGAGTTCTGGGCGGTCCACCAAAAAGGATAAAATAAAATGTTAGATTGGTTATTAAAATCATCACTACAAAAATCAGTAATATATTTTTTTATTATAGTTTTTATAATATTATTAATTTTAACTTTCACATTATAAATAACCATGAGCAACAAATTTGAACAGATAAGTATTAAACCTGGCTTTATGCAGCACAACGGTGGTGTTTTATTCCGAACTATTTCTGATACTGAATATGAATTTAAAACTACAATTAATAAAAATCATTTAAATGCTGCTGGAATTACCCATGGAGGTTTTCTTTCAGCTTTAATCGATGCAGGAGCAGGCACAGCAGCACACAGGGCTGCTGGAAATGCACCGTGTGTAACTATTTCTTTAGATTTAAAATTTATTGGTTCTTCAAAAGTAGGTGATGAAATAATTGGTTTTACAAAAATATTAAAAAAAACAAATACACTAGTATTTTTATTTTGTGAGCTAAAGTGTAACAATAAAATTATAACTTCTGCATCAGGTTTGTGGAAAATTCTAAAAATAAAACCATCTAATTTAGGTCCTGGTGGTTAAGTTTTAACAAATCTAATATTAAACAAAAATGAGAACTTTTTCCCTTACGATTCGGTCATGTTTTAACCTATTTTTGTTCTTTATCACTAACAACATATGGTGGGGTATAAATTAAAGGTACCATAAATAGAAATGAGTAAAAATAAAATTACTGCTGTTCTCGGTCCAACTAACACTGGCAAAACCTATTTAGCGATTGAAACAATGCTATCATTTGATTCGGGAATGATTGGTTTTCCATTAAGACTGCTTGCAAGAGAGGTATATGACAAGATAATAAAAAAAATTAGCCTAGATAAAGTTGCACTAATTACTGGTGAAGAAAAAATTATTCCATCAAATGCAAAATATTTTCTTTGTACAGTAGAGTCAATGCCAGTTAACAAACATTTAGATTTCGTTGGAATTGATGAAATACAAATGTGTGCAGATCATGAAAGAGGTCATATTTTTACTGACAGACTATTAAACCTTCGTGGAGAAAAGCTTACTATGTTTATGGGGTCTAGCACTATTAAAAATATCATAAACAAATTAGATGAAGATACCGAATTCATTAATAGAGAAAGACTTTCTAAACTTTCATATGTGGGCCATAAAAAGATTTCAAGAATAAATAGAAAAACAGCCATAATAGCTTTTTCTACTGAAGAAGTTTATGCAATCGCAGAACTTGTAAGGAGACAAAAGGGTGGAGCAGCAATAGTTATGGGTTCTTTAAGTCCAAAAACTAGAAACGCACAAGTAGAACTTTATCAATCAGGTGATGTTGATTTTCTAGTTGCTACTGATGCGATAGGAATGGGTATTAATATGGATTTAGAAAATGTCTATTTCTCAAATTTAAAAAAATTTGATGGAAAAAAACAAAGACGCCTCAATATGTCTGAGATTGGTCAAATAGCTGGAAGAGCAGGCAGATATTTAAATGATGGAAATTTTGGTATTACTGGAGATTGTAAAGAAATTGCTGCTGAAGAAGTTGAATTACTTGAAGGTCATAAATTTGAAGAGATTAGAATGTTGTTTTGGAGAAATTCAAATTTAAATTTTAATAATGCTTTAAGTTTAATTAAATCACTAGAAGAAAAACCAAATACACATTGGTTAAGAAAAATACATGAGTGTGGAGATGAAAAGGTTTTAAGATATTTTTTAAAAGATTTAAAAAGATTTAATATTGAAAACAATAAAGAAACCCTAGAATTGCTGTGGGAATGCTGTCAAATACCTGACTTTGTAAAAAAGACGTATGGTAATCATATAGAGGTTGTGGGTAAAGTTTTTGGTTTTTTAAATAGTAAAGAAAGCAGAATTACTAATGATTTTATGCGTCTACAACTGATGAAATTAGATAAATTAGAAGGAAATGTAGATTCTTTATCAAATAGAATTGCAAATGTTAGAACTTGGTCATATGTTTCCAATAAAATTAACTGGGTTGAAAATCAGGGGTATTGGATTGAAAAAACAAAATTATTAGAAGATAGATTGTCTGATAGATTACATGAGGAGCTTACCAAAACTTTTATCGACAAAAGAGCCAGTGTGCTAGCAAGAGGATTAAAACAAGATATAGAATTTAAAACTGAGATAATGGAAGATAATAAAGTAATAATTGATGATCAATTTATTGGTAGCTTAAAAGGCTTGAAATTTGAAATGGATTTAAAAGTTGGAGCCTTAGAAACTGATATTAAGTCACTAAAAAAAGCAGCCAGACAAACAGTAGGTCCAGAATTACAAAAACGGATTGGATCGATCATAGAAACTGGATTAATAGAAATAAAAGATGATTTTAAAATTTATTGGAAAGATTTTCCTATTGCAAAATTAACCGCTGGTAAGGATTATCTCAATCCAGATTTACTTTTAATTGTAGATGATATTTTAGAAAATAATGATAAACAAAAACTATCTGATTTTCTTGAAAAATGGATTAAAGAAAAAATTAATTACATACTAAAAAGTCTGATTGATTTAAGAAATCTAAAAGAAAGTAATTCATCAATAAAAGCTTTGGCTTATCAGCTATATGAAAATAATGGAGTTATAAAAAGAGAGATTGTTTCTGACTATTTAAAAAAACTTGGCCAGGATGAAAGAAAAATTTTAAGAGATATGGGTGTTAAATTTGGGAGATATCATGTTTTCTTGTTTAGATTGCTAAAACCAGAAGCTGTCTCCTTAAGAACTTTATTGTGGAAAAACTTTAATCAAAAATACTTTGATCTAACGCCTCCAACATTTGGCTTAAATTTTTTAGAAGATAAAGATATTAAGAATAAAAATTTTATGCTTCTTTGTGGATTTGAAAATTTTGATAATTATTATGTTAGGATTGATATTTTAGAAAGGTTATTTGTTCAAATAATAAACTCAAATAATGATAAAGATAAAGATATAAAACTAGTTCCTGAAATGCTAAATTTATTGGGATGCAGCAAGGATAACTTTAAAAACTTAATTATGAAAATGAATTATAAAATAATAGAAAAAGATAAGGAGATATATTTTAAATATAATCCAAAAAGACAAATTAAAAAAACTTTTAAAAAGAAAGAAACTTCAAATAGTCCTTTTAAAGTTCTAAAAAATTTTAATTTTAATTAATGATTAATTTTTTTAAAAATAAAGAAAAAATCATTTCAAAAGATAATGACTCATTATGTAAAATTGCAGCTCTACTTATACATGCTGCAAAAATTGATGAAAATTATGAAGAGACTGAAAAAGATATAATTAAAAAAACTTTAATTGAGCTAGGAGCAGAAAAATCATACATAGATGACATTATTTCAAAAGCAACTACTATTGAAGAAAATTCCAATCAAATACTTGATTTTACAAGAGAAATAAAAAATTCACCAGAATCTGATAAAATTAAAATTATTGAATCATTATGGAAAATTATTTATTCAAATAATAATGCAGATATGTATGAGGCAAACTTAATGCGAAGGCTTGCTGGTTTGCTATATATAAATCCTAAAATGATGGGTGATTTAAAAGAAAAAATAAAACAAGAATTAAAAAAATGACATACCTAGTAAATGAAAAATGTATTAAATGTAAATTAATGGACTGTGTTGAGGTTTGCCCTGTCGATTGTTTTTACGAAGGAAAAAATATGCTTGTAATTAAACCAGAGGAGTGTATAGATTGTGGCGTTTGCGAGCCAGAATGCCCTGTTGACGCTATAGTAGCTGACACTGAGTCTGGTAGCGAAAAATGGCTTGAAGTAAATACTAAGTATTCAGAAATCTGGCCGAATATAACAGTTAAAAAAAATCCTCCTGAGGATAATGAAAAATATAAAAATGAAGAAAACAAGTACGACAAATATTTTGGCGAAAATCTTTAAAAAATCTACTAAGAAAAAAACTAAAAAGAAAACTGCTGCGAACGTGGTAAAAAAAGTCTCAAAGCCAAAAATAAAAAAAGTTAAAAAAGTAGTTACTTCAAAAAAAACCAAAGTTACTAAAAAAACTACAATAAAAATAAAAAAAAATTTAAAAACAATTTCAGTAAAAACTGCTCCTCAAAAGATTGAAATTAAGACTGATAATTTAAGAATTTCAAAAAATAATGAAATTAAACCTGAAATTATAAAAGTAAAAAAACAAGAAACTGAAAAAAAAGAATATAAAGTAAAAGACTATGTTGTGTATCCAAAACATGGCGTTGGTCAAATTACTGAATTTAAAAAAATTAAGATTGGTGGAATAGATGTTGAAACTTATGTACTTAAATTTGAAAAAGACAAAGCTTATGGAATGGTGCCAGTAAATAAACAGTCTCACCTTAGACCACTTGCAACCATCAACCAAGTTAACAAATGTATATCCATTTTAAAAAGTAAACCAAAAGTCAAAAGATCAATGTGGAGTAGAAGAGCTCAAGAGTATGAAGCAAAAATATCTTCTGGTAAAATCTATGAACTTGCTGAGGTTGTAAGAGATTTGAATAAAGGTGATGATTTGATGGTTGATCAATCTTATAGCGAAAGACAACTTTTTGAAAAAGCATACGAAAGAATTTTATCTGAATTTCAAATAGTAATGGGTGTATCGCTAGAGGATACACAGAAAAAACTAGATAAGGCACTTAAGAGAAATCTTGAAGGACAAGCCAAGGCTGCTGTAGCAGCTCCTACTAAGACTGTAGAACCTGATGAGCCTGAGGCTGATCCAATTACCGATACTGAGGATTAAAGATTAGAACAAAAAAAAACGCCTCTCACACTTAACGTTATGAGAAGCGTTTTTTGAAAAGATTAAGATACTATCTTTTTCTTCTCTTAGCCTTTTTAGCTTTTTTAGCTTTTTTCTTAGTTTTCTTTTTAGCTTTTTTAGCTTTTCTTCTTGTAGCCATCTTTAGCTCCCTGTTTAAGTTAAACGAATCAAATTGATTCGTTGATTACTTATTTTTATTTTTTTATGCAAGTGATGTCAATTCTTTAATTCAATAACAATTTTAAATTTTTTCTAAAAAAATTTTTATTTCTTTAAATTTTTTTAAGTAAAAAAAGTTATAGTTTATGCGATTAATAATCCATTTGAAAAAAATTAAAAAAGTTTTTTAATTTCATTTTTATAGGTTTCTATAATTTTATATCTTTTTAATTTTAATGTTGGAGTCATCATGTTGTTTTCAATTGTAAATTGCTTTTTTATTATTAAAAATTTTTTTATTTTTTCTATTTTTGATAAATTAATATTTATTTTTTCTAATTCAATTTGAACTTCATCTACACTAATGTCATTGTATTCTGGACTTAGTACTAATAAAGCAACTAAAAAAGGTTTGTTGTCGCCGAACACTAAACTTTGTTCTATATATTTAGATTTATTTAAATTATTTTCAATTTTTATTGGTGAAATATTATCTCCTCCAGGTGTAATAATTATATCTTTTTTTCGATCTGTTATTTTTAAAAACTCTCCATCAAATTTTCCAATATCTCCAGTAGATAACCATCCATTTTTTAAAACTTTATTGGTCTCTTCTTCATTTTTCCAATAACCTAGCATCACATTTTCACCCTTGATCAATATTTCTCCATCATTTGCTAATTTTACTGAATTTCCCATAAATGGTTTTCCAACCGTATCAACTCGAATATCTTTTATAGAATTACAGCTAACTACTGGTGATGTTTCTGTTAAACCATAACCTTGTAAAGTTGGTAAACCAATTGCGTTTAAGAACGAACCAACTTCATAGTCTAAAGCTCCACCTCCTGAAATAAAGGCTTTTAAATTTCCCCCAAATTGTCTCTTAATTTTTTTTCTTACTAAAGCCTCACAAATAAAATTAATAATACTTTCACTAAATAATAATTTTTCTTTATTTAATTTTTTCTTACCCAATATGACAGTCTGGTTTACTAGCATTTTTTTTAAACCTTTTGATTTTGAAAATGTTGAATTAATTTTCTGATATAAATTTTGATAAAATCTTGGAACAGCTGTCATTATTTCTGGAGAACAATCACCCATATTTTTTATAAGTTTATCTATGCTTTCTGCATAAAAAACTTGTGCACCAACCACTATCTGTACAAATTGAACTGTATGCTCATATGAATGTGAAAGTGGCAGCCAAGTTAAAAATTTTGGAATTTTAGAAATAAACTCTTGTAATAATAGATTCGCACCCTCACAATTATTAAGAATACCTCCATGACTTAACATTACACCTTTTGGGTTTCCTTGTGTTCCAGAAGTATAAATTATGCACGCTATATCCTTTCTTTGAATATCTAAATTAAAGAAATCTTTACTACTACTAATTTTTTTTTCAAAAATTTCATCTATGTTTAAATGAAATTTACTATCAAAATCATCTACAATTTCAAAAAAAATAATTTTTTTTATAAATTTTTTTTTAGGAATTATTGTTTTAATCTTTGAATATAAAGTTTTATCAGAAATAATTAAAATACTTGGAGTGCAATCATCAATAATATATTCATAATCTCTTTCGGTATAAGTAGTGTATGCTGGTACAGTTATTCCACCTGAAAGCATAATTGAAAGGTCAGATATCAACCACTCAGGTCTATTTTCTGATACTAACAAACATCTATCGCCCTTATTGATGTATTTATTTATTTCTTCAGATAATTTTATAATATTTAAGTAAACACTTTCCCAAGAATATTCTTTTTGGGGTCGTTTTAACGATTTTAAAAAAATATCCTCTTTATTTTTTTTTCGGTATTGGTGTTGAAATAATTCTAATAAATTTTTAATGTTGTCTATCTTCATAAAAAAATGGTGGGCGAAGAGAGAATCGAACTCTCACTTCTTGCGAAACACGATTTTGAGTCGTGCGCGTCTACCAGTTCCGCCATTCGCCCTTAATTATCATTATTATAACTATAAAATTAAATAGTATAAGAACTTAATTTATACTAAAACGAAAAAATGTTTAATGAATTATATCAGAAATCTTTAAAACTTGCTGCTCATAAGAGTTCTAAAATATTTCTTGCATTTGTATCGTTTATTGAAAGTTCTTTTTTTCCTATTCCTCCAGACGTTATGATTGTGCCAATGGTCATTGCAAAAAAAAATGATTATTTAAAAATTTTTTTGATAGCAACAATATTTTCCACACTTGGTGGAATACTGGGGTATTTTATAGGTTTTTATTTCTTAGAAATTGCAATGAGTGTTGTAGAATTCTATGGCTATGAAGAAAAACTCTTTAATTTGAAAGAAAACTTAACAAAGGGTAGTGGTCTTTATATATGGCTTGCCACCCTATTTCTTGCTGGCTTTACACCTCTGCCATTTAAAGTTTTTACCATAACAAGTGGCATGATTAGTTTTAACTTATTTATATTTATTTGTATTTGTTTCATTTCTAGAGGATTAAGATTTTTTATTGTTGCTTATTTTTCTTATAAATTGGGTGATGCTTTTAGTAATTTTATGAAAACTGATGCGGCTAAATGGTTTATGTTTTTAGGTATTCTAATTGTAATAATTTTTGCTGTAATATATTTTTTTATTAAATAAATGAATAATATAAAACGAGAAACAATTCTTAAACTAATATTAATATTTAGTATTATTGCAATTTTATCTGCTTATTTTATTCAGTATGTACTGGGTCACCAACCATGTAACCTTTGTTTAATTGAAAGAATTCCATATATCTCTTCTATAATAATTATTTCTGCTATCTTCATTTTTAAAAAAATTGAAAAAATACTTTTGATAGTTTTGATAATAATATTTATGAGTGCATTTATCATATCCCTCTATCATTTTGGAATAGAACAGGGATTTATTAAAGAGTCTTTAGTTTGTGACTTAAGCTCAACAAATACAAATTTAACAAAAGAGACTATCCTAAATGAATTAAAGCAAAAAACAATAAGCTGTAAAGATGTAACTTTTAAAATTTTTGGCTTATCCCTTGCGACTTTTAATATTTTTATCTCGTTAATAATTAGTGTTATAGTTATAAAACTTTTTTTAAATTATGAAAAAAACAAATAAAAATAGAGTTAAAGAATTTATTAGAGTAGACCATGCTGGTGAGCGAGGTGCAATAAAAATTTATGAAGGTCAATTACTAGCACTTAATACATTTATAAAAGACGATGATTTAAAAAAAAAAATTGAACAAATGAAAGTCCATGAAAAAGAACACTGTGATTATTTTGAAAATGAAATAAGAAAAAGAAATATTCAGCCTACTAAGTTTCTACCTTTATGGGATATTCTTGGTGTTGGACTTGGCTTTGGCACGGCTATTTTAGGAAAAAAAGCAGCTATGTTATGTACAGCATCTGTTGAAGAAGTTATTGATGAACATTACTCGAGTCAAATTTATGAACTAGAGAGCGATGAAAAAGAACTTAAGAAAAAAATAATCAAATTTAGAGAAGATGAATTACATCATAAAGATATTGCATACGAGGAAGGTGCTACAAAACAAGGCGCTTATTCTATTTTAGATAAAATAATAAAAACAGGCTCGAAGATTGCAATTTCTATATCTGAAAAAGTATAATTAAGCTTCAAGCTCAACATCCCAGTATAAATAATCCATCCAACTTTTATGAAGAAAGTTTGGAGGAAAGTGTTTACCATTTTTATGCAAATCTTCAGTTGTTGGCTGATATGGAGCTTGATTAAGAGTCATGTCAGAATTTTTTAACAACCTACCGCCTTTTTTTACATTACATGACGAGCATGCAGTTACAACATTGTCCCAATTAGTTTGACCTCCTTTAGACCTTGGAAGTAAATGATCAAAAGTTAGCTCTTCACCACTTCCACAATATTGACAAGAGAATCTATCTCTCAAGAATACATTAAATCTGGTAAAGCTTGGATTTGCCTGAGGTTTTATAAAACTCTTTAAAGCAATTACACTTGGTAATCGCATGTTAAAAGATGGACTTCTAACTATTTTATCATAATTGCTAACGATAGAAACTCTATCTAAAAAAACTGACTTAATAGAATCTTGCCAACTCCATAGTGACAACGGATAATAACTTAGAGGTCTATAATCAGCATTTAAAACTAAAGCTGGACACTTTTCTAAAGATAAATTTTGATCACCAAAAATCATAAATAAAACTTTAACTGAAAATTATTACTTTATCAATGAATAGAATTTTAAATATTAAAACTATTTTTTATATAGTTTAATGCAGCACTTGAGGCTTCGATTGGAATATGATGTTGACAATTCTCAATCATTTTTGTTTTTACCTCTACATTATTTCTAATTAAAAAATCTTTTGCCTCTAATAAATGAGTAGGCGATACAACAGCATCTTTGTCTCCATGTATTAAAAACATTTTTGTTAAAGATTTTTTTCTTTTTTTTAAATCATCTTGATTGATTATTTTACCTGAAAATCCAACTACACAATTATAATTCTCATTACTTGTTAAACCTAAATTTATGGACATCATGCAGCCTTGGCTAAAGCCAGATAAACAAATTTGTGAATTTTCTAAATTGTATTTTTCTTTAATTTCTTCAATAAATTTATGCAGTTTAGTCTCTGCTTTTTTGGATTGTTCTAAAATATATTCTGGATCATCTTTTGTTAAATCAAACCATTGGTAGCCACCTGGATTAATTTCACATTTTTCATGTCCATTTGGACATAAAAAAATAGCATTAGGTAAAAACCTCTTCCAGTTTAGTGTTAGCATGCTTATATCTTTTCCATCACCACCATATCCATGAAGCAAAATAACAGCATATTTAATTGGAATATCTTTTTCAGGGTTTACAATTGTTGTTGATAGGCAAAATGTCATAGATATTTTATTATGTTTTAATATAAAAAAAACACTCTACAATATAATTATGATTTCAGGAACATTAGTTAAAATACTTGGTATAGTTCTCTTGATAGTGGTGGCCGTTGTTTTGATTCTAGGAATTGGCACTTTATTTAAAGGTGGCGAAACAAGTAAAAAATATTCCAATAAGCTAATGCAACTTAGAGTATTGTTGCAATTTTTAGCTATAGTAGCATTAGTTTGTTTTGCCTACTTCTTTAAAAATTAATTATAATTTTTTAACCATTTAATAAACCCTTCATCATTAAAATCGATTGATCCTATTAAACGAGCAAATTCTTCACCTTTTTTATTAAAAAAAATTGTTGTTGGAACTCCTCTTAAGGAAAATTTTTTTGCCAAAGTAATTGGTGAATCAAAATAAATATCTAAATTTTTAATATTTAACTCTTTAAAAAAAGACTCAGATTTCGAAATATCCTCTCGGCCGATATTAATTGGAAAAATCTTTAAATTATTAAGCTCTAAATTTACCTGAAGATTATCGAGTGATGGCATTTCCTCTCGACAAGGAGCACACCAGGTAGCCCAAAAATTTAGTATTAGTAATTTTCCCTTAAAATCACTCAAATTAACACTATTCTGATTTGCATCGTTAAAAATTACATTTTCATACGTTTTAGGATTTTTAGTTAAAACCAAATTTTTTATATCTAGCTTTTCTTCTGCATGGCTAAAGGTGCTAGCCACTAAATAAATAAATATTATTAATAATTTCATACTAAATATGTATAATTAATTATCATGCTAAAAAATAAAAACAATACTGCAATATGGGGAACAAGAATAAAAAAAGATGCTTCCACCTTATTTCAAAAAGTTGGTAACTCAATCGATGTTGATAAAAAACTTTTTAGAGAGGATATTTTAGGTTCTATTGCACACGTTGAGATGCTTTTTAGACAAAAAATTATTAGTTTTAAAGTTAAAAATAAAATAATTTATGGGCTAAACAAAATTGAAAAAGAAATTTTAAAAAATAAATTTGAATTTAACAAAAAGTATGAAGATATTCACATAAATATTGAAAAAAGATTGTTTCAAATTATAGGGGAAGAAGCTGGCTATGTTCATACTGCTAGATCAAGAAATGATCAGGTAATTACTGATTTTAAAATGTGGACAACATCTGCTACTAAAGAAATTAATAAAAATTTAGATAGTCTTATAAAAACAATTCTTAAAATTTCTGAAAAAAATATTGAAACTATAATGCCAGGATTTACTCATCTGAAAAATGCTCAAGCAGTTTCATTTGCTCATTATTTAATGGCTTATGTAGAGATGTTTAGTAGAGATAAAAAAAGATTTTCATATAACCTGGAAAGTTTATCAGAATGTCCATTAGGTGTAGCAGCATTAACAGGAACCTCTTTTAATATTGATAGAAATTTTACGTCAAAAAAATTAGGATTTAAAAAGCCAACTAATAACTCTATTGATACAGTGGCGGATAGAGATTTTGTTTTAGATTTTTTGTATAGTGCTTCTGTTTGTTCAATGCACATCTCAAGAATTGCTGAAGAACTTATTATTTGGAACTCTGATGCTTTCAATTTAATTGTTCTATCGGACAAAGTTGTTACTGGTTCTTCAATAATGCCACAAAAGAAGAATCCTGATCTATTAGAATATTTAAGAGGAAAAACAGGATCAGCTTATGGAAACTTATTTTCGATGCTAACAATATTAAAAGGTCTTCCAATATCCTATTTTAAAGATCTTCAGGATGATAAGGAAATATTATTCAAATCTTATGAGATATTAAATAATTGCATAGCAATTTTAAATGAAGTTTTAAAAAATTTAAAACCGAACAAGCAAAAAATGCTAGACCTTGCAAATTCAGGCTACATCACCGCTACCGATTTAGCTGACTATCTTGTTAAAAATCATTCAATGCCATTTAGAAAAGCTTATCAAACAACTGCATCGATTGTTAATTTTGCAGAGAAAAAAAATAAAAAATTAAATGAATTGAGCATTGAAGAATTAAAGAAAATAGAACCAAAGCTTACAACTGAAGTCTTAAAGGTATTTAATGTAAAATACTCTGTAAATTCAAAAAAATCCTATGGTGGAACATCTTTTGATAATATTAAAAAAATGATAATGAAATATAAGAAGTTATAAAATGATGAAAAAATTAATCTTAATCTGTATATTTTCTTCTTTGTTATTTGCCTGTGGAAAAAAAGGAGACCCTAAATATGTTGGGAACGAAATGGTTTTTCCTAAGTCTATTAATTAATGAAATATATAAATAAAAAACTTTCTATAGAAAAAATTAAAGTTGAGGATATTGCCAAAAAATTTGGGACACCTACATACTGCTATTCTTATAAAAGGCTAAAAGATAATATAAATAATTTTAAAAATAATTTTAAATCATTTTCTCCGCTGGTCTGTTTTGCAATAAAATCAAATACTAATGTAAATTTAATTAAAGAAATTAGAAAATTAGGCCTGGGCGCAGATGTTGTTTCAATGGGAGAGTTGATGATGGCCCTTAAAGCTGGGGTAAACCCAAAAAAAATTGTTTTTTCTGGGGTTGGTAAAACGGCTAAGGAAATAAACTATGCTATTGATAAAAAAATTTTATTAATAAATGCAGAGTCAAAAAGTGAAATTATTGAAATAGAAAGAATTGCAAAAAATAAAAGGAAAGTAGTTGATATAGGAATTAGACTAAATCCAAATACAGATGCCAAAACTTTAAAACAAATTTCCACAGGTAAAAAAGAAAATAAATTTGGAGTAGATGAAAAAATATTTTTTGAACTAATTAATTACACAAAACTATCCAAAAATGTAAAATTAAAATGTCTAAGTGTTCATATTGGTAGTCAGATTTTAGATCATCAGCCATATGAAAAAATGCTTAATGTTATCGATAAAATTATTAAAAAAAGTAATCATAATTTTGAGTTTATTGATCTTGGTGGGGGAATGGGAATATCTTACGAAGAAAATAGCAAAAAACTAAACTATAAAAAATACAATTTGGCTATAAATAAATTTTTAAAAAAACATAAATCTAAAATTATATTTGAACCAGGTAGATCTATAGTTGGTGATATAGGATCGCTAATTTCTCAAGTAATTTATATAAAACAAAATGAAAAAAAAGATTTTATAATACTTGACGCTGCAATGAATGATCTAATGAGACCAGCTTTATATGGTGCAAACCATAAAACTTTACCTGCAACAAAACACAGCAGGCTTTCAAAGAAAACTTATGAATTTGTTGGTCCAATTTGTGAAAGTACAGATAAATTTACAACTTTAAAAAAGTTTCAAAAATTAAAAGAGAAAGACCTCGTTGTAATGTGTGATACTGGGGCGTATGGAATGTCTTTAAGTTCAAACTATAACCTCAGACCAAAAGCTGCGGAAATACTGATCAAAGGAACTAAAATTAATGTTATTAAAAAAAGACAAAAACTTGATCAATTAATCTAGTTTTTGATTAAAATGATAAGAAATTTTTTATTCTCTCTATTTTTTTATATTGGAATTATTTTTATTTCTTTATTATTTCTACCATCACTTTTTCTTCCCAAAAAAATTGTTTTATTTGGTGGTAAGATTATGGGATATTGGACCTCTTTTTGCTTAAAAATTTTTTTATCAACAAAAATTATAATTAAAGGAGAGGAAAATATTATCAATAATAGAAAGTTTTTTATTGCTGCCTCTCATCAATCAATGTTTGAAACTTTTTATTTACAAACAATTTTTAAATCTCCAGTTTTTATTCTTAAGAAGGAATTATTAATGATACCCATATTTGGCTGGTATTTAAAAAAAATTGGATCAATATCAATAAAAAGAAATAAAGTAACTAAAGATAATCTTGGCTTCTTTAATGATATATCAAAACAAATAAATGCATCTGATAGACCATTAATAATTTTTCCACAAGGTACACGGTTGTCTCCGGATGAACGCACATCTTTTAAAAAAGGTTCAGGCAGAATTTATGAGGAACTTAAAATATCTTGCCAACCTATAGCTATTAATTCTGGAAATACTTGGCCAAAAAAAGGACCTAAAAAAATTGATAAAATTATAACTATTTCAATTTTAGAACCAATTGAACCTGGATTAGAAAAAAATGTTTTTTTACACAAGCTTGAAAATGTAATTTATAGCGAGCTCGATGCTATTAATTAGCCTTTCATAGGCATTATTACAAATATACTATCAAAGTCACCCGGATCTTTAATTAATGCTGGTGAGCCAGTGTCATTAAAGAAAATCTCTATTTTATTTCCATCAAGCTGTGAAGCAACGTCAATTAAATATCTTGAGTTAAAGCTTATCTCTAAATCATGATCGAATTTTACATTTAAGCTTTCTTTTCCATCTCCGCTATTTGTATTGTTTACAGATAAATTTAAAACATCTTTTGATAAATTAAATTTCACACCATCTTTTTTATCTAATGACACCGATGCAACTCTATCAACTGAATCTAGAAAAAGTTTTAAATCTATATCCAATTTTTTTTGATTATTTTTTGGTATTACTTGAATATAATTTGGAAATTTTCCATCAATTAACTTGGAAATCAAAATACTATTATTTAGTTCAAACTTAATTTTAGATTTAACATTTGAAATCTTAACATCCCCATCATAGCTCTCTAACAATGAGCATAATTGAAAGATTGTTTTCTTTGGAAGAATTATTGGCTCAAAATCAATCTTTTGATCTAATCTTATTTTAGATATAGACATTCTGTGACTATCAGTGGCAGCTGCTGTCAAAAAGTTTTTATCTTCTATTTGGGTTTGATGAAAAAAAATTCCACTTAAATAATGTCTTGTTTCATCATTAGAGACTGAAAATTTACATTTATTTAATAGTTTTAATAACTGTTTTGATTTTATTATAAACTCATTTTGATTGAAGTTTTCATCAGTCAAAGGAAACTCAGATGCACTAATACAATTTAAATTAAAAATTGATTTTTCAGACTCTACTTGAAGCTTACTAACATCGGTTAAAGATAAATTGATTTTTTTTCCAGAGGAAAATTTTCTTATAATATCATACATAATAGATGAAGTGGTGGTCGTATTTCCCTCTTCTAACACTTCAACATTATTAATTTGATGAATAAAAATTAAATCTAAATCTGTTGCTGTAATAGTTAAGTTTGAGTTACTGGCATTTAACAAAACATTAGATAAAATTGGAAGTGTACTTCTTTTTTCTATCACACCCTGACAATAATTAAGGGCTTGTTGCAGATCTTGTTGATTAACGTTAAATTTCATTTTCTTTATTATACAATATCTGATTTTTTAAGTTATTAATATTGTTAGTCATTTCTGGATCTTTTTCTTTTAATTTTTCAATGGTTTTAACAGAATGAATAATTGTTGTATGATCTCTATTTGAAAACTCTCTACCTATTTCTGGTAAGGATTTTGAGGTTAATATTTTAGTTAAATAGATCGCTGTTTGTCTCGGCCTGACTAAATATCTTGATCTTCTTGAGGACAACATCTCATTTTTACTAATTTTGAAGAACTTACATACAGTCGATTGTATTAAATCTATTGTTACTTTATTTTCTCCAATATTTAATAGATCTTTTAAAACTACTTTAACTTCTGATAAATTTGGAACTTTGTTGTAAATTCTTGAAAAGGAAACAACTCTATTAATTGCTCCTACTAACTCTCTAATACTGGTAGTTATTTCTGTGCTTATAAATTTTTGTATTTCTTCTGAAATATTTACTTGATTTGAATAAAAAATGTTTAATTCTTCTGTTTTTTGCTTAACAATTTTACTTCTAAGTTCATAATCTGGTTTTTGTATATCAACAACAAGACCTCCAGCAAATCTTGATTTAATTCTATCTTGGATTCTTGATAATTTGTTTGGAGCTCTATCGGCAGAGATTATTACTTGTGAGCCTTTATCTAATAGTGCATTAAACGTATGAAAAAACTCCTCTTGCATTGCTTCTTTACCATTCATGAATTGAATATCATCTATCAATAATATGTCAGTATTTCTAAAGTACTCTTTAAACTTTACCATATCATTAGATTTAATTGATTTTACAAACTGATACATAAATCTCTCAGCAGAAATAAACATGACTTTGTTTTTTTCTTTTAATGAAAGACCAATTGAATTTAATAAATGTGTTTTTCCCATTCCAACTCCTCCATAAATATAAAGCGGATTATAATGAGAAATATTTTCTGAAACTTTCATAGATGCCTCATAGGCAAGTTTATTGCTTGTTCCTGTAATAAAACTATCAAATCTTTTATTTGGGTCTATTCTGTTGTATTGCAAGTATGTATCTTTAATGAAGGATATGTTTTCATTATTTTGATTTTTAGTAATATTATTTTCTATTTCATTTTCAGAATTTTTTTCAATAATCTTAAACTCTATTCTTGTTAGATCTTTCTTATAAGTTTTTATTATTTGCAAAATTTGATCTAAATATCTTGAGGTAATCCAGTCTCGGATAAATCTGGTAGAAACCGAAAGTAAGACATAGCTATTCACCTCTTCAACAAAGTCTATCTTTCTAAGCCAGCTTTCATATATATCGCTACCTAGCTTATTTTTCATATCCTTTTGAATTACAACCCAGTCTAAAGCTTCAGAAGATAGATCTTTTGTACTTTGTGTTGATTTGTAGCTTGTCAT